>JADJLO010000021.1 GCA_016710075.1 Acidobacteriota bacterium | reverse complement strand
ACACACGCCATCCAGTCTCTGAATCAGTCAGTTGGTGGATTTTCATTTATCGGATGATTGATGTTTATTGAGACAACTGACCGATCGGCAATTCTTATTGTCACCAGGAATCATTAAATTGGCAGGTCGGGAAAATTAAACGATCGAAAGTAGGGAAATTTGGGAGATTATTGACAGTGTGCAGCCAGTAGAGATTCCCGTCCGGAGTCCTCTCGGCCAGCAGCTTGCCGCCGGCGTAGATGTAAGATCGATAGACCCCTTGCGTCCCGCTGATTTCCATCACCACCTGAGGCCCGGAGGAGCCGAATCAATTCTTCGCCTGCTCAGTTTAGAGGCGAGTCGCGATTTCAATGGATACCTGAATATTCGTCTCCGGAAAGAACGTGAGGAAATAACGCGGCTCGATATCTCTAAAAGAAAGCGCCTCGAATTTAAACTGGTAAAATGATTTGGTGTTGTCGTTCTTAAATAGCTGCGCTCATTTTAACAAACCAGCTATTTAACCTTGTGGAGCATTAAAACGAAACTCAATAACGCCGTTGACTTTTACCGCCACACCGGATCGGACCTCTGGTTTAAATTGCCATTGCCTGGCTGCCTGGACTGCAGATTCTATCAATAGTGGATGACCTGACAGTCCATATGCATGAATCACTTGACCATTTTCATCGATCAATATTTCAACAATTACTTGGCCCTCAGCCCTCGCGGCACCTGCTATTGGTGGATAAGTTGCCTCAACCTTCTTGACAACAGATTGAAGTGTTTCTTCCAAAGATTTTCTGAATGGGTTGTATCGCTCGATCAGTTTTTTGTTGGATACCAGGTAGTCATTTTGAATAGACATGCCGTTTCCATGCCAGGATACGCCTTCATCCTTGCTGGTAATAGATATCGACTCTCCCTTATTAATGCCGAAAAAATTAATGTATTATCTCCTGTCCGTGAAATGTATTCATAGCCATATCCATACTGTTCGGCTTCACCTATTCTTCTCCAGGTTTTCCCGCCATCAAACGTTTCATAAGGATGGTTCAATGAAGCATAACCATGATTTTCGGATAAAAAAAAGAAATTTGGAGTCCAGTCGCCAAAAGAAGGCGGACCTTCATAAAGTTTCCAATGGCGACCACCGTCGGTTGTTTTAGCAAAAGACGAATCATGTTTTGCAACTGCCCAACCTATCAGTCTGTCTAAAAACCTGACTCTCAGATAATTCAAATTATCTGAACCCGCCCTTTTCCAATTTTTACCTCCATCATCCGTCCAAATAATTACACCATTCCCTACAGCCCATCCGTCATCTTCATTCAAAAACAAAATATCATTAAATTCCCAATTCTCCTGTATCTCGTTTTTCCCGGCCAGCATGTTAGTCGTCTGGGGCTGCCAGGAATAACCGCCATTATTGGTATGATAAATAGTCCCTGAGAGATCCCCGGCATACCATCCGCGAAGCTCGTCAATAAAAAAGCAGGTCTTAACACCAATTTTGAGTCGGCTTATTTCTAACCAGGTAGCGCCCCCATCATTGGTTTTCATTAACTTGTCCTTATCAATAAGAATCAGGGACAAGTCATTGATAATACTTAGGCATTTGATTGAATGTTCATATTCATGATCAGGTACTGATTGATAAATATTTTTCCAGTTTGCCCCCTCATTTTCTGTTATCCATACAGAATGATAATCAGCGATTACCCATTTTTTATCGGAAATCAAGTGATAATAAGACACGTTTGAAGGGGTTTGTCTAACTGCATCACTAGATTTCTCTAGCGACCTCTGGTGCGACACTGATTGTGACTTCTTCAGTAAAAGAATGCTCACAGGAACAATAATCAATATACTGATTACTAAACATGTTGCCATGCCGATTTTTCTGCCTGTAGATTGATGCATCACAGATTCACCCCCTTCAAAATAGTTTAAACACCCACTTAAAATATAAACTTTCAGGCATCTATCTGATTGATAAAGGATAGATCAAGCCGTTATTATGGTAGCCTGTTGTTTATAAACAGCTCTAACAATCTTAAGTTGCACTCATTACTAACCATTAAAGCGCACAATACATGGTAAAACTTATCTACTGAATAGTGACAGGCATGGCCAAATTGAACAGCTAAAAACCCCAGTAACAATGGAGAAATTGTTTTTTCAAACTCTGAACGGTTTTCGACACAGCACTTGGTTTATCAAACCGGTAATTCAAATAAACACAAGAGTTTCTAAAAAGCCTATCTATAAATGCCGTTAACCTCAATATCTTTGTGCTAAAAATTGTCAAAGCGCTCTATTAATGAGGAAATTAGCGCTTGTTAAAACTTCCAGCTGTCAATTTTCAGAATTTTACAGGCATTTGATAAAACCAAGTATCTCCAATTCTTTTTAATCCATACGCACTGGATGGTATTTGATTTCTTGCGCTATTTCCTATGTTGTATGTATATGGGTAGGCATCACTTAGAGTGTTTAAATCAATACCACCCACTAGTTTGACGAAACTGGAGGCGGCAAGTAATTGTCTGCATACATAACTGGCATAGGGTATTTTGCCTTTATTTTGAGATTTAACATCTGCAATCTTACCTTCTCCAGACCTCAGCCCATCGCTTTTTCTATGTATCGAGTAAGCATCGTAGCCCGCTTCCAAGATGCCCAGGACAGTGTCTCCCCCATTAAAGGGTCTGTCTTTGCGACCCCATGCAGCAAAAACTTTATTAATATTTAATCGGTTGAATATGGTCGCAATAAGCGTCTCCTCCTCATCTACATAAAAATTATTACTTGTTTCACCTAGAGCAACTTGCACGACTTCTGATAACTCATTGGCTGTTGTTCCATTACCACCTACGTTAAAGTGAAAGTCTTGTAGAGGGCACTCAAGTATGATTGGGTCAGGAGGTTGTTCAGCAGGGCCACTAAATTCCGGGTAAGGAAGATCGAAGAACCCACCCCAGCCTCCGCCACAGGTATTCCCGACATAAATATTGTCGATATAAATCTGCTGGCACCAGGGATTGGCAAGGAAGTTTCCTGAAGGGTCGATTGAATTGACCGGATCGTTGTTGACATAGCTGTACCTGTTGAGACTGGCGGGGTTATTCCTGTTCGCCCCCTTGAGCCCCGCAGGATCGGGCTGCATGAAGCGTCCCCTCCCAGGCCCATACATCCTCGCGTTGGCGTAATCGAGTCCGGTGTTGCTATCCCTTTCATACCCCGTGAACTTCCTCGTATTGAGCCCCGCCAAGCCCCATTCATAGACCAGGTTCCCGTACGGATCGAACTCTCCGCGATAGACCATCGTTCCGTTCTGGTCCGTCATCCGGCTCGAATTCCCAAGATGGTTCGTGTGCAGCCAGTGGATTGAGACAGATCCAATTGAGAGGCCCGATTGACACCCATGCGCACACAAAGCTAGAATGAAAGACATCTCGCTAATGCAATTTCAAAGGAGACTATATGAGCAACATCCTCTTAATGATTGGTGGTCTTGGGCCGACTGAACTCGTCATCATCCTGGTAATTCTGCTGGTGCTGTTCGGCGGCAGCCGCCTGCCTTCGCTGGCAAAAGGTCTCGGCGAGAGCATTCGCACCTTCAAACAGGGAATCAACGAAGACGTTGATGAAACCAAGGACAAATCCAAGTAGAACACAGGCCGGTTCTATATCAGTCTGATTTTCAGCATATTCATTCGCCGGACGTGAACGGGTAACCCGATGCCCGTTCCGTTTAAACAAACACAGATCAAACCTGCGGAGACACCCGCTTTCAGCTCAAACTCGTTTTTTTGGGCTGCCACCGCGATGTCACGAAAACGGCACAACGAATATCGGCGCCAGAGACAGACGTCCGGATCAGAGCGTTCTTACCACGCTTACCAGGTCGACGTGCCGGCGCAGGGCACGACGCGAGCGGATCTCATCCGCCTGCTACGTGGCGGAGAAGACACCTACCTTGAGCTCAAAGTCCGTTTCAGCAATGTCGAAAAGTTGACAGCCGAGATCATCGCGCTGGCGAACACCGCCGGTGGAGCGATGATCTTCGGAGTCAACGACCAGTTGCGGATCGAGGGCGTCGATGATCCTGAAAACGTAGTGGAGGAGTTGAGGGGGATTTGCAGCCAGCAGATCCAGCCTCCCGTATTCCCCTACATCAGAAAGGTGGCATTCGACAGCGGCCGCCGGATAGTGGTGCTCGAGGTGGATACCGAAAACCGTCCGCACCGAACTCTGGATGACCGGTTCTACATTCGCGAAGGGTCCCACAAACGCGAGGCAACGCGCGAAGAGCTTTCGAGGCTCTACCAGGAGAACCATCTCACACGCCACGAACAGATTCCCGTCTTTCACTCCGACCTGGATCGAGACATAGATGAATCGCTTTTCTGGAGCTATGTCAGGGGCGTCAATCCCGGTTACTGGGATAAATCATCAAAGGGATTCCCGACCGATTCGGTCATGCGGGATATGGGGCTGCTGGTGAAGCTCGGTGAGCACATGATACCGAATGTCGGCGGTTTGCTTCTGTTTGCCTTCAACGACAGGCTGACGGAGCAGATGCCGAAAGCGGGTCTGACGCTCACGCGTTTGAGCGGCAATGATCATCACGCGCCGGTGGTTGAGAGGTTCGAGGTTCACGGAAATCTATTCAGGTTATATGATGGAGCCTTCAACTTCGTCAGGCGTTATGCCGATCTCTGGGACTCGCGTCCTTCGCGCAAAGTCCGCGAGAGCTCCGAAAACAACGGCGGCAATGAGATTATCGCAGACTCAGGAGAACAGTTAATTCCCGGCAGAGCGAATTATCACCGGCGTGTGATCATCGAAGCGCTGACCAATTCATTGATTCACAGGGACTGGAGCGTCAGTGATCGCCAGGCAAGAATAAACATATACGACGACAGCATCGAAATCATCAATCCCGCGCGTCAGCTCGAATTGCCGATAGTCTCGTTGAGGTACGGAATCGCCATCCCGCCAAACCCTCATATCAAAGCCGTCTTCACCAGCGAACATTACGGGATACAAACGGTCAGTGGCGGCATCCCGATGATCTTCTCCGGGTCGATCAATTTCGCGCGCAAGGCTCCCGAAGGCCCGACAATCGCCAACGGAGAATTTCGAATCAAGATCCACGGGCTCAGGTGAAAAAAGTATGTAACTGCTCAGCCATTTGAGGGCAATCTCCGTTGCAGAAAGTATAAAGTTTCTGATGCAATTGGACCTGGCAGCTAACATTGGCTAACGAGTGAGGGGCGCCAGGCGTCCCGCCTGCGTGTATCGGCAATTATTCCAATTGAAATTCTCGAGTTCGACTTTTGCGATTGTTCGCAGGCGGTTCGGATTGTTCCAAGGCTGGAACCAGCCGAACCGGGCGCATGGCCATACGAGCGGGGGCGCAGGCGTCCCGCCTGCGTGTATCGGCAATTATTCCAATTGAAATTCTCGAGTTCGACTTTTGCGATTGTTCGCAGGCGGGACGCCTGCGCCCCCGCTCGTATGGCCAATGCCCCGATTCTGATCCGGATAAGTTTACTTCCAGATCTTAAAGCGGAGCAGGCCAAAGTCAGGTCAGGGGCTGAGCAGTTACAAAAGTTTTAAGTTTCTAAAAATGCAACCGGGACATTGGCGAAGGAGTTGGAGCGCAAGCGTCTCGCTTGCGATATTTTGCAAGAGGCAATCTCGTGAAAACCAGTTTTCTGATTCTCATCTTATACGCAAGCTGGGCGTTTGCGTTCCGGCTCGATATGCCGGCGTCCCACCTGATCGCCCAGGCGCAACAGGCGCCACAGGCATCAGATCAGAGGGTCAACATTAATACAGCGACCCTGGAAGAATTGCAGAGACTGCCGGCAATTGGGCCTGTGATTGCGGGGCGGATCGTCGAGCACCGGAGCAAGCATGGACCGTTCAGGCGCCCGCAGGATGTCATCATCGTCCGGGGCTTCAGCGCAAAAAGATACCGTCAGATCGCTCACTTGATCAAAGTATGATGGAGAATCCAATGAAACCGATTCCGACACTTCGAATACTGTTCACCTTGATATTGATTGGCATGCTGTGGGTAACGATAAAAGCCGGCAGCGTGGAGAGTGTTTTCAGCGTCGGCCCGAGGTTTTGGGCCGAGCCGTGGTGGATAGCCACTCTTTGGGATGCCTATTGCGGCTTCATCACTTTTTATGTGTGGGTGTTTTACAAAGAGGTGAGCTGGGTGCAGCGGGTAATTTGGTTTGTTCTGGTGATGTGTCTGGGAAACATCGCGATGGCGGGATATATGCTGATCAAGCTGTTCCGGCTGCCGTCCGATGCAGTTTGGGCGGACCTCTGGTTGAGGAAGAGCGGGTAGAGCCAAATTCACGGGCATGGAACAAAGGTATCGATTCTCAGATCCCGGCCATCAGTTGAAATAGTGATCGCGCCGCAATTGCTGGTCTGCCGGATCCTCGATCCGCGGGCCTTCAATCTGTCGAGAACTTCCTGGTGGGGATGCCCGTAAGGGCTTGGAGACGCGACGGAGATGACGGCCTCAGCCGGTTTGACGGCCGAGAGGAACTGATCGGTCGTCGATGTTCTGGAGCCGTGGTGAGCGACTTTCAGGACATCGGCTCTGAGATCGATGCCCGTTCTGATCAACTCCGCCTCGGCTTCCTGTTCCATGTCCCCGCTCAGGAGGAACTTGCGGCTTCCATATGTGATCATCACGACCAGCGATAAATTATTGTCGGTGCCGAGTTCCTGGGGGTTGGATGCAGAAGGCCAGAGGATGTCGACTCTCGCTCCATCGGCATCGAACCCATCGCCTTTCCCGACCGATCTGACGTTCAATCCGCCGCCGGTGCGTTCAAAGACGCTATTTCTTGTGGGGGTTTGCAGAGAGGCGGGTTTGAGGGCCTGAGTGATCTCAAAATTCCGCGAGATATCCTCGAATGCCTGGATGTGATCGGCGTCGCCGTGCGTTGCGGCAATCCAGTCCAGCCGTTTGATCCCGCGGCTCCACAGAAAAGGCATGACGGCGGCCTCGGCTACGCCGATCCGATCTTCGACAAAGGCCGGGGCGCTGTCGCCATCTCCATCTTTGTATCTGCCGAAATCCGGGCGCCCGCCGGAATCTATCATCATCAATTTTCCCTGCGGAAAGGTGACGAGAATCGAATCGCCCTGACCGACATCGAGAAATGTCAGGCTCAATCGCCCTCTTTCAAATCGATGAGGGAGCGGATGAAGAACCACCAGCAGGCCGACCAGCAGGATCGTTGCCGAAGCGGTCGCACCGAGCGCAATCCCGGCCAGCCTCAATCGTCGCGCCTCCCAGACACCTTTTTCATCGCCCTTCCTGAACGGGTTCCATTCATTGATCACAATCAGCAGGACGACTACGCTGAGAAAGTATGCGAAATAAGCCGCGACCGCCCACTCGCCCGGATCGGGTGTTCTGATGGCGGCCGCCCCCAGGGAGGTCAGGTATTCATTCTCCCTGCCGATCAAATTTCCGATCCAATCGACTGGTGCGCAAAAGAATGAAATCCGTTCGCCAAATAAAAGATAGAAGAGAAGGAAGATCGCTCCGGCAAGCATCAGTGCGGTGATGAGCAGTCCCTCGATGACATTGGCGACCGGCGAGATAATCGAGAAGCGATGAAATCTTTCGACCATCAGCGGCAGCAGCGCCGCCTGTACGGCAATCGACGTCATCACCGTCATCGCGATCCAGACAATCGCCCGCTGCAATCTCAGGCGATTGAGGGTGATGCCGTATCGCGACTTGATCAGCCGGTAGCGGATTCTCGAATCACGCATTTCCTTTCTGAAGGCTCTTTCATTCCAGAACATCGACTCGGCGATAAATTTTACTGGAGCAGGAATGCGTGGAGGGAAAGGCGCATGGGCCGCCGGCTTCCAGGCTCCCGCAGTCCTCAGGCGAGAATTGATCGGAACTACGAGCAGGACAATTATCAACACGGTGAGAAACGAAAGCTGGAAGCCGGAATTAAAGAGGTCCGGGGGATGCAAGGCCAGTTGGATCAGCGCCGATGCGGCAAGTATGTTGGCTCCGGCCGAGGTTCTGAAGATCAGCCTTCCGCCGAGAAAGATTGTCATCATTATGACAGATCGCGTGATCGACGGCTGATTGCCGATCATCAGCGCATAAGCCCACATCACCAGAAAAGCCAGCGCGCAGCGGATGATCCTCGAATCGCTGATGAATTCAGCCAGCCAGAGAACCACGGCGGCGATCAGGGCCACGTGCATCCCTGAAATCACCAGCAGATGAAATGTGCCTTCAACACGAAATGCCTCGGCCGTGCCGCGGGAGAGAAAATAACGATTGCCGAAGAGCGCCGCCGCTAATATCCCTTTTGCGGGCTGGGTAAAATGCTCGAGCGTCACCGCTATCAGTCGAGCGCGCAGGCCAAACAGTTTCGATAACACGAAACTCCTGTCGCCATCTCCCAGCACCTCTATGAGCAGAGGGCTTTTGACCCACCCCTGGGCGTCATAACCTTGAGTTTCGAGGATCTCCTGAAAATCGGGCGCCCCGGGATTGCGGTAGCCGCGGCCGTTTTTGAGATTGCAGACGATGCGCAACCGCGTGCCGTAATCGAGCGAGAGGGTGTCATACTCCCGCCTCGACTCCGGATCGTTGAACGGAACCATGATCATGACGTTTCCGGTCGCTTTGAAATGTCTTCCGAGCGTCCCTGCGCTTTCCACATCGAGATGAAGATAGATTCTGTCCGGAGCAAGCTCGGGAGCCAGAAAGAGCCTCCCCTGCAATTCGACCGGCTCGCCGGTTTCGAGATCTCCACGCTCAAACAGGACGCGAATTCTGCCGGATCCTGTTCCCGCTTCGTGCAAAGACCAGAGAGCGCCTCCTATCGAAAAGAATGAACTCAACAGCAGCGACAGACTGATAGCCGATGACAGCCTCAAACTGAGCGCCGCCGTCAAGACCACCCATAAGACGGCCGTCAACAACATCCATACCCAGGTCTCGTATCTATTGAATGATGAGTAGAGAAGCCCCGAAACAAACGCGGCGGCGATAAACACAAGCGGCTGATGAACCGGTATCAGCCGGGAAAAACTCAAACGACGAGCCATTGAAATATCCCCCCAGGGCGGGATTTCCGGGGTGGCTCTGAGGTAGCTGAGAAATCTACTGCCTGAAAAAAAAGAAAACCTATCGCATCTGTCAGGACAATTTCAAATGGACCACGGCCTCGACATGAAATGTCTGAGGAAACATATCGAGCGCGGTGACCGATTCGATACTGTACCCTTCCGAGAGCAATTGCTTCAAATCGCGTGCAAGTGTTGCAGGATCGCACGAGATGTATGAGATCGCAGGCGACTTGAGTGAAAGGACGCGAGAGAGAACCTGTGGTCCTGCCCCTGCGCGCGGCGGATCGAGCAGTATCATATCGGGTTGAGGATATTCCCCCGATTTATATTTGAGCCATGCCTCGACTGAAATCGGCTCGTACTTAACATTTCCGACGCCGTTGGCGCGCGCATTTTCGGCGCCGTGCGCCGCGGCAAACCGGTTTCCCTCAACCGCACAGACCTGATCGAATGTCTTTGCCAGTTGAAGACTGAACAACCCGACTCCGGCATAAAGATCGACCGCGAAACGGCCGCGATTGCCGCCAATGGCCTCGTTCACCAGCTCATCGACCAGCAGCCTGTTTCCCTGAAAGAACGACCTGACGCCGAAACCGTATTTGATGCCCGAGATGCACTGATAGGCGGTTCCCATCGAATCGATGGCCTCGGTTCTGGCATTCTCGCCCGTGCCTGGAGTTAGTATCACCTCATCATCGCCGGCCGTCAGAAAGATTCGGGTGGCGTCCGCCGGCACCATGGATGTTTCCACGCGCAAACGATGAAGCTCGCGGTTGACGGCCGGCAGCAGGATCGGGCAATCCGTGACTTCGCAGATTTCCTGTGTCCCGCTGCGATAATAACCAATCTGCGGATTTGTGGAACCGTTGTGGCTGACCTTCAATTCGGCGCGGGAACGGTAACCGAACTCCGATGCCGATCTGACTTTTATTTCGTCATTCCACTCGATGCCTCCGAGCCTGCGCAGCGATTCACGAATGAATGAAGCCTTTGCTTCGAGTTGTGCGGCATAGGTGATGTGCTGGAGCTGGCAGCCGCCGCACATTCCAAAATGCGCGCACGTGGGTTCCCGCCTGGTCGGCGATGCCCAGACGATCTCCTCTATCACCGCCCGCGCATAATTCCGTTCCAGGCTGACGATCTTGACGCGCAGATGATCGCCAACCGCGGCATAAGGGACAAATACCGCTTGTCTCCCGATATGGGCAAGCCCGTCACCGCCGTATACGATCTTCTCGATCGTCACTTCGTGAAGCTCGCCCTGAGCAAGCTGCTGCCGCTCATCATTTGCGCTCTCGGCCGCGTCTGCGGATGTCGACATAAATCCTACCTCGGGGCATCTGGGGAGGGCTGGCGGGGGGCAACCCAACGTTAAGGGGAAAGTCAGTTCATAAATAAAACAGGCTCAATCGTGGCACATGATACTGTTCGCGCAGTTTCCTGGCGATGAGGTTATTCAATGTCTGGTCATAGACGGCGCTCTCCATCGTCTGTCGATATGAGCGCAACTGCCCTGCGGCTTCCTTCTTCAATTCGGCGAGGCGGGCCTCGCCGGCGCTCTCCCTGAGACCGTCGAGAAGCACCTCTTCAATCATCGTCAGATCAGTTTCAAGATTCTCGGCCGGTAGATTTTTACCCGTGCGCAAATCATCCAGGATCTGATCCAGCCTGAGAAAAATCCGGTTCAGGGTCTCGGTCAAAGCGGCTTCGGCTGCGTGTTTACGGCTGATCAGTTCGAGCGCCTCACGCTGCTCATTGAGATAATCGATCACGCTGCCGATGGTGAATGGCGAATCCTTGCCGCCGGCGCCGTTTTCAGTTTCAGGCTGTCCTTCAACCGCCGGCTCACCGCTGCTCCCGACACGGGATTCGCCATACTGCACAAACATCAATTCGACTTCCTGCTGGCAGTATAAAAGCGAATTAACCTTGCGAATGCGACCTGATCGCTTGTCATATGAATCGAACGACGAATTGATTCCGCGCAGCACAATATGAAGCGGCACTCCGCGCTGCTTCCATGATTCCATCAAAGACCAGTCGAGCGGCGAAACCAGCATATGGCTTCTGCGCCTCTTGACGAATTCTTCCTCTATCTCGGTAAAATAATTGAAATAGTTCATGACGGGCTGCGAGGGCTCTCGGTCGCGCGTTATTTCCATGTTCGTTTCGGCGGATGACATCTTAATCACACTCGCGAACTCATTCAACTCAATAATCGCCACGCGGCCTTTTTGTCCTGACTGTTTCGTTTATTTATCTCAACCGCTGAACTTCGCCGGCAAGGATAATACGGTCATCTCCCTTTTCGTCGATCACGCGGAGAGCGCCGTCGGAGGTCAAACCATCGGTGACGCCGTTGATAAGAGCATCACCTGTCGATATGGCAACGTGGCGATTTCGCGCATAGCTCGATAGCTGCTCCCATCGAGTGACGACAAGGTCCGGGTCGCGCTTCCAGATTTGATACCAGTGAGCGATCCGCTCAAGCAGTTGATCGCGAAACTCCGCGGCGACGACCTCCCTGCCTGTTTCAATTTTCACGGAAGTCGCAGTCAGATTGAGATCTTCAGGGAAGACGCCATGATTTAGATTGACGCCTATGCCGAGAATGATGCGGGAAGATTGTCCAGTGCTTGCGCCCTCGGTCAGAATCCCGCAGATTTTTCGTTCATTCGCCAGCACGTCATTGGGCCACTTGATATCCACGCCGCTCAGGCCGCGTTCGACCAGCGTTTCAGCCACAGAGACAGCCGCCATCAGGCTGATCAGCGGGACCCTGGCCGAAGATCGAGGCAGCAGCAGGATTGACAGGTAGAGGCCGTCACCGGGCGCGGAATGCCAGGTGCGATCGCGCCTTCCGCGGCCGGCTGTCTGTTGATCGGCAACCACGCAGGTGAATTCCTTTGCTTCATCCATCTTCCTGAGAAGGTCGTTGGTCGAAGTCACTGACTCAAAATGATGTATCGTGAACATTGATATGCAATCAGAGGCTGAAGGGGGATCAGTACCTGCAGGCTCAGGCCGGTTTAATCTTGAAGCTGATATCGACGGCAGGGGCGGAGTGAGTCAGAGCTCCGATCGATATCAGATCGACTCCGGCTTCGGCATAGGCGCGAACATTGCCGAGATTGATCCCACCGGAAGCTTCGGTTTGAGTACGACTGTCCGGGCCTTCACGCCGGCGAACGATCTCAACCGCCTGACCCACCATTTCAGGAGTCATGTTATCGAGCAGCAAAATGTCGGCTTTCGCATCGAGGGCTTCAATGACCTGTTCGAGCGTGGATGTTTCGACCTCGATCTTGTGCAGGTGTCCGACGACTTCGCGCGCGCGTCTGACCGCTTCGGCCACGCTGCCCGCCATGGCCAGGTGATTGTCCTTGATGAGCACTCCGTCATCGAGCCCGAGACGATGATTATGCCCGCCTCCCGCAGTGACGGCATATTTTTCGAACATACGCAGACCCGGAGTCGTCTTTCTGGTGTCGACTATCTTCGCTCCGGTGCCATCAATCGCTTCGACAAATTTTCTGGTGATCGTCGCAATTCCCGACAGACGCTGAAGAAAATTGAGCGCAACCCTTTCCGCCGCCAGCAGAATCTGCGCATCACCGGTGACTCGGGCGAAAATCTTTCCCGCACTGATCGAATCGCCATCCGTCGCCGTTGACTCGATCTGCAGGTACGGATCGAGCGAACCAAAAGCGGCATCCGCAACTTCAAGCCCCGCCAGTATCAGGTCCTGCTTGGCCATGAAACTGCCGCGTCCCGTGACCCCGCCCCTCACAACCGCGCGGGATGTAATGTCCCCACGGCCAAGATCTTCATCGAGGGCCGAGATGACTATGTCGTCAACTATATTCAGATCGAGTGGATTGATAACCATAAAGTTGTCAGTTGCCAGAGTCCGGTTGCCGGTTGTCAGTTATGAATTGCCGGCCGTGAGTCGTTGGTTTTCGTTTACCAGCCTTACTGCTGTTAAATATTCGTAAATGCTCCGCCCCATCTTATCAGTAAAAATTGCAGATTGAGCGCCGAAGGCTGACATAAACTAGCCAGGGGTTGAGCGAGGCCGTAGGCCGAGTGAAGCCCTTGGTAGAATGTGGATGTCTCACCAGCCCTGAAAGGGCGTCACTGCTGATCACAACTCTGCGTCCCTTTCAGGGCCGCTCAACATAACCAACAGTACCCGGGGCTGAGCAGATACGAACTTTAAACTTTAAACTTTGAACTTTAAACTATTCAAGCCTCAGAGCGCTTTGATCATGGCGCCGAGTTTTTCTATCTGATCGAGCAATTCCGCCGAGCGATCGCGAGATGCGGTGACAACATCGGCTGCAGCCCGGCTGACGAAGTCCTGATTGGAAAGGCGTTTCTCCAGGCTCTCGCGTTCGGAACCAAGCTTGGCAACCTCTTTTTCGAGCCTTGCACGCTCCTTATCGAAATCTATCAGTCCTTCGAGTGAAACGACGATCTCTGCACCTGAGATGACCGAGTGCGCAGAACCGTGTCGTTCGACAATTTTATCGATGATCTCGATTTCCCCGACTCTGGCGAGCCGCTTGATGTGATCCTGCATCTTGATGATGACCTCGCGCACGCCGTCATCGGCAGGGACAATCTGCGCCTTGAGGGGCACTGAAGGAGCGATATTGAAGGTGCCACGAATGTTTCTGATCTTCGTGATCAATTCGATAACCAGGTTCATCTCGCGTTCTGCGCGGCCGTCGAGCTGCGCGGAATTGTGCGGCACGAATTCGGCAAGGCAGATCGATTCTCCCTTGTGCGGCAGCTTCTGCCAGATCTCCTCTGTGATGAACGGCATGATCGGGTGCAACAATCTCAGGCTTCGCTCAAGGACATAGATCAACCTGCGTTTGACGGCAAGATTCTGCGGCGTAGATTCTTTCGCGGTCACGAACGGCTTCGAGAGTTCGAGGTACCAGTCGCAGAAATCGTCCCAGAAGAAATGGTAAAGAATCCCGGCAGTCTCGTGGAATCTGAACTCGCCCAGTGCGCTGTGAACATCGAGCGCAACCCGGTTGAAGCGGCTCAGAATCCAGAGATCCGCAAGCTCCGGCGGAGCGATCTCGGTCTCCCAGTCCAGCGGCTCCCTGCTCTGCAGCACCTCGTCACAGTTGAGCAGGACAAAACGCGCGGCATTCCATATCTTGTTGGCGAAGTTGCGCGCGGATTCGAGCTTCGATTCCTGCGGGGTCAGTGTCAGACCGGTTGTTGAAGCGGCGGTCAGCATGTAACGGGCTGCATCGGTGCCGTATTTGTTGAAGACCTCAAGCGGATCGACGACATTTCCTTTCGTCTTCGACATCTTCTGTCCTTCGGGATCGAGCACCAGAGCATTGATGTATACCGTGCGGAACGGAACATCTCCCATGAACTTCAATCCCATCATCATCATTCTGGCGACCCAGAAGAAGATAATGTCGAAGGCCGTGACAAGCACGGAAGTCGGATAGAATTTTTTGAGATCTTCAGTCTGATCAGGCCAGCCAAGCGTCGAGAAAGGCCACAAGGCCGATGAGAACCACGTATCGAGCACGTCCTGATCCTGAGTCAGCTCTGTATTCGGATCCAGCCCGGCGGCGACCAGACGCTCACGCGCCTCTTTCTCGTCGCGGGCGACTATCGCCTTTCCTTCCGGCGTATACCAGGCAGGTATCCGGTGCCCCCACCATAACTGACGCGAGACGCACCAGTCCTGAATGTTTTCAAGCCAGTTGGAGTAGATCTTCGAGATGCTCTCGGGTACGAATTTAGTGCGACCATCCCTGACCGCTTCGAGCGCCGGCTCGGCAAGCTCTTTCATTTTCATGAACCACTGGGTCGAAAGCAGTGGCTCGACGACCGCTCCACTGCGCTGGCAGTGGCCGACATTGTGAGTGTAATCCTCTATTCTGAGCATCAGCCCGAGCGCCTCAAGATCGGCGACGACTTGCTTGCGAGCTTCATACCGGTCCAGCCCTCTGTATTTTTCGGGCGCCAAATCGGTCATCTTCGCGTCCTTGCCGATCACCTGGATGAATTCAAGGTTGTGTCGCTTGCCCATCGCAAAGTCGTTAGGATCATGAGCCGGCGTTACTTTGACGAATCCGGTGCCGAAATCCTTTTCGACGATCTCATCCTGAATGAATGGGATTTCACGGTCAACCAGCGGCAGAATCGCACTGCGGCTGATCATTCCCTGATACCGGCCGGCAGCGCCGGCATCTTCGGGGTTAAAGGCTATCGCAGTATCGCCCAGCATCGTCTCAGGCCGTGTTGTGGCCACGACGATGAAATCGCCCCCCGGTGTCTTGAGCAGACCGGATTTCTGCTCTCCATCATTTGCCGCCTGATAAGCCTCTGCCAGCCCTTCAACCGGCGAGTTGACCCTATGCCCGATCGGATAAGCGATGTGATAGAGCTTGCCCTTGATCGTCTTCATCTCCACTTCAAGATCAGAGATTGCCGTTTGAAGACCGGGCGACCAGTTGATCATGTACTCGCCGCGATAGATCAGGCCATCATCGTAAAGCCTGACGAAGACCTCTTTCACGGCATGAGACAACCCGTCATCCATCGTGAATCGCTCGCGCGACCAGTCGACAGACTCACCCAAAACACGCATCTGTTTCTGTATCGTTCCGCCCGAATGTTCCTTCCATTCCCAGATCCGCTCGACAAATTTTTCGCGCCCAAGATCGAGTCGACTGACCCCTTCCTGCTGCAACTGCCTCTCAACCACCATCTGGGTCGCGATCCCGGCGTGATCCGTTCCCGGCAGCCACAACACTCTGTCCCCGCTCATCCGGCGCCACCTCGCCAGCACATCCTGAAGCGTATGATTGAGCGCATGCCCCATGTGCAGGTAACCCGTCACATTCGGCGGAGGGATGACCATCGAAAAAACCGGCGCTTTCGCATCGCTGGTATTCTCGGGAAGAAAAAAACCTTTAGTCTCCCAGTATGAGGACCAGCGCTCCTCAACTTCCCTGGGTTCGTATGTTTTTGGAATTTCCATAATAAATAAAGCAGTTATTGATGATAATAATAATTAAAACAATTGATTGCCGGGGGCGAAATTGTCTGACAGGGAGATAGGTTTTATTTCAGGGCCAGGAGACTAAAGCGGCCGGCAAGCAGCCTGAATAATGAGGCGGGATCGGGTATTTACGGATAAATTTCATACCTCATCCAACTCCAGAAGCGAATCGGATTCGATTCTGGCAGCATGCGGCGCTGCATGCTGTCGCGCGGCCAGATCTTCGATCCTGTCAGCCAGCTTAGCCGCAATTTGATCGCTGAGCTTGCTCCCGCCCAACTCGGCGGTCAACCTCTCAACCACACGATCGACTATCTCATCTATGACTCGCTGCGGAATACCGGCTTCCGATACAGCTTCACGCTCTCCAAACCGGTCTACCATCGAGACCGCCTCTATGAATTTCTCTTCATCAGGAACCGGCCTGCTCTGCTGCTGCGCCACTCCCCAGGCTTCTGATAAAACGTCGTCCAGCTCAAGCACGTGATCGATGTCATTGCGAGGCGCCAATTGAACCGGATTATTCACCGGCGCAACCCCGGGAATCACTTCCGCCTTCTTCCAGACTTCACTCCCAGCAACTTCAATACTTTCCAGATTCACCACGTCGAGCTTATCAAGATTCTTCGCTTCCAATTCCTCCAGACGCTCGGGCAGACGCTCGGGCTCAATCAGATTCATGACTGTTGAAATCAACCCTCTGATCGGTTGAAACGGCTTCTTGAGAAACTGATCGGCTCCGACTTTTCTCGCCCGCTCTTCATCGAATGGCTCGAATGCATGAACCAGCAGAATCACCGGCGTATTCTTCAGATCAGGATGGCTTTTGACGTACTCGCAAATCTCATATCCATTCTTTCCGGGAATCGAGACATCCGCCATGATCAGCGCCGGTCTCATATAATGCAGCCGGGTAATCGCCTGGTCGCCATTATTAACTGTCTCTACGTCAATATCCTCATCCTTGAATGTCAACGAGATGATCTTTTGTACAGTCAAGCTGTCATCGGCCAGCAATATTTTGTAGCCCACAGTGCCTCCCGGAGTCCAGAAAACTTAAGAATCACACACTAAATCCATAAAGCAGTTTAAAGTTTATGGTTTAAAGTTCAAAGCAAAAATTGTCGGCCGACGAATGAGCTTCAAGGCTCACCGTACAACCGGCAACTTCCCTTTAAACTTCAAACTTTAAACTTTAAACTTCCGTTATTTATAACCGATTTTTACAGGAATTTACGAGTGATTATTTAAAAATTCCAAGAATGCCCTTCTTCTTTTGGTGGCTTCTCTTTTTTATTCTTGGAGTCGCTCTTATTATCCGCAGCAGGAGTGGTCTGAGCGGGAGTCTGAGCAGCGGCGGCAGGAGCCGACTGAGACACCGCCGGGGCATCTACATTCTGCCTGGTGCTGGCGCGTATGGCGCGCGTCCCGGTGGCGCCACTGGCATCTGAAGGTTTGGCCATGCCTTTCACATCATCCTTTTCAGTGCCTTCCTTGCTGAGCAGAACACCGTCCCTGGAAATATCCAGCCCGTTATTACCAAGAATCAGTCCGAATTTGCCCATATAACCCGGTCTGACAGGCGCCGGATCATTATTGCTGGGAGTCGGAAGCGGCTTGCCCAGTTTTTCCAGATAATCCCGGCCCTTCTTTGAAAATTCGCTGTTCGGGTAATCTCTCACCAGTTTGGTGAAGTACTCTGAGGCCTCTTCAGGCTGTTCCTGTTCGATCAGCGTCACTCCAAGAAGATAGAGCGACTCGTCATAATAGCTGAAGAAGGGATATTGAACGATGATATCGCGAAGACGGCTTTCGCCGGCTTTGTAAGCCTGGCGATTATTGATGTAGAAGCGGGCGATATCGAGTTCATGCAAACCGAGCGCTTGCTGAACGTCCTTGAGATCGCTCTCGATCTGCGGCTTGAAAGCCGACATCTGACAACTCTGCAGCGCCGCCTTAAGCTGGAATTCCGCCTGCCTGGCTTTTGATGCGTCGCGGTTGTATGCCCCCATCTGACGCATCAACGAATGAGCAATCTTATGCTTGACGTCGCAAATCCTGGGATGTGTCGGAAAGTATTGCGCGAAATCCTTGTACCCTCCGATTGCCTGCTCGAGATTGCTCGTTCCGCCTTCAAGATAGAATGAATCCGCAATGGCCAGCTTTGCCAGCGGCAGGTATTCGCTGTCCGGATAGGTGCTGATGACCACGTTGTACAGAAGCCGGGATTCGTCGTAGCGGCCCTTCCTGGCCTTGACTGACGCCTGCTCGTAAATCTCCTTGTCGCGCCCCGGTATCGGCGCGTTTTCATTCTTGACCTTGTCCTTTGAACCACGACCGGAAAGACCGACTGCCAGCGCCAGTATCGCCACTGATAAAGCGTATACCGAAACTCTACATCTCATATTAAGTACTCCTAAGAATTTCATCCCACAACGTACGGGCATTATACCAGTAAATAACCAAGCCTGGTATTGGCGAAAAGCACAAAGCACTAAGCCTGGAGCTTCAAGTTTAAACTCTGAGCATTGAGCCCTGGTTTGAAGCGGTTTCAGCGGCCATAATCAGCCTGCGCAAGGCTCCACCGGGATCCGGATAACCGAAGACGGACGATCCTGCGACCAGGATATCGGCTCCTGCGGCGACCACTTCGGCGGCGTTTTCAGGACCGATGCCGCCGTCTATTTCGATCCTGGCCTTGGAGCCTTTGATGGCGATCAATTCGCGAAGCCTTCGCAACTTGTCCGGGGTTGACTCGATGAACTTCTGCCCGCCAAATCCCGGGTTGACCGACATCACCAGAACATAATCGACATCGCGGATCACCTCCTCGATCAGGGCCAGCGGTGTGGCCGGATTGAGGACCACGCCCGCCCTGCATCCCGCCTGCCTGATCAATGCCAGCGTGCGATTCAGATGATATGTCGCTTCAGGATGCACCGAAATCAGATTCGCACCGGCTTTCGCAAAGGCGGCAATGAAGTTGTCCGGATTCTCGATCATCAGATGCGCATCGATCGGCAGCGTCGTCGTCTTTCTGACCCATTCGACGATGAATGGCCCAACCGTCAAATTCGGCACGAAATGACCATCCATGACATCAACATGAATGTATGACGCACCCGCCTGCTCGACCGCCGAAATCTGTTCCCCGAGCCGCGTGAAGTCTGCCGATAAAATCGATGGCGCAATTTCAATCATTGATTCGTGTAATTCCTGATCTGAACAATTACCTTGAATGAACGAAAAATTCCGGGAATGCTTGCCTGAATTATCAATTATTTCGGGGCCTGAGTCGGTCCGAGACTCAGGCTGACTCTCACCATTTGGCCGGTCTTCACCGTAGTCCCGGGAGGCGGATACTGATCGGTCACCAGATTCGGGGCCATGCTTTCGCTGTATATCCGGCTCTTGATCACCATTTTGAGCCCGTAATCATCGAGCGAATCTCGCGCATCGCCTTCTGTCTTTCCCACCACGCTTGGCACATCAACCGTCCGTCCCCGCAACGAAAAATACATCACGACAAACGCACTGACACTGAATACGCTACCAAGCAGCGCAACGATCAGCAATCGCTTTACAACAATGCTTGAACCGAGTCGCGACAACAAATGCCCTATCCTCCATTTTCACGTCGTATGCCTGAAGTCCAAAGTCTAAAGTCCAAAGTCTAAAGTCCAAAGCAGCCTAAAGTCAAAGTCTAAAGTCAAGTCCAAAGTCAAGTCCAAAGTTGAGTTATCGGTCCTGCTGATACAGTCTCCATAACTACTGGAACCTCATAAACACGGACTTTAAACTTTAAACTTTGAACTTTGAACTTTGAACTTTTTTCGGTCTTCTCTAGTCTTCATCATGAATGGTAGACAATTTGATGATTTCGAACGAGCGAGAGCCGTTAGGTGTCTGGACCTTGACCTCATCGCCTTCTTCTTTGTTGAGCAGGCTTTTGCCGATCGGGGACGCGGTTGAAATAAGGCCCTGTTCATAATCAGCCTCTTCGGGGCTGACCAGCCTGTAGGTTATTTCACTTCCGCGATCGATGTCCCGGAGCTGCAGAGTCGAACCATAGGATGCGCGGTCATGCGGCAATTTGGTGACGTCGATGCTTGAGAGATTGGCCATTTGCTGCTGAAGCTGGCGGATGCGGGCGCGGACATAATCCTGGCGCTCGCGTGCTGATTTGTACTCCGCATTCTCGGATAGATCGCCGAGAGCTGCAGCGATTCTCAATGCTCGCGGCAATTCGATAGTCATCTCATATTCCAGAGCTTTCAACTCTGCAAGAATCTTTTCTTTTCCCGTCAAATCTTTAGGGTCCTTCTGATCGCTCACTGCTCGATAACCTCTTTTTACTATTTAAAGCATTTAGAAGAAGTTTAAAGTTTAAGGTTCAAAGTTTAATGATTGCATTTCAATGACTGCCGGCACAATGAACTGATTTTGAAACACGATCTTTTAAACTTCAGACTTTAAATTTTAGACTTTAAACTTCTTCAAAGAACTACTGCCGCATTCCCTTCATCTCTTCTTCTGAGGAGAATCGAGAATGCGGCAGGTGAATTATTTCAAACTGCCGGGAAATCGAATTGAAGATCAGATCTTCAGAATATTTACGAGTTCCTGAACCGCCGCGGCGGATTTCTGCAAGGCGGCGCGTTCTTCGGTAGTCAGGTTGATCTGAATGATCTCCTCGACGCCATTCGAGCCAAGTTTGACGGGGACTCCGACAAACAGGCCGTTGATGCCGTATTCACCTTCGAGGTGAACGGCGCAGGGGAGAATTTTCTTCTTGTCCTTGATGATGGCCTCGACCATTTCGACAGCCGCAGATGACGGGGCGTAGTAGGCCGAACCGGTCTTGAGAAGGCTGACGATTTCGGCGCCGCCGCCGGCGGTGCGAGCGACTATCTTGTCGAGCACATCTTTGGCAAGCAGTTCGGTGACGGGGATTCCGGCGCAGGTGGAATAGCGCGGCAGCGGAACCATGGTATCGCCGTGGCCTCCAAGAACGAATGCGGTGACGTTTTCGACCGAGACATTGAGAGCCTCGGCAAGGAATGTCCGCATGCGGGCGGAATCGAGGATACCGGCCATGCCGATGACGCGATTCCTTGGGAATCCCGACCGCTTGAAGGCTACCTGAGCCATGGCATCGAGGGGATTCGAAACCACGATGATAATCGCATTCGGGGATGTCCGCGCGATCTCATCCGTCACGCTGCCGACGATGCCGGCATTGGTATTTAACAGGTCGTCGCGACTCATTCCCGGCTTGCGGGCGATTCCGGAGGTGATGACTACGATGTCGGAGTTCTCTGTCTCCTTGTATCCGTTGGTGCCGATCAGGCGGCAGTCATAACCTTCAATCGGCCCGGACTGAGCCAGATCCAGGGCCTTGCCCTGGGGCATCCCTTCGACAATGTCCACAAGCACGACATCGCCCAACTCTTTCGAAACCAGCCAGTGTGCAGTCGTGGCTCCGACGTTTCCAGCACCTACTACTGTTATCTTTTTTCTTGCCATAGTGCCTCCATGGAAATAGCTGTCAATTGGCAGTTATCAGTTATCAGTTGGCAGCAGCTCGCTTCTCTTAGTTTGGTTTGAAATTAAAGAATGCAGATCTAATCTGAAAAAATAAATCTCCAACTACCCTTCTGCCCAAAACTGACAACTGATAACCGGCAACCAGTAACTAATTCCTACATATTTTCAATAATTGCATCGGCGTATTCACTTGTTTTGACCTTGGTGGCGCCTTCCATCTGGCGTTCGAGGTCATAAGTGACGCGTTTCTGATCTATGGTTTTGACGATACCGTTGACGATCAGGTCTCCGGCCTCGCCCCAACCCATATGTTCAAGCATCATGATGCCTGAGAGTATCACAGAAGACGGGTTGATCACGTCCAGATCGGCGTATTTGGGAGCGGTGCCGTGAGTTGCCTCAAAGACCGCGGCGTTGTCGCCGATGTTAGCTCCCGGGGCCATGCCAAGGCCTCCGACCTGAGCGGCGCAGGCATCCGAGAGATAATCGCCGTTGAGATTGGGAGTCGCGATGACCGAATATTCGTCCGGGCGCAGCAGAATCTGCTGAAACATTGCGTCGGCGATGCGGTCATTGATCAGCACCTTGCCTTCAGGCAGCTTGCCGTTGTGATCCTTCCAGAGTTCATCCTCGGTCACGATCTGATTCCTGAACTCCTCTTTTGCCAGTTGATAACCCCAGTCACGGAAGGCACCTTCAGTGTACTTCATAATGTTGCCCTTGTGGACCAGAGTAACCATCTTGCGGTTATGTTCGATGGCGTAGCGGATGGCGCGACGGACCAGATTCTTTGTCGCCGTGATCGAGATCGGCTTGATGCCGATTCCGGAATCCTTGTTGATCTCGTATCCGAGATCGCTCAGGTAGTCGATCAGCTTGAGTGCACGGTCGGATCCTTCCTGGAACTCGATGCCGGCATAAACATCCTCTGTGTTTTCACGGAAGATGACGACATCCAGTTTTTCGGGATGCTTGACCGGAGTGGGCACTCCACTGAAATAGCGAACCGGGCGAACACAGGCGTAAAGATCGAGAGCCTGTCGCAGGCTGACGTTGAGTGAACGGATGCCGCCGCCGACAGGCGTCGTCAACGGCCCTTTGATCGCAACCACACAATACTGTATGGCATCGAGCGTTCCTTTGGGCAACCATTCGCTGAACTTCTCGAAAGCCTTCTCGCCGGCAAAAATCTCATACCAGACTATGCGGCGCTTTCCGCCGTAAGCCTTGGCCACTGCCGCGTCGAAAACTCTTTGCGATGCGCGCCAGATGTCTCGTCCGATCCCGTCACCTTCAATGAAGGGGATAATCGGATTGTCCGGGACATTCAGCTTGCCGCCATCAACTGTAATTTTCTTGCCATCCTCGGGGGTTGGAACTCCATTGAAAACAGGCATAAAGGCAATCTCCTGAGTTGAATTTGCATAACCACAAATTTACCCGCATTAAAACCCTTAAGGCAAAATTCGGTATAACTGGCTCCTGGTCTCCGCTTCGTGGTCATGCTTTATTTTGAGAAAGAAATAATCAAACAATGCCAGCAGTATAAAATCACCAGAAGGGTTCGGCAGTCTAACAACCCGTAAATATGGTGTCAAGCTTGGGTTAGAAAGGGCTCCGGCGCCGCAACCAGTTTAAAGTGTATGGTTCAAAGTTTAAAGAGGATTTGGCAGGTGATATATTGCCGGGTATGAACAATTCGCCTGAAAAACCGTCAAGTCCTTTTGGCCCTTTTGTTGAGATGTCGGATCGGATCATCGATGATTTCATGCGACATTCTGTCTTCAGAAGTGACCTTGTAGAGCGCCTTTGCAGGATGGCAGCGGATTCTGATGCAGGGCCGGCGCGAGAGGCGGTGAAGGCGATATTTCCGGGGTTGATCGAACGCTTGAACGATTCATTCGATCCGGGCAGTTGCAGCCTCTATGATCGGATCTTTGCCCGGATCATAGACTTTTATCGAAATCTGCCCGGCGGCAGCAGTCTCGACGAGGCGCTCAACAGGTTCGGGCTCTTTGATGAAAACGACCTGCTGCGGCGTAAAAACGGGCTTTTTAAGCATTTGACAATTCCATCCGACGCGAGGAGGAAGGTCGGAAAAGTGATGCTTTTATCACGGGTAACCATTGGAGCCGATGTCGCCGTAACCAGCGTCATCCTCAACAAGTTGAGAACAATCCTTCCCGATGTCGATTTCGTCATACTCGGATCGAGTAAATTACGCGAGCTTTACGGCGGAGATCCGCAACTGAGGATCCGAGAGATCGCCTACGACCGCGGAGGGACAGTGCTTGCAAGACTTCAGAGCTGGCTCGAAGTCTGCCGTGCCGTGGATGAGGAGAGTGCCGGCTTATTGCCGGATCAGTTTTTTCTGATCGACCCGGATTCGCGACTTTCACAGCTCGGACTGCTCCCAATGATTATTGACGAGCGGAATTATTTTTTTTTCGAGAGCCGATCATTTTCACGACCTGGAATTAAGAGGATCGGCGAGCTGGCTTCGAGGTGGACAGGCGAGCTGACAAGCAGGGATGAGCCCGCCTTTCCTTTTCTCGCGCTCCCCGATGAGCATCGTTCATTTGGTCTGGAGATCGCGGGTAAACTAAGGCAATCAGGTGCGAAGCGGCTGGTCATGATCAGTTTCGGAGCCGGCGGCAATCATCGAAAAAGAGTTTCAGACGGATTCGAGGAGTCGCTGGTCAACGAACTGCTGAAAGACTCCACGGTTATCCTCGATAAAGGCGCAACCGTCGATGAGCGCGAGCAGATCGACCGCATTTGCCGGTCGCTGCGGGCTTCCGCTGGAAAAGTCGTGGAAGTCGACGAAAATAATGCAGGTCAGATTCTTGCAGATGAAAACCTCTCAGCCGATGTCCTCACCTGGGACGGCGGCGTAGGCAGGTTCGCCGCACTGATCGCAGCAAGCGACGAATATATCGGATACGACTCGGCCGGGCAGCACCTCGCCGCGGCCCTTGGAACCCCTTCAATCACCGTCTTCGTCAACTCGAACTCACCCGTATTCGCCGAGCGCTGGAGTCCTTACGGAAGAGGTCTCATTGACGTCGTCCATGTCGATGCATCCGTGGCAGATCAAAAATCGGACGAGATACTTTCACACGTCCTGAAAATACATGAAGACAAGAATACGAAAAAGACGAGATAAGCATGGAGTTCCGCCTTCAGGCGGAATACTTCGAGCCGTTCCGCCTGAAGGCGGAACTCCATGCTTATCTCGTCTTTTTCGTAATCTTTCTTTTATCTTCTTCTTATTGCGAGAAGGAGACCTTGATACCCGTCTTACTGACGTAGGCAACGGTTCCGACCGTAACGGTAACGACTATATCGACATCGGTCTTTCCGGCCAGGGCTGGTGCGAGTTTCGCCTCGATCTGGTCGATGCCGTTGTTTGGCGCCTGTTGAGAGAACGTAACATCAGTCAGATCGACATCGCCAATCTTGACCGAAATCTTGGTGGCATTACGCCAGCCGGTACCGGTGAGTCTGATGTATCTGGGACTGGCGTCGGTGCCGGCACTGCACGGAGGACTTGACAACTGAACCGTGCCGTCCGAATTCTTGATAACGCAGGAAGCCTGCGCACGACCGGCGCCGTCATTGGTCGTGGTGAACAACGCGGGTGAAGCATCGAGAACCTTGACTCGACCGCGCGAAATCTTGCCTCCATTGTTGACAACGACCTCGACAAAATCTGCGACTTTAGTCTCGTTCGGCATGACGAAATCGACTTTAGTTGGCGAGACTGAACTGATGCGAGCGGCAACGCCGGCCGCGGTCACTGTGACTCCGCCAAGCTGGAACGGCAGATCCGTTGTGGCAGCCGTTACGGCGGCGGCGGCAAGATCAGTCCCCTGGGCGCCGACAAGCGACCCGCGAGCAACTGTCCCGACATCAAAGCCGGCCGCATTGATGAAAGTCAGCGCATTCTCGAATGCCGTGAAGGATGCCTGGGATTTATTGCTGTCGATATTGGTCGTCGAGACGATGGAAACCACAATATCCTGAGCGGTCTTGGCTGCGAGATCCTTGACCAGCGTGACATTGATCTGATCGAGTCCGGGGAAATCAGGCTGAGCCCCGGCAAAAGACGGTGTCAGCGTCTGATCGCCGATCTTGACCTGTATGCTGGTAGAGTTGCTCCAGCCGGTTCCGTATATTACGAGGATGTTGGCCTGCGATTCATTTCCGACCGCGCAGGGCGGAGCGGTCAGAAGGAAGCTCAGCCCGTCGGGTGAAATCCTGCCGCACTGGGCAGCGGCAGGGCCTTTGCCGTCGCTGCTGACAGTGAAAACACCGGGCGCGGCATTGACTATCTTGACCTTGCCCGCCGACTGGATGCCGTTATTGTTGACGGTAAAGCTGACCGTGTCGCCATTGGCCACTCCCAGAGGCATGACAAAGTTGATCTGCCCCGGCGAAACATAGATCAGCCTGGCGGCGATTCCCGCGACACTGACCGATACTCCATTAAGCTCGAATGGGATGTTGGCGCTCGCGGCGCTTCCGGTTGCATTCGCCAGTTGAGTTCCAAATGCCGCAACCAGTGACCCGCGTGCTATCTGCGTCATATCGAAGCTCGCCGCGTTGGAAAGCTTCACTTCCTGACTGTTGGTCGCCGTCACCGGACGAATGTATGCCTGAAAAAGTTCGAATGTCGTCGGCAGGCTCGGAGCCACCAGATAGCCCGCTGTGCTGAAGGTGATCAGACGCCCCGTATTATCGGGGAATGAATTGATGTTGGCCTCGCGCTGATCCTGAACCAGATCCGATAACGGAGTGAACGTCAACTGGCGAAATTTCGCAGTCGCAATATCGTACCTGAAAACTTCGCGGCTCCCGTCGGCATTGTCGGCAGTCACTGAACTGGTGCTTGCAGGAGTCAGATTGAGCGTCGAACCAATGGTTATGACAGTCCCTGTCGAATTGATGCTCGGGAGGAAGTTCAGATCGACCCTCGTCAAATCGGTTCCCGGTTGATCGGTGATCTGCTTGATCACAGGCTTGGCGCCGCTCAGATCGGCCAGATAGACTTCGCGGGTCTTGTCGGAGTTCTTGTTCTCGAGGTTTCCCGACGATTCGAATACCAGTTTCGTGCCGTCAAAGGAAATCGGCCGGGTGCCGTATGGAAAGATATTGACGCTGCCGCCAATGGGCACAACCGGAATGTTGTTTATGCCGTCCGTCTCGGTGATCTGCGTGAAACTGTTTGTCGCTTCTCCTACTTTATAAAGGAAAAGCTCGCCGTTGAAATCCGCGTTCTTGTTTGCAGCCGCTCCCGGATAATTGAAACCCGAGAAGAAGACCAGCGACTGGCCATTGCCGCTCAGAACCGGGTTGGAATTGAATCCCCTGACGACAAAATTGGACGTCGCATCGACATCGCGCGAAACCGTCACCTGTGAATACTGTTGCGTCGCAGTCCGATAAAGGAATATTTCGCCGTTCCCATCCGGCTCGGCATTGCTCGGCCCTTCTTTAAGCGCTGTGAACTGCGCCGATACGCCCGGTATCGTCTTGAAGACCGTCCGCGTCGAGACAAATGAGATAATCGAGCCGTCATCGTTCAGGGTCGGCGTGTAGTTGCTCAATATCTCCTTGACGACCTCGGTATCGTTTTTCTTGTCGGTGTCGGTGATCCGTTTGACCGTAAAATTGCTGCTGCCCCTCGGCAGATCGGCCAGATAGATTTCAAAATTCCCGTCGTCATTTGTCGTCCCGCCCAGACTTGCATTCGAGACAAACGCAATCTTGGTGCCGTCTCCGCTGATCGCCGGCGAGTAATTGTTGACGTTGAGAGTGATCTTCGTAGAGTCGGCCGGATCGGTCAGATTCTTCGTGTCGGTAATCTGGATCACGCTTCGGCTGTCCACGTCATAAACATAGATCTCGACGTTGCTGTCTACGTTATTCCCATTGTAGTTGTTGATCGAATCGAAAACGATCCGCTTACCGTCGCTGCTCACGCCGCGCACATCCGTGCCGATAAAATTCGTCGGAACCGGCAGCGGAATGATCGTCACCTCGTCAGTTACGGATTGCTGGGCCCGGGTCGGCACAAGCACAAGTTGAAAAACCCCAACACCTAAAAGGGCAATGATCGATATGAACAATAGAGTTCTTTTCACGCTCTGAGACTCCTTAAACAAATCACTTCAAAATGAAGGCAACAGACAGCAGGCCCGGATCAACGGCCTTACTCCGAGTATGCCGATATATCATTTATATCATTGATTTATGAATAAATATAAGTGGCGGATTATAACTGGAAGCTCTCAGGTTGTCGAATGATGCAGGGAGGTCTGGGATAAAAGAAGCTGACGGAAGGATTACGAAACAGACGAGAATTACCGAGCCATTAAGCTACCGAAATTTACCTGAAAGACGTTACGCCCCAGGAACCCTGGCTTTAATTCAATTCTTTATCGCCTGTTTCGTAATCCACCATCCTCAAGCCGCCTTTGGGCTCACGTATTGCTCGTAACGCCTTGCGGGTTCCCAGTTGCGCAGATCTTCTTCGATGGTGGGCTCCGGAAACTTCTCCTCCAGTTCGACCATCTCCATGGCTTCGATATAAGCCCGCTCCATGTTTTCAGGATCGAATCCATTCTTCAGACAGGCTGCTACGTGCCTCCGGACGATGGCTTCAACCTTCCCCTTTTTTTTCTCGGACAAACTGTTGATCAATTTGAGCGTATCACTCGATATTTTCATCATCATCCCACTTAACCTCAATATTTTCATATCTTTATTTGATCTTAGATTCTTAATTTTAGAATCTTGCATTCCCGTCAAACCAACGACATGGCATGAACGCCGTCCCGGTTATTCTCTTGCACATGTCCTTTTGCCTTCATCCTGAAGCGATAAAAAGCTACAAAGAGTGGAACGAATGAGGGCCCCACCGCGTTCGAATTAATTTTTTATTAACCGTCCATATTGCTGGAATTATTTTAACAATGCATAGATTCTGAGCGGCATAAGGAAAGATGAATCTTGACGGGCTTGAAAAAAGTAAGGCACACTTGGTTTCCTAAATAAAAAACATGGCCAAATTCGAACGACATATTTTCATTTGTACAAACCAGCGAGCGGCGGATAATCCCAGAGGGTGCTGTGATGCCGAAGGGCTGAGCAGTCTGCAACTGGCATTCAAGAAGGAGCTCTCGGCGCGCGGGTTGAAAGCCAGGGTGCGGGCGAACAAAGCGGGATGCCTCGATCAATGCGAGCATGGCCCGACAGTGGTCGTCTATCCTGAGGGAGTCTGGTACGGCGGGGTCAAACCCGAAGATGTATTGGAGATCATCGAGCAGCACATCATTAATAATTCCCCGGTTGCCAGGCTTTTACTTGATCAAGGATGCATCAACACGCCGGCGTGCGAACATAAAAAACATCGTAACGCGGAATAGCAGTTTTCGTTTATGACAGCGAATCGCCCATTGCAGCCAATCAGATTAGTCGCCATTGGCGGCGGCACAGGCTTATCGACATTGCTCAAAGGCATCAGGGAAGACCTTGTATCAGCCCAGTCAGGGATCTCGCTGACGGCAATAGTCACTGTGACTGATGACGGGAAGAGTTCCGGGAAGCTGCGTGAAGAGTTTTCAGTTCTGCCGCCGGGAGATATCCGCAACTGCCTTGTAGCCCTGGCCGGCGAGGATGAGAGCATGACGCAACTTTTCAGGCACCGTTTCCCGGGAGATGGTCCAATTGGCGGCCACTCACTCGGGAACCTGATAATCCTGGCGCTGACTCAGATGAGCGGGAGTTTCCTGAAGGCAATCGAGCAGGCGAGCGAGATGCTCGGCATAAATGCACGGATTCTGCCGGCAACTCTGGAGAATGTGGACCTCATCGCGCGCGTCGATAAACAATTGATAAAAGGCCAGGTGGCAATCAAAACTCAGAATGGGCGGATCACGGAGCTTTCCCTCAATAAACCTGAGGCGCGAGCTCTACCCGAAGCGATCCAGGCCATACGGGAAGCTGATCTGATCACTCTGGGCCCCGGATCACTCTTTACCAGCGTCATCGCCGGCCTGCTGGTCAAAGAGCTCGCTCAAGCCATCTCGAACTCCCGCGCAAAAAAAATATACATCTGCAATGCCATGACCGAATTTGATGAGACCAACGGATTCTCAGCCACAGATCACGTCAGGACGCTGCTCGACTATGCTCCCGGACTCAAACTCGATTATGCCCTCTTTAATTCGGCCCCGATCTCCGCTGAGATGCGCCAACGTTATGCAGTGGAAAAAGCCGTGGCGCTCGAACCTCCCGGTAACGCCCCTTCAGAGCTCTCGGCTGTTAATTTTGTCTCCCTGCCGCTGGCTTCAGAATCAAGATTCGTCCGTCACGACCCCGAAAAACTCAGCAAGGCAATTTTTGATATTTATTACCGCTGACAGGGGAGTATAATGTTTGACTCTTTAAGCTGCTTAAAATAAAGGATTTTTGAAGATTTCATAATTAAAGATCACCTGTGGGGCACAAGAGGTACGCTCCATGGATGTTTAATCTCCCAGAGGTAATATCATTGAAACAACCAGTAAACATTCTGATACTCGCCGCCGGTCTTGGGACGCGGATGAAGAGTGACCGGGCGAAGGTGCTGCACAAACTCGGCAGCCGGCCGTTGATCGGACATGTTTTGAGAACGGCAGCCGCGCTCGATCCGGAGAAGATATTCGTGGTAGTGGGCCATCAGGCGGATAAGGTTGAAGCCGCGGCAAAAGCGTCGGTCGATCCTGACACAGTCGAAAAGATGGTTTTCGTCCCGCAGCTTGAGCAGCTCGGCACTGGCCACGCCGTCAAAAGCGCGGCTGACGCAATAAAGAACGCGCGTGGCTCACTTGTAGTGCTCTACGGCGACACCCCCATGGTTCGCACCGGAACACTGGAGGGGCTGCTAACCGCTCATGAAACAGGAAAGAACGCCGCGACATTTCTGACCATGAAACTCGATCCTCCACCGGCTTATGGTCGCATCGTCCGCGATGCAAAGGGCAGATTCCTTAAAATTGTCGAGCAGAAAGACTGCACGCCGGAGCAGATGGCAATCAAAGAGGTCAATCCGGGATTTTATGTTTTCGATATCCCGGCACTGCTTCCGGCTCTCGGCAAGCTCACGCCAAAGAACGCTCAGAATGAGTATTATTTGACGGACGTGCCGGAACACATGCTTGCTGCAGGATTGCCTGTCGGAACACTCTTTCACGAAGATGCCCACGAGCTTGACGGCATCAACACACGCGCAGAGATTGCCGCAATGTGGAAACGACTGCGCCATGAAACTCTAGACCGCCTGATGGCCGCGGGGATCTCGATCATCGACCCCGACTCGACCTACATCGACGATGGGGTAACGATTGGCCGCGATACCGTCATCCATCCTCAGGTGATCATCGAGGGAAATTCGCGGATCGGGGCCAATTGCGAAATTCATTCATGGTCACACTTGACCAATGTCGACATCGGCGATGAGTGCACGGTCCTCAATTCGTGTGTCATCGCCAACAGCAGGCTGACGGCGAAAGACTCCGTCGGCCCGTTCGCTCATCTGAGAATGCATACCGAGCTTGCGGAAGAGGCCGTCATCGGCAATTTTGTGGAAGTCAAGAAATCGAGGCTTGGTCGCAAGTCGAAATCCATGCACCTGACCTACCTCGGAGACGCAACCATCGGAGATCGCGTCAACATCGGCGCGGCAACCGTGACGTGCAATTACGACGGCAAGAACAAGAACCCGACCATCATCGAAGACGATGTCAAGATCGGGTCCGACACAATGCTTGTTGCTCCCGTGCGCGTCGGGCGTGGATCGATCACAGGCGCCGGGTCGGTGGTAACCAAAGACGTCCCGCCGGATACTCTTGTCGCCGGCGTCCCGGCACAGGTGAAGAAGAAGTTAAAAGTTTAAAGTTCAAAATTTAAAGTTGCTTCTATCTATCAATACATCTTTAAATTCAGACTTTTACTCTCTGGCCTTCACGTCTTTAAACTTTTAAACTTTAAACTTTGAACTCTCCTTTATGTGTGGAATAGTTGGATACGTCGGAAATCAGCAGGTAGTCCCGGTCATCATCGAAGGGCTCAGGCGGCTGGAATATCGTGGTTATGATTCAGCCGGAGTCGCCGTGGTCAATTCGATGGGTGAGATGCATGTTCGGCGCGCCAGCGGAAAGCTGCGCAAGCTCGAAGAGGCGCTCAGCTCAAAGCCGATCTATGGAGATTACGGTCTTGGCCACACGCGGTGGGCCACTCACGGCCGCCCGACTGAAGAGAACGCCCACCCACACCGGTCAAGCAACGGGCGAATCTGCGTAGTCCACAACGGAATCATTGAAAACTATCTGGAGCTCAAGCGCGAACTTCAGAAGCAGGATCATGAATTTCTCTCCGAGACCGACACTGAAGTCGTGGCTCATCTGATTGAAAATCAACTGAGGAAAAAGCCTGAGATGGGGCTTGAAGGCGCGTTCCGTGAAATGCTCAAGCAGATTCGCGGGATCTATGCGCTTGTGGCCATGTCGGCCGACGAGCCGGAAAAGCTGGTCACCGCTCGCTTTGGCCCACCCGTCGTCATAGGACTCGGCGAGGGCGAATTTTTTGTAGCTTCGGATATTCCGGCGATCCTGCCATACACCCGGGACATCTTCTTCCTCGGCGACAATGAAATGGCGGTGCTGACCCGGGATGGAGTGACGGTTACTGACAATTCAGGCAGTGAAATCACGCCGCAGATACAACGAATCAACTGGGATCCGGTGCAGGCTGAAAAGGGTGGATACAAGCATTTCATGCTCAAGGAGATTTACGAGCAACCCCGCGCAGTACGCGACACCACCCAGGGACGAGTTTCGATCGACACCGGGGCGGTATACATCGACACGATGAAGATCGCTCCGGAAGAGTTCCGCAAATTCACGGACATCAAGATAGCCGCCTGCGGAACTGCCTGGCACGCGGCGCTGGTGGCCAAGTACCTGATCGAGGAACTGGCCAAAGTGCCGGTCGAGGTCGATTACGCATCCGAGTTTCGTTACCGCAATCCTATTCTCAATCCGACGACGCTGATGATGGTCATCTCGCAATCGGGCGAGACGGCCGATACGGTGGCTGCTTTGCGCGAAGCCAAAGAGAAAGGCTGCCGTTCGCTTTCGATCTGCAACGTTGAGGGCTCTATGATCACGCGCGAATCGGACTGCACGATATACACGCACGCCGGGCCTGAAATCGGCGTAGCATCAACCAAGGCCTTCACATCGCAGATCGTCGCGGCCTACATCTTCGCCCTCTATCTTGCTCAGGAACGCGGCACTCTCAGCCAGGAGATGATGAAATGGCACACCCGGCATCTCTCGGAACTCCCCGTCAAGCTCGAGAAATTGCTTAACGCCCAGACCGATTACGACGACCTTTCGAAGGCATTCGTTTTATCCACGGACTTCCTCTACCTTGGGCGCGGGATTAATTTTCCGATAGCTCTCGAAGGCGCGCTCAAACTCAAGGAGATTTCATATATCCACGCCGAAGGCTACGCCGCGGGTGAGATGAAACACGGCCCCAACGCATTGATCGATTCGCGACTGCCGGTTGTCGTCATCAACACCGTCGATCCCGAGGATGAAAAATCCAGACTGCGTTACGAGAAGACCCTTTCGAACATCCAGGAAGTCCGCGCCCGCGACGGAATTGTCGTAGCCATAGTCACCGAAGGCGACAAGGATACAACCCAATTCGCCAGCTTCTCGATAGAGGTTCCTCCATCGAGTGAGCTGCTATCACCGGTACTTTCCGCGATCCCACTGCAACTGCTGGCTTATCACATCGCCGTCCGTCGCGGCTGCGACGTCGACCAGCCAAGGAATCTGGCTAAGTCGGTGACAGTCGAATAAGCATGGGGCATGGAGTTTCCCGCATGGAGTTCCGTGCATGGAGTTCCGCCTTCAGGCGGAACGACCCGGCAACAAAATCATCTATCGAAGAAGCTTTGAATGTTCCGCCTGAAGGCGGAACTCCATGCGTGGAACTCCATGCGCGGAACTCCATGCGATAAGTGGTAATTTACACACGCCTGCCCAAAAATTACGCTTCACGACCTGATGGAGAGCGGCAACAGTCACCGCTAAACCTTTGATTCACAACGCCATCCATGAATCATCCCTCCCGGCACGAATATTGCGTTAAACAATAACAGCCTTTTTAACAGTTCATTTCAGAGGGGAGATAAATAAAAAGAACTCATACGCCCTCCACCCAGCTCCGCGATTTGATCTGAAAAAAAATAGCGGGTTACCAAATTCGCCAATTTTGCCAAATTTGAGGGATGTGCTGTAACTGCACATCGAGATTTCAATGGAATCGAAAAGCCCGTCAGAGACTGCCGATCAGAAAAGTTCCTCCGAGCAAAATTCACTTATTTCGGCTCCGGCGATAACTCTTCCAAAAGGTGGAGGAGCGATCCGCGGGATAGGGGAAAAGTTCGCAGCGAATCCGGTAAATGGAACGGGTTCGATGACGATCCCGCTGGCGGTCTCGCCCGGGCGTTCCGGATTTTCCCCGCAATTGATGCTGTCGTATGACACCGGCTCGGGGAATGGAGCCTTCGGGTTGGGTTGGAACCTGTCACTACCTGCGATTACCAGAAAGACGGACAAGGGACTTCCCCGTTATCAGGATTCGAATGAATCGGATGATTTCATCCTTTCGGGTGCTGAGGATCTGGTCCGGATGTTGGTTGAAGATGCGCCGGGCCACTGGGTGACTGAAGATCTGCCGCCGGGAAAGATAGGGGTGCAAGATTATGCCGTGACCCGTTATCGCCCGCGAATCGAGGGACAGTTTGCCCGAATCGAGCGATGGAGCAGGGTGAGTGATGGCGACACTCACTGGAGATCCATCACAAAAGAGAACGTGCTGACGGTTTACGGCAAAGACGGCAACTCGCGGATTGCAGATCCGCAGGATGATCGCCGCGTCTTCAGTTGGCTGATCAGCGAGAGCCTTGATGACAGGGGCAATGCCATCGTTTATGAATACTCGGCGGAAAATTCCGATGGTGTGGATTTAAGCGGGGTGAACGAACACAACCGTGGCGGCGCAGGGAGCCTGCTGAGAAACGCCAACCGTTATGTCAAGCGAATCAAATACGGCAATCGAGCGCCTATGCTGGACCCAAACGGCAAGCGGCCCGCGTTGTTGAGCGACGAGCAGGTAAGCGACACGGAGTGGTTGTTCGAGGTCGTCTTTGATTACGGTGAAGGCCATTACCATCAGCTTGCCGAAGACGCCGACAAAAGGATTTTTGTCGAGGCCAAATCCAACCCGGCGCCGGGAGATAAGTGGCCCGAGCGTCAGGATCCATTCTCGACATACCGGGCCGGCTTCGAAGTCCGGACATACCGTTTATGCCGGCGCGTGCTGATGTTCCATCATTTCCCGGACGAACTTGGAACTGAGGATTACCTCGTTCGCTCGACCGAATTCGAGTATAACGAAACACCGATTGCGTCCTTCATCACGTCGGTGATTCAATCGGGTTATGCGCTGGGGACAGACGGAAAATATTTAAAGAAGTCGCTGCCCCCGGTGGAGTTCAAATACAGCAAGGCGGAAATTCAATCGGAGGTCGGGAAAATTGACGGTGAGAGTCTCGAAAATCTGCCCTATGGCCTTGATGGAACAAAATACCAATGGGTCGATCTGGATGGTGAGGGAATTTCGGGTGTACTGACGGAGCAGGCAGATGCCTGGTTTTACAAGCCGGGTCTGGGCGGAGGGCGTTTCGGACCGGTTCAGTGCGTGGGGCTCAAGCCATCGATTGCCGATCTTGGCGGCGGGCAGCAGTTGATGGATCTGGCGGGGGACGGGCAGCTCGATCTTGTGCAATTCGCGCCTCCGGTATCGGGTTTCTACGAGCGTACGAACGAGGGTGGCTGGTCTAATTTCGAAACGTTCGATTCCCTTCCGAATCTCAACTGGCGCGATCCCAATCTGAAATTCATAGATCTGACCGGAGACGGACACTCCGACATTCTGATTTCAGAAGACCATGTTTTCACGTGGTACGAATCACTGGCGGAAGAGGGATTCCGAGAAGGCGAAAAGTCACCACAGTTTTTTGATGAGGAGAAAGGTCCGCGACTTGTCACTGCAGATGCGACGCAATCGATCTTTCTGGCGGATATGTCGGGCGACGGGCTGACCGACCTTGTGAGGGTACGCAATGGCGAAATCTGTTACTGGCCGAATCTGGGGTACGGGCGTTTCGGGGCAAAAGTGACTATGGATGGCTCGCCGCATTTTGACACGGCGGACCGATTCGATCAGCAGCGATTGCGGCTCGCCGACATAGACGGTTCCGGGTTGAGCGACATCATCTACCTCAGGAGCGATGGCGTTCATCTCTATTTCAATCAATCGGGCAACAGTTGGAGCGCCGGGCGCAGGCTCGACATCTTCCCGCCGGCGGACAATCTGTCGTCGGTGACGGTTGTTGATCTGTTCGGCAATGGAACGGCATGCCTTGTCTGGTCATCGCCGCTTCCAGGGCACGCGCTGCGGCCGATGCGTTATGTCGATCTGATGGGTGGGCAGAAACCGCACCTCATGGTCGAGATGAAGAACAATCTGGGAGCCGAGACGATCGTTCAATACGCGGCATCGACGAAGTTCTATCTTGCAGACAAATCTGCCGGCATGCCGTGGAGCAGCCGCCTGCCTTTTCCTGTTCACGTAATCGAACGAGTCGAGACTCGCGACCGCATCAGCCGCACCCGGTTCGTCACGCGATATGCTTATCATCACGGTTATTTTGACGGAATCGAACGCGAATTCCATGGATTTGGAAAAGTCGAGCAGTGGGACACCGAAGAATATGCCGCACTGAGCGCCGGCGACGATTTTCCCGATGCCGTCAATATCGATCAAGCCTCACATGTGCCGCCGGTGATGACGCGAACATGGTTTCATACCGGTTTTTATCTGGACAATCAAAGAATCAGCAGAGTTTTTGCCGAGAGTATTACGGCGCGCCTCAAAAGAGCGATCCGAATTATGAAACGGCATTGGCGGAGTTTACCGAGTCGTTGCTTACGGACACTTTTTTCGAAATGGATTTGAGTGCGGAGGAAGAGCGCGAAGCGAGCCGGGCGCTCAAAGGAACGATGCTGCGCGAAGAGATCTATGCGATTGACGGCACGGCTGAGGCGGAACATCCATTCACTGTCACGGAGCAGAACTTCACCGTCAGGCGGATCCAGCCGCGGGGGGAGAACCGCAGGGCGGTCTTCTTCACGCACGATCATGAATCGATCACTTACCACTGCGAGCGAAACCCGGATGATCCGCGAGTTGCGCATGCGCTGACGCTTGAGGTTGACGGGTTCGGCAATGTCCTGAAAAGCGCGGCAATCAGTTACGGGCGCAGCCAGAACGATCCGGCTCTTGATCCGGCCGATCAGGCAAGGCAGAGCACGCTGCTGATTACGACCACCGAAAACGATTTCACGGGAATACTTGATTCCACGGGCGATTATCGCACGCCGCTGCTGTGTGAGACGCGCTCATACGAATTGACAGGCCTGGCACTGCTTTCAGGTCACGACCGTTTCACTTTTGACGAAGTAGTAAGTGCGGCAGCGACTGCAACACCGATCGATTATGAACAGAGTCCGACAGTTGGGAAGAAACAGAAGCGGGTGATCGACGGGAAGCGCAGCATTTATCGCCGGAACGATCTGTCGGGGCCGTTGCCGCTCGGTCAGATGGAATCGCTTGCGCTGCTTTATGAGAGCCACAGGCTGGCTTTCACGCCGGGCTTGATTACTGGGGTCTATGGCGGGCGCGCAACCAATGCGATGGTTTCAGACGATGGGCGTTATGTTCACAGCGAGGGAGATGCAAACTGGTGGATTCCGTCGGGCCGGGTCTTCTATTCTCCCGGCGCGACTGATACAGCGCCCCAGGAATTGAACTACGCCCGGGCGCATTTCTTCATACCGCGACGTTATCGCGATCCGTTTCATAGCAATGGGAAAAGCACCGAAACATTCGTCCGGTATGACACCTACGATCTTCTGCTGGAAGAGACCATCGACGCCCTTGGCAACCGCATGACGGCCGGTGAGCGCAACGTCGATCCGACAAAGCCGCTCCTCAAAAGAGGCCAGGACTACAGGGTACTGCAGCCGGCGCTGATGATGGATCAGAACCGCAACCGGTCAGCCGTGGTTTACGATGCGATGGGAATGGTTGTCGGCACGGCGTTGATGGGAAAGCCCGAAGACAATCCTGTTCCCGGCGATCGGTTGACGGCAAATTTCAAAGCCGATCTGACGCAAGGTGAGATCGATCAGTTCCTTGCCGATCCGAAGGGGCCTTTTGCCGCCACACTGCTGGACAGGGCGACAAGCCGCTTTATTTACGATCTGACGCGATACTGGCGCGAGCCCGATCCTGAGCGCAAGCAGCCTGATTTTGCGGTCATGCTTGCGCGGGAGACTCACGACAGCGAACCGGCGCCGGTTGGTGGATTGAAAATCCAGGTCAGTTTTTCATACTCCGACGGTTTTGGGCGCGAGGTTCAAAGAAAGATACAGGCCGAGGCCGGCCCCTGTCCAAAGCGCGATCCGGTGACGGGCCGCATCATCACGGTCGATGGTCAGCCGGTGATGACGGCAAGCGACGTCAGCCCGCGCTGGCTGGGCAGCGGATGGGCGGTCTTCAACAACAAGGGCAAACCGGTTCGCAAATTCGAGCCTTTCTTCACCGACAGTCACAACTTCGAGTTCGATGTCCGCATCGGCGTCAGCAAGGTGCTCTTCTATGACCCGCTTGAACGCGTGGCCGGCATACTTCATCCGAATCATACGTGGGAGAAGGTCGTCTTCGATCCGTGGCGTCAGGCGAACTGGGATGTTAACGATACGGTGATGGTGGCCGATCCAAAGACTGATCCCGACGCGGGCAATGATTTCAAACGCCTGCAGGATGGTGAATACCTGCCATCGTGGCACCAGCAACGACAGGCGGGCGCGCTCGGACAGTTTGAAAAAGAGGCGGCGCTCAAGGCGGCAATTCATGCGGGCACTCCGTCGATCGTTCATTTCGACTCGCTGGGACGCAGCTTTCTCGCCGTCGCGCATAACAAATTCAAGCGAAGCGATACGCCTCCGGCCGACCCGCCAACAGAGGATTTCCACATCACACGCATGCTCTACGACATCGAAGGCAATCTGCGCGAAGTCATCGATGCCAGGGATCATTCCGTCATGCGCTACGCATACGACATTCTCGGCAACCGCATACATCAGACGGGAAAGGATGCCGGGGAGCGCTGGACGCTCAACGATGCGGCGGGCAAGCCCCTCTATTCCTGGGACAGCCGCGACCACCGGTTTCGAACCGTCTGCGATCAATTACGAAGACCCGTGGAGTCTTACATAAAAGATGGTCCGGGGCCTGAAGTGCTGGTGGTTCGCACCGTCTATGGCGAGACCCTGCCAAATCCCGAAACCGGCAACAAGCGCGGGAAAGTGGTTCAGATCTTCGATCAGGCCGGCACAGTCATCAGCGACAATTACGATTTTAAAGGAAATCTGCTGGTCACCAGTCGCCGGGTTGCACAGGAATATAAGCAGATTCTCGACTGGTCTGCGGCCGCGCCGCTTGAAGCTCAAACCTACACCAGTCGCACAAAGTATGACGCACTCAATCGTCCAGTGGAGTTGACTGCGCCGGATAACAGCGTCATCCAGCCGGCTTATAACGAAGCAAACCTGCTGGAGCGGGTGGATGCCAATCTGCGCGGAGCACAGTCCAATGGCCAGCCCGTCTGGACTCCGTTTGTGGTTGACATCGATTACGATTCAAAGGGGCAGCGCACGCTGATTGATTACGGCAATGAAGTCAGGACGAATTACGAATACGATCGGCAGACGTTTCGCATCGTTCGAATGACGACACAGCGAAAGGCGGCAGATTTCCCCGATGACTGTCCGCAGCCGCCCCTGCAGGCTGGCCGGGCTGTCAGGTGCAGAACCTTCAGTACACTTACGATCCGGCAGGAAACATCACGCACATTCGCGATGATGCCCAGCAGACAGTCTATTACCGCAACCGCCGTGTCGAGCCGAGCGCCGATTATACCTACGACGCCATCTACCGGCTGATAGAGGCCACGGGCCGGGAACATCTAGGCCAGACCGGGCCGAATTTAAATTCGCCGGCTTCACCCGACGCGTTCAATGGATTCCACACACATCTCGATCATCCTGGTGATGGAAACGCGATGGGAATTTATCTTGAGCGATATTTTTACGACGCGGTTGGAAACATCCTGGCGATGCAGCATCGCGGCAGCGATCCGGCCAATCCGGGCTGGAAGCGTTGTTATCAGTATGCCGGCGACAGCAACCGCCTGCTGAGCACGGGTCAGCCATCAAATCCGCTCAATCCAGACAGCCCCTGCGCTGCGCATTATGCACCTCTGCCGGTTCATCCGGAGCAATACGAATACGATGCCCACGGCAATATGGTCAAAATGGCGCACCTGCCGCTGATGCAGTGGAATTTCCGCGACCAGCTTCAGGCCACGTCACAGCAGTTGGTCAACAACGGCGGCACACCCGAGACGACATGGTATGCCTACGACGCCGGCGGCCGGCGAGTGCGCAAGGTGACCGATCGGCAAGCAGCCACAGGGCAGACTCCCACGCGCAGGAAAGAACGCATCTACCTCAACGGTTTCGAGATTTACCGCGAATATGGCGGAGACGGAAATACCGTCACACTTGAGCGCGAGACGCTGCACATCATGGACGACAAGCAACGGATCGCGCTGGTCGAGACGCGGACGGATCAGCCTGCGACTCAACAGCTCATCCGCTACCAGCACGGCAACCATCCGGGCTCGGCCACCCTCGAACTCGACGATCAGGCCCGGATCATCTCCTACGAGGAGTACTACCCATACGGCAGCACGACATATCAGGCCGGGCGCAGCCAGACCGAGGCGCCTTGCAGACCCGGCGGGCATCGGCGATGGGAACAATCTCTATCGTTATGTTTCGTGCAACCCGGTGATACTTCGCGATCCCCTGGGAACCGACGGAACGTCTTTCACGGCAACAACCGATGATAAAGGTAAACCGGCCTATCAATCGACCGGGGATCAGGTCGGCAAGGATTCCGAAAAGGTCGGCAAGGAGCTCTGGAAACAGGCCAAGGATTCTCCCGAACTCAAAGGCCTGAAGAAACTCGTGCTCGATCCCGAGCTGGCTAAGTTAAAAACCGGCTTCAAGAAGGATTGGGAAAATAATAAGGCCGGGGTCATCCTTGGCGGCGCTGCCGTGCTGGTCCCGACGGTCGCTCTTCTCACCTACTTCACGATTGAAGATAAAAAACTGGATGTGCCGATCGCCGGTGAAGTGCAGACAAGACAGATCGGTTTTGCCGCTTTGTCCGGAGCATTGGGCCTGGCGTCGGACGCAATGTTTGACGACAAAGCTAAATTCGATATCAGCTATGAAAACAAGGCCGGCAAGGAGCGGTTCGGCTACCAGCAAACGATGCCTTTCATGACCGACAAGCTGAAGCTCAATTTTGACAGCAGGTTCGGCACCAACTACGAAAAACTGGGGCTGGGTTTTGATTACACGCCGCGCACCGATGTCAAGTATTCCATTTCGGCAAGCGGCGAATCGGATGAGGGCAAGACGACAATCACAGGGAAACTCGGCGTCAAGACGCCGATTGGCGGCGTGCCGTTCAAGTTCGGCGTTACGGGGACATACAAGACCAGTCCCGATGCCGGCAAACCGCCGTTCACGGCAAACGCTGAAGCCTTGCTTGAGCCGAAGGTTTTTGGAACACGTCTAATGATTGGCGCTCAGGGCTTTGTCGGCGCGACACCATCGAAAGACAGTCCGTTTATGAGCAAAACAGCTTTGGACATTGTCCCACAGGGAGCAATGCCGACATTTACACCGCTTGGCAGTGGCGTGTTTTTCAGTTTGACCATCCCAACCGGAAAGCCAGACAAAAAATAAAATAGCGTACGGAAAATTGAAACGTGGCCGGGCAGGTCCCGCCAGGAGAAATAAAATGAACAAGATAATCTTTCCGCTGAGAACAGGAATGCGCGGCGACGGCGTTGCCGATTTACAGGATGGCTGGTTTCTTCTGATGGAGAAGGGAGTCATTCGACTGCCGGCGGCCGAAGCAAGGCCGTTCGTTGAGCGAATGAGAGCGGAGCGAGCCGCTGCCACATTTGGAGACCTGACGCGCAAAGTGGTTGCCGTTTTTCAGGAGCAGCACAATCTTGAACCGAGCGGCGGAGTCGATGAGCGCACGGCTGCCACGCTCAACCGTTTTATCGAAGAGCTGGGCTCTCAGGGCGGTCAGCCCACGGAAGCAGAGCAGGAATTCGAAGTCAAGGGAACGGTCAGGTACGTCAATGGCTTCCCTGCCCGCGGATTGACAGTCTCGGCCTTTGACAGGGACTTGCGGTCCGAGCAGTTGCTCGGTCAGGCCGCCACCGATGCAAAAGGTCTTTACCTGATCAAGTATGTCTCTCGCCAGTTCCGCAAGAGCGAAAAGGGCAGCGCCGATCTCGTCGTCAAAGTCACTGCGCCCGACGGAGCGCAGATGGTAGCATCGGAGGTATTGTTTAATGCCCCGATCTCGGCGGTCGTTGATCTTAACATCCCGGTTGAGGCCAGACAGACGCCATCGCTGTTCGAACAAATACAAATGATGATCGATCCGCTGCTCGAAGGGCTGAAGGTCGCCGATCTTGAGGAAAACGGGCGAATCCGCGATCTGACTTTTCTTTCAGGTGAAACCGGATTCGATAAAGCCCTGCTCGCACGATTCGTGCTGGCTCACAAGCTGGCGCAGATTTCAGCCAGATATCAGCTTGCACCCGAATTCTGGTTTGCCCTGTCGGGAGCATCGTTCTTCGAATACGCCGAAGATAAAAGCCTTCAGGATCAATCCGCCTCGATTCTGGAATCCCTGACGACGCTCGATTCGACAGCGGTTAACCGTGCGCTGACCCGGAGCATCAACAACCGCGAGATCAATCCGGCATTTCGCGAAAAGGTTGCAGCCTGGGTCGAGGCATTCCTGAGTTTCGCCGCCAACAGAACAGTGGGTGAATCCGGCAGGACAATATTCGTCCGCCAGGCGCTTGAAGGCGCCGGCATAAAGGACTCCTCGAAGCAGGAGAAATTCGCCCGGTTGTTCAACGAACAGAAGAGGCTGACACCCGAACTTTTGAATGCCCTCGAAAAAGACAAGTCATTCAATAAAACGGAGATTGCAGATCTTCATACATCATTCCGGCTGCAGGAACTGACTCAGGCCGATTTTTCAGTGGTCAGGATGCTTAAAGATGGATTCGGAATCCGTCAGCCCGAAAACATTCGCCTGCTCGCCAAAAAGAGCGAGAGTGAGTTTGTCGAGCTGGTCAGGTCAAAGCACGCCGCCGGCGAAATCAAACTGCCGGTCGAAGTGAGCGCCCCCGCAGGACAGGTAAATTTGCCCGAAGCGGAATTTTACGGGAAAACTCTCGAACGCCAGTTTCGTGAGGCGTTTCCGACGGCCGCTTTCTCAGGCGGTCTGGAGCGAGCATTGAAGAATGGCGGCGCACGCGGTCTGCGCCACGCCGAAGCGATCAACGGTTTTCTCGGGGAACACGAAAGCTTCGAGCTGCTCAACACGCCCGTCGATCAGTTTTTAAGCGGCAACGTCCGGGGTAGATCCGAGAGACTCGCCCGTGACGAGGGCTTCAGACTCGAACTCAAAGCCGTGCAGCGCGTATTCAAGCTGGCGCCGACTTTCGAGGCAACGGATGCCCTGCTGGCCGATGATCTTCATTCCGCGCAGAAGATTTATCGAATGGGTAAAAGCGAGTTTGTCAGAAAATATGCCGGGCAGCGGGGATTCACGGCCGAAAGCGCCAGTCAGGCCTGGAACAAGGCCGCCGACACTCATGCCGCGGCGTTGACGATAGTCACCGATCTCAAAGCGCTCGAAGCGGACGGCCTGCCGCTGGCTCTGCAAAACGGCAATGAAGACGTCTCAAAATTCCCGAACTGGAACAATCTGTTTCAAACCGGCGATCTGTGCGAATGCGAACATTGCCGCTCGGTGCTCAGCCCCGCGGCATATTTTGCCGATCTGTTGATGTTTCTCAAAGAGCGTAAAGCCGCCAATCCCGCACACAGCGTCAAAGACATTCTCTTCAATCGGCGCCCGGATCTGGGCTACATCGAACTCAACTGCGACAATGCACTGACGCCATTGCCATACATCGACGTCGTCTGTGAGGTGCTGGAAGATGTGATTGCCGATGGGGAGAAGGACGTCCAACTCGCCGGATTTGCAGCGATGCCTGCCGATACGGCGACGGCAAAAACCAAAGTTGCGACGGTTCTTGCCGCGGCAAAGATCGAACTCAGCGCCGATTTCAGCTTGACTCAGGTCGGCAGCGAGGATAAATGGGTTGCTCACGGTGAGAATGCGACCTACCTGCTGAAGAAAAAGCGCCGGCGACAAATTATTTCGTCGAAGTCCTGCGAAACACCAAGGCACGCGCCGATGAGCTGCGCGCATATCCGCAATACATCAACGAGAAAGCTTATGAAAAACTGCGGGCAGCAATCTACCCGCTCGCGTTGCCGTTCGATCTGTTCGCCGAAGAGGTTCGAGCCGCCATTCAAAAAACCAACCTTCAGCGCTGGGATCTGATGCGCACGATGCATGGCGCAGCCGCTCCCAACAATCCATCGGATGGTGAAATCGCTGCCGAATATTTTGGCATCAGCGTCAACCCGGCCGCCGCCCATGACGAGAAGCGCCTGATCCTGGTCGCCGATGCGACAGTCGCGGGCCAGCAGGCGGTCTGGGGTGAAACAGGCAATGCTGCGTGGCTAAACACTGTCGGCAATGTCAAAAACTTCCTTCAGAAAACCGGTCTTGAATACAATGACCTGCTGGCGCTGCTCGATCTGAAATTCATCAACCCGGCGGGCGATATCGCAATCAATCACCTCGACAATTCTTGCGATACCGATAAAAAGGTCATCCAGATACTGGACGCAACGAAGTTCGACCGCATTCATCGCTTCCTCCGCCTGTGGCGAAAATTGAACGGCTGGAAGATGTGGGAACTCGACCTCGTCATTCGCCATAAAAAGATTGGAAACAGCAGTCTTGACGAAGCGTTTCTCATCAAGCTGATGAAATTCAACGAGTTGAAAAAGCGGCTCGGCAACAAAGTCACCGTGGAGCAGACTTGCGCGCTGCTTGGCAATCTCAACATTGAAACCCGATTCACCAGGCTCCACGAAAAGAGAGAAGACGCGTTTTACCAGAAGCTGTTTTTGAACAAGAGGCTGATCAACCCGCTCGATCCGGCGTTTCAACTCGACCCGGGCACCGGCGAACTGGCGGCCGGCGCCACGATCACCGCTCACCTTGCAGTAGTTCAGGCGGCCCTTGGAGTGCGCGAGGCGGATCTGCTCATCTTTCAGAAATTAACAAAGGCTTCTGATGACCTGCCTTATATCAATAATGATCTGAATCTCGCCAATCTTTCATTCCTTTGGAGACACGCGTGGCTGGCGAAGACACTGAAGTTCAAAGCCGAGGATTGGGTGATCCTGTTGAAGACCATCGATCAGGATCTGAACGCATTTGGCAGCCCGCAGGATGCTCTCGATTTTCTGGATAAGGCGGCAGGCCTCAAGAACTGCGGTTTCACAATTGACGAACTTAACTGGCTGCTCGCGGCGGATCGCAACACCAAAGCAGCCGTCAAGGAACCGGATGCCGCCAGGTTTCTATTCAACCTCAGAAAAGAGCTGCAGACCATAAAAAGCGAGTTCGATCCGACTCAGTACGATTTCCTTTCCACGCCGACCGACGAAGAGCGCCTGACAGCACTTCTCACAGGGCTTTTACAAAAGCTCAACCGGGACGATGCGGGGGTGAATTTCTTTCTCGGAACTCTGCGCGGCGACTTAACGGTTGAAGCTGCGGCGCCGGGCCTGCCTGCAGTGACGTTCCCTGTGGGCATGCCCATCAAATACACTGGGCAGAACCTGCGGTTCACCGGAGTTATGACTGCGGCTCAGAAGACGACGTTGCTTACTGATGCATCGCTTGCGGCCGTGACCGGCAATGTCGATTATCAGAAGGCCGTCGCCGAGCTGTTTTCAGCGCCGCGACTGGCGGTCAAATTCTACGAACCCGTCTTTACGACGCAGCTTGAAACGCTGCCGCCGTCAATCGATTTCAAGGCGCAGTTATCGGCCGATCTGGCTGCAAAGATCACCTATGACGCCGAACAGCGGATGCTGCAATGCCGCGGCATTCTGAGTCTTGACGATCAGAAAAATCTCAACGCACTATCGCCGGATCCTGTGTGGCAAAATGCCGTCAGCATTCTAGCCGCGCAGCCCCAGACAATCGTCGCGCCGGACGAGCGAATCTGGCTGACCGATACTGATCTCGACACTTCGATTCCCGCCAACAACACTTTGGCCAAACGCTTGGCAAATGGAGCAAACAAGGCCCTCGGTTATCTATCGAAGACTATCTCGCAGAACTCCGTCGTTGAGCAATGCAGCGAAAAGCTGGGCCTCTCGGCGGCACTGAGCCGTGAGATGCTGACCGGGTTCGTTCTGGTCCCACCCGACAACATTCTTGAATTTTTCACCGGAACGTTCTCATCAACGAATGGAGCGGTCGATTACACCGGGTTCAAGGATGCTTTCGACACATGGTACTGGCTCAACCGTGTCGCCGCGATTCTCAAAAAATGGAAAGTCAGTCTCGATGAATTCGAGAGTCTGATTGTTCTGCAAACGCCTGCGAAGCTGCTCGATTTTAAATCCCTGCCGCTCGACTCGGCCGCTCCGGTTGCGACGCTACCTGAATTCCTGCGGACGAAACTGTTATTAAAGCTGCGTGACACACTGCCGGAAACAGGGATCACGCTGCTGGAGGTCCTGGAAAAGATCGACGATGCCGCTTATGCAACAAAAGCGGATTTTGCCGCCGATGTGGAGTTGATCAATGAAGACTGGAGCGCCGCAGATGTTGAAAAGATTATTGGTTTAATCGACCTTGCCTATCCGGCCGACTACCTGCTGGCTGAAAGCTGGGAAAGGCTGCGCCGAGTCTTTTATTTCCTCGACAATCTCAATGCCGGCGCCGATACGGCAGCGCTTTTCGCCGCCGCCACGATGACCGAGGGTAATGCGAAGACTCTCAAGGAACTGCTTCGCTCGAAATTCGGCGCCGAGACGTGGCTCTCACTTTGCGCGGAGATTCAGGATGCCCTGCGTGAACGCAAACGCGACGCCCTTGCGGCATATCTGCTGACACAGCCGATGCCGGCCGATGCTCCAAGCGGCAAATGGGAAAATACCAACGATCTCTACGCCTATTATCTGCTCGATGTTGAGATGAGTTCCTGTCAGTTGACCAGCCGGCTGGTACAGGGATCGGGATCGATACAACTGTTCGTGCAAAGATGTTTCATGGGCCTCGAACCGGACGTGGCCGTCATTGACAGCGGAGATAAAGCCGACACCGCCTGGCGCTGGTGGAAGTGGATGCGCAAATACAGAGTCTGGGAGGCAAACCGCAAAGTCTTCCTTTGGCCCGAAAACTGGATCGAACCCGAACTGAAAAAGGACAGGTCCCAATTCTTCAAGGATCTGGAAAACGAACTGACCCAGAACGAGGTCAATCAGTACACGGTCGAGACGGCTTTCTTGAACTATCTCGAAAAACTTGAGGGAGTCGCCCAGCTTGAAATCGCGGGCTTCTATCAGGAGGATGACGGCGATGAGACGATAATTCATACCTTCGGCCGCACGACAGGCGCAGAGCCGCACCTCTACTACTATCGCCGTTACGATTATCGCCAGTGGACTCCGTGGGAGAAGGTGGAGATAGACATACAGGGCGACTATCTGATCCCGGCGGTCGTCAACAAGCGGTTGTTCCTCTTCTGGCCGGTCTTCACTGAAGTGCCGGATGAAGAAGGAAACAACTCGGTCTCAACCCCCGACACCAATCAATTAAACGTCAAGCTTGAGAAAGCCAAAAAGAAACTTCGACTGCAAATGGCGGTCAGCGAGTACCGCCAGGGCAAATGGACCCCGAAGCGTGTGTCGAAGGATATTCGGGAGAGCAGCTCATACGATGTGGAAATCATCAGGAAACATTACCGGTTCTTCCCAATCGACAGGAGTGAAATTGACGGACGATTCGGCATCAAATTCGACGGCAACAGCTCCGGAGGAAGCCAGTCCAGTCCGACTAATGTGGCCTACCTGTCCGGCTCTTTCGAGATAGCAGGCTGCAAGGGAGTCCCCGAACTTGGATCGATCCCGGGTTACTTCAGACCCGCGGTTCGGCCGGAACTGATTTCGACCGGCGACAAGACGACATTCCTGAAATGGGTCGAGCTGGAGTCTCACAACATACCAACGGAAAACGATTTCACGCTCGAAAACCTGCAATATTTTCAGTCAGGTTATGCCAACCCCGTGACTTTGCTTGAGCAGACTCCGTGGATTTTCAAAATGACGCCGCCGTGGCATTTGTCATATCTGGATAAACTCTGGCTGGATGGCTTATTGGCATTGCCCACCAATTTCGGCAGCGATCGCAGTCCAACTGCAGGCTCATGGCTGCCATTCTTTTACAACGACAGGAAGCGCACATTCTTCGTGCTGCCGTCACCCTTTACGCTCAAAACTAAAGACCTCCCACCAGGTTTATGGAACGGTCCCAGAATCTACTATCCTGAAGTGAAAGCGGCTTTCCGAGCACTTGAGCTCTATATCGAGGGGCTGGTGCAGACATGGCTGGACAAAGTGGATCTGTCAAAGCTGACGGCTGCCGAGCGGGCTGCGGCCGAGCAATTTCTTTCAAGCCAGTTTGCGGAGATGCCTTTGCCGCCATACACCGATGATCAATTGAAGGATTTGATCAAGCGCTGGTATATGCGGTTCTATCATTTCTTCCTGGGCGCGTGGGGTCTGTTCTTTTATCAGTTCCGGCAGTTCCATTTCAAAAACTACTATCATCCCTTCGTTTGCGATTTCGCCAAGCTGGTCTATAACCCGCTCAAAGGCATTCCCGCGCTGATGAGCCGAGAGACCCAGTTGAAAGACTCCGGGTTCAGCTTCAGGCAGAGCTATAAGCCGACGCTCGGGGTCGTCGAACCACTAAACGAAAACTCCTATCCGAAGGAAGTGGTGGACTTCACTCCCGACGGGGCCTACTCACCCTACAACTGGGAGCTGTTCTTCCATGCTCCATTGTTGATTGCCAACTCACTGAGCCGAAACCAGCGTTTCGAGGAGGCTCGCGAGTGGTACCACTTCATGTTCAATCCACTTGGCCTGGAAAGCAGCACACCCGGCGGCTCACCGATGAGCAAGTACTGGATCACCAAGCCGTTCTACGAAACGACCGACAAGCAGTACATCCAGCAGCGGATTGAAAACATTCTGCTGATGCTGGCCGGAGACACGAGCGTTCCTGGTTATTCGCCAGATGCGAAAACCGAGCTTGAAAAACAGGTTCTCGACTGGCGGAGGAATCCGTTCGAGCCTCATCGCATCGCCAATTACCGGACGGTCGCCTATCAGAAGACGGTCGTCATGAAGTATCTCGACAATCTCATCGCCTGGGGAGACAACCTGTTCCGGCAGGACAGCATGGAGAGCATCAACGAGGCGACGCAGCTCTACATTCTGGCGGCGGAAATCCTCGGGCCGCGCCCGCGCAAGGTCCCACCGCGCGTCAAGCCTCCAATCGACAGCTTCAACGAGCTGGAAGATCAATTAGACAAATTCTCCAACGCGCTGGTTGAAGTGGAAAATCTTGTCCCGGTGATGCCCGGCAACAAGCAGAACGGCGAGGATTCAGCGCCCCTGCCGATGCTCTACTTCTGCATTCCGCGAAATGACAAGATGCTCGGATACTGGGACACCGTCGCAGACCGGCTCTACAAGATACGTCACTGCATGAATATCGAAGGCGTGGTGCGGCAACTCGCGCTCTTCGAGCCGCCGATCGATCCAGGCGCACTCGTCAAAGCTGTGGCGGGCGGAGTGGACATCGGCGCAGCCCTTGCCGATCTGAACGCTCCGCTTCCGCTCTATCGTTTCTCTACACTGCTGCAGAAAGCCAATGAAGTCTGCAGCGACGTCAAGGCTCTGGGCGGCGCATTACTCACGGCTCTTGAAAAGAAGGATGCCGAGGCGATCGGTCTGCTGCGACAGGATCAGGAGATACGACTGCTCAATGCCGTCAAAGAGCTGCGCAAACAACAAATAGATGAGGCAAAGGAGAACCTGACAGGCATCAAACGAACCAGGGAGATGACGGAGATCAGGAAGAAGTATTACGAGAGCCGGGAGTTTATGAATGCCGGCGAGACTGTCGCCATAGCTCTGAATACGGCTTCGACCGTAATCGATACCGGCGTGGCGGTGGGTTACGCGCTGGCCGGCGGACTTAAACTCATCCCGAACTTTATCGTGGGCGCTTCCGGCTTTGGAGGTTCGCCGCATGCGGTAGTCGATACCGGCGGCGCATCGTTCGGCAGCTCGGCTGAAGATCTGGTCAAGACACTCGAATCAATCTCGAGGTCACTCGATAAAATGGCATCCATCGCGGGCACTCTGGGCTCTTACCATCGACGCCAGGACGATTGGGACTTCCAGAAAGACCTTGCCGTCAAGGAGCTAACTCAGATCGACAGCCAGATAGCTTCCGCCGAACTGCGCATCGCCATGGCTGAAAAGGAACTCGAAAACCATATCATCCAGATCGAGAATGCGAAGGCCACCGAAGAGTTCATGCGATCGAAATATACAAACGAAGAACTTTACCAGTGGCAGATCGGCCAGATTTCCGGAGTCTATTTCCAGAGCTACAAGCTGGCATTCGATCTGGCCAAACGTGCGGAGCGTTCTTTCCGCTTCGAGCTGGGCCTGCAGGACAGCAGCTATATCAATTTCGGCTACTGGGACAGTCTGAAGAAAGGTCTGCTATCGGGCGAAAAACTTCAGTATGACCTGAGACGTCTTGAATCGGCTCACATCGAACAGAACCGTCGCGAATTTGAGATGACCAAACACATCTCGGTTGCGCTGCTCGACCCGCTGGCACTGATCAAGCTTCGTGAAACCGGCCGTTGCTTCCTGAACCTGCCCGAAGAGATCTTCGATCTCGATTATCCGGGCCATTACTTCCGCCGCATCAAATCGGTCAGCCTGACGCTGCCCTGTGTGGCGGGTCCCTACACGACAATCTCGTGTACGCTCCGCCTGCTGAAAAACGGCATTCGCATCAACACTGCCAGCGGGGATAATGGTTATCCGCGCAATACGGACGATGCGGGTCTGCCTGCGGACGATGTCCGTTTTGTCGAGAACAATATTCCCGTCAAAGCTATTGCCGCAAGCAGCGCTCAGAACGACAGTGGGATGTTTGAACTCAACTTCCGCGATGAGCGGTATCTGCCGTTTGAAGGGGCGGGCGCCATCAGCCAGTGGTCGCTGGAATTGTTCAACGACCTGCCTTCGAACAATCCCGATTTCGGCAAGCCGCTGCGCCAGTTCGATTTCAGCACCATTTCAGACGCAATTCTTCACGTCAAATACACTGCCCGCGAAGACGCCGGTCCGTTCAAGAACGGCGCCGTCAACAATCTTCGGGAATATTTCGGCGAGGAAGATTCCACGCATTCTATGCGGCTGATCAACCTGCGGCAGGAGTTCCCGACTCAGTGGCATCGCTTCCTGCATCCGGCTAAACCGGCTGATGGAAATGTTTTTGAGATTGAAATCTCTCCCGATCTGTTCACTGCTCGTGATCAGGGGAAGACCATCAAGATCAATGTCATCACCCTACTGGCGCGATGCACAGACGGAGGAAATTACAAGGTCGTCATGTCGCCACCGCTGCCGGTGCCTCCACCGCCCTTATCAGACACGATGACGATGGCTACGCTGCCTGAATACGGCGGACTGCATTTCAATCAGAAGGATGTCAGCTCAGCGCCGATTGAAATAGCTCCAACGGATGCTCCAGTCATCTGGCCATTGAAGATGACACGCCCAGGCGGCGGTAATCTTCAGGAAGATCCTGACAAGAAGGTCATGGAGGTCGAGGACCTGCTGCTCGTCCTCGGCTATGAATGGGAGCTGACTTAGAAGGATTACCGCATGGAGTTCCGCGCCTACGCATGGAGTTCCGCCTTCAGGCGGAACGTTTTTAAATATCGCCTTCAGGCTGAGAGTTCCGCCTGAAGGCGGAACTCCATGCAGCGGAACTCCATGCTCTCTATTTGATCTTTAGCGGGAGTTTGACAACCAGTGGTTTGCCGGACTTCATGGCGACGCGAAAGACGGTCTGTGGCAAGGCATCGTCCTGCGACAAGGTTTTTGCCGGCTGAGAACCGACTGACTGCTCGGCTTTTGTATAGGATTTGCCGGCGCCGCCTTCGAGTTCCAGTTGCTCGAATTCAGCGGCCCATTCCTTTTCCCATTTTTCGACCATGGATTTTGAAAGCAGGATGGGAGAGTCATCGCCCGCGGCGCGCTGCGGAAGATCCTTGATTGGCGAAGAGGCGATAATCATCGTCAGCATCTCGGCAACCTGTGCCGGTCCGCCGTCCTTGCCAAGAGATTTCATTTCAAAATAGGCCTGTTCATCCTGTTGATTCGGGATCTCAACGACGCGGCCGGCTGAAACGCGATTTTCATTGCTCGCCTGATTGGTTGGGAAGATGAGATATGGATCGCTCATTGATCCATCGGCGTAGAGCTCGCGGTCGATGACGTAAAGCCAGCCCGTTCGTGGAATTTCGATGCTCAGGCGCAGCATCTGGCCTTCAGAGAAAGTCGTCTGGGCCTCGACGCGCTCGGGTGTCCACTGAACTGCCTTGCCGCTCTTCTTGACGAGAATGCGCGCTTCGTCCGTCTCTTTCGCGGGACGCAGACGCCAGACTGTTATTCCAACCACATTGTCGACCGTCGAATCCAGTGGGAGTTTGTCTTTCGCCAGCGCCGGCGAGGTCCGTTTGTAGCGATCCTGCCTGGGTTTGGCTGCGGAAGGCGCCGCCGCCCCGGGACGAAAGTTCGGAGGCCAGAATCGTCGCGTGGCATCATCATCCTGCCCCTGAGCAAGACCGGTCATCAGTCCCGACAGCAGGCATATCAAAAGCAAGTAAAACAATTTTCTGTAGAGTCTCATTGTGTAATCCTTTTCCGGGAAAAAGAAGAAAGAGTAGATTTCGAAATAGTCGAAATAAACGAAACAATCGAAAAATATTCAGACGGTCAATATTCGATTTTTCCAAACGGACGAGACAACCGGATTTCTCTTGCTTACTCACCCAATAGAACTTTTCGTTTATTGCGTTTAATTTCGTAATCCATCACTTCCATTCACCCTGAAGCGTGAAAGCGGCCCAGTAGTAAGGCGCCTTCCATTGCTTCATCTGAATCAACTCGATTTGAGCGGCGCGCAGAGCGGCTGCGGGGCTCAAGCCTTCCTTAAGCATACGATGATAAAAGACACCCATCAGGTCGGCAGTGGCCCGGTCGCTGACGTTCCACATGCTGACGACTTCGCGTGGAGAGCCCGCGTACATAAATCCTCGCGTCAAGCCGATGAGTCCTTCGCCACGGACCTCTTTGCCAAGGCCAGTCTGGCAGGCGCTGAGCACTACAAGATCGGTCGCCGGCAGTTTGAGATTGTAAATTTCAGAGGCAAGTAAAAACCCGTTCTGCGGGGCGCCTTTTTCATCGACCATTGAGAGCACAAGGCCGGAAAGTTCCGGATTAATACTGTTCAAAAATCCGTGGCTGGCGATATGAATGATGCGGTACCGGCCGAGTTCGTCGCTCATTGCGGCGGCCCTGCTGGCCGAGAAGTCAAAATCCGTGCGACGCGCATCGGCTGATGTCAGAGCGAGAATGGCTTCGGCCTCACGCCGTGTGTTGGGGAGCCGGGGAATACGAAATTCCGACTGGGCAGCGCCGGTATCTTTCAATGACTTCACCAGCAAAACTCGTGATGGGTCATTGCCGGAAGCCTGTTTCTCCGCATCTTTTTGTCTTTTGTATCGGGCTTGCCGGGGGCCTGTTTGACACGTTCGTCATCTGCTTCAAATACGGGATCGGCAAGGACGGCCACAGTCTTTTCGGCCCGAGGTCTGCGGCTCATCTCGCGTCTCAGGATCGAGAGCGTGGAAGCGGACGGCAGATTGACGGTCTCGTGCCGAACGATCAAAGGCTTGCCGGAGCTGCCGGGTTCGGGCAGAGCGGCGAAGGGAATGTATTGAAGCGCGCCGTCAGCAATGACGATCAGTCGTTTGCCGCCCAACCCCTTGCCGATCGGATCGAGCAGAATGTGGCTCAGTTCCGCTGCTGCTTGAGCGGCATCATTATCGGCATTGGTAATCCTGTCCTGTTTCTTCTGATTCGACTCGTTCGGTTTTGACTGGTTTCGGGCTGTTGCCTGTTCATAAAAACGCCGGGCCAGGGGCTCGATTTTACCTCGTGCGGGCAGTGTATAACTGCGCAGTGAGCTTTTTGTGACGACCCAAAGATAGCTACGCTCTTCACCGAGCCAGTATTCAAGCAGCATGCTTCCGGCATCGAGCAGGCTGCGCTGCATCTCAACTACCGATATCGTCTGAGGCTGCATCAGCGCAGCGTAACGCGGGCTTTTACGGCGGATCTCGGTTTTCACATCGCGCAGATCAGCGGTCAATTGTTCGATCTCTTTTGAAAGCGCGGCAAACTGCGCAGCCGTATCCTTGTCGCCGGCAGTCTGAAGCTGTTCAAGCAACCTGTTGTTGACCCGGTCCTGCAAATCTGATTCGCGTTCGACGAGTGTCGTATCGACTCCCTGACGGATATCGGCGGAAGCTTCAGTGAGCAACTCAACCATGCTGCGCGCGCGCGCCCGTTCGCCGGCCCTGAGAGCTTCCGCGATGAGACCGCTCCGGGGCTGTCGTTTGCCCATTCGCATGAGGATGTCGATATAGAGATCGAAATATTGCTGCACCGAGGCGCGATAATCGGCACGCAAATCCGGGCTGAGGAGTTTCGAGCGGAACGATTCGACTATGTTGATGCTCTTTTCGATTTCCCTGCGGGCGTCTTTCAGCCGGTTATTGCCGCTCTCGATTCGGGCAATACCAAAATGCGCCCTCGCTTCACGTCGCTGATCGTGTATGGCCTCACTGAGTTTCAGTGCGCGCCGGTGAAAATCGAGGCCCTTGGTTTTATCGCCCAGCGATTCCCATGCGAAGCCCGAATTATTGAGCGCCGCAGCCTGGCCGGCTTTGTTGCTCACTTCGGCCAGAATAGGAAGCGCAAGGGAGTAATATTCCAGAGCCTTGCGTTGATCTCCCATAGACGAATAGACGCGCCCGTAATTGTTCATTAAAGCGGCTTCAAAAGACCTCGCTTTGAGTTGGCGGGCGATCGGCAGGGCCGTATCCAGCATCTCGATTGCGCGTTTGTAATCCGGGATCGACCAGTAGACCAGAGAGGCGGTGTTGAGCGCATCCAGTTCGACCGTGCGGTTACCGGCACTGCGCGCCAGCCGCATCGCTTCATCGAGATTTTTGAGCGCTTCGTCGTGCGCGCCAATCAGGTAATAGAGCCTGCCCGAAATTGCATAGGTCGACGGAGCTTTTTGTATGGTCAAAGCGCGCGACAGAGAGTCCAGCGCTTTCTGCACGTCTCCAGTGTCGGCATAGGCGTTTCCGAGGTCGGTCAGCGCGCGCGCTTCTCCGGCGCGGTCTTTCAACGTGCGGCGCAAGGAAAGTACATCCTGTTGAATCTTGATGGCCTTGCGCGATTCACCAAGGTCGCGGTAAACGCGGCCCAGATTGGCCATCGTCGTTACCCTTCCACGCTGGTCCTTTCGTAAATCGAGCGCCTGTTCATAAATGGATCGCGCGCGGCGCTTGTCTCCAAGCTCGAAATAGATCACACCCAGATCGTTGAGCACATCTCCCTGGCCTTCACGATCATCGAGCGCTCGACGAATCGAGAGTGCCTGCTCCAGATATGTAACAGCCTTTTCCTTCCGGCCTGAGCTTGAATAAGACTGACCCGCAGCTCTCAGTGCATCCGATTCTCCCGTGCGATCTCCCAACGACTTGTAAAGATTCAATGCTCGCGTGTATAAATCGATCGACTGATCGTAGTTTCTCAGGCCGTTGCCGACATCTCCTGCAAGCATCAGCGTCATGGCGGCCATCCCGGATTCGTTCAGGCCTGACCAGATCTCTGCGGCTTTCTGAAATCCCTCAACTGCTTTCTGTTTCGATTCTTTCTCTTTCGCTTCGGCCAGATCGGCGGCGGCGATGTATTCATTTTGAGCGAGAAATCGTGCCCGATCCTGTTCGTTCGGCACGCGCAGAGCTGCCAGAGTTATGCTGTAAGCCCCGCGAGGAGCATTCTTCTCGGATGTCGTAATCGATAACCTGTACTCTCCGGCCTGATCCGCGATCCAAACCAGAGACTCCCTGCTTCCCTTGCCTGTCAGATCCAACTCAAAAATCGTCTTGCCGTCAGGCCCTGCCAGAGTCGACCTCAGATCGACTCCGCGCTGATCGATCGTGACATGGATGAACTGCCCCTGAGATGCATTCAGTCGATACTGGTGGGTCTGTCCGCCCGCCAGTTCCCTCTCGACCGGCTTACCAGTCTCGAGCGAGCGAATCTCCGGTTGCATGAAAATAAAAAAGATGAATATCAACGGCAGGCCGAGAAAGCGGAGCATTGAAACCTCCTGGCAGGTAATTTAACAACTCATGTTAAACGCAAGGAAAATCAAATATTCAGGTTCCAAATGCGTCACATTAGTCAAAAGAGACCGACAAAAACGAGGCAGATGCCACCCTTTCAGGGCGGGTCTGATTTTTTATAGTCAACCAGGGGCTCGCGCTACGCGCTCACCCCGGGCTATTTTCTGATAGGGCCTTCGGTCCTTACGAACCGAAGCCGAATTCGCCAATAGTATCAATTAACAGGTTGGAGGGAATACAGGGATTGTGATTGTGACTGTATTGGTCAAAGTCAGTTTATGCAGCATATGACCGCCTTCAAACGCGTTTGGAGACTGCAGAATATTATCGTTGCGATTGATCACGGCGCCGATGATTCCGATGTCACTCGCTCCCCAGAATTTCATCCACCCGCTGCGACCGGCAGGAATCACTTGTTCGAGGCGCGGCGCGGTTCTTGGGAAGTTGTTTGAAAGTATGCCCTTGACCTGACAGGCATTGGACGTCAGGTTGAAACTGTATGAAGATTCGACATCGTCGTAGAGAAGACCGAAGATAGTACCGATTGGAGCGGCTCCGGTCATCATATCGCCGCCGATGCGCGAGACAACCAGCAGAGTGTCGTTGCCGTCGGCACGACTCGGAATATTACTGACAGCAAGAACACGACCCAGGCGATTGTAACCATTTGGCGTCCCGTTGAATGGAAGAACCGTGCTGGACTTGTTCGGATCGCATCCAGGCAGCGGGCTGCCAAATTCTGCCGCAACAGATTCCGCCTCCAGATCAGTCTGCCTCCTTGGTGACATGGCCAGCTTGAGATTGGCCGATCCTATCAGATAATTGAAACTGATAGGGCATCCGGTATTGTGCCCTTCGCCGAACCCGGCCGGCCCATCGACAGCAACTGCCATGATATATCCGGTGGTTCCCGGATCAATATCAGACAACAGAAAACTGTGAGTCTGACTCGCCGTCAGGCACAGGAAATAGTCGGCAACAGAACAGGTCGAACCGTCAACAAAGAATAAATGCACGGCGATTCCACGTGTCGGATTGGTGTTGGTAATATTGATTCGAGTATTGTTGCTGTTCAAATCGCCCGGATTCGAAGTATAAAAGCCGTAAAAAAGAATCGATCCCGCTTTGATGGTGCTGCTTTCGGATGATGCAGGATAATATCCGCCCGGACCCGCAAGAACCTGCACGACGGTCAAGTTAATATTCGAGGTATTGTTTGGCGCCGTAGGATCCGGCAGGCAATTGCCCCCCGCGACCGCTGCCTGGTTCCCAAAAATCCCCGGAGGTGTCACGGCCGGCACGTGGGCAACAATGGTAATTGTCGCTGAAGCAGGAACCGCTGTAGCACACTGATTGGCTGCACCGAGTATGCCGAGGTTACAGTTAACCGTCCCTGTCCCAACTCCGCTGCAGCTTCCCAGTGTCGATGCCGCGCTGACGACTATGAATCCCGGCGGAAGCGTGTCCGTGACGACAGTAGCTGCACTGTTCGACGGGCCATTATTACTCACCGTCAACGTATATACCACGTTATTTCCTGCATTGACCGGTGATGGAGAAACACTGCTTGAAATGGCCAGATCCGCCTGGGTCTTTACTGTCGTTTGGGCATTTCGAACAACAACAAGCTGGTCTGGGCCTATACCACCTGCTGTCGCCGTCGCTGCGTTATTAAGCACGGTATCACAAGCCACTTCCGGACAAACCCTGACAACTATGACGAAAGTAACTGTTTCGGCATTGGCCATCTGGGATTTGGTGCAGGTGACTGTGCCTGAACTGCCGACAGCCGGCGTATCACAGTTCCATGTTCCGATGGTACCGGGGCCAGGCGATACCATAATCGACACAAAAGTAGTGCCCGTCGGCAAAGGGTCACTCAGTGAAACATTGGGCAGGATATTGACGGCTGTAAGCTGGATCGAATAGCTGAGTGTGTTTCCCGCAATGACCGTTGAAGCCGCGCTCTTAGTCATCTCGATAGCACTCATCCCCGGATCAGCGGAATAACCGCAGACCGCAAGGATCAGCAATAACGACATGACAGATAGAACTCTGAAAAACTGATCCGGTCAGCACTGTGAGGTATTGGTTCGCACTCGTCATTTTAAATAGCTCCATTCATATGTCTCGCCCTGAATAGCCCTGTCCAGGACAAAACCGATTTGCCGCAGAGTTTAGCGATTTCCTCTCAATGAAGCAACAAGATAATGATTGGAGCCCGTTGGGAAAATTTAAAGCACCGATGATACGTGGATCATTGAAAACAGGCGACGCTGTCGCCGCTTCAAATTGAGAAAATCTCCCCCCCCCCCCCGGACCCAAGCCCCAAAAGCGCTGCTACAACTTAACAAAGGATTGTTGAGAGTTAATCGTCATCGATGCTCGAGCTTGACGGGAAAGATCATAAGGCCATCCTTGCCGCCGCGAAGGCTGGTCTGAAACTCGCCTTTTTCGGCAATCGCAGGCGAGGCAGAATAATGAGTAGTGAGAAACTGCTGCAGCATGGCGGCTTCACCGGCATCCTTGATTTCACCGCCATCCTTTTGATTGAGCCATTTCCTGACGGTTTCCATCTCTTTGACTGCGCGCTCAGACCAGACGAGCCAGAGTTTCTCTGTCCCTTGTTCATTGTCGACCGGAAACCAGGGCGGATTCTGTGATGGTATGAAGAGCAACTTGTTGGCCTGTAGCGATGGAGCATCCATGCCGGCCGTTTCCGAATTTGGGAATAGCAGGTTGTATCTCGGGAGGCCGTTTTTGGGCGCAGGCCCTTCATTGACGATGTAGAGATACCCGTCCTGCGGGCTGTTGATATTGAAGCAGAGCTCGTCACCGGCTGAGAAGATGATCTCGCCTGCCAGTTGAATCGGGCTTTGATTCGGATTCTTTTTCGGGTTGAGCCGGACTCTGATCGAATAATTGAGATGTCTTTGTGAAGCCGCGGCCGCCGGCGACGCCGGCTTCCCGTTCGTTTCCGGCTGCCCTGTTTTCAAAAGCGATTGGCCGATGAAGAAAGCTGCAATGAGCGCCATGACAACCACAGCCGCCACAACCGGTTTGAGTAACCCGGATGAAGCCTTTTGCGGCAGGATGGGCTCTTCGACGGGCAAATCGTTCGTCGAGACGGTCGTTTCGGCGACGACACGCATTTTCTCGGGGATCTGAGGGTTGCCGATGTCTTCGTTATACAAGTTGAAGACGTGGATAATGGCTCCGTGCTTGACCTCATGTTTTCCGAGATCGTGCAGCCAGTTATTCCATTGACCGAAAGCTGAGAGAGTTTCAGCGACGATATTCGAGACAAGGATGTGTCCGGTGTCGCCGCAATCCATGACCCGCTGCGCGAGGTTGATCCCGCCGCCGGCGACATTACGGTTCGTATTGATGTCAGCGACGCGATAGACGGGACCGCTGTGAACTCCAATCCGGAGCTTGATATCGGGGTGGTCTTTGATGGCGCGAGCGATATCGACGGCACATTGCACGGGCGCCACCGGGTCGCGAAAAAAGACAAGCGCCATGCCATCCCCTGTAGGAAGACTGATAATTTCATGGCTCTGCTGGACGCGCCGGTACTCGGCCGTCTGGCGGACGATCTCGCGCAATTCACGCTGCAGCGCCGGCTGCTGATCCATCGGCAGTTTTGAATATCCGACAAGATCCATAAACAGGACATGAGCGATTTCGGGAGTCAGTGAAGTCGTGGCTTCGCCGGGTTTGATCGACGGCGAGTCAAGAGGCACGGTGAGCGCCGAGGCCAACTCGTCCCCGAACTCTTTAGCCCGCGAGTGTCGAGAATGAGGGTCGAATGAGAGAGCCTTGAGAATCGCCGCCTCCGCAGCCTGCGGAATGGTGGCAAGCAATTGAGATGGCCTTGTCTGGACACCCCTTCGTTGTTCGTCGTGCAATTGAACCGGGATAAAGGTCGAAAATGGCATTTTGCCGGTCAGCAGTTCATAGCAGTTTCGGTCGCATACTGAGAATCCTTGACCGTCGCTATCCCGAAATCGATCAGCTTGATGATCTCTTCACCATCTCTCATGGTCTGCACCATGATGTTTTCCGGTTTCAGGTCGCGGTGAATGATGCCTTTGTCGTGAGCGGCGCTCAGGGCGCCGCCGATCTGCCGCACGAGCGAGGCAACTCGCGGAAAGTCGATCGGTTCACCGGTCATCAGACTTCTGAGCGTCGCCCCCTCGACATACTGCATGACAAAAAACGGCTTGCCGTCAGGCATGTCTCCGGCATCGAGGACTCCGACGATGCTCGGATGATCGAGCCGCACCAGCGCTTCGATCTCCTGATCAAACTTCTTCTTGAACCACTCAGTGTGAACCGAGCCTTCCTCTCCCTGCAGCAGAACCTTGATCACGACCCGTCTCTTGAGCAACTGAGTGTCGCGCGCCAGATAAACAACGCCGATTCCTCCACGCCCCAGCTCCCCTTCGATCAGATAGCGCCCCTTGAGCAGCACTCCATTGTACGTACTCTCTTTGAGCGGAAGCACCAGATCCGCCTGCGTGCCCAATGGAGCTACCGGTTTTGTATCCCTGTCGGGGACTTTTTTATCATCCATAGGTTCTCCTCGCGCATCGGTTTGTCGATTTGTTCTGGCCACAACATCGTCTTATGGCGGCGAATGATAGCAAAATTTTCAGCAATCTGTGAGAAATTCGCGGAAAGAACTGAAGTTACTGATACTGTTGGCGAATTCATCCCTTGGTAGCTTGTCAGAAATTACAGAATCAAAATACGAGCGGGTACGCAGGCGTCCCGCCTGCTTGTATTGAAATATCTGCACGTTCATATCAGATTTGCGTTAATCGAATTGACGCAAGGCGTCCCGCCTGCGCTCCCGCTCGTTTTTCGACCATTCCAAAATATCAATAAAACAGGGGAAACAGGCTATCAATTCAATTCGCCAACAGTATCAGATGATTGTATTGAACAACATGACATATCAACCCGCGGCATCAGCCGAAAAGAGATACAATTTTTACTTTGTTTCTTTTTGTGTTTTTTGTACTTTTGTGTTTTTGGTGGTGAATTTCCTGTTCTAGAATACGCATCTCAAAAAACCAATATCTTAAATTTATGAATACACCGGATATGACAAATTTATTAAAAGACAAACGCGCCGCGATGTTCATCGGACATCCGAGTCACGAGTTGCTGGTATATGGGTGGATGAATGAAGCGCGCCCGCTGACTTTTATTCTGACTGACGGGTCGGGCAGATCGGGTGAACCAAGGATTGACTGGACTACCAGACTGCTTGACAAGGCCGGCATCGAGCGCGGCGGAATCTATGGCAGGCTGAGCGATCTCGATGTTTATGCATCAATTCTCAGACGCGACTACGGGCTGTTCATCGATCTGACTGATGAACTGGCGGAAGCGCTGATAAGCGAGGAGATCGATTACATAGCTGGTGACGCCGTCGAAGGAGTCAACGTTTCACACGAGACATGCAGGCTGATGATAGGCGCCGCCGTTGAGGCGGCAAAGCGCAAGACCGGCCGCTCAATAGCCAATTATGACTTCATTGTTGTTGGAAGCCCTTCAGAATGTCCGGAGGAACTCAAATCAGGAGCCATCCGATTATGCCTCGATGACGAGACATTGAATAACAAAATCGAAGCAGCCCGGCATTATCATCCGAGGATTGCGGCCAATGTGGAACGCCGCGCTGCACGGAGAGATGTTCAAAGCAGAGCCCGCCCTGGCCGCCGAGGCGAGCGACAGACTGGGTTATATGGCGATTCTTGAAAAGTATCCTCAGCTCCACACCAAGGTCACGTCGATGATCGAGGGAGTGAAGCTTGAGTCCTATCGTGAAGAGATCCTGCGTCCGGCAGATAACCGTGCAGGGTGTACAGGCATGCCTTCCGATCCCGCATTTTATGAGATCTATGGTGAAAACCTGGTCTCAGCAGGCAAGTACCATGAGGTAATCCGCTACAGGGAACATATGATGCCGCTGGCAGATGCATTGTGGCATCATATCGGCTGAGGTAAATTGTGCCGGGCCTGAAAGTTCTGATAACAAATAACACGCTCGGGAACCGAGCCGGGACGGAACTTTATGTCCGCGATCTGGCGACGGCACTACTCGACCGCGGTCACTCGCCTGTGGCATACAGCCAACATCAGGGTAATGTCGCAGAAGACCTTCGAAAACTCTCGATTCCGGTGATCAGCGATTTCAGTACGCTGACATCGCCTCCGGACATCATCCACGGGCATCACCATCTCGAGACGATGACGGCGCTGCTGCAATTCCCGCGAACCCCTGCCCTTTATGTGTGCCACGGATGGCTTCCGTGGGAAGAACTGCCCCCGCATTTCAGTCGCATCCGGCGCTATGTCGCCGTGGATGAAGCCTGCCTTGACAGGCTGGTTGTCGAAAACTACATCCCGGAAGAGAAGGTCGAATTATTGTTGAATTTCGTCGATCTCGACCGGTTCAAACGTCGCGAACCGCTCCCGCCAAAACCGGGGCGGGCCCTGATCTTCAGCAATAATATTCACGAGGGAAATGTCTTTCCGACAATCCGCCGGGCATGCGAAAAAGCCGGGATTGCTCTCGATATTGCCGGCCTGGGGGCCGGTAAGCCTGCCTCCAATCCTGAAAATATCATCGGGAATTACGATCTCGTCTTCGCCAAAGGGCGCTCCGCGCTTGAGGCTCTGGCCGTGGGTTGCGCAGTCATCAACTGCGATCTCGCCGGCCTGGGACCGATGGTTACAACAGACAACATTGACAGGCTGCGCCGGCTCAATTTCGGCATCCGCGCCATTCGTGATCAGTTGACAGCCGAAAATCTCTCGGCCGAAATTGCCAAATACAATGCTGCAGATTCGGCAGCAGTCTGCGGTATGATTCGGGCTACAGCCGGACGCGAGAAAGTGATCGATCATTACCTGAGAATCTATCAGGAGATCATCAAAGATTATTCAGAATCGGACCCAGCCTGCTTCGAGTCGGAGCTTCGTCAAGCCGCTGCCTATATTCAACAGATATCACCCGATATCAAAAAATTCATCTCCGGCTGGCGGGCGCATATCCACGAAATGGAGATGCAAAAAAAATCGAGAACCTACCTGTTAAAAAGGATGCTGTTGAGTAACCGCTATTTCTCGAAATTCTACCGGTCAATCTTCACCAGGCTGAATGAAAAATAACCGCCTGCCCTCATCCGGGGCTGAGTAATTTCAAAAAATTGACGAATCTTCCGGGTGCTGTATTTCGTATTTTCCGGCGTGGAGGGAAATATGAGTAATCCAGGAACGGCTGCAGTATTAAGTTTCTTCATTCCCGGCGTGGGACAGATTTATAACGGTTGCATATGGCGGGGTATTTTCTGGCTGATCATCACACCGGGGTTTTGGATCGGGACAGGAGGGACGCTCGGGTGGATCTGCCATCTGATAGCGGCATGGACGGCATACAGTTACGCCAGGAAAAATCTGATACCGGCGTATTAGCGACAAGTTCAGAGTTCACGCCAAAGCGTGAACTCTGAACAGGATTTACTGAGCGATTCTTTTTCTGACGCTGTCTTTGATCCTCGATGCCGCGAAGTAGGCATCATCGGCTCTCTTGCGAACATCCCTGAGTTCGAATGAATGCCAGGCGATTTTTGCATCGCTCAGCAAAGCCTCGGACTGTCGCAACTGAGTCTCATCGGCGTCAAAGTTAAGACCGTGGCGTCGTCCTCGGCAATCAGCAATTTTGCCCAGTTAATGACGTTATTTGCCCGCTGGAAAGCGAGAATGACGTCTTCTGCCTGAGCGGGTATTTCCGGTCGCGGAGGCAGGAAATTTATGGCGTTATGGCATTGAGCGCAGAGGTCCGAAGCCTCGCTGGCCGAATAAAGAACCTTGGTTGCCATATGAGCATGGCAGGTGTTGCAGGTTGGACCGAGTCCGACGGCCCTGAGCTTCTTGTAATGATCGCTCTGAACAAAGCTGTTAACGATCGATTTATGACAGGTATTGCAGGTCTCAGGCTGGTTGAAAGCGTATAGCCTGCTTTCTCTGACAGAGGCCTTCTGAACACCGGTGTGGGCTTTCTGTTTATCGGCGGCGGTGGAGTTTCCACCGTGACATTTATCGCAACTGACGCCTTTCTCCCTGTGTTTGGAGAATTGCCATTCGAGGTATTTATTGCTCACCCGAACGGGTTCAGCCAGTTGTGAATGACATGAGACGCAACTGTTGCTCTTGTATACAGCCAGGTCATCCTGTTGTGCATTCGCCGAGCGCTGAGCCAAAACCAGCGTGACACACCACAACCCTGAAAAGATTACCAACAGGAATTTCTTCAGCATCCTTCATTCTCCTTTCAGCCGCTACGAAAACGAATATAGATTACTTTGCAATGTTTTTGGGTCGAACCACTTCGACAGAGCAATGAGCGCGTTCCGAGACAGAGGCGGAGACGCTGCCCAGCAGGAAGCGATCCATCTTGGTCATCTGTTTGGCACCGACGAAAACAACGTCGGCCTTCCAGGTCTCGGCCTCTTCGCAGAGTAGGTCCTTCGCTTCTGCGTGTTTGAGGACGGAGGAAGTCTTCAATCCCTTCGCGGCGAGTTCAGCCAGGGAAGAATCCACCTGGGAGTTGACCCTTGCCCGTTCCTCGTGGATCCAATCGGCAATAGGGGCAGGCATATGCTCTGCTACCGGAAGATCGGCCGTAACAGTGCGAACTTCGGTGCCTGAAGGCCAGCTTCGCGCAAGTACAGCCTTGACTGCTTCAGATGCGCCATCAGATCCATCGACTCCGACGACGATCCGGATGTTGTTATCAGTGTTATCCGGGCGTTCTTCGTGGTCGCGCGATACTCGGACAGAACAGTGAGCGCTGCGAAGCACCTTCTGAGAAACGCTGCCCAAAAGCAGTTTGCCGATGCCGGAATGCCCTCTGGCTCCGAGCACAAGCAGATCCGGGTGGAACACATCCGCCTCTTCGATCAGCACACGCGCCGCTGATCCATAGACCACTTTCTCGCTGATATTCCATTTTGGAAAGATCTTCCGCAGTCTCTGAGTCGCTTCTTCGGCCCATTTGTGCGCCTCCTGCCAAACACTTTTGGGATTGAAATACTGGACTTCAACCATGGCGAAGCTTCCCGGCGCCGGAAACCACTCGGCTGCAACCGAAACAATCTGAGATTCAACTTCTTCGGGCATCCCGGCCCTTTGAAGATCCCTGAAAATCAGGTCAGAACTGCTCGAACCATCATATGCAATCAGTATTTTCATAACCTTATTCCCTCCCGGCCTGAAAAAAACCATCCCCTGACAGGGTTCTAGCCGCAGATGCCCTGGAAACATCTGCGGCTAGTTTCGACGAAATCAGCACGCTATCCCCCACCCGGCTGACTTCGTCCGAACCTTATCCCACTTTCACGTCGATGTTTTTCGGCTTTACTTCAGGACGTTTCGGCAGTTTGACCTGCAGCATTCCATCCTTGAACTCGGCAACGATCTTTTCCATATCGACGACGTTGGGAAGCGTAAAACTCCTCATGAAATCACCATATCGCCTTTCGATACGATGATAATTCTCTTTTTTGGTCTCCTCCTCAAACTTCCTCTCACCCCGAATGGTGAGCACATTGTTCTCGAAGCTGACCTTGACGTCTTCTTTCTTGACTTCAGGCAATTCCGCTTTTACTACGAATTCATGTTCTGTTTCATAAATATCGCAAGCAGGTGCCCAAGTCGCCAGTGACCAGTTCTCTTCCATTTCAGGAACCATCAGTCCGAAGTTCTCACCGAACAATCGGCTCATCCTGTTCTGAAATTCTCTCATTGGATCATGCATCAACCCATAAAAAGATTTGGGAAATGTCTTGGCAGGCGCCATTGAAGTTCCAGTTGTCATGGCAATTTGACCTCCTTGCATAAGACTTTCTTCATCCCTGCAGACGATCCACGAATGATCATCAATCATCGGGTTTTCAATTGGGTAATCTTCACCATTTTGTCTGCAGGTTCTGTTTTCAACTTTAACTACTGCAAAAATGATGCCGGAATTCTTTTGCATATCTATCTAGCAGTTACACTGGCAGTTACACTGGTAATGGTAAAAAACGGGGTTAAATAGGGGAATTTTGTGAGTGTTTTTACGCAGATTCGAGGGTACCTTTTCGCAACAGGAGGAGAGATGACGAAAAACAAAACGAAAAATTGTAAAGGGAAAAGCCACAACCATCCCCCCATATCATTTCCGTTTGTTTCGTTTATTTCGTCTGTTTCGTCATCTCTCCTCTTTGGCTCGGGATTTGCAGCTAATCAAGATCTTAAATTTCATATGCAGCAGGGATATGGTGAAAATCGGGAAGCAGTCTTCCGCGCGCGCGGATTATCCAAGGTGTATCGCATGGGCGATGTCGAGGTATATGCGCTCAAGGGGATCGACCTTGATCTGTATTCGGGGGAGTTTGTGGTCTTGCTGGGGCCATCGGGAAGCGGGAAATCGACGCTGCTCAACATACTAGGCGGGTTGGATGCGCCGACGAGTGGAGAAGTCTTTTTCCGCGACCACAATCTGGTGGGTGCCGGCGACCAGGAGTTGACAAGATTTCGTCGAGAACACGTCGGATTTGTCTTTCAGTTTTACAATCTGATTCCGAGTCTGACGGCGCTCGAGAATGTGGAGCTGGTGACGGAGATAACCGAGCACCCGATGTTGCCCGGGGAGGCGCTGCAACTGGTCGGGTTGAGCGAGCGGATGCATCATTTTCCGGCGCAGCTTTCGGGCGGGGAGCAGCAGCGAGTGGCGATTGCGAGGGCGGTTGCCAAGCGACCTGATGTGCTGCTTTGCGACGAGCCGACAGGAGCGCTCGACTATTCGACCGGCAAGCTGGTTCTGGAAGTTCTCGAACACGTCAACCGCGAGCTTGGAACGACGACGGCCGTGATAACTCATAACGCGGCCATTGCCGGCATGGCAGACCGCGTGATCAGGCTGCGCAGCGGCGAGATCATAGAGGTTCACGTCAACGAAAAGAGAATCAGCCCGTCTGACCTGACCTGGTGAGGATTTGATGGATGAAAGCGCTCAATAAAAAACTGATCCGCGATCTGATACACATGCGCGGGCAGGTGATCGCCGTGGCGCTGGTCGTCGCCTGCGGTGTTGCATCTTTCATAGCACTGAGAAACATCTATCGATCATTGCTGCTGACCCAGCAGGCCTATTATCAGGAATACCGGTTTGCCGACGTATTTGCGCAACTCAAGCGGGCGCCGAATCGCCTTGAGGCGCGGATTGCGGAGATCCCCGGCGTGGCATCGGTCCAGACGAGGATCGTTGCGGGAGTAACGCTCGATGTGCCCGGAGTTGCGGAACCAGCCGCCGGTCTGATGGTCTCGGTGCCTGACAAAAGAACCAGGATTCTCAATGATCTGCACCTGATATCGGGCCGGTATATGGAACCGGGTGCAAGGAATGAAGTGATCATCAGCGAGGCGTTTGCCGCGAAGAACGGTTTCAAACCGGGAGATTCTTTGAGCGGGATCATCAATGGCCGCTGGTCGATGCTGAGAATCACCGGCATCGCGCTCTCGCCTGAATACGTCTATGAAATCCGCCCCGGCGACCTCTTTCCCGACAGTCGCCATTTCGGCGTCATCTGGATCAGCCGCGACACGATAGAACGAGCATTCGATATGGAGGGGGCGTTTAACAACGTGACTCTTTCGCTCTCCCGCGGAACCAACGAGGCCGAGGTCATCAGACGCCTCGATTCGCTGCTGGAAGAATATGGGGGACTGGGCGCGTACGGCCGTGTCGATCAGGTCTCGAATCACTTCGTCGACAATGAACTGGCCGAGCTTCAGGTTTCCGGAACCTTCGTCCCCGCTGTGTTTCTACTTGTCACGGCTTTTCTATTACACCTTGTCTTGTCGAGACTGGTCAGCACACAGCGCGATCAGATTGCCGTCATGAAGGCGTTCGGATACGGCAACTTTCCAATCGGGTGGCATTACCTGAAGCTATCATACAGCGCCGTATTTATCGGCATCGTTCTGGGCATCGGGCTGGGATGGTTTTTCGGATATCAGATGACTGCCCTTTACGCGAGATTTTTCCGCTTTCCGATACTTCGGTATGAGATGGATCCGTTGATCATCTCGCTTGCGGCCTTGATTACTTTCGGTTCGGCGAGTCTGGGTGCGCTCAGAGCCGTTCAAAAGGCCGTTTCGCTTCCTCCGGCTGAGGCGATGAGGCCCGAATCGCCGGCGAAGTATCGAATGAGCATTCTCGAACGCCTCGGGCTGCACCGTTTTCTGCCGATAGAACTGCGGATAATTGCCCGGAATATGGAGCGGAATATCGTCAAATCGGTCCTGACCGTGATCAGTATTGCGATGGCCGTCTCGCTGCTGGTCGTCGGTTTCTATTTCTTCGATGCGATCGACCAGATCATTGACATTCAATTCAACCGGGTTCTCCGGGAAGACGCCAACGTGGTCTTCAATGAGACTCGATCTTCGCGGGTGAAGCAGGAGATGGCCGCGATGCCGGGGTCATGAAGGTCGAAGGTTATCGTGCAGTCCCGGTCAGGCTCCGATTCGAACACCGCTACCGGCGAACCGCATTACTCGGAGTCCAGCACGATGGAGAGCTGCAGCGTCTGGTCGACAAGGACGACAGGATAATCAACATCCCGCCTGAGGGGTTGGTTCTCACTTCGAAGCTTGGGGAGATTCTGGGTGTCAGACCCGGTGATTCGGTAACGGTCGAAGTCCTCGAAGGATCGAGACCCGTCAGACAAATCCAGGTCGTCTCCATGGTCGATGAGGTTCTTGGAATGACGGCATACATGGATTCGAGGGCTCTCAATCGCCTCATGCGAGAGGGTGAGAATCTTTCCGGGCTGCGTCTGATGATCGATTCGAAATCAATGGATACGCTCTATTCGAAATTGAAGCGGACGCCGGCCGTCGCGGCCGTATTGATACCTGAAGCCGTGCTCAGGAATTTCAAAGAGACGCTGGCTCAGACGATCTATATTTCCACGAGTGCGATCATCTTTTTTGCCTGTGTCATCGCCTTCGGAATGGTTTACAACGGAGCGAGGATCGCGCTCTCCGAACGCGGTCGTGAGCTTGCGTCACTCAGGGTGCTGGGATTCACCAAAGCCGAGATCGGGCTGATGCTTCTGGGCGAGCAGGCGATTCTGACCCTTATTGCAGTGCCGATCGGAATCTTTATCGGGATGTTTCTCTGCTATTTGATCATTCATGCGGCCGACACCGAAATGATCAGATTTCCATTGACCTTGAGCCTGAGAACTTATGCTCTGGCATTTATCATAATCACAGCAGCCGCTTCGCTTTCAGGACTATTGATCGGTAATAGATTGAGCCGTCTGGACCTGATCGAAGTCCTGAAGACTAGAGAGTAGCCCATGGTGAAGAACAGGAAGATCATCTACGTCGCACCGGTCTTGATTATTCTGGCTATCTTGTTGTGGTGGGCGTTGAAACCGGCGCCGGTGGCGGTTGAAACAGCCGGGGCCACGCGCGGCGCAATGCAGGTGAGCATTGACGCCGACGGCAAGACGCGAATCCACGACAGGTTTGTCCTTGCGGCGCCGGTCAGCGGGCGTATGCGGCGCATCGACCTGCATCGGGGCGACCAGGTAAATCAGGGAGACCAGATCACGGTAATCGAACCTCTCCCCGTCCAGCCGCTCGACCCACGGCAATTTGCCGAAGCTACGGCAAAAGTCTCCGCTTCACAGTCGATTCTCAAAGAAGCGCTGGCTCTGGTTGAACGCGTCCGGACCGAATGCGATCAGGCCCGGCGCGAACGGCTGCGGGCTGAGAAACTTCTGGAGAGTGGCGATGTCTCGAAACAGGAATTCGAACGCGCACGGAATGCCGAGAATTCCTGCCGGCGGGAGCTCGAAGCCGCTCAGTTCAAGAGCAGCGCCGCAGCATCTGAAGTCGAGATGGCCAAATCGGCGCTCATCCAGTTCCAACAGCAGCAGAAATCGACATCTTCTTCGCCTGTGCCGGTCAAATCGCCTCTCAAAGGCACTGTCCTGAAATTAATCGAGGAGAGCGAACGTGTTGTCATGGCCGGGACACCTCTTCTTGAGTTGAGCAATCCGTCGCATCTCGAGATCGTCATCGATGTTCTTTCAACCGACGCAGTCAGGATCCTTCCCGGTATGGCGGCGCTGCTGGAAAACTGGGGAGGCGATCACCCTCTGCGGGCATCCGTGCGCATGGTCGAACCTTCGGCTTTCACAAAAGTCTCGGCCCTCGGCGTCGAGGAACAACGCGTCAATGTCATTGCCGATTTCACAGAGGGCAGCGGCCCGCTGGGCGACGGCTACCGCATTGAAGCCAGAATCATCACATGGCATGCCGACAGCGTCCTCCAGATTCCGACAAGCGCCCTGTTTCGCAAAGGCGAAGCCTGGAGCGTTTTTATAGTTGAAAACGGGAAGATCTCAAATCGTGAAATCGAGATCGGTCATCGCAACTCGTCGGTAGTAGAAGTGCTCAAAGGAATGGATGAGGGCGCTCAAGTCGTCCTTCATCCTACGAATCAGTTGACGAACGGAATGAATGTCAGGCGGAGGTAATGCAATAACATCTGTCTTTAAACTTTGAACTCAGCAATGATGGGCAGATGATCCGAAGCCATGAGGGCCATCCTGCTGCGATGGAGGTAAGCATTCTCCAATTTCAATGAATCATCAAAATAGATGTGATCGAGGTGCAGGAAGGGTAAGACGCCGGGATAGGAGCGTGCCTTGCCCATATGGAGCCGGATATCGGCGCTCTGAAAATGCTCGTCAAGAAGGCGAGAAGTCAACCCGCGAGTCCATTCATTGAAATCGCCCATCATGATTCTTGGACCGATGTGATCGCCGTTTCTGAGAATCTCCTCGTCAAGCAGCCTGCGAGCCTGGTGGCGTCTTTCGACGAAAGATGTTCCCAGATGGACGTTGTAGATATGCAGCGGCAGGGCCTGACCACCCTGCAAATCAATATCGACGCGGAGGCATCCACGCTGCTCGCGGCCGCTGATGCTGATGTCATGGTTGTGAGCGTCGATCAGGGGAAACCGGCTCAAAACCACGTTGCCATATGAGCCGCCCCGCAGAACCCGGTTTTCGCCAAGCCGGAAATCCATCTCAAGAGCACCGGCGATGTAGTGAGCCTGATCGTGATGGCTTTCCGCGCCGGGTATACAGAGAACTTCCTGCAGCGCCACGATATCGGCGTCTATTTCGCGCAGGACTTCGACAATGCGGTCAGGTTTAACCCGCTGATCGAGTCCTTTGCATTTATGAATATTGTATGTGGCGACTCTGAATTTCATCGGCTTGATTCTTCATCCGGAGACTGATTTTTCAATTCTTCCATTAATGCCCGATGCTCTTTGATGCCTTCACGGTGAAGAAAGAAGGCCCGGAAAAAGAGAGAGCCTGCGAGCCACAGACCGATAAAGGCAAGTGGCAGGGTAATGACGCGCGGGTAGAAGATCGCGAGCGCCGCCAGCCCAAGCAGAAGAAATCCTGAACTCGCCATGATTTTCGCTTCGGCCGGGCCAAGCACACGGCGGTTTGTGATGGCCGCTCCGATGGTGTTGCCGAGACGAATGGCGCTGGCTGCCGCTTTACCTGAACTGCCGCCGCCAATCCGCTCTCTCAGATTTTTATTATTCCGTTTGATCAGGGGGGACGGTTTCATTCTGGCAGTGAGAACGATCTCGGTGGCATTTTTGAGATCCTGGAGATAGATGTCTTCCATGGCTCTGCCGATCGATTCATTTTCAATAACGAGATCGAGTTCGTAATTCGTGATCCAGCTTACCAGGTTGAGATTGGTCGATCCGATGCGGGCCCATTTGCCGTCCGAGACCGCGGTTTTGGCGTGAAGCATCTGCCCGTTCCATTCAAAGACCCTGACGCCGGCTTCGAGCAGCGGCCTGTAACCCGAGCGTGAAAGAGCGCGAACGACCGGGATATCGGTGGCTTGAGGGACCAGCAATCTGACATCCACTCCGTCCAGGGACGCCGCTCTCAGCGCCTGAACATAGGGAGTAGTTCCGGCAAAATAGGCATCCGTCAGCCAGAAATATTTGCGTGAGCCTGCGGCCACCATCTGATCCAGGCGATAAAGCGCGGCAGTGTTGGGCTCGCTGGCAATGACTCGCACTGAAATGTCGTCTCCGGTCCGTACGTTTTCCGGGTATGTCATCTCATCATCGGGCAGAGGCGCTCCGGCGAGCATCCACATCCGGGCGAATGACTGCTCTATCTCCCTGACTGCCGGCCCCATGACTTCGACTCCGGTATCGCGCCAGGGATCGATCCCCCGCTCCGGATCTCCAACCCACATTTTGCCGACGCACAATCCGGCGATGTATCCCACACGGCCGTCAACAGCGATCATCTTGCGATGATCGCGGCTGAACCAGCCGAACGGGCTGTCAAACCTTGGTGGATTGAAGCACCTGACATCGACTCCCGCACGTCTCATCCGCTGCCAGAATCCGAGCGAGGCCGCGTTGATCGCGCCCATCCAGTCATAGATCACGCGGACAATAACTCCGGCACGCGCCCTTTCCATCAAAGCATCGGCAAACACCTTACCCCATTCATCTTCGTGGATGATGTAGCTTTCAAAATATATTCTCCGCTGAGCCGATTTTATCGCTTCCAGCCAGGCAGGATAATTTTCGGTGGAGTCTTTGAGTATGCGCACGGAGTTGCCCGCCAGCAGGGGTGCGCCGGCGGTTCGCATCTGCGCTCGCTCGGACATCAGTCGCGTGCGCGATGACGTCTTCTTGTCTGTTTGTCGGGTTTCAAGTTCCTGCATGTCCAAAATAGTCGATTATTTAACTCAGTTCCCTTGCCTCGATGCCGTCTTCACGCAGAGTTGAGAGCAGCTTGAGTACGTGTTCGGGACCACGGGTTTCGAGCGTCAGATCAATTTCGACTCCGCCGACTTCCAGATTTGAGAAGGCGCGATTGTGCTCGACATCGAGGATATTGGCTCCGGCAGCGGCTACGTGATGACAAATACGGGCAAGCTCACCGGGGCGGTCTCGCATCATCGCGCGGATGCGCATGAGACGTCCGTCCTTGGCCAATCCACGCTCGATGATCTTCGATAAAAGATTCGGATCGATGTTTCCGCCGCTGAGAATGATGGCGACATTCCGGCCCTCCAGATTGCCGATCTTGTTGAAGAGCACTGCGGCGAGTCCGGCGGCGCCTCCTCCTTCAGCCACGGTCTTCTCGATCTCCAGCAGTTTGAGTATGGCGCTGGCGATCTCTCCTTCGGAAACAGTAACGATATCGTCGACGTATTTCGAGACGATTTCCGCGGTCTGTTCGCCGGCTCGTTTGACGGCAAGGCCGTCGGCGATCGTCGGCTGCCCCTGAATATCCACGACATGCCCATGCTTAACAGCCGCCTTCATTGACGCATAGTATTCGGGTTCGACGCCGATGATTCTGATCTCCGGCCTGAGCTCCTTCATCGCAACGGCCATCCCGCTGATCATCCCGCCGCCGCCGATGGGAATGACTACAGCATCGAACCGAGCCTCCTCTTCAAGCAGTTCAAGCCCAATCGTGCCCTGGCCCGCGATGATGGCGTCGTCATCGAATGCGTGAATGAAAGTGAGTTTATGATGTTCGGCAAGCTGTTTCGCGTATTCGAGAGCATCGTCATAGCTCGCTCCGTGAAGGACGACTTCGCCGCCGAGGTCGCGCGTGTTGGCGACCTTGATCAGCGGCGTGGCCTTAGGCATGACGATGACCGACCTAACGCCCAAACGGGTTGCATGATAGGCGACTCCCTGGGCGTGATTGCCCGCGCTTGCGGCAATCACCCCGGCGTTGCGCTCCTTTTCAGAAAGCTGCAGCAGTTTGTTCAGAGCTCCACGCTCTTTGAAACTGCCCGTCATCTGCAGATTTTCCAGCTTGAAATAGGTCTGACAACCCGTGATCCGGCTCAATGTCAGGGAATGGGTGCAGGGAGTACGATAAATTGCCCGCCCGACTCGTTCCCTGGCCGCCTTGATATCGGATAATTTAACCATGGGAAGGAGTTTAAAGTTTAAGGTTTAAAGTTTAAAGGGGGAGTTGTTAGTTGTCGGTTCTCACGGATGAATCAAGAGCGAGGTCTTTTAAGAAAATATCTTTTTCAATCTGTCAATGACTCAGTTTTCCGCTACTGACAACCAATAACTGTCTTTAAACTTTAAACTTCGGACTTTAAACTTCTTATTCCGCCCCGTATTTGATCTCCATGCGGCGGATTCTGATGCTCGCCAGAATGAGGACAACGGCTGTAAAAATGATCATGCTCGGGACAGAGATCCACGGTGAGGTGGCCGTCACCACGGTGGCCAGCGGCCCTTCATTCATCGGAACCGGTGAAAGGGTGTGCAGATAATGAATGATGCTGATCTTCTTGAGGACCGGCGGCAGGAGGAAGTTCAGCCACTCCCAACCGTAGACCATGAGAGCGGGAATTATCGGATTCCTGAAGAAGAGACCGATGACCAGGAAGACCGCGCCATAGCCGACACAGGCCAGGATCGTGATACTGATATAGGTCAGAACCTGCCGGAGTCCCGGCCCGTCAAACAGGAAGTTGACGTTTGCGGGATATCCACGCGCGGAATAAAGAAAGAAGAGCGACCCGGCCGTGGTCAGGGTAAAAAGCACGGCTGAAGCCACCAGGCCAGAAAAATATTTGCCGGCAACCAGTACCTCGCGTCGCAGCGCGCTGAGAAAGTAATAATGCAGGCTCTTGTCGACGACCTCGCCGCGGAAGAGATTCATGAAGATCCAGGCGCAGCCGAAAAATACCATCGTTCGCAGGATGAGGGCTTCGTAGATATTCCCGAAGATCTCCTGAGCCATCGACCAGTTACGTCTGATGTCATTCGAGGCGTCGGAATCGACGGTCGAAAGGAGGAACATGAGAATCACCGGAACTGCCGCCAGCAGGTAGAGCAGCAGTGCGCGCCTGCCCCAGAAGTTCTTCCGGATCTCGAGTTTCAAAATCGCCCTGATCTGGCGCAGCCATAAACCCCAGTCGTGGCCTTTAGTGACGGCGCCGGCTTCTCCGGTTTCAACAATCGAACTCATGACTGCCCTCCTCCATTCGAACCGATCAGATACTGATATACGGCATTGAGGTCGTCATCGACCGGCGAGATGCTTTCAACCTGCATTCCGCTCTCGAGGACGATCTTGTTGAGCATCAGATAAAATGAATCGGCGTCGCGAGTCCTGACAAAGAGGCCGCGTTTGTCCTGATGAAGCTGAACCTCGACGACCGAATCGGTTGAAAAGGCGCGGGAGGCAAACAGACCGGGATTATCGCAGCGGATCATGATCTGCATGGGATGCTCTTCCATCTCTTCACGGACTCCACTGACGCCGCCTTCAGCCAGAATGAATATCGACTTCGTGAAGGATGTGGCTTGAAAGAATCAGGTGCAGCCCTTCCTGTGCCAGCTGCCTGAAGAGCCGGATGGTCTCGGCTCTGGCCATCGGATCGAGGCCGTTGAGCGGCTCGTCCAGAATCATCACTTCGGGCTCATGCGCTATCGACTGGGCCAGACGAATTCTCTGCCTCATGCCCTTGCTGTAGCCGGCCACTTTTCTATGAGCCGCTTCAACAAGATTCACTCGCTCGATTGCGCGCCACGTCTTCTCTTCGGCGAGCTTGTTCGAAAGCCCATGAACCAGCAGGAATGATTTGACGAACTCATAACCGGTCATCCCCTTGGGAAACGAATCGAACTGGCCGCAATAGCCCAGCTTTCTGAAGAGTTCCTGAGGATTGCCCGTCGAGATGCCCAGAATGCTGATGCGGCCGCGCGAAGGCTGGATCAATCCGGTCATCAGATTCATCAGCGTGGTCTTGCCCGATCCGTTGGGTCCAACCAGCGACGTGATCCCCGGCGTGATCGTCAGATTGACTCGATTGACTCCGAGTATCTCACCGTAAAACTTGGAGACATCCTCGAAGATTATCAGGTGATCGTCACTCAAACCGTTTGTTCCCATTACGATATCACCTCATATGCACGAACTCTTCGCGAAAGCATGAGAAGACAGATTGCGCAATAAACGGCAAAGACCATCCAGCCCTGCGATGTCGTCAACAGCCTGTTATCGTCACTGCCATAACGGAAAAGGGATCTCATAATCGCTTCAAGCGCAATGGAGATATTCAAGAGGTGGCCTACGGTGGTATTGAAGATTCCCTGTATGGCGAATCCGATTGGCGCCGGTATGATAAAGGTCGCAAACAGTGCGGCGCTCGCCGCCGTTCGCCACTTGATCCAGGCGGATAACGCCAGCACCAGCAGCGTGAGAGCCATGATCCACACCATTCCGCCAACCATTATCGCTTTCGCAATCCACCAATTCTCCACCAGCCAGCTTCCGCCTTCGAGATATGACTGGAAGATGAAGAGCAGCATCCCCGGTACCCAGATGATCAGCGACAACAGGATCATGAGCACGGACATCTTGCCGATGACATATTCAACCCGCGTAAACGGCCGGCTCAGATACAACGGCAATGCATTGTTCGCCAGATCGCGCGAAATCAACACCGGACCAATGATCACCGTAAAGATGAACGCCATCGTCGTCTGAATGTTCGCCAGGACGAAGAAGAAGACCCCGTTTATCGGTACCACATCCGCGGCATTGATATTGAATATTGCCAGTGCGCTCGAGTTGTGATGCAGGTATATCAAAATCCCGAAAATCAAGGGCGCGACGTAACTTGCCACGAAAAGCGCGGTGAAGAGCTTGTACTTGAATAGATCCTGATAGGCGTAGCGCGGCAAAACCAGGAACCTCGTCCTCGCCGACGTAAGCTCGCCTTCATATGGTTTGTAACTGTGTTCGTATACGGCCATCCTGGCTCCAGAGGAAGTAAAAAGTTTAAAGTTTAAGGTTTGAAGTTTAAAGACGTGGAATCCGCTTTGGAGGTTGAACTTTCCTCAAGCGCCATGTCTTTAAACTTCAAACTTTAGATTCTAAACTCCTTTTTATTTGAGCACCGACACCATAGTGGCTCCATTCAGTTGTGGGAGCACTGCGGTGATTTTGACTACTCTGCGCCCGTCTTTCGAGACCCAGACGGTTGTCAGTCCCGGTTCGCCTTCAGCAGAAGTCACCTCGCACTTGAAGGCATCGAAGGTTCCGGCCGGAACCGTGACCTTCTCGGCGCCAGTGACCTTGATCTGCTTGAGCGTTGATTTCTGTTTCTGGATATCGTAATTGCGGAAGACGACGGAATAGCCGTCGGCAAGAGGCAAAGCGGCGAGCACGTCATAAGTGCCGGCGCCGTCGGCGAAGAGGGCACCGCCGGTTTCGGCTGAAACCGGTTTGGGTTCGCCGCCCATGGCCATCGTCCCGGTGGCTTTGTTGTCCTTGAATGAGAGATCGATGCTCACCGGCCCCTGTTTGATCATTCGCCTGGTAAGGACGAGCGTTCCCTTTTCGAGGACGACCTTATCGGACACCTCTCCGTTGGGCATCTTCGCTGTCTCGTTGACCGACCAGGCGCCATTCTCTTCCTTGATGTCGGTCATCGTTTCGAATTGGAGAGTCTGACCTCCGAGTTCGATCTTCGCATCGTAGTTTGAGATTCCGGTGCGCAGTTCGACGGCAGGCTTCGGCGAGCCGGCGACTGCAACGGCGCGTTTCGGCAGTTCCACCGTCTTGACATCGACGGTGATCTCCTTGAGCCGCTGAACCGATTCAGGCGTTCCGCCTTCCTGAAAACGGCCGCCAAGATGTTTGGCAAGGAACTTCTCCGCTGCGGCAAACATCGCCATGTTGTTAACCGGTCGGGCGAATCCGTGCCCTTCATCCGGGGCGACGATGTATTCAACCGGGAAGCCGCGCTCGCGCAGGGCCACGACAATCTGATCGGACTCCGCCTTGTTGACGCGCGGATCGTTGGCGCCCTGGACCACCAGAAGCGGAGTTCTGATCTTCGATGCCGAATTGAGCGGCGACTGGCGCTCGAGTTGAGCCTTGCCCTGCGGAGTGTTGGGATCTCCCATGCGCTCGTGGAATACCTTTCTGCCGGCTTCCCAGTATGGAGGAATGGATTCCAGCAGAGTGATCAGGTTCGACGGGCCGACTATCGACACACCGGCGGCATAGACATCCGGCGTGAATGCCACTCCGGCCAGTGTCGCGTAGCCTCCGTATGATCCGCCCATGATTCCGACACGCTTCGGATCGGCGATTCCCTGCGAGACGAGATACTTCACGCCCCAGGTGATATCGTCCTGCATCCTATCTCCCCACTGCTTGTTACCCGCGTTGAGAAACTTCTTTCCAAAACCGGTCGAGCCACGGAAATTGGGCTGCAATACTGCGTATCCGCGATTTGCCAGAAACTGGGCGAAGTTATCGAATCCCCAGGAATCGCGCGCCCACGGGCCTCCGTGCGGAATGATCACTGCCGGCAGATTTTTCGCCTCAACGCCTTTCGGCAATGTCAGGTACGCCGGAATCTCGAGACCATCGGAAGACTTGTAGCTGACCGGCTTCATCTCCGTCATAAATTCACGCTGAAGCTTCTCTCTGACGCGATACTGCAATGTCAGTTTTTTGGTCTTGCGATCGTAGAGGTATGTCTCGCCGGGTTCGGTGTCGCTGTATGAACTGAGAATCCACAGCATTTCATCTTTTGTTGACGCACCGAGGCCGATCTCTTTGGAACCCAGTTGCTTCCTGACCGCATTGACATCTTCCTCATACTTCTTATCGCGCCAGTAATAACGGCTGCGATCGTCTTCATAGACCGTCCCGATCAATTCATCCGTCAGATCAGAGAAGAGCGGCGAGCCGAAATCGACCTTTTTGAGCGGATCGGATTCGACCAGCTCTTCCTTGCCGGTCTCCGGATCCAGCAGGGAGAGACTCAACAGATCGTTCTGATCACCCTTGTTGGTGACCATGTAAACGCGCTTGTTGTCCTTGTTGAAACGCACTGGGCCGCAGCTCTCGAAAATCGTGCAGGAATAGATCTTTTTGAATCCATCAGCACCGACAGTGAGAATCTCCGTGTCGCCATTATCTGCGGTTCTGGTCGCCAGCCTGAGTTGATCCTTCAAATCGAAAACCCATCCGGAAATTCGATCGGTGTTTTTTCGAATCAGGGCCTTTTCGCCGGTCGAGATCTTCAATTTGTAAACATCGTGCCAGGCCGGGTCGCGGTCGTTGAGTCCGATGAACATGAGATCCGGATCGCTCTTGGGAACCGCGAGTATTTCAACCCGGACCTTCTTGAGATCGGTCAGATTTCTTGCTGCCGGAACATCGCGGCCTGCGGCGGGCTTCTCCGCCGGGTTGACCGCGTACAGGTTGAAATTCTCGTCGCCGGCATTGTCCTGAACATAGAGAATGAATCTGCCGTCGCGGCTCCAGAAATAGCCCTGTATCGGTCGCTTCGTGTCGTCGGTCAGTGGCCGTGCCGCACTGAAAGGCTCCGCCGTCTTTTTGACCCAGACGTTTCGTGTGTCTTTGTATGGTTTGATGAATGCGATGAACTGCCCGTCCGGTGATATCTGCGCGCCGGAGATTTCGGGATTGCCGAAAAAAAGCTCCCGGTCAAGCAAAGGCGGCGTCTTTGCCCCTTGTGCATAGGCCATCGAACCGAAGGCCAGCAAAACGACTGCAAATGTCATGACCGAAAACTTACTGATTTGCCTGAAATGAGATCTCATGTTTCCTCTCTGGTGGTATTTGAATAACTTTCCAAAACGGAAGTCACTGCTCCATTGCTTTTAAAAAGATATCTTCAAGGGAATCCCGCTTGTAATTCATTTTTCGGATTTGCACATTGCGTTCCGAAGCGATTCGATAAATATTCCTGACATCCATCCCGTCCTGCATGATAAGTTTAAAACGCTGGCTGCCGCTGACGGCATATTCGCAGCCGAGAGAGGCTATTGCCTCGGCGAACTCGGGGGTTGCGTTGCGCGTCTCCATTTCGATAAAGCTGCGATTGGCGCGACGCTCTTCTTCGAGATCGCAGATAGCCGCGATGCGCCCGTCTTTAAGGATCAGCACTTCATCGCAGCATTCCTCGACATCGCGCAGCAAATGCGAAGAAAAGACAATATGGGAATTGCCGCTGTCGCGGATTTCGCGGATCAGCTCGAGCATCCGCTTGCGTGCCGGAGGATCGAGCCCGTTAGTCGGCTCGTCGAGACAGATCAGGCGCGGCCCGTGAACTATCGACTGGGCCAGCTTGGCCATCTGCTTCATGCCCAGCGAATAGGTACCCAGTTCCCGATACCGCGCCTCTCCAAGCCCGACATAAAAGAGCGCTTCGTGAGCCCGCTCTAAAGCCGCCTCCGACGGCAGACCTGAAAGCTCCGCCATCAGTCTGACGAAATGGACGCAGTTCATATTCGAGATGAAAGCATCACGCTCAGGCATGTAGCCGATCAGAGTGCGTATATCTCTGGCCCTGGTCAGGATATCCATGCCGAATATTCTGGCAGTCCCTGAAGAAGGCTTGTGGAAGCCGAGAAGCGTGTGGATAAGCGTCGTTTTGCCGGCTCCGTTCGGCCCCAGAAGACCGATGCAACGGCCGTGAAGCGATCCCTCGATATCCTGCAGGATTGGCCGCTTGCCGAATACAATACGAAGCTTGTCGAGTTCGATTACCGGTTGTTTGTTGGTGTTTTCGTCTGGCATTGGTTAGCTGTCTGGAACTGGCCTTGCAGTCTGGCTGTCCGGGTTATCTGGCATCCTTCGCAGGTTTATCCTGTTTTGATTTCGCGGCTGAAGCCGTGCTGGTCATTTTGACCCTTCCGTTTCCGCCTCTGATGGCGATCTCCGGGCCGCCTTCGCCAAATTTGCCGGAGGTCGCACTGCGGCGCTTCGCCTCTTCATCGGCCTTAAAATTCGGGATCTCGTTGACAAGTTCTCCGTTGACTCCACGCATTTCGAAATTGGCATTGAGTTCGCTGGAGAAGTTCAAATTGACCTCCCCATTGTATCCACTGATATCGATGCCGTCCGGACCGAGTTTTTTGAAATTGGCTGTCAGTTCACCATTAAATCCGCGCGCTTCGAAACTTCCACTTACGCCGGCGATTCGAGTCGCGCCATTTACTCCCCTGATGACAATATTTCCATCAATTTCACTGACGTTGAGAGGGCCATTGGTCCCGCTAACTTCAAGCCGGGCTTTAGCGGGGATTTTCAGGATCAGACGCTGTCTCCCCTCGGGAATCTTTCCCAATGCCGAGAAGACGCTTTTCCGGTCGCTTTCGACGCTGATGCTCAACGACCCGGGTGCATGTTCGATCTGAATCTTTCGATACTGCAGATCTTCTTTGGTTTTAGCCGATCTGACAACCAGTAGTTCCGCGTGATCGATATCGGCCGTCTCAATATCGATACTGCCGCTTATTCTGCTGATGCTGACTTCATTTCCGGGTTTGAAGGAATAATTACGCCTGATCTCTTCGCGGGCCGGGAGGTCTGCGTTTTCAGCGGACGCGCCGGGATCGACGATGGAATTGGTATCTCCGGCCTGGCCTGCGGGTTTGTAATCGCTCTCGGCAATCTTCAGCGCCTCGGCGGTCGCAGCTGCCGGAACCTCGGGAGTATCGCTGCGACGACAGGCAGTGCCGGATAATCCCATCATCGACAACAAGCCGAGAAGCAGCAGGGTGAATGCTCTATTTTTCATTTCTCCATCCTTGAATGCGATTTTCTTCTTAAATTTAATTATCAAAAAGAAGTTTATCATTGTTCAGAGCCAAGAGTTCACGTTTTAACGCGATCGTCTGAATAGTCACGCTAAAACGAGAACTCTGAACAAAATTACGGAGTATTTAATAGCATAAAAAGTTACGCCAACCGGCTGGATGAGGTTCCAACCGATTGGCGTAAATTGATAATAATTTCAGGCAGGGCTATTTGGCCGTCTTCATCATACCGCTGAAGATGCTTCCGAGGCCGGTCGAACCGGGGAGTCCAAGGAAATCCGAGGGGTTGATGCCGAGCGGACCGTCTTCGGTATTGACCGAGAAGATCATCCGATCGTTGAGTGCATAGGCATAGGCCAGGCCGGCCTTGTTGTTGAGCAGTCCCTTGATGGCCGCGCGGGTTTCCTTCGGTGCGGCGGATTCACCCATGACTCTTGCCATTGGCGAAACTATCGGACCGAGATTCTGGTAGACCATCGCGGAGAAGTTGGCCTGCTTGTCTTCCGGCAGACTCGCCTTGAACTTGGCCGACTGGATCAGAGTGTAACCCGACTCTCGGTATTTGATCGCGTTCTCGACCAGTGCCCGGCTCGGAGCGGCGATCATATAGCCGTATGCGAAGGTGTAGTTGGCTTCGACAAAGTAGTCGAGCGATTTCAGAGTGTAGAAGGTCCGACCGTTGCTTTCGGCCTTGCTCCAGGCGAAGCCCTTCTTGCCGTTGGCCGTAATTTTGGCATTGACCAGTTCGACGGTGTGCTCGAGGGTCTGCTGCAGGTGAGCCGGATCGTCGACTTCAAATACGGCCTTCCACGAGGGCATGGGCAGAATCGGTCCATCGATTGCGAAGGCATATTCGCCGCCCAGGGGAGCCGCGATGTCGCTTCGCAGATCGATTCCCTGCTGCGACTGGAAGTTCTGCAGATCCAGCCAGGCTTTCTCATCGGTGGACTTGAGAGCATTGAACAGGTCGTCGACAAGCGACGTCGGTTCCTTGACCACGAAGGCCGCCACGATGTTGGCGTCGGGCGAGATGAACTCCAGAGCGCCCATCGGTCCGGGTTGAGCCAGCCACGAAGTCACACCGTGCTGATTCTCCTTGTAACCGACGAGTGCCCGGTTGAAATGCTTGCCGTCCTTCTCCTTCACCTCGACGATGAAGTAACGGAAATCGGTCATACCAAGCTGCTGAGCCGCGGCAGTTCCCTTGTCTTTTCTAAGCGACTTCATGATCAGGTTTTCAAGATCGGCGGCGATGATCAGGCCTGCGCCGTCTTTATAGAGACCCGCGACCTGCGAATAGAACGGAGCATTGGCGAACGGCTTCTGCCCGGCATTGATCCTCTGAGCCAGGCTCTTGAGGGTGTCGAGTTTCGGAGAAGCAGCCAGAAGATCATTGGTGATCCAGACGAAAAACTCGCCCTTTGCGCCGGCCGTTTCAGTGGCCGCAAGCGGGTCATCGACAATTCTCAGATTCTCGTGGCCCGGGCCTGAAGCTTTGGCAAGCTGAGCTTCGAGGAAGGTGCGGAAGCCGCCGGCGTTCTTGAGCTCAGCCAGAATCATCGGATTATCGGGGTTTCCCTGAGCCGAGCGATTGAGGCTGACGACGATCTCGTCGCCGATATAGCTGCCGAACTGAGAAGCGAAATCGATCGCCTGATTGAGTCCCTGACGACCCTTCGATTTGGCATTCTGCTCATCATACCAGGCACGGAGTTCGGGATTCTGCTGAACATTCTGCTGCAGAATCTGGTTGGCTTTCGCCATCGTCTCGGCGATGTTTGGAATGGCGACATAGACGACCGTGTTTTCAGGCATCATATCGAGCAGCCTGGTTGAATAACGGTTGCCGGGCCATGCCACCTCTTTGTCGATCGCCTTGCGAGCGGCGTCGGCTACGGCAAGAAGCTGTTTGTAATTGCCTGCGTTCCGGCTCCAGCTGATCTCATCCTGAACGGGTATGCGATCGATGCTCTCGTGTGTCGTCATCTGATCGCCGGCGTGAAGGACGTTGTCCTTACCTGACTGACCGACGTGGACTTCTCCCTCAATGACTGAAACCCGGGCGCCCTTGGTGCCGTTGTTGACCGAGAAGATCGTCCCGGTCACAGAGACCAGAGCGTTGTCGGTGGCAACGAAGAGCTTGCCGCCACGCTGTTTGGCGGCCTCGACAATGATGTTGCCGCGTTCGAGATTGATGGTCGTCCCGGTCACACTATCGCTGACCGAGAATTCCGATCTCTCGCGCATCTCGATCTGCGATCCGTCGGGCAGCTTGACTACGGCGCCCGCATTCTTAGATGTGCGGATCCGCTCGCCCTTCATTAATTTGTCGCCGATCTTGACTGCCTGGGTCCCGCTGTCGGCGACCTTGTAGACATTGCCGCTGGCGGCCTCGACGATGGCATTGAGAGTGCTGACGGAGTTGGTGAAACGCTGAATCCACGGCCAACTGAGCAGGCCGATGCTGAGAATTATCGCGGCGGCCACACCCCAGCGCAGGACCGTCATGCGATAGTTCATCGAGGCGGCTCTGGCTTTCTGGTCTTCGAGCTGTCTGGCAGCCTGATCGCCGGTGCGCGCGGCCTTAAGGGCCTTGCGGCAGGGGACGCATTCGCGGACGTGATCCTCAAGAAGCAGCGTTCGCGCGCTTGAGAGAACCCCGCGCTGGTAGGCAGGAATGAGCGACTGAAAATCATCGCAACTGCGAATCTGATCGACCTGGGCGGCCCCGATCTCCGTCACTGCCTGCTCATCTGAAATGCGCATCCACGCGCGTTGTGAGGCTCCCTCCACGACTGCCTTCTCGAGCTTCTCGTCGCGTATTTCAGCAGTCACATTATCCAGTATGTTGTTAATATCTCTTTCAGTATTTTTCATAATGATTACTTTCCTCCCTCCAGAAAATCCCCTACTTCTTTTTTGACGCGTGTCCGGGCTCTATGGAGCAGCACTCCGACGACCATCGGAGAAGTGCCCATCAGTCCGGCTATTTCCTTGTTGTCATAACCTTCAAAATATTTGAGAACGAATATCTCTGCGCTCTTTTCGCCCAATGCCCCAAGAGACCGCCTGACGACCTCCCGGATCTCCCGGCCGGCCCTGAGCGATTCAGGATCCATCTTCCGGCCTGCCGAGAGCACCGGTTCGACCTCATCGATCGAGATCGATTTCGATCGGCCTCGCTGTCTGAGCAGATCGAGCGAAGCATTGATCGCGGCCCGATGAAGATAACTCCCCGGACTCGGCTCGAGGTTAAGCTCACCCTGCCTTCTCGAAAGTCTGAGGAAAACCGTCTGCAGGACATCTTCGGCATCGACTATGCTGCCCGTTACCTTGTATGCAGTCCTGAAGACCCTGTCATTGTGTTCGCGAAAGAGGCTCTCAAGCTCCATCATCACCTGCCCGGTCTCCGGTCCGGCTTCTATCTTGCTGCCCGGAATCACCCTTAAATGCGTTGCGTTTACTGGCACATTGACCTCCTTTGAGTCTTTTCTCACTTACCTAAACGATGGCTCCGGACTTTTATTAACTCCAATTGATAATTTTTATTCACTTACAAAGAATATCTTTGTCTTTATTGACTCGCAGGTCTAGACTTGGGAATCCTTAAAAACAGAATGGAGCGCCTGTCATGACCCACTATCTCAAATGCTGTCAACTAATTACGCATGCAATCATGCTTGCGCTTCTGATTACGGTTCCGGCCGCCGGGCAAAGAGGGCGCCCTGGCTCCTCGGACGTGACACACAGCTTATTTGGTGATTTCAAGGTTGACGACGGAAACAGCGGAAAGACCATTTCCGCCACATTCAGGATAATCCTTGCAACCGTTGCGGGCAGGACTGTCAACCAGCAGCCGATCAACAATAACGGGCGCTTTATGTTTCTCAACGTGTCCAACGGCGACTATTTTCTGGTTGTGGAGATGGACGGCGCCGAGGCCTTAAGAATCCCGATCAGGGTCGATGCCGTTTTCAAGACTGACATCAGAAAAGATATTCTTCTTGAAATGAGCGGGGCCAGGGTTCCGGCAGGGGCGCCTTCCAAACCGGCGATCATTTATGCCAGACCCGAAGCAAATCAGGCTGACTTCGAAAAAGCCCTTGCGGCGGAGAAGAAGAATGACAACAAACTTGCTATTTTCCTGTTCAGTAAAATAGTAGGGGCCGATCCGAAGGACTTTGAGGCATGGACAGAGCTCGGCACGGTCTATTTCAAAACGGAAAAATATGACGACGCATCCAGATCATACCGTAAAGCCCTTGAAGAAAAACCGGGTTATATCCTGGCCCTGCTCAACCTGGGCAAGGTCGAGTTGAATCAGAAGAACAACGATGCCGCAATCGAGATGCTGACCAAAGCGCTCGATGCCGATCCAAAATCTGCCCCGGCCAACTACTTCCTCGGCGAGGCGTATCTGCAGCTTAAAAAGGGGTCAAAGGCGGTGGGGTATTTCAATGAAGCTTTGAAGCTCGATCCGAACGGCATGGCGGATGCTCATTTGAGGCTCGGAGCCCTCTATCGGGGAGCCGGCCTGAAAGACAAGGCCATCGCCGAATACCAGCAATTCCTGGCCAAACGCCCCAACCATCCGGATAAGTCCGCGATCCAGCAGTACATCAAGGAGAATAAAAAATAGATTACGAACCCAACGAAAATATTTGAACAGTGATAAATTGACCAGTTTATTTCAATGTCAGATTGATCAGGAAAGTTTCGCCCATTCAACGTTTTGATATTTTTCGTCTGTTTCGTTTATTTCGTATTCCTCTTCTCCTTCGTCATCTTGATCCAATCTTCCGGCAGCAGGTCGAGGCTCTCGACCACTAAATCCGCTTCGAGATCGGGATGAGTGGTTCGGACCCCGACGGCGAACATCCCGGCGCTTCGGGCTGCCTCGATCCCTGCTGGAGCGTCTTCGACGACGATGCAATCAGCAGGGTCGAGTTTGAGCTTTTGAGCTGCCGCGAGAAAGACATCCGGGAAAGGTTTTCCCCGTTCAACTTCTTCGGAAGACATGACGGCGTCGAAGAAACGCTCGACATCCAGAGCCGCAAAGACGGCATCTATGTTACCCCGCGGTGCAGATGTTCCCAAAGCCTGAAGCAGATTTTTCAACTTCAACTTTTCAAGCCAGAAAGCCGCTCCCGGGAGAAGCTCAAGACCGCGGGTCCTGACCAGTTCGCGGTACTTTTCTTCCTTGGCAAGTGAGATCCGGTGAATCGTTTCGTCCGGCAGATTTTCACCGAGCCGGCCGCGCAGGATTTCAGCATTGCGTTTGCCGAAATCCGCGACATAGTCATCGTAACTGAGCGAGAAATTCCCGGCGGCCATGACAAATTGCCATGCTTCCCAGTGATAAGCGGCCGAATCGATCAAAGTGCCGTCGAGATCCCAGATAACTGCTTTTTTCTGTTGATTCATTCCTCAGTATTCAGCTTTCTATGGCTGACCCGCTTTTTGTTCCGCCCCGACCTGTTCTGGTGGGCGCCAGCCCGCTGCCCCCGAGATAATCAAATAATTCGGGTTTTTTTTTTTTTTTTTTTTTTTTTTTTTTTGTTTGAAATTTTTTTTTTTTTTTTTTCCTAATTTTTTGTTAAGAAGGGGGGGGTCGGTTTAGGGGGGGGGGGGTTTTTTGTGGTGCCGCCCCCGCCGGCCCCCCCCCCCCTTAAAAAAACCTTTTTCCCTTCAACTCCAAACCCGCGCGCCCGCTGGTTTTTTCGGGCCCCCCGCCCCCCTCCCCCCCAAAAAAATTCCCGGGCCCCCCGCCAAGACCCCGCCAACGCCCCCCCTTTTTTCCACCCCCCCCCCCCCAAAAAACGGCCCCGGCCCCCCCCCCCCCCCCCCCCCCCCCCGGCCGCGCACCCCCCCGGCCCCCCCGCCCGGGCCCCCGGCCCCCCCGCCCCCCCCCGCGAGCCGGCCCGGGCCCCAAAAACCCCCCCCCGGAGGGGGGGGGGGGGAGGGCCCCCGCGGGGGGGGGGGCGCGGGCGGCCGCCGGCCGGGCCAGGGCCGCCCCCCCAAGCCGCGGCCCCCCCCCCCGGCGGGGCCCGGGCGGCGGCCGCGGGCGGGGGACGCGGCCCCGGGCCGGGCGGCGCGCCGCCCCCCCCCGAAAGACGGCCCCCCCCAGGGCGCCCCCCCGGAGGGGGGCGAAAAAAAAGGAAGAGCCGGCGGCCGAGGCGGGAGGGCGCGCCGGGAGGCAGGTTGGGGGGGGCGGCCCGGGGGGGGGAAAAAAAAAAAAAAAATATTATTTTCCTTCTCCTGCCTGATCACAGGCAATTATTTTTTTATTTCAAGGCAATCAATGGTATGCCCAACATTGCCTGAAGAAACAGAGCCGCTGCGATGGCGGCATAACCGGCGCCGAAAAGAGCAGTCCAGATCACAGGCCTTGAGCCGATCCTGTCGAAGAAAGCCGCTGCCACCGGCAGCGCCTGCAATGCATGAATTCCAAAGAAATGAGCCGCGCGCAGGTCGCCTCCGCGCGTGCTCCAGTTGACGAACGGCAATCCCGGACCGCCATCACTCACCCCGACGCTGTGAGTCAGCCAGGATGCCATCAACGCGCCCTCAGCGCTGAAGATGATAAACAGCAGCAGCCCGATCCTGATGCCCCAAAGCAGTGCCGGCGACAAACCTGTCTTCGATCTGAAAAAGAGCACCAGCAGGTAAATATTGAGCAATGTATTGAGCGCGATCATGATTCCCTCATGAAAGAAAAGACCGCACCGTCGAAAGGCGAAGAAATATTGAAATGAGAGAGCCTGCCTCTCGCAGCCTGTCCGACAATCGGAACGATCTCAGAAATCATTGTGATGATCAGACCCAGGCTGATGTATCGAATCTCCCTGGCTCTGTCTTCCAGATAGCCCGCCAGCCAGGCGATGGTCCAAAGATAGACCGCGATCGAAATCGAGAATTTCATCGGCTTGATCCAGCGATTAATTCCCAGGATCGTCGTCGAATCGAAGAGCGAAACGACAGCCAGAATCAGAAACAGCAGCAACATGATCAATCCGGCGAAGGCCAGCAGCCGGTTGCGCCTGACGAGTGCTTCCCACAGAATCTTCGGGTTCTTCATTTTCCTTCAGCCCTCCGGTATTTAAATGAAACAAGCATGTATGCCAGAAATCCGATCGGGCCCAGAAAGAATGTCAGCGCCAGACACGGAACAACCAGCAGATGCGGGATCGAAAGCTGCTGCGCATCCTTTACCTCCCAACTTCCAACAAAGAGATCGAATGCAAGGTAGTGCACCCAACCGGCCAGCAGCACCCAGTGGTTTCTGAAACAACTGAGCTACGCCGGCCAGCGAGCCGAACCCTCCCTCGGACCTGCCGAACGTCGTCACTATCAGCACCAGATAAACTGCCGCCAGCATCATCGGGATCACTCCCGAGATGACCAGCCGCGACGTCCATCTCCATCGCGGCATAAAGATCAACAGCAGCCAGCCCGCCATCGCCAGCATATTCGTTATCGAAAACAAACCCTCGGGACTCATCTTCATCGCTCTTCCTCCATATTGATTATTTAAATACCATCGCCGGATCGATCCTTGTCACCCTGTTTATCGAAACGATTGAAGCTCCGGCGCACATCAGCACAGTCAGACAAAGCAGGGCCGCGACCAGCGGCCACGAAAGAATGATTGCCGTCGTCCCCTTGAGACTCATTTGCGAAACGGTCAGGCTGATCGCCATCCCGACCGCATAACCGATCAGTCCGCTGACCACTGACTGCTTGATGATCACCATATAAATATACCCGTTCGAGGCTCCCATCGCCTTCAAGGTGCCGTACTCGCGGATATGCTCCATCGTCGACGCATATATCGTCTGCGCGACAACCACCACTCCCACCAGCAGACCCAGCGGTGCCCCGATTAGAACCGTCACCCCGGCGCCCGTTCCGAACATCAGTAGAATGCCTGCTTGCGGCTCAGCTCGCTTTGTATAAACATCAATATCCGGGACGCGCGAACGCACCTCCGTCTTCAATCGCTGAAGATCTACACCCGCACAGCCTTTAGCAGCAGTACATCGACTCGTTCTCCCTGATCCCCATAATTCTGCGCGTTCTTGAACGAGTGAAAACCGGCGGAGACGTCGTAAACGTGCGGATCCCCTTCGTGTATCCCACCACCCTCGCCCGCCGCCCCCGTATCTCCACCACCTGCCCCAGTCCCGTCACCCCCAGCTTCTTCAAATAAAGCTCATCCACCATCACCGCGTCAGGAGTTTTCAGACTTTCAATACTTCCCGCCGTGATGTTCCACGGCCCTCCAATCGGATTGTCCAGATTGAACCCCACCAGCAAAATGCCTTCTTCAGCTCCATTCGGCTTCTTCCACTGCCCGAATCCCACGAACTGCTTCTCAACACTCTCCACTCCCGGAATCCCCGAGACCTTGTAGAGCTTCTCCTCCGTGAACGGAACCCCAGTCTCCAAATGCGTCACCCCCTCCGAGATGATCCATAAATCCGCACTCGAATGATCGATCAAATCCGACGTCGCCCTCATAAACCCGAAAAATAACCCCATCTGAATCGATGTCAACACCACGACCCCACCAGCGTTACCACCAGCCTCACCCTGTCATGAAAAAGATTCTTTATCGCCAGCGATGGCATGCTCACCTCCTCTTGTCCGCCCGATTCTTAACACTAAAATTGCGCTTAACGTTAATTCTAGACTTAACATTGTTAAGCACGAATGCAAAAAATTTTGAGCGTGCGGCTATTCCTGAACAGTCCTGATAATCATATCGATCATCTGACCGATCAGTTTTTCGCGCGAAGCCCATGGGAAATCCTTGTGTGTAATGAGCAATGAAGTCAAACCGTGCAGCGCGGCCCAGATGACCTGACTTGCAACATCTACGTCGACTACGTCGACCCTGCTCTTTTTGTTCTGCTTAATGCAATTGGCGACATTTTCGCGCAGGTAGCTGAATGCCTTATCGCCCATCGAGCCGACATACTCATACTGGCCGGCATCAGCTTCCTCCTGAGGCATCATGATGAAAACAACCTTGTAATGGTTCGGATGCTTCAACGCGAAATTGATATATGCGCGACATCCTTCCTTCAATCCCTCGAACGGATCGTCGTATTTTGCATCTATCGCCTCAAGTTTCTTCGCCAAGCCGGCAAATGTCTCCTCGCAGATCTGCACCAGCAGGTCGGATTTGTCCTTGAAATAGAGATAGATCGTCGTCGGAGAATATTCGATCTTTTCGGCGATCTTCCGCATCGAGACATTCTCATACCCTTCCTCGACAAACAGCTCCCGCGCGGCATCGAGGATCTCCGCTCTCAGATTCTCTTTTTCTCTTTCCGCCTCTTAACGTCCTTCAATGCACTTAACGGTGTTAAGTATATTGACACAGGCTCAAGTGATTTCTGAATGGAAGCTCGGGAAATTGACATTGGACTTGGCAGCGTGATTAATGAAAAAGTCAAACAGGATTGAATGAGGAGATGAAGCAGACACATTGAACCAACGGGCGACGAGTGAAAGACGGGAGCGAGGCAAAGAAGAGATCCGCGAGCTGATGCGGCGGCACGGAGTGGTGCGCAGTAATGTGGAGTACTGGGTAGCCTGGGTTATTTTGAAAGGGGTGGGGGCGCTTCCGCGGGCTCTGGCGTTGGCGACTGGTAAAGTGATTGGCGCGATAGGGCATGCGTTGCTTCCACATCTGCGACGGAATGCCGAGAAGAATCTGAAGATGGCGATGCCGGAGCTTGACGAGAGTGAGCGAGAGCGTATCAGGCGAGGAGTGTTCAGGAATCTGGGGAGGCTGTTGGGCGAAGTCAGCCGGTTCCCGCGGCTCAACCGGGAGAACATTTCATCGATCGTCACGTATGTCGGGCTTGAAAATTATCTTGAAGCAGCGGGGCGAGGGCGGGGAGTGATTCTGTTGACAGGGCATATCGGCGCGTGGGAGCTCTCGGTCTTCGCGCATTCGATTTATGGTTATCCGATGTCGTTTCTGGCGCGGAGGGTTGATAACCCTTTGCTGGAGAGGCTGGCCGAGAGCTACCGATCGAGATTCGGCAACCGCAGCATCGACAAGAAAAATTCGGTGCGAGAAGTTGTCCGGACCCTCAAGCAGGGTGGTGTGATTGGAATCCTTGCCGATCTCAATGCTTCGCGGGAAGAGGGAGTCTTTTGTGACTTCTTTGGAATTGAAGCCTGCACCACGGCGGGTGTTGCCACGCTGGCGATGCGGACCGGCGCAGTTGTCCTGCCCGGTTATCTGATCTGGGATGAGGTGGAAAAGATTCATCGACTCCATTTTGAAAGACCGATCGAAACGATCGACACGGGAAATCAGAAAGAGGATGTGGCGGCGAACACTGCCGTATACGCCAAAACCCTGGAATCGGTGATCAGACGCCATCCGGATCAATGGTTGTGGATCCATCGCAGGTGGAGAACGAGACCAACGGGAGAATCCGAACTTTATTGAGAAACAGGTGACTGATGAACTTTAAAACTTTTCTGACCACTTTCGGGCTCATATTTATAGCGGAGATAGGTGACAAGACCCAGTTGGCGGCGATCACCCTGGCGGCACAGACAAAGCAGCCGGTAGCCGTCTTTTTCGGTGCGGCGCTGGCGCTGGCGCTGGTTTCGTTGATTGGAGTATCCCTCGGCAATGTCTTGTCAGATTTCATCAACCCGGAAATACTGCACAAGATTGCCGCCGCGGCCTTCATTCTGATAGGCGCATTGATGCTCTGGGGGAAGATATAGCCGATGAGCAGTGGCAGGGTGAAGATCATGCTGGTGGCGGTGAAGCTTCGGGCGACAAGCACGGGGCGAATCTGGCAGCAGCCCTGCGGGCCGCGCGCCCAGATCTGGATTTCGAAATCTTCGGATCGGGAGGCGATGAGATGCGGTCTCGTGGCGTGGAGACGCTGGTTGACGCGCGCGAGGTGGCAATTATGGGAGCTCTCGAAGTTGCGAGAGCCCTGCCGAAATTCCTGCGCGTATTCAGAAGACTCCGCGAAGCGGCCCGGAAGAGAAAGCCGGATCTAGTCGTTTTGATCGACTGGCCCGAATTCAACCTGCGACTGGCAAAAAGACTGAGCCGCGACGGCCACAGAATCGTCTACTACATCAGCCCGCAGATCTGGGCCTGGCGAGGCTACCGCATCAACACAATCAAACGATACATCGAAAAGATGCTGGTCATTCTGCCGTTCGAAGAGGAATATTACCGGAAAAACGGCGTCAAGGTCGATTATGTCGGTCATCCGCTGCTCGACAGCGTGAGAGTGACCACAAACAAAAACCAGTTCTGCGCGCGGTACGGCATCGACAAAGAGAAACCACTGGTCGCACTTCTGCCGGGAAGCCGGCATTCCGAGATCAAATACATTTTACCGGCAATGATGGATGCCGTCAGGATACTCAATCAGAACCGGCGCGATGTTGAGTTCATCATCCCTCTCGCCTCGACTTTCAACAAAAGCGAAATCGAGGCACATATCGCCGGGCTGCACAATTTGAGCGTCATCGAAAACGACACATGCAACGCCGTGGCTTCGGCAGATCTGGCCGTGGTTGCCAGCGGTACGGCCACGCTTGAGACGGCGATCATCGGAACGCCTTTGATCGTCGCTTACCGAGCTTCTCAACTCAATTGGCGGATTTTCAGACCTCTGATCAATGTCGAGTTTGTAGGCATGCCCAACCTGATTGCCGGGAAAGAGATCGTCCCGGAACTCTTGCAGGACGATTTGAACGGACCCGGGCTGGCTGCGGAGATTACCGGCCTTCTGGACGACAAGGAAAGACTGGCGAGGATGCGCAGTGAACTCTCTGTCGTCAGAGAGCGAATCGGCGAATCGAGGGCTTCGGATCGCGCGGCTCAGATCATCTGCGAAATGCTGTGAAAAGGCAGATCACGAAACAGACGGAATAAACGAAACAAACGAAAAGAGCTTGAAATTTTAAGGTTGGTGATCAGAACATGCAGAATATCCGGAATGTTTGATCAAGCACATTGACGGCCTGAAAAGTTTCGTTTTTTTCGTTTATTCCGTCTGTTTCGTAATCTATCTTTCTTTTCATTTTTCGAAAGACTCGCGGATCTGTTCGTTGGAGTAACCGGCGCCAAGCAGGAGCATGAGTTTGATGCGGGCCTTGTGGCTCGGCAGCATGCCTCCGAGAAATACCCCCATCTTCTTCAACTGCTTCCCTGCCCCCTCATAACCGTAGGTATCGAGTACGCGGCCGCGCGAGCATCTGGAAGTGACGATCACAGGAATTCCCAGACCGATGGCGCGTTCGATCGCAGGCAATGCCGCGACGGTAACGTTGCCGCGTCCCAGTCCTTCAATGACGATGCCCTTTGCGCCGTCATCGACGGCAAAATTGATGAAGCGGCCATCGGCCCCGGCATAGATCTTGATGACATCGACCCGTTCTTCGATCTTCCTGGTGTTGATGAATTCACGCTGAAACGGGTGGCGCATGACGATGACGCGATCCTTGTCGATAAAGCCGAGCGGTCCGAAATCGCGGCTCTGGAAAGTATCGGTCGATTCGGTGTGAGTCTTGACAACTTCGGCGGCGGCTATCAACTGGTTGTTGAGAGCGACGATTACGCCATGGCCGCGCGCATCGGGCTCGACTGCCACTCGAACAGCAGCGCGCAGATTTTCGGGACCATCCCAGCTCAGTTCGGAGCTGTTGCGCATGGCGCCGACGAAGACGACTGGTTTTTCAGAATCGATAGTCAGGTCGAGGAGGTAGGCGGTCTCTTCCAAAGTATCGGTCCCGTGAGTCACGACAGCGCCGGCGATGCCGTCATCCTTTAGTTTCTCCCTGACGGCCGAGGCGAGATCCATCATCCTGCCGGGGGTCACGTGAGGCCCGGGCCAACGCGCAAAATTGACGAGGTCGAAATCGGCAAGCTGATCGAGACCAGGAACCCGTGCAATAATCTCCTCGCCTGAAAGCGCCGGAACGGCCCCTCCAGTAGATGGATCGATGCTCATCGAGATGGTTCCGCCGGTAAAAAAGGTTGCAATACGAGGTTTCATATTCACCACCAGTGTCAATTAATATTCAAGCTTCAGTAATTTATGAATTCGTGATTATCATTCAGGCTCTTGCCTGCAACAAGCTTAACCGGAACAATAACAGGCTATGAGTAGAAAGCAGTCAACTGAAACGGGAAGCTCGAGTCTGAAGGCCGATATCCGCAGGCTCGAGATCTGCTGGGAGAGACGCTTAAACGCCTTGGCGGCGAGAAACTGTTCGAGACGGAAGAGATTGTCCGCAATCTATGCAAGCAGCTCCGCAGCAATCATTCGCCTGTTACCGAAAAAGAGATCAGGAAACTTCTTCATTCCCTGAGCCTGGATGATTCGATCGGACTGATCCGTGCGTTTTCGGTCTATTTCCAACTGGTCAACATCGCCGAACAGCATCATCGAACCCGCCGTAAAAGATTTTACGAGCTGCAGACTCCCAATCAACCGCAGCGCGGATCGATTGCCGACACATTAAAGGGTCTCCAGGGTGTGACCGCAAAAGAGATGCAGGTGGTCATCGACAGGCTTGAGATCCTGCCGGTGATGACGGCGCATCCGACTGAAGCCGCGCGCCGGACGCTGCTGGAAAAGCACCGGCGCATAGCCGATCTGCTGACGGCATTCGATGAGGAGAACCTGCCGCAACGCAGCAAGAATGAATTGCAGGAACGACTCGCCGCCGAAGTCGAATCGATCTGGCAGACCGATGAGGTGAGGCAGACTCAAACGACTGTGCTCGATGAGGTAAACAATACGCTCTTCTATTTCGACACCACGCTTTTCGATACTGTGCCGGTGCTGATGGAAGAGATCGAGGCGAGGTTGAGCGAATACTTTCCCGGAGTGAAATTGAAGGACGGCCGAGTGCCTATCCGGTTCGGGTCGTGGGTTGGAGGAGACCGGGATGGAAACCCGTTCGTCACACCTGAAATCACCTGGGAGACTGTCAGGCTCCAGCAGCGGATGATCCTCAGAAAATATCTCCGCTCGGTGTCTGATCTTTCGCGCAGGCTGAGTGAGTCATCGCGGTTCTCGGCGCCCTCACAGGAACTTTTAAATTCGCTCTCGCGGGATGTTCGAGAGATGCCCGCGGATGCAGAAGAGATTCTCAAGAGGAACCCGGAGGAGCCATACCGGCAAAAGCTTTCATTCATATACAACAGAATCGAGAACACGCTTGCGCGAAACCATGATCTGGCCGCGGCGCTGCAGATTGAATCTTCGAGTTCGCTGATATCGATCCGACCCGCGCTTCCGATCATCGCCGCGATCACCAGATCCGATTCGCTCGAAGCCAGCGCTTACCGTTCCGGCTCGGAACTATGGGAGGAGCTGAGGATCGTCCGCGACAGTTTGCTCAATGGGCTTGCTGAACTGGCCGCGCGTTCGGTCAATCGCCTGGATGAATCAGGTTTGCGTCTTCGATCTGAATCTTGCGACCTCGATATTCGCCAGCACAGCGAGCGGCATACGGCGGCGCTCACAGAGATCACCCGGTCGCTCGGAATGGAGCGCGACTACTCCCGGATGACGGAGGATGAGCGCATCAGTTGGCTCAGCAGTGAGCTGCTGACTCCGAGACCGTTGCTGAGTGCGGATGCCAAATTCAGCTCCGAGACGACTGAAACACTCAATGTCTTTCGCGTCATCCGCCGGATCGGCGACGAGATCAGCCCCTGCGTCATTAAAACTTACGTCATCAGTATGACCCGTGATGTCAGCGATCTGCTGGCAGTTCTGGTGCTGGCCAAACAGGCGGGTTTGATCGACTCCGACTCGATTTTCAGCGAAAAAAAGCGTTCCGGCAATGATCGTCCCGGTATCGCGGTGGCTCCATTGTTCGAGACCATAAGCGACCTGCAGAGAGCCCCGGATGTGATGTCCAGGCTTTTCGATATTCCGGTGTACAGGCGGTTGATCCAGTCGCAGGGGAATCTGCAGGAAGTCATGATCGGCTACTCCGACAGCAGCAAGGATGGAGGAATTCTCACTTCAAGCTGGGAGCTTTACAAGACACAGCAGCGACTCTGGGAAGCGGCACGAAATGCCGGCCTTGAATTGAGGCTGTTCCATGGCCGCGGCGGAACCGTAGGGCGAGGAGGTGGCCCCAGCCACGAGGCCATCCTCGCACAGCCCTGCGGTACCGTAGCATCGCGAATCAAGATCACCGAACAGGGAGAGGTCGTCTCTTCGAAATACAGTCTGCCTGAAATTGCAGTCCGCAGCCTGGAACTGACGACTGCCGCGGTCATTGCAGCCAGCCTTCCCCGCGCTGAAACTAACAAAGAGAGAAATCCCGCTCAATGGGAATCCATCATGGAGAAGATTTCCACTCGGGCTTTTGAATGCTACAGGAAAATCGTCAGGGAGACCGATGGCTTCTACGACTATTTCATACAGGCAACGCCGGTCGAAGAACTGCAGTTTCTGCGCATCGGATCGCGTCCGGCTAAACGCAGAAAAGGTTCGGGCAGTCTCGATGATCTTCGCGCCATTCCATGGGTTTTCGGATGGACACAGAGCCGGCATCTGCTGCCGGGATGGCTCGCCGTGGGCAGCTCTCTCGAAAATTTCATCCTCGAATCCCCGCGCAAGAATCTGAAAATACTCCGCGAGATGTATGATTCCTGGCCTTTCTTCCACAGCACTATCTCGAACATAGAGATGACCCTGGCCAAGGCCGATTTTCAGATTGCCCGCCGATATGCCGATCGGACACCGGATCGACGGCTCGGGCAAAGGATTTTCACCATCCTCGAAGATGAGTATCAGCGAACATGCCGAGTGATCTTGCAGATCACTCCGCGAGAAGCGGCTGCTCGATAAATCGCCGGTGCTTCAGAGATCGATTTCGGTTCGCAATCCTTACGTCGATCCGATGAGCTACCTTCAGGTCGAACTGCTCGCCCGTAAGAGGAGAGCCGGGCAAAAGCCGAGTCACGAAAAACTTTTATATGCCATTCTGCTGACGATTAATGGAATCGCCTCAGGTATGAGAAATACGGGTTGATTATCGGCTGGATTCACAGGAGTCATTGGAACCCAAAGAATATGATAAGAATCACATTATTTCTGTTACTGTTTTTCATATTTATCAATTATCAAAACGATCAGAAGCCGCGGCCGCGCGCGCGGGATCTGGGAATCGTTGTCGGCATCCTCCCGCCGGGGAAAAACAATGCCATCACGGATGTTTCGGGTGTTCGCGTGGGCCATTCAACGCTGATCAGGGGAGATGACGTGCGGACGGGCGTCACTGCCGTCATCCCGCACCCGGGAAACCTGTTTCAGGAGAAGGTCCCGGCTGCAATTTTTGTCGGCAACGGATTCGGCAAGCTGATGGGATCGACGCAGGTCGAAGAACTCGGCGAGTTGGAGACTCCGATCCTGCTGACCGGCACATTAAATGTCCCGAAGGTTGCCGATGCGTTGATCGACTGGATGCTTGCATTGCCCCGCAACGAGCAGGTGAGATCGATCAACCCGCTGGTGGCGGAGACCAACGACGGCTTTCTCAATGACATCCGCGGCCGGCACGTCGGTCGAGAGGAGGTGTTCGCGGCGCTCAGGTCTGCCGGTGAGGGCGCCGTCGAAGAAGGCTCCATCGGAGCCGGCACAGGGACTGTCGCTTTCGGTTTCAAAGGCGGAATAGGCACATCTTCAAGAGTCCTTCCTCAAACCCTTGGAGGTTACACTGTCGGCGTGCTCGTCCAAACAAACTTCGGCGGCGTGCTAACCATCAATGGCGCCCCTGTCGGTATTGAGCTTGGGAAGTATTATCTGAAGGAACAACTCGAAGGCCGGCGTATCGGCAGCAATCCGCCGCGTGAAAATCAGGTTAGTGATAAAGCCGATGGTTCGATCATCATGGTCGTCGCGACCGATGCTCCTTTGGATTCGAGGAACCTCAAACGTCTTGCCGCCCGCGCCATGGCCGGTCTGGCCCGCACCGGATCCCCCTCAACAAACGGCAGCGGCGACTACGTCATCGCCTTCAGCACGGCCACACAAAACAGAGTCCGCGCTTCTGAAAATATCAGAAATATTGTGGTGTTGGGAAACGAAGCGACTTCGCCCCTTTTTGAGGCTGTTGTCGAAGCGACGGAAGAAGCCATCTACAACTCTCTCTTCCGGGCGAAAACCATCACTGGTCGTGGGGGGCAAAAAGTAGAAGCACTTCCAATCGAGAAAACCGTGGAAATACTGAAGAAATACGGAATGGGCAGGTGATTTAGAAATAAGGATATTGGGGATGCGGAATCAATGTTCCGCATCCCGGATTCCTTATTCTACTCAATGATCACTTTTTAGAAGCTGCCGGCTGCGGATGCTTCGTCTTCGAAAATCTCGAATACGGTGATCAGTTTGGTGATCGTCAGCAGATCGCTGATTCGCTTGGTGGCGTGGAGAAGCTTGAGATCGCCGCCGGCGCGCTTGACGGTGGTGTAGCTGCGGACGATTTCGCCGAGCCCGCCGCTGTCCATGTACGGGACATTCTCGAGATTGAGAACCACCTTGATATCCTTGCGTTCGATCAATTCGTCAATTTTGCGCTTCAGTTGAACGTCACCCTCTCCCAGAAGGATCTTCCCTTCAACATCGAGGACTGTAACGTCACCACTCTTGCGCTCTGTAATGGTCATAACCGGGCCTCCAGGAACTTGAAAATGTTGTTGTAAAAATGGTGTAGAAAAGCATCTGAAAACTAACACAGGCTCGTTATCATGGCAAGTGGGGGCAGGCAATACGGAAAGTTTAAAGTTTAAGGGTTTAAAGTTTGAACAAATAACCTTAAACTCCCACGACCGTTGCGCAAAAAGAGGATTTCAACAATATGATAGTCCGCCAGAAAATCATCGAACAACTTCAGGGTAAATGGGCGCGGTTCGTTGATTTCAACAAATCGCTGAGTGCGGAGGTTAAGGATTACCGGGGCGCGCTGAAAAAGCTGTCGCAGATGAGCGCGGCCGATCTCGAAACTCGCCTTCATGGCATCGACAATCCTGGAGCCGTCCCGACGGTTGAATTCGATCTTGCGCCGGATCTGAATCTGGATTTTCCGCATATATTCACCAATCACCAGCATGCCCGCGAATGGGCGAGCGAGGTGCTGCTCGACCGGACAACGGTAGCAGTTGACGGCAGCCAGATCCGCCACGATCCGGATTTCAGCCTGCCGGTCGCTGCAGTGCAGGTCGCATGGTTTGAAAATCATCACTCGCGGGACGGCAGGTACACCAAAGACACCCTTTTTGAAATCCTCGACCCTGACGAGCTGCTGGTGGAGGTCGACGGCGAGACGATCTATTCCGAGCAGAAGGTCAATCTGCGACGGTTCGAGATGGAAGCGGCGAGGCTCTGTAGTCTGATCGAGAAAACAGCCTCCGGCCTGACACCGTCATCGAGGCTTCCGGTGGCATTCTTTGACAGCTCGCTGGTGATTTCTTTTGCTGATCGGCTGAGCGAAGAACTGCAGCAAAGACATATTGATGCCGTGCTCAAACTGCTTCGATGTTCACGCGATGCCGGAATTCCACTCATCGGCTATGTCGATTCGAGCCGGGCTCACGACCTGACCAGAATGCTCTCACATGTGTTCAACCTCGATAATGCCGAAAAGCTGCACGACACTCGGTTGATCAGCCCACTGCTCGCCTGGGGCGCCCGGACTCCGATGTTCACCTGCGCCCGCGGCAGCGCAGACCTCAAGAAAAAGGGAGTCCTCGATCACTTCGATGAGTTCAGGCGCGAGATCGGCTTCGTCTATCTCAAGGCGGGAGGCTCGTCTGCCCCGGCTCGACTGGAAATTCCAAAATGGATCTATGACAAGGGACTGCTCGATGAGGTCCTTGATGCTGTCCGCGCCGAGATCATCGTCGGCAACGGCTATCCTTATGTCATCTCGGCTGCCGATGCAGCGGCCGTCATCAACGGCGCTGACCGCGAGGCCTTCTACGCCATCTTTCAGCGCTTCGCCGAAGAACAGGGCATCGATACCGGCATCTCTCGCAAGGCCGCCAGCAAGGCCCGGAGAAGATGAAGAAGAGAAGAAGAAAAGATTACGAAACAGACCAAATAGACGAAATCAAACGAAAGTTTGATGGGGCTGATTTCAATAATAGAATCAGGAGATGAAAATTGCGGGCGGTTTTGCAGCGTGTAACGAAGGGCTCAGTCAGTGTTGATGGCAACGTCATTGGCCGGACAGGCTATGGCTATGTCATTCTGCTTGGAGTCGGGGCCGGCGATACGGTAGAAGATGTCGATCTGCTGGCTAATAAAGCCGCCAACCTGCGGATATTTTCCGATCCGGAAGGTAAATTCAACCTCTCAGCCCTCGATGTCGGTGCCGAGATGCTTGTCATCTCGCAGTTCACACTCTATGCAGATTCTCGAAGAGGACGCAGACCCGGATTCACCGATGCCGCAAGACCCGGAAATCGCAATCCCTCTATACGAACAGTTCGTCGACACTCTCAGAAAGATGGGCTTCAAGGTTGAAACCGGCGAGTTCCAGGCCGATATGCTGGTCGAAATTCATAACACCGGCCCGGTCACCATCTGGCTCGATACCGAGGATTTTAAGACTACAAAATAAGAAAGAAGAGAGAGTACGAAACAGACGAAAAAATTCAAAGGGATTAATTCAGCAATAAGCACTGGTTTTATGTTTATCGGGGTATTTTCGCCCGACCAACGTCTGGAATTTTTTCGTCTGTTTCGTTTATTTCGTCTGTTTCGTACTCTCTTCTTTAAGCGCTCAATTCCACAATCTGATAATCGCCGGAAGGCTCAGCGCCGGGAGCATGGATGCGAAAACCGGTCTTGAATTTAATATCTTTACGCAGCGACTGATAGACGCTGCAGTATTTGACTATTGAGAGATCGATCGCTTTGGCCACCTTTTCCGGTTTGAGTCCTTCTCCCCAGACATCGAAGTTCATCTCGATATCGGTGAAGTAGCGAGGCTCCGGATTATGCCGGTCGCCGCCGACAGATATTTCAAGCTTTTCGAGCGGAGTCCTCTGCTTTTCGAGGATGGTGACAATATCGACCGCCGAGCAAGCGCCGACGGCTTCAAGCAGAATCTCAACGGGGCTGGCGCCGGCCTGTTTGTTGCCGTCAAGGACCGTCTCGTGGCCGGCCGAGTTCAGGCCGGTGAATTTCAAATCGCCATTCCAACTGACTTTGACTGTTAAATCACTCATATTATCAAGCCTCTTAATAAAATTAGTATTTTCGCCTGGTTCAAGATCTTTCAGTTCAGTAATTTCGGTTGATCGAGTTCCGGAGCATCGAGGGAGGGAGTCTCTTCATCGACGCTCCAGATTTCGAGAAGACTCCCGGGACTTCCATGACGAACCTTGAAGGACGCTGAAGCACGGTCTGGTGCGAGCGATCGGTTTCGATCAGCGGATAGCAGACATAGAGTTCATCTTTGGCGCGAGTGATCGAGACATAAAAGAGTCGTCGTTCCTCTTCCTCGCCCTCAGCGTCACGCAGGCTCCTGGCGGACGGAAATCTTCCATCTGAAATCCAGATCATAAAACTACACGCCATTCCAGCCCCTTGGCCTGATGAACCGAAGAGAGGGTCAGTTTCTCGTCCTCGTCTCCTCCCATCATGACATCTTCAGCGACTGTTCCGCCGGGGGCGGAAAACCTCTCGGTGTTGATCAGCGCGAGCTCACTCAGAAAACCTTCAGTGGTTTCGAACCGGGATGCGAAGTTGGCAAGCTGGCGCAGATCCTCTTCGCGTGTTTCCGCGTTTTCGTAATTGGCCTGAAGGTATTCGTTGTAACCCCGCTCCAGTATCATTTCGATCTGCCTCGACGGTGAATTGACATTTTCGGGGGCGGTCATGCGGCCGATCAAATCCGCGAATTCGCTCCAGCCTGCGGCGGCGCCCTTCGGCAGGGATTTCGCCAGATCTTCGGATTTGACCAGCGCCAGTGGCTCATCTGAACAGGCCAGGCGCTCCCAGACTTTCGCCGCCGTCGCGTTGCCCACTTTGGGAATCAGCTTGAGAACGCGCTTCCAGGCGATCTCGTCGCGCGGATTGACAATCAGTCGAAGGTACGACGAGACGTCCTTGATGTGAGCTTGCTCGAAGAACCTGACGCCTGAACGGACTTCATAGGGAATGCCGCGCCGCGTCAGTTCCAGTTGCAACTCCATCGCGTGGAAATGAGAGCGATAGAGTACGGCCATCTCGCTCAAGGGGACGCCTTCGTCACGAAGTTCGAGCACTCGCGCGGCGACAAATGAAGCCTGCTGCTCGGAATCGCGCGCGGGAATCAGCGCCGGCGGGAAGTTGTGAGATGGCCGCACCGCCTGAAGGTTCTTCTGAAACTGTCTGGTGTTGTGTGATATCGAGGCGTTGGCCAGCATCAGAATTTCAGGCGATGATCGATAGTTGGTTTCGAGCCTGTAAAGCTGGAGCATCCGGATATCTGTCCTTGAATTGAAAGATGTTCGCGAAGTTTGCGCCGCGCCAGCCGAAGATGCTCTGCGCATCGTCGCCGACAACCATCAGGTTTCGATGTTTTGCAGCGACCAGATCGACAATGTCCGCCTGCAGGGTATTCGTGTCCTGATATTCGTCTACGAGAACATGCTGGAATTGATCCTGATAGATTGCCGCGACATCCGGCTTTTCCTGCATCAATCTCTTCCAGTTGATCAGCAGATCGTCATAATCCATCGAGTTCCGCTCGAGTTTCCGCGACTGATAGAGCTGGTCGACGCGCCGGATCTGAGCGGTGAGCGGCTCGAAATGGGGATGCTTGCCCGTGATGATCTGCTCGAGCGGAGTGTCTGTGTTGGTCGCATAACTGAACATCTCGCGCAGGACTTCGCCTTTCGGAAACCGTCGTGCGCGGGTGTCTATCGCTGCCTCCTCGATGCACGAATCGATCAGGTCTTTTGAATCTTCGGAATCGAGGATCGTGAAATTGCTTTCATAGCCCAGGCTCGAGGCGTGCCGTCGCAGCATCCTGTTGGCAATCGAATGGAAGGTGCCTCCCCAGACGCGGCGGATGTCGGTCTTGACAAGCGATTCGACGCGGCCGAGCATCTCGCGTGCCGCCCGATTGGTAAATGTCACCAGCAGGATGCGCGATGGCGAGATGCCCAGCTCAATCAGCCTGGCAACACGATACGTCACGGTTCGGGTCTTCCCCGACCCCGCGCCCGCTATCACCAGCAAGGGCCCTCCGCCGGCCATGACCACCGCCCGCTGCTCGTCGTTCAATACCTCACGATAGTTGATGATCGAGGCCCGCGGCGTATCCGATTTGATTATGTATTTCCGCATGTGGGAATAGATTACGAAACAGACCGAATAAACGAAAGAATTTGCAGTGTGGTTTTATCCGTTTTCCATCAATCGAATGATGGCGGAATGTTTTATCCGCGCAATCGGGCGATCTTTTTCACCGAACAGAGCCAGGTCGAGTACGACATACTCATTCCCGCGCTTTTCATATAGCTCGGCTACGCGGCCGCGCAGACACAATGATTCACCATCCGCAGCTATGGCGTGATGGCTTACTTCACTCGACGTGTGTATCCATGGCCCCAGAGCGACATTACTCATTAAAATTTCATTGGATCTGGCTACGATGAATGCCGGATGACAGGCGACTTCCCCGCTGCGATAGATCCCGGCAGTCTCGACCATGTCATCGAGGAAAGCCGTCATTTCTTCTTTGAAATCCAGCCTGAAATCGAGCGAGCCGAGTACATCTCCTGTCTTGAAACTTGATATCGTCGCCCGCCGCCTTCGATCCGGCTCCGGCAAAGCCGCGTGCGGATAATCGGAAATGGAAATACCCGGTTGAGTCTGCGGCATGGAGGATTCTCCAACCGCACACAGAACATTTTCGGCATTTCGCAACTCAAGTGAGGCTGTGAGCGGATCGAGACTCGTGATCACGCCGCTCGCCGTAACCTGATCGCCGTCATAGACCGGGCTGATAAACCTCGCTTTCATCAAACCGCCTTCGAGCCAGGCTTTCCCGAAAGCGTCCAGAACCGGTCGCGCCAGGTATGCATAGACCGCCACGCCGGGAACCAGCGCCCCGGCAAAACCGTATTTCGCCGCTCCCTCGTCGCTGTGAATTTTGTTCTCGTGATCCTCACCGTAATTGTGGGCCTTCAGCTCATACGGCGGCAGATTCTCTACGATGGTGTTTGACATAAGAATTCCGGAAATTGAAATGAAATAAGTCCGCCGGCGATTGTACAAATAAAACTTGAATGTTATCAATTGCTTCTCGCCCGCTTCTGCGTGAGCCTGATGTTTAATGCTCCGGTCATTGTCTCTCTTGTGCGCCGTAAGGAGCTGTATCAGATGAAGACCAGATCCAAATTCGCAATAAACATGTCAGCCCTGCTGAGAAGACATCGATGGTTGATCATTGGATTGTTATGGCTCACGGCCTATGCACTCGGGGTCTGGGGATCATTCAGACAATTACATGCAATCCAGCATCATCATTCGGTTTTTGAGCCGTTCTACAGAGCCCTTCAATTGTTCGTTCTTGAAGAGAATCTCGCATCGGAACCTCCGATCGCCTGGCAGTATCAGCTTGCCATGTTTTTGGCGCCGGGCGTGGCGATCTATACGACGATCATCACTGTCGCCTCTCTTTTTCAGGATCAACTATTGTTGGTCAGACTCGGCCGGCTCAAAAAGCATGTGGTCATTTGCGGGCTTGGCCGGCAGGGGTTTCAACTGGTTAAAGACTTCATCGACAACGGCGACCGTGTCGTCGTCATTGAACTCAACGAATCGAATGAAGTCATTAATACATGCCGTGATCTTGGGGCGATCGTCCTGACCGGCAACGCCACCGATCCGGCGATGCTCAAAATGGCTCGCGCAGCCTATGCCAGATGCATCATTGCTATTTGTGGAGATGACGGAATCAATTCTGAAATCTCGGGCCAGGCGCATAATCTGATGAGAGAACGATGGAAAGCCGGGAATTCTCAGCTCAATGGATCGCCGGACGAGCAGCTCGATTGTTATGTCCACATTGTCGATGAAAAACTGAGGAGACTATTCGGCCGCGGTCAAACATTCGAGCATAAAGATCATAATTTCAGACTCAGGTTCTTCAACACCTTTGAAAACTGCGCCCGCGAGATTCTTGACAAATTTCCGCCCGAAGTTGATGTCAATGCCGGCAGCCAGATTCATATCCTCATCATCGGCCTTGGACAGCTAGGCGGCAGCGTCCTGCTGCAGGCTGCAAGGATTGGCCATTATGCCGGCGGCAGAAAATTGAGGATCACCATCATCGACCGTGAGGCCGATATCCGGTCGTCTGAAATAGCCCTGCGATTCCCGGCACTGCCTCAGATTTGCGACCTGAGATTCATTCAGAAGGATGTCGAAAGAGATAAAATATTCGACGATGAATTGCTCAAGTCGATCGAATCCGATCATCCATTGAACAAAATTTATATCTGCCTCGATGATGACGCCGAAGGACTCTCCTGCGCACTGACCATCCTGCCGGATGTCAAAAAATGGAATGTTCAGGTAATCGTCAGAATGGCGCAGAATATCGGCATCAGCACCCTGCTCGATGAAATCAAACCCCTCACACCCGATCTGGACAGGATCAGACAATTCCCCGTCATTAACTCGGCCTGCAGACGCGAAATAATCCTGAATGAAACCCTGGACAAGCTCGCCAAACAGGTACATGAGGAATACGTTGCCGACCAGACAGCCAGAGGTTTCACCCCGAAAGAAAAACCCAATCTTGTGGATTGGAATGAATTGCCTGAAGAGATCAGGGAGTCGAACCGCCAGCAGGCGGACCACATAAGCGTCAAACTCAGAGCCGTCCGGTGCCTTACTCGTCCCGCAGACCAGTCTTCATCGGGCGATTTCTATTTCACCGATGAAGAAGACGAACTGCTGGCGCAGATGGAACACAACAGATGGGTGGCGGACCGCTTGCTAAGCGGTTGGAGGCCGGGCGATAGAGACGACAGCAACAGGATCACTCCATACCTTGTCGAATGGGATCAACTGCCCGATGATGTGAAAAAGAACGATCGCAATGCCATACAGAAAATCCCCGCCTATCTCAAAGAAATCGGATTGGAAATAATACGAAAGTAAACCATTGCCCGTCACAGACTCAAAAGGTCGATCAGATTGTCGCGAGTCAGCAGCGCCGCATCCTGCGTTCGTTCCAGAAAAGGGCTGACGTCAGATCTAATGATTTTAATATCGAATGATTCCAACCGATCCTGCACCAGCTTTCGCCAGACAGGCGTCCAACTTGCCATCTCCATGAGTCTGATCCAGAGCATTTTGAAGCAATTCCACGTTGGGTTCCACCGGGGAACGCTGTGACAGATACCACACGAGATCGTACCAGTCCCGGCCTTTGGCATACTTTCGGGCGAGGATCGCATGGAGTTTGCCGGCCATCAGAGAAGGCAGATCGTAGTGCTGCAACAAAAGGTCACATGCCGTAACGACCCGACGTCGCAGCCTCCGGCAGGAGGACTGTGTCGATCTCCAGTTTGATGGACAGCCCCGCATGGGAGAAAGCCCCGCCTCGCAAAATCCCGGCCAGTCGAATCCACCCGGATGCACCGCCTTGCGATCATTCCAGGTCACCAGCGGATCAAAACCGGCGAGAGTAAGATCGCGCTTCACCTTGCCATCCATTCCCGGCCTTCATACTCTTCCGCACAAACCACAGAAAAATCCAGGTCTTCCGAGAAACGTTGCAATCCATGCAGAAAACGCAAGGCAGTTCCACCGACAAACGCCACTGACCTGAACGCCTCGCACTCATGAAGTGATCTCAATATGTGGGCCTGCAAATACTCTCGCAAGAGGTTAAGCCCCTGCCCTGGATCTCCGGCCCCGCGAGCCAGCGACAGCGCCTGCTCCTTCATAACATCACCACTCCTTCTTCCTCTTCCACTGCCAGAACCAGCCATCGCCCGATTGCTCGCTCCAGCCGCGGGCTCTTGAAACGACCGGCATAATCCCGCAGTTTTATCTCATCAACCCGGTCAAAATTCTGATATCTCATTTCCGCCAGACGATCCGGCGTCCACTCACCTTCAGTCAGGTGCCAGTGGTCCAGCAACGCCTTTTCCGCCTCCGCTACCAGAACCTCCCGGCCTCCATATTGAACCGCTTGATAACCGAAAAAGTACTCCTGCTTGATATTGCGGTAGTCGAAAACGCCAAACGGATTTTCGAAATGGCGCGGAACCCGCGGCGTCACACTGGTCAGCCAAATCACTCTCTCCGGAATCAGATCGTAATAGCCCAACCCCCACAGGCCGCTCAAATAAGACGGCCGGTAGATCTGATTCGCCAGCCTCGCTGCCGTCAACGTCACTCGCCGGTATGCTTCCGGCAACGTGTATACACCCCGCCGCAAACCAATGACCTTCCCCTGCTTCATCCATCGCGACAATTGCACTCGGATCGATTCCCGCCCGTCATCAAACCCCTGAACCAGCAACGGCAGATCAAAGCACTCCATCCCGCCAACCATGCCTACAAGTGAATCGTAATTCATATACATACATTAGCATTAATGCTATCTATTGCAAATAAAAAATAAAACATCACGCATGTTACGCACTGAATATTCTTTATTATGATTTGACTAGCCCACAAGAGTGCAAAGCGGGTGGCAGCATGTAGCCGCTGGTTATTTTCTCAGGCGCCTTTGGCGCGGTTGAATTAGCCAACAGATCATGTCATGACCTTACACCTCACCGGGCGAGGCGCGATTTTGCAAACAGCCGAATGGGACGCAAAGATTCCCGGCTATCGCTATTTGTTGCATTTGTTGCGTCATGCGGGGCACGGATTGTCGCGGCTTCGCGCGCTGGCGCTTACCACCGGACGGGCGGCGAAATGCGCGAATTGCAATTCGCCTTGCGCTTGAACTTCCAGGCACTTGTCATCACTTTCCGAGGAACGAAAAAATTCATGCAAACACTTTTTCGCGTTTTTCTTCTTACGATTTGCCTTGGAGCCTGCGACGCGCCGGCGTTGGCGCAGGCGAAAAAACCGAATGTCCTGTTCATCGTGGCTGATGATTTGCGCCCTGCTGACGCAGGCACTCGCAACAGCCGCATACACACGCCGAATCTTGATCGGCTGGCGAAACGCAGCGTGCGCTTTGACAGAGCATACGTGCAATATCCGGTGTGCAATCCGTCGCGGGCTTCCTTTCTGACCGGGATGCGCCCGGAGCAAACGCGCGTGCTGGGCAATGATGTGTTTTTTCGCCGCAATCTGCCGGATGTCGTGACACTGCCCCAGCTTTTCAAGCAATCCGGCTATTTCACTGCCAGCCTCGGCAAGATTTTTCATCGCGGCGGAACGATGGAAGAAGTGAATCCGGACTGGGCCGACCCATTGTCCTGGTCGCACATGAAATTTTTTCAAGGCACGCCACTTGGCAAACAGGGCGAAGGCCGCAACCTCACCGGCGGCGCGCTCAAGTGGTGTCAATGGCTGGCTGCGGAAGGCGCTGACGAAGATCAACCGGATGGGCAAATCGCCGTTGAAGCCGTGCAACTGCTGAATGAAAAACGCAACGAGCCTTTTTCTCGGCGTTGGCTTTCACAAACCGCACGATCCGTTCATTGCGCCGAAAAAGTATTTTGACCTTTATCCGCTCAATCAAATCACGCTGCACCGCGATCCGGCAGACCGTTCGCCGGAAGAGCCTTTCGCCCTCCCACCAGGAGCGTACCCTCAATTCAAGGCTTTCACCGATCAGGAACGGAAGGAATTCAAACGCGCTTATCTGGCGGGCGTTTCCTTTATGGATGCGCAAGTCGGCAAGGTGCTGGACGCCCTTGAGCAAAACAAATTATTGGACAACACCATCATAGTCTTTATCGGCGATCACGGTTATCACCTGGGCGAACGCGGCTGGTGGAATAAGAATACATTGTTTGAATTGTCAGCGCGCGCGCCCTTGATGATTTATGCGCCCAAGGCGAGAGGCAAGGGGAAAGCCTCGCCGGCATTGGTTGAGTTCGTTGATTTATATCCGACGCTGATTGAATTGGCAGGTTTGTCGGCTCCGCACAAGCTGGCGGGGACGAGCCTCAAACCATTGCTGGCGAATCCCAACGGCAAAGGCCGAGAGGCCGCCTACACGGTGGTGACACGCGGTAAAACGATGGGGCGCAGTGTGCGCACCGAACGCTGGCGTTATACCGAATGGGACGGCGGTGAGCGCGGCGTTGAGCTTTATGATCATCAAAACGACGCAGGCGAATATCACAATCTGGCACGCGATCAGAAACATGCCGCGACCGTCGCACAACTCAAAAAACTGTTACAACGCTCCGAATAAACCCAGCATACGGAGATTCCCTCATGGAAAATATAGAAAAGCGCCTGGCCAGCATTACGTTGGCCCCATACATCGTCAAGGGAATGGCCCTGATCGGCGTGAAGCGGCGTTCAGGAAGCAACATGTTCCGGCATCAGATCAGCACGATGGGCATTCTGCTCGACTACAAGATCATCGATCCGGTGCTGCTCAAGGCGTCGCTGATACACGATCTCTTTGAGGACGCAGCCTCTCTGCCGGGTGTCACCCGGGAAGAGATCACGCATATCGACTCGGACGGTCCGGCAGTCTATGACCTGGTCATGGAGGTGACCATCCGTTTTGTGGACGGGATCAGGGAACCGAAGTCCGAATACCTGCAGCGGATCATGCTTACCGGCAGCCCACGAGCCAGGGTGTTGAAGCTCGCGGATCGACTCAGCAACATCTTCGCGCTCGGTTTCGTCCATGATCACGTATTCGTAAAGAAGTATCTTGATGAAACCAGAGCCTGCATCCTGCCCTACGCCGAGAAGGTCAATCCGGACATGTATCGTGAATTGTCGGATCTGGTCGAGAACCGGGAGAAGATGTTGCGGCTGGCGGCTTCTGAAGCCGCGGATTGAGAATCACAATTACTCCGGCGAATAGAAGAGAGCCAGTTGGCCGCCGGTATGCCAGAAGAGTACGTTGTCGGTTTCCTTGAGCTTCCCTTTTGTGATCCAGTCGATCAGGCCGGCCATGGCTTTGGCCGTGTAAACGGGGTCGAGGACGATGCCTTCAGTTTTCGCTACAAGTTCGATTGCGGCGTCGGATTCCGGCGTTGAGATTCCATAGCCGTCGCCGACGTAGTCGTCGAGCACGGTCAATTCTTCATCAAGTGATCCTTCCGGCAATCCGAGCATCCCGGCGATTCCGCGAGTGATTCCGTATACTTCAGTCGATATGGCATCCGAGGAATCATCGGGGCTGACGCCGATGACCTTGACGCCATGCAAACCGAAGAGCCTGCATCCGGCGACCAGACCTGCCTGTGTGCCGCCCGACGAGCTGCAATGAAAGAGATAATTGAAATTGACTCCGGACCGTTCGAGCTGAGGCTTGGTCTCCTGCACGGCCCTGACAAAACCAATGGCTCCAAGCGGGATCGAAGCGCCGAGCGGAATGATTACCACCTTTCGACCTTCACTTCGCAACTTTCGAGCTAATGCCTCCATTGCGGGCCGGCGTTGATCACGATGGCTCACCGGGTGAATCACAGCCCCTACCAGTTCATCCACCACAAGACTCGCCGGCTTCATGCCTTCAAGAAACAGCCGGTGGATTGAGCACGAGAATGCAGCGGATACCCAGACGCGCGCACAACGAGGCGGTCACCCGGGCATGATTGGATTTTTCGCCGCCGGTGGTGATGGCTATTTCGACGCCGCCGGCTTTCGCGTCCGCCAGAACGTATTCGAGCTTGCGCACCTTGTTGCCGCCAAAGCCTGCGCCCGAATAATCGTCGCGCTTGATGAAGATCCTCGGCCCTCCGCCCAGGGCCTCGCGCAGGCGCGGCAACTCTTCAATCGGAGTCGGGAAGTGGCCGAATCTTAAATATGGTATCTCTTCAAAACGGCTGATCGCGTCGTTCGGTATATTCATAATTATGTGATTGCAAGTCGGAAGGAAGAGAGATTACGAAACAGCGAAACAGATGAAAAATACCATCGTTGATTGGGTGAGAATATCCAGATAAACATATAACCGGTATTAATTACTGAATTCACCCCCTTGGCTTTTTTCGTCTGTTTCGTTTATTTCGTCTGTTTCGTAATCTCTCTTCCCCTGTTTCTTAATCGGCTCCACTTCAGGTAATGAGCTTTCGAAACTCCGGATCATTGTGAAGGCTTTCGAAATCGATCTCCACGCGGGCCCTGGCGACATTGAATTCCCTGCGGCCTTCGACGGCTAATCGCAGGTGTTCGATAGCCTTGTCTCTGTCTCCCATCTGGGCGCAGGCGCAGGCGACATAGTATCTTGTGAACGGGTCGTCTTTGTGCTCGGCCAGTCTGGCGTCGAAGTCCTTGAGCAGCTTTTCATAAGCTTCGCGTGCGTCTTCGAGATTGCCCTGTCTGACGCAGGCGCTGACGAGTTTCTGATTGGCCTCGATGTTCGTGCGATCTTTCAGTCCGTGGTTGGAGGACCGCAGGAAGACGATCTCTCTGTAACATTCGGCGATCGCATCATCGAATCTGCCGAGCAGGATGTGGATATGAGCCAGCCTGAGGAATGAGCCGATGATCTGGACTCCGGCCTGGCCCGAGATGAATTTCTGCTGCGAGCTGATGGCCTGGCGTGCGGCCTGTTCACCTCTTTCGAGGTCTCCGATATAGGCGCAGCATAAGGACAGTTGCTGAGCCGCCCAGCCGGCGTCGGGATTATGGCGCAAAGCCTGTTCGTATTCGGCAATGGCTTCGCGGAACAGACCCTTGCCGATCATATAAGCCCGCCCGAGAGCCCCATGCGTCTGAAAATCGTCGGGAGCGAACGAGAGGGCTCTGCGCAACGCCCCTATGGCATCATCTATCCGGCCCATGGCGATAAATGCCATGCCGAGGCCGCTGTAGGCATCAGGGAGCAGCGGGTCCAGTTCGACGGCCTTCTGCAAATATTCGGCACCCTTATGGAACATCTCGGGGGTGGTCAGGAATTGCCCTTTGAGCACATAGGCATATCCGAGACCGGCGTATGCCTGAGCATATTTCGGGTCCAGATTGATCGCCTTTTCGAAGAGGGCGATCGACTCTTCAATTCCCTTGCGGCTTCCCGAATAAACAGCGATGGTGCCCTTGACGCAGCATTCATAGGCTTCTACGACATCGGTATCTTTCTCTTCAATGCCCTCGAGTTCGCCGCTGCGCAGGCTCAGGTCGAGATCGCGTGAGAGCTCGTAAACTATCTTGTCCTGAAGGTCGAAGATCTCCTTCATCTCTCCATCGATCTTGACGGTCTTGATGATCTCGCCGGTTTCGACATCAACGAAGCGGGCCGTGATGCGCAGCATATCAGCGATCCGCTGGTATCCGCCGATGACGAGCCAACGCGCGCCTACTTCGCGACCAACTTTCGTCGCCAGCGTCTCATCGACGAGGTGATCCTGATCGACATTCCAGCCTCTGAGGACTTCATAAACCCGCTCGCGGCCGATGATGGTCAGACCCTCGACCTTTTTCAGATCGGCTGCCACCGTTTCGGCAATGCCGGTTCCGATCCAGTCGTCTTCCGGATTCCTGGTGATGTTATTGAAGCTCATGACCGCAATGCTCTTTCCCAGCCGGTTGTTGATCATCCTCGATTGCAAACCTGCACCGGATGAGAGCTGGGAGGTAAAGATCTGACTTGTCTGATAAGCATCCCGGACAAGAGGCATCGAGTGCCTGATGACATCGAGATCTGTCAGCAGCTCGCGCATCGTCTGGTAGCGCCTTGATAGATTTTTTTCGAGCATGTGGTGAACTATTCGCTCGAGATCGGGCGTGACTTGAAAATTGATCATGCCCACAGGCAGAGGATCAGCGTGCAGGATGGCATCGACGACCGCCAGCGCCGATGAACCGGTGAACGGCAGCTTCTTCGCCAGCAGTTCGTACGAGACCACGCCCAGCGAGAAGATATCGCTGCGGCCGTCGACCTCATTTCCAAGCGCCTGTTCGGGAGACATAAAGCGAATGTCCCGACCACTGTCCCCGGAGTCGTTTTCATCAGATCGGTATGGAAGAGGCTGGCCGTGTCGGCATCCTCGTGGGGAACGGGGTTGTATTTCGCCACGCCAAAATCGAGGATCTTGACGCGATTATTGTCACTGACGATGATGTTTGAAGACTTGATATCTCGATGAACTATCCCACGATCGTGAGCCTCCGCCAGAGCGTCTGCAATCTGGGCCACGGCGTCAAGACTTTCTGCCATGGTCAGATCACGGCCGACCTCCTTGAGAGTCCGCCCCGGAACATACTCCATGGCGATGAAGCTGAAACGTGAGCCTTCATGCTCGATTTCGTCAATCTCGTATATCGTCGCGATATTGGGATGACTCAGCGCCGATGCCGCTCTGGCTTCCTTGAAGAATCTGGCCCGGATCTGCTCACTGGTCTGTCCCTGACCGGGTTCCGAAAACATCATCTTGAGCGCCACAGGACGATGCAATCGCAGGTCTTCGGCTTTATAGACCTCTCCCATACCTCCCGATCCCAGGAGTTCAACGATTTTGTAATGTGAGATGGTCTCGCCGATCATTTGCAGCTCAATTATGATGGTTCATTAGATACGAATTGCTTATTCTGCGCCATTGAAAAGAATTTTGCCAGCAGCCGGTAAGGTTGTGAAGTCAGATAAAAAATGCCTGACAGACATCGGCCTGTTTGGTTTTTTCCCCTGTGTTTCGTAATCTGCTTTTATGATGTTGAGGCAGCTTCAAGAATCGATACCTGACGCCGAGAGCCGGATTCGCCGGATAGTTCGCGAAACTCCGGTCGATTATTCATATCATCTGAGCGGGATCGGCGATTGCCGGGCCTGGCTCAAACTGGAGCACCTGCAGCATACCGGGTCGTTCAAGCTGCGCGGAGCGACAAACAAGGTGCTCTCTCTCACCTCTGAAGAACTCGGCAGAGGAGTGATCGCGGCATCAACAGGCAATCACGGGCTCGGCGTCTGCTACGCCGCAAAACAGGCCGGCGCGCGCGCAAATCTACCTGCCCAAGAACGTCTCGGAGTCCAAGGTTACAATGATGCGGGCTCTGGGAGGCGAAATCGTTTTTCACGGCGACGAATGCCTGCAGGCCGAACTCAAAGCGCGAGAGGAAGCCGAAAATTCCGGACGCGTCTTCATCTCGCCATACAACGATCTGGAAGTCATCGCCGGCCAGGGCACGATCGGAGTCGAGATGCTGCGACAGATCGACAATCTCGACGCCGTCTTCGTCTCGGTCGGCGGAGGCGGTCTGATCGCGGGCATTGCCGCTCATCTCAAATCGGTTAATCACAAGATCAGAATTATCGGCTGCTGGCCCGAAAACTCACCGGTCATGTTTGAATGCCTTCGGGTGGGCAGGATCATCGAGGTTTCCGAAAAACCGACTATCTCCGAGAGCACCGCCGGAGGAGTCGAGCCCGGCTCGATCACCTTCGATCTCTGCCGAGAGCTGATTGACGATTTCATCCTGGTCACGGAAGAAGAGATTCTCTCGGCCATGCGAATGATTGCCGGGAAGGAGCGATGGATCATCGAGGGCTCGGCCGGTGTCGCCGTCGCCGCATTCCTGAAGACCGCCAATCAATTCGCCGGCCAGAATGTAGCCATACTGCTCTGCGGCCGGAATGGCGCATGAAGTGGCGCTTTTTTGCATGGAGTTCCGCCTTCAGGCGGAACTTTTTTGAGTACTAGAAGATAGTCGATTCTTTCAGGTAATGGAGTAAGACCGCCTGAAGGCGGAACTCCATGCGCGGTACTCCATGCAAAAAAATGCGGTGAGCCTTTACGGCCCACCGCGTCAAGAGAGTCCATCAACTAAGCACCAGCTACGGAAGTAACTCGTAAAAAATCGTCATTCGAATCAGCCTTGCTTACGGTTCACGCGTGGTGAAGGCGTAGCCGATTCCGATAGTAAAAGTGTTTTGATTGTCGCGCGCCCGCGCCGGCAGAATTCGTGAAGAATTTCTTGTCGGAGAAGTCGCGGCGAAATTCAAACCGGGTGAACATCTTGCCAACCTTCACTTCCTGCGTGAGTGTAATGTCCTTGACCGTCTGTGCGAGGCCCGTGCGCAATCCATCGGCGTCGTTATAGACCTCAAAGCGCGGAGAGAAGGCTGCATATTTGTTGAATTGATATTTAAAATAACCGGCGAATCCCGTCCAATTGCCGCGCTTGCCGTCGTTATCACCGTCCGAACCGTAGACGAAATTCCCCAACAGAGAGCTTGTCGTTGACGGTATAGATCGCCACCGTATCAGCTATATGGCGCCAGTTGTTACGCTTCGAGATAGCGGGAACATTGGCCAGCGGGGCTTCCGGGCCTGCCAGATAGGTCTCCGTCAACGAGAACTTTTTGGTCGGGGTCAACCCGAGCTGGAATCCGAACGTCTTGCCGTTGCTCCCTGGACCGACATTGTTCTCGAACAGATTGTCCCATCCATTGACCAGAAATCCGGTGAGAGCCACCTTGTCGTTGAACGCATACTTTGCGCGAAGCCCCGCGTGATAGTATGGCCCGAACGCAAAGAGCCAGCCCCGTGAGTAATTAAAATTGTCCTTCGTGTCGACGACTTCGGCGCCGATGGGCGTATAGAATTTGCCGAAATCGATCGTCAGACCCGAGCCAACCGGTGCAACATAACTGGCATAAGCCTGCAGCACGTGTTTGGTCGCATCGTTCCTGCTCGAATCGCTGACCGAGATGATCCGGTCAACCGTTTCTCCCAGCCCAAGATCCACTCGAAAGCCGAGCGGGCTCTCTTTTGAATTCTTGCGCTCGAGCGAGAGTTTGGCCATTTGCAGACTGAAGGCATTATGTCGCACGTCGAAAGCACGTCCCTGTGTAAACATATCTACCTTGTTGTTATTGAAGCCGTAGTAGCCATCGATTACACCGCCCAACTCGACATTGCGAAAAAACCCGTTGAAAGATTCGTTCTGTTTGCTCTGCTCCTTCATCATCTCGACATCTTTTTTCATGCCGGCCAGATCTTGAGGATTGATCTCTGATTTGACGGGATCACTTGCAGTCTTCGCGGCCAGCTTCTCTTCGAGAGATCTGATCCTCGTTTCGAGCGCCTCGATCAGCTTGACCATCTCGGCATTGTCAGTTTTGTTGGCAGCTTTCGGTTCATTTAAAGCTGAAGCCGCCGGATTTAAAGCGCTCGCGGAGAGGCTCTGAGCGAAGGCCGCTGAGCAGCAGACTGTAGTTGCTGCAAAAACAAAGAAATGTGCCAGCGAATTTGATTGATCTCATCATTGTTCCAGCCCCTTCTCGGATGCTGCGAGGCCGGAAATGAGCAGACGCTTGCATCGCTGCATATCAGCGTTCTAAACTCTCTTCCATGGCCACGCAGGTGATTTCCAAGTCTATTGCGTGGTTTCACTGCAGGAGCCTCCGTCGTTGATGTTGCCGCATCTTCGGTAAACGGGGCTCCTGTAATTTTTTTAGATTACGAAACAGACGAAATAAACGAAAATTGTAAAAGGAAAAGGAGTCAGAAGCCTGTTCTTTTCGGTATTAGAGTCATTCGTTTGTACTCGTCCAATAAACGCCGGAGCATTTTTAGTCTGTTTCGTAATCTCCTCTTATTTACACGGCATTGACGCCGTGCTCACCGGTTCTGATTCTGATGGCTTCATCAACCGGGAAGACGAATATCTTCCCGTCACCGAACTTGCCGGTTCGGGCTGTCTTGATGATGGCATCGACGGCGGCATCGACAATTTCGTCATCGACGATGAATTCGAGCTTTACCTTCGGGACGAATTCGACTTTATATTCGCTGCCACGATAGACCTCGGTATGGCCCTTCTGCCTGCCGAATCCTCTTACTTCGCTGATAGTCATGCCCTGGACGCCGACGGTCTGAAGTGAGTCCTTGACGCCGTCAAGCAGGTGGGGGCGGATGATCGCTTCTATCTTTTTCATGCGTTTTCCTCTTTTGTAATCAATTATTCCGGGTAATCATCACTCGCTGATCGGTTCAGGTGCCGTCGTCAAAGCCGTATCGTCGAAGAAAGTGCCGGTACGGGACGATGATGCCAGATCGAGATCGAGGTTGTACCCTTCCTCGCCGTGCTGGGAAAGATCGAGCCCCTGAACTTCATCTTCACCGGTCACCCGCACTCCACCCATAACCAGGCCCAGAACTTTGAGAATGACGAAGGTTGCGATCATGCCCATTGCGATGGCGATGACGGAGGCGATCAACTGATTGACAATCTGCATCTTGTTGCCTTCGAGAAGACCAACCGGATTGCCGCCGAAAACATCGTTAATCTCTTTGGTGGCAAAGACACCCGTAAGAATAGCCCCCGTGAATCCGCCGACTCCGTGGACGCCAAAGGCATCGAGCGAATCGTCGTAGCCCAGACGTTTCTTAAGCTCGGTCACGGCAAAGAAACAGACAATGCCGGTGATGAAACCGATGGCCAGAGCCGACATGGGAGTGACAAACCCGGAAGCCGGTGTGATGCCGACAAGGCCGGCAACCGCCCCCGAAATGCCTCCGAGAACCGTCGGCTTGCCGAGGCGAAGCCATTCAACCAGAAGCCACCCGATGACTGCGGCCGCCGCGCCGAAATGCGTGGCGACAAAGGCACTGGTGGCGAGTTTGCCTGCCGCCACCGCGCTGCCCGCGTTAAAACCGAACCAGCCGACCCACAGCAGGCACGCGCCAATCACGCTGAGAACCATGCTATGCGGCGTCATCGGACTCCGTGGATAACCGACCCGCTTGCCGAGCATGATCGCGCAGACCAGAGCGGAGAAGCCCGATGAGATATGAACCACCGTCCCCCCGGCAAAATCGAGCGCATTGATTTTGCCGCCCAGAGCAGGCAGCGCGAGCAGTCCGTTTGTGCCCCAGACCATATGCGCCAGCGGGAAATATACGATCGTCGCCCAGATTGCCGTATAGGCCAGCATCGCACTGAACTTCATGCGCTCGGCGAACGCACCCGTAATCAGAGCCGGCGTGATGATGGCAAACATCAGTTGAAAGATCATGAATGACTGATGGGGGATAGTCGCGGCATACGTCGCATTGGGATCCCCGCCGACTCCCTTGAGGAATAGATAACCGAGCCCCCCAAAGTAGGGCGTCCCCTGTGCAAACGAAATGCTGTATCCATAAACGGCCCAGAGCACCGTCACGACGGCCATGAGAATAAAGCTCTGCATCATGGTCGAAAGGACATTCTTCTTGCGCACCAGCCCGCCGTAAAAGAGCGCAAGGCCGGGGCCCGTCATCATCAGCACCAGCGCGGAACAGACCAGCATCCATGCGTTGTCGCCCGATGTCTGAGCGCTGCTCAGCGCGCTTTCAGCCTTCGCCAGCCGTTCCTCAATTGTCGGTGTCTGTCCAAAAGCAGCCACTCCAGCCGCCAGCATGAAGAACAATGAGAAGGTCGCACTCCTGAATGCAACTTTAGGTTTCATTTTTGGGGTATCCTCGTGTTTCTGTGTTAAAAGTAGATGACGAAATACACGGAAATTACGAATCATACGGAAAATTTTCAGACGCTGATTGGACGAGAACTTCCTCCTAGACGTCATCTCGAAATAAACAAGCCACATCCAGCTTGAAATTATTTTCGTTTGTTTCGTTTATTTCGCATTTTTCGTAATCTTTATTTCTCCGCCTCCCGTGAGAGTGCGTTTCTGATCGACTGCTCGATGAGCGGCAGATCTGAATCCCTGAGCTTTTCGCCCAATGCCGTGGTCACGTAAAAAATATCCAGAGCCAGATGTTTCTCGGTTGCAACCTTGGCAAAAACTATGTCGAGATCGAGGGCAGTGAGCGAGCTCGATATTTTGTAAGCGAGGCCCAGTCGGTCGCCCGTTCTGACTTCGAGAATCGTGCCTCTGTCCGACGATCCGTTATCCCAGCCGATGACCGTTTGATTGCTGCCGTTTTGCTTCCGGCGTTGAATTCTTGCGCTGTTTTGAGAACGAAGCCGCTTGTCAACGGCAGCGGCGACATCCAGTTCTCCGCCAAGCGCGCGTTTGATGACGGTATCGATCATTTCCCACCTTGCCGGATCGGTTATCGGCTCGCCCGCGGAATCGCGCACCTTGAACGAATCTATCGCCAGACCGTCGGCGCGGGTGTTTAGATGGACGCTCAGAATGTTCACTCCCTGGGCCGTCAGTGATCCGGCAATTGCCGCGAACAATCCAGTGCGGTTTCGCGCGCAGAGATGGAGGTCGGTGCATCGCGATTGAGCGTTTATCTTCCAGCTCGTCCTGATCAGCCTTGCATTGAGCGTGTGAGCCAGCCTGATATGCTCGACGATCGTCGGCTCGGGCGTCGATCTCACATAATCCTCCGGGAGCTGATCGAAATGATTGCGAACCTCCGATTCTTCAACCTCGCTTGCCAGCATATGAGCTATCCGGCTTCGCAGATTTTCGGCCTCGCGATCAGCCGCATTCGACGCGCCAGGATTGAGAATCGAACGTGCCTTGTTGTAAAGCTCCCAAAGAAGCACATCCTTCCATTCATTCCAGACACCCGGGCCGACAGCGCTGATGTCGCTGTAGGTCAGCAGTGTCAGCAAATTAAGGTTTTCAAGACTGCCCATCTGAACCGCGAAATCCAGAATCACCTTCTCATCCGCCAGATCCCTGCGCTGCGAAATGTGAGACATCGCCAAATGACGCCTGATCAGAAATATCACCTGCTCCGACTGCGCCTGATCGAGATGCAATCTCGCGCACACTTTTTCGGCGATTTTGATTCCCTTCTCCGTATGCCCTCCGCCAAGCCCCTTGCCTATGTCGTGAAACAAAAGCCCCAGATAGACCACGCCCGGATCGCTGATCTCTTTAAAAATATTGCGATAACGCTCAAGCTGTTTGCCCCGCGAATTGGCCAGATCATCGAGAACCTCGATCGCACGCAGCGTATGTTCGTCGACGGTATAGCGGTGATAAAGATCGTGCTGGACCAGACAGGTGATGCGCTCGAATTCAGGCATGAACTTGCCGAGGAACCCAAGGTCATGCATCAGCCGCAGCCCGCCGGAGACCTTCCCCTTCGACCTCATCATTTTGATGAACCCTTCACCCGCATCCTTTGAGGAACGAAACTCGCGAGTCACGCCGGGCAGGCTCTGCTGGATCGATTCCTGCAAATCAAGACTCAGCTCCGCACCCGTCGCCTGGGCATAACCGAATGCCAGCATCATTCGCCGGGCGTCTATCCGGGAATCGGCTTTTCCTGATGCACCACCTTCAACCGGCTCCAGATCGATCACTCCGTCGCGCATGACGAAGCCTCCAATCGCCGGAGCAAGCCGCGTTCGACTGAACCAACTGCGCGTTTCAAGCGCCTTCTGCGCTTTTTTCAAATGCGCTTCGCTCAATCGGTGAAGCCGCCGGGCATGCAGATAGTAGTCGCGCATGAAGATTTCAGAGGCCTGCTGCTGCGAAGTATCCTCATACCCAAGACTCCGCGCGGACTGCTGTTGCAGGTCCAGCGAAAGAAGATCCGTCCGGCGCCCCGTTTGAAAATGCAGATCATTCCTGACACGCAACAGAAACTCGTACGACGCCAGCATCACCTTCAGATCACGCTCCGCCAGAATTCCATCCGTCAAAAGCCTGCTTAAATCGCTGCTGCCGTACACCACCCTCGATACCCACAGCAGCACATGCAGATCCCTCAACCCTCCCGCCGTTTCCTTGATATTCGGCTCCTGCAGGCAGACCACACCGCCGAATTTCGCGTATCGCTCCTCACGCTCAACCATCAGTTGATCGAGCAGATCCTTCTTCTTTTTTTCAAAGACCTCTTCGTCCAGTTTTCGTCGCAAAGTCTCGAAAAGCCCCTCATCACCCCGTATCAGACGGGCGTCGATCAGCGAATTCCGCGAAACCAGATCTTCCTTCGCAATATCGATGCACTCACCCAGTGATCTCACGCTGTGTCCAACCGTGAAACCCGCATCCCACAGCAGGTAGAGCATCGATTCACTTAATCGCGCGGCCGTTGCCGCATCCTTCCGCCCCTGATGCAGAAACAGAATGTCAATGTCCGAATGCGGCGCAAGTTCCTCCCTGCCGTATCCTCCCAGTGCAATGACGGCAAGATTCCCACCTCCATCAGATAGCCCTTTGGCCGCAGCTTCCGCCGCCCTCTCTATCACCATATCTACTATCAGGCTCCGGGCTTTGACTATCTGCCCCCCGCCAATCCCAAACCGATGCCGCAAATGCAGCCGCTGCGCTTCTATCTTTAGAAATTTTTTGAGCGCCGCAAGTCGCTCTGCCGGTCCGCCCTGACTCTCTATCCGCCGCAGCTTTTCATCCGCGTGATGTCTGATTGTCCCCAGATCGATCTGCATATGCGACGCTCTCACCGAAAATTTACCTATTGTGTCCCTCACTGACATTGCAACATCGGTGCCAGACATTTCACCGGTCCCGGCGATCGCTCAAAACCTTTAAAAAACAGTGGTTTTATGCTGTTTTTGAGATTATTTTTCGATATGAGAAGGTCAACTTGAAACTACAAAATTGTAGCCTATGTCCAGAGAATCGACATAAATGAACTATTCGAGGAGCGGGTCCCGGGGATCTCTCGACCCGATTCGAGAGCAATTCTGTTTGATTCCTTTGAGTCGAGTGAGGCACGCCAACGCCCTTCTACATTTTTGTAGCTTTTGAGAAAACAAGCAACATATTCGTCGATTCTTCTTGCCTGGAGTTCCGCGCATAGCGCATGGAGTTCCGCGCATGGAGTTCCGCCTTCAGGCGGAACTCTCCGGAGTTTGGACATTTAGACCAGATTCGGAGTTTCGCCTTCAGGCGGTCAATCCCGGATACTCGGAACAGCAGTAATCAAAGAGTTCCGCCTGAAGGCGGAACTCCATGCGCTATGCGCGGAACTCCATGCGCTATGGGCAGCTTTGAAAAGCGGGGCAGGATTGAATATAATGCGTGACGAGAATTGAATGCCCTGATAGAAGCCCTGAAGAACAACGTTACCCGCGCACCTCATCCAAAGCAGTTTTACAAGCATTCCCCCAGTATTTGAAAACGAGTCGGCAATGGAGTTTTGTCTATGAGCATAAGAAAGCGCGTAGCGCAGATCATGATTTTATGGATATTAGCGAGTCTGATTAGATTCCCTGCAATGGGTCGGGGTGCAGGGAGTGAATGGAGCGTGCAGAGTGGGTTGATAGTAGTTTCGGCTGCGAGTTACAGCGGTGATACGCTGGCGGCGGAGCAGTTGGCGGCGGCGTTTGGGAACGATCTTTCGACGGGGACTGAGACGGCGGCGACGTTGCCGCTCCCGGTGACGCTTGGGGGAGCGGGGATCAGGGTGAAGGACAGCCTGGGTGTGGAACGAGCAGCGCCGTTGATCTTCGTCTCGCCGAATCAGGTGAACTTCCAGATTCCTGCAAGGACTGCGACGGGAAGTGCGGTGATCAGCGCGTTGAAGAACAATGTCGTGATATCGAGCGCGAGTGTCATGATAACCGCAACGGCGCCGGGGTTATTTTCGGCGGATGCCAGTGGGCGAGGTCTGGCGGCGGCGAACATATTGAGGACAGGGGCGAACAACACACAGATTTATGAGCCGGTGGGGCAATTCGACCAGAGGCAGAACAGATTCATAGCGACGGCGATCGATCCGGGTCCGGCGACGGACAAACTGTATCTGATACTTTACGGGACAGGGTTTCGCAATCGGGCGGATCTCGCTTCGGTGACGGCGACGATTGGAGGAGTGAGCGTGGAGGTGACGTTCGCCGGTGCGCAGGCAGGATTTGCGGGTCTGGATCAGATCAACCTTGCGATACCACGGGGAATGAAAGGGGGAGATCTCGATGTGGTCGTGACAGTTGCGGGTAAAACCGCGAATCCGGTGAAGTTCACGATGAAGCCGCCGGCTTCCGGATTGGACACGATCTTTCTTGCAATGCTGCGGCCCGAGGGCAGTGCGAGTTCGCCTGCTTCCGGATTTTCGACGCTCAGGCTGAGCAGTGACGAAAAATCCGCGGTCATCAGATTCGATTACACAAATCTGACGACGCCTGAAATCAGCGCGCATATCCATGGGCCGGCGGATCCGGGGACCAACGGAGCGATCATCTTCGATCTCGATACCGCGCAAAAACAGGCGGACGGCTCGATGTCATGGGTCTTCACAAATGCCGGGGTGACCACGGTTCCGCAGATTATTTCGGCGCTCAAATCGGGCAGGTTGTATATCAATGTCCATTCGTCAAGATATCCATCGGGCGAGATTCGCGGGCACTACGGTCTGATCAATGGAACGCAGACATTCACGCCGCCCCCTGTTCCGCCGTCGCTTCCCGGAGGGGCTCCGACTACAAGGGATGCAGCGCGTTTCCTGACGCAGGCGACCTTCGGACCAAAGAGCGCGGATATCACAACACTTCAAAGCAAGGGGTTCGACACCTGGCTGAACGAACAGTTCAATCTGCCTGCGACATCGCACCTTGCATACCTCGATGTGGCGACTGCCGGCAAAACCAATATCTATCAGCAGGAAATGATGGAGTCATTCTGGAAGCAGGCGGTGACGGGGCAGGATCAGCTTCGCCAGCGTGTGGCTTTCGCCTTGAGTCAAATTCTCGTCGTCTCGTTCAATTCGAATCTCGAGGGCGAGCCGTTTGCGCTGGCCGGCTATCTGGATCTGCTTAACAAGGACGCTTTCGGCAATTTCAGGCAGTTGCTCGAAGACGTGGCATTGAGCCCGGCGATGGGGCGGTATCTGGATCATCTGCTCAACGACAAGGAAGACCCGGCAACCGGCCGCAATCCCAACGAAAATTTTGCGCGTGAGGTGTTGCAACTTTTCAGCATCGGCCTTTACAAGCTGCATCCAGACGGTTCGCTGAAACTCGATTCTCAGGGGCTGCCGATCGAGACCTGTGATCAGAACGTGGTCAAGGGATTCGCGCACGTCTTCACAGGATGGAGTTACGGAGTCATGCGAACGTCGGAGCAGAACTGGATGTATCCTCCGATATACAACAACGGCACCCAGTTCTGGCGGGTGCCGATGCAGGTCTGGCCAAACCATCATTCCGCTCTGTCAAAGACGCTTCTTGACGGGACCGTGCTGCCGGCCAGTCAGACGGCGCAAAAGGATCTCTCCGATGCGCTCGACAACATCTTCAACAACCCGAACGTGGGGCCGTTCATCACCAGACAGTTGATCCAGAGGCTGGTGACGAGCAATCCCAGCCCGGGCTACGTTTATCGCGTGACGCAGAAGTTCAATGACAACGGCAGCGGCGTCCGGGGCGATATGAAAGCGGTGATTCGCGCGATTTTGCTGGATTACGAGGCGCGCAGCCTCGACGTCATCGCAAACCAGGGCTATGGAAAAATGCGCGAGCCGATCCTGCGCTTTGCCCATCTGTTAAGAGCCTTCAATTACAGCTGTCCGTGTGGCACCTTCCCGATCTACTGGATGGACAGCCCGGAGTACGCTCTCGGACAGAATCCGCTGCGATCTCCGACGGTCTTCAATTTCTATGAACCGGGATACTCTCACCCCGGCCACATCGCCTCGGCCGGGCTCAAATCCCCGGAGTTCCAGATCACCAACGACACATCGGTGATCGGCATCTCGACGTTTTTTCATTATGTAGTTCGGGAAGGATTCAAATGGGAGGAGGGCAAACCGTTGACGCCGGATTATTCGGCCTTCACTCGCCTCGCCTCCAATCCCGCGCAACTCATCGACCAGCTCAATCTGGTGATGACTGCCGGCGGCATGTCATCACAGCTGAGAACGCTGCTGATCAACGAAATAACGAAGATGCCGTCGAATGACATGCAAGCGAGAGTAACCATGGCCGTGCATCTGATACTCACGTCGCCGGATTATGTGATTCAGAAATAGACTGGAGAAGTAAAAGAAATGCTGAGAAGAAAATTTTTAAAAGAGGGGCTCTGTTCGCTGGCCGGAGCATCGGCGGCAACGACAATGCTGAGGAATCTGGGATTTGCCGCCGGGATTGCCTCTCCCACAGCCGTCCAGTCCGATTACAAGGCGTTGATATGCGTCTTTCTCTATGGCGGCAACGACGGCGACAACACGCTGATTCCGTATGGCCAGAACGAATACAACAGTTACGCATCGTCACGCAGCGTGGTTGCCGTTCCGCGTCCGTCGCTGTTGCCGATCAATCCGGTCAACAGCGACGGGCGACAGTTCGCGCTGCATCCGAGCCTGACTGAAATGCAGTCGCTCTTCGGTCAGAAGAAACTGGCGATCGCGGCCAATACCGGCGTGCTGATGGCGCCGACCACGCGCGAGCAGATAATCGCGAAATCCGTTCCGCTTCCGCCGCAGCTCTTCTCGCACAACGACCAGCAGGTGCAGTGGCAGACTTCGTGGCCTGATCAACTGCCGAAGACGGGCTGGGGAGGCAGAATGGCGGACGTCATGAACGCGCTCAACACAAATCCCCAGATCTCGATGTCGGTCTCTCTGGCCGGCAGCAATGTTTTTCAGGTTGGCTCCGAAGTCTTTCCCTACATGGTCTCGAAAGAGGGCACGATCTCGCTCTGGTATTACAATGAAGCATGGGGAAATCCTGAAACGATCGTCACCAAGGCCATGCTCGATGCCACATACGGCAACGTCCTCGACAGGAGCTACAGCGAAATTTTCAAGCGCTCGATCGAGAACGAGAAGCGGCTGAGTACCGCGCTCAGGAAAGCTCCGACGATCACCACCCCGTTTCCGCAGAACAACGATCTGGCGGGCCAGCTGAAAATGGTGGCGCGATTGATCTCCGTCAGAAACGATCTGGGAATGCGCCGGCAGGTCTTTTTCTGCACCGCCGATGGGTTTGACACTCACGGTGAGCAGGTCAACACGCATGCCAATCTGCTGCGCGGGATCAGCCAGGCCTTAGGGGCCTTTTATCAGGCGACGGTGGAACTGGGAGTGGCCGACAAGGTGACGACCTTCACCGCTTCAGATTTCGGCAGGACCTACAAGAGCAACGGAAAAGGTTCGGATCACGGATGGGGAAACCATCATTTCATCAGGAGGCGCCGTCAAAGGCGGTGATATTTACGGAAAAGTGCCGCTTCAGCAGATCAACGGGCCTGACGACACGAGCGACGGCAGGTGGATCCCGACCATCGCCACCGACGAATACTCATCAACGCTGGCTCTCTGGTTCGGCGTCAACTCCAGCGACCTGCCGACAATTCTGCCGAATATCGGGCGGTTCAATCGGCCCAATCTCGGCTTCATGATGTAGGAGAAGAGAGAGAAGAGAGAAATACACGCAAAAACCGAAACATACGGAAAATATTCAGACGCTGGTTGGGCGAGAACTCCCGGATAGATGTAATCTCGAAAAAACAAGGCATATCCAGTTTCAAAATATTTCCGTTTATTCCGTTGGGTTTCGTCATCTCTCTTCCAGTTTTATTTCTTCATCGGTTTGGCCTTGACGAAGGTGGTCCGCCAGCGGCTGAGAACATACTTCATTGAATCGGCTTCTTCGTTCTGTTCGTGCTCGACCAGGGTCTCGATGTATTTGGTGAGCAATTCCCGGATATTCTTTTCGTCCTCATCTCCGCCTACGGGTTCGATGCCGACTTCGGCGCCCTTGGCCAGTCGCAGTTTGAGAGCATCCTCATCAAGTCCCAGAGTCTCATCGAGTTTGAGATAGACCACGCCGCCGGTCATCCCCGAACAGAGCCATGGGCCGGGATCGCCCATGACCATGCCGCGCCCGCTGGTCATATATTCAAAGGCAAAGCCTTTGATATTGGATCGCGATGCGATGCAGCCAAGCTCATCGCGGAGATGCTGGCGCAATCTGCCGGCGATGATCAGGTCAGCGCCGGAGAGGCGAATGCCGGCCCTCGAGTCGGCGTCGCCCTGAACGATGAGCGTGCCTCCCTGGGCGCCGTATCCGAAGCATTTTCCGACCGATCCGTCAACCCTTATGCCGTCGTGGTTCATGCCTTTGAGCACGGTGATCTGCCCGCCGCAGCTGCTCTTGGCGGCGCTGTCCTGCACTCCACCCTCGACAAAAATATCGACGCCGTCGATATTGTAGGCTCCCAGGCCGTTTCCGGCGATCGAGCCTTCTGTGAAATTCAGCCTGGCGACACCGAAATTCGCGGGCATCTTTTGCTGGTATCTGGCGCGAGAGATCATCCCCGAGATGTGAGTTCCCAATGAACGATCAACGGAAGTCACCTTGTCATCCTCAAAGATTGCAATCGACTTGCCCTGCTCGATGAGATTGAAAATCTCGTCGGAAACGATTTTGGTCAGCGATGTGCGCGGGCGATAGGCGCGGCCGATGTGATCCTCGCGCATTTTTTCAGGCTCGAAGGTTTCTGCAGTGTCGACGCCGGAGACCAGGTATTCCAAATCGATCATGTCCGCCCCGCGATTCTGTCTGAGAAATTCCGAACGCCCGACCAGATCCTGTGTCCGTAGGAATCCGAGTCTCATCGAGAGGATGCCGATTTCGTTGATGACGTAGCTGAAGAAGTTGACCAGCGAATCGACTGACTTGTCATATTCTCGCGGCGTGTATTTCTTGACGCCGGAGACCTGCGCGGCCTCGGTCGACGGGAAGTGCGCTGTGATGCCGACATGGCAAGTCCCCGTATTGCATTCGCGGCAACTGGTGCAGCCCACAGCGGCCATGGCCATGGTGCCGAAACCCACCCGGTTTGCGCCGAGCAGCATCATTTTGACCACATCGGTTCCCGATTTGATTCCGCCGTCGGCCCAGATCTCGACTCGATCGCGCAGGCCCGCTTTGAGCAGCGCGCGGTGAGCCTCCTTGACTCCGATCTCAACCGGCATGCCCACGTGACGCAGGGCATGCTTGCGGGCGGCGCCAGTCCCGCCGTCATAACCGCTGATCGCAATGATGTCGGCGTGGGCCTTGGCAATTCCGGTCGCGATGGGACCAATGAACGGAACCGCGGGAATCTTGACCGAGACCTTCGCGTGCGGGTTGGCGGTCTTGAGCTCGGTTATCACCTGAGCCAGATCCTCGATTGAATAGATATCGTGGTTGTTTGATGGCGATAGCAGATCGACGCCGATCGGAGTATGGCGGGTTCTGGCGATCAGTTCCGTGACCTTGAAGCCGGGCAGGTGTCCTCCCTCGCCGGGCTTGGCGCCCTGGCCGATCTTGATCTCCAGAAAATCCGCGCTATTGAGCAGATGAATGTTGACCCCGAATCTGCCCGACGCGACCTGCTGGCCGCGATATTCGCGATATTTGCCCATCATATCCGGGATCTCTCCGCCTTCGCCGTTCATGGCCACGATCTTCAGGCGCTTGGCGGCTTCGGCATATGAGCGGAAAGTGATCTCTCCCTGCGAACCGAACGACATCGCGGCGATAAAGATCGGAGCGTTATGATTGCCGATCTTCGTGTCCGCCATATTGCGGGTCACGATTGCCCGCTCGTGAAGATCGAGCAGATGTCTCAGGGCCACGGGCTGCTGATGCTCAATCTCTGCCAGCTTCTGGGTGAAAGTATCGTAGCGCTCCTCTTTGCGGGCGACCTTGCCCGCCGCGCTCCAGACATAGGGCTGTCTCCGGTATTCGCGCATCAAACCTGAGGTTCCGCTGAGTTTGACCGGTGCGGCCGTCTTCTTCGACTGCCCGATTCTGACAGCCAGCCTGTCGCGCATTTCAGCGTCGAGCTTCTCACTGTCGAGCCCGGCCTGCTCCGATCCGCAATAATTCTTGATCCCGAAGATGTCGGCGAGTTCCGGTGAAAGCCCTATCGAAGCGAAGAGCCGCCCGTACCCGTCCAGTTCGTGGATGCCCATCGTCGACATGACCTTTTCGATGCCGGTGTGCTGCATGGCAAAGCAGTTTCGCAAAGCCTTCTTCGCGCCATCGGAATCCGCCGTATCGCGCAGCGCGACCTCGTACATTGCATAGGGATTGACCGCATCCGCTCCGCAGCCCAGAGCAAAGCAGATGTCATGAAGATTGCGGATCTGGCCGGATTTCAGGATGATGCTGCACTTGCGCCGCAGGCTCTCCCTGGCTTCCGGCTCTTCAACTTTCCCGTTCCCCGCGCCGCTGACGATATCCATGGTCACGGCACAACCGGAGACGGAGACCTCGATCGAATTGTTGAGCGCCTGATCAACGGCGGCCATGGCCAGATGAGCATCAATGAAAAGCTCAGGATCGTGATAGGCCCTGGAATCATCGAGTATCAGCAGGGAAACGCCGGCGGCTACGGCCTCGCGTGCTTCCTGCTTGATCCGTTCCAGAGCTTCGGTGAGCGTTTCCGTCGCGTCGTATATCATTTCGATGGTTCGTGCAGAGAGGCCTGCGGGGAGATCTTCGATCGATCCCGGCTGTCCTCCCTTGAGAGTGCGGCGAAGAGAAGCCTGCGCGGAGAATGGATTGGCGATGGTTTCGACGCTCTCGCTGAACTCACGCACCAGATCATCAACCAGGCAGGTGCCAAACTCCTGGGCAATCGCGCGATGAGCGGTCACGAAATCCCTGTGCTGATTGGCGCCGCCGCCAAGCAGGATCGGCGAACGCAGTTCGACCTGTTGCGTCATGGTTCCGCCCGGAGCCAGCGATGGACGTCGACCAAGGAAGATCCGCACCGAAAAATGATCGCCCTCCCTCACCCGGTCTATCGCCGGGTTTGTGACGACGGCCACCCTCTCGTGAAAGTAATCCGAAAGGTTTCGACGAACTTTCGAGAACGCCGCCAGCGGACCGTCATAACCCAGACCGCTGAGCGGATCCTTGCCCGTCACCGTGGTCATCAGGTTGTCGACTTCTTCCTTGGTCCATCCCATTGCCGAGAGCGCATCGGTCGAGGCCAGAGTACGCTCGATTCTGATAGCCCGCTCCTTCTGCTCGTCATCGATGGCCAGCGCATCTTCGGGTGACTCATTTTCAAGGATCACAGCAGCGGCGGCGTCTTCGGTGTCAACCTCAAAAGTAAACCTCGATGCCCCCATCGTCACTTCATTCAATTTGCGGAAATCATAACGATACGATGCCATTTCAAAGATGCGCTGCTGCATCTCCTGATGCTCGAAAACCTCAACCCCCTGATCACGGCCCAGCAGCAGTCCCATCTTCTCGCCGGGCGCCAGCGGGCGCGGATCCGTAACCATCTCTTCGAGAGGCACCACACCCTTCTCCGACGATGCGAAATATTCTTTTTCAGAGGCGCCAAACCACAGCGGACGAAGCCCCAGCGCATCACAACTGAAAACAATCTCATCGCCTTCACGGGCGATGATCGCAGCCGGCCCCTGAGCCATCGAGCCGAAAGCCCTGCGGAAATAGCGATGGAATGATTTCATCGGCGAATCGAACTTCTCGCTCTCGCTCCAAACCGGCGGGAAGAGAATCTCGATCGTCTCCATCAGTGTAAGCCCGTAATCGAACATCAGGCTTTCAACCACCCGGTCAAGAATCTGTGAATCGCTGGCCTGCATCGGAAGCTGTATGCCCAGGGCCGCTGCTTCGCGCGTCAGCCTGTCGATCGAATTGATCTCGCCGTTGTGCCCAAGCGTCGAAAACATTTGCGCCTTTTCGGCAGCCGAATTTGTGTTGGTCGAATAGCGACCATGGCCGAGCGTGATCGCAGATTTGAATTCCGGCTTGGAGAGCTCCGGGAAATAACGTCGGAGCGCCTCGGCATCCCCGCGCAACTTGTATATCGCACTGGTCTTGCTCAGACTGGCCACATGAAGATGCAGCTCGCGCTCAAGCTGCAGGTGGATCTGATACGTGTCGCTGTTCTCCATTCGGCGCGCCCCGCGAGGCAATGCTGCAACCTGCCAGAAAACAGGCTCGTTTGCCCTGCCGAGCGGCCCCAGCACCTCCCTGCGCGTCTGCGCCCGCTGTTCGAGAACTATCTCCATCCCGCGAGACTCGAAAATCGCAAGAGCCTTGCGCTTGATCTCCTCATGACTCGCCTGTTCAGAAGCCGGAAGCAGAATATGCGCAACCGTGAAATATGGATGATTCGCCGTCTCCCCGATCAACCCGCGAGTCTCCAGATACCTCCGCCATATCTCGCGCGGTATATCCGTCTGAATTCCCGCCCCGTCACCTTCGCCCGCTATCTCGCCCGTGCGATGCCCCATCTTCGTCAGCGCTTCGAGCGTTCGCTTGACGTTTCCGTGCGATGCCTTGCCGTCTCGCTTGACGCACGCAATGATTGCACACGCATCCCGCTCTTCTTCTATTCCCAGCAATTCCAGTAGTGTCATTTTTAACTTCCCATTTCGGAGAGAGGAAGACAGAATGAGGAATGCAGAATGCAGAATGCAGAATATTGATTCAATCAGTGAAAACCACTGAGGCTTTCTTATCAATCCAAAATGCCATTCAAACGATTCTGCATTCTACATTCTACATTCTACATTCTGCATTCTGCATTCTGCATTCTGCATTCTACATTCGAAAATCTCGTAATCTTGTATTCATCAATCAAAAACCCCGGCGATTTCATCTTTCGCCGGGGTTTTGGGTCTTTTCTCAGTTTGAACTTCGATTCAACTTTTACCGTCGGCGATTTCGTTTCGTTTGGTCTTGGCAGTTACAGTAACTGCTGCAATGGTCCCGGCCGGCGGGAGCGGGTTTGATGATCCATTAGTTATATTAAGAAGTAATGCAGCGATGGCAGAACCATCAATTGAATGAACCCCCGTTTTGTTAATCATCAATCTCATAAACGATATGCAAACTTTTATGCAAACCTTCCGATTTCCGGATCTCGTCATCAAAATTTCCTGTACGATCTGAAATCACGGATTGAAGGGCGAAAAATATTATTGGAACTGAATTTGGAACCCGAAAAATACAATCAATTAGCCGCTTTGTCCAATATGAAAATCTTATCCGGTCATAATAATCTTTTATCAATCCGGATTAACGACGAATTACTGGAGAATCCTCGTGTAATCGGCCTTGCGTTTGACGGGATTGAATCCTTCCTCCCTGATCACATTGACCAGCATCAATTCGGTGGCCTTGTGATTGGCGCCGGCCTTGGAGATGACATTCTCCTCGATCATAGTCGAGCCGATATCGTTGGCACCGAAGTGGAGTCCGCGCCGGCCGTCCGCCAGCCCCACAGTCAACCACGAAACCTGAACGTTCGGAATATTGTTGAGATAGAGTCGTGAAAGCGCCAGCCAGCGAAGATATTCTTCGGCGGGCAACCTGTCGGGAATGATCTTTCCGATCGGAGTGTTGTCCGGCTGGAAAGTCCAGGGAATGAACGACACGAATCCGGGATATCCGGCTTTGAGGGATCGTTCCTGCAGCCGGCGCAATTTTTCGAGGTGCTGAATGCGCTGCTCGATCGTTTCGCCATAACCGATCATCATCGTCGCGGTCGTCTTGATCCCCAGTTGATGAGCGGCCTCCATCGCATCGAGCCATTCCTGGCTGTTGCATTCGGTGCGTCGCTTGCGGCGAATCTCGTCGACCAGGATCTCCCCGCCGCCGCCCGGGATGCTGTCGAGCCCCGCCTCCTTCAATTGCCGCAGAACCTGCTCATTGCTCATGCCGAAAGTTTTGGCCATGCCGTAGATTTCAGTCGGCGAAAAACAATGCAGGTGAATGCCATAACGCTTCTTCAATTCGCCGAGCAGCCCGGTGTAGTATTCCATCGGCAGATCGGGATGCAGGCCGCCCTGCATGAGAACGCCGCTGCCGCCGATCTCGATCATCTCTTCCACTTTCTCGAAGATCTCTTCGTACGTATGAACGTAGCCTTCCGAATCTCCCGGCTTACGGTAAAAGGCGCAGAAATTGCACACCGAAAAACATACGTTCGAATAGTTGATATTGCGGTCAACCACGTATGTCACGGCATCATCCGGATGCAGTTCGCGGCGCAGATCGTCGGCCAGCCGCCGGAGATCCTCCGTTTCCGCCTCATCGATGACGCGGATCCACTCATCCTGTGCAAGGTGCTCTTTCCTGGAAACTCTTTCCAGAAGGTCGGTAATCGGTCCTGTTGTCGCTGCTGTGTTCATAAGAATTTGACCTTGAAAGTTGAAGTATTCGGGATAAACTGCATTTTAACTTGCGCAAGCTCATCCGTCCAACGGTGGGTAGTTTAAAGTTCAAAGTCTAAAGTCCAAAGTCTAAAGTCCAAAGTCTAAAGTTTAAAGTCCAAAGTTTAAAGTGCGTTAAGTTGAGTCGTCTCATTGGCCTCTCAGACTTTAGACTTTAGACTTTGAACTTTAGACCTTGGACTTTGGACTTTGGACTTTGGACTTTGGACTTTAGAACTTTAGACTTTGAACTTTAAACTTTGAACTTTAAACTTTGAACTTTCTTTCAGCCACGGAGTTATTGAATGAAACCAGGTCGTTTGATTGAATTCATGGAGAAGATGGAACCAGGCAGCGTGGCCGTATTTCCCGGCGCTTATGAGATACGCCGGAATGCCGACACCGATTTCGAGTTCCGCCAGGAGACTGACTTTTACTACCTGACAAGGCTCAATGAGCCTGATTGCGTAGCGGTCATCGCGCCGGATCACCCTGAACACAAATACATTCTCTTTGTCAGGCCGCGGATTCGCGAGGAGGAGATCTGGACGGGGATCCGCACTGGAGTCGATGGAGCGGTGGGGATCCATGGCGCCGATGCCGCATATGACATCAGCCGGCTCGACGAGAATCATTTCAGCGATCACCCGGATTCGCGAAAGAGCGAGAGGGGGAATCTTCGCGCCGACGACGATCATCGATCCGTCAACCATCGTTCATGAAATGAGGCTCCGCAAGAACGAAGAAGATGTCGCGAACCTGCGGCGGGCGGCCGCAATCAGCGCTGAAGGGCATGTGGCGGCAATGAAGCACTGCAAGCCCGGGATGTTCGAGTACGAACTCGAAGCGATAGTCGAATACGTCTTCCGTAAAAACGGCGCGACCGGAGTCGGGTACCCGTCAATCGTCGGGTCCGGCTTCAACACGACGATCCTTCATTACAACTCCAACAACGAACGGATCGAAGACGGAGACCTGGTGCTAATCGATGCCGGCGCCGAATATAACGTCTTTTCAGGCGATATCACCCGGACGTTCCCTGCGAACGGAAAATTCACAAAAGCTCAACAGGCTGTTTATGAAGCAGTGCTGGCGGCGAACAAGGAAGTCATCGAAATGGTCAAACCCGGAGTAAGCTTCATGGCCATGATGAAAAAGCCGTCGAAATCATCGCCGGGGAGTTGCTTAAACTTGGGCTTCTCGCAGGCGATCGCAATGAAATAATCGAAAAAGAGAGCTACAGGAAATTTTACATGCATCGCACCGGCCACTGGCTCGGCATGGATGTTCACGATGCCGGCCGTTACCAGGTGCAGAACGACTGGCGCAAACTCGAACCCGGAATGGTCTTTACCGTTGAACCCGGAATCTATATCGCCCAAGGCGCTGAAGGCGTCAGCGAGGAGTTCTTCAGCATCGGCATCCGCATCGAAGACGATATTGTCGTCACGGAAAATGGCTGCGAGGTGCTCACCAACGGCGTACCCAGGGAAGTCAAAGATATCGAAGCCCTCATGAAAGAGTCTGTCATAATCGCTCTTTAAGAATTGATGACGAAACAGCCGGACAATGTACCTGAGCAGTTACCAAATCTTTTCGTTTGTTTCGTTTATTCCGTCTGTTTCGTCATCTTGCTTTTTTTTCTTTCTATTTCATAGTCAGCAGAACGGCCATCGTCTCGATCCCGTCCCACAAATTCTGCAATCGTATATTTTCGTTGGAACTGTGCTGATTGTTGTCGTGATTGGCGATTGGAATGCCGATTGCGGGAGCTTTTAAATAGTCGGTGAAAATGTAGAGCGGCACACTGCCACCGAGCGTCGGCATTCTGATGATCCGGCCGTATGCGCTCTCGAGCGCTGTAATCACCTGCCTGGAAACAGCCAGATCCATCGATGTTCTCGAAGCATTGTAACCGCCCTGGCGGACGACTTTCAAAATTTTGGGATATTTCAAACGTGTCTGATCGTCGGGATCCGACTCGACGATAAAGTAGCCCTGGGAACGGATATGCTCCATCACACGATCGACAGATTTCTGGTGATCGACTCCTTTGACAAGCCTGATATCGATCGAAGCGGTGGCGGTTGAGGGGATGACATTCCTTGCCGTGGCTCCCACAGAAGCGCTCGAAAAACCGCGAATGTTGAGCGAAGGCAGATTGATGAGCTCGATCAGCCTGCCGCCGCCGCCCTCGCTCCAGCCAAGCCCCAACTCTTTTTTGAGCAGTGAATCATTATCAGGAGCATCCGCGAAGGCTTTTTTTTCGGTTTCGCTCAATGGCTCAATGCCGTCGTAAAATCCTTTGACCAGCACCCGGCCATCGTCATCTTTCATGGATGCCAGAAGTTTTGCCAGCATCAAGGCAGGGTTTGGAGCCCAGTTGCCGTAATGGCCGCTGTGCAGTTCGCGCTTCGGACCGTAGACGGTGACTTCGAACCCGGTGACGCCTCGTGCGCCAAAATAGATCTGCTGCCTGCGCGTCTGATCGACCGGGCCATCACAGATCAGCCACGCATCGGCCGTGAGCAGGTCGCGATACTTCTCGACAATCTTTTCCAGATGCGGCGACCCGGCTTCTTCTTCGCCCTCAAAGAAAAACTTGATGTTGGAAGTTAAAGTTATTCCGTCGTGTTTCAATGCGTCCAGAGCCGTGACCAGTGAAAGTATCGGCGCTTTGTCGTCACCGGTCGATCGGGCATAAAGCCGCCATTCTGGATTGAACCGTGCGCCTTTTTCCGGCAATGGAATCTCGCTGCCGCCTGCTTCAAGCGAGGCTGAACGCAATATCGGTTTGAAAGGCTCGTTGCCGACCCACTTCGCGGGTTCCACGGGCTGGCCGTCGTAATGGGCGTAAAAAACCAGAGTCCGCGTCGCTCCCGGAGTCCTGATCTCACCATAAACCACCGGCGGAGCATCCTCATGCTCCAGCAACCTCACGGCGACTCCACGACGCTCCAGCATTTTTGAAATGAATTGAGCATTCCTACGGATGTTTTGTTTATCTGAAGCCACATTCGGAATTGAAAGCAGCTCAGTGTATTCGGCCATGATTTCATGTTCGTGCGCCTTGCGATGCCTCGCGGCCGCATCAGCCGAAGCGGGACGCTGCGCATTAACAACATGTGTCATTGCACCAAACAAGATTATTATTAATACCGCGATGAATTTCGCTTGTTTCTTCATTTTCCCCTGTTTCCTGATCAACGTTGTATGTTTACTTGAAAAATGGTGGTAAAGGCTCAGCCCTCTATAAAAAACTAATCGAACCTGTGATCTTCCGCCCCGCCTGATCCAAAAGCACCGGCGACCATTTCTTGATCAGGGCTTCTGTTGGCCGGAGTTTAAAGTCTATTGCTCAAAGTTAAAAGCAGAAGTCGCCGCCGTCGAGCCTGAAGACTTTAAACTTTTGAACATTAAACTTTAAACTTCCCAATTGCGGCTGCTTGACAGGAGCTTTCCAGGTCAGTACCATTCGCCTTTGCCTTATGGGACGCTGAAATGGCAAAAGCTGACATTGAGAACGGGACAACTGATCCGGTCCATCCTGAAGCATTCGATTCGCAGGATGAATATTTCATGGGTTTTGCACTGGCCGAAGCCGGACTTGCCCGGCAGGAAGATGAAGTCCCGATCGGGGCAATCGTGGTGATTGACAATCAGATCGTCGGACGGGGCCACAATCAACCGATTGGACTCAACGACCCGACCGCGCACGCGGAAATCATAGCTCTGCGAGAGGCCGCGAGAAACACGGGCAATTATCGCCTGACCGGCGCGACTCTTTACGTGACCATCGAACCCTGCGCCATGTGCGCCGGTGCAATGGTCAACGCGAGAGTCAAAAGACTGGTCTTCGGGGCCTTCGATTCGAGAGCCGGCGCCGTCGAATCTGTCTTTACGATCTGTAATTCAAGTTCTTTGAACCATCAGGTAGAAGTTACTTCGGGAGTTTCAGCAGAAGCCGGTCGCGAGCTGATGCAGGAATTTTTCAGACAGCGACGCAAAAGCAGCGCCGGCGGGTCTGGGCCGGCGAGTCTGGGATAGTTACCGAGTAGCTTGATAAAAAGTTATTTGCGGAGAGGTGCGAGAGTGGTTGAATCGGGCGGTCTCGAAAACCGTTGTACCTTTACGGGTACCGTGGGTTCGAATCCCACCCTCTCCGCCAGACTTTTTTCAAATCTCAATATTGAGAAATATTGAGATTTGAAACCAGGTGGAGAGGTCGCCTAATGGTATGGCACCGCGTTGGAAGCGCGGCGGGTCGAAAGGCCTGTGCGAGTTCGAGTCTCGCCCTCTCCGCCATTATCGAGATTTGAGATTACTTTTTTGAAATCTCAAAATGACAGGCTCCGGCCTCCGTGCAATCTCGAACGCATGAAACCCGCCAGGACCGGAAGGTAGCAACGGTAGTGTTGTTCGGATGTGCCGCGGAATCAGCCGGAGCCTGACCCTTTTACTGACCCTTTTAAAGGACCTGTAACAGATCCATTTTTGGAAAATTTCTATTTTCCGGATTTCTCGGAACGCGCCTTGGCCCAGCGGGCCTTGGCTGCTTCTTTGAGTTTCTTGCGAGTAGCTGCCGATACTTTGCGCTTTTTGGCCGGAGCCGCAACAGCAACCGCGGCTGATTTGCCTTTGCGAACCTTCGGTATTGCCACAGCAACTGTCGCACCGGAAGCCATGCCTGAAAGCTCAATTCGCTTTTCAGTCAGCTCCCTGATCTGAGCATCAATTCCAGCTATCGCCAGCTTGATCAGCTCTGATTGATTTGTATTACCTTTTGGTCTGGGCATTCTTTCTCCTTGAATCTGAATTTTGAGTAAGGGCATCTGATGTCAATGCATAACAGATGCTTCTGATATTAATTACTTGAAATCATTTTAAACTAACATAAGAGTAAAAAGCCAAGCAATCCGAGTCAACTACCTTTGTTATTTTAATTTAATTTAAATACCTTCAAAAAAAACAAGCGATGATTTCGTCTGTTTTTTCAATTTAAAACAATCCGGGGAATGGTAACGTGAGCTATCAGGTAATTGCCCGCAAGTATCGGCCACAAAGCTTCAATGATCTTACAGGTCAGGAGCACATAACCCGCACACTCAGTCATGCGCTGGACAATAAAAGGCTGCATCATGCCTATCTATTCAGCGGGGTTCGCGGCACCGGTAAAACCACGACGGCGCGCATTCTAGCCAAGGGATTGAACTGCCATGAAGGCGTCACGAGCAGGCCATGCCTGCAATGCCCTTCATGCACGGAAATAGCAGCCGGTAATTCCATGGATGTGCTTGAAATCGACGCGGCCTCGAATACGGGCGTCGACAACGTGCGCGAGGTAATCATAAATAACATCTCAATGGCTCCCGCTCGCGACAGGTACAAGGTATTTGTAATCGACGAAGTTCACATGCTATCCGGCAGCGCATTCAATGCTCTGCTCAAGACGCTCGAAGAGCCGCCATCTCACGTGATTTTCGTCATGGCCACGACCGAGCTTCACAAGGTTCCGGACACCATTCTTTCGCGCTGCCAGCAGTTTGAATTCAGGCAGATACCTACTGAAAAGATATTCCAGAGACTGCGCGAAATAGCGGGCAGCGAAAATATCAGCATCAAGGATAGCGCATTAAGAGAGATCGCGCGTGCGGGAGCAGGAAGCCTGCGTGATGCACAATCGGCATTCGATCAGGTGATTGCTTTCAGCGGAGAAGAGATCACCGAAGAGGATGTAACGGCTTCGCTGGGACTGGTCAGTGCGGCGACGCTGGGCAGTTTCGCGGAAGCGATAATCGAGAAAGATACTTCGACGATCGTCAATTTAGTGGAAGATGTAACATCGAGAGGCTATGACCTGCGTAACTTCGCACGCGAGTTGATGGCATACCTGAGACACCTGCTGCTGGTAAAATCCGGGATTAAGAGCGGCGAAGTTATCGGAGTAGCCGACGTCGAGGTCGAGCGTCTGGATCAACTGGCGTCGCGTTATTCGGAGGAAGACATAGTCCGATGCTTTCACCTGCTGGCGGACACCGAAAAGCAGATCAAGGATTCCCCGCATCCCCGGTTCCAGTTGGAGATGGGACTTGTGAAGCTGACGCATGCCATCAAACTACGCTCGCTGGATGAACTTATCAACCGGCTCACGCGGCTCGCGGATCTGGAGAAGAAGCCTGGCGGTGAGAGCGGTGGGCCTTCAGGATCGACCAGCTCCACGCCGCGATCGCCGGGAGTTTCGAGTCAGTCATCGACCAGGCCGCCATCGCAAACGAGTGGTTATGGTTCAGCTGCTTCCTCGTATCGTTCTGAACCAGAATCAAGTCTTGCCGCACAGCAGCCCCGGGGAGCGAAGGCTTCCCTTCCCGAGCCTCCTGATTTTCCGGACATGGATCTTTCGGAGCCGGTTGACCCGTCCGATTCGGAACCGATGTTTTCAACAGGATCGAATGCCGGCCGGCGTCAAACAGCCAACAAACCGACTCTGCCGCAAACCGCCGTCGCTTCGGGCCGGGAACTTGATGCGATTATGAAGGAATTGCACAGACTCAACCGCGGACTGGTGCTGACCTCGATTGAAGATGCTCAACAGGTCGAGTTCAGGGACAACACGCTGATTGTCACATTCGCAGCAGAGAACTTGTTCGCCAAAAGGGTTCGCGACAGCGGAACCCTCTTTAAAGACATCGGCCAGCGGCTGCTCAATGTGCCCGTGCGCATCGACGTCAGGATCAGCGGCCAGATCGAAGAACGCATCGACGAAGCCGACGTCAAACTCAGGCAGATGAATGAACAGGCGCTTCAAAGCCAGGCTGTCCGCCTCATCCTCGAACAGACCAGAGGCGAAATACTCTCGGTGAAAGAGAAGGAATAATGCAATTTGTTACATTGCATACGTGCCGGGCATACGTGCCGGGCATAGGTGCAGGGTGGATAATGATCTGCCGATGAATAATAATACAACGGCACTTTTGAACATGATCTGATTCAGGTCTTTTATTAAAGTCGAAGGAGAAAAGTAATGAAACTACCAGGTGGCATGAATCTGCAGCAGATGATGAAGCAGGCCCAGAAGATGCAGGAGGATATGGCCAAGGAGATGCAGTCGCTCAGTGTTGACGCAACTGCCGGTGGAGGCATCGTCAAGGTCGAGATGAACGGCAACAAGGAAGTCCTTTCCGTCAAAATCGAGCCGGAAGCCGCAAGTGACATCGACATGCTTCAGGACCTGATCGTGGCCGCTGTCAATGAATGCGGTCGCAAAGTCGACGAGGTGATGCATGGCAAACTCGGCAGTGCGCTCGGCGGACTCAATTTACCCGGATTATAAGAAAGCAGGTTGCGAAACAGTTAAAATAGTTGATTCGTCCCATTAATCACCAAACTTTTTTCCACTGTTTCGCAATCTTATTACTCACCATGCATGATTACGCAGAACCGGTAACAAAACTGATTGATGAGTTCAAGCGACTTCCCGGCATCGGGCACAAGTCGGCACAGAGGCTGGCATTTCATATTCTCAGGACCACAAAAGAAGAGGCTGAGCGGCTGGTATCGGCGATTCTTGAAGTAAAAGATAAGATCATCTTCTGCTCGGTGTGCAACAACCTGACGGATGCCGACCCATGCCGCTACTGCGCCAGTCTGACGCGGGACCAGACGATCATCTGCGTCGTCGAAGAGCCATATAATCTGGTGGCCATAGAAAAAACGCGAGAGTACCACGGTTTGTACCACGTGCTTCACGGCGCGCTGTCACCGATTCGCGGCATCGGTCCGGAAGAACTGCATATCAAAAACCTCCTCAACCGGCTGCGACCTGATGAGTCAGGCGAATGCAGTGTCAGGGAAATAATCCTCGCGACGAATCCGAACACCGAGGGAGAGGCCACCGCCAACTATCTCGGCAGGCTGCTCAAACCGCTTGGTCTGAAAGTTACCCGAATCGCCATGGGCCTGCCTGTCGGCGGAGATCTTGAATATGCCGATGAGGTAACAATGCACAAGGCTCTCACCAATCGCCACGAAATTTAGCTATCACAGGCAGCATGAATAACATGAGTAACAAAGACTACGTCGCTGACTACCTGGCACTGAAAGTTGCCAATGATCAGTTGCGGGAGCGCGGCAAGCTCTGGGTCTGGGATCAACTCAACAAATTCTGCGCAGAGATCAACCGCTCGATCATGCAAACGCCAGATCAGGCGGGGATCCAGGTTGGATGTCAGGAATGGAATTTCAGTGTCGAGAATTTCACCATGGTTGGTGAGAGGTATGGCGCAAGATATCGCGGCCGGACTCTTACGGTAGAGATAGGATGGCCGAAACTGCCGGAGCACGGCTACGTGCCCGACGGCGGCCTCGCCCGCGGGCGCATCAGCTTCAGCCAGAATGTCATGCTCGATGCGAGACCCGTCGCCGAGATGGTCTTCAAACGCAACCAGGCGGCTGATCCCGGATGGTTCCTCATCTCCAACAATAGACCCGGTGAGCCATTCACCGAGTCTCTCCTGAAAAAATACGTAGAGATGCTCCTCCAAGACTGAGGCTATAAGAAGTTAAAAGTTAAACTTAAAACTTCTTCAATCCATTGGTGCGAGAGTGCCGAGGATGTTGTAGCCTCCGTCGACATAGATCAACTCGCCGGTAATGCCGCGACTCAGGGAACTGACGAGGAAGAGGGCGGTATCGCCGACCTCGGCCTGTTCAGTGGCGTGACGCAGAGGGGCGACTTCGCGGTGGTGATCGACCATCTTGGTGATGCCCGAAACTCCGCGGGCGGCGAGAGTGCGGATTGGGCCGGCGGAGATGGCGTTGACGCGGATGCCGCGTGGGCCAAGGTCATTCGCAAGGTATCGGACGCAAGCCTCCAGAGCGGCTTTTGCCACTCCCATGACGTTGTAGTGCGGGACGACGCGTTCGGCGCCGAGGTAGGAGAGCGTGACTATCGATCCGCCCTCGCGCATCAGCGGCATGGCGGCCCTCGATAGCGCCACCAGCGAATAAGCGCTGACATCCAGCGCGGTGGCAAATCCGCTACGCGAGGTATTGACGAACTCGCCGGTGAGTTCCTCACGAGGCGCGAAAGCCACAGAGTGAATGAGAAAGTCAAGCTGCCCCATCTCGGCTTCGACGTTCTTCATCAATTCTTCGATCTCAGAATCGTTGCCTACGTCGCAGGGAAATATTTTTGCTCCCTCGATTGTGGCTGCCAGTTCCTCGACATTCGCTTTCAGCCGTTCGTTCTGATAATTGAATGCAAGCTTCGCCCCCTCTTTAACCGCGGATTGCGCGATTGCCCAGGCGATGCTGTGTTTGTTGGCTACGCCTACGATAAGCCCCTTTTTGCCCTCTAAAAGCATAAGTGTCTTTATTCTCCTGAAAATTCTCTTGAAAAATGTCTATTACTTTCGAGTAAGATCTTGCGGTGAAGATAACACAGCTCAGCGTGGAATGTAACGGTCAAGACCGGCAAGTAACTGATCGATCAGAGCGAGGGCAGCGGCCCTGGCGCGATTTTCAGATTCAGCTCCGGCAAATGGCGTAATCACACGAACAATGGCGCCGTCGGTTCTACCGAGCATGACGGCATCGCTGATGGTATGAACCCTTCCGGTGAAATCGCCCGCATCCACCCGCCCTCTTCCGTGATACCAGTAAAAAGCCAGCATTTGAGAACCGTCCTTCTCGATCACGTACTCGTTGATTTCCCTGCGCCGTCCTTGCGAATCGTTTCCAGGACTGTGAATTCGATGGTCACCCATTGTCCAACCTGAACCGGGCAGGCAGTTCTGCGGCGAATGCAGAGTTTGGCGATGCCTCTGACTTGAGTAAAAGGCTATGAACAGGTAAGCGGTCAACCCCTTCGGAGCTGCGGTAGGTACGGCTCAGGTAATCATCGGCTTTGAGTTCTCTCATCTCTCCTGCAGTCAATTGCCTGTCTTCGGTCATCGTCCAGTTTCCTGTTGTTTCCGGGAACTTGCTCAGATCATCCCTTTGAGGAACCTGTTCGTTTCCGCTCGAATGCATGAGATAGCTTGCTCCTGCGGCGGCGGCAGACAGGATGATTACCATAAAAATGAGTCGCAAATCTTTTTTCATCTTAATCACAAGGGATCAATGCTTAACCATTTTCACGATTTTGATTTTAAGGATGCGATGAAGAATGATCAGCATGACCACGGCCAGGGTGAAAACCAGCCAACCCGAGAAGCCGTGCATGAAACCTTCGGCATAGACAGGCCCCCGATAATTTGCGATTAATCCGGTCAGAGCCACGCGAAGTGCATTGGTAAAAACAGCAATCGGAAAAACCGCGGCGATGAGAACGATCCTGCGCCACCATGATTGTTCAACAAAATACACGTAAACAACGCAAACGGAGGTCAGAGACATGAGCGACCGTATGCCGCTGCATGCCTCGACAACCTGCAGTTTCATGCTGGCCAGTTCGATGATATTACCTTCTCGCAAGGCAGGTATGCCGAAAGATCTGATGACCAGGGCGGCATAATCCGGAAGCCATGAGCTGCATTGGAAAAGCCACCTGGTTGAATACGATATTTGGCATGGGTATGGTGAGAATCATCAATCCTATCGGAAAAAGTAATAAGCGCAGCCACAAGTAACCGAAAAAGTAGATTACCAGGGATGCCAAAGATAACAGCATCGAGATTCTGGTGACATACAATTCGGCTCCGACAATGCCGGCAAAGAGCATAAGCAGAGCGATGGCGAGCAGGAGCAAGCCCGAAACAACTTTGGGCTCAGCAGGTATTTTGCTCAGATCGTGGCGACTGCGCCAGACTGCATAAACGCTGACGAAAGGAAGGATCAGCCCGTGAGAGTAGTTCTCATCGACGAGCCAGTCATCGACGAGCCGGCGAATAACATCGAAATAGAGCACAGCCCAGGCCAGGGCCACCAGCCCCAATTTCAGCAGATCCGCCGAATCGAATGGACTGGCCGATCCCGGTTTCTTATCCTGCATGATTTGAGTCATTTTGATTATGGAAGCGCTGGCTTCCTGCCTCGCCTCAGCCAATGGCGCAAAGAGGACTATTTGCGCTACTCTTGAGCCATGCTTCGACGAGTAATGCTGCCGGCATCAATAACAGTTGTTATCGCCCTTGGATGGCTGTTGATAAAAGATCATCGGCCGTCACCTGTTGTCCCTCCACTCGGCGCCCCTCAGCAAGTGAAAATCCGGATCGAAGTTTCAAGTGCAACGCTGCCGGTCAGTATCGGCATTCCGATTTCGGAGCAGGCATCGATAGCTGACGAAGCGTCTCTGACGGTCGTCGATTCAAGCGGCGAGCCGGTTCCAACCTGCACCAGAGTGCTGGCCAGATGGAAGGGGACACCTGGAGATACTAACAGAGCTATAAAATGGATTCTCGTGGATTTCGCTCCCCGGAAGAATGGAATGCATTTTCTCACGAATGGCGGGCGGATGCAGTTTGAAGGTGTCGGTTTGGATAAATCGGACAAGTCCATAATCGTTTCCAGTTCGCGGTTGCAGATTGAGTTGCCGCTTTCGGGTGACAAAATGATCACCCGGTTGAGGCTGGACAATAACGAAGCGCTGCGGGCACCGGCCGGCATCTCGGCCAAACTGCCGGCCAGGGCCGTCATCGCCGCCAGGTCCGGCGCCGCCGACACTTTGACCGTGACCGATGCGATGCTTTTCAAACCTGGCGAGACTGTTGGGTTCGAGCACCGAGACAGTCTGAAATGGGAGGCAACGGCAGGGAGTTCGAGGATTGCGACACAAGGGCATAGTTTTTTACCGCAGCGGATCTGTAGATTGGATGAAGGAACACCGCGTCAGGAAGACGTGGAGATCAGAGATGCGCAAGCGACCGATCATCAAATCAACTCGCCGCTTAGATTCTCTCACCCCGCAGGAAGCCCGATACGGGACCTGCCGGCTGAGGCCGAGACGGCAGTCGTCAGAAAAGCCTCCGGGCAGACGCTTGAGTTCTCTACTCCGCTGAAACTGAAGCATGCGGACGGCGAAAAAATATTTGTTTCAGGTGGAAAGGAATTCTCCGTTCATGCAGTCATCAATCAAACGACCGTTGAGGAATCAAATCGGCTGAGAGTCGTCATCAGGCAGACGGGCTCTTTCAGAAACGATTCCAACCCGCTGCAAAATAATCTTCAATTCGCGATCCGATATTATATTTATGCAGGCCAGCCATTCGTCAGAACCCGGCTGAGTTTGATGAACAATGGGGTTTATGGATTTGGCTCCGGCAGGACCGGACAACCGCCTTTTGCCCAACACATCATCCTGAAAGAGCTTTCAATGCTGATTCCGGCTGATGTCCCAATCTCGACGGGGAGCAGTGTAAAAAACGGCGCGGAAGCAAGATCGGCAATAGCTCTCAAGCGCCAGGACGCAATTCTAAAATTCGCCCCGTTGGAAATAGGGGTACCTGAATTTGCCGAAAACTTTCCAAAAGCCTTGAAGAGCGATGGTTCGGGGATTCATTTCGACATTCTGCCGGAGACCGGGGAGGACCATATTTTTGACGGAGCGAGAGCAAAGACCGTTGACTTCTATCTTGGAAGAAACGTAGCCGACGGGCTCACAATGACGAATCGGCTCAATGCCCGGCTCGATCCCGGATACATCGCATCGACTGGAGCCGTGCGTCCGGCCTTTATTGAAAAGCGGGACTGGAATAAACCATTCAGCCAGGATCGTCAGATGGCGGAGGCGGCACCGCGATTTGAGAAGATGCTCGCCGCAGCATACGCAGTAGAACAATCAGAAGCCGCCGGTGCGGTGCCGGCGACCTCGATCTTCGAGTATCGGCAGAGAGGCGAAAACGGCGAACAATATGGCTGGCGGAATTTTGGCGACCTCGCCTGGGGCGATGGATATGCGAATGTCCATTACGATCTTCCTTTTGTCCTGCTCAGAGAATACCTGCGAACGGGTGATGCGCGTGCATTTCAACTCGGAAGCGAGATGGCGCGGTATCGAGCCGAGTGGGGACATTACCGTGCCGACGACTATTTCGACCTCGACCGCAAATGGAATCTCAAAGGCATGGCTTTTTACGAGAAGGGAGATCACGGAACTTACCGGGAGCCCGTGCCGAGCCATACCTGGATTGAAGGAATGTGGCTTTACTGGGCACTGACAGGCGACGAGACTGTTCGCGAATCCGCAATGGACGGCAGCAATGCCTTTGCCCGGATGAATTTCAATTACTACAACTCGCTGGGTTGGAACGAGCCCCGATGGCTGGGATGGCCAACATTCGGACTGGTTATTGCCTACCGCTACACCGGCGAAGAGAGATTCCTGAATAAAGCACGCGAGAACATCCAGCTTTTTGAACAAACCGAAGAATCATTCGGCCGCAAGGGGTATTACATCAGCAGAGGCGCGGATGTGATACAGGCTGCCCAGCCCTGGGCCTGGTGTTACTCGCTGCTCGGAGTTATCGAATACTGGCGCGACACCGGAGACCCGCGCGCAGCCGGCCTGATCGTCAGGGCGGCGGATTGGGTTATCGGGAAAGACAGTGAAAACCCGCCAATCAAGCAAGGCATGCTGAATGCTGACGGGACCTATAGCCCCATCGGCATCTCCTATTTCTGGTCTCAGGAAAAGACAGCAGAGGACAGATCGGTTGCGCTCTGCGGTCTGTGCCTGCCGGTCATCACAACTGCCGCGAGGATCACGGGACGCGATGATTTGTGGCTCAAGGCGCGTGAGATCTTCCGCGATTACGCGTTTTATCGCGACCTGCCTGAAAGCAGGAACGTCAACCCGAGTGACCGCGCAGTAATCAATTTCCGATCTCTTCAATTTCCTGCATCAGTCACCAAGGTCTATGGCCAGATGGGTCTGACCGTGTCGGATTTTCTTCCAGACATTTTCATCGCCGGGGAAAAAGCATTGAAGCTTCAAACCCCGGCGCTGCCGGGGTCAACAGATGCGCCCGGCATGAAAGCCGATAACACCGGCAATCTGGCGCTCAACAGGCGCGCCACGGCTTCAAGTTTCAAGACGTGGCCGAAACTGACAGGGATGCCAGGCACGGCAAACGACGGCCTGACTTATTCGGCCGGGAAATATTCGGCATGGCATTCGGACATCAACTCCGGACAAACAGAATGGTGGCAGGTGGATCTTGGCAGGAGCTGCAGGATCGACTCAATCGAAATCCTTTTCCGCGAGGATGTAGATCAGCCCTCCACGCGGCAGAACATCGAGCTGCTCGGATCGAATGATCCGAATTTCAAAACCCTCCTCAACCCGGAGCTGCATCGCCGATTCTCCGGTAAGAAAAGGTTGAAAGGTGCATCCGGACAAGTTTCCATTCAAACAACCGATGTTACGCAGCGTCAATCGGAACTGATATCAAGCTACCGATTCATCCGGGTAAGAAGAAACGAAAGTTGAAAATAAAACCGCCCGAAGTGGGCGACAGATTCAGGCCAGAGCTTTTTTGCGCTGGCTGAGGTTAAAGTTTCCGGTAAATGAATAAGAAGTAGATTACGACACAGACGGAATAAACGAAAACAAACGAAAAGTGCCTAAACACGCACATTGACTGCCTGAAAATTTTCGTCTATTTCGTTTATTCCGTCTTTTTCGTAATCTTTTAATCTCTTCTTTCTACATGAGCATGGATTTGATTTCGAGGAATTCTTCGAGGCCATATTTGCCGAGTTCGCGGCCGTGACCCGATTGTTTGTATCCGCCGAAAGGAACCATGGGGTTGAATCTGCCGCCGTTGATTTCTACCTGCCCCGTGCGCAGCCTGCGAGCGACGCGTGAAGCACGCTCGACGCTACCCGCCCAGACGCCTCCGGCCAGGCCGTAGATGGAGTCATTGGCGATTCTGACGGCGTCTTCTTCATCTTCGTAGGGAATGATCGAGAGGACTGGTCCGAAGATCTCTTCCTGAGCGATCGTCATGCGATTATTGACATTGGCGAAGACCGTCGGGCGAACGAAAAGCCTTTGTTGAGGCCCTCGGGCATTTCGGGCCCGCCAGTGACAAGAACGGCGCCCTCATCGATTCCCTTTTTGATGTAGTTGACCACGCGATCTCTTTGAGTCGCTGAGACCAGCGGGCCGAGCTTGAATTTACCTTCGCGCGGATCGCCGACCGTGAAGCCTTCCGCGGTCTTTTTGGCAATGGCGACAGCCTCGTCGTGGCGCGATTTCGGAACCAGCATTCGTGTCAGAGCGGAGCAGGTCTGGCCTGAATTGAAATAGCAGCTGCCGACGCCGCTGGCCACTGCCTTATTAAAGTCCGCATCATCGAGAATGATATTGGCCGATTTGCCGCCCAGTTCCAGAGAGACTCGTTTGACCGCCTGGGCAGCCACCTCGCTGACACGTTTGCCGGCGCGGGTCGAACCGGTGAATGAAATCATGTCCACATCCGGGTGAGAGACAATGGCTTCACCGACGACGGGTCCGTATCCGGTCACCAGATTGAATACGCCGGCGGGCAGGCCGACCTGATCGCAGATCTCAGCCAGAATGAATGCCGTCAGCGGGGCGACTTCCGAGGGTTTGAGAACCACGGTGCATCCGGCAGCGAGCGCGGGGGCGACCTTTGCCACAACCTGGTGCAGCGGATAGTTCCATGGCGTGATCGCGCCGACCACGCCGACCGGCTCTTTGACGACGAGAGCGTTGTCGATCTTCTCTTCAAATTTAAAATCCTGAAGGATCTGGGCATAAGAGCCCATGATCAGGGCGGGCATTCCGGCCTGTACCGCAGTGGCCATCGGCAGGGGCATTCCAACTTCATTGGCAATGATATCGGCCAACTCATCCCGGCGCTCCGCCAGCTTGTCTGAAATAGATTTCAGATATTTCGCGCGGTCTTCAATCGAAGTCGTCGACCATGACTCGAACGCATTCTTCGCAGCCGAGACAGCGGCGATGACATCTTCCGCAGTTCCTTCGGGAATCCGCCCCATGACTTCTTCGGTGGTTGAATTGATGACATCGATCATCCCGGTTCCATTAGATTTGACCCAGGTCCCGTTGATGTAGAGCTTGTCGTTTATCTTCACATCGGATTTTGCTTTTGCTTCCATGAGAAACTCCAATTTGTGATTTGAGAATTTTGGGATATGAAATCCGAGATTGATAAATAAGTGAATGATTGTCAAGCGACTGAGCTTGACAGCCCCGATGATTCAACGATAGCGTTGTCTGCAGATTCAGATAACTTGATTCATTTCCAGACAAGGAGCTTAAAAATCATGAGTGGATTCAATCTTTCCGGCAAAGTCGCCATTGTCACAGGCGGAGGTCGCGGCATCGGCAAGGCCATAACCCACCGGTTGGCGGAATCGGGAGCCAATGTGGTAATTGCCAGCCGCAAGATGGAGAATCTTCAGGCCACGGCTCAGGAGTACGCATCGCTTCCCGGCAAAATTCATTGTGTCGAGTGCCACGTGGGACGCGCCGATCATCTGCAGAATCTGGTCAGCGAGACCGAGAAGGTTTTCGGCCCGGCAGACATTCTGGTGAACAACAGCGCAACCAACATCGGACAGGGACCGGCGCTCGACGTAACCGATGAGATGCTGGCAAAGATGTTCGAGATCAATGTGGTCTCGGCTTTGCGACTGATCCGCCTGACTGTACCGAAGATGATCGAACGAAAGACCGGCGGATCGATCATCAATATCGCTTCAATCGCCGGCCTCAGACCTCAGATGGGCGGACTGCTTTACAGCGCAACCAAGGCCTCGCTCATCATGATGACCCGCAACTGGGCCATGGAATTCGGGCGTCACAACGTCCGCGTCAATGCCATCGCCCCGGGCTTGATCGAGACCGATTTCAGCGAGTATTTCTGGAAGAATGAAAACTACGTCAAAAAACTCGAGACAGCCCAGCCGATCCCTCGCGTCGGAAGACCGGATGAGGTCGGAGGCATGGCCCTTTACCTCGCTTCAGACGAATCTTCATTCGTCACCGGCCAGGTATTCGTTGTCGATGGCGGCGCTACCGCAATTTAACAAGTGAGATTACGGAACGAACGAAATAAACGAACCACACGAATAATACCTGATGGGGACAGGCGATAATTCCAGGTTTAAGGACTTAAATCTGACGGGTTCAAATGATCAAAGTTTGATATTTTTTGTCTGTTTCGTTTATTCCGTTTGTTTCGTAATCTATCTTCCTTCTCCTGTTACGCAATCTCTCCGTTCCAAATGATATGACTCAATGCAGGTGGATAATCTTAATTATCTTTATCGTTTGCTGGGCAAGTATTTATACCGGCGCCGGAGCCGATCCGGTCGTTGAGGCTCCAAACATAGTGCTGATCTATGCCGATGATATCGGTTACGGCGATCTGGCCGTTTATGGAGGAACCGGGGCCCGGACGCCGAATTCCGACCGGCTGGCGCGCGAAGGCATCCGCTTCACAGCCGCATACGCATCCTCGGCCACGTGCACGCCATCGCGGTTTTCGATGCTCACCGGGCAATATGCATTCAGGCAGAAAGGGACGGGAGTTCTTCCAGGCGACGCGGCGATGATTATTGAGCCGGGCCGCAGGACACTGGCTCAGGTCCTGAAAGATGCGGGTTACTCAACCGGGGTCATCGGCAAATGGCATCTGGGACTTGGCGACGGGAAAAGCGAGCTTGACTGGAACAAGGAAATAAACGCCACTCCGCTCGATATCGGCTTCGATTATTCATTCATCATGGCGGCGACCGGAGACCGCGTGCCGACAGTCTATGTCGAGAATCGCAAGGTGGTCGGCCTCGACCCGAACGATCCGATCAGAGTCAATTACAATCAGAATTTCGCGGGAGAACCTACAGGCACAACACAGCGCGCCAGCCTGAAGATGGACTGGAGTCACGGACACAACGACAGCATCGTCAACGGCATCGGCCGAATAGGTTTTCAGACAGGCGGCAAATCGGCACATTGGATCGATGAAGAGATGGCTGAAGTCTTCACGGGCAGAGCCGTCAGGTTTATCGAAGAGCAGAAGAACAAGCCATTTTTCCTCTATTTTGCAACTCATGACATACACGTGCCGAGAGTGCCGCACCCGAGGTTTGCGGGCAGGACTTCGATGGGTCCGAGGGGCGATGCGCTGGTCCAGTTCGACTGGAGCGTCGGCGAAATACTCGCGGCACTCGACAGACTCAAGCTGACAGGCAACACCATCGTTATTCTGACAAGCGATAACGGGCCGGTGATCGACGACGGCTACCGGGATTTCGCCGTCGAAAAGCTCGGCGCACATAAACCTGCCGGTGTGTTTCGCGGCGGCAAATACAGCCTCTTTGAAGGAGGCACGCGGGTGCCGTTCATCCTGCGCTGGCCAGGTCGCGTCAGGCCGGGAATCTCGGATTCAATCATTGGCCAGATTGACCTGTTGGCCTCATTCGCGTCTCTCACCGGACAGAAGGCGATCAAAGAGCAATCTCCCGACAGCATGAATATTCTCCCGGCGCTTCTCGATAAACGCCGCCGGGGCCGCACTCACATCATCGAACACGCCGGCACTCTCGCAATTCGAAGTCAAAACTGGAAATATATCGCACCACGCGAGGGACCTAAACGAAACGTCACAACCAATACCGAACTTGGAGCCGACACTGTTGACCAGCTCTACGACCTCTCGAAAGATCCCGGCGAGAAGACCAATCTTGCGGAAAAATATCCGGAGAAAGTCCGTGAGCTGAAAGCTCTGCTGCAGAATACTGCCAACCAATAGCCGAAAATCAGTTAAAGGATCTGCTTATTTCAGGTGAGGAAGATTCACAACGAAAATGAAATACGGTTGCGTTCAATTCCAGGATTTTGTAATCATCGGCCAATCCTTTCCCCTTCGCGCCGGATTGTTTATACTGCCTTTCACCTTTCAATTATCACTTTTCAAATTTCATTAGCTTATGTTCGATAAATTTCGCGAAGAATGTGGGGTCTTCGGCATTTACGGCCACGATGAAGCGGCGAGAATGGCGTATCTGGGGCTATACGCGCTTCAGCACCGGGGTCAGGAATCAGCCGGCATAGTTTCATCCGACGGAGATCAGTTATCTGCCGAGCGCGGCATGGGTCACGTCAACGATATCTTCAAGGAAGAGGTGGTCAGCCGGTTGCCCGGAAGGATGGCCATCGGTCATGTCCGGTATTCGACAGCCGGGAAAGTGAGCATCAACGAGGCTCAACCATTTTCAGTCAAGTGCAGCTACGGGCAGCTCGCCCTGTGCCACAACGGAAACCTGCCCAACGCCACTGAAGCGAGGCACGAGTTGGAAAGTGATGGGGCCATCTTTTCATCGACATCCGACACTGAAGTCGTGCTGCATCGGATCGCGCGATCGAAGGCCGGCAATCTGACCGGCGCGATCATCGAGGCATTGGGCAAGGATGAAGGCGCATTTTCGATGCTTTTCGCCACGCCGAACAGCCTCATAGCGGTGCGCGACCCTCGCGGATTCAGACCTCTCTGCATGGGCCAGTTGGATTCGGCCATTGTCTTTGCCTCAGAGACGTGTGCCTTCGATCTGATTGGAGCGAAATACTTGCGCGATGTTGCGCCCGGCGAGATCGTCATCGTCGATAAGGACGGGACTCATTCGGTTCATGCCTTCGAACAGAAGCCAGTGACCCAATGCATCTTCGAGCACGTCTATTTTTCGCGCCCCGATTCGCTGGTCTTCGGGCGCAGCGTCAACAAGAGCCGCCATCTGCTTGGCCGCTTTCTTGCGCGGGAGTGCCCGGCCGATGCCGACATAGTCGTCCCGGTGCCCGATTCCGGTGTGGCCGCAGCCATCGGATATGCGGCCGAATCGGGGCTGAAATTCCGTTTCGGGCTGATGCGCAACCATTATGTCGGAAGAACTTTCATTGAGCCGCGCTCGCAGATCAGACACTTTGGAGTCAAGATCAAGCTCAATCCAGTGCGCGACCTGATCGAGGGGCGCCGCGTGGTTCTGATCGACGATTCGATCGTGCGCGGCACGACTTCCCAGAAGATCGTCAAGATGATGCGGGACGCGGGCGCTCGCGAAGTACATATGCGCATCAGTTGCCCGCCGACCATCGCTCCCTGTTATTACGGGGTGGATACGCCGACCAAAGAGGAACTGATCGCATATCAGCATTCGACTGACGAGATCTGCAAGTTCCTGGAGGCCGATTCTCTGGGATACCTGAGCCTCAAAGGACTGCTTGAAGCCTGCGGCGAAACGCCCGGCGATCTGCGCAACACGAAATTTTGCAGCGCGTGCTACACCGGGAATTACCCGACCAGGCTCGGCAGCAAAGTCCAGACGATCAGAGAACGCGAAGACCACAGCTCGCTGTCACTTACTACCGACTGAATAATTCCAGACTGCCTGAGATGGGTAAATTCAAAGCTCTTTTCGCAATTCTTCTTTCAGCGGTGATCATTGCCGGGGCCTTTTACTGGCTGCGACGCTACAAGCCCGAAATTCCCGAGCCTCCGCCGGAATTCAATACCCAGGGGAGACTTCAGGTCTACGCTCTCGATGTCGGACAGGGCGAAAGCATGCTGATAGTCACGCCCGGCGGCAAGACAGTGCTGATAGACGCCGGCAATCCGCAGTCCGGCGACACGGTCGTCGCGGCGCTGCGAAAACACAAGGTGAGCGGGATCGACCTGGCAGTCGCCACGCACCCTCACGCCGATCATATCGGCGGCATGAGAAGCGTGATCGAGTCATTCAGCATCCGGAATTTTCTCGACAGCGGAAGAGATTTTTCAAGCGCCGAGTACGAGCGGCTGCTCAAGGCAATCAAAAGCAAACGGATCAGTTTCATCAACGCCAAAAGCGGGATGACCTTTGATCTGGATTCAGGAATCAAACTGGAGGCGTTTTTCCCCAAAGGCGATAACCAGTGGATTACCAGGATTCGCTCGGGCGGCAGTCTGGAGAATGCCAACTCGGTTGTGCTTCGACTGACATACGGCAGCTTCTCGATGCTCTTCACCGGCGACGCTGAGTTCGAGACTGAAGCGGCAATGCTCAAGTCCGGATTTCCAATCAACGCTCAGGTGATCAAGATCGGCCATCACGGATCCCGATACGCGACCAGCGGAAAGTTCCTCGACGCTGTCGGGCCTCAGATGGCGATCATCTCGTGCGGGATGGATAACCGATACGGACATCCCTCTCAAAGCACTCTCGACAGGCTGAAGAAATCGAATATTCAGATCTATCGCACAGATCTTAATCGCGAAATTTCAATATTCTCCGACGGCAGGAATTATCAGGTCCGTCAGGAACGCGGCGCCGAGACGGCGGCAATGTGGCTCGGAAGAATCGAAAGCGTCGAGTTTTCGACAGCCATGGCCAAAAAATCGACGCGGACAGCGGTCGAAGTCGACTGAACTGAATGATTGAACTAACCATGCAGGATAGAGGTGAATCATCAAATCAGGTGAGAGGATATGTCGACCGTATCGAGGGCGACATTGCAATCGTCATTATCAGCGATGAGCTGAGCACGCAGATCGATATGCCAGCAAGGCTTCTTCCGGCGGGCATACGGCCTGGAGATCACCTGATCATCGGATTCAACATCGATCCACAGGCAACCGATGAAACTGCGAGGAATGTTTCAGAATTAAGGCGACAGTTAACTATAGACAGCGATCAACAGGGATCAAATTTCAAACTATGAGCGACTCATTCACTTATAAAGACGCCGGTGTCAACATCGATGCGGCCAATATCGCCACTTCGAGAATAAAGAAACTTGCCAAAACGACCTTCAACGAAAACGTCATGTCCGAGATCGGGAGTTTCGGAGGAATGTTCAACGGATCCTTCATGGATGTCCGTGAGCCTGTGCTCGTCGCGAGTTGCGACGGTGTCGGGACGAAACTCAAGATGGCCTTCGCAACGGGAATTCACAACACCATCGGGTATGACCTCGTGGCGCATTGCATCGACGATATTCTGGTTCAGGGTGCAAGACCCCTGTTTTTCATGGATTACATCGCAACAGGAAAGCTCGACCCGGATATCATCGAGAAGATCATCGAAGGGATCACAAAGGGCTGCAGAGAAGGCAACTGTGCACTGCTTGGAGGCGAGACCGCCGAAATGCCTGAATTCTACCAAAACGGAGAATACGACATAGCCGGGTTCATCGTCGGCATAGTCGACCGTCGAAAAGTGATCAATGGAGCCCGTATCACCGCCGGCGACGTAGTCATCGGGCTGCCGTCTCTGGGGCTCCACACCAATGGCTACAGCCTTGCGAGAAAGATCTTCTTTGATGTTCAGGGCTATCAGATCGATTCCAAAGTTCCTGAACTCGGTTGCACCGTTGGTGAAGAACTGCTCAAGCCTCACAAGAATTATCTGCCGGCGCTCGAGCGCCTGATAGAGCACGAAGGCATGATCAAAGGACTGGCTCATATCACAGGCGGTGGACTGGTTGAAAACATCCCGCGCATCCTGCCTTCGAATGTCGATGTCGCAATACGCTGGGGAAGCTGGCCCATCCTGCCCGTTTACGACCTGATTCAACGAATCGGCAACGTACCCAGGGAAGATATGATCAGAACCTTCAACATGGGCATCGGCATGGTCGTAATCACAAGCCCGCAGTACGCTCAGTCCGTCCAGGACCAACTGGAGAGAGCCAGCGAACCTTTTTACATGATCGGAGAAGTCGTCGATGGTGACGGTAAAGTCAGGTTCAAACTTTAAACTTTTTTATTCAGCTCCCCCTGGAAAACTGATTATGAGAACCTCGTTTTTCAAACGCCTGATAACCGGGATATGCATCTGTAGCCTGCTCACTTTTCAATCGACAGCATACGCACAGCAGCCACAGACGGCTCCAAAGAAGTTCGATCTGACGATCGACAGCATCATGCGCGGGCCGGATCTTGTCGGATATGAACCTAACCGCGTCTACTGGTCACAGGACAACCAGAAGATCTATTTCCGCTGGAAACGAGCTGGAGAACCGCGTCTCAAAGAGCCTTCGCTCTACGTAGTCAATCGTGACGGCAGCGGGCTCAGGCCGCTTTCGGAAGAAGAGGCAAAAAAGGCTCCCCCGGCGGGAGGCGATCTTTCGAAGGACAAGAGACTCACGGTGTTTGCGGAAGAAGGGGATATCTTCATTTACGATCACGCAAAGGGCGAGCGCAGGCAACTGACCGGCACCATCGATGGAGAGAACAGTCCTAAATTCACAACCGACCAGAAGAGTATCGTCTTCACGCGTCAGAATAATCTCTACCAGATATCTCTGGATGGGGGATCGCTGGTGCAGTTGACCGATATCAGAGCCGGCGGCGGCGGCCCCTCCGAGTCCCCGCGCAAAGGCACAGACAGCCAGGAGTTTCTCAAAAAAGAGGAACGTGAGCTGATTCAGGCCGTCAAAGAAAAAGCTCTCAACCGCGAAGAGCAGGAAGCCAAACGAAAGCTGCTGGAAAAGCGCAAACCGTTCTCGCCGCCTGCCGGTCAGTCGGTTTCGAACCTTCAGCTTTCTGCTGACGGAAAATTTGTCGCTGCCGGCGTAATTCAACCGCCAACCGGAAACAAAAATACGATCATTCCGAACTACGTCACTGAAAGCGCTTACACCGAGGACATTCCCTCCAGAACGAAGGTCGGTGACTCTCAGGGGCGCAGCAGAATCGTCATTCTCGATGTCGCAACCGGCGAGGCAAAATATGTGGAGCATGGAATTAAAGAAGCTCCCTCAAACCCGCAGGGGCAATCGGGGCAACAGGGGCAATCGGGGCAAAGTGGTTCGCAGGCACAGCCAAAAGATCGCGACGTACAGTTGATGAACCTGCAATGGTCTGAGGACGGCAGGAACGCTGTGGTCATGGCTCGCGCCGCCGACAACAAGGACCGCTGGGTGATGCTGGTCGATCCGGGAACCGGAAAAACCAGGATTCTGGATCATCTGCACGACGACGCCTGGGTTGGAGGTCCGTTGTCATTCACGCTGGGCTGGCTGCCCGACAACAAGACGGTCTATTTCGGATCTGAGCGGGATGGCTGGTCGCATCTCTACACGGCATCGATAGACGGGGGCCAGTCGAAGCAGCTGACATCGGGCAAATTCGAAGTCTCCGACGTCAGGCTGTCGCAGGACAAGACAAGGTTCTTCTTCACATCGAGCGAGGGCAGCCCATTCGAGCGGCACCTTTATTCGATGGCGGTAAGCGGAGGCGCCCGAACGCGAATCACGAGCATGGCGGGCAACAATGATGCGACCATCTCTCCCGACGAGAAGACGCTGGCGATCGTCCGGTCATACAGCAACAAGCCGCCGGAACTCTACATTGCAGCTTCATCACCGGGAAGTGAAGCCAGACAGGTGACAACTTCTCCGGTCGCCGAATTCTCCACTTACAACTGGATCGATCCTCCCATCGTGACCTTCAAGGCCCGTGATGGCGCCGATGTCCCCGCCAGGATCTACAAGCCGGCCAATTACAGCAAGGGAGGCCCCGCGGTCTTTTTCGTTCACGGTGCGGGCTACCTGCAGAATGTGCACAAATGGTGGAGCTCGTATTTCCGCGAGTATATGTTCCATCACCTGTTGATGGAAAAAGGCTTCCTCGTAATTGACGTCGATTATCGAGCATCCGCGGGCTATGGCCGTGACTGGCGCACGGGGATCTACCGCCACATGGGCGGGGCGGATCTCACCGATCATGTGGATGCGGTCAAATATCTGGTCAATGAGCACGGCGTCGATCCGAAACGGATCGGACTTTACGGCGGAAGCTACGGCGGATTCATCACGCTGATGGCAATGTTTACCGAGCCTGATTTGTTCGCCGCCGGCGCCGCGCTGCGCCCTGTCACCGACTGGGCGCATTACAATCACGGCTACACCGCCAATATTCTCAACGCCCCGCAGGGCGACGCCGAAAGCTACAAGCGCAGCTCGCCAATTTATTTTGCCGACAAACTCAAAGGCGCATTGCTCATCTGCCACGGCATGGTCGATGTCAACGTTCATTTCCAGGACTCTGTCAGGCTCGTACAGAGGCTGATCGAGCTGAAAAAGGAGAACTGGGAACTCGCGGTCTATCCCGTCGAAGATCATGGGTTCGTCCAGCCCTCAAGCTGGGCAGATGAATACAAACGCATCCTCAAACTGTTCGAGAATAATCTGAAGCCTCAGGCACCGGTGAAGAAGATTCCGGAGAAGAAGATTACGAAACAGACGAAATAAACGAAACAGACGAAAAAGGTCAAAAAACTGTTTGGTTCGTGAAGCTCAATTGTTACGTTTTCAGCAAACTCGGATTATCAGGCAGATTGACCGCCTGAAAAAATTTTCGTCTGTTTCGTAATCTATCTTTCTTCCAGGTAATTCATCTGTTTTTATGAAAAGAATAGGCATACTGATATCAGGTCGCGGTTCGAACATGGTTGCGCTGGCCGAAGCGGTGAGTGGTGGGAAGGTTCCAGGCGCGGAAATCGCGCTGGTAATCAGCAACATTGAGACGGCTGCCGGTCTTGAGCGCGCGCGTGAGCGTGGGATAGAGGGGATCTTTCTCAACCATAAGGGAAAGACGCGTGAAGAGCATGATCGGGCGATGGCCGCGGAACTTCACCGGCGCAGTGTGGATCTGGTTTGCCTGGCGGGTTATATGCGCCTGCTCTCTCCGTGGTTCATCCGCGAGTTCGAACACCGTGTTCTCAATATTCATCCATCGCTGCTGCCATCATTTCCTGGACTCGACGCTCAGGGACAGGCGATCGAATATGGCGTCAAAGCCTCGGGCTGCACGGTGCATCTGGTTGACGAACAACTCGACCATGGCCCCATAATCAAACAGGCCGTAGTGCCGGTGATGCCGGGGGATACTGCCGGATCGCTCTCTGCAAGAATTCTTGATGAAGAGCACAGAATCTATCCGGAAGCTGTCGCCCTGATTGTCAGCGGCAATTACAGGATAGACGGCCGGCGGATAATCGAGTAGAGCATCAAGGAAGGCAAATATGCTGGCACACTCCGTATATTTCTGGCTGAGGCCGGATCTGACCGAGCAAGAAAATAAACAGTTCCAGGACGGCGTCCGCTCACTGACGACGATCGAATCGGTCCGATTCGGATTCACCGGCAAGCCGTCTTCAACGGACCGCCCGATCATCGACCGGAGCTATTCCTGCGCATTGATCGTCGTCTTCGACGACATGGCCGGACACGATCTTTATCAGGCTCACCCGATTCACGATAAATTTCGAATCGATTGCGCGCCATTTTGGACCAGGGTCCTGATTTATGATGCGGAATCCTGACCGCTCGCAGCGGTCAGCGTGGCATCCTGCCTGATCAGGTAGCCATCCGAGGTCGTCAATAGAACGATGTAATTGAGAGAAGTCGCCTGCGCAGGTTTGCCCGACAACGCGATCCCGCCTCTGGCTGCGGTAAATGAAGTCCCACCAAACGGAGACTGGTTCGGGCTGAAACGGATTTCAATCTTCCCTTCCATGCTCTTCCATGCAGCCTGCTCATCCGGACCGATGACAAGGTTCGATGGCGTCACAGTCAGAGAAACGGGGACGCCATTCTCTCTCTCGACACCGATTGAAACATCTTTCCTCGGAGCCTCCACGAAATCGTCCTCAGGCCGCGGGATCGGAAATTCCGATGGCTCCTGCTCCGCTCTGGTCCGGCGGCGATTCCACAACAGGATGGCCGCGAGGATAATTATCAGGATCAATAAAAAATTCGGATTCATCTTCCCTCTTCCTTTGATTGCCGGTTATTTATTATCGGTATTCCTTCCACGATAAACAGTATTGCGCCTGGTCTTGAATCTCGGGTCGCGCGTTCCAACACGGGTCTTGTCGGTGCTGGTGACGACGATCGAGTACTTGTAAGTATTGAAGGTTTCAGGATCGGGATTGAGCAGATCAGGCTCAAGCGAGCCGGAAATCACGGATCCTCCAGGCTGAGTCTGGTAGGTGCCGCCGGCATAGGCTCCGGCGTCGAAGGGATTGCTTGCCGGTCCGAAGCGAACCTCCACATCCCCGTCGTTGCACACCCACCTCACCTGGTCGTCGTCGATGTATGAAAGAAAAATCGTGTCAGGTTTGTCCGTCGAAATATTCAACTTGCCCGGATCATTTGGATCAGGCGTGGCGGTAACCGTAATAACTATTGGAACTGGAATCGGCATTTGGTACTCCAATTAATCGATGTTGGATTCTGTGAAAAAATAAAATAAAAATCAGCATTTAGCCCGATAACGCGCGGCCAACTGTCTGAATTCTCTTTGATCTCTCAATCCGGCGAGATCGGGATTGTTCAGGAGCAGCGGGATGCTGTAACCGCCATCGACTGCCTGGCCGGCATATTCCAAAGCCTTGTTCCGGTTGCCGGCAATTTGAAAGACAACGGCGCCGGAGACAAGGCAGCTCAGGCAATCGGCCTGTTTTTTGAGCAGATCGTCAATGATCAGAATCGGATTCTCGCCGCCATTATTCTGACGCCCGAGGGCATTGAGTTTGGCCACGTATTCAGCCTTTTGCGAGATCACGTCAGAATCTCCAGGATGCTGAAGGAGATGGTTTTGCGCAAGCCTCAACGCATTGTCATAGGCTGTGGCCGCGTCATCCGGCCGGCCGCCTAGACGGTAAGCATCGCCAAGGTTTCCCCAGAGTTCCATCTGATTCTGATCTTCAACGACCCGCCTTTTAGTGACGTCTTCCATGACAGTGATCGCCGCGGTGTATCTACCGGCGTATATCAAAGCCGCGCCAAGATTGATGTATGCTTCAGGAGTACCCCGGACCCTGATCGAACTCGTCAGGGCATCGATCGCCGGCTGCAAACAACCTTCAGCCATCAACGCCTGGCCAAGATTGCTGTATCCCGTCGGGTTGAGCTTCTCAAGCTCGATGACTTTGCTCCAGTTCCAAACCGCCATTTCGTATTTTCCGCGGGAAAAATAGAAGGCGCCTAGTTCATTGTAATCACTCCAGAAATACTGTCCATCCTGTTTGAAGCGGGCATCGATTGCGGCCTGATAATATTTCCCGGCTGCCGCGTCGTCATCGCCGCCGATATCATAAGCCCTGGCAAGGCCGATGAGCACATCTGGATTGCCGGGGTATTTCGAATCGGCGGCAGTCAGGGTCTGGATGGCATCGCGCTGCCATCCGATCGCATTGAAAACTTCTCCGAGAGCGATCATGACCTCAAGCGATTCCGGGGCAAGCTTTTTGGCTTCGCCGGCCAGCTTCACGGCTTCCGATTTATCGCGCTCGTCTTCGATGAGGTAATAGCGGAAGAGATGCGCCTGCGCCAGAATTGCCTGGATCTGCGCGGTCGCGCCCTCCGCGGCGATCTTCTTTTTCAGGACATCGATGATTTCGTCGATGCCTTTTTTGTAATCCTGGTTTTGACGAAGAGCCCGGGCGTCTTCATCGACGAGAACGTCGCGGCCGGTGAGATCGGTTCCATTGTTCATGACAGCTCTGAGAACTTCCGGATTCGAGCCTTTGAACTTTTTCTGCAGGATAGCCGTCAGATCGTCGCGGGCGCTGATCTCAATGCTGAATGTCTGCCGCCGTGACAGGAAATTGCGCGCCGGCGGGTAATTCCAGATGCCGATTGAGCCGGCGACAATGGCGATGGCGGCGGCGGCAGTGATCACTTTGCGGTCGATCTTCCAGATCCATGATTTGATCAGCAAGCCAGGTGCGAAACGGCCTTCACCCAACGCTTGATCAATGGCCAGACCCGCCTCGGCTGTATGCTTGAGTCGAAGCGACGAGTCCCTGATGAGGCACTTTCTGAGCAGATCCTGAATGACGATCGGAGTATCCTGCGGCAGCGACTGCCAGTCCGGTGAAGATTCGAGAATCGCCTTCATCGTCTCGGCTCTGGTCCTGCGCGAAAACGGCGCCCTGCCGGTCAGCATTTCGTATAGAACGCAGCCGAACGCCCACAGATCGGTCCGTTGATCCGTTTCGCTGCCGTTCCACTGCTCGGGGCTCATGTATGCCGGCGTCCCGATGATCATCCCGCTTTCAGTCAGCGACAGGCTGTGAGTCTGGAACTCGCTGATCTCCTCGCTGCCGGGCTCGGGATAAAACCTCTTCGCGAGCCCGAAATCGAGAACCTTGATCGTGCCGTCCGGAGTGATTCTGATATTGGCCGGCTTGAGGTCGCGATGAACTATGTGCTGTCGATGCGCGCTGATCAACGCCTCCGCAATCTGCTTCGCCAGGCGCAGAGCCTCATTCGCCGGTATCGGTCCCCGTTCGAGCCTGTCGGCCAGCGTCTCGCCCGGCACATATTCCAGCACAATGCAGGGGCTGTCATGATGCGTCGTCTCCTCGTAGATCTCCGCGATGTTCGGATGTCTGAGCTGTTTGAGCTCTTCCATCATCCGTGCCTCGCGCGCAAACCTCGCCACCCGGTCTTCATTCTGAATCTGGCTCTTCTGCAGGACCTTGATCGCGACCTGTCGATCGAGCAATGTGTCGTCGGCAAGGTAGACAACGCCCATGCCTCCACGCCCAAGCTGACCGGTAATGCGGTATTGACCGATCATCCAGCCGGCATCATCAGAAGAATCAGAAGAATCAGGAGAATCGGGCGTTTTACCAGGATCTTCTTCAGCAGTGGTGGCATTCCGGGCCAGCCGGATCGCGGCATCGTGCAAAGCCGGGCGTTCGAGAAATGTTGCGGATGTTTCGTGATGCCTGATCAGATCCTCGACTTCGCGGCGCAGGTCGCCGTTTCCGGCGCAAGCCTCGTCAAGATAAACTGAACGAGCCTCATCCTTGAGGTCGCAGGCCACGTGGAATATATCGTCAATTGTCAGCCGGACGTCAAAAGCCATTTTCTCCCACTTCCATGATCAACGGGATCAACTGGTACGAACCATCTCTCGTTTCAACCACGCCTTGGCAAACCGCCAGTCTCGCATCACCGTATCGGCCGAGACTCCCAGCACTTCGGCGGCCTCCTCCACACTCAGTCCGCCGAAATAGCGCAACTCGACCACCCGACTCTGCCGTTCATTGACCTTCGCCAGCTCTTTGAGCGCATCGTCGAGAGCGATCAGATCCGGGTCGTTCTGCGTGGAGACCTCAGGTGCATCGTCCAGGGCGACTTGAATATCCTTGCCTCCGCGACGATCCGCCCGGCGTGCCCGCGCCCCGTCAATCAGTATCCGCCGCATGACATTGGCCGATACCGCAAAGAAATGCGCTCGATCCTTCCAGTCCAGATCCCTGGCATTCGCCAGTCTCAGATAGGCCTCGTTGACCAGCGCCGTTGTTTGCATCACATTCCCCGGATTCTCCCGGCTCATGTAATGATGGGCCAGCCTGTGAAGCTCATCAAAGACCAGATCGTAAATCTGATTGAGCGCACCTTCATCACCCTGACTCCAGGCGCGAAGCAATTGCGTGACATTTTGTTTCGAGATTGGGTTCATACTTTTCAATTGGCTGAATCCCACCGCAAGTGCCCGCGATTATAGCCCTACATTCCGTAAAAGCCAGAAAAATTTTCCAAACTTCTCCGATTTTTTGCAATTGGAATTTTTTGGAAACCGCTTCAAGTTTTCGCCCCCGGATTGCGCTTACTTCAATGAAGGGGAAAAACGAGCCGTCGCCGGTATTCGTGGATGATAACGTTGAATCACGCCGCAAGCATCGATGATACGAATCCGCGAATCGACTGTAACGCGCCGGCTGGTCTCCTCTATCTGTCGGATGAATGAGCAGCTTCATTCATCAAATGATCAAATGAAGGAGGAAGTATATGGCCAAGCTATCTCGGGCAGAAGTTGAGAAATTGAGCCGGAACGAACGGATCGAGATGGAACTGAAGCTTGCCGCAGAGCACGGCATGTTCCCGAAAAACAGGATGCTTCTCGATAAAGGATCGAGCGCGCAGATGAGCTCGCAGGTATTGATCTCCGCCGACTCCGTGCTGATACCGACACACGAGGAGATTCGAATGAATGACCTCGATTACAGAATGGCGGTCAGGGATTCGAATCCGGTTCCCGATGCACTCAAACCGCTGCTGCACAGGGAATCTCCGAAAACCCTGCGCGACAGCATCCGCAGAAATCTCGATTCGCTGAATACCGCGAATCGCGAGCTGATGATGACGAAGATACTCGGGCAGATGAGAGATCTGCAGATCCAGTCAGACGCCGATCAATCAAACGAGGATCTTCAGCGCATCATCGCCCGCGCAGTTTTCGGCACAGGCGAATTCAAGGATATCGAGGGTGAGCCGGGCGGCGCATTCCAGAATAAAAAATAGGACCGGAGGCAAGTCATGGCAGTTTATGCAGAATTTTTCAAACACGCTAATTTCAGCGGGTATTCGGAATCTTTCACGCTTGGTAACGGTTCGCGCTACTGGTGGATCAAATTCGGAAGCAAGTTGCGGAACGAGATCACATCGATGCGCGCCAACGCTTATTCAGGTTTCGACGGAAACGTTTACGGATTCACCGGCAACGACTTTCTGGGAGACTACGCGTCACTCAACATGTCCGAAGGCTGGACCTGCTGGTGGAGCAACGTCGGCAGCAAGCTCAACGACGACATCGAGTCCGCCCTGCTGATCAACCGCAACAAATCGGAATTCGCAGTCGAACTGAAGGACCAGATCGCCGGCGTATTCAAATCGAAGCTCGACGAAAAACTCGCAGGGACGCAGGCTCACAGAAGAGGCGAACCGAGAGTCTTCAGTCTCTTCTGGCCGAGTTTCGACCCGACCAAGAAGCTCGTCCGCATCGAACAGGATCTGAGGGTCGAACTCGACTGGTGGCCCGATTACGACGCAACCATCAGATATGACATCTACCTCTATCTGAGCAGCGACGGAAAGGTGAAGGGTTACGTCAAATGGGCTCACACCTGGGTCGAGGGAGGCATCTTTTCAGGAGATATCCTTGACGAACTGCACCCGAAAGTCGTCGCCGGCGCCGCCGATCTGAACAGCGAACTGCAGAACAAGCTCAGCCTGTTCTCGTCATTCACTTTCAGAAGCCTTTACCTCCTGCCCGGCCCTCAACCTCCGATGCCGCCGCCGTCATCGGACTTCGGCCGGATCGGTAACGCAAAGGATAACTCCACCCTCGTCCTTGTCTTCTGACCGGAAAAAGGATTACGAAACACATGAAATAGACGAAACAAACGAAAATTTTCAGGCGTTCATTGGTTATGATATCCATAACAGATGAAGCGCGGAATAAACCGGGTATTTATCCCTTTTATCTTATCGTTTGTTGGGTCGTTTATTTCGGATGTTTCGTAATCTTCCCCCCCATTTGACAGCAATTGTTTCCCAAGCCCAGAATCGACCGAACTATTTCGGTAATTAATGCATCTGAGTGGCGTAAATCGTGGGGATGGTTATCCCGGAAGAAGAAGCAGCAGCAGGAGGATAGTTAAAAAATGCTCAGACGATATTTCAGTAAGACAGTGATCATGGTGATTCTGGCCGTAACCGGTTTCTATTCAAGTACGCAGGCACAAACGGCGACATTTCGAACGACTGAGGGGCAGACGGTCAGTTTGAGTGATCTGCAGGGAAAGATTGTGGTTCTCTCGTTTGGCGGGACGTGGGTGCCGCTGGAATCGAAGGAGCTTCCTGCTCTTCAAAAGATTTCGGATCGATATTCAGCTCGCGGGGTGAAGGTTTTCTGGGTAAGCATCAACGGCTCGCGCGAGGGGGCTAGAAACTTCAGTTCAGACGCCAATCTTCAGACCTTTGCCCAGAGGAACGGATTTACCCAGCCGGTGCTGCGTGATCCCGATCAGGAAGCTTACAAGGCATTCAACCTCGACGCCATTCCGACGGTGATCATCATCGACCGCCAGGGCAATGTCGTCAAAAAATATGTTGGATTCGGAACCGATCCTGGTGAGAGCTACAGCGAAATCAGTAAGGTTATCGAGCAGTTGCTCAAATAAAACAGAGTTTAAAGTTCAAGGTTTAAAGTTCAAGGTTTAAAGATGCAAATCCATTCCTTCAGTGCTCACTGAATCCCTGCCCTTCATGGTTTAAGACACCAGATAAATCTCCGATGTGGAAAGGCCCTATTAGTTAAAAGTTTGTAGCAGCGCTTTCCCAAATCGCATCAAATTTGCGACCTCCATGGAGTGCGGCGACTTGTGATACCGCTGGCGAATGCCCGTCAGCATGTTAAAGGCACCGGTTTCATTAACTTAACGAATGCCGACTGACGCGTCTTCGCCAAGGGGACGCCAGTCAGCCAATTAACGAGCCGAATAATATTGATTGCCGTTGTTGTCAGCAGATGTTGCAAAACGCGTTTTTGCCAAACCAAGATAACGTGCTTGACGCAAGCCGCTTCGCCGGACTGTTTGAGAGATTGCGCCTTCGACGCCCGCACGTTGGGCGTAGAGTGATGGCGTATTGCTTGGTCTGGGCTCGTTGCCGGGCCTCTTCCAAGGCGCGTGTTTCGGCTTTGGGCCGAATGGGTCAGGATGCGCCGATCGATCTTGGTACATTGCTCGCGCTGCTGACAGGGGCGACAAGTGGTCACCGCAAATTTGATCTTGACCTGTTCTTTACCATAGCGATCGGTGGTGTTTTCCCAACTGCTGCTGAACTCTCCAGCCGGACAGCGTGCTTGCTGTTGTTGGAAGTCAAAAAGGAAATCGGCGGGCGAAGCCTGTTCCAGCGCGGGCTTGCCAGGCGCTGTCCGAGCGCGGCGGGCCACACAGATCAATCTGTTGTTGGCTGCTGCTCACCAGCCGCCGTGCAGTCACATAACCGGCGTCGGCCAATTGCTCGGCCGGCAGCAACTGGCGTTGCGCCAAATCGGCTTGAATCACAGGCAAGGCTTCGCTGTCAGGCACTGGCGCAATGGTCGTTTCGACTTGTGTGATCAAACGCGGCAGTTCTTGGTCACAGGTTTCCGTCAAATGGACTTTATATCCGACCTAACTGCGAGCGCGTTTCTCCGAGTAACGCTTGCGGATCGTACGGCGAATGAATGCCGACGGGCGCAGCGGAAAACCATGCTCTTGGCCGTGGGCCAGACCGGCCCCTGCGCCGGGAAATATTGTTGAATCCAGACCTTGTCGCAGCGTGATGACAGCTGGAATTTGGCAACAACCACACAGGCGCCGCCGGGTCATCGATCGCCCTGAGCAATTGCTCACCATCCCGCCCAATTGTTTTGAGCCAACGACAACCGCTCGGTTTCGCTCTTGGGCAAGCGATATTGATCCATTCGATCCTTGTAGCGCCTTCCGACCCACTCCGGCTGAGCTTGCCCGCGCAACCACTCGGGCTCCAACCGTGGCCAGGATGTTGAGTGCCTGGCGCATCGTTTCCCCGACATTCTCCACACGACTGAGCTGACGAACGGCGGCGATGATGTGCGTCGAATCAGTCCGTTGACGACCCCGCTCTTTCAACAATTTCCGCTCCCGGCACAACAACAGCAATTTATCGAGCACGCGCGCTTCGGCTCCTCCGGCCACCAACCGCGTACGGAATTCACTGAAGACCGAAGCATCCAGACCGGCATCATCGAGCGGCAAACTTTGGCCGCCTGACGGAAACAAAAGTCGGCAAAGTCTTCATCGGTATAAATCGAACTCAACCTCATCGCGCAGCGACATCCAGTGATTACCTTTGGCAAAAGCCGCGCGCGCAACACGGCGGGTTTCTTCCGGAATTTCAGGGATCGGTTGGATCTGAAGACATCGCAAGGCTCCTTTTATGTTCAATTCTTGTCATCAAAAGATGGTTCTTGATTCAGACTAAAGCTGACATCACTTTACTTCTTGATAACCAATCTCAACAGAGAGGTGGAGGTAGCTTGATTAAAAACAAAGGACTTAGAATTCGCCAGCGGTATCACTTGTCGCCGCTTTGGTATTGTTCCAGAAGTCCTGTTAAATCGGTGGTCAGTTTGCGGTGGAGTATATTTTTCTCAATATTTGAGTGGCCACAGGACTACCAAAGCGGCGACAGGTCGCCGCACTCCATGGAGTCCGGCTGTTTTCAATGATCCACGTATCATCGGTTCATGCTTTAAACTTTCCGC
>JADJLO010000020.1 GCA_016710075.1 Acidobacteriota bacterium | reverse complement strand
AAACAGGCTGGGCTGAATGACATTGAAGTCATCGGCGTTCGTGTCGGCGAGGGCGCCGGAATGGAGAATATGTTTTACTTCAATTCCACGCTTGAGCAGCGCGCGCGTGATGAGCCAGTAGCGATGGCAGTGTTTGAAATCGGCTTCAGCGCACATGAATGAAACCCGGGCGCCGGTTCCCGTGTCGATCAATTGCTGCAGACCCTTCTGAAAAAGTTCCGATTCCGCAAGCTTATCGTAATCGACCCCTCCGTTTTCGAGCCTGAAACCAGTTGCCTGAGGTTTGCCTCCGATGCTGTCGCCAAGAAAGACGTATCGGATTTTGTTCTCCTCGAGCGACCTTTTCAGGTTCTCACGGCTGAAATGCGGATTGTAGCGGCTGTAAGGCTGGCTGCGCACATCCACGAGGATCTCCATCTGCCGCTCGATGAGCAACTTCACAAAGGCTTCGATGCTGACGTTGCTGTGCCCGATGCTGTACAAGATCATTCGTCTATTTTTTTCTTTCAGGAATGAGAAATAATTGTTGCCGCATTTTGTCGATGATGGTAATTATTTCCTATACTTTTTGTGGTTCAAATCACAGCTATCGCACATTTGATGACTATGCCAAAAACAGAGAAAAAGGGTTCTTCGCCGGAAAAGAAAAGATCACTGCCGGTGCTTTACGATTGTTCGAAATGCCCGGCCTATTGTTGTACTTATGACTGGATTCTGGTGACCAGACGCGATATCGAGCGTCTTGCCAAAAGATTCAGTCTGAGTTACGAAGCGACTGAAAAGAAGTACACGAAATACATCAAGGCATACGGTAAAAATGTCCTTCGCCATCGCAAGGATCACATTTTCAAGAGTGCCTGTCAGTTTCTCGATCCGACTGAGAGAAGATGCACCATCTATGAGCACCGTCCCGGTGTCTGCCGGGAATACCCCACGACACGGCGCTGCGGCTATTTCGAATTCCTGAAATGGGAACGCGACCAGCAGGATGACCCGACCTTCATCCCCTTCCAGGGATAAGCTGGAAGAGGGATTACGAAATAAACGAAACGGACGAAACAATCTGAAAGCGTGTGACTCATCTGATTCAACTGTTTAAATAACTGATGTTACGCATTTCTGAATCGGTTTGACACGCGAAGATTCACCCGCCTGGGAAGCGAGCCGACCCCCCCCGGGCCCAGAAACGCCGCCCCGCCGGATGGATGATCAGGCACGTTGACCGCCCGAAGTTTTTCGTCTGTTTCGTAATCTGTTTTTTTACCTGACAGCCAGTTCATCGCTCATTCGCGAGATAGCCGAGCTGAGTTCGCGCTGGAGACTGCCGCACAGGTGGCCGATATCGACAGTGGGAGCTCTATGCAGGATTTTTCTGTAGAAGGTGATGTGGCCGAGCAGCAGTCCTTGTTCCTCCCACAGTGGGACACGCAGAGTCCAGTATTGATCCGAGTGGATAATCTCTTCGAGCGGGGTCTCGTCTCTATCCCAGATCCAGACATAGTTGCCGTCGAGCAGTCCCGCCAGCCTTGAGCGGCACCTCAAAGCATGCGATTCAAAGACTGGTGATGGAGTGCTCAGATCCAGAAGTGCACAGTCGAACTCATTGGTCGAAAGCATTTCATCGAGTGCCTGAAAGAAATGTTCAGGCGTTTCTGCCTTGCTTAGATCGTCGCTGGTTCTTCTGACTCTGACGTTGACTGCGAGTGATCGACGTCTTCTGGTGACGCCCTGCATGATCTGGCTGCCCAGTTCGCTGAATTCGGCGTAGCGTAGATGCTGGACTCCAAAAACGACTCCGGCTCCGAGGACGAAAAATATGAGTGCCGCAATGTTGCGCTGAGGGTTGAGCAGCATGAGGCCGAAGAGCGAGAACATGGCGCAGACGGCATAGAGCAGGATCACTGCCTGTCGCTGATTCAATCCCAGTTGCAGCAGTCTGTGGTGGATGTGGCCGCTGTCACCAGCCAGCAATGGCTGCCCGCTGACGAAGCGCCTGATGAGCGAGAGGCCGACTTCCATGACCGGAAGCCCGAAGGATACCAGCGGTATGGCTATGGCCACCAAAGTCGAGCCCTTCTGGGATCCGGCCAGCGATAGCGACGCCGCCATAAAACCCAGAAAGAGGCTGCCCGAATCTCCCAGAAAAATCGTGGCCGGATTGAAGTTGTATCTCAGAAATCCTATTACCGCACCAACCAGAATCAACGAGATGATGCTGATCTCGGGATTTCCCTGTGCGATCGAGAAGATCAGTATCGACAGCAGAGCAAATACCGAAGCTCCGGCAGCAAGGCCGTCAATGCCGTCAATCAGGTTGAAGGCATTGGTGATTCCGACAATCCAGAGTGCGGTCAGAGGGAAGCTGAGAATCATCGGAAGGTGCCAGTAACCCCCAAACGGGGAGGAGATATTCTCAATCCTGTAACCGGCGTAAAAGATCAACGCCGTGGCTATCAATTGAAAAATGACCTTCAACGGGGCGGTCGCACCGCGGAAATCGTCGTAAATTCCGAAAAGAAAGATCAGTGTTGCGGGCAGCAGCAACCCAAGAAGTTTGGTCAGGTTTGCATTGAAAATGTCCGTGACAAGGTTTCCGAGAAAAGGCACCAGCAGCAGCGTCAGGATGAAAGAGATGAAGATTGCCACACCGCCCAGCCTCGGTGTTGGTTGCTGGTGGATATGCCTCCCAGTGTCAGGAACGGCGACGGCGCCCCAGATCAGCGCTTTACGCCGTATGATCGGAGTGATCAAAAATGACAGAATGATAGACAGAGAGAAGAGCGTGAAATAACTGCGCATAGGTCCTCGGTTATCAATTGCCGGTCGCGCCCGGCGCGCAATTGACTGCTGCGTTGCGACCGTTTAATTTCGCGGCCACGGCCAGGGCCTCAAGATAATTTTCGGCCAGATTCGAACGCAGGTAGAATTCCCTGACAAAAGTGCGCCCGTTGGCGCTCATTTGAAGGCGTAGTTCCTTGTTTTTCTCAAGCCGCCGGATGCTCTCAACGAGCGAATCGACATTTTCCGGCTCGATGCATTCTCCGCCGCCGGATCTTTTGACGAGTTCCGCGGCTTCGCCTTCGACGCTGCAGATGACGGGGCAGCCGACCCCCATCAACTCGAAGAGCTTCGACGGCAGCACCTTTTTGAAGATGTCCAGTCGCTTGAGCGGCACAAGGCTGACGTCGCTCGCCCTGTAAAATGCCAGCAGACGCTCTCTCGGCTGCTCACCGACAAAAGTAATGTTATCCAGTTTTAACTCCAAAGCCAGTTTTTTGAGTTTCTCTTTTTCCGCACCTTCGCCGACGAAGAGGAACCTGACCGATGTGTCATCTCGCAGTCTGCCGGCGGCTTTGAGCACGACGTCGAGCGCATGCGACATGCCATGAGTTCCAATGTAGGAGACCACGAATTTTCCGTTCAGGTCATACTGCTCGCGAATCTCCTCAGGTGTGGCGGTGGCCGATTCCAGATACTGCGCATCTATGCCGTTTGGCACAATTCTGATCTTGTCCGGGTTGACGCCTTTCGCGAGCAGGTATGGCCGCGTGGATTCCGCCACGACGATTATCAGTCTGGCACGCCGGTAAAGAAAATGCTCGATCGATTCCAGCGCTCTGATAATCAGCGGATTCTTGAGCGCCCCTAATTCAACCGCCGATTGCGGCCAGATGTCGCGCACTTCAAAAACGAATGGAGCCCGCTTGATCACGCTCAGCAAATAAGCTGAAACCGCGCAGAAAAACTGGGGCGATGTCCCGACGACCACATCAGGCCGCGCCGTCATCACCGACCCGAGCAGAAAAGATGAAAAGAAGAATGACAGGAAATTGAGCACCCGTTTGAAGAATCCCTTGTTCGCCGCGCAGTAAACCCAGGTCCTGAGCAGATCGATGCCGTCGATACTCTCCCGCTTGACGAACTGCCCCTCATATTCGGGTCTGATGATTCCCGTCGGATGATTCGGAAATCCGGTGATGACTGTTACTTCATGTCCCAGCGCCGCCCAGTGGCGCGCGTGCTCGTACGTCCGGGCAGCGGGCGCTCCCATCTCAGGCGGAAAATACTGGCATAAGAAAGTAATCTTCATTGATGAATTAGATTCCGAACCAGACGGAGGAAGAGAGAGTACGAAACAGACGAAATAAACGAAACAGACGAAAAAAACTAACAGGTGAATTCAGCGGTTTATTCTGTTATTCGTTTATTTGGATGTTTTTGCACAATCAACTTATGGGAATTTTTCGTCTGTTTCGTTTATTTCGTTTGTTTCGTACTCTCTCTTCCGTCTGTTTCGGAATCTCTCTTTATCTTATATCCAAAAACACACCCGCTTTCGGCGCGATAAGTGATCCTGATGGTCGAGCGTTTCTCGGTGCGGCCGAAGTCGGGGAAGTACCATCCCTGAATCGGCGACAATGAGCCGTGGATGATCTCGACAGTTTCGGCACCGAAAGGTTCGATCAGGACATTAAGATTTTTAGAATGACATTCAATATTGTGTGAATCAACCTTGATTTTCTTCGCATTAATGGCCGGATGCAAATGGATGAAGCTTTCAACCAGATGCGTCGAACCTCCAGCCACGGAATCTTCAAAAACCCATTCTCCGGTGGAAGGCGTTTTATCGAGCGGTGATGAGTAAGTTTTTTGCCGTGATAAGGATGATAACTGCATCGAAAAGACCAGCAATTTTCATTTGATTCAGCCGCAGCTTCGACGATTTCGGCCCTGCGAGCCATGCGGAAAGTGTCCCAGATTTCTGATTGTTCAAGACCGTCGATGGTGATCGTGTTGTGAGCCCTCGTCGACCGGCAGAATTCGCGATAGCGATCTCCACCGTAGCCGTGGACGCCGGAATCGACAATCAAGGGTGATCCATCGAGCCACAATTCATAACTGGCGATATCGCAGTGAGCGTGAGCTGTATTGTAATCGACCGACGGAGGGCCGGCATCGACGATGATCTTTTCGGATTTGTCCGCATTCTCCCAGAGAAAATATCCGGTCTCGGGAAAAGCTGCGGGGTAATTACCGGAAGCGTATCCGACGATTTTCTGAGCTGACTCGATGACGGGAATTGGCGAGGTCTCTTCGGTATTCGCGGAATCATTGAAGAGCGCGAAAGATCCGTCTTGATAAGTCATCGCATCGAGGAAGCCGGCCATCTTTTGAAGTTTAATATCGAAAGGCTGACCGGTTCTGAGCCGGCCGAAGGCCGTTTGAAGCGCATGACACTCGAGGAAATCGGCCAGCGTCTGAGAGTGGTACATCGGCGAGCGCTCATAATGGCCGCCGTCATCCAGAATCTGCTCTTCAAGCTCTCTCAAAAGCAGGCTACCGCCCTTCTCAATCCAATCCTCTCTGTTGAAGAACAGCCCGCCGATGAAGAGGGCTTTGACATTCTTCAGCAAGTGGTTTGCCTGAAGGTGATGTTCCAGGTGCCGGCTGAGAAAATCCAGTTGAGCATGAATGGCGCCGCGCCAGCGATCGAGAAACTCCCTGTTGTCGTAAGAGTTTTCAATCAGAGAGTAGGCGTAGATCCAGTTGACGACCCGCAGCGAAGTCGGATAGGCATCCCATCCGTCGCACCGGCCAATCCGGGCCTCGCTGAGCCAGCTCTCAATCAGCTTGCGACATGGCTCAAACGAATCGTCCCTTCGCTCGACCCGGCTTCTCGCACACCACAAGGCGAAACTGAAATAATGAAGCTGGTAATTCCACAGATGGCTTTCGTAGCGTGAATTCCAGTCGAGCGGATATAACCTCACTCTGCGATTGAGAAAGGTGAAGGTGTTGTTGCCCAGGTCATTTATTCTTTGATCGAATCCGTTGAGGGGGCTGTTGAGATGCGTGAATCGTTCAAGAAAGACTGATCTGATTATCTCGCACGCTGCCGCCACCTCCGGCGCACCCTGTGGCCTCGTCCACGGATTGGTGAGTGCCGGAAAATGCCTGTAAAGCCTGAACTGGGCGATGCGCAATGGCCGGTAAGCGACCTGCTCCCATCGCAGATGTTTCAGTGTGCGGAAGAGACGAAGCATCAATTTGAGATTTCGGATGAGTACCCGGAATCAATTTCCGAATCTGTCAGGATGGATTCAACGATGTCGATTGTCGCCATCGTTGTCATCTCGAGGCTCCGCCACGAGATTGGCATCTCGCCGCCGGAGACGACGGCATCGACGAATGCATTCAACTCCTGATCGAAGCCTTTATCCTGCGAAAGTCTTTTTGAGATTTTACGCTTGCCGTCGCGCCACATTTCAAGAGTCCGGAAATCATCAAGCACGGCGGTTCGACCGCCGCCGAATGCTTCGATTCGCTCTTTTGGAAAGCCGCGGTCGCCATTGGCGAAATAGTTGATATTGCCGATCGAGCCATCGCTCAATGAGATGATAATGCTCACGGTGTCTTCGCCGGCGGCGCACTGAATGGCGCTGATGCCGGCAGGTTCGGCACCCGTCAGGAACTGCAGGAAATCAACGAAATGGCAGACCTCGCCGATGATCCTGCCGCCGCCCTCTTCACCCTGAATCCAGCTTTCTTTCGGAATCGGTCCGGCGTTGACGCGATAATTAATCGCCATCGGCCCGGCATCTTTGAAGAATTCTCGAAACTCTTTCGACAGCGATGAGAATCTTCGATTGAATCCAACCATCAGCCGGCCATTCGATTGCTTGAGCGCTTCCGAGACTTCGTTCAATCCTTCAATGGTCGTGGCCAGAGGTTTTTCGACAAAAACCGTTTTGCCTGCACGAAGAGACTCGGCAGTCATCTTCGAGTGTGTGTCGTGCCGGGTAGCTATTAAAACCGTATCGATATCGTCTCTTGCGATAAGTTCGCGGTAGTCGGTCGTGCAGAAGCCGAATCCGAACTGTTCGGCTGTGGCTTTTGCGTTGCGACCAGTTGCCGTGGCCAGGCCTTTGAGACTGACTTTTGAGTTCTTTGAGAGTCTCGGCAGCAGGACGCTTCTGGCGAAGTTGCCGGCGCCGATTACGCCCAGATTCAGGGCTGATTGCCTGGCGGCTTTCAAGACTATTGTCTTGTCACTTTTTCCGCGCGTGTCCGAATCGCCGTACGTCAGCAGAATGCCAAGATAAGGCTGCTGATTTTTGCCGGTGATTATTTGATATGCGGTTTCAGCCTGTTCGATCGGAAAGCGATGAGAGATCAGGTTGTCGAGTTTGACCGAACCGGCGGCGACGAGTCTGAGAAATTCCTCCATGTTGCGCCGCTCGGTCCATCGAACATAGCCGATCGGGTAATCGTGGCCGCCTTCTTCATAATGCTCATCATAGCGGCCCGGACCGTAAGAACGGGACAAGCGCAACTGAAGCTCTTTTTCGTAATAGATTTTGCGCGGAATATCCATTTTCACGGCGCCAACCATGGAGACGATTGCGCGATCGCGGGCGATTGCACCAGCCAGTTCGATCGGATCGTTGGTCTCTGCTGCCGCAGTGACGATGATCGCATCAACTCCATAACCCCTGGTGAATTGGGAGACTGCCGACTCCACATCATCGCTTCGGACGACGCCGGAGTCGGCTCCGAGCGCAAGAGCCTGCTCGATTTTGCCTTTTTCAAGGTCGATGCCGATGACGCGACAGCCGGCGGCTTTAAGTATCTGGATAGTCAGTTGCCCTAGAATTCCCAGCCCGATCACCGCAACCGCATCACCAAGCCTGACCTCCGCCGTCCTGACACCCTGCAGCGCGATTGCGCCCAGCGTGACGAATGCCGCTTCATCGAAGCTCACTCCATCAGGAATTTTGACGGCAAGATTTTTCGGGATGAAGACGGTCTCCGCATGCGAGGCATAATTCATTCCGGCGCAGGCTACGCGATCGCCGGCGATGAACTCCTCGGCGCCGCGCCCGACTTCGCGAATCACGCCCGCACAACTGTATCCGAGTGCAAGTGGCGCATCGAGCCGGGCTTTGACCGTCTGCAGCGTGTTCATCAACCCATCCCGTTTGATCTTGTTCAGAACCTGCTTGACAAGGTCCGGGCGTTCCTTCGCCTTCCCAACCAGCGATTTCTGCGCCAGATCTACCGCCATCTTCTCTGTCCCCGCGCTGATCAACGATGAGCGGTTATCCACGAGGATGCCCCCGCCCTTGCATATCGTTTCGGGCACATCATCGACTTTTAAAACGCCGGTTTTGAAATTTTGTATTATTTGTTTCATTGAGATTTTGTAACTGCTCAGCCCCTGCTCAACAGAATTTGAATATTAGGCTGGGATTGTTCAATCCCAGCCTACGTTATTCGGTTTGATTCGTAATCCTCTTTCTATACCATTTGTCGAAAATCAGCACCGCGAAAAGTTCGTAGGAATTATCTCGCCGGCCGAGACGGTGTTCCTCGCGCATTTGAGAGATGCAGTCGTAGTTGAAAATTCCTTCGCGATCGACGTAACCCTTTGGCAGGAGTTCGTCGAAGTATCTGTCGAGTTTCGTTCGCATCCAGGAACCGAGCGGGACATTGAAGCCCTTTTTAGGAATGCGCAGATTTTCTTCGGGTATCAGATCGGCAAATGCCTTGCGGAGTATCGCCTTGCTGCCCGAGCGGTTCATTTTGAGATCGAAGGGAATTCTGAATGCCTGCTCGACGACGCGCGGATAGAGGAAAGGAACGCGCAGTTCGAGCGACCACGCCATGCTCATCTTGTCCGAATATTCCAGAAGATTATCGGGCAGGAAGGTTTCGACATCCAGATATGAATACCTGTTCCCGTCGTCCCAGCCTGCAGGGATACGATCAAGATGAGATTGCAGAACCCTGTGAGAAGGCTGAGATTGATGTCTGTCGCGCAGCAGCAGCCCCTTTCTCTCTTCGTCAAGATAGTAGACCCATTTGAGATACTGATTTGCCGGGTTTTTATCGATACCGTTAAGCAGGGCCCTGATGCGATGAAGCCGGCGATCGGCGAAATCGTCTCTGATCTTCGAGACGGCTGCGAGCGCAAGCCGCGCCGCAGTCTGTGGAATATATCGAAGGTAGCGCATCGCCCTGACTGCGCGGTAACGCGGGTAGCCGCCGAAAAGCTCATCGCCTCCAGCCCCGGACAGCGCAACTGTGACATGTTCACGGGTGTAACGCGAGAGAAGATAGGTCAGGTAGAAGGTCGTGTTGCCGAATGGCTGATCGAAATGATCGACCATGTCGAGCATTTCTTCGGGCCTTGAAAGATCGATCGGCAACTCGTGATGTTCTGTGCCGAACTTCTCGGCGATGCGTTTCGCTTCGCGTCGCTCATCGTAATAATCAAGATCGTCGCCTTCAAAAAGAACGGTGAAAGTTTTTACCGGCTTCGAGGCTTGAGCTGCCATCAGGCCGACTATGATGTTCGAATCGACACCGCCTGAGAGAAAGGCTCCAAGCGGAACATCGCTGATCATCTGACCGGCAATCGATTCGGTCATCAAGGTTCTCAGCTTCGCACAGATCTCCTGCTCATCGGTTTCTTCAGGCTCCATGCCCCACTGCGCGACATCCCAGTAGTTCTCGATTTTAACAATGCATCGTCGCTGCAGATCGTATTCCAGGTAATGCGCCGGCGGCAGATGCGAAATTCCACGATAAATCGTCCGCGGCGCGGGAACATAAAGAAAGGAGAAGAAATCGTTCGCCGCCTGCCAGTCGATCTCCGGCGAACAGACGCCGGATTCGAGGATCGCCTTGATCTCCGATCCGAAGATCAGTTTGCCGTTTGCGATGGTGTAATAAAGCGGTTTGATTCCGAGATGGTCTCGCACCAGAAAAAGGCGTTCCCGCTCGGCATCATATAGCGCAAAGGCGAACATCCCATTGAGATCGGCGAATCCTGCCGGACCTTTTTCTTCATAAAGATGGAGTATGACCTCAGTGTCCGTCTCGGAAGCGAACCGGTGCCGTTCAGAATCGAGCGAGGCTTTCAACTTAAGATAGTTGTATATCTCGCCGTTGAAGCTGATCCAGAGGCTGCCGTCTTCGTTCGTCATCGGCTGACGCCCGCGAGTGGACAGGTCGATGATGCTCAAACGGCGGTGCCCCAACGCCAACTCATGCCGGGGGAAAGTCTCGACCCCGCTTCCGTCAGGTCCCCGATGAGCCAGACTCCTGGTCATGCGCTCTATCACGCTCTGATTCGTGCTTCCGACTATGCCGCAAATTCCACACATGAAATTTTTCGTACGTTAAAGCATGGAGTACCGCCTTCAGGCGGTTACTTTATTTCCTGGCGTGACCGCCTGAAGGCGGTACTCCATGCTTTAAACTTTAAACTTTGGACTTTAAACTTTGAACTTCTTGCTCATACAGTTTGGCCGAGATCACTGCTTCGTGCATTGTCATCAGTGTGCAGAAGATGAGTCCCGGACGGCCGTCAAGAAAACCGAGTTTGAAGAGATACATCCAGAGGAATCTCAGCACCGGCCGGAAAGGCAATCGAGCCCACAAACGCTTGATGAATCGTTTGCGTTCGAGAGGGGAGCCAAACAGGGAAGCCCCGATGTTGCTCGATCCGTCAATGCCGTGAGCGAAATTGTAATAGACTCTGGCGTCCCAACTGGAGTAGCGATTATGACGTTCTATGAAATGAAAGACGCTCTTGAAATCCTCGTGCAGCAGGTCGTTTTTGAGATATTCCGCTCGCCCCTGAAGGACGATGTGTTCGTGAACTTCGACATCGCCGGCATTTTCGACATCTTCCGCTTCGAGTTTTTCATAGCGTCCGAGTGCGTGCTTGAAGAAGCGAAGGTTCCAGCTTGGATACCATCCGCAGTGTTTGATCCAGCGCCCGAGGAAGATCAGTTTGCGGTTGACGTAATACCCGTCGGCTTTTTGAGGTGCGTTCAGAATCTGGCGGATTTCGGCTTCGAGTTCGGGAGTGACGCGCTCGTCAGCATCGACGATCAGCGCCCATTCATGCCTGAAGGGCAGGTTTTCGAGCGCCCAGTTTTTCTTGCGCGGGAATGATCCGGTGTAATCGAATTGGACCACTTTTGCGCCGAGGCTTTCGGCGATCTCCGTTGTCCGGTCGGTGCTGTGAGAATCGACGACCCAGACTTCATTGGCGAATGCCACGCTTTTCAGGCAGGCTTCGATATTGCGTTCTTCGTTTTTGACCGGGATGATTACGGATATTGGAGTTTGCATCTCGTTACATTCAATTAACAGCGTTCTATCAGTTGGCAAAGTTTATTGACGTGAATGTCCCATGTGAATTTGGCGGCCTGATTCTTGCCGCGTTCTTTGAGAGACGCTTTCAGATTGGCATCGCTGAGCAGCGAGGCGCATTTTTGAGCAAGATCCACAGGATTGAACACATCGAAATAAATTGCGGCCTCTTCGCATATCTCGCGATGCACCGGCAGGTTTGCGGCTACGACCGGAACACCCGAGGCCATGGCTTCGAGCAGCGGGTGCCCGAAGCTTTCCGCGTATGACGGGCAGACAAACAAGTCCGCCAGCCGATAAATCGTGTGTAAATTTTGGTAGGGCACATTGCCCAGCATGACGATGTCGTTCCGGACCCCCATCCGGTCGATCAATTCGGCTACCGAAGTCGAATCGTAACCGCCATAAACGGCCCCGCGTTTGAGATCGGTCGTGAGGAGCAATTGCAGACGTTTCCCTGTCATCTCTCTGATTTTTTTCTTCATCTCGGGCAGCGAGTGAATCAGCGTCTCGAAGTTCCGGAAATAATTGTAATGGCTAACATAGAGAACCCGGCAACAGTTTTCGCCTGAGTCTATTTTTGCGGCTGAATCCTGGTCCGGATTTGAATCGCCGGCCTGAAAGATTGACGGATCGAATCCGAATGGGAGAACCTCGAACCTGCATTCACGCAGGCTGCGATCCTCACTGATAAGATTTGCAAAGGCGATCGTGGGAGTGACATTGATATCCGCCTGCCTGATCGATGCCTTCGCCAGCCGGCTTTTGAGCAGATGGCCGAGCAGCATTCCGTATTGCTTGCGGGATATCAGATCCCGCTTGAAATCTTCGGAAAAATAGAGGGCATTGCGGTTGAAGAGAATTTGCGTAACCGGAGAATGAAACAACGCGAAATTGCCGAGGGATATCAGGACGTCGATTTGATGTTCGCGGAGGTAGCCTCTCAGTCGAGTCTGCTCCCACCACCAGCGGGAGAGAATTCCGCCGCTGACCGGCGCAGTTTCAATGGTGATCCGAGGCCCGGCGAATTGCAGGTATCCCCTGCAGATGTTCCGGGGAACCAGCAGATGAAAAAAAAGATCCGGCGGGATGATCTCTTTGCCGCTTTTCCCTGCCAGCCTTGGAAGGACATTTCGTAGATAGGTAGTGCCGCCGCCCGCCGTTGAGGCCATGGCATTGAGCAGGACTCGCTTCATTATCAATTCTGGGCCCGTATCGCCGGATATTGCATTTCAGCCTGCATTGCCGGCGTCCTGGCTGTGCTTGGAGCCTGGCCCGGCTGCCACGCCATGCGGGCTACAATACCTGTAAATGAACCCCAGTACATCAATGTCAGCAGATTGCCTGCCGAGAACATCCAGCTTTCAAAGAAGGCATTGACCGAACCGGCAACGAAGCCTGAGATAAAGACGGCCGTGATATGACGTTCCAGCGGTTCAACCGGCAGTGTCAGGATGGACAGGGATTTGAACCCGACACGGAAAAGCAACAGCGCCAGCAGCAGGAACCCCGGCAGTCCAAGGTCACCGAACATCTCAAGGTAACTGTTGTGAAGCGATCTGCCCACCTCTTTGTCTTCGGTGAACTCGTAGACCAGCAGGTGCGACTGGGCAAACCCGTACCCCGTCAGCTTCTGCTTCCAGAACTTGGGCCAGACTCCAGACCACATCTCATACCGGCGTTCTTCTGCAAACTGAGAACTCAAATCAGTCACCGATGCCGATTTATCCGTCCCCTTGCGGATGAAACTCATCAGATCAGTCTTCAAAGGCGGAAAAACCAGAAAACCCGTAATCACAAGCACTCCGACCGTCATGATCGCCAGCCGGCTTTGCATGCTGACAATGAAAAAGTAGGTGACGATCACGATCAGAAAACAAAGTGCGCCATTGCGCGATCTGGATAACCATAACCCCAGGAAAATAGTAAAGAGCAATGCCGCGTCCAGCCACTTATCTCTTTTCGTTTCCGCCACAACACGCCAGTGAAACAGAACGTAGGGCGTAATCATGGCCGAGAATGCGCCGATCATATTCTGATTGCCGAAAAATCCCGCATACTGACCCATGAGAATGGTTACGCCGTATCCAATGCCCGAAAAGAGCAGGACGATAAACGGGGCCAGCACGATCCAGGCCGTGTAGTAGTGAAACTTGAAAAATTGCAGGCAGTTCACGCTGCTGTAAAGATAGTAAACCAGCCCCATCATGAGGGCCATGACAAACAGCGAAAAGCTGACCGAACTCATCAGTGAATAAAACGGGTCCTCTGCATAGAGGCAGGAAACCAGCATCAACCCCAACAGCAGTATTGCGGAAGTCGAGAGCAGAATATCGTTGCGAAACCCTTTCGGCTTATCAAGTCGCGTTGCCTGCCAGATCAGAAAAAACATCAGCCCCCATCGCAGAAGACTCATCGGGCTGAAGGTCGATTCCGAAAGGGAAGTGCTGATGCCGTAATATTCTTTGTTTGAAGAATAGACCAGGAGAATCAGAAAGAAGAGCCCGAAAGCCCGCAGAAAACGGTCCTTGAATTTGGTCCGAAATAACCAGAAGAAAGCTGCAAGAACAGCCAGTAATACAGGTGCAGCAGTCATGAATTAATCTCCAGGGCGCGACTCAATATAAAGAAGAAAGATGGAATAAGCATGGAGTTCCGCCTTCAGGCGGAACGGCTCGGCAACAAAGTCAGCCGCCTGAAGGCGGAACTCCATGCTTGTTTCCATGCTTATTTCGCAATCACATTCTGGCATGAATATTCGACCGCGTGAATGATAACCGGCGCAGCGGTCTCAAAGGACCATAGGCGAATCTTTTCTCGCGAATTTCGCTGCATTGAGTTTCTCAAGGCCTCGTTGCCGGCCAGTAGTCGCATGGCCGCGGCAAGCTCGTCGACTGAAAAACCGTCGAGAGCCACGCCATTATCGTTTCCAACCAGATCGACAGCCGCGCCGCAGTGCCGGTGAGCGATGACGGCGAGCCCGGAAGCCATGGCCTCGTTGATGACCAGTCCCCAGGGTTCGTGGCGGGCGGGAAGGACCAGCACATCCGCCAGCGCGTAATACCGCGGCAGTTCGCGGTAGCTGGTGATTCCTGCAAATACGATGCGCTGATCGCCAGCGGCCAACTGCTCGAGTTTTTCGCGCTCCTCGCCGCTGCCTACGATGACGAGACCCAGTGGTTTGCCGGGTAGACTTTTTACGGCCCGGATCAGCAGGTCAATTCGTTTGCGTTCGATCAACCGGCCGACGAAAAGAAAGATGACACTGCCGGCCAGCCCCATTCGATCTCGCCACTCATCGGCGGCGGCTTTCTGAGCCACCGCTTCGCGCGCAAAGTAGTCGTTATCAACAGGGTATCGAAGATCGAAAATCTGTTCGGGCAGTGCGCCGTATGATTCCCAGAAAAGTCTGTTGGTCGTGCCCACGGCGATCAGCGCTGCGGCTCGTCTGGTCACCTTCCGCAGCCAGAGCCGTTTGATTATCCGTCGCAGCCCCGTCGCGCAATCGGCATAGATGTTCGCATCGCCCATGATCGCAAACGGAGTGCCGGTTAATACTGCCCAGAAGATCGCCAGCATCTGCGGCAGTTGAGTATAGCCATAGAGAATCAGATAATCCGGCCGGCTGTTTTTCAGAGTTGCAATCAAGGCTGTGGCTGCGGCCGCATGTGAACCGAGCAGGCGATTGAGCCGCGGCAATCTGCGATCGATGATGCTGATGCCGTCGTTCTCCGGAAGCGGCTTGTCCTCGTCGGCCCAGCCCACGGCCTCATTGCTGCCCGAAATAAAGCAGACTTCAAAATCCCACCCCGACTGCCCCCGTACCATTTCGATCAGCGGGAGGTTATATGGAGTCGGCACATTTGCCAGCAGCAGCACTCTCATCTTGACTGAAAGATTAAGAAACAGACGGAAATTTTCAAGTGGTTAATCTGTTTCGTAATCTTTTCTTATCTTCTCTTCAGAAATTGGTTCGTGTGAAATACTTCAACTGGCTGATGGGCCAGTTGGCCATAATGTGATCGCGACGCAGATGATAAACGTCGGCGCCTGCCTGGTTGGCTCCGCGGATTGCAGAAACGCAGCTTTGATAACCGGCGCGTTCCACCATATCCCGGCAATGAGCCGGGAAGTCGGCAGCCAGCCCGTATGGAAAGCAGAAGTGTTTGACCGGCGAGCCGGTCATCTCTTCGAGAACGGTTCTGGATTGGGCGATTTCGCGTTCAGCTACGGCAAGAGTCGTGTTTGAAAGCCTTGCGTGGCTCAGGGTGTGCGAGCCGATCTCATGACCGCCGGCAAGAAGCCGTCTCAAATCATCCCGGTCCATATTCCTCAAAGGTCGATGTCCGAAACGTGAGCGTGAAAACGATTCAAGCTCCGATTCCTCGCCTGGGGAGAATTTCATCAGATTCGCGACGACAAAGAAGATCGCGGGCATCCCGAATTGCTCAAGTATCGGCGCAGCTACCTCGGCATTATTTTTGAATCCGTCATCAAATGAGATTGAGAGATATCTATCATCAACCCGCCCATCACGGAGTCGTGAAATCGCTTCTGAATGGCTGATCACGCGGTAATTGTCGCGGTAAAAGCGCAAGTGTTCGGCAAAGCGCGATGCCTGATCGCCGAAGACGAAGTGGTAGTATACGAATCGCACATGATTTACGCGAGCGTATCTTATGTGATACGCCGCGCTTGCCAACGGCGACATCAGGCTGACGGCCAGATCGCGAACGGGCTCAATCAGGCGCCGTCTCATCGATGGTTCGTACAACTCTGAATACCGCTCGGGAAATCTTTCCACTGGATTAGACTCCATCAACGCACATCTCCGTCGCTTTTCTCCGGGAACTTCCCTCCAACCGGTTTATGCGCTTCAAGGCAGATGGAGAAAAAGGGCCAGCGCAGAAGCCCCGTCACCAGGTTGTCCAACAGAGGCGGGAAGATGCGAAGAGGCAGTATTGCAGCCCACCCGAGCAAGGGATGGTAGTTCGTCAGAAAACGCATGACATAGGTGATCTTCTGACTGAGAAAGCCGCTGCAATATGAGATGGCGTCAATTTCAAGCCCTGCCTGTGCGCACAATTCGCGCAGCATTTCTTCGGTGTAGCCTCTTCGAACATGCCAGCCGTCCTCTTCGTTCGAAAACGGGCCATCCTCGTTCGGCGTGATTGCTCGATAATGGAAATATGGCGTGGTGAGCAGCAGCCGCCCGCCCGGTTTGAGACAACCCGCGATGTCGCGCATCAGCTTTTGGTCATTGAGCAGGTGCTCGATCACTTCAAGGCAGGTCGCCATATCGAAAGCATTCCTCAGATCGGCACGCTCACCCAGTTGTCTGATGTCATAGGTCTCAAATCCGGTGTCGGGCACGCCGCAAATTGTCGCACGCTCTCGGGCTACGCGGAGGTTTCGGTCCTCGAAACTAAGACCGTATGCGCTGTAACCGCGCTTTGCGGCGCCGATGGTGAAAGCCCCGCTGCCACAGCCGACGTCGAGTAATTGGACCTTGCGGCTGACCCGCGGCAGCCTCTTCTTCAGCCACAACCAGCGATCAAGCACCAGCGTGTCGCCGTGAATCAACGTGGCCGGGAACCCGAATATCTTCACCAGCAATGATTCCAATTCCTGTCTCCTTGAGAGAGAAGAAGAAAAGATTACGAAACAGACGAAATAAACGAAACAGACGAAAAGTATTCAGGGTCAAAATAGTCCGGACAATTACGGATATAAGTTTATCAGAGATTCTCGCCCCATCACCGCCTGAAAATTTTCGTCTGTTTCGTAATCTTCTTCAGTATGGTGGGCCGAAAGATTTTCCGAGCTTTCGGCCGCTGAATATCGCGAAATACGATGCGGCCAGTCGCCTGCAGAATTGCAGGTAATCGCCGGCGCTCTCCTTTTTGAAAGGTGAAGCGGCGTGAATCAGCAGGAGCGCCAGAGACAGTACGGCATAACCCAGGGCATCGACTCGCTTGCCGATCCGGCAAAGGTAATAGACCGAATTTCTTTTGAGCAGAAAGTTGACCCGGCCGGTCGGGTGGCACTCATCGCTGTCGCGAAGATGAATGATGCTGTCTACGGGCAGGTAGCGCACGCTCCAGCCGTGGCTGTGAGCCCTGTAATCCATCTCCGCATCTTCTATGTACATGAAAATGTTTTCGTCGAACGGTCCGATCCGGCGCAGGCACTCAGCCCGAATAAGCAGGCAGACGCCGTTGAGCACTTCAGCGTCGATCGATTGATCGCCCGATCGTTGGGCAAAATCAGGTTTGAGTCGATACAGAACCCAATGTTTAAGGCTTCGCCAGAGTCCCGGCGCGAAGAGAACGGTGTTTTGAACGACGCCGGGTTTGCCGGCGAAGACGCGAGGCCCCGCAATTCCCACTTCCGGATGGGCCTCAAGATAAGCGACCATATCAGTCAGAAATCCGGGGTTGGCGAGCACCGTGTCGGGGTTGAGAATCATGACATAATCGGCGCCGTGATCGAGCGAGTATTCGATGCCGCGATTGTTGCCGCCGGTATAGCCTCTGTTTGCGCCGGTCTGGATCACGGCCAGATCGGGGAACTCGGACCGCACCATTTCTTCAGAACCGTCGCTCGAAGCATTGTCGACAACCACCAGCCGGTAGTTCGGATAACTCAGCGCGCGCAGCGACAGCAGGCATTGGCGGGTGGCTTCGCGCGAATTGTATACCAGCACGACGATGAAGACTGAAGGGGGTTCTGCTCTCATCTCTCGTTCCGTATCAGTGCCATGGCATCGGCCTCGGATTCGCCGGGTTCTTTGCCGGGGTTATCGGGAAACGTTACCTTGATCACGTGCCCGGCCAAAGAATGCTTTGACAGATCGAGACAGAGTCCTTCGCCGGTATCGCATGGCTCGAAGTGAAGCGCTTCAAGCACCTGTTGTGCGGGTTTGTTGCGCTGCGTTGGCTTGAAGCTGACACGCAGCCGTGTTGCCTGCCCCCGCCCGGGGTGTCGATGCTCCTGAAGATGGTGAAAAAAAGCCTGCTCGATGAATCTCCCCTGAACCCGGCATGAAAGCATGAAATCAAGGATGCGGATTTCATCTTCGCGATGCTCGACCATGCTGAATCCCACAATCCCGTATGATCCGTATTTGTCCGAGCATTCGAGCAGGTATTTCGCCACGTCATCTTTTTCGAGCAATGATGCAAGCTGCTCCCGGGTATATTTGGCGCCGGAGAAATTCAACTGGTTGGTTCGTTGCACCAGCTCTGATGCCCGTTCGAAATCAACTGATTTGTATGGCCGCACGACGAGCTCTATCCGGCAGTCGGCGAGAAAGCCCCGATAATCGTCTCCGTATGCAGTCTGATCCTGTTCGCGACGGATGGCGTCCTGATAGAAGCGCCGGCGGTTGCGAGCCTCTTCGCTGGTGCTGCCCTTGAACCGCGGATCATCGAGCAGTCCGCCTGTTTCGGCGGCGTCGATGCAGGTCACTTGCGGCAGCACGCTCGACACCTCGGCCAGCTCAAACGGATTATCATCGACGAATGCAAAAGCATCCAGACCAAGATTCAGCCGCTCGGCGATAAGCTTGATATTTGAGCTTTTCGGCATCCAGTTTATCTGTGGCGCCAGAAAGTATGAGCTGAGCCCGGTCTGTTCCAGTCGCGCCCATGCGTGATCGAAATCGTTTTTGCTGGCGATGCTCACTAGAATGCCGCGCTCATCGAGGCGGGTAATCAGTTTTTCGATATCGGGTTTTGGCGTCACCTCGGGATTTTCGAGCAGTGTCCCGTCCCACAGCGTATTGTCCAGATCGAAGATGACGCATTTGATCTGCGATGAGGCCGTCTTTGCCGCCGGCTGGTAAGTGACAAAATCTGCTGTAAGAATTACCAGCCGCGCGGAAGTGTCTGCTTCAGGGATCAGGGCGATGTTGAAAGGCAGTCCGGAGTCGATGAGGTGCTGAAACATCCCTTCGCTCGAATTCGCGACGGGAATATCCGGGCTGCAGATCCAGAGTCTCGAGCATCGGGCGAGGCTGAACCTGCGACGTTTGAGCATGACGCACCGATGGGTCGAGCGTCATGCTTATCTGCAGGCGGATTGTCCGATCCGTCGGATTGTAAATCTCCAGCAGAAAACCATCGGGTTGCGAGTCGCCTCCCGGACGGATGCGCAGCCGCTCCACCCAGCGTTCGGCAAGCGAACGATGAAAGCGCTGCAGTCGCCCGCTGTGGAGCAGGCGCCCGGCCTGTTTGAATAGCGGCGCGGCCTTCTCGAAAGCGCGTTCGCGACGGAGCAGCGTGCCGGCGGGGTGCATCGTTGTATTGGCCCGGGCTTCGAGCTTGGCCCATTTTTTGAACGCGATCTCCGCCCCGTACCCGCGCATCGAAGCAAATCGCCTGTTGCGGCGGACGCCGAATTTAAAACGCCGGCAGAGGCCGTCCGGGCGTTTCTGATACAGGTCGCAGGTCTGAAAACAAGCGGGCGCCGCGCACTCAATGCAATGCTCTCCCCAAACCAGCAAAGAGAGCGACGCAATGTTCCGCGCGGGCTCATAGGGCAGCGCCGGCGCAGCCTCGGGCTCTGTATCAAGGCGTCTATCGTATTGTTCGAACTCGAACATTGCGGTTAATCTACTTTCGACACTGTGCGACTTTGCTCATCAATTGTAAAAAACGAGCCATCGACAGTCACATCCATTTGAATCGATCCGAAATCGGGAACGTTTATCCTCACGCCTTTTCTGAGGCCCAACGGCGAATGGGCATAGATCAGCCACTGGCGCTGCGGCGCGTTCCCTTTGACAATCGCCAGCGAATAGACGGGTATGACAGTGCCCATCTCCCATGGTTGCTGCGGATCGAGCGAAGTGTTCAACAGAAACCAGCGATCGACTTTTTGATACTCCGGAGGAACGATCGTCTGGTATGGATGCGCGCGCGCGCGATTCGGGACCAGGCGGCCTTTCTGCCAGAAGTCTCGCAGTGTCGAATTCTGATGAACTCTGTCGACCGCCTGTACGATCGGGATAAAGTAAGGCTCGGCCTGATCCAGCGTCTCGCGATAACCGCGGAAATCGCGGACCACACGAGGCCGCAACAGCCACATTCCGAATTGAACCATCCCGCCGTAGCGCGCCGGTGTGTATTGCTGTCCCGAGCGCTGGTAGAACTTCCGCTTGTCGTTCTCCGCGTTCGGTTCGTTGCCGTCCCATGTCGAAATCTCGAACCAGAAAGAAGGATTCAGGCGATAGGTTTCGTCGAGCATGAAGACCCAGTTCATGGCCTCCACCTGAGGGCTGAAAAGAGTGTAGTCGGTAATGGTGCTCCAGTTGAAGACGTAAAAAGGCGGGGAGGCTCCATCCCAGGCCAGCGGCCACGGAGAGATGCGTTGCGACGAATAGAGCGAATGTTCCAGCCACCCAGGCCAGCGCGCAAAATGCGGAGGGCCGAATGATTCATATCCGATGAAGCGCGCCTTGTCTTTCCATGCCTGGCTTGCAAGACCGCTGACGATGCCCTGCTGCAGTGCGCGATAACGTTCGATCCAGCCGTCGCCGACGACTTTTCGCTTGAATTCGGCGTCCCGGTTGCGGCCGTACCTTGCGACGAAGCGGCGATCCTCATCCGCCTTGATCCATTCAAGGCGCGTGTGCTCATTGTTTGAAACGAAAAGGATCAGCGGAGGATTCGGATACCATTCCTGCAGCTTCTTCATCATCCGGCTCGATCCCCATTTCGCCCCGACTTCGCGCCACGGATCGACGGGGCCGAACGGAGAAACTTCCTTGCGAACCTCGCCACTCGACGTCACCACGTTTGGATTCCGGTCCAGCGGCAGCTTGAAATATGCATCATCGGTCGAAAGAAGGTGCTCCCATTGGGTGCTGACCAGTGAAATCGGGAGCTTCAATTGGGCGGCTCGTTTGATCGCCGCTTCGTAATAGGTCAGCCAGCGCGGGTCGTCCGTTTGAGCGAAGACGTTGGGCATGAGAAACCACGGCAGCAGGTAGTGCCCCTGATCGAGCATCTTCATCTGATAAGCCGGCGAGAACCCGTCTTTCTCTTCCCCAAGATTCCAGTGCGCAGCCAGCGGCAGCGGTCGAAGATCGGTGCCGGTCGATGGTCGCAGCGCCTCGATCCGAATCCCCGTCCACACACGCACTGCCGGTTGAGCGTAAATGATTGATATCAAGCCCAGACCGATTGCCAGAGAGATCAATAACTTTTTCATTTCTTTGTTCATTTATTATTTGACAAAAGATAATTTCGCCGCGCGGCCTTTTCACGGTAGTTGCCGAATAACGCTCTGGGAGCGACCAGAATCAGGGCTCCCGCGGCTTCGACCAACCCGAAGCAGGCCAGTTTGCAGGCCGCCCCAGGTCTTCTTCCCGCCCATTGCCATGCGGTTCGGAACTTTGCCAGAGGCAATGCGATTACGGAAAGAGCGGCAACTCGAAGACCTGGATGTTTAACCGGGTAGCGCTTCCAGCCGAGATACCCGTAGCGAAATCCCATGATGAGGACGAATTCCCAATGGCGCAACTTTTTCCAGACCGCGTGCAGGGTCAGTGGTCTTTGAGGATGAATGACGATCGCTTCCGGCTGCCAGACGATCGATCCGAATTCTTGCGCGCGCGCGGCCAGTTCCGTGTCCTCAAATGCGGGGTAGGGAAACGATTCATCGAATCCGCCGGCCTGAAAAAGCGCCTCCCGGCGATAAGCGCAATTGCAGGTCAGATAAACGCCGCCCTCCTTGTTTGTCGGCCCCTCTCCAAGAGGATCGAAATCGCCCTCATTGTCGGCCATTACCAGGCCTTCGACGCCGGCCGCTTCCGGGGATCTTTCCAACGCTTCGACGAGTTTGCCGAGCCAGGCGCTGCGAGGCAGTGTATCGCTGTCGGTCATTGCGACAATCCGGCCTTTAGATTCGCGTATGCCGAGATTGCGAGCCGCCGCGGGACCTTTATGACTCTGGCTCGCCAGTCTGATGTTCAGGCCGGCTTGAGCGGCTTCGTCGATGACGGAATTCAGATCTTCCTCAGATCCGTCGTCACAAACGATTACTTCAAAACGGCTCAGATTCATATCCTGAGCCGCCAGAGCCCGCAGGCACAGGCGCAGATCCTCACGGCGATTTCGCGTCGGGATGATTACTGAAATTTCAGGTGAGTTCATTTATTTGAGGGTTACTCTGTAATTCCGGCGTTCAGTCCGCCATTTTCTGAAAATTCCGCCGGCATTCGCCAGCAGATCGATCTGCATTTTGCACAGATCGATCGCGCGACCGGCGCTCAAAGCTTCAGCGGTCGATTTAACCTTGGTTGCCAGGGTGATGAGATACTGCTTCAGGTTTGAAAACAGCGACTTTCGAGGATCCGTCATGTTGAAGATGAACTGACTGCGATCGCAGCGGTAATCCCGCTCGCGGCTGATGACAGCATTGGCCTGCCAGCTTCCGCCGCGATGATGATGGATGCGGCTTCGCGGAACGAGCGCAATCTTGTAACCGCTGCAGCATGCTCGGCGGCAGAAATCGATCTCTTCATAAAAGGCGAAATAGATCGGATCGAGCAGTCCGATCTTTTCAAGAACCTCTCTTTTGACGGCCATGCACGCGCCTTCGACCCATTCAACGGAAATCCAGGGCGGAGCGGATTCCGTGTCGTTCAGTATATCGAGCAATCGCGGAAATGCCGTGCGCGTCCAGGTATTGAAATCCTCTGAATCGTAGCTCAACTGCACAGCGCCGAGCACGCCAATATGCGGGTTCTCCTCGCCGACTTCGATTATCTTGTCGAGCCAGCCGGGCGTGACCCTTGTGTCGGGATTGAGCAGGACCACATAGTCAGCCGATTCATCGAGTGCTTTTCTGATGCCGATGTTATTCCCTTCCGAAAAACCCAGATTGCTTTCCGCCCGGAATACTTCAAATTCAGGGAAATGATCTTCCATTATTTTCAGGCTGTCATCGGTCGAGGCGTTATCGACCAGAAGCACCTTGAGATTGGCATAGCCGGTGCAGCGCAGCGCTTCGAAACAGCCTTTGAGCCACTTCGAGCCGTTGAAGTTCAAAACTATGATGTAAACCGCCGGCAGACGCATCAGGATGGTTTTAAGATGTTTTCGAGAGCCGTAACCGCATTATCCCATGAGAATTTCTGAATCATCCGGTGCCCTGATTCGGCGATCCGGATACGCAGGGAATCATCCTCGAGCAGGCTGATAATCTTCCTGGCCAGCGCCGCCGGTTGTCTGACGGGAGCGAGCAGCGCATTAACGCCGTCCTCGGCAAATTCGTATACTCCGTCGTTCGCCGCGGCCACAACGGCGCATCCGCAAGCCATCGCTTCAGCCGGAGGCAGGCCCCAGCCTTCTTCATGACTCGGGTGCAGGAAGATCGAGCAGGAATTGTAGAGCCTCGTAAGATCCTCTGCCCGCGGCTTACGATGATATTCGATCCATTCGGGGATCTCGCTGCCGCGAGCCTCAGTCCCGAAGCAGACTGCACGCAGCCGTGGGAATCTCTCTTTGACGATCTTGAGAGCTTCAAGCCCGTCGCTTGTCCCCTTGATCTTGAGCGGATGGATCAGCATCCCGATTTGAACACTGTCTCTCGATGCGACCGGCGTCGAAATTTTGAATTGCGAGAGATCCAGTCCGAGCGTGATGTAAGTAGTCTGCCCGGCGACTCCAAGCTCTGCCGCCTTTCTCATCAGCCATTTCGAGACGACGATTTTATGCAACGGAAGATGCCAGCTCGCCCTGACGGCATCGTCCGATCCCTGCCACGTCTCGTACGACTGGACCAGGTAGAACTTGCGGCCTTTTGACGGTCCGAAGCCGGCGACGGGCACTGCGGTGTTTACCGCGGTCGCAAAGATCGCATCGGCATCCGGTATGAATTCCTCGCGAAGATCCCTGACCAGCCACAGGCGAACGCCGGGATGGACTCTGAACCAGGGCACAAGCGGGCTGTCCTTAAGTTTGATCTTGTATTTCCAAAGGAGGCTTTTGAGTCGACCGATCAAGGCGTTGTCGGGATATTCCGTTCTTGGGTGAATGACCGTAACCTGATGCCCTCTTTCCTGCAGCCTGTTGGCATATTCGTAAACGACCTTGAACCCTCCAGACGGGCTTGAAAGATACATTGGCAGGATGAACGTGATCTTCATCTTGATATCAGGACCAGCGTCTGAGGATTGTTGCGGCGACGATCCATCGAAATACTCTGGGATGCATGCTGCAGGACAAAGCTGCCAGATATTTTCGGCAGGCTTCGAGCAGTTTACCCCGTTTTTTCCAGGCGAAACCGGCTCTGATATGAAGCCGGGCAAAGAGCTCGCTGCGGTCCACTTTGCATTCCTGCCATATTTGCGGGAACAGCCGCTCAGTCTCGGATATCGCCGCAATCGACAATCGTAGCCCCTTGTCGATATCCCTGCCTTCGCCCATGAGGTTGCCCTCTCTGATTCTGTAAAGCGCCAGCGGCTTGGCTATCCCGGCCATCTTAAATGAATGCGCGATTCGCATCCAGTATTCGTAATCTTCGACAGCTATCAGATCCGTGCTTTCATTCAACAGCCCTGCTGAATCGACGCATTCACGGCGGATCATGACGGTCGAGTTCGGAATGTAGTCACCGAAGAGTAACTGTCTAAGGGTTGGATCGGCCGTGTACCCGATCGTGCTGCGGATGATCTTCTCCCCCCCTTTTTCAATGAACATCTGTGCCTGGCTGAAGACAAGGCCCATTTCCGGATGAGATTTGAAAAAAGCTACCTGCTGTTCGAGTTTGTTGTCGACCCAGATGTCGTCGCAATCGAGAAAGGCGATGAACCTCCCCGATGAATTTCTGATCGCCAGGTTGCGCGCCGACGCGGGCCCGCCATTCGGTTTGGTGAAGACTTTGATTCGCGGCTCGAAACTCTTCAGGGCCGCCAGGGTTCCGTCGGTTGAGCCGTCATCGACGACTATGATCTCGTAATCGGCATAGCTTTGGGCGAGAACGCTCGATATGGTTTCAGCGACAAACTTTTCGGCGTTGTAGGCCGGGATGATGACACTGACCTCAGGATTCACGACGCCTCCCTCTCAAATATCCCCAAAGAAACGCCGGCTGCCGCAGATAGTCCAGAAGGGTGAAATAAAATGCCTTGTGAATGCTCTGCTTCCTTAAATGAAACCGAAAGTGAGTCGCCGCGGTGCGCAGGCTGATTGCGCTTCTCAGCATGAGCCTGTGCGGCCTGGCGATTCTTCGATCGGGCCAGATACTGCCGATCATAAAGGCACCCTCGCCGTAATTTGCGAGCGTTTTGAGGAGGCTCATCGCTGACTGCCTGTGATGATGAAGCACGACGGCATCTTTGGCGGATTTGAAGCGGTAGCCGAATTTCCTGATTCTGATGCACAGTTCCGCTTCCTCGCCTCCGGGTTTGATGAATTTCTCGTTGAAAAGCCCGGCTTTGGTCAGCGCCTCGATTCTGAAGCAGGCATTGGCCGTGATGATATAGGGAATCTCGCCGTTTCTATCTTCCTGCGGATCGAGCAGCTTGATCAGGTCGACATATTCACCGGTGATGCTGCCGTCGGCGGATCTGACTGCCCCGCCGACTCCTCCAATCTCCTGATCGTCGAATCCTTTCATGAGGTTTCGCAGCCAGTGCACATCGGGCTGGCAGTCGCTGTCGGTGAAGGCCACATATTCTCCCCCTGCAAACTGGACTCCAAGATTCCTCGCCGATGCCGGCCCCCCGTTCTGCTTGGGAATGTACACGATTTTGCTGCCGTATCTCTTGAGTATCTCGGCGGTATCGTCTGTCGAGCCGTCATCGACGACAAGAATATCCACCGGCTTCAACGACTGCTGCAGAACGCATTCAATCGTGTGACTGATGGTTCTTGCGCCGTTGTATACCGGAATGACGACAGATACCCGCTGATGATCCATTAAGCCCGACATTGATCCTTCATTTACCCTTTAAGAGTTTTCGCAGAACAGACTTCAGTCTCTTAATTCCCGGCTGAATCGTGAAATGATCCGTCATTGAATACCAGAGCCGCCAGAACTCAGGATTTAGCATCGATCCCCAGTAGGAAGTCGCGTGTTTCCTGAGATCTGTGTGATAGCGCCTGTAATCGTCGCCGGTTTTTGCTTCGTCGTGGTAGTTGCAGCAGGCCAGAACTCTGTCGACATTGACGAAATCGCAGTGCCTGGAGATTCTGACCCAGAGATCGAAGTCCATGATCAGATGCAGCTTTTCATCGAGTCCGCCGGATTTTTCAAAAGCTTCTCTGCGCCAGAATATCGCCGGCTGGTGCATCTGATATCCCTTCCAGAATTCGAACAGGCGACGGCGACCTTCGTATCGGCCTTCAAGCAGAACGGAAGAACCGTCCTGATAAACTTTCAGGCAGTGACCGGCAAGCGCGAAATTGCCCGATCCGTCAGCCAGAAGCCTGCCGGCTGTGAGCAGCGTTCCCGGCGGGTAATAATCATCGCTGTTGAGCCAGCACATGATCTTCCCGCCGGCTTTGGCAAATCCCTTGTTGATCGCATGGCTCTGCCCGCGATCCTTCTCGCTTACCCGGTAGCTGATCCAGGGAGCGTATTTCTGCATGATTTCAACGCTTTCATCGGTGCTTCCTCCGTCAATGACAATGTATTCGAGGTTCGGATATCTTTGCAGCAGAACCGATCGGATAGTCTGCTCCAGGTAACGGCCCTGATTGAATGACGGCGTGATGACGCTGATCGTCGGAAGCAGGAAGTCTGATGGACCCGGCGTCTCATCCGAAACTTCATCTTCCCATGGCCATCCGGATCTCCCTGCCGGAGCCGAAGGCAAATCGCCAATCGAAATCATTTTGCGTACTTGTGTCACTATCAAAAAGAAGAAAAAGATTACGAAACAGACGAAATAAACGAAACAGACGAAAAATCAAAAGGTGAAAGCAACTTGTTATCTATGGTGATACGTATATCGGCAGTTCTTGCTTAATCAATGTCTGAGAAATTTTTCGTCTGTTTCGTAATCTCTTTTTCACTCATCGAATGACCACTGATGGTCGACGAGGACGCCCTTGCCGCGCCAACCTTCTGGATAGAGCCTGCCCGTATGGTAAAAATCGCCATCGATCACATCGAGCTCGATAGCGTTTTGAATCCAGTCCTCAACCTCGCGATTGGATTCCAGGAATAGCGACAGAAGGTACTGGTTCTGGCTCAGAGGCAATCGCGGAATCGTGCATTTGAGAGTCCCTTTTTGAGGGAGATCGATCGGATCCATAATGACCAGTTCGCTGGAGCAGTTGAAGAGAACCTGTCCGAGCCCGTCATAAAAAGCCACTGATGCGCGGCAGTTCGGAATCGTTCTGTCCTCCGAAGCTTCATAATCGAGTGCGATGGTGAGCGGCCGGCCCGAAACTCCATGTTCCACCGCGTTGCCGTTCTCATCCTCGAACCGGACACGCGAAAAACGAACACGGCCGCGTCCCTGGCGGTCTTCAAACTTTGTCAGATCCCACGGCGTGGCCGCACGCAGGCTTTTCAGATAGCGTTGTATCACCGGTTCGATAGGGCCGTCTTCGCATACCCTGCCGCGCTCGATGAAGATGCCTCTTTCGCAGAGATTGAGCATCCCGGCCGTGTTGTGGCTGACGAAAAGGACCGTCCGGCCGTGCTTTGCGATATCGCTCATCTTGCCGAGGCATTTCTTCTGGAAGGCGGCGTCGCCGACGGCAAGCACTTCGTCGATCAGCAGAATCTCCGGCTCCAGGTGCGCGGCGACAGCAAAAGCCAGCCTGACATACATCCCGCTGCTGTATCGCTTGACCGGGGTATCGATGAACTTTTCGATCTCGGAAAATGCGACGATCTCATCGAACTTGCCGGCTATCTCGCGGCGCGACATTCCAAGCATCGAACCGTTGAGAAAAATATTCTCCCTGCCGCTGAGCTCCGGATGAAACCCCGTGCCGACCTCAAGAAGGCTGCCGATGCGGCCGAAAATTTCGATCCTGCCGCGCGTCGGTTCGGTGATTCGCGACAGGACTTTGAGAAGCGTACTTTTGCCGGCGCCGTTTCTGCCGATGATTCCCACGACTTCTCCCGGCTGTATCTCGAAGCTCACGTCTTCGAGCGCCCAGAGATCGCTCTCCCTGCGGGAGTTGCCGTTGGTGCGCGAGAAGATGTTCAGGCGACCCGCGGATTCAACCAGCGTGTCACGCAGCGTTCGGTTGACACGGGCCTGCCCTCCGATCCGGTAGAGCTTTGAGATGTTTTCCGCTTTGATTGCGAATGGAACCGTCATCAGACTATATCCGCGAATGTTTTCTCCATACGACGGAAATCGTATGCAGCGTAAACCAGAACGGCAAAAGTGATCGCCGCGGAGAAACAGATTGCAGTCCAGTTGAACCTCGAACCGTTGATTCCGCCGAGCAGGGACACGCGATAGCCCTCAATGATTCCCGTCATCGGATTGAGCGCCAGCACCTGCCTGTATTTTGCCGGCATCAGGCTTGCGGGATAGATGATCGGCGTCGCGAACATCCAGAATTGAACCAGAAAAGGGATGACATATCTGACGTCGCGGAATTTCACGTTGAGGGCCGAAAGCCACATCCCGACTCCAAGCGCCAGCAGGGATGTCAGAGCAATCAAAACCGGAAGCATGAGAATGCCCGGTCCTATCGGAACCCTGTACCAGATCATGAGAACCACCATAACCACAAAGGCGAAGAAAAAATCGATCAACCCCGCCAGCACTGAAGCCGCCGGGATGATCATCCGCGGGAAATAGACCTTGGTGATCAAATGCGAGCTGCCGACAAGACTGTTGCCCGAATTGCCGATAGAGTTGGAGAAGAATGTCCATGGCAGCAATCCGGCAAAGGCGAAGAGCGGATAAGGAATGTTGTCGGAGGGCATCTTCGCCAGTCTGCCGAAGAGCAGTGTGAAAATCGCCATCGTGAAGAGCGGCTGAATGATCGCCCATGCCGCGCCGAGAGCGGTCTGCTTGTATCGCACCTTGATGTCGCGCCAGGTGAGAAAATAGAAGAGCTCGCGAAACCGCCAAATGTCGCGCAGGTTGAGTGCTTCCCAGGTTCCTCCGGGCTCGATGACCAGATGCGGGATAGAAGTATTCTCGGCTTTGATTGAGCCTGGGAGTGACGTGTTCACAGATTAATCTCCATCCATTCTCCAAGCGCAAACAGGCTCCACGCACGCGCCCAGGTGAGCCGCCCTTCGATGAAGCTGCGCCAGACATCATCCACTGCTTCTCGATTCAAAACTTCGCCGAGATGACGGGATTGCAGCGCCGCTTCGACGCGTGGCCTCATCGCTCCCTGCAGCCAGTGGCTGAATGGCAGCTCGAAGCCGCGCTTCGGCCTGTCGATGATCTCCCTGGGCAGATCGCTCGCCGCGTTGACCAGCATCCATTTGGGTGTCTGCGAGTCCATTTTTACAGGGCCGGGAATCGATAACATCTTCTCGACGACTTTGTGGTCGATCAACGGCACGCGAACTTCCAGGCCGTGAGCCATGCTCATCGCGTCAGTGTCGCGCAGCAGCATGTTGCACATATATCCTCCGAGTTCGAGCGCCGATGCCTGATTGATCGGATCGGCGCCGTCGCAATTCGCAGTGATCCGCGAATTCCAGGCTTCAAGGGCATTTCTATCCGCAGGTCGTGCGCCAGAATTCCTCATCAGCCTGTGCCGCTGCTCATCCGTAAAAAGCCGGCGATGCAGCAGAACTGAATGTTCTCCGAGATGATTGCTGCGTAGCAGGGAACTGAGCCTGGCCGCGCGGTGACCTGTGAACCCACTTCTGACGGCTGCCGCGGCTGCACGCCTGAGACTCAGCGGCAGGCTCCCGACCAGGCTCCGCATCCGTTCATCCCTGTCGACTGTTTTAAAAAAACCGTAGCCGCAGAATGCCTCGTCGCCGCCAAGACCTGAAATCGCCACCTTCATGCCCGCCTGCGCCGTCGCCTCGGAAACGATGTATGAATTGATCCCGTCAATCGAGGGCTGGTCCATGGCTTTCAGCGCGTTCGGAAGTTTATCCAGCGCCTCGCCGCCCGTGACAAGCAGTGACTCATGATGAGTCCCGTAATGCCGGGCGATTCGCTCGGCTTGCTCACGCTCGCTGAATTCCTCTTCGCTGAAACATACTGAAAACGATCTGATCTCGCCGGAGGTCGCCCGCCGCATCAGTGATACGATCGAGCTCGAATCGATGCCGCCGCTGAGAAACACTCCGACCGGAACATCCGATACCATGCGCAGCCTCACCGATTCGAGCAGCAGCGCATTCACTTCTTCACCGAGCAAAATCTTGTCGACCGGCCCTCTGTCCATGCCTGATGCTCTGATCTCCCAGTAAGGCTCGGTTTGAGGTCTATCTGAATTGTATGGCCTGTATTTCAGCGTGTGGCCGGGAAGCAGTTGATAAACATTCTCGACTATGGTCAGCGGCTGCTGAACCGAACCGAAGTCTAGATAGCTCTCAACAGCCGCCGTGCAGAGCGAGCGGGGAACTAACCCTGTGGCCAGCAGCGCGCGGATCTCGGATCCAAAAATGAATGTCGATCCGTCCTGAAAATAGTAGAGCGGCTTGATGCCGAGCCGGTCCCGAATCAGCATCAGTTCCCGGTCGCCTGCATTCCAGAAGCCGATCGCAAACATCCCGCGCCAGGCGTCGATGGCTTCAACCCCAAGATGCCCGATCCCCTTGAGTATGACTTCGGTGTCGCTTTCAGATTTGAATCCAAGCCCCCGCTCCTCCAGCTTTTTGCGGACCTCCCTGAAATTGAATACCTCGCCGTTGTATGTGATCCGGTTGCCGTTCGATTCATCCGTCATTGGCTGGTGGCCGGCTGCGGAAAGATCCAGTATCGAAAGCCTTCGATGGCCGAAAATAACACTTAACCGCTCCCCGGGCTGCGACACCACTTCCAGACCCTCATCATCCGGACCACGATGCTCGAGCGCACGCGTCGCCGCCCTCGCAGCTTCCATGGCCTCTTCCACAGGCCTCTCAGTGATTATCCCGAATATCCCGCACATAAGAATCAATGAAATGAAAAGAGAAGAAAAAAAAGATTACGAAACAGACGAAATAAACGAAACAGACGAAAAACTTCAGGCAGTTAACATGCGGGATGACCCGTGTAGACGAAGCCTTTAAATAAACATGGCTTCTTTTTTTATCGACGGTTGGTTCAATCCCTGCTTGCGATTATCTGCATCTCAAAACACACCTCGGCCCTGAAATTTGGACCATAAAAGGAAACCTCATGCCGAGGCAGCATCAAAACCAATTCAAACCCCCGTCATTATCTCCATCCCGGTTCAACCTGGTTTGTGACCCGGTTTTTGACTTGACTGAAAGTGAAGCAGAGGGAAGGAGAGACGTGGGGGAGGTGTTTGTCGAAAGCAAAAATTGAATTTTCATATTTTTTCATATTCGAGGTCAGAGTCGTCGACCATCTGCTCGAACCTCGAATATGAAATACCGGTGTTATGTCCTATGCTCCTGCCTGAGCTTCTTTTCCGGGAGCATCGTCGTCCTTGTCGCCGCCGTTTTCATAATAGTGACGACTGTAATTAGTCGAATAGTAGTAATAATCGTGTGGCTGGAGTTTGACCTGATTGATGACGACGCCGAGGATTTTGGCTCCCACCGACTGCAGGTGAGTCCTGGTTCTCTGGGCCATCTCCTTGGGAGTGACTCCGCCTTTGATGACGAGGATCACGCCGTCGACAAGGGAAGAAAGGATCAGGCTGTCGGCGAATGATGATACCGGGGGAGAATCGATGACAATGTGATCGAAATTCGCAGACAGCGTTTCGATTGCCTGTTTCATTCTCGGCGATCCGAGGAGTTCCGCGGGGTTGGGAGGCAGCGGCCCAACCGGCAGCACATAAAGATTCGGCATGGCCACCTGGATCAACGATGCCAGGTCGCCTTCTCCGGCCAGAAAGTTGCTCAGGCCGGCATTATTCTTCAACCCGAAGACTCTGTGAACACGGGGTCTTCTCAGGTCGGCATCGATGATGAGCACGGCCGATCCGGTTTGAGCGAGTGAAATCGCGGTGTTGATGCTGGTGGTAGTCTTTCCTTCGGCGGGTTGGCTGCTTGTGAAGAGCAGCGTGCGCGGTGCATGCCCTGCCGAAGATAAGAGCAGCGCCGTCCGAAGCTGCCGATAGCTTTCCGCAATAGAAGAGTTGGCCTCGACCTGCGTCAGAATGACCGAACCGCTTGCGCCTGCCGGTACCATCTCCTTGCCGGTCGATCCGCCTTTGCCGAGAAGCCCCCGGCCCTTTGTTCCGCTTTCAAGAATGGGGATGACTCCCAGCGCAGGCAGCTTCAGATACCGGTCGACATCCTCGACCGATTCGATCTTGTTGTTGATGTAATCGAGGAAGATCACCAGCCCGATGCCTCCCACCAGCGCCAGCAACGCGCTCAACAGAATGTTCTGTGCGCGCTTGGGAGCAACGGGACTGCGGGGCTGCTGAGAATATTCCGAAACGCGGATGTTGCTCTTGATCAGCAATCCCGCGCCTGAAACCTCAAGGCCCTGCTGGCTTTGCAGCAGCCGGTCAAGCATCTGCCTGTTGGTGTCGACCTCCTGCTGGAGCAGCTTGGCGTTGATCGCTCCCTCGTTCTGTTCCATCGTCTCCCTGCGCTGCTGCATGAAATCCTTGCGCAGCGTGTTTTCACGCTGGAGCGATGTCTTGTATTGATTCTCGATGGTGCTGAGAATTCGCTGGTGCGCCACGCGGAGCTCACCCTCAAGCTGCTGCAACTGCTGTGAAACCTTCTTGACATCGGGCCATTCCGGAGTGAATTCAACAAGCAACTGTTCACGTGTAGTCGTGAGTTCGGTGATCTTTTTGCTGAGCTCCTGAGCCAGTGTGTCTTTCTGAATCTCCGGCAGGGTGGTGACGTCGGCCACTCCCTTGCTCAGTTCGTATGAGAGCTGGGAGTTTTTACGATCATTTTCTGCCTGGAGCAGCAACTGGTTGAGCGCGCCGAGCCGGGCAAGGACGGTGTTCTCCTTCTCGCCGAAATCGATGACCTGCTTGTCTTTTCTATAGTTGAGCAATCTCTCTTCCGATTCCCTGATTCTCAGTTTGTAATCGCTGATCCTGTCTTCAAAGAATCTGCCCGAGGCCTTGTTGGCCCTGATCCGTTCATCGATGTTGTTTTTGATGTAAGCATCGGCCCAGGTATCGGCGATCTTCCTGGCAATATCCGGAACCTTGTGCTGGTAGTGAATCTCGACGAGACGCGTATCGCGTACAGGCTTGATCTCGACGTTTGCCAGCAGTGTGTCAATGAAGGGCATCAGCCGCTGCGTATCTCCCTGGATGTCGCTCTCTCCGTTCGATATGTCCAGCGAATCGTTCTGCAGGTCTGCCGGGCGGGCCATCCCGGGCAGGAAGTCGTTGTTGTGTTCGAGATCAAGAGATCTTGCGACCAGGTAGGCGATCTTCGGACTCTGAAGGACCTTCATCTGAGTGTTGACATATTGCGAGTCGTCGCCGCCGCCCATGTTGATTTGCATGTCCTTGAGCGAGACCACGCGGTCTTCACGCTCGATCTCGATCTTCGAAACTCCTTCATAAATCGACGGCAGGCGCAGATTGTAGATTGTCGTCAACATGACGGTGATGACTATCGCGCTGATCGGGATCCAGAGCCTTCGCCGGATGATCCGCCAGTAATCGCGCAGATGTGTCGATGACTCAGGTTCCGGCGACTGGATGCGGCCATAACCATAATCGCGGCGAAGATCGAGCGCGGCCGCATTCTCCTCGACTTTCATCAGTTTCGTTTTGCTCTCTTCTTGCATTAATAAAACCTGTCTAATGTGGATGAGTCGTTTTTCAATTCAATAAAATAAATTCCGTCTGACGGGTAATCGGCTTATATCAGCGGACGATCCAGAGTGGGACGGTGCCAATCATGCCAACGCCGACACTGAGCAGGCTTCTCAGCGTATTCTTCGGCACAGAAGTCGGCACATCGATCACATCGTTGGGCATGAGCACGATATCTTCGCCTTTTTTTCGCTGAATTTCATTAACGTCGTAGATGATTTCGTTGCGAATGCTTGTGCCCGGCTCCTGTCTGACGACTCTCACTTTGCCTTTTTTGATGCATCGGGCATGAATCCACCTGCCATGCCGATAGCCTGCAGCAGCGTTATCTTGCTGCGCATGAAGATCGGGCCGGGTTTGACTACGTTGCCGATGACGAATATCTGGTCGGTCTCGGGGATACTGATGATATCTCCCGGGCGGACATAAGGATTCGCTTCAGGTGTGCCGAGGATGACCTCTTTCAACTTAAGGCTGAGCAGGGAAGCCGGTCCCTGATCGAATGAAATCTCCGAGGGATACTTATCGTTCGGCGTTGCCGACAACTGGGAGAGCACGTTTTGGCCAGTCTGATTGGTTGAATCGACCTTGACGACGGATGCTGACGGCGGTTCCTGCTTCTGCCCGACTGCATCGGCAGTTTCGCAGAAATCCGGCGCGGTGCCGCGGATGATGTGAACTACGCCGCCCGCGTTGAGGTTCGGTCCGCCGGCATAGGTCAGCAACTCAAGTAGTCTGATGCGGCGCTGCAACTGGAATCTTCCAGGCTGGGCTACCGATCCGATGACGGCAACCGGCTGGCTCTTGTATTCCTTGACGAAGATATCAATCTGAGGATCGCGCAGATATTTCTTGAATTTTTCGGTGACGATCTGTGCAATCTGGGCTTCGGTCAGGCAGGCAACCTGGATTTCATTGAGGAAGGGAAGGCGTATCCGTCCCTGATTTGTAACCCTCGACTCGCGGCCCAGCTCGGGTCTGCCGAAAACGCGGACATCAATCAGATCTCCGGGGCCGATCCGGTAACTGTCTTCTTCTCTGACAATGCCGGTACTCAATACCGGCGCCCCGCTCGGGGCCTGCATCGACTTCGCCTCCTGGCTGCCGGGGCCGGCCTCGGTCTGCCCCATGACTGTCATTGTCATTCCGCTCAATAAAAAGATCGATGCCAGTACCACAAATGCTGAACTCTTCAAATGACACGAATGAAACTTCATAAATCCTCCTCTGCTTCCCCACGCTGCCCGCCTGCTTCCGGCCTGCTTCCCAGTTGATATTGAGTGATTTTTGGAATCAGGTCATTACCGGGAGAACTGAGCACTCTTTGAAAAACGACAACAACCCGAGCCGCCGGTCGTTGCAACTGTCTCTTTGTCTGGGGGAATAACCGCAACAAAGTAGTCCGCCAAATCAGCCAAATTTTTCAGCCGCAGGCTCAATCGGATAAAACCATGAGTCCCCACTGTGGATTAGCGGTAACCTTTGTTCTCAATAGTCTTAATATAAAAATGCAATGGATTTTAAGTATCGCCGAAGCTCTTTGGCCCTGTCAATCAGTCAAAGAGTTTAAAGTTCGAGGTTCGAAGTATTGAGAACTCCTCTTTTAACTTTGAACTATAAACTTTAAACTCTCTCGTATGATCTCCATTTCTTTTCGACCGATTATCGTGCGTCTGCTGTTAATCCTGGTGATGGCCGTGGGGGCTGGGATATTTGTCCTGGATGGCTATCCGAACCGCCATCGGGGACAGCCTGGTGACCTATGTTCAGAGGACGCCAAAAGTGTCGGCTCAGGCGAAGATGCAGGGAGTAGGCATGGCCGTCAGGTACTCTCCAGCGGATCCGATGACGCGATGGATGCGAGCCGGCGTCTATTTCAACGCCGCCAATGAGGAGTTGATGGAAGACAAGATGCAGACCTGAATTGATGAGTTGCGAGGGGCGGCGAAGATGAGTCCTGAAGATTATCGGGTGTGGCTTGCACTCGGTCGTGTTCTCGATCGCAGCGGGTCGCTCAATGAGGCCCGATCCGCACTCGATAAGGCCATGAGGCTGGCCCCGAACCATTTCGACACTCGCTGGGCTATGGGTAATTATCTTCTCAGGGCGGGGGACCGCGACGGGTCGTTTGCGCAGATGCGCCTGGCGCTGGCCAACCGGCCTTCAGCCCTGCCGCTGGTTTTCGATTACGCCTGGAATGTTTATCAGGGCGATGGAAAAGCGATTGCCGCATCGCTCAATCCCCCTGTCGAGTTGAAAGCCCAGCTCGCCGCCATGCTCATCGCACATGGCAAAGTCGATGACGGTCTTGCCGTCTGGCGGGAGATTTCATCACCCACGCAGAAGGACATTCAGCGGGTGACAGAAAGCCTGGTCAATACCGGCAGATTCTCCGCGGCTTATCAGCTATGGTCGGCGGCTAACGTCCCCGATCGGCCTTCGCCGGATCCGGGATCCCTTCTGGCCAACGGCGGCTTTGAGCAGAAATTTGCTTTCAATTCGAATCTGCCGTTCCATTCCTGGCGAGTTACACCGGGCGGCGGTCTGAGGATCACCCTGGATCGCAAGGACGCGCGTGAAGGCGCCCAGTCAATGCGTGTCGGCTTCGAGGTCTCGGGTAATTCGGCCTTTACTATTGCCTCTCAGACCGTGCCCGCTCAGCCCAAAAAGAAGTACTGCCTGAGCCTCTGGGCGAAAACGGATGAGCTTGAAAGCCTGAGCACACCTTTTGTGGAAGTATTTGACTCCGCGGATATCAATCGCGCCCGGGCGGCGACTCCCACTCTGAGCATCCGGTCAACCAAATGGAGCGAGTATGAAGTCGCTGTCGATACGGCCCCCGCAACTGAAGCCCTTACTGTCAGATTGCAGCGAAACCCGTGTCCCGATCCGATCTGCCCGATCAAGGGCCGGCTCTGGATCGATGAACTCAGACTATACGAATGCGCAGGGCCGAAAAAGCCTGAAAAGACCGACCCCCTCGTCTCCGCCCCATGATCATGATCATAATAAAGCCGGTGATAGAGCCGGCTCAAACGTTAAAGTTGTTCCAATTGCCGGCGGAAGACTGTAGAATCGTCGCCATTGGTGCGGTTAATCGTCAATTCAGATCAATCAAAGTAATTCGGCAAAGTAATCCGGTGAAGTAATCTGAGTTCGGTTTTTTCAAATGTTTCGTTGAGTTCTCCCAGAGGTACCCCGAGATGATCACGACTGTATCCCGAGATTTTTCGTGTAACGACGCGTCGTTGAAAGACGTCGCTGACATTCCTGAAAAGATACCGCCCATGCAGGCTCTGCTGGTTGTTCCTATCCCAAAATCCCGCCCCCGGAAGGTTTCAATCTGGAAGGCATTTCTGGGAGATCTGAGCTTTATGCTGCCGTCTTTCGGCATCGGGCTTGGGATTTTGCTGGCTCTGGGGCAGGCTCCTTTTCTGGGAGCGACACTGGTGACAACTTGTTCGCTGATTCTGGCGTTGAGAATTCACACGGTCTACAACGCCCGCCGCGAAAGACTGCGGATGGCGGCTCTGGAAAAATGGTATCGCGCATATTGCATCGACAGCAAAGCCGGAACGCGGAAAATTCCGGTCTCTGCCCCCTCTGCCCATTCGGAATAATAAAATAAATCGATCGCCATTTAACTGCTAAAAAGGACAGGAGGTTGAAGGCTATTCTGGATAAAGTAATCTACGTTGCCCTGCTGGTGATTCTGGTAATCACGCCCATTCCCTATGGTTCGGTCGAGACCTGGTCGACGGCCTTATGGGAAGTGCTCGTCTTTGCGACGATGCTGCTCTGGGGATTCCAGGTGATTCAGAAAGGGCGATTGAATATCGCCTTGAATCCGCTGGTCTGGCCGATACTGGCTCTGTTGTTGATCGCGGTCATTCAAATACTGCCGCTCCAGTCGGGTGAGCGCCGAACGCTCACATTTGACCAATTCGCCACGACACATGCGGCAGTCAAGCTGTTCGCTCTCATCTGCTTCTTTCTTCTCTTTTCGAATTTTGTCGTCAGCGACGAGCGCCGTAATTTCACGGTCAAGCTGATCATCGTCCTGTGCACCGTCATTGCGCTGATCGGCATCGGTCAGAGTTACATCGGCAAGGCATTATGGCAGCGAGGGGCTTTCGGGCCATTCGTCAATCGCAACCATTTCGCCGGTTTTCTTGAGATGGGAGCCGGTCTTGCCGGTGGTCTGATCGTCAGTCGCAGCGTCAAAAAAGAGGTCCTCGCGATCTACATCAGCTGTGCGCTGGCAATGTGCGCCGGCATTGTACTTTCGGCATCGCGCGGAGGTGTCATGGCGCTCGGCGCCGAGGTCTTCTTCCTTGCAATCGTCGCTCTGCCCAGCCTGATTTCGAGAAAGAGCGAATCGCGGCCCGGAAGATTTGGCCTCGTGGTGCGTTCGGTCGGAGCTTTGGTGCTTGGGACTGCAGCCATCTTCGGCTCGATGTTCCTGGTTGGATCCGAGGGGCTGGTCAAGAATATCGCCCAGACTCAGGACGAGGTGCAGGGAGAGCTGCCGGCGAGCGAGCGTTTCAGCCGGCGCGACATCTGGAATGCCACATCACGGATGATCGGGGATCACCCCGTTTTCGGAGTCGGGCTCGGAGCCTTCCAGTTCGCCTACACCCGCTACGATCAGAGCTCAGGCACTCAGCGCGTTGAACAGTCCCACAACGATTATCTTCAGATTGTCGCGGATGCCGGATTTGCCGGAGGGGCTGTCGCGCTGGTCTTCGTCATCATGCTCTTCGCTTTGGGATTCCGGGCGGCACAGACCCGTGATCGCAGAAGGCGGGCGATCATCTTCGGCGCCCTGACCGGTTGCTTTGCCATTGCCATCCACAGCTTCGTCGAATTCAACCTTCAGATAACTTCAAACGCACAACTGTTTCTCGCCCTGGTTGCACTGGCCACGCCGGACAGGAATGTCGAGGATGTGTAAGTACCTCTTGTTACGCACTGAATATTCTTTCTCCGTTGATTGACTAGCCCACAACCCGTGAAGTTTGGTTGGCTAATTGCCCAAATCGGTGAAATGGGCCGAAGGCCCGAGCGACAGGCCCCGTATTGCCAGATCCTGTTAGCGCGTGTGCGGCGCGACAGAATAGACCCTTTGATGGCAAGAAGTCGACTACGGCCCCGACAAGGGCCTAGGGTGCCGCATCGCCCTTCGCCTCTCTTGACCGTAGCTCGCTCATTTCTTTGCAACGGCATCGTCATGAGCTGATTTACCGAAAGAACGCGCAAACCGGTTCAGATACTTAGGGTTTGCGTCGCCTTTGGCGCCTCTGGTTTGCCAAGCATTAGCTCGTCAAGCCGCCGCACTCCAGATTTATTTGCCGTCGAGGCTGAAGGCGTAGAGTTTGTTGTTGGCCTTGCCTATGCGAAGGAAAGTGTAGCCGGAGCCCACGTACATCGTGCCGTCCGCAATAGCAATGCCGCCGCCGACGGCTCCGCCCGTATCGAATTCCCAGAGGATCTTCCCGCTGGCTGCATCATAGGCTCTGACGAATCCGCTGACCGAGCCGGCCCAGACGAGCCGGTTGTTTCCGGTCCCGCTCACCGTGACGGGTCCGAAATTGGCCTTGTTTGTCGGATCAAGCGTCTGCCAGAGCAGTTTTCCGGTGGCGCCGTCGAGAGCGCTGATCGAACCCTGGCGCGGATGATTCGAGATCCCCGCGTAGATGCGTTCGCCGTCGCCGGCCAGACCGAACTCGATGCCGCCGAGTTTGCCGCCCGGGCCGACCTGTGTGCTCCAGACCTGCTTCCCTGTGTCGGGATCGACTCCATAAGCGAATCCGCTCTTCTGTCCGGCTGCGAGAATCTTCTTGTTGCCGGCGCCCCTGACCATAACCGGCGTCGTTCCGAAATCGACATCGAGATCGCTGCATTCCGGATTGGTGCGGCATTCAAAAGTCCAGATGTCTTTGGGAGTGGCCTGATATGACCAAAGCAGTTTGCCGGTGTTGAGATCCAGCGCGACGATGGCATTGGGGAATTTCGATGCCGGCTGCGTGTATTGATTTCCCGTGGTGACATAAATTCGTTTGGCGGTCGTGTCGAGACTGACAGTCGACCAGATAGCGCCGCCGGCCGGTCCGATGATCGTCTTGCCGGCTTTATCTTTGCCCTGATCTGTCGGGGTCTCGGGGATGACATACCAGCGCCACGCTTCATCGCCCGTCTTTGCGTCATAGGCTACTACGCTGCCGCGGAAGGTGCAGCACAGATAGTTTTTGCTGCGCATCCCGGCGCCCTCTTCGTGCGAGGAGACGCCGATGTAGATCCGGCCCTGATAAAAGATTGGAGCGCCCGTCGAGACGGTCGAAGGATGCGGGTCGATCTTCTTTTTCCATTTCAATGTCCCGGTCTTCGCGTCGAGCGCATGGAGTATGCCGGCGATGTCGCCGAAAAAGACCATGCCGTCACCATACGCCGCCGCGCTTCGCGATGACTGACCGCCGTCATAATCCCAGATCTTCTTTCCAGTCTTCGCGTCGACGGCGTATTCCCTGCCGTCCCACGAGCCGAAATAGATCACCCCATTGACGATGATCGGCTGGCTCGATACATCACCCTCGGTCTCGAAGATCCATTTGGTCTTCAGTCTTGAAACAGTAGCAGGGGTGATGGCAGTCTCGTATGGGTTGTGATGAGATCCTGCAAGATCGCGACCGAATGACGGCCAGTTGGTGCGATCTTCGGCCGGAGCTTTCCGGGCTTTGTCTTTCCCGCCCTGCCCGTAACTGACGACGGCAGGCACGACTATGGCGATCAATGAAAATATTGAAATCAAAAGAATCGGGGTTTTAGGGAGGCGATTGAATAGCATTTGTGGTCCTCTTTGTTGGCTTTTACTGTTGATGAAATTATCTGAGTTCGATCGTGTTTCCGTCCGGATCCCGAATGAAGAGCTGCGGATTGCCCGAGCGCCCGCTGCCATAGCTGATTGCAATGCCCAGCTCATGCACGGCAGTCTTTCGCTTTCACTCACATCCGGAACATTGAGCGCGATGTGCCTGTCGTGCCGCGGAGGGTCCGCAGACCCGGGCATCGCCTCGACGCTCATCAAATGAAGCTGCTGAGAGTTGCCCAGATCATACCAGCGACCGGCGAAACCGAAATCAGGCCGCGGTATCCCGACAAGCCCCAGCACTTCTTCGTAAAATTTCGCGGCCCTCTCGATGTCGGTTACCAGAAAACCCGCATGATGAAAGCCTGAGATTGTGATAGCCATCTCGTTCTCCTATGATTGACCTGAACAAGATAAAATAAAAATCCGAAAACTCAAATTTCAAATCTCGAATTTATGAAAATAGGCATAGGAATTGTGGGATGCGGGATGATTGGCGCCGTCCAGGCAGAGGCCGTGAGCCGGATCGAAGGGGCTCATCTGGTAGCCGTCTGTGGTCGCGATGAGAGCCGAACCGCGGAGTTCGCCGCCAGATTCAAAGCCACTCCCTACACGAATTACGAAAATTTTCTCAAGCACGCGGGAATGCAGTTGGTCAGCATCTGCACGCCCAGCGGCAATCATGCCGAACTCGGAATCGCAGCAGCAAGGCATGGCAAAAACATTCTTGTTGAAAAGCCGATCGAGATCAGTCTCGATCGCGCCGATGCCCTGATCGAAGCATGCGACGGCGCCGGCGTCAGGCTCGGCGTGATCTTTCAATCCCGCTTTCTTCCGGCAGTCCGGAAAATGCGGCAGGCCATCGAAGAGGGCAGGCTTGGCCGGTTGATGATCGGAGATGCCTGTGTCAAATGGTACCGTTCGCCTGAATACTATGCGCCCGGATCATGGCACGGCTCACTCGATCTCGATGGCGGCGGAGCCCTCATCAATCAGGCGATTCACACGGTCGATCTGCTGCGCTGGATGATGGGACCGGTCGAATCCGTCTTTGCCATGAAGTCCGCTCTTCGCTATCCGCATATCGAGGCGGAAGACACACTGGTCGCAAGCTTGAGATATAAGAGCGGCGCCCTCGGCGTCATCGAGGCCGCGACCTCGGTAAAACCCGGATTCAAACGCCGGCTTGAGATCAGCGGCGAAAACGGTACGATCATTCTCGATGGGGATGCGATCGGCTGCTGGTCAATCGACGGAGAGGAGTCATCGGAGGGCGGCGGCGAAACGATCACGGACGGATCGGCCAATCCCTCCAACATCTCCAGTCAGGGACATCGATTGCAGATTGAAGACATGATCTGTTCGATCGTCGAAAACCGCCGGCCGGCAATCGACGGGATCGAGGGTCGGAAATCGCTCGAACTCGTTGATGCCCTCTACCGGTCCGCGACAACAGGCCTTCCCGTAAAATTACAGCATTCCTGAATCGAAGCCATCATTTCGGGCATTTCAGGCATTTCGGGCATTTCAGGCATTCGAGGAATGCCTGAGCAGATAATCCTGCATGTCGAATTGCTTCTCTTCGGCATAGCGAGGTCTGAGGTAAGTCCCGTCGGACTGCAGCCAGCGCATTTTGACGGTATCCTTCAATGACAATTCCATGACCTCGCGAACGATTCGATCCTTGAGCTTCTCGTCTTCGATGGGGAAGAGCACCTCTACCCTTCGATCGAGATTCCTGTTCATGAGGTCGGCGCTGCCGATGTAGATCTCGTCGTTTCCTCCGTTGACGAAGCGGTAGACGCGCGAATGTTCGAGGAATCTGCCGACGACGCTGCCAACCCTGATCGTTTCGCTCTTGCCTGGTATCCCGGGGCGCAGGCAGCAGATGCCGCGAATGATCAGATCGATCGGCACTCCCTGGCGGGACGCGGCATACATCTCATCGATCATTCCCGCATCTGTGAAGCTGTTGAACTTGGCAAAGATACCCGCGGGGCGGCCTGACTGCTGGTGGATCACTTCGCGCCGGATCAGTTCAGTCATGGTCTTGCGAAGATTTACCGGAGCCACCAGCAGCTTCTGGTAGCGTTCATGGCGTGAAAATCCGGTCAGATAGTTGAACAGGTCCGACGCATCGGCTCCGAATTCGGGCCTGGAGGTGAAGAATCCCAGATCGGTGTAGATTCTCGAAGTAAGAGGATTATAGTTTCCCGTGCCCAGGTGCACGTAGCGCTTGAGCACTCCTTTTTCCTCGCGCACGACCAGGGCAATTTTTGAGTGAGTCTTCAATCCGATCAGACCATAGACTACGTGAGCTCCCGCCTTTTCAAGACGCCGCGCCCAGTGGATGTTGTTTTCCTCGTCGAATCGCGCCTTGAGTTCGACCAGTACCGCCACCTGCTTGCCGTTTTCAGCGGCCTCGATCAACGCCTCGACTATCGGTGAATCCTTGCCGACGCGGTAGAGAGTCTGCTTGATGGCCAGAACGTTCGGGTCGCGGGCGGCCTCCAGCAGGAACTCGGTGACCGGCGCGAATGAATCGTATGGATGATGGAGCAGAATGTCCTGATTCGAATCGCGTCGAAGATCGATTCATGCGCCACCAGAGTAGCCGGCGTTTTCGGAGTGAACGGCTGATCCTGAGTTCGGGCAGATCGAGCCTGGTCAGCGATGTCAGATCCGGAATATTGAGCGGCCCATCGATCGTGTATACGCTCTGCTCATCGAGAACCAGCGAGCTGCGCAGCAGCTTTACCATCTTGTGGAGTCATGCCGGCAGTCACTTCAAGCCGCACGCCGAATCCAAATCGCCGCTGCCTCAATTGCTGCTCCACGGTCTTAAGCAGGTCCCCTGCCTCGTCCTCTTCAATTTCAATGTCCGCATCCCGCGTGATTCGGAATGGCTGGCATTCCAGGATCCGCATTCCGGGGAAGAGCGTTTCAATATGCGCGCTGATTACTTCTTCCAGCAGAACGAAACAGTATCCGTCTCCGCTGACAGGGAACAGCCTCGGAACGTTCGGCGGCAGCTTGACCCGCGCAAACCGCGGCTCCTCGCCGTTTTCAGGCTTTTCAGGCACGACCAGTATCCCGAGGTTCAGGCTGATGTTTGAAATGTATGGAAACGGGTGGCTCGGATCGACCGATAGCGGCGTCAGTACGGGAAAGACTCTCTCATTGAAAAATTCGCGCAGCTCGTCTTTCTGCCTTGCCTTGAGGTTTGCCGTATGGAATAATGTGAACTCCATGCTCCTCGAGCCCCGGCAATACCTGTCTGATCAGGCAGCGCATCTGCAATTCCGTCAACTGCCGCAGCCTTTCACTTATCCGCTTGAGCTGCGAAACCGGCGTCAACCCGTCGGGCGAAAGCATCATCGGATTCGCTTCGAGTTGCTCCCTCAGCCCAGAAACTCTCACCATGAAAAATTCATCGAGGTTGGTCGAGAAGATCGCCAGAAATTTCAGGCGCTCAAGCAGCGGCTGCGACGGATCGAGAGCCTCATCCAGCACCCGGCTGTTGAACTCGATCCAGCTCAACTCGCGATTGATCAGCGGACTTTCCATCAGACTTCCCGTGCTTTTTCCGATTTTATCGAGCGATAGCGAAGTTGTATCCATTTTTCCTGCCTCTATTTACCGTGTCCTGGATAAGAGTATGCATTAATTGCGGCAGCTAACCAGCGGGATTTTAAATGAAAACTGAATCATTCGTCAATTTTCTTTTATTTTCAGGGATTTGGTGGGAAGCGCGGCTTGCACTGACCCGCCTTTCTTGACGATAATGGTTGTTATTTTAAATCGTTCGATAAACGACAGGGAAACATAAGCAAGGGATGAGTTCAGAAAATAAAATGGATCTGGAAAAAATAGCCGCGGGAGTTCGCCTGCTGCTTGAGGGCATCGGCGAGGATCTCTCAAGACCCGGCATTGTGGAAACGCCGCAGCGCGTGGCCGAAATGTACGAGGAGATCTGCGGAGGGCTTCACGAAGACCCGGCAGCCGAAATCAAGGTCATCCCCGCCGAGACTCACGACGAGATCGTCATGGTCAAGGATATTCCCATCTATTCCATCTGCGAACATCACCTGGTGCCTTTCACCGGCGTGGTCCATATTGCATATATCCCTGAAGCCGGCCGCATCGTCGGGCTGTCGAAACTTGCTCGCATCGCCGATATCTATTCGCGCCGACCCCAGGTTCAAGAGCGGCTGACGACCCAGATCGCTGAATTTCTGTACCAGGGAGAACTTAAACCCAAGGGCGTCATGGTCGTCATTGAGGCGGTCCATCTTTGTATGGTCATGCGCGGCATCAAGAAACACGGCGCCTCAACCATCACCTCGGCAGTGCGCGGTGTTTTTCGCAAGGATGAACGCACCCGCATCGAGGCCATGTTGTTTCTCAAAAAATAATTCAAAGTTCAAACACTTAAATGTTCTGCCCTGAAGCCGTCTTAGCCGACTGGCAACTTTAGACTCAATTTATGCTTGAAAGACTACAAAAGATTATCTCGGCAGCCGGAATCGCATCGAGGCGCAAGGCCGAAGAACTGATACTCTCGGGGGTTGTCACTGTCAACGGGAAGGCAGTGACTGAACTTGGATCCAAGGCTGATCCGGAGTCCGATCACATCAAGGTCAACGGAAAACTGATCAATCCGGGATTCAGGCAGAGGGAGAAGGTCTATCTTCTGCTCAACAAGCCTCTGGGGATACTCACCAGCAAGTCGGATCCCAAGAACCGGCCTCTGGTCATCGATCTGGTAGGCGCTTATCGCAGCAAGGTGCATCCCGTCGGCAGGCTCGATTTCAATTCCGAAGGGCTGCTGCTGCTGACCAATGACGGCGAATTCACAAATCTGATCACGCATGCTTCGAAGCAGATCCCCAAGATATACGAAGTCAAGGTCAAGGGGCAGCCGGACGAATCGCTGATCCGCATGCTGGAGCGAGGCGTGCCCCTCGAAGGGAAAAAGACCGCGCCGGCCAGGATCCGCCAGACCGAACAGAGCCCCACCAACTCCTGGTATGAAGTGACTCTCTTTGAGGGCCGCAACCAGCAGATCAGAAAAATGTTCGACCACATCGGCCACTCAGTCATCAAACTCCGCCGAATCGCTATCGGATTCCTGCGCAACGAGAGACTCAAACCAGGCGAGTTCCGCAAGCTTGATGAATCCGAAGTGAAAAAGTTTTTCAGCAGCGCCAAACCGGTCAAGCAGCAGAAGAAAAAAAATAATACAGGTCAGAAGAGCGAGAAAAAGCCGGCGGCGAAGTCTTCGAAATGATCGACAAAATCGCGGCAAGATCTCCATTGCCGCCGGCAACCCCGGCGAATCTGGCCTGCTTGACAAGGTATATTTGAACATTTAGATTCTGATTAAAATCGGGACAGGGAAAAATATGGAAATAGTATTGGCTGAAAGCCTCGGATTTTGCATGGGTGTCAAGCGCGCGGTCGATATGGCTTATCGCGCGATGGAGAAAGCGGACGGGCAGCGCGTGGTCACGCTCGGGCCGTTGATTCACAACACCCAGGAGATCGAGAGGCTTTCAAACGACGGGATTGAGGTGGCGGATGAGAATTCAGTGCCGGAGAGCGGCACTGTCATCATTCGCGCCCACGGTGTGGCGCCGCAAGCGTATGAGCAACTCAAGGCGCGCGGCCTCAAGATTATGGACGGCACCTGCCCGTACGTCCATTATTCGCAGCGCAAGGCGGTCGAGCTGCATGAAGAAGGATACACGGTGGTCATTGCCGGCGACCGGAACCATCCGGAAATTCGCGGCATCCTCGGCTACATCGGCGATGACGCTCATGTCGTCAAAACAGTCGAGGACGCCCTGGCGCTCCCTTCATTTGATCGGATCGGGACGGTAGCGCAGACGACCATCAGCCCACAGAAGTACCAGGCGATCATCGAGGCTCTTCATCAGAAGGCGCCCGAGGTCAAGGTCTGCGAAACCATCTGCGATGCGACCGAAGAGAACCAGAAAGCCATCCGCGAGATTTCAGGCGAGGTCGACATGCTCTATGTCATCGGCGGCAGGCACAGCGCCAACAGCAACAAGCTTGTCGAGACGGCTCGATACAAATGCCCGCGCGCAATGCTCATCGAAACGGCCGATGAGATCAAACCTCAGGATCTCCAGGGAGTCGCGCGCGTCGGCGTCAGCGCCGGGGCATCGACTCCAGACTGGATGATTCAACAGGTCGTCGAGCGGCTTCGTGAAATAGGCGCGAATCTCGAGCCATCCATTAATTCAATTGATAATTGATCGAATAACAGTAAATTATGACGCTGACGCTAAGTGCAGGTCCATGCCAATCTGACCTGGATATCGTTGGCAAATCAGACGTAAAGGGTTATTATTCATTCTCTTTCGTATTTGCCTGTTCGTTACAACCCGTCAGGCATCGCGACGAAACGAGTGTCGATAGCCGTGTGGCGAGAGCAACACGGGAAGTTTTCCCAGGAGGAAGTCCAGTTTAAATGTCAACCAACAACCCAAATCAAACCGCTGCCGGCGCCGGCGAGGCTCAGGATAATCTGAACCCCGCAGCCGAAAGCGCACAACCAACTGATTCAGCGGAAACCCCACAGGAAACCGTAGCAGTTGAATCCACCGCAACAGCCGCTTCAGAGACGGTCGAGACCGCCTCGGGTGGCAGCGAAAATAATCCCGAAGATAATCCCGAAAACAATGAAGATGCCGAATCCGGCGAATCGATGGATTTCGGCGAAATCCTTGCCAGGCACGAAGAGTCTCATCGCTCCGAGATCAATGAGAACGAAGTCGTCAAAGGCCGAGTGATCAAGATCACCGATCAGGCTGTGATTATTGACGTCGGTTTCAAGTCCGAAGGCGTCGTCCCGATCGAGGAATTCAAGGACGGCGAGACGGTCACAGTCAGTCCCGGCGACGAAGTCGATGTCTACGTCAAACAGCTCGAGAATTCCGAAGGCTATGTCGAGCTTTCGCGTGCCGATGCTGTGCGGATGCAGACCTGGGATCAAATCGAGCTGGCATACAAGACCGGTGAGAATATCACTGCCCGCGTGACCGATCGGATCAAAGGCGGTTTGCGCGTCGACATCGGAGGCATCCAGGCCTTTCTGCCGGGCAGCCAGGTCGATGTCCGTCCGGTTCGCAATCTCGACAGCTTCCGCAACAAGGATATCGAGGTTCGTGTTCTCAAGGTGAACAAGAAGCGCGGCAACATCGTGCTCTCACGCAAGGCGGTCATTGAAGACCAGAACACCGGGAAGAAGAATGCCGCACTCAAGAATCTGGAAGAGGGCATCATCATCGAGGGCCAGGTCAAGAATATCACCGAATACGGCGCATTCATCGACCTCGGCGGAATCGACGGCCTGTTGCATATCACCGATATGTCATGGGGCAGGATTCTCAATCCCAACGAACTCTTCAAGGTTGGCGAAAATATTCAGGTCAAAATTCTCAAGTTCGACAAGGACAAGGAGCGCGTCAGCCTTGGTTATAAGCAGCTCATTCCTGATCCGTGGGCGACTGCGATCGAGAGATTCCCGCTCGATGAGAAGGTCAAGGGCAAGGTGGTTTCACTGACCGATTACGGCGCATTCATCGAGCTTGAGCCGGGCATTGAAGGACTGGTTCATGTCACCGAGATGAGCTGGTCGAAGCGCGTCAAGCATCCGTCCAAGCTTCTCTCGGTCGGCCAGGAAGTAGAGGCGCAGGTTCTGGAAGTAGATCAGAACAATCGCCGCATCAGCCTCGGCATCAAGCAGATCGAGCCCAATCCATGGGAGAGCCTGCAGGAGCGCTACGGCATCGGCACCCGGGTCAAGGGGCGTGTTCGCAACCTGACCGATTTTGGCGCCTTCGTCGAGATCGAAGACGGTATCGACGGGCTCGTTCATGTTTCGGATATTTCGTGGACGAAGCGGATCAAGCATCCAAGCGAGGCCCTCAAGAAGAATCAGGAGGTCGAGGCCATCATCACTGCGATCGACATCGATAATCGCAGGCTGTCGCTCTCGATCAAGGACCTCGAACCGAACGCATGGGAGCGGTTCTTTGACACCCATCGCCTCGGCGATGTCGTCTCCGGCAAGGTCACACGATTCGCCAACTTCGGCGCATTCGTGGAGATCGAGGACGGAATCGAGGGTCTGTGCCACGTTTCGGAACTCTCGGATCAGCATGTCGAGAAGCCGGAAGATGCCGCGAAGATCGGCGTCATGACACAGTTCAAAATCCTCAAGATGGACCGTGAGGCTCGTAAGATCGGCCTCTCAGCCCGAGCCGTCGGCAAGGATGAACCGATCATTGATATGAGGAATTACACTTCTGCTGAATCCGGTATGGCCAGCCTGGGAGAAATCGCAGGCCTCAATACCGGCAGCGGAGATGAGACTTCCGAAAACTAGTAGTCGGCTGGTGGTAAACAGTGGGCGATGGGCAGTTGGCATTGGGCTCGCATCCACGGATTGCGGGTCATTGTTCAGCGGCAATCTCCCACTGTTTCCTTTTCCGCCTCGTTTATCCTGTATCTTGTTTTAACAAGTCTGTTTCAATGAATGTCCGGTTAGTCTCCCGGGTGTTTAAATAAAATGTGCGTAATTTACCGTGAATTATGAAAAGTAGTTCCCTTGCCTGGGTTCTTGTCATTGGCGTAATTCTCTGTGGTCTGTTTTTCGTCAGCCTGTTTGCGGCGATGTTGATGATGTCCGATAACGACGGATTCACCGCCGGAGGTGACCGGATCGCCGTCATTCCCGTGGAGGGAGTGATCGATGATCAGATGGCCAAGACCGTCAATCGCCATCTCAAACAGTACGGCAACGATCTTCGGGTGAGGGCGATAATTCTGAGAATTGACAGCCCCGGAGGCGGCGTCTCCGCCTCGCAGGAGATCTATCGCGAAATCAAACGCATCAAGGACGATAAGAAGAAAAAGATCGTCGTCTCCATGGGAAGCGTCGCGGCTTCAGGCGGTTATTACATAGCATGTCCGGCGGACAAGATCTTCGCCAACCCCGGTTCGGTCACCGGCAGCATCGGCGTCATAGCCGAGTGGCTCAACTACAAGGATCTTGCCGAATGGGCTAAACTCAAAACCGTCGTTTTCAAGAGCGGAGAGTTCAAGGACACAGGATCCCCGACACGGGATATCACCGATCGCGAAAAACAGTATTTTCAAGCGATGATTGATGAACTATACGGACAGTTTGTCGGTGCGGTTAACGACGGCCGCAAGGAAAAGGCATTTCAGGATCCGAGCTCAATATTGAACGGGTCAAGGCTCTTGCCGATGGTCGTGTCTACACCGGTGAAAGCGCGCTCAAAAATGGTCTGATCGACCAGATAGGAAATTACGAGGACGCGCTCAAAGAGACGGCTGTCATGGTGGGAATCAAGGGCGATCCTCAGGTTGTCACTCCCCCCAAGGTGCGCGAGGATTTCGATCCTCGATCTGTTGATGGGCGCCACCAGGATCGCCAGTTTAAACCCGGAAAAATTGCCTGAAGCCATCATTAATATGGACACATCGGTAAAGTTCAAGTATCAATGGAGGTAACTCCGCTGTATCAGGGTTTTATAAGTTTCAAGTTCAAGCTTTACAGTTAAAACTGACACGCATTTTGAATTATCCTGCAGCGTTAGGTTGTTTGATCACATTCGCCGTCAAACGGAGGAACGATGACAAAAGCAGAGCTGGTGGAAGAGGTTGCCCGAGCTGCCGAGCTGACAAAGAAAGACTCGGAAGTGATAGTTGACGAAGTGTTCAAGAATATCATTGAGGCTCTCAACAGAGGTGAAAAGATAGAGTTGCGCGGATTCGGCTCGTTTCGCGTCCGACAACGCGATGCGCGTCGGGGGAGAAATCCGAAAACAGGCGCCCCTGTTGATATTCCCGCAAAACGAGTCCCTTATTTCAAGCCCGGGAAGGAACTCAAGGAACTGATAAATGAAAAGGCGCCCGGCGCCGAATCCGGTGATAATGGGATAACTGCTCAATCCTGATACTACGGTCTCACTGGAAAATCAGCCCGCGCACCTCCCAGGTTTTTTTTAAAGAATTAGACTGAAAAATATCGGCGAGAACTTCGCAGATGCAAGACGATCTCTGGAATAAAGTGGACTAACCAGAAAAGTTGAAGGTCTGATGAGGTCGCCTTCATTCTGATACGCTGCGGAGTGAATATGCTGGTGAATTCCCCCTTCCCGACTACTTCTTTCTCCGTGGAGGTCTGTATGAAGAAGCAGGTTCTGGGCAACATCCCAAAAATACAAATTTCATTCTTTGTTGTCTTCCTGTTGACGGCATGCTGGAGTCCGGCTGCAGCTCAGGGGGGAGGGAATCCGTCCAATCAGCCGTCTGGCAACAGGCCAGGCGTGGCCATCTCTCACACGATCAGAGGAAAAGTTTTTCTACCATCAGGAGCGACTCCCGATCAAAGGATGAGAGTGGTGCTGGAGGTGACTACCGGCAGCGTCGCCGGTGAGGTCTTTACGGACTCGGTCGGCAATTTCGAGTTCCGTGGGCTTCCCAACAGCGTCTACAGAGTCACGGTGCCGTCCGACAACCGGAGTTTTGAAACAGGAATGGAGACTGTCGAAGTCTACGGCAATTTTTCGCGCACCGTCATGATCCAGATATATCTCAGGGAGAAAGACAGCGGCAACCGTGTCGTCATGAAGGACAAGCTGATTTCCGCCGCAGAGATGCAGGATGTGCCGAAGTCAGCGAAGAAGGCCTCCGACAAAGGGGTCAAACTTGCCCAACAGCAGAAACATGAGGAGGCGCTCAAACTTTTTGAAGAGTCGCTGAAGGAGCTCCCGAGCTACCTTCTTGCTCTCAACAAGCTTGGTGAGCAGCACCTTGCGCTGAAGCATCCGGCCGAAGCTCAGGCTGCATTTCAAAAAGCGCTGGAAATTAATCCCAAATTTGTGCTGCCGCATATCAATATGGGAATACTTTTCACCGCGCAGAAACAGTTCGATGAAGCGATCAGGGAATTCGAGACGTGCAACCAGATAGACGACTCCTACCCGATGTCGCACCTCAACCTTGGCCTGGCGCTGATGTCCTTGCAGCAGCCTGATTTCGATCGCGCGGAAAAAGAACTGACCCGGTGCATTCAACTTGGCGGCAGGAACTTCGTCAATGTACACAAATACCTGTTTAATCTGCATGTCCGGCAGAATGCCATGGATAAAGCCGCTCAGCAGTTGGAAGCTTATCTCTCCGAGGTTCCTGAGGCTCCGGATGCCGAAGATGTCAGGCAGCAGCTTCAACGCGTCAAAAAATATATCGCTCAACAGGCAAGCGCTGTGAAAAAATAATTTTGCCGCCCGGCTATAGCCGAAAAATATCATCAGAAATGTCCAGTGCAAAAAAGAAAAATAAATTCCGGCCTGAAACCGACAGTGAAATCGTCGCCGACGCGATCGAAGAGGCTTCCATTGAAGACAAATGGCTGACTCTCGAACATGCCGGAAAGGCCAAAGCACTTCAGCCACACAGAACCGGAAAATCCGTCCGGAGATACAAATACATTGACGAGCTGGCGAAGCTTCAGTTGGAGCTGATCAAGCTGCAGGAATGGGTCCGGATGCAGGGGCTCAGGGTAGTGGTGATCTTTGAGGGCCGGGATGCGGCGGGTAAGGGTGGTGTGATCAAGCGTATTTCCGAATGTCTCAATCCACGCATTTGCCGGGTCGTCGCATTGGGAGTCCCAACCGAAAAGGAAAAAACACAGTGGTATTTCCAGCGCTACGTCGCGCATCTGCCGGCGGCGGGTGAGATCGTGCTGTTTGACAGGAGCTGGTACAACCGCGCCGGTGTCGAGCACGTCATGGGATTCTGCACGAATGAGGAGTACCAGGAATTTCTGCGTTCGGCTCCTCAATTTGAGCGAATGCTCGTCCGTTCCGGGGTGATCATCATAAAATACTGGTTTTCGGTCAGCGATGAGGAGCAGGAGCGTCGCTTCCAGGAGAGGATTCACAATCCGATCAAGCGCTGGAAGCTGAGCACGATGGATCTTGAATCGCGAAAACACTGGGTCGAATACAGCAAGGCCAAGGATGTCATGCTGGCAATGACGGACAAGAAATTCTGTCCCTGGCATGTGGTTGAGGCCGACGACAAGAAGACAGCACGTCTCAACTGCATCGCACACCTGTTGAGTCTGATTCCCTACCAGGACCTGTCGCCAATGGAGTTCGAATTACCCTTGCGCCAGATGGATACCGGTTATAAACGCCCGCCTAAACGCTCCCAACGGTTCATTCCCAAAGCCTATAAGTAGCCGGTGGCCGGCGCGCCGTTCAATCCTGAGCCTCTTGTGCGAGCTGCCACTTGATGCGGGTATAGGCGATGCGGAATCCCTGCCGCTCGGCATTTCGCTGAGAGGCGCTGCCCGGTAAAGCGCACATCATCGCAATGTCACACCCTTGTTCTGCGGCAAAACGCAGGCGGTTTTCAAGCAGGGCAAGCTGAGCCCCCTGTTTCCGGGCGTCCGGAATGGTGCTTGCTCCGGCCATCAATGCCACGCCTTCGCAGATGTTCAATCCGCCGGTTGCTATGGGCCTCCCGTCGAGTTCCGCCAGAAACAAAAGTGCGTCCGGTTTCTTTGCGCTGATCTGCGATAACTCAAGCACGATATCGGTAAACTCCACGTGTTCGCTCCATCCCTTAGCCGCAGTCTGTGCCCACAATTCCTGTTCACTGATCTGCGCCAGTCGCACCTGAATGTTTTCATTGAGTGCGGCATTAAGGTGAATATCGTGATCGATCGGGCGAAACATGACACTGGTAAACTCTATCGGTTGATAGCCCCTTTGATTGAGCAGCGGCAGTAAGGCCGGATCAGCCAGAGGACTTATTTCATGAAAGACCGGCGCCGAGAATTTGCGATAGAATTGTTCGATCTCGTCCATTTCTGCAGCCGTGACGGGTTCAAACATGCCAAGTCCGAATGTCTGCGTCAGGGGAGATTTCAGCCCGTCATACATGGCGTATGCGCCGGCGACCTCGATCCATTGTGCGCCGCTGTCAGGGGCAATTGCAGCCCTGGTTTCGACAAAGTCCGCATTGCCGCGCCCTTCCGCTCTCTCAAGTCGCCGCGACAGCGCCGAGTCGGAAAAGATCATGATTTGATCATCGTTGGTATTGATGGCTTTCATTTGTGGCTCTAGACATAAACTCCGCCGGAGTATGATCCGACATAGAGTTTTGTTTTATCGAAAGGGTCACCAGTGAGGGCTCTGATCAGGGTGCTTGGCAGAAGGCTGATATCAAGCTTTTCCCAATTGGTCCCGCTGTCCCTGGAATAATAGATGCTGCCGCGCATATCGTCCGAAGTGTAGATTTCGTCGGGGTTGAGCGGATTGATGGTTATTGCGCTGATGTTGGTCTGGACAGGCATTCCGCCTCCGCGCCGGCTCCATGTTTTCCCACCATCCGTCGAGCGAAAGAAGCCAGCGGATGTGCCTGCGGATATCCTGTCAGGAGAGCGCGGATCGAATTCGATGGCTCTGACCCTGCGCCCTTCCTCATCCAGAATGACCAGGCTGAATGTCTCGCCATTATCGCGTGAAATGTAGAGACCCTCCTCGGTTCCGAGGAAGATGGCGCCGGGCGCCAGTTTGCTCGTCGCAAGGTTATAAATCCTCGGTTGTTTTACCGGAACGGGATCGTCCAGGGCAGGCTTGCGGAGCTTGATCTCTTTCCAGCCTTTCTTCTCGTCCTCGGTGCGGAATAGTCCGTCCCACGTCGAGGCGATGAGCCACTCTTTTTCAACCTGGTCAGCCTGCCCGGATTGCGCGATGAAGGGATGCAGCTCGAAGACCTGGCTTTGCAGGTCGACAAGATCACTTACCGGCGGAACCGGCTTTGGCGCTGGTTTTACGGGTTTTCTTGAAGGCGCCGGCTTGCCTTTTTTCGCCTGCATGGGACGTTTTGCAACTCCCTGTTTTTTTGTTTTGGCAGCAGGGGCAGTCTTCTTTTGAGTATTGACGATCAGTTCGAATCCGGGCGTTTGCCCGGCATCGCCGACCCTGCGCGGGCGGGAGCTTTTTTCAGGCGGCGCCGTCGCTTTCGCAGGCTTCGTAGCCGGGGTGGACGGGGCCAGCCGGGCCAGCCGGGCCAGCCGGGGTGGACGGAGTTGACGGGCTCACCTTTTTGTCCTGGAATACTTTTATCGTTCCTGGCATCGACTATCGGTTCCTCTTTTTTGACCGGGGTCCAGTTTCTGCCCTGATCGTCAGATCTGAAGAGGCCGTAATTGGTGCCGGCATAAAGAGTCCCGGCTTCATTCTGAATCTGGTGGAGCGAATAGACGTCACGGACTCCCATGCCGTTCATCGACTGCTGCCAGGTGAGGCCACCATCTTCGCTGATGAAAAGGCCGCCATTTGAGCTGTCAAACAGGATCCCGGCATAGATTCTTCCGGGTTGCTTGATGTCGGCGATGACGGAACTGACGTGTCGGTTGATGAAGCCGGCATTGCTCGGCTCATAGTTTTCGCCGCCGTCGTTGCTGATCAAAACACCGTTATCCTCAGTGCCGAGGAAGATGCGATCCGGGCGTCCGGGGTGAATGACGATCGAATTGATGACAAGTTTTGCCGATGTAGCCCTGCGCCAGCTGTCGGTCTTGCCGCCGTTTGTGGAGAGCCACAGACCCTCAGTCGTTCCAGCAAAGATCACTTCCGGTTTGGTCGGATGCTGATAGATGATGTGAGTCCGGCGGCTGGAATAAGGTATCCCCTGAATCTTGGACCATTTGGCGCTCGAATCGAGCGAACGATAGATGCCGCTGCAGGCGCTCATGAGGACTACTTCCGGGTTGGCTTCGTCGATGTGGATCGCCATGATGTCCGAATCATCGATCATTCCAGTTTCTTTGGTGCCCGCCCGCTTCCAGGTCTTTCCTCCGTCGGTCGTCTTCCATGGCAGGTGGCTGGTGCCCGCGTAGATGGTGTCGACGTCGCGCGGATCGATGGCGACCGCATGGAAATTACGCAGTTCCGGATCGTTGGCCGGAGTGATCACATCCCATTTCTGACCGCGATCAAGCGAGCGGTAGATTCCTTCAAGCGTTGACGCCACAAGCACATTCGCATCTTTTGAAGACTGAACTATGCTGCGCACCAGTCGCCCGTGCATGCCTTCAAGCTCCCGCCAGTTCTCGCCGTTGTCTTCGCTCAGATATGCGGCTCCACCCTTGCCCTCTTCTCCGAGCGCCGTCACAGCCTTCACCCCGACATATATCCGATCCGGTTTTTCGCTGTCGAAAAGAATGACGGTAACGGTAAATCCCGTTGCCCTGATCCCGGGGCGGATCCGCCTCCAGATGGCGCCCCCGTCAATTGTACGGTAGATCTGGCCATCACTCGTGCCGGCGAGAATATGATCGGAGTTGCGCGGATCTATCGACAGCGCGGTGACATCGCCGCCAAAAGGCCCGGTCATCTGCCAGACGCGATCATTATGATCAGAGTCCGTACGATGATTGACGGAGTCGATGCCGCCTTTTGATGCCGGCCCCGAACTTGTGCGCCCCGAATCGACTGTCGATGGGGCGGCCGCGACCGATGATCTGTTTTCCGTTGCAACCTGGGCGAAAACCGCGGGGGAAATTACAGAAGATAAAAACAGGACGATGATGAGGAACGAGATTGAATATATATTTCTTGCAAATGTCATTTGGTGCTCCAGCTGTTATCCGCAGGCCTGATTGAACCTGCCGGAGGGGGTCCAGCTTTGAAATCAACGAAACCAGATTGTAAAACAAATCGCCTTATATTTGTACGGGTACAAGATGCCCGGGACATTCCAGCCGGTTGCCCCGGTTGTCCCTGTTGCCCCGGTTGCCCCTGAGATGGGACGGGCCGCTGGCAATTCGCTTTCTAATGAAAGAGAATTGAAGCAGTGAATTAAAGGAGTATCGGTTATTATGAAAATCAGCTTAAGCGTCAGTCGATTGATCCTGCCTTTTTTGTTGGGAGCAGGACTTATGATATCAGGCGGTGTCGTCTTTGCTCAGACTCAGCTTCCAAATCAACCTGTGACATTGCAGGATATGAACAGGCTGCTGAGACAATCGGTGGGTCGAAACATGACCGAAGCCGAGCTGGCCTTATACATCGAGCGTGTCGGCATCGCATTTGATCCCGCACCTGATGTTGTCAGCCGCCTGCGGGCCAATGGCGCGCATCAGAATCTGATCAACACCATCAAACGCCTCGACGCGAAGCTCAAAGATGCCGCCGGCAAGGTGACTCCAATCGGTCCACAGGCCAAAGATCCTTTCATTGAAGAGGTGAGGAGAGCGGTCCGCGATTACCTGGACGAGCTTCCAGACTTCATCTGCCAGCAGGTCGTCGAACGATACTACGATTATGAGGCTCGCGGCGCATGGGACAAGGCCGATACCCTGACCTACGAACTGACCTATAACCGGAAAAAAGAAACCTACAAGCCGATCAACTCGGTTGGCCGCGCCGTGACAAAGCCGCTCGAAGAATCCGGCGGAGCCTACTCCACGGGCGACTTCGCCTCAGGTCTTGCCGCTCTCTTTGATGAGACCACTCAGACCGTCTTCAAATCCGCCGGCAAGGAGAGGCTCGGCAACCGCCAGGCGCTCGTTTACGATTTTACAGTCCCCCAGGCTTCTTCCAAACTTCAGGTCAAGGCCGACACGGCTCCGGTCATCATCGCGGGGTACAGCGGCACCGTCTGGATCGACCAGGAGACCAAACGCGTGCTTAGAATCGACCAGGCTGTCGACGATCTGCCAAAAAGCTACCCGATTACAAATTCCGAAAGCTCCGTCGATTACGATGTCCTCAAATTGCGGGGACTCGACATCGACTTCCTGCTTCCCATTCGCGCCGAATTCATCATCGCTGACCGGCGGATGAAACACTATTTCCGAAATCTCATCTATTTCAAGTTTTATCGCAAGTTCGAGACCGATATCAAAATTACTTCAGATCCAGGACAAATGCAGAAGGAAGAATGAAGAATGCAGAATTAAGAATGTAGAATGAAGAATGAAGAATGCGTAATGAGCCATTCTGCATTCTTCATTCTACATTCTTCATTCTTGTGATTTATTCTGCCTTCCGGAAGAACATGACGTATTCGTGTTTGAAGATGTAGAACCCGCCAGCCAGTGCGCGATATCGCCAGATATTTTTCAGATTCCTTTTGGCGCGATTCCCCTGCATATCCTTGACGACGATGCTCTTGAGCTTGTAACCGCGTTCGAGCACCTGTTGCATGCAGAAATAGCTGAGAGGAATCCATTCACCGCGTTCGTACATATCGCCGATAACCAGCACCAGGTAGCGGTCATCTTCGAGGAATGGCGTGACGACATCGACTACGTTTCCGAATTTTTCGACGAAGGTGTCGACATTCGGGCAATTTGAGAGGTCTCCGTCCTGATCCGAGAATCTGATGATTGAATGATAGGGCGGGTGAAGCATGACAAGCTGAGCCTTCTCCCGGCCGATGCCTGCCAGCGCTTTTGAGATCCGCTTCGGCGTATGCTTCAGATCGCTGCTGTTGCTGTTGACGACACGGGTTTTGATCTTGTCCGGATTCTTCTCGCTCGAGATGCGCCTTCTGGCGATCTTTGCCCGTTCATCGTTGAGTTCGAGGCCGATTCCGTTGCGCCCCAGCCTGCGGCATTCGATGAGCGTTGTCCCAGATCCCAAAAAGGCATCCAGCACGACATCGCCTTTTTTAGTGAATCGCTGAATAGCCTGACGCGGAATCTGAGGCACGAAGTTGCCGTGATAATCGGCCAGATGCGCGCCCGAACGATCACGCTCGGGAATCAGCCAGAGCGAATCGGTGATGACGTCATCGTATTCGCGCCAGCGGCTCAGATCCAGGTCGTTGATTGGACTTTTTTTTCGTGTCATTCGATAAAAGGAGTTTAAAGTTTAAAGTCGAAAGTTTAAAGCGAAGAGAGCAATCAGTCACACTTTTAACCGGCAAAACAAAGTGGAGAGCCTGTTTTTCTCAGCTTCCAACCCTGCAATCACATCTTTGAGCTTTGGAATATGGACTTTAAACTCTTTTTTGCACGACAAAGGTTCTGGGTATCCCCTGCAGATCGTCGATCAGACGTGGTTCAGACCAGATTTCCCGGTCGATCAGTTGAGCGACTGCCGCCGATTGAGAGTAGCCCAATTCGCAGATGAAATGGCCGCCGGGTTTCAAGCGGCGGGGAGATTCGACAAGCAGGCGCCGGTAAAAGCTCAGGCCGTCTTTCCCGTCAGTCAGAGCCGTGCGAGGTTCCCATTCCCGCACCTCGCGCTGGAGTTCGGGCATTTCTCTCTCCGGGACATAAGGCGGATTGGAGATGATGAAGTCGGCAAAGGGCTCTTCGATGAAGGCCTCCAGCATATCAGCGGCGATGAAGTGGATGCGATCATCTGTTGAATTGTGAATGGCGTTGCGTCGCGCAACCCCGAGCGCCGGAAAGGAAAGATCCACGGCAAAGATGGTGGATCCGCTCAATTCGCGCGCCAGTGTTACGGCAATACAGCCGGAGCCGGAGACGGCATCCACAACCACCGGATTGGCCAGCTTCATCTGTTGCGCGATGCGGATGGTCTCCTCGATGATGATCTCCGTCTCGGGGCGGGGGATCAGGACATCCGGCGTGACCATGAAATCCAGTCCGAAAAATTCCTGATGACCGGTGATGTATTGAAGCGGCTCTCCGAGTGTTCGCCGCGAGATGAGCGAATCGAACTTGTCACGGATCTCCCCGGGAACCGCCTGATTGAAATTGACGATCAGATAAGTGCGGTCGCAGCCCATCGCAGATGCAAGCAGTGTTTGAGCATCCATCAGGTCGTTTGGGACGGAAGCCTCTCGCAGACGCTGACTCGCGCGTCTGAGCGTTTCTGCAATGGTCATCGACTGGGTCATCGGTTGGCGGGTAAGAACAGGTTTTCTAAACCATGGCGGCCTGTTTTTCAGTCTCCTCTTTGAGCTTTTCGGCCTGGTAATGAGAGACGACCGAATCGATCAATGTCCCGATTTCACCCTCCATCATCCTGTCGAGCTGATGAAGAGTCAGGCCAATGCGGTGGTCGGTGACGCGGTTTTCCTTGAAGTTGTAGGTGCGGATCTTCTCGGAACGGTCTCCCGATCCGACCTGCGAACGACGCTCGGCGGAGATGGCATCCTGCTGCTTCTGCTGTTCCATTTCGAGCAGTCGTGAACGCAGGATTCGCATGGCTTTCTCACGGTTCTTGATCTGCGATTTTTCATCCTGCATCGAGACCACGAGCCCCGTCGGCAGGTGAGTCAGGCGCACCGCCGAATAGGTGGTATTGACCGACTGGCCGCCCGGACCCGATGAGCAGAAAGTATCGGTTCGGATATCCTTGGCGTCGATTTTGACGTCCACCTCCTCCGCCTCGGGCAGGACCGCCACCGTAATAGCTGAAGTGTGGATTCGACCGCTCGCTTCGGTCTGTGGCACGCGCTGCACACGATGCACACCCGATTCGTATTTCAACTTGGAATAGACGCGAGCGCCTTCGATAATCGCCTCGGCCTTCTGAATGCCGCCGAGACCGGTCTCTGATGAATCGGTCACCTGAAGCTTCCAGCCCTGCGTCTCGGCATAACGCGCGTACATTCGCAGAATCTCCGCCGCGAAAAGACAGGCTTCATCGCCGCCGGTTCCCGCCCTGATTTCGAGGATGACGTTCTTCTCGTCGTTCGGATCAGTGGGCAGGAGGAGTAGTTTCAGCTCCTTGTCCACTTCTTCACGCCTGGCTTCGAGTTCCGGCAGTTCGGCTCCCGCCAACTCCCGCATCTCTGCATCATCCATCTCACGCAGGATCTCGCGGTTTCCGGCAATGTCCGAGTCGATCTTTTTCAACTCGCGATATTTCTCAACCACCGCTTCGAGGTCGCGGTGCTGCTTTGCCACTTTGGAATAACGCGACTGGTCTCCGATGATATTCGGATCGCTCATCTGCTGCGTCAATTCCTCGTACGTCTTTTCGATCGCTTCAAGTTTCTCAAGCATAAAATCGGGTATCTGTCTTTGCAGTCTTTCTGTTTTCAGGCCGTGGCTTCGGGCAGCGGCTCGAGTTTCAACGATTCCTTGAGGGCGAAAATTGCCACTTCAAGCTGGTCATCCGATGGTTCGCGTGTCGTCAGATTCTGCATCCAGATTCCAGGACGCGTGATGATGGAGAAGAATCTCGAACTCTCACTGCTACCCGCCGCCTTGATGATTTCGTACGATATTCCCGCAATCAGCGGGATCAGGGCGATGCGCGTCAGCAGATTGAATATCAGCGAATCGAATTTGATGACCGAGAAAAGCACGATCGAAACCAGCATGACCACCATCAGAAAACTGGTTCCACACCGAGGATGCTGGCGTGGATGGAGTCTGGCATTGGCCACCGTCAGGTCTTCGCCGGCTTCCCATGCGTATACTGTTTTGTGCTCGGCCCCGTGATACTCGAAGATTCGCCTGATGTCGTTCAATCGTGAAAAGATGAAGATCATGAGCACGAAGAAACACATCCTGATCACGCCGTCTACCAGGTTGAAACTGACCGACGGTCGCACCGGCTTCAGATACGCCTGCAGCCACATCCATAATCCCTGATACCACGCCCCGTCCGCCGCACCGCCGCCAACCGGCATTATCCGGGGCGCATTCTCAAGTCCAAAATAGATGAACAGAATGTTGGTCAATAACAACGGCATGACGATGAACAACAAGACGTTGAAAAACAGGGCGAAGATTATCGACCCCGCTGCCGTCGCTGCCATTCCCGCACCTGATTCGCCCTTGTCCACCGTGGATTTTTCAGATATCGCAGGCTCCAAAATCCGCGACGATTCGATCCCATGCGAGGTGGTCGCCAACACTCCGGCTCCCGCCGCCGCCTTGACCTGCACCCCCGGCTGCTGCTCATCAAGCGCCACCGTCGCCGAAAAGTTCAAGGCCTTGATCCCCAGGATCATCGAATGAATCAGCACCGCGCTCCCTCTCAATACCGGAACCTTCAAAATCGGATACTTTTCACTCAGCTTCGGCAACCGCTCGGCTTGCGAAACTATCGTCCCATCCATTCGCCGAACTGCTACCGCATACGAATTCGGCGCCCTCATCATGACCCCTTCAATTACCGCCTGCCCCCCGACTATGATCTCTTTCTGTTCTTTCATGGCCTTCTTCAAGTCTGAACTTGTTTTTTAAAAATAAAGCCACAATCGCTTCAGACGACAGCCATCTCATCGCGAGATGCCCGGCTTCCGAGCAGACTGTGGCTCTGATTTTCTAAAGCTATAGATGCTTGCTCACTACTTCGCCTGAAACCGTACCCTCGACGATTCCCGGCCGCTCATTGTAGTGCGTTCCCTTTGCCATATCTTCTGAAATTAAAATAACAGCTCGGGCAAAATACCAGCTTAGGCTGAAGCCTTCTCCTCGGAAGCCTTCTCCGACTCCGTCTTCATCCCGTACTTCTTCTGGAAACGCTCAACACGGCCCGCCGTGTCAATCAGTTTCTGCTTCCCGGTGAAAAACGGATGGCAGCTCGAACAGATTTCTATGTGGATCTCCTTCTTCGTCGAACGCGTCGTCCACGCTGTCCCACAGGCACATACCACCTTGCATTCATTGTATTGCGGATGTATTCCTTCTTTCACTTTCTCAATCTCCTTTACTTCGTCTTCTTCGTGACTTCTTCATGTCTACTCTCAACCTCTTGACGACAATTGAGAACAGTACCCGATGCTCCCTGAATCTGTCAAGTTAACCATCTTTTTTTGCCAGCTACTAATTATTTAGTTGACAGGCGCCCGGGCTCGGGGTAGATTCACTCCCAATTCTTTAATAGTTAGTCGATAGAAGGGGAGGTGAAGATAGTGGCGCGAAGAAAATCGCCGACATTAACGGAAGTTGAGTTGGAGTTGATGGATGTGTTGTGGGAGAAGGGGCGAGGGACAGTATCCGAGATAGTTGAGGCGCTGCCGGAGGCGCGACTGGCATACAGTTCAGTGCTGACGATGATGAGGATACTGGAGCAGAAAGGGTATGTGAGGCATGAGAAGGAGGGGCGGGCATTCATTTATCTGCCGTTGGTAGATCGTGAGCAGGCGAGAAAGAGCGTGATCGGTTATTTGCTGAAACGTTTTTCAACAATTCACCGGAATTGCTCGTAGTAAATTTGCTGGAGCATGAGGATGTCAGCCCTGAGGAGATCAGGAAGCTGAGATACATGATCGACAAGTCCGAATAAGAGAGTACCGGCAGGAAGGCGGGACGCATATGGGATCATTTATCGAGGAATTTGATTTAGTCATGCGGGGGATGGTGCAGGGGCTGTTGAACGGGTTATGGCAGGGAGGCTTGATTGCCTTTCTGGTCTGGGTGGGGGTGAGATTCATCAGCCGGCCGAGTGCGACGACGAGGCACAGGTGTGGTTTGTCTGTCTGTTGGCGATAGGAGTGTTGTCATTCCTCTCAGCGGGGAGAGCCGGGAGAGGGAAGGTGGCGCCACTGGAACCGGAGCCGGTAGCCATAGTGGGAGTGGGGGTGGGGGTGGGTGAGGATTGGTTGCGGCAGCGACAATTTGAGGTTTATCAATTGCCCGATCGCTCATTTGGAATTGGCGGGGCGAAAGGGCAGTTGCCCGGGAAGAACAACGGGAAAGATTCGAACTTGATGCATCAACGGTTGCCTGAAGTTGACCTCCGGGTATCGTTAAATGAGCCGGCCAGGACGACAGGGCAGGCTCAAGCGGCGGCAGAGAATTCGGAAGGTTTGAGGAATCGATTCAGAGCGGGGCTGGAAAATATGATGAAAGGCCGCCTGCCGATGATTCTGGCGGTCTGCTGGATGGCGATAGCCGTGGCCATGCTTTTGAAGATTCTATGGAGTTACTCTCTGCTGATCAGACTTCGCGGAAGGCTGACCGGATCACCGCAGCATCATCTTGAGAAAACCGGGCGGATGGCCGCGGAACTGGGGATTGGAAGAGAGGTGAAGCTGTTCGAGTCATTCGAGGTGTCGATGCCGATGACGATCGGAGCATTCAAGCCAATCATCATTCTTCCGGTTGGGCTCTCGGATAATCTTTCGGAAGCGGAGTTTACGAGTGTCATCGCCCATGAGCTGGCTCACATCAGGCGATGGGATTATCTCACCAATTTTGTGCAGAGGCTGATAGAGGCTGTTTTATGGATGAATCCAGTGGTCTGGGTGATCGGCAGGCAGATGATGGTGGAGCGGGAACTGGCCTGTGATGACTGGGCGGTCAAGACCTGTGGATCCAGGCGTTATGCGAGCTGTTTGACCCGGCTGGTCGAGATCCTGAGCGAAGGGCGGAGATTTGCCGCCGCCTCGGGAATACTTTTTGGAAAACACGTAATTACAAGGAGGGTGGAAATGATACTCAATCGCAATCGAAACGCCACAACGGCGGTTTCAAAGAGGGCAATTGTTTACACAATCGGTTTGGCAGTGCTGTTTGCTGTTACCTGCAGCTTGATATCGCCGGTTATTGCCGTGCCGGTGGCGACGAAACAGGCTGAAAAACAGCAGAAAAAGTCGGAGAAGCAGAAGACGCCGCCGCCGGCAGTCCGGTCAACGATACCGTCGCCTGAGGCGCCGCCCGCGCCGACCCCGCCACCACCCCCCGCCCGGAGCTCCGACACCTGCTGCTCCGCCGGCAGAGCCTGGTTTGGCTGAACTTCCGACGCCGCCTCTGCCTCCGCATGCGTTTGTCAATGAGGACGATTTAGAAATTGCCGTGTCACAGGATGCGCCGAATGTGGTTCTTGCACCACTGGCAGTTCCGAGGATCGGCGGAACAGTTCGTTCGATGCCTCGCGCGTCTGTTGCTGAAGGTTTGACCTGGCAGGATGAGAAGAAGAAGGAGCCGGCGATTCCAGACAGCGAGATGCTCAGTGTGCTGGTCGACATCGTCAAGCGCGATTCTGATCCCGCGGTTCGCAACGAGGCTCTTCGCGGCATCTATCGCATGCGCAGCGACGCTGCCATCAATGCCCTGATCCAGCTTTATGACGGCACCAATGACGTCAAGGTCAGAAGCGAGATCATCCGCTACCTCGGATTCAACAGAAGCCGCAAGGCTCTTGATAAATTGATTCAGATTGCCAAAAACGATTCGGATCCGGAGATTCGTAAAGCGGCAGTTCGAAGCCTGAATGCTCCAGGCAGCCAGTTCTATTTCAATTTCCCCGAAGGTGAAATCCCACTCAATGGACTCACTGGGAATCTGGCGCCCCTGATGGAACTCAGGGGGCTCGAACGGCCACTCTTTGATGAAAAGAAGCTTGAGGAAATACGCGAAAAGATGCGGATCGAAATGCCGAAGTTCAAAAAGGACATGCAGGAGTTTCAGAAGAAGTTCGAATCGGAGATCAAACCCAGAATGGAAAAAGAGATAGAAGAAAAAATCAAAAAAGAGAAGCAGAGAAATCCCGCATAGAGTCCCGCATGGAGTTCCGCCTGCGATTGCAGATGGAGTTCCGCCTTCAGGCGGAACTTCCCACGTATACTGGAACCCCTGCGATGCCTTCTGCAGAGAGGTTCCGCCTGAAGGCGGAACTCCATGCGATAACGCATGCGGAACTCCATGCAGGAATGCAGGCGGAACTCCATACTACTACCCTGCTTGCGAACATCACGTCCCACCTGTAAGATCAACTTGTCAGTTGCTCCCGAACCAATCCGAAATAATCAAAGATCCGATAATAGACTGTGGCGGATTTTCATCTTCGAAAATCAAAGTAATCCATTTATCACAAGAGGTTTTCATAAGAGATGTCAAAAGCAGGAACACTGGGTGAGCTTAAATCCCTTGGTTATCGCCGGCGATCGGTGAAGGATGAGATCAGGCATAATCTGATCGATAAATTGAAACGGGGAGATGCCTTGTTTCCGAATGTCGTTGGATATGACGACACGGTGATACCGCAGATAGTCAACTCGCTGCTTTCGCGGCACAACATGATTTTGCTGGGGCTGCGCGGTCAGGCGAAGACGAGGATTCTCAGGGAGCTGGTGGATCTGCTGGATGACGAGATTCCGGTGCTGGCCGGATCGGAGGTCAATGACGATCCTTTTTCACCGATCAGCGCATACGGTAGGAACCTGATAAATCAGATGGGAGATGAGGCGCCCGTTGCGTGGATCGGGAAAGATGCGCGGTATATCGAAAAGCTCGCAACACCGGATGTGACGATAGCGGACATCATCGGCGATGTCGATCCGATCAAGGCGGCGCGCGGAGGGCACCTGCTCTCGGACGAGCTGACGATTCATTACGGGTTGTTGCCTCGCGCCAATCGCGGCATTTTCGCGATCAACGAGTTGCCCGATCTGGCCGGGAAGATTCAGGTTGGCCTGTTCAACATCATGCAGGAGGGCGACGTTCAGATTAAGGGATATCCGGTCAGGCTTCTGCTCGACGTACTGATAGTCTTCTCCGCCAACCCTGAAGATTACACGGCACGTGGCAAGATCATCACGCCTCTCAAAGACCGCATCGGCTCTGAAATACTGACGCATTATCCGGCGACGCTCGATCTGGGCATTGAGATCACCAGCCAGGAGGCCTGGACCGACAGGGCAAAGGATGATGACGCCATTGCCGTCAATGTTCCTCAGGTGATCCGTGAAGTTGTCGAACAGGTTGCCTTTCTGGCGAGAGAGGACAAGCGGATCGACAAGCGGTCCGGAGTCAGCCAGCGGCTGCCGATTTCCGTGCTGGAGAGTGCCGTATCGAATGCCGAGCGCCGCAGCCTGTCAAATCGCGAGCCGGGCGCCTCGGCTCGCATCAGCGACATTTACGCCGCACTCCCGTCGATCACCGGCAAGATGGAACTCGAATATGAAGGCGAGCAGGTCGGCGCCGAAAGAGTCGCCCGCGATCTCATTCGCAAAGCCTGCGGCGAGATTTTCGCCGAACGTTACAACGGCATAGATTTCCGCCAGGTGCTCGATTACTTCAATCACGGGAAAGCCCTCAAACTCGGGGATACGCTCGGCAACGATCAGACACTCGCTGAACTCGGCCGGGTGAAGGGGCTCGTTGACGCCGCCCGCAGCGGGCAGCTCGAGGATGACAATTCCGCGACAGTGATAGCCGCCTGCGAGCTGATCCTCGAGGGTCTTCACGCACAGAAGAAGCTGGCGCGAAACGAGGAGAGAGGGACGGCGAGCTACTCCCAGGCAGCCCCGGAAGGCAAATCACGCAAGCAGGTCTTCGACGACTGGAGCGGCGGCCAGATAAACTAGGGGCCCAACATGCGTTACACGAAATACTCAAAATGGACGGGGATGAGCTGGGATGACATCAGTCTCGACGAACTGATGGAGGCCCTTTCCGATTTTCTGCTCCAGAGCGGTTTTGAAGATCAGTTGCGAAACAGTTTCAAGCGCCGCTCGCGCGGGTGGGACGATGATTTTCAGAGCTCCGACCCGGAAGACACCCTCGAATCGCTGCGCCGGGCCATCCGGGACGCCCTGCGCAAGTCGGGGTTGCTCGACGAGGAACAATATAACCAGCTTTTCGATGAGCAGGGTAATGCGCGCGATGAGAGACTCGAAGAATTGATCGATCAATTGATCCGGCGCCTGATCGAGGAGGGCTTTCTAAACGTCCAGGGCGATCCCGAAGACATCGATTCTCTTTTTGGCGAAGCCGGCGAGGACGGCGAATCTCGCCGTGCCCGTTACCGCAACCAGACCGGCGAGGGGCAGACAGAGGATTTCAGAAAACCGAATATTAAATTCGAAATTACCGAGAAGGGCATGGATTTTCTCGGCTACAAGACGCTCAAAAACCTCATGGCGAGCCTTGGGAAATCATCGTTTGGCCGTCACGACACGAATTACCTCTCCACCGGCGTCGAGGCATACGAATCGTCAAAGCCATATGAATTCGGCGATTCGCTCAACCTTGATGTCACTGCGACCCTGATCAACGCGATAGGCAGGGAAGGCATGGGAGTCCCGCTCAACCTCGAATACAAGGATCTGATGGTTCGCCAGTCGGACTATCAATCATCCTGCGCGACCGTGGTCATGCTCGACTGCTCGCATTCGATGATTCTTTACGGCGAGGATCGTTTCACACCGGCCAAGCGCGTGGCCCTGGCCCTGGCTCATCTGATCAGAACTCAATACCCGGGCGACTCGCTGAGCCTGATCCTCTTTCACGATTCCGCAGAAGAGATACCGCTTGCCAAACTGGCGAGCGTTCAGGTGGGACCGTATCACACGAACACCTGCGAGGGTTTGAAACTGGCCCGTCGCATTCTCATGTCTCAGCGCAAGGATATGCGTCAGATCATCATGATCACCGACGGCAAGCCCTCGGCCCTTTTCGTCGAGGGAGAAGTTCGCCGTCATCCATACAGCCCCAAATCGAAAAAGACCGAAACCGCGGGGCGCAGGCTCTACAAGAACTCAATGGGACTCGACCCGATGATCGTCGATGCCACCCTCGCAGAGGCCGCTCAGTGCCGAAGGTCGGGGATCATCGTCAATACTTTCATGCTGACGGATGACTATTATCTGGTTGAATTCGTCAAACAACTGACCGAAATAGCCCACGGCAAAGCCTATTTCACAACTTCTCTGAGCCTCGGCGAATACGTCATGATGGACTTCATCAAAAGAAAGACCAGCCGGGTCAAATAGAATTAATGAGTTTAAACTTTTGACTTTTGACTTCCGTTTATGCTGATACTCGCTTCTGCCTCACCCCGCCGCGCCGAGCTGCTCAAGGCCGCGGGCATTGATTTCACCGTAAAAGTTTCAGATGTCGATGAGAGCCTGATCGTGACGGCGAATCGCCGCGAGATTATGTGCTCAGGCTGTCGCGCGAGAAAGCGCTGGCCGTGGCCGGAAAAGGAGACCTCGTGCTGGGCGCGGATACCACGGTAGTCATCGATTCAGCCCATGGCGGCGAGATTGCCGGCAAGCCTGTCGATGAACAAGACGCCCGCCGGATGCTCAAACTGCTCAGCGGGCGCCGGCACGAGGTGCTCACCGGAGTCTCATTGGTTCTGGACGATCGGATTATCTCGGAGGTTGAAGTTACACAGGTTGAATTCGCCCCTCATGACCGATATCGAAATAGACTGGTACATCTCGACGGGCGAACCGATGGATAAGGCCGGTGCCTACGGCATCCAGGGATATGCTTCTCGCTTTATCGAGAGAATAGACGGGAATTATTCGAACGTAGTTGGTTTGCCTGTGCAATTGGTCTACACGATGCTGAAAAAGATGAAGAACGAAGAGAATGCAGAATGAAGAATGAAGAATGCAGAATGAAGAATGTAGAATGTAGAATGCAGAGAATGTAAAATATCGGTTCAATCTGTCAAAGCCACGGTGTCTTGCTAATCCTTCAATCCAAAATGAAGACTCGAAACATTCTGCATTCTTAATTCTACATTCTGCATTCCCTCCAATCTTCTTACCTAGAAGATTCCGTTGAGTCTGAGCAGGTGACCCATCTTCTCTTTCTTGGTGGTCAGATATTTGAATGACTGCTCTTTGGCCTTGATCTCGAGCGGGACGCGCTCGACAACATCGAGGCCTGCGTCTCTCAGGGCCCGCAGCTTATCGGGATTGTTCGACATCAATCTGACTTTTCGGGCGCCGAGGAGTTTGATCACTTCTGCGCACTGGTGGTATTCCCGCTCGTCGATGCCGAAGCCCAGCCTGAGATTGGCTTCGATGGTGTCGGCTCCCTCATCCTGCAGGGCATAGGCCTTGATCTTGTTGACTATGCCGATGCCGCGGCCTTCCTGATGCTGGTATACGATGATGCCGCGGCCTTCTTCCTGCACCATCTCCATCGCGCGCTGAAGCTGGGGACCACAGTCGCATTTGAGAGAGTGGAATACGTCTCCCGTCAGACATTGTGAATGGATCCGGATGAGGGTCGGTTTTTCAGGCTCTATCTCACCCTTGACGAGTGCAACGAACTCCTCGTTGCTGTTGGTGCTGCGAAATCCAACGATTTGGAAAGGACCAAACTCCGTGGGAAGGTTTGCTTCAGCCTCTTTCTTTACCGTGAAACTTGCTGTTGCTCGGCTTGACTCAAATTGCAGAGTATCTTTCAATTCTCCTCCTGTGTTAAATCACCAAAGACCGATGTTGCGCTGGTATCACCTGGTTAACGTCGAAACTATATAAGTCGTTAATGCAATTGGTCAAGATGCTCGTCCTCAAACATCCGTTGCTTCGAGCCCGCTCCAGCGTGCGGGGGTTAACGACAACTAACAATATCGACCTCCAAGCCTGCTTAAAGTACGCTTATCTGGTGTAAGCTTGTTCACGAATGCTTGTAGAAGTCTTCACGGCCGATAAAATGCCGCATTTATTTTTCAATAAAGACGGTTAGCCTGACCTGAAAACCCTTGAATCTGGAATATCGATGGGAACCCTGATTGTCTTACTTTTTGTTTTGATAGCCATCACGGCCGGCAGTTCGCTGACGTGGCTCGTCCTGGACGGGCTGAATCTGAGAGCCAGACTGGCGGCGGGTTCGGTTATCGGGCTGGCGCTGTTGTTATGGATCGGGTATCTGGGTTCATTGATCTTCGGCCTCAATTATTTTTCGATTGCGCTTTCAGCCATTATTCTGCTGGCGGCAATCCCGATGATTCTGAAATTTGCAGGAATTGAGAAAATTCTTGCCGATTTTGCGGAAATAAAGCTGGACAAGGTTGGAGTCATATATTTTGCCATATGGGCAGGGCTGCTTGGCTGGCTTTACAGCCGGGTGCTGATGTTCCAGCCTGACGGGATACATACGGCGCCATTGAACAGTTTCGGGGATCTGCCATTCCATTTCAGCGTCATCACATCGTTTGCCTATGGGGATAATTTCCCGCCGCAGAATCCGATTTTCGCAGGCAGCAAGTTCACTTATCCATTTCTGATAGATTTTCTGACAGGATTTTTCATGAGGTGCGGCGCCGATTGGCGTGCGGCATTCTTTGTGGAAAACCTGATACTTTCACTCTCGCTGGTGGTGCTGATCGAGCAGATGGCGATGACGTTGACGGGAGATGGTCTGGCGTCGCGGCTGTCCCCTGTCATCTTCCTTTTCAACGGGGGGCTGGGATTCATCAATTTCTTCAAAGATCTGAGTCGATCGGACTCGGGATTCGCCGATTTCATGATGAGATTGCCGAAGACGTACACGATGAATGCCGTATTTCATCTCTGGCATTACGATCTGCCGCTGCGGTGGGGCAATGTTTTCACGACGCTGTTGATTCCGCAGCGGTCGATGCTTTTCGGGCTGCCCTTTGTGGCCATGATCATTACGTTATGGTGGAATGCGATCTCTGCTCAAGACAGGCGAAAGAGGCGAGGGCTGATGCTTGCGGCAGGGATTCTGGCGGGGATGCTGCCGATGCTGCACGCACATGGATTCTTTTCGGTGATGATCGTCGCGGCGCCGTTGATGCTCTTCTTCTTTAGCTGGGAATGGATCTTCTTCTGCCTCCCGGTGGCGGTTCTTGCCGGCCCACAAGCGCTCTGGCTCGGCGGCTCCCAGGTTCGAAGCAAACTCTTTCAACTGCACTGGGGATGGGAAGCCGGCGATTCAAATCCCGTGCTTTTCTGGGTGGTCAATGCCGGGGTGTTTATCTTACTGCTCCTGGTTGCGCTTAACAGCTACAGACCGCTCGATTCGAAGCGTCAGAAATTTTATCTGCCGTTCTTTGTCTGGTTCATCGTTCCGAACGTGGTTCTTCTGGCTCCGTGGCCGTGGGATAACATCAAAGTTCTGGTTTACTGGGCGCTGGTGACTTCCGCCTATGTGGCTGCCATTCTGGCATTCATCTTCACCAGGCGATCTATTCTGCTGAAGGTTTCCGGCGGCGTTTTATTGGTTATGCTGACACTCGCCGGAGCGCTGGATGTCTGGAGGACGTTGACTCCAGTCGAGAATATAGGAATCTTCAATCGGGATGATGTTGAAATCGCGGCGATGATCAGGGAAAAGACCGAGCCGCAATCGGTTATTCTGCATGCGCCGATTCACAATTCTCTGGTTGCGCTGACCGGCCGCCGGTCAGTGATGGGTTACCCGGGGCATTTATGGACTCACGGGATCGATGCCGGCAGCAAACAGGCCGACGTCACCGCGGTCTATGGCGGAGGCGAGCAGGCCGTCCGCCTGATGTTTGAATTGAACGTCGATTATGTTCTGATCGGGCCGGTTGAAAGATCCCAGCTCTACGTCGACGAAGGATTTTTTGCAGGCCGATATCAGTTGATCATCGATCGGTCAGATTACCGATTATATCGAATAAACAAACAATGGAATCAAGGTACGCAGAAGTTGCAGTCCCGGTGAATGTCCATCAGACGTTCACATATCGTCTGCCCGAGAGGATGGCTGAGCGCGCCATGCCTGGTTCGCGTGTGCTTGTTCCATTCGGCAAGCAACTGATCACCGGATACATTATCCAGATTCATCAGTCACTTCAGGAGCTGGGGCAGGAATCGGAAGATTTCGAAATCCGCGATGTCGAAGAGATCATAGATGCCGAGCCGCTGGTCACCTCAGAGCTTCTGGAGCTTTCAAAATGGATTGCCGACTACTATTACTCGCCATGGGGCGAGGTGATCAAGGCCTGCTTGCCGGCGGGGATCAACGTCGAGGCCGAAACCATTCTTTCGATAACTCATGAAGGCCGGGCGGCCCTTGCCGCAGCAGAAGGCAGAGTCGCCAGGACCTCAAAGATCCAGGCGCTCTCGATGATCGCTGATCAGGGAATGATTGCACTGAGCGCACTCGCAAAGTCCCTCACCAAAGCGAGGGCGTCGGCAATTGCGCGCGAACTCGAAAAATCCGGCATGGTGACGCTCACCCGCGAGGTTCAATCTCCGCAGGTGAGAACGAAACGGCAGCAGGCGGTCCGCCTGGTTTTGCGCGACCCTTGCGAGACCGGCAAGCCTCTGAGCGAACCGCAGCGGAAAATCATCGGAATTCTCTCCGATTCCGCGGAGCCCGTGGCCTATGCAGCGCTTGCGGAGGCCGCCGATGTAAGCCCCGCAGTCATCAGGACTCTCGAAAAGCGCGGATACGTCGAAGTCTTCACGCGCGATGTGCGTCGCAATCCGCTCTCGCATCTTAAAAATCAGGACGAGAGCGATCACGCCGATCTGAATTTGACTGATCAACAGCAGGCCGCGCTCGATCAGATAGCCGAAAAGCTGGATGAGAAGAAATATGCCGCATTTCTGCTTCACGGGGTTACGGGCAGCGGAAAGACTGAAGTCTATCTGCGCGCCATGCGCGAGACGCTGCTCAAGGGCAGGACTGCACTCATGCTGGTGCCTGAAATATCGCTGACTCCCATGTTCGCACGCAGGCTGCGGGCTCACTTCGGCGATGCCGTGGCCATACTTCATTCATTGCTCTCTGAAGGCGAGCGCCTCGATTAATGGAACCGCATTCGGCGGGGCGAAGCGCGCGTCTGCATCGGCGCCCGCTCGGCGATCTTTGCCCCGCTAGAGAATATCGGGCTGATCGTCGTCGACGAGGAGCATGAGGCTTCATACAAACAGGAGGAATCGCCTCGCTATCACGGTCGCGACTCGGCAATCATGCGCGCCCTGCGCGCCGATGCCGTGATCATTCTTGGCAGCGCCACGCCATCGATGGAGTCCTTTCACAACGCTCACACGGGCAAATATACATACCTCAAACTCGATGAGCGGTTCGGCGGTAGACAGATGGCTGCTGTTGAAATTGTCGACATGCGAAAGGTCTTCGAACGGCACGGCAAGCAGCAGATTTTTTCCGACGAGATGAAAGATGCCATGAGGGAGAATCACGAACGCGGCGAGCAGACGCTGGTGCTGCTCAACCGGCGAGGTTTTTCTTCTTTCAGCCTCTGCAGAAGCTGCGGGCATACCTCTCATTGTCCGAACTGCGATGTCACGCTGACTTATCATAAAAGCGATGCGCGGCTGGTCTGTCATTACTGCAATCACCAGGAGCGTGTGCCGAAGACCTGCCCTGAGTGCAATGGGCCATACATTTATTACGTTGGAGAGGGAACCGAACAGATCGAGGCGCTGCTCAAAGACCTCTTCCCGCAGATGCGTGTTTCGCGACTCGATCGTGACACGACAAGACGTCGCGGAGCCTTCGAAAAACTTCTGGGCGAATTCGGAACCGGGGAGATCGATCTCATGGTCGGCACCCAGATGATCGCCAAGGGGCACGATTTCCAGAACGTCACGCTCGTCTGCGTCGTCTCGGTCGATGCCGGACTCGGGATGCCGGATTTCCGTTCGGCCGAGCGGACCTTTCAACTGCTGACACAGGTTGCCGGAAGAGCCGGGCGCGGAGAAAAACCCGGCCGCGTCATCATTCAGAGCTATCATACCGAACACTACGCCCTCGAATTCGCGCGACAGCAGAACTATGAGAAATTCTATGAATTCGAAATCAACTTCAGACGCAACATGCATTACCCGCCATTCGTGGCGCTGATCAACCTGCTCATTCGGCATCCCGAATACGTCAAAGCCGCGACCATGGCATCCGATATCGCCCGTCTGGTGAGGGAGAACGATGCCGAAAAGGTGCTCAGGGTGCTTGGACCCGCGCCCGCTCCATTCGCTCGACTCAAGGGCGAATACCGGATGCAGGTCCTGATCAAAACACGTTATCGGAGGCAGGCCAGGGAAGCCCTCGATGCCGCTGTACTTCGCTTGAAAGACGCCGGACAGGATCTCAAAGCGCTGACCATCGAGGTCGATCCTGTCAGCTTGTTATAAATAATAATTGTTATTATCCAGTGAGGTTAAACATCATGATTAATCGCAGATCGTTTCTTGCCATCACCTCCGGTGCTCTGGCCATGGCCGGTTATGAAGCCGCTTCCGGCGGCAAGCTGGTCAAAGCCGCCAGGCTCGATAAGCTTGGCGTGCAGCTCTACACTGTCCGCAACGAGATGAGCAAGGATTTTGAAGGCTCGCTCCAGAAGATTGCCGCCATTGGTTACCAGCAGGTTGAATTTGCCGGCTATTTCAATCGCACACCACAGCAGGTCAGGGAGATCCTCAACCGTTATGGTCTTCAAGCACCGTCGGTTCACGTCCCGTTGAGTGACATTCAAAATAAACTGGACAATGCGATCGAGGCAGCGAAAATCATCGGACACAATCTTATCGTCTGTCCATGGCTCGATCCCAATAACCGCAAGTCGATGGATGATTACAAGCGCCACGCCGCGACATTCAACAAGGCCGCCGAAAGCTGCAAGAAAGCCGGGATCGAGTTCGCCTATCACAACCACGACTTCGAATTCACACCCTTTGACGGAAAATTGCCTTTCGACCTCCTACTCGCCGAGACGGATAAGAACCTTGTCAAAATCGAACTGGATCTTTACTGGATTATCAAGGCAAAGAAGAGCCCGATCGATTATATGAAAAATAATCCCGGTCGATTCGTCGCCTTTCACGTTAAGGACATGGACAACACTCCCAAAGGAGCCTTTACTGAAGTCGGACGAGGCGTCATCAATTTCAAAGAGCTTTTTGCCGGGTCGAAGAAGGCCGGTGTGAAATATTTCATCGTCGAACAGGATGAGACCCCCGGCTCGCCGTTCGACAGCATCAAAACCAGTTTCGATTATCTGAAGAAACTGGAATTTTAGTCAGATAGAACAAGATTACGAGACAGACGAAAAGAGCTTAAAATACTTTGGTTCACGACTATCTATTATCACTTCATGCGAAAGAAAGGGATGATCAGATAGATTGACCGACTGGATAATTTTCGTTTGTTTTGTTTATTCCGTCTGTTTCGTAATCCAGACTCTCTCATCGGTAAAACATTTGAGAACATCGTTTGCAGAACGTCTTGCCGACCCTGATCTGACCATGCTGGTTGTGGTTCTGATCTGGGCCGGAAACTATTCGGCCATCAAAGCGGCGCTGGTCGAAATGGATCCTTATGTTTTTCTGGCAGTCAGGTTTCTCCTTGCCACAGTTCTTCTGGTGATTTTGCTGTATTGGCGGGAGGGTGGATTGTCTTTTCCGGAGGGCAGTTTCTGGAAGCTTGTCTGGCTGGGAGTCATCGGGAACACGAGTTTTCAGCTCTTCTTTGTCAACGGTGTAGCCCGAACCACATCCGCCAACAGCTCGCTGATGGTCACGACTACACCGTTGATCATCGCGCTTGCCGGCAGGCTGGCAGGGATCGAGAAAATCACGAGGAAGACAGCCATCGGGCTGGCACTGGCGCTGGCGGGAGTTGCGATAGTCATGCTGATGCGGGGAGCCTCTGTCAGCCGTGAATCGATCACCGGCGATCTGCTTGTGCTCGGTGCAGTTTTGAGCTGGGCGATCTATGTTCTGGGCCTTCGCACGGTGATCGGTGAAATTTCATCACTGCGAGTGACGGCACTGACCATGGTGACCGGAACCCTGGCCTGATGATTGCCGCCGTCCCCGGCCTGGTGCACACAGACTGGCATGACGTCGGCATCAAATCGGTCATCAGCATCTTCTACTCCGGATGCCTGGCTCTGGTGGTGAGTTACATTATTTACAACCGAAGCGTCCGCTTGATAGGAGGAGTCCGCACCAGTATTTATATGTGCATGATTCCTGTCGTGGCAGCTCTCATCGCCTGGCCGGTGATCGGTGAGAAACCGACGCTCATACAGGCACTCGGCGCGATTCTTATTTCAGCCGGAGTTCTGATCGCTCAGCGCAGGTAGGGCGAGTTCAAAGTTCAAGGTCTCGATGCAATTTATCAACCGGCGACAGAAAAACCGGCAGCGCCGCTTTAAACTTTAGATCTGACACTTTAAACTTGAAACAATGAGGTTAGGATCAATCAAGTACATTCTGGTTCTGTGTGTTCTGCTCTTTGCGCGGCAAGTGTGCGCGCAGGAACCCGTAGTCCCGCCGGCGCAGGCTGCGCCCGGATCTCTGGAAGCGGCGCTTGCTGTCGAAGATCCGTCGGAGAGAATCGCCGCACTGAAGAAATTCATCAAGACCAATATCATCCCGGAACAGTCTCGGACCGCACTCGAAGCTATTGTGGCAGGCTGGGCGCAATTGGGTGAAACCCGGCTTGGAGAAAACGAAATCGAAAAAGCCGTCGCGGATTTCCGGAGCGCGATCTCCGCAATTCCTGAAACAGCGACCGACAGGTTTTTCGAGACGACGATTGTACGCATACCTCAGGTCGTCTCGCTCCGCGGTTATCGCAATGAGGCTATTGAGTTGGCGCGCACTTTGGAGAAGAAATACAAGGGTGAAGCAGCTCGGCTGGCTGCAATCGGTGACTTCTACATTGGCATCGAGGCTCCGATCGACGCGATTCGGGTGCTTGAGGTGGCGGTAACATCGAACGAAGACGATGCGCGAATGCGGCGATCGCTCGGCGCCGCCTACCGAATGGGACTGCGGCTGGACGAGTCGATCACTGAATATCAGCAGGCAATCAGAATAGATCCGGGCGACAAACGCGCTTATTATGAACTCGCAAATCTCTACCGGGCACACGGGGCTTATGAGGACGCGATAAGACTCTATCGCAAGCAGCTCGAGATTGACCCGAAATTTCTCGCCCCTTACAAAGGGCTGGCGCTGGCATTATTGGCTCTCGGGAATGAGGATCAGGCAATGACCGCTCTCAACCAGGCCCGCGATCTGCGTGGCTCGGTCGATGAGATAAAACAGGACATCTATCTTCAGACACAGATGGCCTTCTATTACCTCAGGCTGAAGAATTTCAAACAGGCACGTCAGGCAGCCGATACGGCAATTGCGGTCGAACCTCGATATGCGTGGGCACGAATCGCCGCGGCGGAAGTGGATCTGGCTGAAGACAAGTTTTTCGATGCCGAGCGCAACCTTCTGGCGGCACAGAAATACGCCGGCTTCGCGACGCTGCTCTTCACGCTCGGAAAACTATATGTCGCAGTGGAAGATTTCGACGGCGCAGTCGAACAGTTCTCAAAAGTCTTCGCATATTCCGGCAAAGGGACTTTCACCGCCAGGCTTGGCGATGTTCTGGAGATCAAGGCCGACAATCTCAAGGAACTTCTGGCGCGAGAACATCAGGCATCGATATTTCTCGCGGATTCTCCGACCTCGGATGAGCAGTTAAGAATCATCCAGTCGTTGACGGTCTTCAACGCCACTTTGAAGTCGCTCAAATCCGACACCGGCCCGCGCATTGCAAGGAGCGAGGGTCGACGCATTGTTTCAATCTCGCCTGAACAGTTGGCGGAACTCGACAGATCCGCCGCCGCTTTCATCGATGCTGAAAACCTGCGCAAGGCCTTCCGTGCTTTGTACATCGCACAGCATTTGACACGGGCCGGCGTTGCCGTTGAAACCGCGGCAGAACTCGCCGATCAAGTCCTCGGGCTTGCCGCCGCGGCCACCGAATTCGATGGCTCGCTTCGTGATTATCCGAACTATGATCGTGAAGGCCGTTTGAGGATTCTGCGCGGGCGCGCTCTGGATATCAAAGGATGGGCGCTCTATAAATCGGGCAGGAATGAAGATGCCACGAAAGCCCTGATCGACGCAGTCGAGTCATACGGGCCTCTGCCCGAAGGCAAACAGGCGATCAGGCATCTGGCTGCCGTCAAGGAATCTTTGGGCGAACTTTCTATCGCACTCGATCTTTATGTCGCCGGTTATGAAGCTCCGTCGCAAACCACCAGCCTCGATCTCAATCGCACCGTCATCGAGATGATCTATCGTAAACTCAATTTCGGATCACTGGATGGTTTGGACGATAAACTCAAACGCGCGGCGTTGGATGACTCAGGCAGGCAGTTGAATGATTTGCTCGCAAGGCTGCGGCCTGCTTCAAAAGTCGAGCCGGCGGCCGAAAAGTCCGCAACTCCCGAATCCAGCCCTGCAAAGCAGTCCCCCGAGGCGAAACCTGCTGAAAACAAGCCTCCCGAATTCAGATACTTCACTCCGTTTCCGGCTCAAACCAAAGATCGGAACTCCGGCTCAATTAATGTCGTACGGCCACAAGCCAAACGCGAAGCCCCGCAGCCGGGTATCTCAAAAGACGATCCGATTTTTGCCAGAAACAGCGCTCCAGCCGGTCCTGTCACTGAAAATAAGCCCGCCGCCGCGCCTGCAGTTAAAAAGCCGGTCTTGCTGCCATTGCTTGCACCCGAACCCGATTTCGCAATTCCACTGTCGCCTCCGATCAATCAGAGAATCTTCTATTCGCAATGGGACGACTTCCTTTCAAAATCGGAAGAGGAAGTCCCGCCCGCACCCGCTCCAAAAGCCAACACACGCAAGCGCCGGGTCAACACTCCTGAAGATCCGCCTCGGGTTCCTGACTGACCGCATCGAAACCGGTAACTACCACTCTGATTATCATGCAGCTTCTTTCAATCCGGCTTGTTGGAATAGAGCCGCATAAATTGATGAATATTTTTCTTGACACCTGGTCGATAAGATATTAAAGTCCCCGCATTCTTACAGCTATATTGCAAGTTGATTTGAAAGTTGATTTGATAGGTCCGTTCCTCACAAAAACGGCGGTTCAAGGCATCGGAAAATCCGCATATTATCCCGGCCAATAAAAATATTAGCCCCCCAGCTTTAGTTTCTTTCTTCGTGGGACCGTGTTTAGCGGTAATTATTACATTTGTGCATTCTTTAAGGACGGGCAGAGCAGGCATGCCGGCATGACATGCAATGTCCTTGATGATTGTGGCTGATGATGGTTGCTGTTGCATCGATAATTTCAATTTTAAATATTATCAGTTGATTATTCATATATGTGTCTTCCTACCACTCATAACCTCATGATTTCGGGTTGCGCAAGCAACTCCCCACTTTGATTTACCACCAATTCCTGACCCACCTATTAGCAAATTCCTCATCCGAATCGACGATTCGGATGAGGGGTTTCTCTTAATTCTTGTTAAAGCGTGAAATAAGGTGTTATCGTTCGGTCTGTTCAGTTAGACGATGAGATATGTATTATTCAGATAATAAGATTTTTTATTGGGAGTGGCACGATGAGAGTTGAGACGGGAGTGATAGCGGCGGCAGGATCGGGGACGCGCATGTTGCCGGTAACCCTTGGATATCCCAAGGAACTTTTACCGATCATCAATAAGCCTGCGATACACCTGATTATAGAGGAATACATCGATGCAGGTTTGAAGAAGATTGTTATTGTGACGGGAGAAAACCCGACGCCGCTTTACCGGCAATACGGGATGGAAAACCTTCCGCCGCGCGGCAAATACAAGGCGCTCGATGAGTTCGTCGACAAGCTCTCAGGGATAGAGATAATTTTCGAGCCGCAGTCCGGTCCTTATGGAAATGGAACCCCTCTGATCGTCGCCAGTAAATATATTCCGGAAGGCGAGGGCTTTATCTACGGATTCGGAGACGACATCATCAAAGCCGAAAAGTCATTCTCCAGGCAGCTGGTTGAGCGACATCACGAATCAGGCGCTCTGGTTGTGGGGACACAGCAGGTTCCCTGGGACGACGTTGTCCGTTACGGAATGATCGAATTCAAGGAAGGCAGCAATCAGGAGATGAAGGATGTCGTCGAAAAACCTTCCCGCGAAGAGGCGAAATCGAATCATGCCATGTTCGGCAGATACCTGCTCTCCACGGAGATCATCAGGATACTCAAAGAGATACCTCTGGGTAAATCGAATGAATTATGGATGACCGATGCCGTGCGGGAGTACGTCAGCCGTGGAGGCCGCGTTGTAGTGCAGCCAGTAGTCGACGGTCAATGGCTGACCATCGGCGATCCTGTAAATTACCTGCACACCCTGCTCGAATATGCGCTCGGCGATCCTGAGATGCGTGCCGCGGTCTTACCTCGCATCAGAAAGATTCTCGGATAGAAGATAGATTACGAAACAGACGGAATAAACGGAACAGACGAAAAAAATCAAATTGATTCATTAAAATAAATCCTGATTTTATGTTTATCGAGATATTCTCACCCCGTCAACGTCTGGATTTTTTCGTCTGTTTCGTAATCTTTCTTCTATTCATATTCATGCCGATATGACATCGACTCCAAGGTAGGGGATCAGAGCCTTCGGCACCTTCACCGATCCATCAGCCTGCTGGAAGTTTTCGAGTATGGCGAGCCAGGTCCGCCCGACTGCCAGACCGGATCCATTCAATGTATGAACGAATTCGGTTTTGGATTTGCCTTCTCGTCTGAAGCGAATCTGGGCGCGACGCGCCTGGAATGCCTCGCAATTTGAACAGGACGATATCTCCCGGTAAGTATTCTGGCTCGGCAGCCATACTTCGAGGTCGTATGTCTTGGCCGCGGAGAAGCCCATATCGCCCGTCGAGAGGGTAATGACGCGATAGGGCAGCTCGAGCAACTGAAGAACTTTTTCGGCATTGGCGGTCATCTTTTCGAGTTCTTCGTACGAATCTTCGGGCTTCGCGAATTTGACCATCTCGACTTTATCGAACTGGTGCTGGCGGATCAGCCCTTTAACGTCGCGACCGTAGCTGCCGGCTTCAGATCGAAAGCATGGAGTGTATGCTGTGTAATAGATCGGCAGGTCTTTTTCGTTGAGTATCTCATCGCGATGCAGGTTGGTTACCGGGACCTCCGCCGTTGGAATCAGATAGTAGTCGCGTTCGAATCGGACCTTGAAGAGATCCTCTTCGAATTTCGGAAGCTGGCCCGTGCCGAAAAGTGTGGCCTCATTGACCATAAACGGCGGCAGGACTTCGGTGTAGCCGTGCTCACGCGTATGCAGGTCGAGCATAAAAGAGATCAATGCGCGTTCCATCTTTGCTCCAAGTCCCATGAGCACCGAAAACCTGGCGCCGGTGATCTTCGCGGCACGCTCCTGGTCAAGGATTCCGAGAGCATTGCCGATATCCACGTGGTCCTTTGGATCAAAGCCTTCGGCGGCGAAATCCCTTGGAGTCCCCCAGCGCCGGGCCTCTTTATTTGCCGATTCGTCAGTTCCTGTCGGTACCGATTCGTGCGGCAGATTGGGGACCCCTGTCAGAATAGCCCGAAATTCGCTCTCCAATTCTTCCAGTCGGGCTTCCACCGACTTGCTTTTTTCGGTGATCGAACGCGACTCGGCTTTTAAAGCCTCGGCATCTTCCTTTCGCCCTTCCCTCATCATCGCGCCGACTTCCTTGCTGATCCTGTTGCTCGCCGCATTCATCTCATCACGCTCGCGGATCAAAGTGCGCCGCTCGATGTCCAGATTATGAAAATCATCCAGCAGCTTCGGGTCGAAATTGCGTCTCGATAGTTTTTCGCGAACAGCATCGAAGTTTTCGCGAACATATTGAAGATCTAACATAAAATATCCTTTCAGGTAATAATGCGAATTAAAGTTTACCGTTTAAAGATTAAAGTTGAAAGAACCGGGAGGAACCTTATGCAGAATGGATTTGGTCGTGCATTGAAGTTGGCTTTCTTGTTGTTGTTGATCGGGGCAGCGTTTCTAATCAGCGCTTCTGCACAAGTGCGTGAAACGGCGCTGGATCGTTATATCGCGAAGCCGGATCCGGTCTATGGCTGGAAGCTGGTTAAAACAATCGAAGGCGAGGGATACAAGGCCTTTGTGCTTGAGCTGACTTCGCAGACATGGCGAACTGAAGCTGACGTCGATCGGCCCATCTGGAAGCACTGGCTGACGGTCGTCAAGCCGGTTGAGGTGAAGAGCAACAAAGGATTTCTTTTCATCGGTGGCGGCAGCAACCTGGATCCGGCGCCCTCAAAAGTCTCTGACCGTACGGCGAGAATGGCGGTTGAAACCAATACAGTTGTCGCCGAACTGGGGATGGTGCCGAATCAGCCGCTTTACTTCACCGATTCGAAAGACAAGCGCCGCTCCGAAGACGATCTGATCGCATATACCCGTGTCAAGCATTTCAAGACCAAAGACGATTTCTGGCTTGTCAGGCTGGCGATGGTCAAAAGCGGCGTTCGCGCGATGGATGCGATTCAGGAATTCATGGCGTCAGAGCAGGGCGGGCGCGTGAAAATAGACCAGTTCGTGGTTGCCGGTGGATCGAAGCGCGGCTGGACGACCTGGCTGGTCGGGACTGTCGATAAACGCGTCATCGCCATGGTTCCGATGGTCATCGATGCGCTCAACAGCGAAGCCGTCACGAAGCATCATTTCGAGGCCTACGGATTCTTCTCATCGGCGCTCAATGACTATGTCAATCACGGTCTGTTCCCGCACAAGATCGGAACGCCGGAATATCGCGCGGTTCTCAATATCGAGGATCCATATAATTACCGTGATCGCCCCAGTCTCAAAATGCCGAAGTTTATGATCAATGCAGCCGGCGATGAATTCTTCCTTCCGGATAATTCGCAGTTCTACTATCGGGAGATGCCGGAAGAGAAGCACCTGCGCTATGTGCCGAATGCCAAGCACAATCTCGCAGGGTCTGATGCAGTCGACAGCATGATCGCTTTTTATCAATCGGTTCTCAGTAACGCTCCCCGGCCAAATTTCTCCTGGAAGAAAGGCAAAGATGGATCGATTGTCGTCACGGTCGTCGACAAACCGAAAGAGGTCAGGCTGTGGCAGGCGACAAATCCAAAAGCCCGCGATTTCAGACTCGATGAGATCGGCAAGGCATATTTGAGCACCGTGCTCAATCCCGAAAAAGACGGTTCATACATCGGCCGCGTCAACAAGCCGGTCAAGGGTTTTACTGCTTTTTTCATCGAACTGACGTTTGACAGCGGAGGGAAGTACCCTTTCAAGTTCACCACTGAGGTCAGCGTGGTTCCGGATGTCCTGCCGTTCAAATTCAAGGATGCCGCGAAGAAATATCCGGCAAGTGCGGTAAAGAACTGATTGAAATATGAATCGAGAACTATTGCTTGAGCAGCTTCGAGCTCATGAGGCGCATGATGCCCATGAGCTCGGCATGCTGCAAAGGATCTTTGATTTTGTGAGAGCCCACGAGGACTGCGCCGAGAGGTCGCTTCTTGAAGGGCATCTGACGGGTTCAGCGTGGATTGTGGATGAGGACTTCTCCCATGCGTTGCTGACGCATCACCGGAAGCTGGATCTATGGGTCCAGCTTGGAGGCCACGTCGAGGGAGAGCAAGAGATGCTTGCCGCCTCATGGCGCGAAGCGCGTGAAGAGTCGGGGCTTTCGCGCGTTGAGCCTGTCATCGATAGAATCTTTGACGTTGACGTTCACGCAATCCCCGAACGTCCCGGAGAGCCCCGCCACTTTCATTACGACATCAGGTTTCTCTTTCGCGCCGACAGCCAACACGAATTGACCATCAGCAGCGAGTCGAAAGACCTTGCCTGGGTCGAACTTGATAAAATCGCCGAACTGACCCGGGAGGAATCCGTGCTGCGAATGGTCAGGAAGACCCGCGGGAGTTTTAAGTTCAGGGTTTAAAGTTTAAAGTGGAAGAGCTCTATATCTTTTGCAACTACTCCGCCCAAATGGCCTGCTCCGCAAGCCAATATGAGTTCCGGGGCCGAGGGTGTTACTATCTTTAAACTTTAAACTTTAAACTTTAGACTTTAGGCTCTCTTTGTTATGCGCATAGCGATCATCGGCGCCGGTCCGGCCGGCTCTCATTTAGCACATCAGTTGAGCCGCAAAGGCTTCGATGTCCTTCTTTTCGACGCACGTGAAGCGTGGGAGAAACCCTGTGGCGGTGGTGTCACATCGAAGGCGCTGCGGGAGTTCGACTTCCTGCGGGATGGCGGAACGCCGAAACAGATGATCTCGTCGCTCAGTCTGATCTCGGCGAAGGAAAACAAAATTACAGTCGCTCCGAGGCATGATTTCGCCGTCTACTCACGCAGGAACTGAGCCTGATGATGAGGCGGCGGGCAATCGATGCGGGCGCTAAATTATTCTGCACGCGCGTCGAGAAGACCGAGTTCGCCGACGGCAAATGGAATCTTGAAACCTCGCAGGGCAATTTCAATGTCGATTTCCTGGTTGGAGCCGATGGCGCAAGCAGCGTCATCAGGCGAAGAGTCGGCGTCAAATTCAGGCAGGGTGATTTTGCCTACGCGCTTGGCTGGAATGTCCGGACGACGGACACCCCGGCTCACGTGGACGTGAAATATCTCGATGAATTCAGCGGTTATTTATGGATGTTTCCGCGAACCGATCACATTTCGTACGGCATTGCCAGCGGTTATCAGGAGACGTCTCCGGCAAGGTTGAAGGAGAAGCTTCTTGGATTTATCGAAAGCTGCGATCGGGCCACAGCCAATCAGATAAGATCGAATAATTCAGATTTGATCACTTTTTATGCGGCGATGATCCCGTCGCTTGACGTCGACACCTGGGATCATCTGAAAGCGAGCGATCCTTCGAAGTCGTGGGCGCTGGTGGGCGATGCCGCGGGATTCGTCGATCCGCTCACCGGAGAGGGAATCTATTATGCGATCAAATCGGCCGACCTGCTGGCTGATGCGCTCTCTGATCGGATCGGCGATTACGAGGCAATGTGGAGAGCCTCGTTCGGTGCCGAGTTGCGCCGCGCATCGGAACTGCAGGAGAGATTTTACCGCGGCAATTTCGCCGGCGCTCCGCTCACAGAGAGGATGGTTCAACTGGCGAAATATCACCGCGGCGTCCGTGATGTATTGCGTGATCTGATTGCAGGGGATCAGGGCTACGTCGGTCTCAAGCGTCAGTTGCTGCTCAGCCTCCCCAGGATCATTTGAGTCGCCTTCTTTTTTTGTCAAGCCGGAACTATTGATATTGATATGGAAATGGATGAAATGCTGATAGGTACAGTCAAGGGGCCGGGTGAGAACCCGCACGAATTCAACTTCATCACGACCAATAATAATCAGGCCCGCATCGGCGAGTTCGTTTATTACTCGGTCAACGATGGCGAGAATGATTTGAATATCGTCGGCACGATCATCGAGCGCCGCCTGGTCCGTAATCTGCCGGACAGCTTTCTCGCCGACCCGAATACTCCTCCGTCGCTGGTGTCGAGTCTCATAGGTTTGTCTGAAGAGGGCGTGGAGATCTACGAAATTGCAGTCGAGACGATAGGTTATTTCAACAACACATTGAATGATTTCGTCAATCCGAGAATACCGCCGAACCCCGGGCAGCCGGTCTTTCTGACCTCCAATGAAATGCTTGCGCGGATGCTTTCACCCAGACAGAAGGGCGAGCAGGGAGGAGCGCACATCGGCTCACTGCTGACGCGCAGAAAGGACGAAGTTCCTGTGGTCCTTTCGGTCAAGGACGTCGTTTCTACGCATCTGGCGATACTGGCGAGCACCGGCGCCGGTAAGAGCTACCTCGCAGGCGTGCTGATCGAAGAGCTGCTCAAACCATACAACCGGGCGGCAATTCTCATCGTCGATCCTCACGGCGAATACAGCACGCTGCAGGATATCCATCAGCATCAAGTCTTCAGCGAAGCCGGCTACAAGCCTGAGATCAGGATCTTCCAGCCTGGAAAGATCAAGGTTCGCATTTCGACCCTTACTGAATCCGATATCTCCTATCTGCTGCCCGAGATGACGGAGAAGATGCGCACTCTGCTGAGCCAGGCTTATCGCGCAGTTCTCAACAGAAAAGGCGCAGATCGCGGAACATGGGGATTCGCCGATTTGATGGATGAGGTTTTTCATCTTCGCCATGAAGATGAAAGTGGAAAGGGTGGCGGCAACATACCCACCATCGACGCGCTTGAATGGCGCTTGAAGCGGCGTTTCGAGCACAGCCAGATTTTTTCAGACAGCGAGCATATCCCGCTGGAGGATCTTTTCAATCCGGGGCAGTGCACCATTCTGCAGCTCTCGGAAATAGAAGAAAACGAGCAGCAGGTGATTGTCGGAGCGCTTCTCCGCCGTACGAACAAGGCTCGCATGAGCACAGTCAGAGGAAACTTGCAGAATGCCGACGAGTCGCTTCCATATCCGGTATTTGTTCTGCTGGAAGAGGCGCATCGTTATGCGCCCGCAGGGCAACAGGTCGTCTCAACCAACATCCTCAAACAGATTCTTTCTGAAGGTCGCAAGTTCGGAGTGGGCATTGGGCTGATCACCCAGCGTCCCGGCAAGCTCGATCAGGATGTGTTGTCGCAATGCATGACACAATTCATCATGCGCATCGTCAATCCGATCGATCAGCAGACCATCGCCTCATCGGTTGAAGGCGCCGGGAGAAGACTTCTCGATGAGCTCCCCGCACTGACCAAGGGGCAGGTGATAGTTTCCGGCGTGGCTGTAAATACGCCGGTCCTGTGCGCCGTCAGACAGCGAACCACCCGTCACGGCGGCGAAACCATCGATGCTCCCACGGAATGGCAGAAATATTTCAGTAAAAAGGCAGTCGCGGAAAGAGAACGAAATCGAGGCGTACTCGTCAAACCGCAACCAAAAGCCGATGATCGGGAAGAATGGGAAGTGTAAAAGCAGATGGCAGTTAATCACCGACAACTCACAACTGACAATTGACAACCGACAGCTATTCTTATGAAAACATGGAAACTGACAATCGAATATGACGGGACGCGATACAGCGGCTGGCAGGAGCAGGCGAATGCCAGAACCGTATCCGGTGAGATCCGGAATGCCGCGATGGATTTCTTCAACAGGGATGTCGAGATAGGGGGAGCCGGCCGAACCGACGCGGGGGTTCATGCGCTGGCGCAGGTGGCTCATTTGAAACTCTCACCGCGTGGCGGCAGGCCGAAATCCATTCCCAATCCCAAAGAGATACTCTTCGCCATTAATGACCGGATGCCTCCCGATATTAATATTCTGAATGTGGAAGAAGCGTCTGACAGATTTCACGCCCGCCACGATGCCGCCGGCCGCAGCTATCGTTACCAGATCTCCACGAGGCGGACTGCCTTCGGCAAGAAATATGTCTGGTGGGTCAAAGACAGACTCGATGCCGATGCGATGTCCAATGCGGCATCATTGATTGCCGGCCGCCACGATTTCTCGGCATTCAGCGAAAAAGATCCCCGGCGAGAAGATTTGTCGACGATTGTCCAGGTTAAGTCGGCGCTCGTGACCGTCGAAGATTACATGATCGTTTTCAACATCACCGCATCTCATTTTTTGTGGAAGATGGTTCGAAGGCTGGTCGGCTCACTGGTTGAGGTCGGCCGCGGAAATGTAAAAGCCAATGATTTCGCTCAACTCATAGAGAACCCGGGCAGCCGGACCAAACTCGACCCCGCGCGGGTGACCGCTCCGCCATCAGGATTATTTCTGGCTGAGGTTGCTTACAAGAAAGAGCGCCATTAAAGAGGTCTGCTTGCAATCTGAGACGATTAAAAGATACGCGCTCGAACTCGGCTTCACAAAAATCGGCATAGTCCCTGTCGCGGCTTTGAGTGAAGAAGGTCGGCACTTGCGCGAATGGATCGCACGCGGATTTCACGGCCGCATGGATTACATGGCGCGAGAGCCCCGGCAGAGAAGCGATCCGGCGCTGCTGATGCCGTCGGCTAAGTCTGTTATCTGTGTGGCTCTCAACTATTTTCGTCCGGAAAAACATATTGATGACATATCGACAGGCAAGATTTCCCGCTACGCGTGGGGCGACGATTATCACGATGTTCTGCGGGACAAGCTGAAAACCCTTCTCGCGTGGATTGTCGATCAGTCACCTGGAGTCGAAGGAAAGATCTGTGTCGATTCGGCTCCGATGATGGACAAGGCATGGGCGGTTCGTGCAGGCTTGGGCTGGATCGGCAAACATACCAATCTGATTACGAAGAAATACGGTTCATGGGTGTTTCTGGGCGAACTGCTTGTTTCAATTGAGCTCGATTACGATGACCTGATCGAACCCGACCATTGCGGCAAATGCACGGCCTGCATCGATGCCTGCCCGACGGAAGCCATCATTGCTCCCTACCGGCTCGATGCCACCAGGTGCATCTCATACGGCACGATCGAACTGCGCGATCCTCAACTGCCCGAAACCATCGCGGACAACCTTGAGAACTGGGTTTTCGGTTGCGACATCTGCCAGGATGTCTGCCCCTGGTCCAGATTTTCAAAGCAGACTTCAGAGGAGAGATTTGCACCCCGCGAGGGACTCATTGCTCCCGATCTCGATGATCTTGCCGCCATGACTCAGGAAGAGTTCTCCATCCGCTTTCGAAAAAATCCCGTCAAACGGACTAAACTCGCCGGCCTCCATCGCAACGCGAAAGGCGGCAATGAAGGAGGAGAAGAAGATTACGAAACAGACGGAATAAACGAAACAAGCGGAAAAGTTCCAGTCAGCGACAGAATGATGCATGGTTCATCCGGCACATTGATCGGTTATGACTTTCCGTATGTTTCGTAATCTTTTTCGTAATACTTCATCATCCGCCGAGAGCTTTTCGGCAGAATTCGTAACATCTCTTTACTTCAGTTACGGTGTCTGAGCCATTGTATTCGTATTCGATATTGGCCGGAATCTTCCATTTGTTCTTCATCAGCAGTTCGAGCACCGGTTTGATCGGGGTATCCCCCTGGCCGAATGGGACATTGGCGCCCTGATTGCGTTTGCGATCCTTGATATGCAGAGCCACGATCTTGTCGTGGTTTTTATTCAGGAAATCGACGGCGTCGAAATTGGCCGCGGTGAAATGGCCGATATCGAGATTGATGCAGATGTATTCGGACATCCCGGCCATGGCTTTGGAGAAATCATCCGGCGTGGCGAATTCGTTCGGTTTGATGTTCGAATGGTTATGCAGGCCGACGCGCATCTTGTACTGCCTGGCGAAAGGATCTATCCGTTTTACAGTCGACACGTTGGTAGAGGCTGTGATCGCCCTGGCGCCGAGGGCTTTGGCTATCTCAAATCCGCGTTTGATCTCCTCATCGGTAAAATCATCTCTGAAGCTGTAATTCAATGCATAGAGATCGATCCCGGCGGCCTTGAACTTTTCTCCGGTGAGTGTAAAGAACTGCATTGGCGTGGTCAGTCGCCAGTTTCTCATCCCCGCCCGGTCAAGACCCTTCGGTTCGAGATGACCTGAGAATAATTCGCAACTGCTCAGACCGATTTCAACAAATCCTTTGATCGCCTCGTCAAGCCCTCGATCGCGGAAGCTGTAGCTCTGCGCCCCGATCTGGACGCCTTTTATCTTCGAATTCGGTTTGCCGGCAGCGAATATCTCTGAATAAAGAGGAGCGGCTGCAATCGAACTGATGGCCAGCTTGCTCCATTCTCTTCTGGAAAGTTTTGACATGATGGTCTCCTGACTTTTCAAAGTTTAAAGTTCAAAGTTCAAAGCTCAAAGTTTAAAGTGAAAAATCGCAGATTGGAAAGCTTTCAACTTTGAACTTTGGATAGACTTTAAACTTTAAATCTTCTCTTATCAATAGAGGGAGAGCAAGATGCCGATTTGATCCAACCGAGACAGTACGACAATGTGTTTCGTGCAGCCGATGCTACCCGTCGAATCTGCAGTTCTGTCGGGACTGTCTCATCGAATTAACGACTGTGGAGACCATCCCCTATACGATTAATTCCCGCTATCAGCTTGAGAAGGTGATAGGCCGGGGTGGTACCGGAGTGATTTTTCAGGCTACAGATCTTGAGTTGGGCAGAGAGGTCACCGTCAAGGTCATCCGGGCCAGCGTCATGGTCGATCCCCGATCACAGGATCGCTTCAAGCTGGAAGTCCGGATCGCCATTGATTTCAAGCATCCGTTGATTGCAGAAGTGTACGATTTCGGACTCCTCCCCGATGCCAGCGGTTTTGTCGTAAGCGAGTTCGTCAAGGGAAGCACCTTGAAATCCGAGATGAAAAGCGTTGGGAAATTCAAACTCGACCAGATGATCACAATCGTTTCGGTGATCTGCGATGCCCTCGATGCGGCTCACAAGGCGGGACTGGTCCATCGTGACCTGAAACCGAACAGCATCATTCTGATTCCCAGACCCGATCAGTCTCGGCCAAATATCAAAATTGTGGATTTCAGCTTCACGAGAATAGCTACTGGAAGAGGTTTTGTTCCCGGAACGACTGCAATTCTTCAGGGGCAGGGCCATCTGCCTCTCAAACCGACCTACCTCAGCCCCGAACAGTTTCAGGGGCAGGAAGCGGATCTCAGATCGGACATCTACAGTCTTGGCGTGATCTCTTTTGAAATGCTCGGCGGCCAGCCGCCGTTTTCAGCCAAGAGAGTGACGGATTTCGGCGTCAAACTGCTCAATACCAAACCCCCTTCTTTGAGGCAGCTGAATTCCGAAGTGAATATCATGCTTGAGGCCGAGATTCTGCGAGCTCTTGAAAAAGACCCACACAACAGGCATCAACGTGCACTCGAATTCAAGAGGGAATTGCTCAATGCATCGCATCTGAGTTGATCGAACTCATCCCGTCTTTTCCGGCACTTCTGTGTTTTATCGATGTAATTCTTAAAATCCTATTTGATTGAGCTCTGCTGAGGTGGCGCCGCCGTACCGGTAACATTGACTACCGTAATTTGAACCGACTTCGTGTCACTTAACGGGATCTGTCCATTGTCGGTCGCTCTAAATGAAACCGTGTATATCCCCGCCTGTGCAAAGTTGGGCGTCCAGATGAACTCTCCAGTGTTTGGAGAGATCTGTCTGAAAGATGCGCCTCTTGGCAGCAGGCTCGCTTCCGACAGAGTTGTCGTTTGACCGGCGTCAGGATCAGTCGCTGAAACAGTGAATCTGAGCTGAACCCCCTCGCTGACGCTTTGAGGTCCGGGGACCGTCAGCACGGGCGGATCGTTGATCGGGCGGACGGTAATATTGACCGTGCCGATATTACTGTCGGCTGTCCCGTCATTAGCCTTGAATTTAAAGGAATCCGAACCGTTGTAGTTCTGTTCAGGCGTATAAATCACGAGTGGCGGTTGGAAAGTGAGATTCCCGCTGGTTGGGGGGACGGTGATTGTATATTTCAAACTGTCGCCGTCCGCATCATCGGCGAGCAGACCGAAAGTCAGGGATTCGTCTTCATTCAAAGAAACATTCAAATCGCTTGCGATCGGAGGCTGGTTGACGTTGTTCACGGTCAGCGCGATATCCTGCCTTGTCGATGTGCCGGAATTGTTTGTGGCGGTTATCAACAGATTGTAATTGCCCGCATCGAAATAGTTCGGAGTCAGTTTCAGAATGTAGGAGTTTGAGGCGGTGGCGCTATTATTCTTAATCGATGCGAACTTCGCGCCATCGACTCTGACAATTGCGCTGATGTTGGCCGTGGTTCCTGTGACGACGAATCTGAACTCGTATACTTTCCCTTCATCGATCTCCAGTTTTGAGGGCGCCAGGACGGTTAAGGGTTTGACTGCCGGCTCCGGAGGGAGAATCACATCGGGAATCCGGGTTATTCCTCCGGGAATCGAAGCGATCGTCTGGGTGGTCACACGGCTGACCCTGCCGCTGGGGCGGGCATAACTGATTTCAGCGAAGACGGCTTCACCGTTTTTCACCGGAATGTAGCGCAGAACATGGCTGCCGTTGCCGTCAGTAGTCGAATCCTGTCCACGGTATCGCGCCTGTGCGCCGGCGATCGGTGTTTTGCCGTCACTGTCAAGCACCCGACCTGTGATCGTGGTCGTCTGGCGATAGACAGCGGCGAAGTAGAAACTCGTCACCTTGATTGCATCCGGCGCCGTTTCAATGCGTGTGCCGTCCTGTGATACCACTGCCGCTGCGGGCTCCTGCACGAACCCGCCCTGTTGCGAATCGTATCTGAAAAGTACAGCAGGCGATCCCGGCGGGAATCCATCGATATTGGGAAATGTGAGTTTTGCTCCCGGCGTGATTTTGGTGTTGAACGGAGTGATCTGAACGATGCTTGAGCTGAAATAACCGAAAGGCAGATCGACCGGCGTGCGGGAATTCTCAACCGGAGTAAGAACGATCTGGCCTTTGGTGGCTCCAGTCGGGAAGAGCGCCGTTGCCGTGTCCGCAATCTCAAGCTTGAAGTCGCCCGTCTTGATTATCTGCGACTTGACCTCTGAATTGTAATAAGTCACTTGAAGATCATCCGACGTCGGAGGAGCCTGAAGCCCTCCGCTGCCAACGCTGCCGCCTGAACCAGTGTCCTGCTGAATAGAGATGCTTCTTGAAAATTGATTGTCGCGGTTTGATTGCGCGACGATTTTCAGCGTCACTTTCGGATAAGGAGGATCTGTCTGCAACGTGCCGCCGTCGATTTCGACGAATTGTGATCCTGCAGGCACGTCTGCCAGAACAAATGACCCCTCGAATTTGTCGTAGTCGTGATGTTCGAATTCGAGAGTCTTATCGTAACTCCTCCGATCGGCAGTTGGTTGGTGTTCTCAACGATGCCGCTGATCGAGGTTCTAACAGGAAGAATATTCGAGCTTACTCCCTCACCTTGCAGGGTTTTGACGCTGACCGTTCCCGTTGCCACTCCAAAAGGCACCATGACGATAAGCTGATTGGTTGAAGCGGTCATGACATCGGCGTTCAATCCTGCAATCCGAACCAGATTGTCGGTTGGGAGAGCCGAGAATCCGGTTCCATTAATTACAAGCTGCTGACCTGCAAGCGCCGAGCCGCCGCCGAATCCACTCACTTGCGGAGGTGACGCGCCGTTCTGGCTGCTGATCTCGATATCCGAAAGGTTTGAGGAGGTATAACCCGTCGCTGAGACCGCGACATTAACCGTCCCGCGACCGATGAGGGTTCTCGGAATCTCGACATTTATCTGATCCAGCCCCACATAATCGGGCTGGATGCCGGCAAAGATCGGAGCGACTTCAATGCCTCCAATCAGGACTCGGATGTTTTCATTGAGATTCCCGTCGCCATTCGGATCCGTGGCTCGTCTTATCCCCGAGGCGAATAGTATCAGGATCAGGCGTTCTCCCTCTTGCCCCATGTCTATGGAATTGGTGATGTATCTCTGGAGCGTCTGGCTGTAGCTGAAAATGTATTCATAGCTCTGAGTGCCGTCATTCTTGATGCGCAACACAATCGCGGCGGCGGCTCCTCTTCCGTCCGAGTTGGCGGTGAATACGGCCGGAGCGACCCTGACTATCTGCACCGTTCCATTCGAAACGGTCCCATCCCCGGCTCGAACTACCAGATTGGCCAGACCTTCCTCGGTCGCCGATGGAATGACGCAATTCACCTGTCCGCTTGAAACAAAAATCAGTCCCGCACGGCGACCGTTGATCTCGACGCTTGTGCCGGAGAGTGTCGTCGGTAACTGATACCCGGGCGTGTTCGGATCGATGTCTCCACCAAGTTGTGTTTGAGTCGCAAGCTGTGACCCGAAAATTGAAGCAATTGAATCCGGAGCCACTGCCGTCGATTCAAAACTCGCGGCGGATACCGTCAATGGAGCCGTGGCGCTGACATCAAAAAAATGCAGATTGGAATAATAAGAAGACGCTGCTCTGCCTGATGAAATGCCGGCCGCCAGATATACGGTGGCGGCGATTATGACCATCGGCGCCAGGAATGACTTTCTGCCGGACATTGCCGTTCTTAAGGATTCAATCGACAGAACCTGACCGGCACGGCGTGAAAACATATGAACCTCCAAAAATTCTCTCATCCTTCCCGGGGGTGGGGGGAAGGGCTCAATCAAAAGGAACTATTCGCCAAGGTTGAGCCACTCTTTCCACTACATCAGCTTTTTCATTTTCATTGGGAGTCAGTTCAATTGGCCCAGATTCTCAAAACTGGCTATCAGTGAGGCTGTCCGAAGCGGTTTTTAATCATATAACCGTGAGCCAATTGCTGCAAGCGACATCTTCTTTACCATCCTGGTTACCATTTGGTGACCTTGCTCAGACTCCAAAACTGCTTATCCGGAAATCTGAAACTGGTCCGACATGATGATGACCAAACGTGGTCTGCCGTTGCCCTGCCATCACCCGGAAGGAAAATATTGTCGAAAGTCCAAAGTCCACAAGTCCAAAGTTTAAAGTTTAAAGTCTAAAGTTTAAAGTCCTGATGTTAACGGTTTTTGCGGTTGCGAAGTTGATTTTATCGCCACCACAACTGCCTTTAGCATCAGGACTTTGAACTTTAAACTTTAAACTTTGGACTTTGGACTTTGGACTTTGGACTTTGAACTTTACTTTGGACTTTTGGACTTTTGGACTTTGGACTTTTGTCTCCTCAGGATCTGAACAGCCCTTTGAAATTCGAGTTGTTGATCTGGTGGCCGGGGAAGATTGAATTAAGATTCTTCGTGCCCATGTGTTTGCCGGCGATTTCGCCGAAGAGATCGCGGAAATCGGTAGTCAGAGCCAGGTCGCGGCCCTCATAAAGCTGGCTGGATTTGAGTCCGGGCCACTGGCCGTGGACCTTTCCGCCTCGAATATTGCCTCCGAGAGCGAACATGACGCTGGCGTGACCGTGATCTGTGCTTCGATTGCCGTTCTCTTTCACCGTCCGGCCAAACTCGGTCATGGTGAGGATCACCACATCGTCGGCACGGTCCTGCAGATCGGCATAAAGTGCCGCGACGCCCTGACTTAATTCAGTAAGCCTGATTGCGAGCTGGCCCTGCGACGAGCCCTGGTTGGCGTGAGTATCCCATCCGCCGATATCTGTGAAAGCCACTTCAAGCCCGATATCGGACTTGATCAACTGAGCAATTTGCCGCAGCTTGTCTCCGAATTGTCCGCGCGGATAATTCGCTCCTTCGGCAGGTTTGTACTGGGAAGGATTGACCTGCTTGAGCATTCTGACGGCATCAAAGGTCTCCTTTCCGGTTCCGCGCAGGGCATCATTCACTGTTTGAGCATAAAGAGCCTCGAAGCCGCCCTGAACGGCCTGAGCCATCTGGCCGCCTCCGGCCCTGACCGTGAAATCGTTGATATTGGTCATGGCGATAGCCGGCGCCTTGCCCTGCATCACTCTTGGCAGATTTGCTCCCAAAGAGACGGCTCTGAATGGAGTGGCTTTTGGGTCCGCCTTGGACTGGAGATACCTGTTGAGCCAGCCGTCAGTCGTGCTCTTGACGCCCGGGGTGCCGGATTCCATGTAATCCTGGGCATCGAAATGCGAACGGGTATTGTCAGGTGAACCGACCGCATGGACTATGGCGAGCTGGCCGGAATCGAACACCGGCTTGAATGGCGCCAGCGCGGGATGGAGCGCAAAATAGCCGTCAAGGTCGATGGCCGAACCCTGCCCGCCGTTCGGTCTGGGAATCGCAATGCTCGGCCGCAGATTGTAATAATCCGGTTCGCCAAAAGGAATCACGGCGCTCAGACCATCCATCGCTCCGCGCTGGAAGATGGCAATCAGGACTTTTTTGCCGCCGCTGCGGCTGGCTTGAGCCATCGTTCGTGTCAGGAATGACGGGGAAACCGTCGCGGCTCCGAGACTCGCCAGGGCGATGCCGCCGTTTTTCAGAAAGAACCTTCTATCCATGGACATAAAAACCTCCGTTGACTCAGGCAGTTTAAGCTACTGCCGCTGGAACTCCGGCGATCCGAGGATCAGACCGACTATTCTTGCCGAATCGATTGCCGGCGCGCCGGTATCGGTTTTGGCAAGCAGTTGATCATTGATGGATTTGTCGATCGTGGCTCGTGTTTGTGCCGATATCTGACCGCGCAGCAGCAGTGTGACATACTTGTCGACCACCTGCGAAGCGTTGGCCGAATTCACCGTCCTCTCTTCGATTCCAAGCCGGCTCAGATCGACGCGCGCGCCGGGTATGCGATTGCCGCTCAGCGCCAGGGCGAAATTCATTCTCTCAAGCAGTGCACCGGTGTTGACCCAGTGATCTGCAGTATCGGGATAGCCGGTCGGCGGTTGAGCCATGAACAGTCCCTCGCCCATTTGCGCGATCCAGCGATGAAATGCCGGCCCTCCGTTGGTCTCCGCGCCGATTGCGCGGACAGCACTGACGGTCATCTCAAGCGGAGTCTTGATCTTGGCTCGATAATTTTCCGGAGCCTGGAATTCAGGAGAGTTGAACATCGCAAGGATCACTTCTCGAATGTCTCCGTCGCTTTTGAGAAAGGTCTGAGCCATCCGATCCACGAGCGATTGCGGCGGATTGTCCGAGACGAACTTGCGCGCGAGCTTGGTCGAAATGAACTTCGCCGTCGATGGATGATGAGCCAGAATATCGATCACCATCTCGCCGTCCTTCTTTCCGCCGCCTGCCGGGATCTTGTGTCCCAGTACCGTCTTTTCGCCGTTGTCGTGCATCATCGGGGCGAAGATGAACTCAGCGTTATTCCTCGGGTTGCGCAGCGTCCACCCGGTGAAGCAGCGGGCGACTTCCTGCACATCCTTCTGCGTGTAGCCGCCGTCGACTCCCAAAGTATGCAGCTCCATTATTTCGCGGGCATAGTTTTCATTGATCCCTCGCGCCCGGCGCTGCGGCTGCTGTGCCGCCTGATTGGGCATCTCCAACTCACCAACCTTCGCCTGGCCGAACCTTCCCAAAGGAGCCCTGTTCTGATACTGAGCCATCCTCGAGTTGGGCGAGGCGCTCATCCAGTTGTCGAGGTAGAAGAGCATTGCGGGGCTTTCTGCCGTCGCTTTGAGCAGATCCGCGAACTTGCCGAAGACTCTCGGTTTGATCACATCCCGTTCGTAGGAAGTGGTCAGGACTCTGTCCGCGCCCTTTTGTATGAATACATTGAAATGATTGAACCAGAAATCGGTCATCACTTCCTGCAACTGCCGCTCGCTGTACACGGCACGCGTGATCCTGGCCTGCTGCAAATCCTGAATAATCTTCTGAGGCGGCTTGTAGCCCATCTCGGCCAGAGCCTGGGCCAGCTCGCGTCCCCTTCTCATTTGTTCAATGTAGGGGGGCTGGGCAGGGGCTTCCATCTGCTCGGCAGGGTCATTTTTACCCGGTTTATCCAGTTTATCCGGGTTTTTGAGTGCCTTGTTGATCTCTTTTTTTGTCGGATCAGCTTGATTGGCGCCGGGTGCCGGAAATTCAAGCCCGCGCGATTTCAAGGCCTGCTGGATGACCTGTGGAGGCGGATAGTATTTCGCCAGTTCGGCATTGCTCAGATTATAGCTTTCGATGTTCCTGAGTTTCTGCTCGGCACCATCGTCTGAAATCCGCTCCGGGTGAACCTGCTCATCGAGATATTTCTGCCAGCCCATCTTCAATACCCCCTCGACCTCGCCGGGCCTCCGACCGAAAGTCGCACGATCGAGCAGGTGCACAGCCTTTTGCTCTTCGGTCAGCCCTTTAGCCGCAGCCCTGCTTTGTGATTTGTTCTTCTTCCCTTTTGCGTCCTGGGCATGGCTCAATGGCGAAGCCATTGTCATGACTATCGCCACGGCCAATGTGCAGGCCCTCGTTATTGATCTTTTCAGCATACGGCTTTTCAGCATACGACCTCCCCGTTATTCACAGCCGGCGGCGGCATTAAATGTAATATGATTCCTGACATCGACTTGAAAAAAATAATAGATCGAAGTCGCTTAATGAGACGAATCCCCGCTTTGTTTGGTCTGAAAATAAATGATGTGAAAATTTTACAGCTCGACAGGTCGGTCGCTGATGTTACGATTCAGATTGGATTGGATCTCGATGGCGGGTAAAAAAAGAATAGCTGCTTAAATCCGTATAGCCTCCCCCAAGAACTATGCGGACTTAAGCAGCTATCCTGGCTCTTCTACGGAACAACAACTATCTTGCGATACTTGCTGCTTTAGATGTCCCCCAACATCTTCCGTATTGGAGTACCAACTGCTGAAGCATTGCTTGTCGTGTATGTCTAGTGCAAGGTGCGTACCACTCGCCGATATCTCGCCGGAGTTTTTGATTAATCCGATTAAACATCTGAAAACAGTATGGATAAAAGACTGGCATGCGGATCTGGCGGGAGCTGTGCTGTCAGGCTTCGATAAGGCCTCTGGCATGAAATCGTACACTGAAAATGGGCATATGAATGTTTTCTGGTCAGATCGGAGTTTCATAAACCGGCCAGGGCCCCGGCAGCCTTCAGATTTTTGATATCGTCGTCCTTCTCATCCTGTGGAGTTTCGAGAATGAAAGGGAGTTTTTTGAGTTTCGGGTGATTGATCACGCGCGAGAGTCCCTCGGAGCCAATTTCGCCTTTCCCAATGTGCCAGTGCCGGTCGACTTTTGAATCGAAGGGGGCTTTGGAATCATTAAAGTGTACGGCTTTGACATTTGCGAAGCCGACATTTTTATCGAGAGACTTCATTGCCCGGGCGGCGGCTTTCTGATCGCGCCAGTCGTAGCCTGCGGCGAAGGAGTGCGCGGTATCGAGACACATTCCCATGGGCAGGTGCTGCAGAGATCGATGATGTCTCTGACCTGTTCGAAGCTGCGTCCGATCTGATCGCCCTGGCCGGCCGTGTTTTCTATGAGGATCTGAAATCCGGATTTAAGCATGTCGCCATGGAACTCTTTTGAGGCCTCGCGGATTGCCGATGCGCAGTTTTCGATTGCCTGATCAACAGATGTGCCGCGCCCGCTTCCCGGATGCACCACCAGATAATCGGCGCCGATCGCCAGGCCCCGCTCGATCTCATCGCGGAAGGCGGCAATCGATTTTGCCCGTATCTCTTCTGACCCGGACGCCAGATTGATCAGATAGCAGGAGTGGATGATGCAGGGATCGAGACCGGATTCATCCCTCGTCCAGCGAAAAAGGGCTATTTCCTCATCGCTCAACGGGCGTGCGCTCCAGCCTCTGGGATTGCGCGAAAAAATCTGCCACGTCAGGCAGCCTTTCTCTTTTGCTTCGGCGATCGAACGGTGCAGCCCGCCGCCGATTCCTGTGTGAACTCCTAGTTTGATCATGTCTATTGAAATGAAAACAAGTTGTAACTGCTCAGCCTCCATCTTCAAATGTTCAAGAAGAAGATGGTAGGCAGGCCAGGACCCCAATCCCCAACCGGCGTTCTGGCGGTGGCCTTATTCCGAAAATCCATTCGACCTTGGTACATGCCAGTTGGCAGGCTGGGAATGTAAAAACGATTCGCTCGTTTTGGCTTCCTGCCGCCGTGATTTTCGTTATCCTCCGTAATCTTCTTCTTTTTTATTGGACCATCCACTTGAGTGTGAATTCGTATCTTTTTTCGCCGCTCTTTGAGGTGTCGTCAATGCGGACGATGGTGGTGTAACCGTTTGAAGAGGCGGGCTGCTGGATAATCTGAATCGACCCTCTGCCGCTGGACGACAGCAGCCGGACAACGACGGGTGAGCGTGGAATCGGGGCGCTGAACGAAGCCTTAACTTCACGCGTAGGCGGGCCGCTGATGTGCCGGACCGATGAGCTCGATCCGGAGAAGATGATCTCGTCGACGCCATCAACCGTGCCGCTCCAGGCCACGGTTCCGCTGTTGAGCACGCCGGTTTCGATCCTCGCCTTTTCGGCGCGAGCGCGTCTTTCGGCCTCAGCGCGGCGGATCTCTTCCTGGCGTTTTTCATATTCCTCTGCCTCCCGGCGGAGCTTTTCTTCAGCGGCTTTTCTGACTGTGGCTTCTTCTTCACGCTGGCGCGTTGCCATTGTCTCGCGGCGCACCCGCTCGGCTTCTTTCTGAGGGTCGGGTTGCGAGGCTCTCGGCTTTTCATTGCCGGTGCGTTCATCATCTGATGACTGCCTGTTGAGAGCATCATCGAGGAACTTCGCTTCCGCTGCGTTGAGTTTGGCCGGAGCTGCAATTTGTTCCGGTTTGACCTTCAGATTGTTGACGACGTCGCGGACTCCATTGATCAGTCTGATGACATTCTCCGCCCCTTCTTTTTCGGGTTGATGGTCGGCCTCTCCGGTGAGGGTTACGACACCGTCTTTTACCTCGTATTTGTAATGTGAAAATCCAAGTGGGTTGTAAGCCAGCAGTGAGGACTTGACCGCTTCGATTATAGCCGCATCATCGGAGGGACTCGGCGAGGGACTTGCTGACGGACTCGCTCCCGCTGCGGGAGAGGGCAGCACCATCGCCTGATTTGGCGGCTGAGCGGCCGACTCTTTCTTCTGCTGGCGCCATAAAAGGAAGGCTATGACGGCCATCATGATGATCAATGCCGCGCCAATCACCATGAGCGTTATCTGCGCGGAAGTGAAGAGGGGAAAGCGTCTTTTAGTCTCATTCGGCGAGAGGAAAACCATATCCCGCGGAGTGCTGAATTCCGATGTCTCTTCCGGGATGCGCTGTTGTCTGATGGCCGAGAGCGGCACTACGCCGGTATCAGTCTTTTCCGTCGGGGTTTGCTCCGTCTGAGTGGTTGCCGCTTCCGACAAAATAATATCCAGCGGTGAGGCGTCCTCCCGGATCGTGCCGCATCGTGGGCACACCTTCATAAACGGTCTCAAAGTGATTCCGCAACTGCTGCACAATAAAGTCTCCCCGGACAATTCGATACCTCCACAGAGGAGTTTAAAAAGGCAGTTGTCAGTTGTCAATTCATAAGGAGCAACCAGCAACTACTCTTTAGACTCTCTTCTCATTTCCAGATTGAGGGGGCGCAGAATAACTTCGCTCATCCAGGCCTGCTCGGGTTGTTCGAGCATGGCGACTATCACCGATGCAACTTCCCCGGCCGTCATCGAATATCCGATATCGATTGGGGATGAGTTTGCCGGTTGTTGAGCCTGGCGGTTGGCGACTCGGGTGAAGTCGGTGGCAACCGAACCGGGAAGCAGGACCGAGACCCTGATATTATGGCCTCGAACCTCAAGTCCCAGTGCCTCACTAAATCCGACCACGCCGAATTTCGATGCGCAATAGGCTGCCATGTTCCTGATGCCGTTTTTGCCAGCGCCGGAGGAGATGTTGATTATCTGTCCTCCGGATTGCCGCTTCATTACCGGAAGGGCTTCACGACAGGTAAGAAAAGTTCCGGTCAGATTGGTCTCGATCACCGTCCGCCAGTCTTCAAGAGCGTAGCCGTCTACTTCGCCGTTGAGGCTCAGCCCGGCTGAGTTGATCAGAATATCCAGGCGACCGTACTTTTCAATCGTCGATCTGATCGCGGATTGAACCATGGCCTCATCGGCAACGTCGCAGACCGATGTGTGGACATCGGCGGATCCGGCCTCAGTGGCCAGCTTTGAAACTTCGGCCAGTGAGTCGTGGCTCCGTGCGAGCAGGCTCAGCCTGACCCCCTTGCCGGCAAGCGCAAGAGCGGTCGCCCGCCCGATACCCGAGGAGGCCCCCGTGATGACGGCCACGGTTTCCCGGTTCAATTCTTTCATTGATCACGCTCCGGCGGCCTGTCCCTTGCGCAGGTGCCTGTTGAAGAACTCGATGACAGTGCGCCAGGCATCCTCAGCGTCCGATTTACTGAAAACTTCGGGCCGGGTGTCGTTGAAAAATGCGTGACTCGCGCCCTTGTATACTCGAACCTCTGCGTCCTTGCTGTACTGTTTGAGCGCCGTATCGAGGCGATTCATCTTTTCAATCGTGATCCACTCGTCTTTTTCTCCGCCGATGAAGAGCAGGGGGCACCCCAGCTTGCCGATGACCGTGGTATCGACCGGAACGTCGCCGTAAAAAGGCACTGATGCCTCAACTTTCTCTTGGCAGGCGAGCAGCAGCGCAAACGTTCCCCCCATGCAGAAACCAGTGACGCCGACAGATGTCACTTCGTCCATTGAACGTAGATGATCAAGGACAATTTTCAGCGATGCCAGCCCGTCTTCCGGTTTGAGCGAACCCATCAGCTTGGCGGCCTCCTGGTGATCCTTGGTCGAGACGCCGTGATAAAGGTCCGTGGCTACGGCAATGAATCCTTCACGCGCATATCGCTGCGCCACATCCTCAATGTGCGGATTGAGCCCCCACCACTCATGCACGATGATGATCGCCGGCGCTTTTTCAACCCCTTCGGGCCTGGCTATAAAGACGCTGACTTCTTTGCCCTCTGCGGAAAAGCTGGTTTTGCTGGTCACAACTTCAGGCTGTTTCGACATACAAAAACTCCTTTCAACCTCATGAATATTCATTCTGAAAAATAAGCTAGCGGGCAAATTTGACTTGTTGGTTAGAGTTGAAACTATAAAGGTTGGGCGATTATGGCGCAAGGCGGGGGCCCAGCCCCGCGGGGCGGGGGTTCCCCCCCACCGGGGTCTTTCTCATTAAAGCAGGGAGGTCAAAATTTGAACTTTGAACTTTGAACTTTATACTTTAAACTCCTGGGCATCTTCTTCCGCACGATTTTTTTAAACACTAATACCTGATAAAGGAGAACTGGAATTATGCCGGAAACCATACTGATTGAACGCCGCGGGCGTGTGGCGCTGATTACCATCAACCGGCCGGACAAGCTCAATGCGCTAAATATCAAGACCCGCCAGGAGACAGCAGAGGCGCTCGATGAGCTTCGCACGGACGATGAGATCCGCGTTGTCGTCATTACCGGGGCAGGCGAGAAGGCTTTTGTCGCGGGCGCCGACATCAACGAATTTGCCGGGCGGAGCGCGATTCAGCAGCGGACGATAATGAAGGCCAAAAGCATCTTCACGGCCGCAGAGGATTTCCCCAAACCGATCATTGCTATGATCAACGGCTTTTGTCTGGGGGGCGGCTGCGAACTGGCGCTTTCCTGCGACATTCGGATTGCGAGCGACAAGTCGCGTTTCGGCCAGCCTGAAATCAATCTCGGCATCATTCCCGGCGGTGGAGGCACGCAAAGGCTGACCCGGCTGGTTGGCGAGGGCAAGGCGATGCAGATGATTCTCACCGGCGAGATGATCGATGCTCAGGAGGCTTATCGAATCGGCCTTGTCAACGATGTTTACCCGGCCGATCAGCTAGAATCCAAAACCATGGAACTGGCCGGTAAGATCGCGGAGAAGAGTCCAGTCGCTCTGGCAATGGCCAAAACCGCCGTCAAAAATGCCGCGCGCATGAATCTGCGGGAGGGATTGGACCAGGAGATTGATCTTTTGCTCTTTGCTTCTCAAGTGAGGACAAGGAAGAGGGCGTTCGCGCGTTCCTTGAAAAACGCAAAGCCGATTTTAAGGGCCGATAATAAAAAAATATCGACAATATCGCAGACACTTTTGGCATTTTCAGAAGCGCCATTTTCGAGGAGTTTTTAAATTGAAAAAGAAAAGAGAATCTGATTAAGTTATTCACCCTTCTGGCGTTCTTCTATCTGATCGTCGTCACGGTCAACGCGCGACCGGAGTATTTGAAGATATATGCGGCAAATCCGTTTTCGCGCCCTGAACTGAGATCGAAATGTTCGGTCTGTCACGTCAATCCCCAGGGTGGGGGAGAGCGAAACGCATTCGGCAAGGCATTCATCAATGCCGGCTTTGAGATCACTCCCGATCTGCGCAAGCAGTTTCCAGACCGGTTTGTGACTGATGAAGGCGGTCAACAGGTCGGAAAACTCCCGGTCAGTTTTGTTGAGGGGTCGGATGCCGAGGCCATCGTCGAAATGAACGGCAGGCGATATGTCATCAACACCCGAACCAAATCGGTGAAGGAGCTTGAAGGCGCGCCGGAGAAGACGATCGCCGTTACCTCCGTCAAGCCGAAGGACGATAAGCCTGCCCCGGCGCCGGCGCCGGATGTCTATCGCCCGGTGGATGTCAGATTGATCAACCTTCCAACGGCCATGCCGATCGCCAAGGGATCGTTGTGGACCGATTTCACCCACCGGTTTCCGTTCAGCGATCCGACCGATTCGGCCGGAATCTTCGGGCTTGATAGCCTGGCTCTTCCTTCATTCGGCTTTACTTATGGTCTGACCGACAGGATCCACATTGGAGCATACAGGTCTCCTGGAGATGTCGGCAGGCCGATCTTGTTCTATGCCGGCGCCAGTCTGCTCAATGAACAGAAGGGCGATCCGATCTCGCTCATGGCACGCGTGGGTCTTGAAGGACGGGATAATTTCAAACGCAACTTCACCACCAGCTTTGAATTCAGCTTCGCGCGCAGCATCACCCGACATGCTCAAATTTACGTAGTCCCGACAATTTCGGTTGGAGATCGCCCGATCAATTCCGATCCGAAGTCGAATCTTCCCGGCGAGACGGCATTCGCTCTTGGAATCGGCGCGGCGGTTAACATCCGTCCGTCGGTCGCCCTCATGGCCGAAGCGAATTATCGTCTGAATGAAGCAGGTCGATATACGGGCGTCGGGCTTGGAATCAGAAGACCTGTGGTCGGATTCGGCATTCAGAAGGCCAGCGCCTCCCGCAAGCATGCCTTCAGCCTGACTTTCACCAATGGACCACATGGGCTGACCATCGGATTCAACCTCTCCAGACGGCTGTTCTGACACTGCAGTCCTAAAAATAAGCGGGCGGGAATCGGGTTTAAGATCCCGATTCCCGCCCGCCTGGTTTTCAGTCTTCAGTTTTGACCGGGCGTCAATATTATTTCTTTCTTTTCATTGAGTAGCGGCCCAGCGTGTCGGGGAAGATCTTGACGCTGGGAGTGGCCGCTTTCGCTCCTTTGAGCACCTGCTCAAATCGGTAGCCTGTGCGCCGATTTGAAGGCCGAAGCTTCCACCTTTGATATCAAAGAATGCCGGGGCGCTCCATCCGGTCTTTGTCCGGCAGCTCGCAACTCCACGTCCGCCGCGACCTCCGACAATGAATCCTGCCTTGATCACCTGTGGAAATACGGCAACACAAAATGCCTTGTCCAGAATGTCGCCGGGAACACCCTTGTCGGGCGTGGCCATGATTTCTTTGAATACGGTGGCCGATTTTCTAGCCTGACTGACTGCATCTTCCTTGTCGAAGGCTAATGTCGAAACTGACAAGGTAACTGTCAGACAGAAAATCATCATGAGACTGGTGAGTAATTTATTCTTCATTTGTTCTCTCCTTGTGTTGTTGTTGTGATCGAGGATTGACATCCGGCTTTTCGCGGCGAAAAACCGGCTAATCCGGATCTGTTAATTGTTTTTGATAAGCTACCGCACCTGATCGAATCGTATGTGAAACCGAAAAATCCGTTTCAAGGATGACAATATCGGCATCCTTGCCGCATTCAAGAGATCCTTTGCGATCGGCGACGCCGCATGCCGCGGCCGGTGCCAGAGATGACGTGTGGGCTGCATCGATCAGGCTCATCCCGGTAAAATCGATGGCGTTGCGAATCGCTGAATTCATGGTCAGAACTGAGCCTGCGATGGTCACTCCATCCATCAGGGTGCACAGAGGGCCGCGGACCTTAATCTGAAAATCGCCGAGAGTGTAGGTGCCGTCGCCGATTCCCTGGGCGGCCGTGGCATCAGTAATCAGCGTCAACCCGGCGGCGCCTTTGTTCTTCCAGGCAAGCTTTGCCATATGCGGATTAACGTGAACGCCATCGCAAATGAGTTCCGCCTGGATGCCGGGCTCGTTGAGACAGGCTGCGGCGAGTCCTGGCTTGCGATGGTGAACTCCGGACATTGCATTGAAAAGATGCGTCGCGCGCGTCGCGCCGGCTTCGATGGCTTCGAGGGCCGTGTCGTAGTCCGCATCGGAATGCCCTAGAGACGGGTGAATACCGGCGCCGCTGAGCATTCTGATCAACTCCAGCCCGCCGGGAACTTCCGGCGCCAGCGTCATGATCTTGATCATCCCCGATGCCATCTCGATCAATTCACGGCATTCTTCGAAATTCGGATCGCGAATCCCCCAGTCTGGCTGGGCTCCCTTGAATTTTATATTGATGTAAGGGCCTTCAATATGCATGCCGAGAATCTCTGCCGCTTCCGGTGAGCCATTGTCTTGCTTCCGAGCGTCTAAAGTCTCCTCAACCGATTTCATCAACTCCTCATGGCGGGCGGCTATTGTCGTCGCCAGAAATCCGGTGGTTCCGAATTTCAAGAGGGTTCGCGAAATTCGCCGTATCCCTGCCGCGCCATTTGCCATGACATCGTCGCCGCCGCTGCCATGAAAGTGCGTGTCTATGAAGCCCGGTAAAATGTAACGCCCTTTCGCCTCGATTATGGATGATCCGGGCTCAGGCTCCGCCTCCGAAGATGGGCCGACAAAACTGATCTCACCATCCTCACAAAGGATCGTGCCGTTCTCGATTATTGATTGCGGGGTGACTATCTTCCCTCCGACAATGGCCAGACGCTCAAACACCAGAGATCTCCTCGAAAATGAATCTTGATTTGGTTGAAGCCTTATCTTCTCACCCACTTTTATTCTTGTAAATCGAATTGCCATCATTTATTAAAAGCTGATTGGCTGGGACAATTTGCCGCAGTCATGTGACAGAGTTCTTCACCGACTGTCCTGAAATAGAATCTCATCGGCTTTGCAAATATGCCGGTAAGCTTCGAGCCGGATCACACTGACCACAATCATGATCATCACGATCATCTGACTCCGTATCAGCGATTGGGCTTATTGGTGAGGCTGGAGAGGACTGACCTGATAGTCATTTTTCTCTATGTGACACTGATCGGGATACTCACGCTGGCAGTACCGCTTGCGGCGCAGGCACTGGTCAACACGATCGCGGCCGGAGTCCTGATCCAGCCGCTGATTGTGCTGACTATTGGAGTTCTTGGAGCGCTCATCTTCGCAGGCATCCTCGAGTTGCTGATGATCACAGTCATTGAAAAGATGCAGCAGCGGGTTTTCGCTCGGACGGCATTGCAGCTTTCGGATTACCTGCCGCGATTCAGCTATCAGGCTCTGATGAGCGCCTATGCGCCGGGACTGGTCAACCGGTTCTTCGATGTCATCACGATTCAGAAGACCATCTCCAAGATCTTATTTTCCGGTCCGACTGCGGTATTGCAGGTGATCATCGGCCTGGTGTTGATGTCGTTTTACAGTCCATATCTGCTGGCATTTGCCGTTTTCCTTATTTTTATTGTCAGCTTTATCATTTTTATTCTGGGTATGGGGGGCTTAAGGAGCAGTATTCAGGAGTCTGTCAGGAAGTACCGGGTTGCCGACTGGCTCGAAGAGCTTGCGCGATGTCAGCGCGGGTTCAAATTAAGTGCCGTTCCAGCTTTTTCGGTCGAGCGAGCGGACGATCTGGTGATCGATTATGTCAAGGCGCGCAAGACGCATTTTCGAGTAATTTTCAGACAGGCATTCGGCAACTATTTTTTCCAGGCCGTGGCGAATGCGGGAGTGCTGGCAATCGGCGGCTGGCTGGTGATAAACCGGCAGCTTACACTGGGACAACTGGTCGCTTCTGAAATCATAGTCGTCGGTGTTTTGCAGGGGCTTGAGAAGATCATCAGACTGCTTGAAAGCGGATACGATCTGCTGACGAGTCTCGACAAAGTAGGTCATTTGACGGACATGCCTCTGGAGAGAGCCGGAGGCCGGGAGTTGCCGTCAAGTTCCAGCGGAGCTGCCGTCGTCTGCCAGAAGGTGAGATTCTCATACCACCACAATCGGGAGGTCCTTTCCGGGCTCGATCTTGAGATGCAGCCCGGAGAGCACATCAGTCTGGTCGGGGCGAGCGGGACGGGCAAATCGACTCTGGTATCCCTGCTTTGCGGCCTTTATGATGCGAGCCATGGAATCGTCAAGGTGAACGGCATGGATGTTCGTGATGCGAGTCTGGAAAGTCTGCGTCGCACCGTCGCAATGGTCAGCGATACTAATGAGGTCTTTGAGGGCACGGTTGAAGACAATATCATGCTCGGCCGCAATCATATATCTCATGAAGAGCTGCAATGGGCGCTGGATTTCGCTCAGCTCTCCGACGAACTAGCGGAATTCCCCGACGGACTTCAGACTAGAATTGTCAGTGAGGGGCGCAATCTGTCGCGCGGGCAGATCCAGAGACTTTTGATCGCGCGCGCCATTCTTGGGCGCCCACAGCTTTTGATTCTCGATGAAGGATTCACCGGCATCGACGAGAACGACAAGCTGACGATCCTCGATGAGTTCTTCAAACCCGAATACAACTGGACGATCATCGACATCTCGCATGATCCTGAAGTGGTGGTGCGTTCGAAGCGAGTGCTGGTCATGGCCGGAGGGAAGATTGTGCAGTCCGGTTCTCCGCAGGAATTGATGAGTCTTCGCGAATGCGAGTTCACGCGGCTCTTCCCCAGTCTCACCATCAGGGATATTAAGTAATCAAAACAGTTGAGCTTGAGGTTATGTCGGCAAAAGTTAATGAAGGAGCGAGGACAAGGTTGGCTAAAGCGAAAGATATTACTTCAGCAAATACAGTGATCAAGTCCATGGATCTGATCCGGACATCGCACGCATTGAGACCCGTGGCAATAGCCTTGATACTGCTGCTATCGATAATGGTTCTCTGCCTGATCTACGTTCCATGGCAGCAGTCCGTTACGGGTTATGGCCGGGTGACGATTTTTTCGCCGATGGATCGCCCGCAGAATATCGAAGCGCAGATTCCGGGGAGGCTGGTCAATTGGAGGATCTTCGAAGGTCAGGAAGTCCGTGAGGGAGATGTCCTCGCCGAGTTGTCGGATATCGATTCCAAGTTCCTCGATACGAGCCAGACTTCGAGGCTGGAGAGTCAGCGCGACTTTCTGATCAATTCATTAAATCAGTCGATCTCCCGACAGGCGGCTCTCAGCGCCCAGTTGAACGATCTGACAGGGTCGAGAAACGTTGCGATTCCGGCGGCGGATCAGCGGGCGAAGCAGGGTATTGACCGGCTCAAACTTGCTGAACAGAACCTTGAGCAATCCAGGCAGGCTGTGACAACATCGGAGCTCAACCTCAAACGACTGCAGGAGCTTTTCGACAAGGGGCTCCGGTCGAAAAGAGATCTCGAGCTTGCCGAACTCGACATTGTCACGGCCAGAACGAGGCTTGAAAGCATGGTCGCCTCGCTGGATGTGGCAAAGAAGGATCTGCTGGTGGTCAACTACGACAAGGACAGGGTGGTCAACGATACGTCCGCCCAGCTCAACAGCATCCGTGCCTCGCTGGCTTCTGTCGGTGAAACGATAGCGAAGACCAACAGCGACCTGCAGAAACTCGAAGTTGACATCAGCAACGTCAGCCATCGAAGTGAACAGAGAATAGTGCGGGCGCCGCGCAGCGGGCGTCTTGCCCGTGTCATGAAGACAGGGCAGGGCGAGACCGTAAAGGCAGGCGATATCCTTGCGGTTCTGGTGCCGAAAACGACAGATCAGGCTGTCGAATTGTGGCTCACCGATTTCGATGCGCCGCTGGTCTCAGTCGGCCGTCAGGTGCGGCTCAATTTCGCGGGATGGCCGGCCATCCAATTCGTCGGCTGGCCATCGGTAGCCGTCGGGACCTTTGCCGGCAAAGTCAAAGTCATGGACGCCGTGGATGACGGAAAGAGCCGGTTCCGGATCATCATCGTTCCAGACGAAGATGCAATAAAGGCGGGCAAGGAAGAGCGCTGGCCGCCGCTCGATCAGCTTCGCCCCGGCGCCGAGGTCAACGGCTGGGTCATGCTCGATACGGTATCTCTTGGATTCGAACTCTGGCGGCAATTCAACGCCTTCCCCCCGACGGTCAAACGAGAGCCGATCGGTGAGAAGTCCAAACAGATGGGCGACTCCAAAGATAAAAAAGAAGATAAGAAATCATCTGATGACAAATAGCCCCGCCACGCATAATCAGGGCGGCGCGGAATTTCGAGTTATATGTTCAAGGAGACACTTAAGCTGGGGATGAAGATTGATCGTTGGAATTTGATTCATCTGTTTCGGCCGGCAATCCGGTTGTTGTTTTTCTGCCTGATCGCTGTTGTCAATGTTTCGGCGCAACAGGTGGAAGCAGATCAGAAATCCGACGACAGGCTGGTTCAATCGATCAGGGCAGAGCTGCGCCGCCGATTGAGTTACACCGAACTCGCGCAGTTCTCGAACGAGGCTGTGCCCGGGAACTACGAACCTCAGAGCGGCCGGAATCCACAGGCTCAGGCCGGCACGCAGGCTGCGAAACAGTTTCAATCATTGACGCTCGATGAAGTGATCAACCTGATCGAACTTTATCACCCGAAATTGCGTGGAGCCGATGCGCTGCGCCGAACCGCTTCCGCCAAAAGACTGGAAAAGCAGGGAGCCTTCGATCCTGTATTCTCCTTCGGCGTCGATTATCTGCGCTTCAACTCGGAGTTCGATCCGAAGACGCTGAGAGGGAAGCCTGCCACAAGCCGCCTTGCCGATGCAGGCGTCGAGTTTCTTACACGCTATGGCATGAAGGTCTTTGCCGGTTCGCGATACAACTTCGGCAAGATCAAGGCCCCGCTTTCTCCAACGGGCAATGACGGGGAATATTTTGTCGAGTTCAAAATTCCGTTTCTGCGCGGCGCTCGCATCAACGAGAAGACCGCGGCGGAAAGACAGGCTTTTCTGGGCGAGCCAATAGCTGACGCCGAATATCAGATCACCAGGCTCGAACTGATTTTCAAGGCGGCGAATTCATACTGGGACTGGGTTGCGGCAAAACGGAAGCTCGATGTGGCGCGCAATCTGCTCGATCTGGCTCAGTTCCGGGCCGGCGCCGTCAGAGATCGTGTCACTGCGGGCGATCTGCCTCAGATCGATTCGGTTGAAGCAGACCTCGAAGTCCAGCGACGCCAGGGCAATCTTGTCAAAGCCGACCGGGATCTGCAGAAGTCCGCCTTCAAGCTTTCCCTTTTCCTCTGGGCGCCGAATGGATTGCCCTCACCGATACCTGAGGAAGGCAATGTTCCTGCGACCCTGTCATTGCCCGTGATTTTTTCGACCGATCAGGCCGATACCGGCCAGAGATACGCTCTCGACCGGCGGCCGGAACTCAAGGTCCTCGACCTTGCGCAGGACATTACCCAGGTCGATCTGGATCTGGCGCGCAACCAGCGCATGCCCGCTCTCGATCTGGCTTTCAGCCCCGGTCGCGATGCGGGACAGGGTTCCATCGGCAACACCATGAAAGCCGGCGTCAGCTTCACTCTGCCGCTTCGCCAGCGGACAGCAGACGGGCGAATCTCCCAGGCCAACCTCAAACTCGAAAAACTCGCTTTTGACCTGGCCAACGAACGCCGCCGCATCACACTCGAAGTCCTCGATGCAATTTCAGCCATCAATACTTCATACCAGCGCTACCTTGCCGCCGAGCAGGAGGTCACTTTTGCCCGCGCTCTCGAAGACGGCGAACGCGCCAAATTTGCTCTCGGTGACAGCACCCTCTTTCTCGTCAATCAGCGCGAAAGAGCCACCGCCGAAGCCCGCGTCAAACTCATCGAAGTTCAGGCCGAGTACGAGCAGTCTGTCGCCACCTTCAAGACTGTCACGGTGCAGTATTAAAAAGGGAGTTTAAAGTCCAAAGTTCAAAGTCTAAAGTTTAAAGTTTAAAGTTTAAAGGGTGCTTCCAGTCAGCTGATAGTGGCAAGCTCGCTTTAAACTTTAGACTTTAAACTTTAGACTTTGGACTTTGAACTTTGAACTTTAGACTTTGGACTTTCTGGTCCATTTGATTACCGATCCAATGATCACGATCACCAAACCCCACCATCAATGTCGCCGTAATTGCAGTATTGAGATAAAGTTTTTCGGCAGATAGTTATTGAAGATGTTCTGATAAGCGGCCGTTATTTCGATGACGCTGAGGAAGGCGAGCGGGGCCATGGTTACCCAGGCGTATTGTTTGCGGCCTGAATTGATGATGAAGGTCGTGCCTACGCACAACGCCACGCAGGCCAGCATTTGATTGGCCATGCCGAACAGAGGCCAGATGGTCGCGATCGATCCGGTCCAGATGAGGTAGGTCCATGGCAGGACGGCGAGGAGGCTGGCGATGATGGCTCCGGGCATCCAGTTGGTCTCGGCGAACTTCTTGTGAACTACCCCCAGAGTCTCCTGCATCATGAATCTCGCCACACGGGTCCCGGCGTCGACCGTCGTCAGTATGAAAAGCGCTTCGAACATGATGGCGAAGTGGTACCAGTAGCTCATCAGGCCGCTCATTCCCGGAATGCTCGAAAAGATCTGGGCCATGCCCACTGCGAGGCTGACGGCGCCTCCGGTGCGTCCCGCGAGTCGTTCTTCGCCGACTGCGCGAGTCAGGGCTTCAAGATTCGATTCGGTGAATCCCATCGATCGCAGGCTGGCATCGATTCTGGCAAAGACGTCTATCGGAACATTGATCTGGAAATAATCGTGCGGGAACATCGACGAGGCGGCTATCAGTGCCATGACACCGACGATCGACTCGCAGAGCATGGCTCCGTATCCTATGGACCGGGCATGCGATTCCTTGTCGATCATCTTGGGGGTGGTTCCCGAACTGACCAGCGCGTGGAAACCCGAAATCGCCCCGCAGGCGATCGTGATGAAGACGAACGGGAAGACCTTGCCCGGGATGATCGGCCCTCCGCCGTTGATGAACGGAGTGGTCGCGGGCATCTTGAAAGTCGGCATGACGGCAAAGATCCCTATCGCGAGGAATGCGATCGATCCGAGTTTCATGTACGAACTCAGGTAATCGCGCGGCGCCAGCAGCAGCCAGACCGGCAGAACGGATGCCACGAATCCGTAGATGGCCACGGCCAGCGTGATCCCGTTTTTGTCGAACCTGAAGTAATGAGCCCACGATGAATCCTGAACGACTTTGCCGAAGATCACGGCCAGCACCAGCAGGATGACGCCGGCTACGGTGCCCTCGGTGATGCCCCTGTTGGATCCCGCCCGCCAGCGGAACATGTACATTCCCATCAGCAGCGCAATCGGAATCGTCATCGCAATGGTGAACATTCCCCACGGGCTGTCGGCCAGCGCGTTGACCACGGCCAGGCCCACGCCTGCCAGCGCGACTATCAGAATGATGAGGATCGCAATTGTGGCGACCGTGCCGGTGACGCGGTCTATTTCGCGCCGCGCCATCTCGGCCAGCGACTTGCCCTGATGCCTCATGGATGCCGTCAGCACCACGAAATCATGCACCGCTCCGCCCAGCACTACGCCGATCACCAGCCAGATCAGCCCCGGCAGGAATCCGAATTGCGCCGCAAGCACTGGGCCGATCAGCGGGCCAGGCCCACTGATCGCCGCGAAATGGTGCCCCCACAGGACGTACCTGTTGGTCGGAGTGAAGTTCTGCCCGTCGTTGAACTCATGTGCCGGCGTCATCCGGGCATCATCAAGCACCAGCACCTTCGAGGCGATGAAGGCACTGTAATATCGATAGGCGATGGCATAGATGCACAGTACTGCGATCAGTACCGGTACGGCATTGAATGTGAAGGATTCCATGGTTTTTTAGATTACCAAACACCGGAAAGATAGATTACGAAACAGACGAAATAAACGAAACAGACGAAAAAAATCCGGACATTGATTGAGTGAGAATATCTCAATCAGCATTAAATCAGGATTTATTTCAATGAATTCCCTTGTTTTGTTTATTCCGTCTGTTTCGTAATCTCCTCCTAACCGGCTTTAAACTTTAAACTTTAGACATTAAACTTTAAACTCTTCTTTATCTTATTTGGGAGACCGTCAGATGACCACTACAAAATCCAGAGAACGCAAGGAGCGATTTTTAACATCATCCGGGATTGAAATGAAGAGCCATTTCACATCCGGGGACGTAAATATCGATATTGATGGTGACATAGGAGAGCCGGGTCAGTTTCCATACACGCGAGGAGTCTACGAGACGATGTATCGCGGCAGGCTCTGGACGATGCGCCAGTACGCCGGATTTGCGACTGCGGAGGAATCCAACCGCCGTTACAAATACCTGCTCGAACAGGGGACGACGGGCCTTTCGGTGGCCTTCGATCTTCCGACGCAGATAGGTTATGACAGCGACCATGCCCTGGCGCATGGAGAGGTCGGGCGTGTCGGAGTCCCGATCGATTCACTGGCGGATCTCGAAGTGCTCTTTGGCGGGATTCCTCTGGACAAGGTGTCGACCTCGATGACGATCAACGCCACGGCTTCGATTCTGCTGGCCCTCTACATCGCCCTGGGTCGGAAGCAGGGGGTGACGCCCAACAAGCTCAACGGGACGATTCAGAACGATATTTTGAAGGAATACATCGCACGTGGGACATATATCTATCCGCCGCGTCCGTCGCTGCGGATCATCACGGATATCTTCGCCTACTGTGCCGCGGAAGTTCCGAACTGGAACACGATTTCGATCTCCGGTTATCACATTCGGGAAGCCGGATCGACCGCCGTGCAGGAAGTCGCGTTTACCCTGGCCGACGGCATCTGCTATGTTCAGGCTGCATTGGATGCCGGGCTCAAAGTCGACGATTTCGGCCCCCGGCTGGCGTTCTTCTTCAATTCGCACAACAATTTTCTGGAAGAGGTCGCGAAGTTCCGTGCGGCGCGAAGGATCTGGGCCAGGACGATGAAAGACAGATTTGGCGCGAAAGATCCCCGGTCTATGATGCTGCGGTTTCACACGCAGACGGCAGGCTCGACTCTCACGGCGCAGCAGCCCGAAGTCAATGTGATACGCACCACGATTCAGGCGCTGGCGGCGGTTCTCGGCGGAACACAGTCGCTGCACACTAATTCCATGGACGAGGCTCTGGGCCTGCCGACGGCCGACGCAGCCCGAATCGCGCTGCGCACGCAGCAGGTGATCGCCTATGAATCGGGATCAGCCGATACGGCCGATCCCCTTGCCGGATCGTATGCAATTGAATATCTGACCGATCAAATAGAGTCGGGCGCCAACGCGTACATCGGCAAAATAGACGAGATGGGCGGAATGCTCTCGGCGATCGAAGCGGGATACGTCCAGCGCGAGATCGAACGCGCCGCTTATGATTACCAGAAGGCCGTTGAGCATCAGGAAGAGATCGTCGTCGGCGTCAATAAGTTTCACATCGATGAGCATTCTTCCATCCCGACGCTCAGGATCGATCCGTCGAATGAGCAGGCGCAGATCGAGCGGGTCCGCAAGGTCCGAGCCGAACGCAATGCCGCCGCCGCCATGGCCGCGCTCGATAACGTCGAAGCGGCTGCGCGTTCCGGAGAAAATCTCATGCCCCGGATCATTACCGCCGTCGAAGCCTATGCCACTCTCGGCGAGATCGCCGACCGCATGCGCAACGTTTTCGGCGAGTATACCGATGCGGGCTATTGAGAATTTGTGGTATTCTCTCCAACCCGATAAATTACCAGTTTTAAGGAGCCTTGATGATAGATACTCTTGTGGTTCAGGAATTGAAAGATACCTATGACGACCTGACACGCCGTGTCACAGAGTTGCGGAGGTATCTTTGACCCTGAAACTAAACGCGAGCAGTTGAATAAACTTGAAGAGCAGATTTCAGCCCCGGATTTCTGGAATAATCAGGAGCTGGCGCAGAAGACTCTGCAGCAGCGCTCCCGCATCGAAAAGCTGATCAACACTGCCGACAGTCACCAGCGGCAGATTGAAGATATTGCCGTTCTGTTCGAGTTCGCAGTTACCGATGATGCCTCGGCCGCCGAACTCAAAACCTCGATCGAAAAGCTGGGCGTCGATGTCGAAGAGAGCGAAACTCAGATGCTGATCGGCGGCGAGACTGACTCCAACAACGCGATTGTCGCCATCAATGCCGGAGCGGGCGGCACGGATGCCCAGGATTGGGCCGAAATGATGCTCCGCATGTATCTGCGCTGGGCTGAGAGACACGGTTTCAAAACGGATATCATCGATTACCAGCCGGGCGAAGAGGCCGGCATCAAATCGACCACTTTCAGAGTCGAGGGCGATTACGCCTTTGGCCTGCTTTCGAGCGAGGTCGGCGTCCACAGGCTTGTTCGCCAGTCCCCGTTCAATTCCGGGCAGAGCCGGGAAACCAGCTTCGCTTCGGTATTCGTGACTCCTGAAATCAATGAGGACATCGAGATCGAAGTTCTCGAAAAGGATCTGAGGGTCGATACCTACAGGTCTACCGGAGCCGGCGGCCAGCACGTCAATACCACGGATTCGGCGGTGCGGATCACACACATCCCGACCAACATAGTGGTGACTTGCCAGAACCAGCGCTCCCAGCATCAGAACCGCGAAGTAGCCATGAAGGTTCTCAAATCCAAACTCTATGAACTCGAACTGGCAAAGAAACGCGCCGAGACCGACAAACTGGCCGAATCAAAACGAGACATCTCCTTTGGTTCGCAGATTCGAAATTATGTGCTCCATCCATATCGTCTCGTCAAAGACGTTAGAACCAAACACGAGACGGGCGATGTCGATTCCGTCCTCGATGGCGGCATCGACGTTTTCATCAAGGAGTATCTTCTTTCAAAACGATCTGTAGCGGCCTGAAGGGTATAAAGAAGAGTTGTCAGTTGTAAATAAAATGTAACTGCTCAGCGCCCATCTTCAAATGTTCAAGAAGAAGGTGGTAGGCTGGGATTGTTCAAGCCCAGCCCAATATGATTTACAACCGGCAACTGACAACTCGCAACTGATTGTTTTCTTCAATTGAACAAAAGAGCTATTAATCTATGGCAAGTCGCAAGCCCGAAAATCAGCCAACTGAAACGCCCGGAGATGGTCCGTGGAATGAGATCGTGGGACTGCTGCTGTTCGGCATTGGTTTCGTGATAACTCTCGCTCTGGTGAGTTACAGTTCGCAAGATCCATGCTTCAACACCACCGGCATGCAAAAAAGCTGGCAACTGGATCGGGCCGATGGGAGCATCGCTTGCCGATTTCCTTTTTCAGGCATTCGGGATGGCGGCGCTCACGGTTCCAGTGAGCCTTTTTCTGGCCGGATGGTGGGCCTGGCAGGACGATCGCTCCACGCTGCCCAAATTCAAGATGCTCGGCTTTTTTCTGGTCATCGTAGCCTCGACCGGGGTGTTGACCATGCTTGGGCCCGAAGATCCGCAATCATTCTATCTTGGTGGACTGGTGGGGAGGTGGCTGGTTTATGGTCCGGCCGGAGGATTGATGGGGGTGCTTGGAACCATTGGCGCCATCGTTGCGCTGCTTATTCTGCTGGTTATCGGCCTGTTGATCGGTACGGACTTTTCGATCATTGGAACGATTGTCAGACTGACGCCGGATGAAGAAGGGGCAGGGATGTTCACCACGATCGGCAGAGGATTCCGAGCATTCGGCCGGACTGATGTGGTCGAAACCGAATCTGACCCGGTCAGCGAGAATCTAAGGGAGCGAAATCGAACTCCGGCTGTTCCAAAACCGATCGTCAGTATGAGAGGCGGCGCCAGGCCTAAAACAGCGGCGGGAGATAACCCTGAAAACCTCCTGGATTCAGTTGCCGATCATGCGGCGGAGGTCGTCCGCCCGGCGATCATGCTGCCGTCACCACCGCCACAGTTGACGACCAGTCCTTTGGGAAGCGGCAAACGTGCCGGCTCAAAAAACAGGGCAGACCTGGATATTGCACCCGATGAATCGGATTTCCCCGGTGATGAAACTGTTCTGGGAGAAATCAGCCCACAGCGGACGGTGGATGAGATGATGGCTACCGCCTCGGTCAAACGCACCGATAATACCGAGGAGCGGGAAAAAGCAGCGCCTGCCAGAAAGCCTTCGAAATTCGCCACTGCCATCGCCCGGATTGCAGCAAATTACAAGCTGCCTTCGACAGAGATGCTGACGCCGCCATCGCCTCGTTCGGAAATGGAAGAGACCGAACTTCTTGAAAGGGCGCGCCACCTTGCCGAAAAATGCGCCGAGTTCAACGTCTCAGGGCAGGTTAAACAGATAAGCCCCGGGCCTGTGGTCACGACTTTCGAGTTCAAACCCGACCCCGGCGTCAAGTATAGCCGCGTCACCAGCCTCGTCGATGACCTTTGTCTGGCGCTCAAGGCGGAGTCAGTGAGAATCGACCGCATCCCCGGCAAGTCCACGGTTGGAATAGAAGTCCCGAATTCCAACCGTGAAGTCATACGGCTGCGCGAAGTGGTCGAATCGAAAAAGTATTCCGACTCCGCTTCCAAACTGACCATTGCCATGGGCAAGACCATCGACGGATCCAATTATATTGCCGATCTGACGAAGATGCCCCACCTGCTCATAGCCGGCGCAACCGGGGCAGGCAAGTCGGTCATGCTCAACGGCATTCTCGTCTCGCTTCTCTATAAAGCCTCGCCCGACGAGGTGAAGATGATTCTGGTTGACCCGAAACGTCTCGAACTCGGCCTTTATGCGGACATCCCGCATCTGCTGACTCCGATCGTGACCGATCCCAAACGCGCCAGTTATGCCCTCAAATGGGCTGTATCCGAGATGGAAAACCGATACAAGCACCTGGCTGCTTTCGGTGTCCGTAATATCGACCAGTACAACACCGAAGTCTGCGCGTCATTCAAAGGCCGTGTGGATGATGACAACCCTGATCAGCCCAAGCCGCTGCCGTATATCGTGGTCGTCATCGACGAACTCGCCGACCTCATGATGGTCTCGGCGCGCGATGTCGAAGAGAGCATCACCAGGCTGGCTCAAATGGCGCGAGCCGTCGGAATTCACCTGGTCCTGGCGACCCAGCGCCCTTCAGTCGATGTCATCACCGGTCTGATCAAGGCCAATTTCCCGTCGCGCATCTCTTTCAGGGTCTCGTCAAAAGTCGATTCGAGGACGATCATCGACAGCAATGGCGCCGAACAACTGCTGGGTCAGGGGAACACTCAGAATCGGCTATGGCCGTGCCGCTTCAATCATAGACATGATGCACCGCGAGGGCATTGTCGGCCCCGAAGACGGCAGCAAACCGCGCCAGGTTCTCGTCAAACCCGACTTCCTGGAAAGGCTCGAACAACTACGTGAAGAGAACGACTTATGAGATCTTCTGTGGAAATCGTCTTAAGTCTTCCCTACCAAATTAAGATTTTACAGGTAGATAGCGTTATTTATTGATAAATAAGCACTTAAGCGACTGTTGAAGAAATGTGCAAATTGCTATAAGTCTCTAATTTAGATGAACTTAACGTCCTGGTTCACAGCTTTTCCACAGTCTTTTCCACAGATACTGTGGAAATAATTTGGCTTCTGTTTCGCAACGGAAAGCAAGCTGACAAATCACTGTATTTTTCGATTAATCGATGAAACTGCAACTGGCATTGGATACACCGGATTTGGCGCATGAACTCGAGCTTGCGGGCAAGGTGGCGGCTCACGTCGACCTGATCTAAGCCGGAACTCCGCTTCTGATTCGCGAGGGGATCAGGGCAGTCCGCGAACTCAGGCGCCGTCATCGCGGTCGTCCGATCGTTGCCGACATCAAGGTGATTCATGCCGGTGAACCCATCGCCGAACTCGCCTTCGCCTCCGGCGCCAGTATCGTCACCGTCCTCGGTTGTGCCTCGGATGAGGTCATCGAACGGGTGGTCAAATCGGCCAGGCGCTATGACGGCAAGGTCATGGCCGACAGCCTGAGCGTCCCCAATATCGTCGAACGCTCCAAACAACTTGCCGACCTCGGCGTCGATTCTCTGTGCATCAACCGTCGCGGCTTCAAACGCGCAAAATCCAGGGAAGAGCGCATCGCCCAAATCCACGATCTGATCTCGACCATCCAGCTTCCTGTCTTTATCGCCGGTGGGATCGATTTAGCCGAATTGGCTCACCTTCGCAAACTTCCTCTCGCCGGCGTCATCGTCGGCGCCTGCATCGCCGATGCCGACTCTCCTGCCGCAATGGCCGAAAAAATGCGCGCCCTGCTCGACTGGCGGCGAATGAGAAGGAAGAAAGATTACGAAACAGACGAAAAATTACAGAGGTTGATTGGGCAAGAATATTTCGATAAGCATAATCCTGATCTTTTATTGCCGAAATAATCAATTTGATTTTTCGTCTGTTTCGTACCACTTTATCCAATATGATCCAAAGATGCAGGTATCAAATTGAGCTTGGTTTCATTGGTCATTTTCCTGTCCAATGCTTGCTGAGTCTAAAGAATTCAACCACGTTACAAATACGTGACTATACGAATATAGTTTGGGCGGCAGATTTGTGCCCCAAACGGGCTCCGGATTATACGTGCGAGTATGAATTTTTGGTAACAGAAGGGGCGCACACAGGTGCGCCCCTACTTATAGACGCCGCAACAATCGGCGTTCGCATCGTTGGATAAAGTGGAGTCGTAATCTCTCTTTCGTCACACAAAGTGGACACTTGTCTTGATTGCAAGTCGCAGATTGTGGACAGTTTATTGAGTTAGTTATGGTTTCGTGATCGTGGAGAAGTCTGAGCGGGAAGTAAGGTGGCGGATATGCCTCAGGCGGGGGGTTCTGAAGTCGACCAATAGAATCAGGGCAAGCTCGAAAACTCGGTGACTGTGGGGACCTCAGTTCGACCTCGATGAGTGAGTTTTTGTCGGGCATTATGTCGCCGCTGAAAATTCTATCCCCGCTTTTATCAAACAGATAACGGGAATGATGTCGAGCGCGACCGATAATGACCCCATAACGTAACCCTTGTGTCGCAAAACGTCGGGCGCACCGGCCAGCACTACCATGTATCCAAAGACAGGCAGGTGCACTTTGAGCAACCTCCAGATTATTATTCCTAAAACACTTTGCATTTCCATATTCCTAAACCTTATTATTAGATCTTCAACAATGGGCCAAACAGGTGTCGGGCGATGATGGTAGAGCAAAAACCGTGCCACGGATTGTCCCTCTGAGGGATCTGATAGGGATCTGATATATCAAGCTCCGTTGCGGAAAGTTTAAAGCATGAACCGATGATACGTGGATCATTGAAACAGGCGGACTTGAGGGGAGTGCGACCTGGTCGCCGCTCTGGTAGTCCTTGTGGCCACTCAAAGATTGAGAAAAATCTATTCCACCGCGAACTGCCCACCGATTTAACAGGACTTCTGGAACAATACCAAAGCACTCCATGGAGGTCGCAAATTTGATGCGATTTGGGAAAAGCGCTGCTACAAACTTTTAACTAACAGGGCCTTTCCGCGACGGAGATATCAAGCCATCCCACCGGATTTGAAATGTTATGTCAATCTTAAATCTTCATTTGATGAGTCCGGCGAGTTTTTCAAAAAAACTTTAAGCGGGTATACTTTCGGCTTTGTAAAGCAATTAAATCGGTAATTATGGCTCTGAGTTCAGAGCTCAGAGTAAGGAGATCCAAATAAAATGTCTAGATTTTTACCCAGGGATGAGAAACTTTCGATCTATTCAATCGTCTGGCAGCGAAGATAACCGAGGCTGCAAAGGAAATGGTAAAGTTGTTTGCGGACTTTGGATAATCGCAATGGGTACGCCGACAGGATCGAGGAGATCGAAAGATGAGTGCGATGATGACGCACGATATCGTCAAGCGGCTCAACCAGACCTTCATCACGCCGATTGACCGTGAGGACATACACGCTTTGGCGACAGGGGCTGGACGATGTTGTCGATGCCATTGATTACACGGCGCGCCGGTGATCCTCTATAATGTCAAGCAGGCCACCCCGCATTCAACTCAAGATGGATGAACGTTCTGGTGCGTATTGTAGCCAAACTCGAAGAAGCAGTTATTGCCCTGGAAAAATGGTCGAATTGGTTTTGAAGGCCCGCGTCGATATTCATACTCTTGAGAGCGGCGTTGAGACTTACCATCACGACGTTGTCGGAAAACTTCTCGCTGATTGAAAAGGACCCATCATGATTATCAAAACGAAAGAGATATACTAAGATGGAGCGCACAATAGACAAGTGCGAGGATGTGGCCAACGTGTTGGAAGCCGTCTCTCTCAAGAATGCCTAGGATGTGAACTCGGAAGCATTGAGGCCTTAACCCCTTCCAGTTTTAATGCAGAAAACTGAAAAATCCTGAGAAGTATACTGCAATCAGAGGTTTGTATGACGACAACGTTTGTTCTCGTTATCTTGATTATTTTCTTTGCGCTGATATTTGATTACACGAACGGGTTTCACGCAGTGCGGCAAACTCGATCGCAACAGTTGTTTCAACCAGGGTACTCACACCTGGGAAAGCCGTATTGCTGGCAGCATTTTAAATTTCATAGCAGCCTTCGGTTTTGGAACTCATACCGCATTGATGATAGGCAAAGGATTGATTGATACTCAACAGGTCAATGAATGGGTGATTTTGTCTGCCGTCCTTGGTGCCATCACCCGGAACACCACCAACTGGTATCCCGGACTTCGACGAGTTCATCGTGAGGTGCTGGTGGGAGGGCGCCCATGCGGGAGCAGTAGTCGCAAAATCGGGCTTTGGCGTGCTTCCCTGGGCAACAGCGGCCGAGAGCTGGACAGTTTAGCACATTATCCTTCACTGTTATCTCGCCGATTCTGGATTAATTCTTGAACGACCCTTATGATCGCGGTGAGCTGGATCTTTCGCAACTCCGCTCCCTCGCGAGTTGATCGTTTGTTTCGTGTGCTACAGTCTTTCGGCTGCACCTTTTACAGCCTCTCTCACGGCTCAACGATGCGCAGAAAACAATGGGAATTATCTTCGTTGCCTCGTTACTGGCGGGATTCTCGGAGACAAGGCGGATATTCCGGACTTGGGAGATTCTCTCGGCGCACGCAGCTATTATGTTGGGTACGCTTTCCGGAGGCTGGAGAATCGTCAAGACAATGGGTTCAAAGATAACCAAGTTGAGGCCGGTTGGCGGGTTTTGCGCAGACTGGTGGAGGAATACCGACTCAGTCATTACTTCGATGTTCGGCATTCCGGTATCGCCGACCCACACGATCACCGGCGCTATTGTGGGGGCCGGATCAACGATTCGCCTTTCTGCCGTACGCCGGGATTGGCCGGGCGAGAATCGTCTGGGCCTGGGGTTCTCCACCAACCAATGGTCGCATTGATCTCGTCGATTACGGCTTGTGCTACATTATTGTTCAGGTAGTCTGCCGCTTACGCCGTTTTTTTCGAAGCGCCTGATATTGATCAGGTATTATTTTTAATCTTTCTGGAACTCGTCGGGTAGAGTTTTAGGTGCGAGTCTAAAAGTCCATGACTTTGAAGACGTAGTCCTTGGTTCCGCGTTGGAGAACTCGATTATACATCCGGTTTGACATCGTTGTTTGGAGCTCTCGATATCCACCTGGTGACTGAAATCCTCGCTTCCGATATAGTTCGCAGCCGCGGCTTCCGGCGATCCGAATTCAACAAAAGATTCTGCAGGTATTGCGACCCTGATGAGTACGGCGATTTCGGCCGTAGAGATCGCCCTGTCCGGAATCCCCGCAATTTCAGTTGGTCGGTTACCTGACTGGCCTGTTTGGGAGATGAACTGCACCATCCGCGGGCCGCGGCCGTGCTTCTTTGACACTCGGGTTGTATCGGCTTTCCTGCCGGATGATCGAAAGCTCCCAGCGCGGATTGACTTTTCGGCGGGCGGCGTCCAGTGCTGAAACTCGCGGAAAGGGAAGGAAAGATGACTTCAGAGAGCTCTCGAGGGCAGCGGTTCGACTCTGTAATCGTCCGGTAGGCTGTTCAAAAACCGGCTCATAGTAATCGATCGTCCTGTTGGCGCATTCGCCCTTCGAGCAGTAGTAAGAACCGTCGACTTTGAAGCGGCAGTCTCGGCCAGTTCGAGAGCGCCTTCGTCATAGAGGCCCGGGTAAAGCAGTTCATCGGCGATGGTCTGGTGATCCGTTCCGGCCGCCGTTGCGCCGCCGTTAAAACCTCGGTGCGCCCCGCCGTGGGACTCCCGCTTATGCAGCCCGATATCCTTTTAGCCTGGCACATCAAGGATTTCGGAACCCCGGAGCATCTCGCCGCGCGATGACTCCGTCCGGAGCGAACCTGAGTGCCTGGTTGGCCGCGGTTTTCGCAGCGCCCGGGCTTCCCTGGTTGACTTGTGTTGCGGGCATTCTGGGAGAAACTGTTCGCGAAGCCTGATGACCGGACTTCTTGAGCCGATTGTTCTGGAAAGATCTCAGATGCTCGCCGCCACGCCGGGCGTAATAACCAGCCGCGCCATTGGGAACTTCATTCAGGCAAAGATAGTTCATTTGCTAAGCTTTTCAAACCTTCCCAGCTTCTCGATGCAATAACCGAGCATGAAAATTACTTCGGCTGATTTGTTGTGGCGCTCAGCCCGCGGATATTCAGGTTGGGTGAGCTTTGAGCTCCGTGAAGTCAGCGAGCCTGCCTGGTAATTGTCCTGCTGGAGGTTGACCTCGCCCTGATAGAAGAGCCCCGTGACATTGGCAAAC
>JADJLO010000019.1 GCA_016710075.1 Acidobacteriota bacterium | reverse complement strand
CCTTGACTGACCGGATGTGAGGAATGAGCGCGGCATTCTGCAGCTCGCCGTCTAACGTCTTGCTTCAGGGGCACGCGCGAATCGTCCTGACCGCCTCGATGGTTCTTTATTTCCACCATCGGGTGCGCTGCCGATCCCTTGGTCGAAAAATGAAAGCATGGCAACCTTTGGCTCGGCGTCAAGAGTGTCCCTCAAGTATTCGCTGAAGCAATGGCGATCTCCGCCAACTGAGTCGACGTGGGGTCGATGAGCAACGGCCGGATCGGCACAGATCATCGCCCCATCGACCTGAAACTGGTCGATTTCAATGACCACCAGAATTATCGATGAAACAATGCTGAATCCTGTGCGCAAGCTGATGATGCAGCGCCGCCCGGACCGTGTGCGCAGTCGTATTGGTCGCACCGGCGACTGTGCCGTCGGTCTTGCCGTTGCGCACCATCATGTTCGCGAAATAGAGCGGATCGAGAATCTGCTTCAGGCACTCATCGAGCGTCATCCTTTTGACCTTCGCAGCTCGTAATATTCCTGAACATATCTATCAAGATCCGGTGAACGATGATGATCGAGAATCGGTACATTGGTCAGCAGGATTCCAAAGGCTCAAGGTCCTGCCGCGAATTTTGTCCTCGTCACCGATGATCGTCACACCAGCGAATCTCTCCTCGGCACTTGCGATGCCGCAATCAGCGTCCGATCATCTTCGCCTCCTGGCAAAATTCATATGCTGCGGCTTCATCGCAGCCTTGATCTCAGTTTCTGTAATATATCCATAAATAATCGTACATCCAATTCCCGCGCATCGCGTCGCGTGATGGAGTTCGCCTTTAGGCGGAACGATTCGGGTGAGTCAGATGGAGTTCCGCCTTCTGCGCGGAACGATTTGAGTATCGCATTTAGGGCCGCTGAAACGTCGTTAATGATTAGTTCCCTACCCGAAGGCGGAACTCCGAGAGGAACCCACAGTGCTCACGATTCTGTTCCGCCTGGAAGGCGGAACTCCATGCGCGGAACTCAGATCTTTTCTTCCTCAAAACCACCAAAGAAAAATAATAATAGCCACCCCAATCAAAACTCTGACAACCTTGCTGTTGTACAACTCAAGACAGTCGACAACCACACGCCAGTTCTGAGAGAAGGATTTGCCCAGTGTAGAGCAGAATGAAATTCCAGACGCAGTAAGCTGATTGCACTGAGGACCGTTGTCATCCATAGATTCATCTTCGACATTCCGGCAAAGAATGAAACGATCGCGCGGTGCCTGAAAGGAATCTGTTCGCTAACGATCACGCCATAGCCAAAACGGCTAGAGAGGTTTTCCACCTGACGAACGCCCGGCCGGGAGGTATTTTCCAAACCGGCCTGAAACGATATGTTGTCTGAAGCGCCCGCCAATAAGATATGCCGTGACAAATCCGGCCAAGTGCTGCCAAGAGTCGAAAAATGCAAGGGCGGGTATAAAAACCGACGGTTCCGACACCTATCAGCGTCCCGGTAAAGACTAGCAGAACATCGCTCGAGAGGGCGGGAAGATGTTTTGATATAGCCGATTGAAAACATCAAGCGCCAGAATTCCAACTGATGCAATTGCTGCAGCCAAGGCTATTAACCGCTCCAACATATCCATAAAAATCTATCGAACCTCTTCTCCTGCTCTCTTCTGTCAGTCAATTCTTCAACAAACTTCGACTGGTCTCCAATTCCAGACCGGCAAAATCTTCCCGCGCTTATGCCAGAACTATAAGGCTTTGTCTGCCGGTATGTTCGTACGCAGTAAGCCTGCATAGAAGGTAACTTGTCTGTAGCTTTCAACTGCGAGCCTGGAAAGTTGGACACGATGTTCATAACCCCGCTAAGGCAGTTGAGCAATGATTCCCCAATCCCGCCGACTTGAGAAAGCATCTCGGATGCGGCCCGCTTATCGGCGACCTTCAACGATGCGAACGAAATAATGCTTGACCGTGCTCGGCAGATCACCGATCCGGGCTTCAGTCGATCATGAGGCAGCTATGCGCAAAACACGCTTCGACGTCCACCTCCAGCCACGCTCTCGGGCGATATCGGCCAGAAGCATCGAGACTATTGCCACCCCAAAAGTATGCGACGCCACCGATTCGACATCACGAACCCCGCGAAGCAGCCATCCGACGTGCGGAACTGCCTTCAATCGCATCATCTCTCTGTGAAGATCCAACTGTGCTTTCGATCTTCTTTTCTGACATCACCAAAGAGTTTAAAGGTCTAATGTTTAAAGTTTAAAGCTCAAAGTCAATGGAACGAGGAATATCTCGCTTTGCCTGTCTTAAAGCACAAAGCTTAAAATTATGGCTTATCAGCCATATAGGTGAAACTATTTAAACTTTGAACTTTAAACTCTCTTGATGAAGTATCCTGATTCATTCGAAATAGCCGGTCGCAATCAGTCGCCGTTGATGGTGCTCTCGCCGATGGCGGGAGTGACTGATTCTCCATTCCGTCGGTTAGCCAAGAAGTGCGGCAATGTGGTCTGATCGTGACCGAGTTCATCAGCATCGAAGGGCAGACGCGCGGCATGATGTGGACGCACGAAATGATGCGATTCCAGCCCGAAGAACGCCCGATTGCGATCCAGATCTTTGGCTACGATGAAGTCCGTATGAGCAGGGCCGCTGAGAGAGCGCCAGGAGGTAGGGGGATTTCGTAGGACATCAATTGCGGCTGCCCGGCGCGAAAAGTCGTTCACGGTGGCGGAGGCTCGAACCGAGCGCTAATTCCCCAACTCAAAAAGATTCTGACCGAAGTCAAAAGAGCCATTACCATCCCAATGACAGTCAAGATCCGTGCCGGCTGGGATGACAAGTCCATCAACTGCACCGAGGTCGCAAAACCCCTCGAGGACTGCGGCGGATCGATGGTCACGCTTCACGGACGCACACGCGTTCAGGCTTGTCAGGGATTTGCCGACTGGGAACCTTGTCGCTCAAATCAAAAAGAACGTCTCGATCCCGTATCCGGCAGCGGAGATATCCTGAAACCTAAGAGACGCCTGCGACGCTTCGATGAAACCGGTTGCGATGTCGTCCACATGGCTGCGGCGCCATCGCCAACCCATACATCTTCCGTCAGACCCGGGAGACGATGAACGGCATCGAACCCTATAAGCCTGCTCCAAAGAGATGCACGAACTGCTGCTCGATTTCCGGCGACTACCTTCGCGATCACTATGCCCGGAAAAAGGCGTCATCGGTCGGATGAAGATGCTCTCAGCCCAGTTCCTGCGAGGCGTGCCGAACTGCGCTCATATCCGCACTGCGGTTTTACGATCCAGCACTGTCGGAAGAGATGGGACTCACTTTATTGATTATTTCCCGAGATGGCGGAAATCCATGGCATCGGACTCGAACCTTCAATCCGCCCGCGATGAGAATGTTGAGTTGGTTGAATGCGGGGTAGGAAGAGAGAGGAAGAGAGAGTACGACTCCACTTTATCCAATATGATCCAATAGATGCAGGTATCAAATTGAGTTTATTTCAATGGCCCGGAATTATTTCCAGTCCATTGCTTTTGCTGAGTCTAAAAGAATTCAACCACGTTACAAATACGTGACTATACGAACATACGTGGTCGCGTACCCTATGTGTGCGCCCCCAAACGGGCTCCTGATTATACGTGTTGCCGGAGTATGAATTTTTGATGGTGTTAGAAGGGGCGCATCCATTAGTGTGCGCCCCTTACTGTGTTTTTATAGATGCCGCAACAATCGGTCCGTTTTCGCATCTCTGGTTTGGATAGTGAGAGGCAAGCATCTTATTAATGAAACAAACAAAAATTTTCAGGGGAATGATCCAATTAACTCCAAAGCTTTCGTTCTTTGGAAGTATTGGCCTACCTACCCCGTATTCCTTTTCGTTTGTTTCGTTTATTTCGTCTGTTTCGTATTCTCTCTTCCTTCGTCAAGCATTCGTTGGATACTCTCCTTCAATTCATCTGTCAGGGCCTGGTAATCGCCTGAAGGATAGATTGGTTTACCGAATCTGATCTTCACTTTTGCAAGTCTGATTCTACTGGAATCTCGCGGGAGAACCTTGTAAGTCCCGTCGAGGGCCACCGGAACGATCGGCAGGTTGAGTTCTGTCGCGAGGATGGCGGCTCCCTGCTTGAATTCGTGGAGCATACCGTCGAATGTCCGGTGGCCTTCAGGATAGATATTCAGGATCTTCCCTGCCCGCAGCCCTCCAGCACCCGCGCGCATCGCATTTACCAGATTCATTCGCATCGACTGGAACGACATTGATCGCCGGTGCGAGCGAGGACATGAATGGTCCTTCAAAATACATTCTCGCCCCGACATGAAATGTGTTCTTGAGAACTGGCCTCGGGTAGGTCGAGCAGACAATGAAGGCATCGACAAGGCTTTGATGATTGGGGCAGACAAGAAACGGAGGCTTCAATGTCGAAAGACTTCGATTCCTTCAACCTCTAACCGGAGGAAGATTCGGGCGAACCAGTAGATCGGTCTCAGAATCAGATAAGCGAACCAGAACATCAGCGGCTTGCGTTTGAGTATGGGCTGGAGGTCCGGCATGTCTGCGGATGCCGATTTGAGGATGGCTCTCCAGTTGATGACAGTGCTTTCGCTGCCCTGAACATTGACCGGCCCGGTGATTTGAGCCGCGGTCAGATCAATCAGTTCTTGTACAGTCAGGACTGAAGCAGCTTTTTCCTGATCGAATTCCAGGTTGAGCAGATGCTCAAGGCCGACAATGCATTCAGCGCGCGTCAGCGAATCGAGCCCAAGATCGAGCTCCAGATTCATCTTCGGATGGATCTCGATCGGTTGTTTCAGATGCGACGAGAGCACGGACACGACTGAGCGGGCGGCATCTGTGCCAAGAAAGTGTCGATCAGAATCAGTCAGTTTGAACTGGCTCAGATCACGTGCTGAAAATTGTGAAGGGCCATCTGCCTCGATCAGTTTCTGAACTTCAAACCGTCGTATCTTTCTCGTGGCGGTTCGCGGTAATGCATCCGCCCGTATGATGTAATCACGAACGCGCTGGTATTCAGGCAATTCGCGGCCCAGGCTGTCGAGAGCAAAGCTTATTTCGTGCTTCGCGTTAGTGATGTTCTGAACTTTCAGGTACTCGAAGTCCGGAATGACCACTGCGACAAGCTTCTCGGCTCCTTTGAAATGGCTTTCAAATCCTGCACTCCAAGCATGCAGACTTCGCTGACCAGAGGGGTGCGAATACTGAGCCTCTACCTCTTCGGGATAAACGTTCTTGCCGGAAGGCAGAACGATGATGTTTTTTTGCGGCCGGTGATGTAGAGGTGCCCGTCGACGTCAAATCGACCAAGATCGCCGGAGCGAAACCATCCGTCTTCGGTGAAGGCTTCACTGTTCGCTTCCGGGTTCCGTGTAAGCCACCCGGCATGACGATCGGCCCGCGAATCAGGACCTCGCCGATTCCCTCTTCATTCGGCTCATCGATCTTCACTTCAACATTCGGCAGCGGTTTGCCGGGACAGAGCCGACGTGGTTGCCCTGAAAGCGTGTCACCGTCGCAGCGCCCGAGGTCACCGTCGGCCGTAGGCCTGCAGCATCGTGAAGCCTAACTTATCGAAAATCCCTGGCGACCTCTGCATCAAAACTCGATCCGCCTGATGCTGCGATGCGCAGGTTTCACCGAAAGCCTCGTGCACCTGCCTGAAAAAAGAGCCTGCCCGCATTGATCCCCAGCCTGTCCCGCAAAAAACCATTGGCTCCCATCATCCACGAAAACAATTTGCGGACGAGCATCGGCTGCGCCCGCACGCCATCGAAGATTTTCTTGTGAAACAGGTACCAAAGACGCGGCACCCCTGTGAGCGCCGTGACCCGGCCCTCTTTCAATCCCCGCAAAATCTCTTCGCTGCTCAGTTCTGTAATATAGATGACGCTTGCGCCGATTTCAGTGTCGCAATCCAGAGATTGACGATCTGCGAATATGCGCATGGAAAAGCGGCAGCAGGCTGAGGATGATCTCTTTCTCGGTGAAACCCATGGATTCTTCAACCCGTCGGTCTCCGAGAGCTATGTTTGCCGTGTGTCAACGGAACGGCCTTCGGAACCCCCGTCGTCCCGGATGTGTATATCACATAGCGCTGGCCATGTCGCCCGCTTTGGCCGGCGGCCTGCATCGTCGAATCCTTCCGGCCGAGGCGTGCCCGCCCAGTCGCTGAATAGCTCGGGATGATTCTTTTCAGCCTGCGCGGGATCGATGACGCCGAAAGCGACTATTGAATTGATTTGCCCGTGCGGTCGCATACGGCACGAAATTTATCGAGCGAGCCGTATGCATGAATGCCCGCTTCGCCTCTGAGTTTTCAACGAAGGCTGAAAGCGTCTCAACTATGCCTGCCGGATCGAGCGGGACAACTACGGCCCCGCGATAAAGAATCCCCAGATAGATCATCGCCCATTGCGGATGGTTCTCTCCCATCAGGGCCACGCGATCGCCGAAATTGATCCCCTCTTTTTCAAGACGCCAGGCAATGCTGCGAATCTGACCGAGCATCGAACCGAACGTAGTACTCTCGCTGCCGGTCGCTCCAAGCCGCGTCATGGCGATCTTGCCGGGACGCGCAGTGGCCGAAGCAATCAACTGCTCACAAAAGGTAAGTGACATTTCTCTATTTCCGGATTGTATGATTTCCACTGCTTAAAGGAGATTTAAACTTACCATAATGCCCTGTCATCAAGCCAATCATTAGGAAGTTTAAAGTTTAAGGGTTTAAAGTTTAAAGGTGTGGGGACAGCAGGATTTTGATGAGCGAGACTCAGTCCTCCATGGCGAAAAAGTTGACTGATTGGTTGACAGAAGAAGGGCGGATCGGTACTATCTCTTTTTCTTTTGCGGAGGAGTATTCGCACAAGAATTGGCCAGGTAGCTCAGTTGGTAGAGCAACGGACTGAAAATCCGTGTGCCGGGGTTCGACTCCCTCCCTGGCCATCAATAAAATCAACAAGTTGCAAATGGCCGATGAACAGCCTCATCGGCCATTGCCAAATAATGCCACAAACCTTTTCCACTTACGCATTACTTACCTCATCAACTCACTCTCTAATCCGTTCGTCCTATATTCTTTTGCGTATCAAAAACACCTACCCATTTTCTGCCTCTGTTTGCAGGTATGCCAGATATTTGCGCCGGCCCTTCGCCTTTGCGGTGATCTCTTCGGCCTTCTCTTTCGCTTTGGTCAGCCCGGAAAATTTGCTCATAGATTCTCTATCTTTCCCGTGATCTGGAGTCTTATGCCTATAACGGCAATCTATTCAGCGCCTCGGTAATTGAGTCCCAATGTTTGAGTATGAGTTCAGGCGCTGTCTTTTCTATGATTGTTTTGATGGTGTCGATCCCGCCCTTGATGATTGAATGGTCCGGCTTTGGCTTCGCTATTTCGGCCTGCACTTCTTTAACCGGCTTCTCAAGTGCGGTTTTGGTTTCTGCCGGCAGAGGGGATGACACCTCCAGGTTTTGAATGATCATATTGAGCAATCGCTCAATATCCTCCAACTGATGCTCATTGTAGGTGAAATTACCTTCAAGATACCCCACAACATTTTTTGGCCTTAACCTTCTTAAACGTGATTTGTGGTTTTTATTCATCGCTTCTAAAGCCTCCTCAGTGCATATTGCAGACCAATTATTTGCCCTTGGAGTTGTGAATTTTCTGCAAGTAATTGCCTGAATTGCTTCTGTATGAGTTGAGCGTCCTCTTCGATTTTGTTGATACCCTGCGGGAGTTCCTCTGTATTATCAATGTCCTGACTTTCGACCGAAAGCTCTAAAACCGCTCCACCGGACGCGTCGTTGATAGACTTAAAGCTGATCTTACACCCAGGGTGTTTTTGCTCAAGTTGCTAATTAATGTCCGGTAATGTGACAATCTCCAATGGCTCGATGCCATCTTCGTAAAGAGTCGAATTTTGGTCTTCTCGGAGAAGAGGCGTTCAAAATCTCCTGGTTTGTATTCGGTCAATTCCGCTTTTCTCGTCCCAATATACGCCACTACAAATGATTCCCTTGATTGTCCATCCTGCACGTTGGGTTTCCCAGAGATAAGCTTTTGTAATGTCTGCTTCGTCTAGTAAGGTGTCAAACAATCTGGCCCCGCTCAGGTTGGCCCCGCTGAGATCTGCCTCGCTGAGGTCTGCCCCGCTCAGGTTGGCCCTGCATGTATGCCCCTTCCAAGTTGGCCCCTTCCAAATCGGCATTGCTCAGGTTAGCCCCGGCTCAGGTCGGCCCAGCTCAGAAATGCCTCGCTCAGGTAAGCCCCACTCAGGTCGGCCCCGCTCAGGTCGGCCCCCGTCATGTTGACCTTGGTCAGGTAGGCTCCGCCCAGTTCAGCCCCGGCCAGCAGGGCATTGCTCAGATTGACCCCGTCCAGGTAAGCCCCGGTCAGGTCGACCACGTTCAGGTTAGCCCCGCTCAGGATGGCCTTGCGCAGGTCGGCCCCGCTCAGGTCGGCCCCGCACAGAAAAGGTCCTGCTCAGGTTGACCCCGTCCAGGTAAGCCCCGTTCAGGTCCGCCCCGCCCAGGTCGGCCCCACTCAGGTCGGCCCCGCCCAGATAGGCCTCGCTCAGGTTAGCCCCGCTCAGGATGGCCTTGCGCAGGTCGGCCCCGCTCAGGTCTGGCTGAATATAATTAACATCTCGCCAATTGTTCCACGTCTCGACGTCTTGTTTTAGCACTGCCAGATGATCAGGGTTCGCCATATAGCCGCCTAGAGTTTTATTGCCTTCCGATCTCAAGGTAGTCATTCCATCCGTCGGACGCGTGCGGATCGCTGGCCAGGTCGACGGTCACGCCGGCAAGCGCCGCATTCTGGAATGCGACAAAGCGCCGGATGCCGCCCTCGAAGATCGGCAGGCCCTTTTCCTCGATCAGCTCGCGCGCTTCGTCTCCATCCCTCGAAGGTTTCGGCGGAAGGATGATAAGGTCACGGTCGGTCAGGTAGACAGCCGCCGGGTGTTTGTCTATTCGTTCTATCGGCTCCGGCTGAATGACAGCCAGCGCTTCAGTCTTCGAGTTCTTAGTTTTGATAATACCTATTCTCATAACCTATATTCCGCCTTTTTCGTCTTGTTCAGGCGTTTTTGCCGCCGGGGGTGAATAGGGTTCAATCTCGGCATTGCTCGCCGTTGAATCAGGCGATTGCTTTGGTTCAAGCAAGGTAATCAACTTCGTCATTGCTTCGGTCTGCTTTTCAACTGATTTTGCGAGCTTGGCCAAATCGGTCTGGCGGTCTTCTTCAGTTTCACGGTCGAACAGGATGGGCCTCTGAAATTTATGGGAGATAAAAAACATCCATCCGCTTAAAAGTAATAAAATGACGCCAAAGGCAATAAACACCTTTCTCGGATACGGCCAATGGTTTCCAAACAAAAAGTAGAGATAAGCCAGCGAATGAAAGGCCATGACAAATCGAATCAGGAACGAAAGCAGCCAATTCGGCCAATCTTTGCCAGAAAATCTGGTCAAAGCCCAAGGAAACTGTCCTACTGTCATCGCATCATCGCGGGAGCGAAGATATCTGGCCCCTTCCAGAGCATCGGACATAAACGAGGCTGTTAAGGTTAGGAACCCAATGGAAAGCGGCATTGCGAACAGTCCGAAATGGCCTGTCAAAATCTTTTCGTCAATGAGGGGGAGTTTAATCTCTTTTGGTTGAAGAACTGCGATGTAGGAGACGAAAGCAGCTAAAGTCATTGAAAAGATGTGCAGTTTACGAGCTTGCTTCAGACTCTCTACTACGGCGCTGGCATTGGCTCCCTTCATGGAATCACTGGGCGGGATAAGTGTCCTCAGAGCGACAGAATCAGTAGACTTAATGTAAAAACCATTTACTCCTTTGATACATCCTCTTGCACTTCGGTATTGAGTATTGTTATCAATGATTGCCCCGCGCAGGTTGGCCCCGCTCAGGTCGGCCTCCCACAGGTCGGCCCCGCTCAGGTCGGCCCCGCTCAGGTCGGCATAGGTCGGGTAGGCGCCGGGCAGGTAGGCATCGTTCAGGTCGGCCCCGCTCAGGTCTGCCCCGGTCAGGTTGGCCCTGAACAGGTTGGCCCCGCTCAGGTTGGCCCTGCTCAGGTTGGCATCGCGCAAGTGGGCCCCGTGCAGGTTGGCCCGCGCAGGTCGGCCCCCGCAGGTCGGCATTGATCAGGTCTGGCCAAGCATTAGGATTATCTTCGCGCCATTTATTCCACTCCTCGACGCCTTTTTTTAATTGTTCAAGGTGTTCAGGATTAGCCATACCACCGCCTATAAGCCTATTCTTCTTCCTTCAGTGAACCTTCCGCAACTCCGAAGGCTTCTATCAGGGCCGCAATTATCACTTGTGACATAGGCCGCTTTTGCCGCTTCGCTTCAATGGCCCAGTGAGTGACTACTTCAGCCGGGGCCTTCGCTCCGATAGTTACCAGCTCCGAAGTGTCAGCCCATTTTAAGCCTTCCGTAATTACGGCTTTCCGCTTTACGTTTTTACGGAATTACGGAAACACGTATCTTCCCTTCCATTGTCTCTCCAGAACTCCCAGCTTTAGCCGTTCATCAGCCGGTAAGACTCCCCAAAGTGCTCAAGCAGTAACTGGTAAACTGGCTCTGGAATATCGAGAGCCAAGTCTTGGCAGTCGTAAAGTCTCGCAATGGTTTCCCTATCCTCTTTCGTCCATTCCTCAGATTCGAAAACGCTCCAACCCTGGCATATCCACGGATCTTCGTCCATTATCCGCTCACATTCAACTATTTATTCTTCGATTGTGATGTTTAGGCCGGTCATAAATCATTAATTTGTATCGGTATCGTTTCAACGCCGGCGCCCAGCCTTCGGTCGCTCCATTTTCAGAGCTGTTTCAGGGATTTCCCACCATTTGCCCCGTTCAGGAGATTCAGACGGAACATCCCCGGCCATTTATATCAGCCGGGTCAACGATAAACTCTTCAATCTGATTACAAGGAGAAAGAATCGATATGCCGCGTTCAAAAAACAGCTCATCAGCAGCTACCTGTCGAGAACCGTTCGGAAAGGTGACGGAACTGATGCAGGTTCCAATCGCCCTGTATGAAATTCTGTCATTGGCGAGTGAGATCGACGATCCGAAGGCAAAGCAGATCGCTAAGCTCGCTGAGAATGTCATTGAGGTTACGCTTGATGACCCGGAAGGGTTGGTCAAGATTTCAAATATGACCCAGGAAAACCGAGAAGCATTTCCAATTCAGGCTCAATCATAAAAAACGGTTATTAAGCCTGAAGAAATTTACTCTTCATAAATCAGGGTGTCTTAGAGTATTATCACGAACGCAGGCACCCCTGGCTTTTAGGAGTATTTTCGGCCCCGGCCTCTTAAAAAACATTTTTACAGTTAAACGCCTTCATCGCTCCGGGTGTGTCTGCAAACATCATTCGGGGAAAAGCGGTGAGGGCGTTTTTCTTTTTACTGACAAATAATAAAGACCAAACTGAGCTTTTCGCTTATATCGGCAACCCGACTCTTTGCTGACGAACTGATTGCAATCTTATTTAGTTTTAGGAGCGACTGTCGCCACATCAAAGACTTTAAAGTAGCAGCTAAAAACCGAACAATTTCTCATGGAACAATCCCATCTCAATTGGCTCACCAACTTTATCTGGAATATCGCTGACGATGTCCTGCGCGACGTCTTCGTGCGCGGCAAATACCGCGATGTCATCCTCCCGATGACCGTCCTGCGCCGTCTCGATGCCGTGCTGGAGCCGACGAAGCAGGCCGTGCTCGAAATGAAGGCCGCCCTCGACAAGGAAAAGATCACCAACCAGGACGACGCGCTGCGCGCCGCCTCTGGCCAGGCCTTCTACAACACCTCGCCCTTCCTCCTGCGCGATCTCAAGTCCCGCAAGACGCAGCAGACACTGAAGGATGACTTCATCGCTTACCTCGACGGCTTCTCGCCGAACGTGCAGGACATCATCAAGAACTTCGAGTTTCGGAATCAGATCAGCAAACTCGTGGAGTCCGACGGCCTGGGCCAGCTCATCGAGAGTTCCTCGACAAGGACATCAACCTCAGCCCCGCCCAGTGGGAGCTGCCAGGGCTGGACAATCGCAGCATGGGCACCGTCTTCGAGGACCTCGTGCGCATGTTCAATGAGGACAACAACGAGGAAGCAGGCCAGCACTGGACGCCGCGTGATGCCGTCAAGCTCATAGCCAGCCTGATGTTCCTGCCGGTGGCCGACAAGATCGAATCCGGCACCTACCTGCTCTACGACTGCGCCTGCGGCACCGGCGGCATGCTCACCGTGGCGGAAGAAACCCTCCAGCAGATCGCCAAAGACCACGGCAAGCAGGTCGCCACCCACCTTTACGGGCAGGAGATCAACGCCGAGACTTACGCCATCTGCAAAGCCGACCTCCTGCTCAAAGGCGATGGCGATGCAGCGGACAACATCGTCGGCGGGCCCGCATTCTCCACCTTGTCGAATGATGCCTTCCCGCTCCCGCAGCTTCGACTTCATGCTCGCCAATCCGCCCTACGGCAAAAGCTGGAAGAGCGACCTGGAGCGCATGAGCGGCGAAGGCTCGAAGAAGGACGTCAAAGACCCGCGCTTTGTCATCGAGCACGCGGGCGACCCCGAATATTCCCTCATCACCCGCAGCAGCGACGGGCAGATGCTCTTCCTGGCGAACATGCTCAGCAAGATGAAGCATGACACGCCGCTCGGCAGCCGCATCGCGGAGATTCACAACGGCTCCTCCCTCTTCACCGGCGATGCCGGGCAGGGCGAGCAACATCCGCCGCTGGGTCATCGAGAACGACTGGCTGGAGGCCATCGTCGCCCTGCCGCTGAACATGTTCTACAACACCGGCATCGCCACCTACATCTGGGTGCTCACCAACCGCAAGGCCGGCCCACCGCCAGGGCAAGGTGCAGCTCATCGACGCCACCCAATGGTTCCGGCCCTGCGCAAGAACATGGGCAAAAGAATTGCGAACTTGCCCCCGAGGACATCCAGCGCATCTGCGACACCTTCCTCGCCTTCGAGGAAACGCCGCAGTCGAAAATCTTCCCCAATGCCGCGTTCGGTTATTGGAAAGTGAAGGTCGAGCGTCCGCTCCGCCTCCACAGCCAGATCTCCCGCCCGCGTATCGAGCCCTTGCGCTACGCCAGCGGCGATGAGGACATCCGCGCCGCCCTCTACGCCGAACTCGGCGACGCCCTCTTCACCGATCCTGCCTCCGTCCGCACCCAGTTGGAAAAGCTCGTCAACGACTGGGGCAAAGCCGACAGCGAAGGCGAGGAGGACGAGGAAGGCGAAGCCGACACGCCGAAAAAGAGCCTCTCCGACAAGAAGAAAAGAAGCTCCTCAGCGAAGCCACCTGGAAGCGCGACGCCATGCTCCTCGATGTCGCGAATCAGCTCCGCAAGGCCCTCGGCGATGACCTCTTCGAGGACCACAACGTCTTCCTTGAGAAGGTGGAGGTCACGCTCAAGAAAGTCGACCTCAAACCCAGCGCCGCCGAACTCAAGCTCATCGTCAACGCCGTCAGTTGGCGCATGGAGGATGCGCCCCGCGTCATCAAGAAGATCCACAAACCCGGCAAGACCCAGCCCGACCCCTTGCGCGGCCTGTTCGAGGCCAAGCTCGACGGCAAGACCTGCGTCGTCGAATACGAGCCCGACAGCGAATTGCGCGACTACGAGCAAATCCCGCTGCTTGAAGACGGCGGCATCGAAGCCTTCATCCGCCGCGAAGTGCTGCCCTACACGCCCGACGCCTGGCTCGTCGAGGCCGACACCAAAATCGGCTATGAAGTCAGCTTCACCCGCCACTTCTACCAGCCGCCCCAACTCCGCACCCTCGCCGAGATCAGTGCCGACATCCTCGCGCTGGAGCAGGAAGACGGAGGTCTGCTCCACGAAATCACCAAAGGAGCCACGCCATGATCGGGGACTCAAGCCGTATGCGGAATACAAGGAGTCAGGGCAGAAATGGCTCGGCGGCGTTCCTGCCCATTGGGATCTCAAGCCCGGTCATGCTGCGTTCGCGAAGCGCAAGGAATCGAACCGTGGGATGAAGGAGAAAACCGTTCTCTCGCTGAGCTACGGTCGCATCAAGGTGAAGGCGACCGACAAGCAACACGGATTGGTTCCCAGATCCTACGAGACGTATCAAGTCGTCAACGAGGGCAACGTCATCATCGAGAACCGACCTTCAGAACGACCACCCAGCCTTCGCATCGGATTATCCCGCAATCGCGGAATCATTTCGTCCGCCTATCTCTGCCTCCAAGCCTTGCCATCAATCACGGCTGACTACGGCTACCAAATCCTGAACGTCTTTGATCTCACGAAGGCCATCTACCGCTACGGCTCTGGCCTGCGTCAGAATCTCGACCACGGCGAAATCAAACGCCTGCCGATCTTCCTGCCGCCTTCGGACGAACAAACGGCCATCGTGCGGTTTCTGGACCACGCGAACCGGAAGATCGACGGCTTCATCCGCGCCAAGCGGAAGCTGATTGGGCTTCTGAACGAGCAGAAGCAGGCCATCATCCACCACGCCGTCACCCGTGGCCTCCACCCCGACGTTCCCCTCAAGCCCTCCGGCATCCCCTGGCTCGGCGACATCCCGAAGCATTGGGAAGTGGTTCGCAGCCGACGCCTTTTCACCGTCCGCACGGAATTGGCGAGACCGAGTGACGTTCAGCTTTCAGCTACCCAATCCTACGGCGTCATCCCGCAAGCAGACTATGAGGCGAAGATTGGCAGACGCGTGGTCAAAATCTCAATGCACCTCGAAAAACGGAGACACGTCGAAAAGGATGACTTCGTGATCAGCATGAGAAGCTTTCAAGGCGGGATCGAACGTGCGTGGGCTGCTGGCGCAATCCGTTCATCGTATGTGGTGATGAAGCCCGATACATGCGTGGATGTAAGCTTCTTCTCCTATGTTTTGAAGTCGCCTGGCTACATTCGCGCACTTCAGGCTACCGGAGACTTCATTCGCGATGGGCAAGATTTGACTTATGGCAACTTCCGCATGGTGGACCTGCCGCTTATGCCGTTGCCCGAGCAAAAGGAGATTGCTGCTTACATTGAATCTGCAACCAAAGCGTTAGAGACGAGCATCGCCCGCACCGAGCGAGAAATCGCGCTGATGCAGGAATACCGCACGCGCCTGACCGCCGACATCGTGACCGGCAAGCTGGACGTGCGCGAAGCCGCCGCCAAGCTGCCCGCCCCGCCCACGTCACCCCCCGACGAGCCGCTGGAAGAAATCGAAACCGAGGACACAGACGATGCCTGACCACAACTACACACCAAGACAAGCGCTCGAACTGCTTCTCACCAAATGGAGATACAGTTTCCTGAACTGTATCAGCGAATGAAAGAGGCAATTGACGCGGGTAAAGACGTGCAAGAGGAAGAGGCGATGAGTCGACGCCGGGTGCGCTCTTACCGAAAGAATCTGCCCTACACGGACGAGGAGGCGGTCGGCGTCGCCATGACTGTGCTTGAATCGCATCTTGTCGAAACTCGGAAGTTGATTGGTGCGGCAGACGTGGAGTTTTCAAAAGTGGAGGTTGCCCCGCCCAAGGGCCGTGAATCCAAAGGAGACGACGGTGAGGACATTGCACGGTCTCGAACGAGCGGGCGGGACACGCATAAATCTGTCGAGATGGAGATTGAGCCCGAGACGGTGCTCGAAAAGCAGAATTTACCGAATGTCCCGCTGGAAATGGCAACCAGTCCGGAATTGGAAGGATTGGAGGCAGTGTTTCGACACCTGCGGGAACTGACAAACTTTACTGGAAATACTCATGGCCACACTAGCTGATTTAGAGAATGCGATAGACGCCCTGCTCATGCATCCCGCTGGACCGGGAAGCTACAATCTCGTGCGCCAAGTCGAAGATAAAGCATACGAGGCTTATGTCTTCGGTCTCTGTCTGCGTGCAGTGCGCGAACTAGGGCGTGACGCCGTTACTGCGTGGAATCTCTGGAGTGCCCACCCCTTCATCTTTCGCGGCGGTCCGGGCCAGATTCACTCGCAATATCGGAACTACGGATACGCGAGTTTCACGCTGAACAACCATGAGTTTGAGATTCATGCTGGCGTGGAATTTCTTGGTAGCAGCAGGATGACCCATGAACTCGACGTGTGCATCATGCGCGCTGCGGAGGCACAGCGGTGCCGCGCACAGCCAGATGACCCACCATGTGCCAGCCTATTCGGAGCGTGGGAGTGCAAGTTTTACGACCAGCCTTTACAGAAGCACCTTGCTCGGGCGTTCGTCGGTTTGGTGGATGACCTCGGTTCCAATGTCCGGCTGACTGGCTTCTGTTCTAATAGGACACACGATCAGATGCGTGACTACTTTCAACCGCAGCGGCGACCTTACCCCATCTCCTCCTGACTCCGCTGGACCCCGCGAGCGAAACGCGCTTTGTCGGCGTCCTTTCCGCAGAGATTAAGAAGATGACAGCCGCTTGAGATTTATGAACAAAACCGACACCACCGAAAAAGGACTCGAAACCCTGATCATGCGTCACATGACCGGGACGGACGGCTTGGCCTCCGGCGCGGCGGGGTTTGTGGCCGAGACTGCGCCGGCCAAGGGCGGCAGTTGGTTCGCGGGAAATGATTCCGCGTATGACCGCGAGTTCACGGTGGATTCGAGCAGCTCTTTTCCTTTCTCATCGCCACGCAGCCGGAAGAGTGGGCGAAGTTGGGCATTGCGAACTACAAGGACAAGCAAGGCATGGCGCGGCAGAAGTTTCTCGCCCGCCTGCAAGGGGAGATCACGCGGCGCGGGGTGATTGATGTCCTGCGTCACGGCATCAACCACGGGGCGCTGAGCTTTGACCTGTTCTACGGCAAGCCCTCGGCGGAGAACGCGAAGGCGGTGGAGCGCCATGCGAAGAACCGTTTCAGCATCACCCGGCAACTGCACTTCAGCCGGGAGAGCAAGCGCTCGCTGGATTTGTGCGCCTTCATCAACGGCCTGCCGGTGATCACCTTCGAGCTGAAAAACAACCTGACCAAGCAGACGGTGGACGACGCGGTGGAGCAATACAAACGCGACCGCGATCCGCGCGAGACGCTGTTTGAGTTTGGCCGCTGCGTCGTCCACTTCGCGGTGGATGACCACGATGTGGCGATGTGTACTGCCCTCAAAGGCAAAGGCGGCACCGCGAAGGATTCGTGGTTTCTGCCCTTCAACCAGGGCTGGAACGATGGCGCGGGCAATCCGCCGAACCCGGAAGGGCTGAAGACCGATTACCTGTGGAAGCGCATCCTCACGCCGGCGCAGCTGACCGAGATTCTGGAGAACTACGCGCAGATCGTCGAGGAGGGTCACCAGAAGACGGGCAAGAAGAAGCAGGTGCAGATTTTCCCCCGCTACCATCAGCTCGATGTGGTGCGGATGATTCTGGCCGACGTGCAGGAGCACGGGGCGGGCAAGCGTTACCTCATCCAGCACAGCGCGGGCAGCGGCAAGTCGAACTCCATCGCGTGGTTGGCGCATCAGTTGATCAGCTTGACGAAGGACGGGAAGGCGGTCTTTGATTCCGTCATCGTCATCACGGACCGCCGCATCCTCGACAAACAAATCCGCGAGACGATCAAGGGCTTTGCCCAGGTCGGCAGCATCATCGGCGCGGTGAAGGAAGGCGCCGGCAGCTCGAAGACCGAGCAGCTGGCGAAATTCCTCAAGGACGGCAAGAAGCTGATCATCTCCACGGTGCAGACCTTTCCCCATCGTGCTCGACACCATCGGCGACGAGCATCGCGGCGGGAAGTTCGCCATCATCATTGACGAGGCGCACTCCAGCCAGAGCGGCAAGACTTCCTCCGCCGTCAGCCAGGTGGTCGCGGACAGCGAAGACGAGATCAACGATGCCCTCGACGAGCGCATCAAAAAGAAGAAGCTGGCTAAGAACGCCAGCTACTTCGCCTTCACGGCAACGCCCAAGAACAAGACGCTGGAGATGTTCGGCGTGCCGTATTCCGAATCCGGCGAGGTGAAGCACCGTCCCTTCCACGGCTACACGATGAAGCAGGCGATTCAGGAGGGCTTCATCCTCGACGTGCTGAAGCACTACACGCCAGTGGAGAGTTATTACCGGCTGGCCAAGACCGTGGAAGGCGACCCCGAGTACGATGTGAAGAAGGCGCGCAAGAAGCTGCGCGTCTATGTCGAGAGCCACAGCAAGGCCATCCGCGACAAGGCGGAGATCATGGTGGACCACTTCCTGGAACAGGTGATCGGCCAGAACAAAATCGGCGGTCAGGCGCGGGCGATGGTGGTGACCGGCAGCATCCAGCGGGCGATTGAGTATTTCTTCGCCTTCAACGCCTACCTCAAGGAGATCAAAAGCCAGTATCAGGCCAATCGTCGCCTTCTCGGGTGAGCCGGAATACAACGGCGAAAAGGTCAGCGAATCGAAGCTCAACGGATTCCCGAGCAATGACATCGCGGACCGCATTCAGGAAGATCCGTATCGTTTCCTGATCTGCGCGGACAAGTTCCAGACCGGCTACGACGAGCCGCTGCTGCACACGATGTACGTGGACAAGGTCCTGTCCGGCATCAAGGCCGTGCAGACTCTCTCTCGCCTCAACCGGGCGCACCCGAAGAAGCACGATGTCTTCGTCCTTGATTTCCAGAACGACACCGAGACCATTGAGAAGTCCTTCGCCGATTACTACCGCACGACGATCCTGAGCAAGGAGACGGACCCGAACAAGCTCCACACGCTCAAGGGCGAGCTGGACAAATATCAGGTCTATTCGCCGGAGCAGATTGACTTGCTGGTGGAGCTGTATCTGGGCGGAGCTGACCGCGACAAACTCGACCCGATTCTCGATGCTTGCGTGGCCGTATATGTCAGCGACCTCGACGAAGACGGCCAGGTGGATTTCAAAGGCAAGGCCAAGGCCTTCACCCGCACCTACGACTTCCTCGCCACAATCCTCCCGTATGGCATTCAAGACTGGGAGAAACTTTCGATCTTCCTCAACTTCCTCATCTCGAAGCTGCCCGCGCCCATCGAAGAAGACCTCGCCAAAGGCATCCTCGAAGCCATCGACATGGACAGCTACCGCGCCGAAAAGAAGGCAACCATGGCCATCGCGTGGACCGATGCGGACGCCGAGATCGAACCAGTGCCAACGTCCGGCGGCGGACACAAACCCGAGCCGGAATTGGACAAGCTCTCGAACATCGTGAAGCAATTCAACGACATGTTTGGCGGTCTGTTCCTGATTCCAAAGCGGTGGAAAGCGCATCACCGAGGTGATTCCCACCCAAGGTGTCCGCAGATCCAGCCTATAAGAACGCGAAGAAGAATTCCGATCGACAGAATGCTCGCATCGAGCACGACAAAGCGCTGAAGCGGGTCATCACGGCGATGTTCAAGGACGACGCGCAGCTCTTCAAGCAGTTCCAGGACAACGAATCCTTCCGCTCTTGGTTGACGGAGACCGTCTTTGGTATGACTTACGAAGAATGACTGGGGTTTAACAATTAAGCGGATAACAGGTGCTGGCTAATCGCTTCTGCTTATCAGCAACTGTTTTGATGGGATGCAGCACAGGGAAATGATCGTCATCGGTCATTACTGGAAATTTATTACAAATAGAACCAGCTTAGACAAGTGCTACATTTGCAATACTTATCGAATTTCCCGCACACGTGCGAGAAATTCATTTTGCGAGGATTTTCGCACACGTGCGGATATTTCGAAAAGAGGAGAGGACAACTACGGATCTGGTGATCGAGTGCTGGCTGCAGAACGATATTGAAGAGATGCCCTGCCAGCCAAGAAATATGGATATGCACCCGGCACCGTGCGAAAGGTGCCGGAAGGCGGGAATAAAGTGATAGACAGTCAGCGTGAAGGGAAGAAAGCCCGGCGAGATACCCGGCTTTCTTAGTATAATGTTCTTGTATTTACTTAAGATTTAGGCTTTACTTTTACTGTCCCATTCAATCCGATTGGACTGGACTCTCAGCTAACCCGATCGGGTTTCAAGACAAATCTGTCTTTTCTGTGCCTCAGAAAGTCGATTGCTTGTTTCGTGTTAGATAGTCATACCCCAAATTTAAAAACCAGCCCAGAGGAGCGTGAACTGGATAAGAAGCGGAAGGAATTGGCAGATCTGGAAATAGAACTTGCCGATCGCGAACTGGAACTGGCCACTCTTAAAGCGGAATTGAACCAATTTGAGAATCGATATCTTCGGATTGTTGGCTGGCGCTATGCAGAACTTGATAAAATCAATGCCCAAATCGCCGAGACCCAGGCCAGACTCAAACCTGAGGACAAAGGGGCCAGAAGGCAAGCCGAACAATACCGCCAACAGGCCGAAGAGTCCGCTCAAGAATCAAAGGCTCTCGAAGAACTACCGGCAAAAGCGAAATTCAAACCTACCGACGAACTCAAAAACTCTATCGAGAAATAGCACGCCAGGTTCATCCCGATCTGGCAAATGACGATGCTGACCGGGAACGCCGAAATCGAATCATGGCTGAAGTCAATCGGGCTTATGAAAAAGGCGATTTAAGCCGGCTTCAGGAACTGCTCTATGAATGGACAACCAGCCCCGAGCGGCTAAAAGGTGAAAGCGTTGGAGATGAACTTGTAAAAGTCATCCGCAATATTGCCAGAGTCGAAAATCGAATTGCAGCCATTGATAACGAGATCAACTATTTTATGAACTCAGAGATACAACAATTACGGAAACGCATAGAGGAAGTCGGAAACGAAGGCCGAGATTTACTGCTTGAGATGGCCGATGATCTGGATCGGGATATCAGAGAATCTAAGGCCGAGGGCTATGACATACTACTGAAGCTCGTCAATAAAATGGATGGTTGCCGGTTGTTCAGCGAGTAAATATCATATGAGTGATGAGAAGGAAGAGAACAATAGTTTAATAAAGGCAGATGATCACGGCTTAACAACTCGATCAAATAGCCTTGCACGACGTGGGCTTGAGCAGATTCAGCGAAGCAAAAAACGTGTGCTTCATTTTCCCAACAATGTCTCTCTAGGCATTTTGTACTTTAAAGAACAGGATTGGTGTCATTATTTGAGCGGGGAACCCTTGAGTTCTGGAATCTGTAAAAATCCTATAGGTGAAGCAACCGGCACGATTGAACTTTCCAGAGATCAATTTATTTATCTAAAATTGACTAAAGAAGGATTGAAGCACATTTATGCTTTAACCCGTCTTAAACCGGATGACATAGATGGTATAGGCTTCGAGAATGAAAACGTGGATGATTCAGCACTTTCTTATATTTCAAAACTTACGGGTCTCAAATATATTGGACTTAGTTATTCAAAGATTAGCGATTTCAGTATAACTACAATAAGAAGCCTAAATAATTTAATAGAGATCAATCTTTGCGGGACAAAAGTTACCGATGAAGGACTTCGTCATCTTTCAAATCTAAAGCAATTGCAAGTATTGGATCTTTCTAGCACGCAGATCACCGACGAAGGACTTCGTCATCTTTCAAATCTGAAGCAATTGCAAAGTTTAAAACTTCAAAGCGATGTATGGATTATAAAACAAAGGCTTTTATACACTATTCAGGTATTACCGGTGAAGGATTGCGTCATTTATCCAAACTAGACCATCTACGTACATTATACCTAATTGACGCCAATCACTGACGAGGGGCTGCGTCATATTTCAGGTTTCAAACAGCTACAAACCTTATTTTTACCCAACACACAAATCACTGACAAAGGACTGCGTTATCTCTCCAATCTTGAACAACTAAATTACTTAATTCTCTCAGGCACCAATATTACGGATGAAGGGTTACATCATATTTCAAATCTGAAACAGCTTCGAGGTTTGGGTCTTAGCTGGACTCGCATCACGGATGAGGGGTTGCGTAATCTCACTAATCTTGAGCATTTAGAAACCTTACATCTAAATGGCAACCAAATTACAGGTGAAGGATTTCGACACATCATTGGATTAACAAGACTTGGATATATCGGGCTTAAAGAGACTACCGTAACAAGTAAGATGAAAGAATATTTAAGGCAACGTGGGTTGACATGACGTTTGATTGATTCTATTTCGATACTTTGAATTATGATTAGCATGTCTTTTGAAGAAATATCAATTCTCATCCTTGGATTAGCAGTGATAATAATCATCCTGCTAATATGGCAAATGAACCGGCTGGTCTGAACGAAAATATCAGACTTGGCGAGACAGAGATTTGGAAATATCAAAGAGAGAGCAATTAGATATCGCCAGGCGTGAAGCTGGCGCGCAGCTACAAGAATGGAAGATCGAAACGAAGTCTCAATTCGGCAAGACGCCATATTTAGAAGTCAGGCTGTGATACGAGGTAAGATCACCGAGCATCTTGCGCCTTATATGCCACTCTTTCCATACAATCCCAAAGATGTGAGATTTGTTGGCAGCCCTATTGATTTCATTGTGTTCGATGGCGCGGATGATGATTATATAAACGAAATTGTCTTTCTTGAGGTAAAATCTGGGAACTCTTCGCTCAATCCAAGACAGCGAAAAATCAAAGAAGCAGTATTAAATGGTCGAGTTGTTTGGCGTGAGTTGAGGATTCCGGTCGGCAATATTGACTAACAATAGTGGGCGACGAAGACCGCTAATTCTATTCTAGATAAACTTCTCCTGTTTCAGATTCCGGTCCTTCGCCCTTCATACATTTTGTATCATTCGTTTCATTGATCTCTGCATATTTGTCCCTCATGTCCTGTTTGGCTGCTTCCCTTCCGCCTTTCTGCGAAATCGAAACAAAGGATTTCAATGCCCGTATTGTATGAGTAGCACCTGTGCGGCTACATTCAGCCATTTTGGTCGGATGCCATTTTTGCCCTTGATGTCACAAATATTTAGCGAGAGCCAAAGTTTACCTTTTCGAGGGGAGGGGCAAAATTAGCCAGGTAGACCCGCAATGCGCGGTTTACGTCGGCAACGAAGAACACGGGCCGCGTTTATCACAGATGAGTAACTTGCTTGATGATCAGTCAGCCTCTTTGTTGTAGGGACTCATCGTCCTTATACAAAACAAAACCCAAGGCCCCTCGCCTTGGGTTTGCTTGCTCATTTGGAGTCTATTTCACCTCAAATTTCACAGTGTAGAAGAAGGAGTGGTCGTTCCCTGCGTAGAGACTCCAGAACATATCTCCCGGGCGTTAGACCCTTGTGCTCAAGTTGAAATATATCCTCCGCCAGCACCGCCGAGCGTGGATCATAACGAAGTTGTCGGGGTTTGCATTGCCTGAATCGACGACCGGGGCTGTGGTGGTCCCTCCAATTAGTCTCGCCCCGAGCAGTTAAGACCGTGCTCGAAGAGGAGACATTACCATTACTGGCATTCAGGAGTTGAAGCTTGATTGGCACGGTGCTCCCGATCTTGTGCGCCTTGGTTTGGTCGAACAGAGGAGTGACGTGATTCCCGCGTCGGACGACATAGAACGGACTGAGCGAGTTTGTCATCGCGTAGACAGTACGGCTTTCGAAGTTCCGGGGTGGCGAAGTAGCGGTGACATCACGCAGCACCCCACTTTCATTGTGCAAGATGCCCAGGTTGTCGAAGTCGGTTTCTGAGATTGGATCAGAAATTACAAAGGCAATAGTTATTGACCCTGTAAATGTCGCGGTAGTGGAAATCTGATAGGCTTGTGAGTTGGACACGGCAAACCCTCCCGGCACGTCGCCTATTGTCGCAGCATCAATCGCATCGACATGTGAAATACCGGCACTCGTGACGGCGTTGAAGGTGAGAGCCGTACTAGCGAATGGAACGTAAACGTTATTTCCGGCGGGCGTGCCAAACCGAAATAGCGCGCCTGCTTCCCACATGAGGTCACCACCGCCAGAGGTTGTCCCGTAGAAGGCACCGTCGGTTCCTTGGATCAAGGCACATGCTGGGGAAACTCCTTCTTCTCGGGAGTTCGCGAAATAGTGCAACGTAGTTAGCGTTCCTTGTGGCGTAATCTTGTAGATCGTCCCGTTACCGGCGAGTGTGCCGGAATAGGTTGTTCCGTAAAAGTTTCCGTCCGCCGCTTGTATTGGCCTACCAAAAGGTTGCGCCCCGTCTACTCCATCAGTGAATGAATAAAATGTCAAAAACACCCCGTCCAGCGTCACTTTGAAGATTGTACCCCAGTCAGCAGTTCCGCCAACTTGGGTGGTTCCGTAGAAATTGCCGTCACTTGCCTGAATAAGTCCGTCCCGCGGACCGGCTCCTTCTGATCGCTCAAACGAGTGCATTAATGTAAACGTGCCATTGAGCGTCATCTTGAAGATCGTACCCAAGTCAGCAGTGCCACCGTTTTGGCTGGTTCCATAGATATTGCCGTCACTCGCCTGGATAAGAGGATTGGTAAAGTTTCTTGGACCTTGTGACTCCCAAGTCATAACGTAAAGCACAGTAACCGTCCCGTCAGGAGTCATCCTGAAAATGGTACCTTCGTGCCCGCCAGCGGCGCCAGAGGTTGTCGTCCCGTAAAAATTGCCGTCAGTTGCTTGGATTAACCCGGTCGCCGGATTTGTTCCCGCATCGAAGGCTACGAACGCATGCACAACCGTAAACGTCCCGTCAAGAGCCATCTTGAAGACGGTTCCGCCACCTCCCGGGCCGCCGCCATAGGTTGTTCCATAAAGGTTACCGTCAGTGGCTTGGATCAACGCGCCCCGCGGCCACCAACCGTCGATCGAAAAGTCTAACGCGCGCATCACCGTAAATGTACCGTCTGGCGCCATTTTGAAGATGCAATAAGCATTAACCCCGTAGAAATTCCCATCGCTAGCCTGGATGAGCGGACTCGTGGGATTGAAACCATCCTCTACCACGTTAAACGAGTGCAACGTGGTAAGCTGAGCATTTGCGATGCCGCAACAGACGAACACGCACATTCCCACAGCAACCGTTAACCTGATGAACGCCAACAAAGAGGATAATTTTGAATACCTCATATTAGATTCCTCCGATTCGATTAGATGTAATTGAATAGCGGCCTGGCTTTGCCAAAATCGTCGGTTGACAGTTTGACTT
>JADJLO010000018.1 GCA_016710075.1 Acidobacteriota bacterium | reverse complement strand
TCTGCCCATCTGCGATTTTAAATGCCATTAGCGCCAGATTGTTTGCATCCTCGTGCTCCCGTCTTGCCAGGTGGACTCTTGCCATAGCTAAATGAGCTTCAGCCGCGGGTATCTGGAACTGGTTAACCGGATCGGACTTGCAATACTGCTTGTAAATGAAATCGGTCCTCGATAACTTTTCCTGTCTTTCCAGTTTGCGGCTAATCTTCATGGCTTCGTGATACTGATATTCAATAAGACCGGCCATGGCAAACATCGGCACAATGTTGTAGCACCACCCCATGCCACGGGAATTGGCAAAGTCGAGATGCTCAATCGCTTCATCACCTTTTTCCATACGAACAAGTGCAAGTCCGAGGGTAACCTTTTCCCAAAGTAACTGGCCGACCGATGTTCTATCCTCCTTATCACGGCGATCGAGCGCTTGTTGAGCAAGCACGGCTGCCTTTCGTAATCCTCAAGGTAGAACTCCATAGTTCCGCCACCGTCTGCAATGTCCAGCGGCTCTCATCGGATGCAAGACTCTCCAAAAGCTCCCTTGCGTGTGGGCTTTGTCGTATTGCCAGCAGCAGCGCCAGCCAGTATGGATCATGGGCGGAACGAAGATTCTCAGGCTTCTCCAATTCGTCCAGAAGATGATTTTCAGCTTGCCGCAGCGAACCTCCATATAAGATTTGCCAGTCGTGGCTGCGGCGACAATCCTCGACTGATTGCAGGTCTCCGCAAAGATAAAACGCCATAATGGCCCGCTTGAACACAGCGGCAGAGTCGTCCCACTGCCCTCTCGTCATCAGCTCGTTAGCGGTTCTTTGCAATGCTAATGCCTGATCCTTGCGCAATCTGAGTGCAGGCAGAGAAGCCCTATGGCGATATTCCAGGTCGGGACTCAGTGTAGAGTCTTCCCAATAGTCGTAGCGTGAAATTTTGAGGTGAGGCACTATCTTTAACTCTCCCATCAAATTTGATAGTGATTGGAAGCATTCCTCAAGATCAGGTTGGGAGAGTATGCGTAGCAGCAAATCGCTGACATCGCCTGATTCAATATGCTGCAGCAATTCTTCATCTTTTTCCCGCCCGGTTCGAATTGTTTCAGAATATATCGCATTACCTGACCCCCGGATCACAGGGTGTACATCCACAAGATCCTTAGTGAAATCGGTTCCAATGAGCCTTCGCTTTTCGAGATACTTCAGCAGCTCGATCAGCTTTTCTTTGATCGAAACCGTCCGGGTCTTCCCTCGTTGGATTGAGAGCTGTCAACAAGAGCCTTTTCCAGAGCATCGACATTGCTTGCTTCTGAACGACGGACGATGTAGCAGAGCGTCAGCCAGCATCGCGGTGGTCCTGAGTCAGATCGCGAGTAGCCAAATCCAGCCACCCCGTGGCGTCGCGCCGTCACGGTATTCGACTCCAAACATGTCTGCCGGTCTGCTTCAGTAAAATCATTGAACCAGTCCATGAAGCTTAGAGACTGTTCCTTGACAGCGGCTGAGACAACTGGGATCACCTGTAGGTGATAGCCGATAATCTTGAAAATTCCTTTTGGAATGCCGAACTATCAGGTTCGCCGGCAAGGTCCCACACGTCGGTCGCATCTTCAAACGACAATGGAGAAAACGGATAAGGAATAACTCCAGGGAATGGCCTGTCTCCGAACATCAGATTTTCGGGGAAAATTCGAGAGGTGATCAGAACCTTCGCCGATGTTTTCAGCAGAGCTATCAGAAAATCAGGAAAGACGTAACCTCGTATATATTTCTCCTCAATAAGTACATTGCCATTCTCATTACGTCGATCCTGTTCTTCGCTGTCAATCTGCGAATGTTCGGGGTTTGCAAACGCCCCCATCTCGCGTTCCAGTCCGTCCAGTACCAGAAGCCACTTCTCTTTTCTTAACCGATCTAGAATAAACTCCTGAAGTCTCCTCTGTGCACGGTATGTGTCACTCTCAACAATTGTCGCTCCACCGAGTTCCTTCGCCAGGTCACGCAAAAACTGCATCGAATCAAAATTGCGCGCATAAAACGTAGACCATAAGGTTTCTTTAATTCCCTGATCATCAAGGGTCTTTTTGTCGACTCGCTGTTCAGCCAATGCCAGACCAGGGCGCTCTTTCCAGTCCCTCCCAGGTCACAAATACAGAGTATCCGGTCGCCCTCTCTGCCCAGCCAGTCTGTCAGATCAACCAGTTCCTTTTTACGTCCGACAAATCTCTCTCCCAGCAGGTATTGGTTTGCGCCCTTGATCTCTCTTTCATCCGGACTACCATATTGCTCGATATTGAGGCGACGTTTTGGACGTGGAGTGCGATCATCCGGAGAGTTTGGAATTTCCCCTTCGAACGAGAAAGGTGTCTGTTCGAGCCACGTTTGCAGATCCTCACTTTGCTCACCGCTGATTTCAGGCTGAGCGAGTTTGCGGACAAAAGCCAGTGCCTGCGATTTATCCTCCTGCTGAAAGAGAGTCAGGATAACGTCATAGGCGTTAATGAACTTTCGTCTTTCTGGTGAATCGAGAGACAGTTCCTTGCAAATTCGCTCGATGGTTGTCCTTTCTGGATTGATTTTCTCAACCAGATCAACCAAACGGTTGGCAAGTTCTTCGTCATTAGTCGTCTTCGTCTGGTCACAGATTAACCTGAACGCTAATTTGGCAAGTCGATACCATGCCATATTTCTGCTTGTCTGAATCTAACGCGGCTGATCAACGTCTCAATTCCATTGGGAAATTCGAGTGCCTTTTTTACAAGGTTATCCACACGTTCCTTAATGGAAGCGCTCCGGTCGAATCCCAACTTGATCTCAGGGGGCAGGTCGGAAATAATCCCCCACCAGAATTCCTCTTGCGAATCGCAATCGAGCAGGCCCTCCAGAATAGATTGCCTGTCTTCAGTAGTTAATTTGTTGGCTGAATGTTTGATCATTGAAAGTTCGCTAAAAAAGCACTTTGTCGTGTCTCAGTCAATCACAATGTTCAGTTTATCCAGGATTACTTTCAGCTTTTGCCATGCGATTTCATCTGCGCCCTTGAACCTGTTGACGACGCGAATCACTTCCTGCAGTCCACCAGGGTAATTCAACGCCGTTTTAACCAGATTATCAACGTGAAACCGGTCTTTGTTGCTGTAGGGAATGTTGAATTTGATCTCCTGGCGTAGATCTTTGATCACGTTTTCACGCTCTTCGCGGCTGGCCATAGCTTCCAATTCAAGCAGGGCCAGAACCAACTCGTCCCGATCCTCATTGGATAGTGGAATCTGCGCAACGGCTTTTGCCGGAGAATGTCGCTTGAAAGAACCAATCGTGCCCTCGCTCCCATTCCATTCCCGATACCAGAAATGAGAAGGTGTCTGGCCGGCCTTGCCGGAGTCACGCAGCATCGTGAAGCGCTCCATTAATTGACTATTTAACCTGCTCATCTCCGGAGGCCAGGATGCCTCCTGTTTTTCCAATTCCTCCATCAAGGCTTTCGAAAATGCGCCGGTCTTTTCATGCAGCAGGTTTGCCGCCAGTTCGCCTGGAGAGGCTGCGAGCATGAAGAATTGTTCGACGCCGTCAACAGGGGGTTCCGGATGGCAATACATCTTCAGGCATAGTCGATGCGAGGCGCATATATTCAAGGTAGTTCTGACAGGCATCGACGAAGCCGATCTGCTTGGGGAAATGGCCAATCGTGTCAGTGCGCCAGGACGTCAAAAGGCTGTTCAAGCTGATGTGTCGAGGATTTGACGAAGTCGCGTCGGCGCAGAATAACCGGCGACTATGCTTCGAATCGACGACGCCATGCCCGCCCCAGAAGAATATCAGCAGATCGCCGGTTTTACTCAGATCATCGATCAACGCTTTGGTGATCGTTCTCATAATCTGCCGAGCGTGGCTTTAAATCGAGGCTATCCAATGAAGTCTGATTTTCAGGAGGGCTGAAACAAACAGACTGATCTGTTCTGCGGGGACACCCTTGGCCCGCAGCCATTTGACAAACTTGCAGGCGTCGTTCGCAGGGCCATCGAGGTTCCAATTTGATCCTGCAGCATAAGTCTCAACACCGACCACGATTGCATGAGTTTTTGAAGATCGATGCTCATTGCAGTGCCTCATTAATCCTGTCGTTGATTGCATCCCAGAGATCATCATTGTTCCAGTATGAAGTATGAGATTGCGGGAACGGTTCGCGGTTGTTTACGCGGATATCGGTTATTTTTCTCACGGGATCGGCAGGAAAGACCGGCTCGGCAATATATGCCAGAAAATCACGAGGGTCGTAAAAGTTGAGCCAGTGTGAGGGGAAATGTCCGGGCAATGGTTTTCCCGATTCCAGGCTGCCAAGTGCGCCGATCTCATAGAAAATGGCGATTGTGATCCGGCAGTGATCAGCAGATTAACATCCGGCAATGATTCCGTGATCAGAAGGTCGACGACATGCAATACCACCCAGGCTGTGCGCCAGCAGAATGACGGGCGGTTTGGCTTCTTTGATCTTTTCGCGGATCAAATCTCTGATGGCCTGACCTCTTGATTGATAAAGCAGAATATCGCCGATCATCGGATATGCCGACTCAGAATAATCAGCACGATTGCGGCGAATGAACCATGTTGCAGGCCGGCCGAGGGCTTGTTTGGCAATCCAGCCTATAACTCCTCGATGGACCCCCATTTGTTCAAGCAGAAGCTCTGTTATTCGATCTCTGTCGCGAGGGGCTATCGGCGATTCATCATAACGAAGTTTCTTTCGTTCGCGAAGCGTCAGAATCGCCTGTGCGATTATTGCTCGTATTATTGCCTGGCGGTAATCATCTGTCGCAGCAGAGGCAGCGTTTAAAGCCGATTTATAATCCTGTGATGTAGTCACATCGCGTTTCGCATCATCCCATACTGTGCTGAGCCCGCAGATGCGGAAGATTTCACCGAGTTCGCCTTCGAGCTTGATCCTTTTGATTTCACCATCGAGCTGTTGATACGGGCTGAGCTGATTCGGCACTGCCATGCTTGTCTGTTTTGTTTTTATGCCGAGGATTCGGAGTTCGCACAGCGGATCATCGTAAAGCAGTCCCCAGATGCCAGTGCTGAAATCGTCATCGTTCAAGTCATCGATTGAACGTGACGAATCCTGATCCGGGATGGAGCGCGAGCTTCCCGGCGGAATTGGCCCCGAACTTTTCTCCCCAGAAACAGGGAATGAGTTAAATCGACTCGTCTGGCGAGCAATTTTCACCGACTTTCGAGAGAGATTCCTTGTATGAATCCTCTCTGACGCCGGTGCCGTGAACAAGGATGATGCTTCCCAAGGCAGAATCTCCATTCTTCAATCGAACAGCTATTATGATTCAGTCAACCCGGCCCAAAACAGACAAGGCTGATAAAAAAATGGTGCACGAATTGATGTCATTTCTGAGGATGCCGAGCTGGGAGAAAGCCGGGAAGTCCTTGATTACCGGCACACTCCAAAGGCGGAAAGAATGTACTCCAGTAGATACTCTGTGGGCAACGGCTGTGAGGGCGTTTAAATTGAGGGCTGTCGCCCTCATTCGCGGACTTGGGTTGTATTTTTAAGGTTACCTGGGGCTACATGCTGCCACCCGCTTCGCGCACTTGTGGGCTAGTCAAGTCAAGATAGAGAATATTCCGTTGCGGAAAGTTTAAAGCATGAACCGATGATACGTGGATCATTGAAAACAGGCGGACTCCATGGAGTGCGGCGACCTGTCGCCGCTTTGGTAGTCCTGTGGCCACTCAAATATTGAGAAAAATCTCATCCACTGCAAGCCACCCACCGATTTAACAGGACTTCTGGAACAATACCAAAGCGGCGACAAGTCGCCGCACTCAGGAGGTCGCAAATTTGATGCGATTTGGGGAAAAGCGCTGCTACAAACTTTAAACTAACAGGTTTCGTAATCTTCTTTTCGATCAAACTGTGACGGCGGTTGTCTGGTTTGCGATTTTTTGAGTGACCCAGTCTCTCGCCCAACGGTCAGCGTTGAGGACGGTTTCGAGGCTGTTGGCGGGAGAGATCTGGTGAGCATCGCAGGCGGCTTCGATGAGTCTGGGGATGTCGCCAAAGCGGATTTTCTCATCCAGGAAAGCGGCGACAGCGACTTCGTTTGCGGCATTGAGGACCGCGGGCATGGTTCCTCCCCGGCGGAGGGCCTGATAAGCCAGTCTGAGGCATGGGAAGCGGTCGGTGTCGGGCGCGAAAAACTCAAGTTTGCTCAGGGCGGTGAGATCCAGCGGTGGCAGTTGTGACGGCAGTCTGGCCGGATAGGTCAGTGCGTATTGAATTGCGTGGCGCATATCGGTCACGCCCATTTGAGCAATGATCGAGCCGTCGATGAGTTCGACCATGGAGTGGACTACGGATTGCGGGTGGACGAGGACGTCGATCTCATCGGCGGAGCAATTGAAGAACCATTGAGCCTCGATGACCTCAAGACCCTTGTTCATCATGGTTGCCGAGTCGATGGTGATCTTGGCGCCCATGCGCCAGGTTGGATGTTTGAGAGCCTGCGCGGGAGTAGCGTTTTCGATGGTCTGCTTATCGGCGTTTCTGAACGGTCCGCCGGATGCGGTCAGGACCAGTCTTTTGATCTCTTCGCGTTTTTCTCCGCGCATGCATTGGTGAAGAGCGTTGTGCTCGCTGTCGACGGGCAGCAATTCGGCGCCGGAGCGTTCGGCTGCTCTGGTCATCAACTCGCCGGCGATGACCATTGTTTCTTTATTTGCCAGAGCCACTCTACGGCCCATCTCAAGGGCATGGTATGTCGGCAGCAGTCCCAAAGCGCCGACCACCGCGCCGATGACGATCTCGACTCTGTCGCAGGTTGCGACTTCAGTCAGCCCTTCGACTCCGGTGGAGATCAGCGGCAGGTTGAGAATGCCCCGCTGCTTCAATTCAAAAATCAGCTTCTCCCGGCTCTCATCGTCGGAGACCGAGACCAGTCGCGGCCGATGCGCTTCGACCTGTTCGGCCAGCAGCTCAGTGTTCGAACCGGCGCCGAGCGCCGCTACGCCAAACTCGCCCTTGAATGCTTCTACAACCTTCAGCGTGTTGCAGCCGATCGATCCGGTGGAACCTAGAATGGATATTTCTTTCATATCTTATTTCATATAAATCAGATAGAAATAATACAACAGCGGAGCATTGAAGAGCATGCTGTCGAGCCGGTCGAGAAGTCCGCCGTGGCCCGGGATGATATTCCCTGCGTCTTTCGCTTTGGCTCCGCGTTTGAGCATGGACTCGCAAAGATCGCCGGTGATGCCTAGAAAGCCCATGACGATAGCCAGCGGAACGGCATAAGATATCTTCAACTCAGGAAAGAACGTGTAATGAGCTATCAGCGCGGCGATGACATTGCCGGCCAGTCCTCCGAACACGCCTTCAATCGTCTTTCCGGGGCTGACGCGTGGAGCCAGCTTGTTCCGCCCGATGCTGCGACCGGTGTAGTAGGCTCCGGTGTCTCCGCCGAAGACGACTATGAAAAACAGAGTCAGCAGTTTCGCCGGCATCTGCGGGACCGGATCGTCGATCGTGTTGAGGGCGATGATGTAGCCACCGAGCAGCGCGACATAGAGCACGCCGAAAACTCTGATCGAGGTCTCGGCGATGACATCGCTGAAATCCCCGGTCTTCGCCCTGCCCAGGAGCTGAACAAGCAGCTCGAAAACCACCAGTGCGGCGATGATCGCCGGAATCAGCAATTGCTGGTCGTAATAGAATGCCGCGACTATTGCGCCCGCGGCTATCAGCCCTTGTGTCAACCCGCCATGTTTAGTGAGCGAATAATATTCATAAAGGCCCAGAAAGATGCCGATCGCCGCCAGCGTCGAAAAACAGACTGGAGGCCCAAGCCAGAGCGCACCGAACAGAACCGGCAGAAAGACTATTGCACTTATTACACGTGCCATGCTGAGTGTGGGTATCCTTTTCCGGGTAGATTACTAAAAAAGATCGAAAGATAGATTACGAAACAGACGAAATAAACGAAAAATTATCAGGGTTGATGAAGCCTGTTTAATTAGTTGTTCGTTTGTCGAGGAAAGCTCGTCCAATGATCGGTTGAAAAATTTTCGTCTGTTTCGTTTATTTCGTCTGTTTCGTAATCTGTCTTTTTTCATTTGCCTTAAGAGGCGATGACGACCTCGCGTTGGGGATTTTCGCTCAAACCGCCATAACGCCGATCGCGTTTCTGATAATTGATGACAGCCGCAAAAAGATCCGGTCTGCGGAAATCCGGCCAAAGAACATCGGTCACGTAGATTTCGGAGTAGGCAATCTGCCAGAGTAAAAAATTGCTGATGCGCATCTCGCCGCTGGTGCGGATCAGGAGGTCCGGATCAGGAAGACCGGCGGTGTAGAGATAATGCTCGATGTCGGCTTCGGTAATAGATTCGGGTGGAATGCCTTCGTGCAGGCACCTTTGGAGGAGAAGCCTGAAAGCGTCCACCATCTCGACGCGGCCGCCGTAATTGAGCGCCACATTGAGAATCATTCCGGTGTTGCCGGCGGTCTTGTTCATTGCCGCTCTCAGTTCGAAATGGACGGTTTCATCGAGTTCATTGATGCGGCCGATGGTCTGAAAACGGATATTATTGCGATGGATGTTGTCGAGTTCCTTGCGGAGATATTCCTTGAGGAATGTCATCAGCGCCTCGATCTCGAATGGCGGCCGCTTCCAGTTTTCCACTGAGAATGCGTAAAGGGTGAGAGCCTTGATGCCAAGACGCGCGCAGGTGTCTACGGTGACGCGGACGGCTTCGATGCCCGCCCGGTGACCCGCTACGCGGGGCAGCAGACGGCGCTTCGCCCACCTGCCATTGCCGTCCATAATCACGGCTATGTGGCGCGGCAGTCGCGAGGCATCTATCTGGTTTAACAGTTGCTCGTCAAGCGAGCCCGGCTCGATCAAGCCTTGAAAATCACTGGTCATTGTTTTTGCCGCCGCGATCAAATCAGATCGGTTTGCAAAACAGGTCTGCCCTTGAAATGAAGTACACGGAATTACCTGCCGTAAAAAATCAAACTGCGAGCAGTAGGCAGTATGACGGACTGAACGATGATGACAGGAATTGAATACTAATACTCGACTTTCATCAGCGTCAACCCTTGAGCCGGAGCCGGTGTGCCGGCAAGCTTTCGATCCCGGCTCTCTATCAGTTCCTCGATCGAATTGATTTTCAACCGGCCGCGATTGGCATTCATCAGGACACCGACCATGGTTCGTACCTGGTAGCGTAGAAAACCGTCTCCGCTGAAAACGAGGCTGATCAGCGAATTCTGTTGTTCGATGCTGATCCGGGTGATGGTTCGGATCCGGGTTCTGACTTCACAATCGGAGACGGTGAAGGCCGAGAAGTCGTGTGTGCCGAGCAGCGCCCTTGATTGTTCGGATAATTTTTCGATGTCGATTGCATATCGATAATGCCAGGCATGGCGCAGCAGAAATGGGTTCATGACCTCTCCATTCCAGACCTGATAGCGGTAGGTTTTTCCTTTGGCGTTGAATCGGGCGTGAAAGTCTTCGGGGGCACGGGCCGCATCGAGAACGCGGATATCATCAGGCAGGTTGCCGTTGATTGCACGGACGAGTGTTGATGGGTCCCAGTCGCCGTTGAGCTGAAAGGAGATGACCTGGCCTTCGGCGTGAACGCCTGCATCCGTGCGCCCTGCTGCGTGAAGCGTTACGGGAGCGCTTTCCAGCTTATCAACGGCGCTGTTGAGGACTCCCTGAATGGTTTTGAGGCCGGTCTGAAACTGAAATCCGGAATAATCGGTACCGTCATAGGCGAGGGTGATGCGATATTTCACTGTCTGCTGCCTGGTTTTATTGCCTTCGAGCCTTCTTTGCAGAGAGGGCATTCCTGAGGTTTGTAAGTTGGCACTTCGAGCACGGCCAGAGCGTGACGCGGGACGCCAAGATCGACTGCTCCGCCGCTGCGGTCGATGAGGGATCCGGCGCCGGCCGTGATGCCTCCGCAACCGGCCACGACTTCCATGACCTCACGCGTCGAGCCGCCGGTCGTGACAACGTCTTCGACCACGAGGCAGCGCTCACCCGGCTTGATCTCAAAACCGCGACGGAGTGTCATGGCGCCTTCCTGACGTTCGGTGAAAAGCGCGCGGACTCCAAGCGCGCGCGCTGTCTCATGGGCCACAATTACTCCGCCCAGAGCGGGTGCTATGACAAGGTCTATCCGCCCGATACTCTTATCCGCCTGCGCTTTTGCCGCCAGCTCAGAACAGAGTGTTCCGGCTACCGGCGGATTCTGCAGCACCAGGGCGCATTGCAGATATCTGTCGCTGTGCAGTCCGGAACTCAGCAGAAAATGCCCCTTCAAGAGGGCCCCGTTCTCTTCGAAAATTTTGAGCACTTCTTCTGTTGTCATTTTGAATTGTTCTCTTTCCGACTCCGATTGATCAAAATATACCTGTAAGGGAAATGCCTGTGAACATCGAACCGCAACCCTGAAGCTTCGGAGAGCTTTTGGATGTCGCGTTCGGTGAAGCTTCGCAGCACTGAAACTCCGGCATCGTTCCGAACCAGCCGGTTTCTGGTAAAGATCTGCGTCAGAATATTGATCGAATAATAGGCCACCGGATGGCGTCGCAGATCGTTGATGATCAAGGCGACGCCGGCCTTTTCAGACAAGGCTCTGAGCAACTCCGCAGCTTTCGGGGTTTCGAAATGGTGCAGGAATAAAGAGGCCGTGACGAAATCGAAAGCGCCGCCGGCAAATGGAAGGTTGAGAGCATTGCCGCAAACGGCCTCGATTTCAGGATAATCTTTGACCTGTTGCCGCGCTTCTTCAGCGACAATCGGGTTCAAATCGACGACCACGTATTTGACCGTTATTTTCCTGCTGCGCGCCCATTCGACGACTCGGATCGGGATATCGGCCGAGCCTGTGCCGATGTCGAGCAACCTCACCACGGGCCTTCCCAGTCTTTCAATCATCGGGAAGAGATGGCGCGTCAGAGCCCTGTGCCCGCCAAGGTAATGATTGACCCGCCGCAGCTCCGCCAGCGTATCAATCATCTCTTCGACGGTGTAATCGCTGCCGTCCATCAACTCCGCTTCGGTGCTGCGCTCGCTGAAATCTGGAATGTCAAATCTCAAATCTTTTTACCACGAGTGCGGAATTTTTCGAGCCGAAGCCGATGCAGTTGCAGAGGGCGTAATTAATCTCTTTCGGCCGGGATTGATTTGGCACGTAATCCAGATCGCAGTCCGGATCGGGCTCATCCAGATTGATTGTCGGGGGCAGAAATCCTCCGGTCATTCCTCCAATTGTCGCCATCAGCCCGGCGGCGCCGGAAGCACCCTGGGGATGACCGATCATCGATTTGGTCGCGCTCATCGGAATCCTGTAAGCCAGATCGCCGAATACCTGCTTCACCGCGCGCGTTTCGATTCGGTCGTTAAGCTCCGTCGAAGTACCGTGAAGATTGACGTAATCGATCTGTTCCGGCGATATTTCGGCGTCTTCGAGTGCGAGCCGCATGGCCCGCGCCGGCTCCACGCCCGTTTCGTCAAGTCGGACGCGATGATGTGCGTCGCATGTCGATCCATATCCGAGGATTTCGGCATAGATCCTGGCGCCGCGAGATTGTGCGTGTTCCAGCTCTTCAAGCAGGAAAAGATATCCGCCCTCGGCGACAACGAATCCATCTCGATCCTTGCTAAAAGGCCGCGAACCACGCTGAGGTTCGTCATTCCACGATGGAGTCATGACCTTCATGACGCAGAATCCAAGGACGATGCTGTGAGCCAGCGGCGCATCGATTCCACCGGCAAGCACCGTGTTGATACGACCCATGGCTATGTTCTGTGCCCCGTACGAGATCGCATCAGTGGAAGAAGTGCAGCCCGTCGAAATCAGATGGCTGAAGCCTTTGATCCCGAACGGCATCGACAGCTCGCTCGGCAGCGAACCGGGAGTCGCCGTCGGTATCGAATAGATGCTCGCCTTCTTCGCTTCGTTCGCGAAATAGTAGCGGTACTGCTTCTCAACGAAGCCCAGCGAGGCCCCACCGCTGCCCAGGATGATCCCGATATCGCGCTTCTCATCGAGGCTCATCTCGCGGGGATCGATGCCCGCATCCTTGAAGGTCAGATCCGCCGCGGCAATGGCGAAGGCCACAGCATGAGAAACATGCTGTCGATCCTTGGGTGGTATGTACTGATCCGGATCGAAATTCCTGACCTCTCCGGCAATCCGCACCGGCAGGTCCGATGCGTCGAACCGGCTGATGGCGCCGATCCCGCTGCGCCCTTCCTTCATCGATTGCCAGAATTGATCTTTGCCGATGCCGGCCGGACTGATGCATCCGATCCCGGTCACAACGACGCGCCTTGCCTTGCTCGGAATTTTCACCGATTGTTTACCTCAGATTCTTTAACGGACATTTTGATTGGTAGTTCGATTAGCAGAATCGAATCTCAATTTGAAATCATTGATCCGGCAGCGTCAAGGAGTAAATCGGAGTTCAGAGTGCAAAGTGCAAAGTACAAAGTGCAAAGTTTAAAAGTTTAAAAGTTTAAAGTTTAAAGTTTAAAGACTTGATACGGTTGTACGAAAACGAGCTCGGAACTCATTCTTTGAACTTTGACCTTTGAACTTTGACCTTTGAACTTTGACCTTTGAACTTTGAACTTACAGCTCCCTTATCTACCTGATGAGAAACCACGTGTTCGAATGAGGGGCTTCCTTATCCGTTGGATTGAAAACCATGGCCAGGCCCTTGACCGGCAGGGATGGATTCACATGAAGCACCGCATCGAGATTGCGCCCGTCTGCCCGGCGAACGTGAATCACATCGGATTCCAGAATATCCCTGTATTTTTTGAACCACTGAACCCATTTGATCACGACGGCCTTCGTTTCAGGGCCGTCGTAAAGTCGCTGGGCCACGATAGCAGGCCTGCGCGCCGTAGCCGAGATTGTTGGCGAGGTGCTGTTCGTAATCGCTCAGATGCTCTCGCAGCGGCTCGATTGTAGCGGCCGCTCCGCCTCCTGATATTGCACCAGCGGAACGAACATCCAACCCATCTCCGGAGTTTTCTGCCAGGTTCCGTCAAACAGGTTCTGACGTGCGTGTATGTGCTGCTGTTCGCGCGGCAGTGACCAGTTGGTTTCGCGGTAACCCATCCCCACTTTATTCGAGCCGGCCAGGAAATAGTTGTCCGGAACGTTCAGATAGACGCCGCGTTCGCGGCACCATCGGTAAAATTCAGCAATGCGCCGGTACTGCGTCCATTGGGAGTCGTTCAAGCCGCGATGGCCGGGATGAGTCGTCGATGCGCAGAGATCGCCCGGGTAGTTGCCGTCGTGCTCCAGCAGGTTGAATCCGGTCTCGGAGATGAACTTCTTGATGCGTTCGAAATAGTCGATTCCCCATCGGCTCCCCAAACAGGGCGAATTCCCGAAAATTGCCCCCCCGGTCTTTCCGGTTTTCGGATTGATCACATCGTCTTCTTCGCTGATCTTTCTGCTGGTCAGTAGCGAGTATCCGCCAAGCCCAAGGCCTTTGCTGTTGGCGTATTCGCGAAACTCGCGGAACTTTTTGATGTTGGCTTCTGAAACGTCCTCCATGTTGAACCGGCTGCCGAAGCTGATGATGATCATTTCGAAACCGCATTCGGCGGCCTGGTCGATAGCCGGATAGACGATCTTCGGATCGGTCGATGTCAGGTGGAGCATGATCGGATTCTCGGTGCTCCAGGGCGCAAGCAATCGGAACATCTTTCTGATGGCCAGTCCTTGCCGTTCGCGGTCGTAATCGTCGTGCGACAACTCGAACGCACGGAAAGAATCGAACGATTTACCAGGGTCGATCTCAGCATCGGGTCCAACCGGTGGCCGCACTTCCAACAGGCACGGAGACTTCAATTCATAATTGACCTGCGTCTTGTATTCCGGATCGCTCTCCCAGAAGACGGTTCGATTCGAGCTGGTGATAGACATTCCGCCAAATGAATAATCCGTGACCACCGTCAGTTTTGGTTTGATCCATTCGATACTCGGATCGACGTGAGATTCCGTCTCGACCACCCTCAACACTTCGCTTTTGAACCGGTTAAGCCGGACCGGGCGTCCCGTATCGTTTCGAACCGTGATCCATTTAGCGATGAGCGGGACCCCGTCATAAAGCTCGTAATGCACTGCAACCCTGATTCCCGGGAGGTTCGGCGATTTGAACCAAAGAGACAGTTTGACTCCCGCTGGCGGCCAGCTTGAGTCAGCAGAATGGCGAGATCTTTTCCATACCATTCTTTCTTCAGGCTTGCCCGTTTCGTACCTCTCGAACTGAAACGCGTCCGGATCGGATTTCATCGCATCCAGCCATTCGGATTTGAGATAGGCCAGATTCGGCTGTCCGGTCAGCCCCCCCACGGTATAGCTCTTTCCATCCAGTTCAATCACGGCTTCCGGCGCGACGGCTCTGAGCATCGATTCACCCGAAACCAGATTATCCAACGCCACGGTCGCCGCATTCGGAGCGATTCTGATAGTCCGTCTGACCAGGCCGTTGCTCAGGGTTATCTCTTTTCCGTCCACACTGCGATTGACCTCGGCTCGCTCAAACGCGCCGCCCAGCAGCCAGTCCGCCTTTTCCACTCTGCCGCTAAACAAAACCAGCAATATGACGGTGATGATCGTTCTTAATTTCATGGTGAAAAGTGATTACGAAAAATAGAGAGAGATTACGAAACAGACGAAATAAACGAAACAGACGAAAAATTACATGGGTTGATGAAGCCTGTTTAATTGGCTATTCGTTTGTCCTGAGGAAAGCTCGTCCAATGACCGGTTGAAAAATTTTCGTCTGTTTCGTTTATTTCGTTTGTTTCGTACTCTTGTCTTTCCTGATTTCCAATATCCAGCCTTTACCTTTAGGCACGGGAATCTCGTCGTTAATTTCGAAGCTGCTTTGCTTTTGGAAGTTTTTCACTTCAGGCGCTGTGATCGTTGCGTTGGCAGGATCGATGCCCAGAGCCTTCCAGTCAATATCAAGCTTGACTCGGACATCTTCATCCGCCCAGCTTGCGAGAGCGATCAGTACCGCGCCGGGCTTTTTGTAAATTGTCGCGAGGACATTTTTATTGTTCGATTTGACGGGATTGTTTTCGACCCAGTAACCGATCATCCGTGTGCCGTTCATTCCGAAATCGTCCCAGACCTTCCAGATAGGCCGTGGATCGGCATTGTCGCTCCAGGGCATGCGATTGGTCATGCCGAAGACCATCCCGCGCCAGGGATTTCCTCCGCCTTCAAGCATCTCTCCCATGAGCCCGAACGGTACTCCGCTGATTTCGGTCAAATAAAAATCCGGCGGATTTTTTCGTAGTCGAAATACTCTCCGAACCAGAGCCGGTTGAGATATGGGAAATGCTCAAGGTAGAGAACCGCGCTGTTATTGAAGCCGTCATTCTTGTTGTACTGGTTGGCCGAATGCAGATCGAGGATGCCGGGATGCCCATCCTGAAGGAGCACGCGTTTGATACGCTTCATGGTGATGCGGTCAAAAGCCACATCGTCCAGATAGATGCCGTCGATGCCGACATTGCGCACCAGCCAGTTCATTCCTTCAACGTAATAATTGTGCCAGCGGCTCATGCCGCTGTTGATGATTGCGGCGTCTTTCAATTCGGGGACAAACCATGCTGCGATGTAATCGTCACCGATGTGCTCCTGCAGCCATGAGAAGCCGCCGCCCTTGCCCGGTGAGTAGATCTCATGGCCGAGGCTGCGCATGGCAAATGTCCGTATGCCCGGTTAGAAAGCTCCCTCACCGTGTTGTAGATCTTCACCTGCAAGCCCCTGGCGTGAGCCTCGTCGATATAGGCCTTCATCTCCTTATGCGCAATAAACGGATAATTGATGTATGGATTGATGGCATTGGCATGGTGAATGTTGACCACGGTCGCGCCAGTGGCTTTGACATCATCGACAGGACTGTATTTGTGATAGAAACGTGTGCTCCACTGGAAGTCGGTGTTGATTGCATGGAATGGAGTGATCAGAAGATTGAAATCGTAATGCAGAGTTTCGCCCTTTTTCATCTTGCGCGAGCCGCTGTAATTACTGACCAGCACCGTGCCTTCGTGCTCGACGAAATCAATTCCGCCTTTGCCTTCGTTCCCCCACGAGGGCGGCAAGTTCAGCGGTTTCTGTAGGTAGAAGTTCGTGTTGAGCGGCCGGACATAGTTTTCCGCTCGCAATGAAAACTGCAATCCGGCATTGACGTCTCCGATCCATGCTCCATCCTGATTCTTTGTCGCCACTTCCCATTTCCAGCCGAATTTTTCGGGGCGCAGGCCGCCTTTCAACCCGAGGCCCATCGAATACTTCGCCGATTGCCTGTTAAAGGGAATATTCATCCTTATGTCTTTCAGCGAGACATCGCGAAGCGCCGTGACTTTGACTGAATATGCGACGAAACCGTCGAACTCGATCGATACCTCGATATCCATCACTCCAGATCGGCTGACATGTTTCTAGCTGCCCATCTCACAGTACCCGGTTTCTGTTCGGTGAATTTCAATCCTGCCGGTCGCCACCGAAGCGGAGAGCCATCGCCGGATTGAGCAATAAATGTAATGGGTTGAATAATGACATCTTTCGCTTTTTCGGATATCGATGTCATCTCAGGAGTGAAGAATGTCTGAATCTTTTGCGGAAATCCATCAGGCCCCAGAACGACTCTTCTTCCCAACAGGCTGATCGATCGATTAACGACCTTTAACGGCAGGTATGGAGCGATGACATCGTTGCGCTGAGCCATTGTCGAATTCAGCCATTTCAATCGAGTCTGCTTCCACGGCTCTGATGCGCCTCCGTCCGCCAGAATCTTATCGTTCACCGTGATCGACAAAATGATATTTTTAGACGGCTGCCCTTTTGCCGTAATGCTCGCAGAACCCAGATAAATCCCTGGCGCCTGGTTATTCGGCACATCGATGCCACACCACATTGCCTGAACCTTGCCTTGATCGACGTTCACTTTTTTGGTGAACGGCTTGCCGCTCCAGTCAATGCCATTGGTGTTGATGCAGCTGATGAGATTTGAAGGAATAACCTTGCTGGAAGGCGATCTCAGATCGGTGAATCTGATCTGAACATCTTCAGTAGCCTGTATGGCATAGATTCCGAATTGAAAAGCCAGGTATTCGCCGCGTGAAGCCTCTGAGAAAAACGAATCCTTCACGCCCGCCAAGATCCAGCGTTGCGGCAGATCGTTCGTCATTTTGATCGGGTGCAGCCGGTCTTCAGGAAAAACGATGAACCCGTCTCCCTGATGGTCTCTGATGATCCGCTGTGTCTCATCGGCCGTCGCGATCACCTCCATCGGATAAAAGCTGTTCAGCTCATCGATCGATTGAAACTCGATCACCGAGGCCGGCGGGATGTTCGATGACTGCTGCAGCGACCTGAGCCAAACCGCATCAGCCGTCTGCTCGGGTTTTAGATAGGTCACCGTCGGATAGTTCTTTCTGCCGCCGGGATTGTATGGAAGATAGTAGGCATAGTAACTGCCCGCGCCTGAAACCGGTTCAAAGAAAATCTCGCCCGACTCGCGATTGATAACTCCGCGCTCGACGTTCATCACACGCGTACCCGTCTTTGCATCGACTATGATGACGAGCTTTGTATCAGGGTGGTAGTCTCTACGGCGCCATGGAATGACGACTCTGACAGCCTTTCCCTTCGCCTCCTTCACTTCGATCACCGCCCTGTGATTTCCGAGCGATTCGGTGTCCCAGCTTTGAGCGCCGCTTGTGTACCTCATCTCCTGTGCTGGCCCATTCAAAGGTGTGAGGAATAATATCGTCGAAAGAATGCAAGAATAGAGGATTTTTTTCATGAGAGGATAGTTTACCAATCGCGCATAAAGTTCCGCGCATGGAGTTCCACGCATAACGCATGGAGTTCCGCCTTCAGGCGAACTATTTGCTGAAATCAATATTTGTCGCCTTCACGAAACCCAGGTTTACGAAAGTTCCGCCTGAAGGCGGAACCCATGCGCGGAACTCCATGCGTGAATCCAATAACGTGCAACCATGACGCATCATATTCGTAATCTTCTTTCCGACGCCCGCCCCGCTATGAGTCTCCCATTTGACGATCTTCAGATCGAGGACGCAGATGGCGTAAAGAGCCGGGACGAGCAGTTTGGTTATGTAGTTGGCGAAGACGAGGCCGCCGATCTGGGCGTAGCAGAGCGGCTCCCAGAGGGGGCCTCCGTTCAAAGCCAGCGGGACGAGGCCGAATACGGTAGCTCCGACGGTGATCATGACGGGCCGCAGGCGGACGATGCCGGCGTCGAGCAGGGATTCGCGAAGCGCTCCGCCGCGCTCGCGCATCTCTTCGATGAAATCGAAGAGCACGATGATGCGAGACGATGACTCCGATCAGACTGGCGATGCCCAGAAAAGCGATGAATCCGAACGGGGTGTCCATGACGAAAAGGCCGACGACTGCTCCGACAATTCCAAAAGGTATTGCCGCGTAAACGATCAGGGGTTTGACGGCATTTCTGAATTGCAGGACGAGCATCAGGAAGATGCTGCCGATGATGACGAGCATGACCACGCCCAGCTCGCCGAACCCCTTGCCGCGCTCCTCCTGTTCGCCGCCGGTTTCGAGCCTGTATCCGGGCGGGAGCTTTTTAACGAGTTCATCGATCCTCGGTTGAGCGGATGCAAATACCTGAGAAGCGAGAGCTCCGGGCACGGGAAAGCATGAGATGGTGATGGTTCTGAACTGGTTGAGTCGCCAGAGCTTCTCGGGTTGCATTTGGTAATCGATGGTCGAAACCTGACGCAGCGGCGTCTGCTCAGTACCTCTGACTGAATAGACGTAGAGGGTTTCGAGGTCGGATAACCTGGCTCGTTCCTCGCGCTCCATGCGCACAGTCACGGGAATCTGTTTATCGCCCTCGCGCAGCACCGTCACCGGCAGTCCACTCAGGCCGCCCACGGAGGACATTGCTACATCGAGATTAGACATGTTTGCCAGGGTGGCGCGGTCAGGATCGATCTGCAGCCTGGCAACCATGCTCGAGACGCCCCAGTCGTCTCGTATGCGATCGGATTGAGGAATCGATACAAGGATGTTCCTGACCTGGCCTGCGAGATCGCGCAGCGTTGCGATATCCTGCCCCGAGATTCGATACGATACCGGAATGCCGACGTTCTTGCCGCTCTTGAGCTGGCGCACATCGACCATCGCGCCGGTAATCGTCGAAGACAAAGCCATTTGCAGCGGGATGGACATGGGCTGGGAATCGTGTTTGTCTTTGACGCGGATCATGATCTGGGCGTAATTGAGCTGCATCATCTCCGGTGCGACTGAATACCAGAAACGCGGCCCGCCCCCGCCGACAAAGGTCGTCAGCGAGTCAAGAATCTCGCGGGGCTTTCCGTCCTTCCCGGGATGGTCCTTCCCGTATCTGGCGGCAATGTCGCGAATCACGGCTTCAACCCGCTCGGCAGTCTGATTCGTAGCCGATAGGGATGCGTCTTCAGGCAGCCATACCTCGACGTAAGAGATGTAGGCATTGTCATCGGGAAAGAGCTGCGTCTTGAGCCTCGTAAACAGGAACATTCCGCCGGCCAGAATGAGCAGAGAAGCTCCCATCACCGCCCAGCGATGATCGATCGCAAAACCGCCGACACGATAGTAAAGACCCGACATCCCGCGCTCGCGGCGTTCCTCGATCGTCGGTTCGCGTTTTTTTCCGCGCCGCAGCAGGTATGATCCAAGCAGTGGGATGAACGTCATCGTCACCAGGCGCGAAGCGACAAGAGTGATGGTCAGCACCACCGGCAGAGTGTAAAGAAATCTGCCCATATCCCCGCTGATCATCAGGAACGGCAGGTAGGCAACGATGTTCGTCAGCGTGGCGAACATTATCGCAGTGGCCAGTTTCGTCGGACCCAGCCAGGCTGCGATGTCGGGTTTGTGCCCGAGGGCAAGATCGCGCTTGATCGCATCCCCGGCAACCACAGGATCATCGACGAGCAGTCCCAAAGCCAGGATCAGCGAAGCGATCGAGACCTGCTGCAAATCGAGCCCCAGCAATCTCATCATCCCGAAGCTCATGGCCAGTGTCAGTGGGATGGACGCCGCAATCAGCAAAGCTGAACGCCATTCCCAGAACCCTATCAACGCCACAAGAACGACGAGCAACACCGCCTCCATCAAACTGCGCATGAACAATCCGACATCCTCGCGGACCTGCTGAGGCTGATCTGAAATCCGAGCCAGAATGAGATCGTCCGGCAGGCGTTCTTTGATCAGCGTCATCGCTTCATTGACGGCCTCTCCGAACTCGCCAATCTGCTCACCATCGCGCATGTTGACTGCCAGAGTGATCGCTCGGGAACGATTCCACTCACCCGAAGAATTCCGCTGGTTGATATAGTTGAGAAAGCGCGCCGGGCTCTCGTAGCCGCGATTGATATTGACCACATCGCGAAGATAGACCGGCGTCCCGGTCGAGGAAGTGGTCACCAGAACATCGCCAATCTCCTTTTCACTTTTGAATTCGCCTGAAGGATCGATGGCAAGGTTCTTTCCATCGATCTCCATCGCACCGCCGGGAAGCGAAATGTTGCGGGCACCTAGCACCTCTCCGATGAGCGATGGCGGAGTGCCGAGCGACGCCATTCGTTGCTGCGAATATTCAAGCACAACTTGCTCGCCGAGCACGCCGGATCGAACGACCTTGGAAACCTGCGGCACGTTCTGCAGCGTTCGCTTGATCAATTCCGTGAAATCATCGAGCTCGCGATAGCTGTACTTTTCTCCGGCGACCGACTCGATTTTCGCCCGGGTCTCTGCCGGGTCCCGAATGATCACCGGTTGCCAGATGTCGGGGTGCAGCTCCGCAACTCTTTCCTTGAAGAACTGTTGAGCGAAATTGGATAGAGATTCGCCGCCATCAACCACTTCAGCGTCAATACCGATAAATCCGGAACCGTCAATATATTACGAACATTTCGCAACAATCGCCGATCTGATGCCGTTTGAGCCATCAGGTCGCGAAACCTTTCGATCATCTCTGCTTTGACTGCACCGGGGAAGTTGATGATCAGCGATTCGCGCGCACCTGGGTTTTTTTGCCTTGCCTGAGAGATGGCCTCGCTGACGGCCTCCGCCCGCAGCGAGATTTCGACCTGAGAGATCTTTGGGCTGGCGACGGTCAGCATCAATGCGGCGGTCTGTCCGAAGTCCTTGAAGAAAATGATCGGCCCAGCCCCTTCCGGCAGATCCTTAATGCTGTCGAGCCGGATCTTGACGTCGTCAAACTCTTTTGTACTCTCAAAAACGCTCTCCTGAACCCGCACCTCAACAACAGTGACGCCGTTTCTTGCGATCGAGGTAATCTGATCGACCTTCGAATTTTCAGCGACCTTTTCTTCGATCCTGCGCGTGATCTGCTGCTCGATCTTCTCGGCTCCGGCGCCCGGCCACGGGCACAACGCAACGACGTAGTGCATCGGCAACTGCGGATCCTTGCGCTTGGGCATCGCCATGTATCCATAAATGCCCCACAGGATCGTGGCAATCAACAGCACCCATGAAATGTGATTGTTTTCAGTGAAGAATCGCGCCGTGTTATGCGTCGTTCTTATCAGCTCGCTGTCGGATTTTCCGTGAGACATTATGATAATGAGTTACGAAGCAGAGGAAGAAGAGATTACGAAACAGACGAAATAAACGAAACAAACAAAAAAACAAAAATTTATGGTTCGTGATTATCTTAATCTTCCGTTTGTTTCGTCTGTTTCGTCTGTCGTAATCTCTTCTTCCCCTCTTTCGTGATCTCCTTCTTTCATTGTATGACGCGCACTTTTTCACCATCGCTAACCAGTGTGGCGCCTGAAACTATGATCTTTTCGCCGGCTTTGACGCCGCTTGAAGCGACGATCAAATTACCGATTGTCTCTCCAATGCTGACGCGATGCAGTCGGGCAATGTCATGACCACTCTCCTGTTCGACGACGAAGACGCCGTATCCGCCGGTTTTTTCCTTGAGTTGAAAAAGGGCCAGCAGTGGAACAACCGTAACAAGTGAGGGAGTCTTGCCGGAGGCGACTTCGAGCGAGACCACCATGCCGACTTTCAAGCGGCGGCCGGGATTGGGGATCATGACTTCGACATCGAAGATGCGAGTCTTTGGGTCGGCCAAAGGAGAAACGCGCGCCAGACGGCCGCGCATTTCGACCCCGCTGATGGCTTCGGAAGTGACATTGAGCGAGCTGCCGATCTTTAATTTCGGAGTCTCGACGTCGGGCACACCGAAGACCGCTTTGACTGAATTGGTATCAGCCAGAATGAAAGCCGGAGCGCCCGGCGCAACCAGCGATCCGACCTCAACGGTTCGTTTGAGAAGTAGTCCGCTCATCGGCGCGCGGAGTTCACTGTTCTTTTGAAACTTTCGGCCTCTTCGAGTTGGGCTTTAGCCGCGTCGATCTTCGCCTGCGTCATCGCCAGTTGGGCTCCGATGGCATCGATTCTCGCCTGACCCATATCAAATCTGGCCTTTGCCGCATCCAGACTGGATTTGATCAGGCTGTCGGCTGCAAACAGCTTTGTGGCGCGATCCAGTTCGAGCTTTGAGTTCTCCTGAGCGGCCAGGGCCTCGGCGAGCTGCGATTTGACCTGAGAATGGGCCGCCCGCGCCTCGGCAAGCTGAGCCGTTGACTGGCTGACTCTTGCACTCAATTCGGTCTCGCCAATTTTTGCCAGCAACGTTCCTTTGGATATCCAGTCGCCTTCCTGCACGGTCCGCCCGCCGGTACTGAAGATGCTTTCGATGTAACCGCCGATCTTGAATGCGAGATCTACCTGTGAGTTGGGCTGTATGTTGGCCGAATAACGCGCGGCTCCGCCAGTCGTATATTGCTGCACGACAGACTGCGTTCTGACCGGCGTCAAAGGCTTCTCGTACGACTGGGCCTTGCGGCATGCAGTGACAAGCCCAGCCGGAATAAGCAGGGCAATTATCAGAAAAGCTGTCCGTCCAAAACCGGTTCGATAAGGTGAAACCGGATAAATACCCATCTTCATAGTTCAATCCTTGCCTGTGGCGCGCTCAAATTCTGCCCGTGTTTTCCAGTATGCCAGCAATGACTGCTGGTATTTGTGGCCCGTTTCCGTCATTGCCGATTGAGCCTGCAACAGGTCTTTGAGCATCGCGCTCTGATTTGCATAGAGATTCGTCGTGACACGCAACTTTTCTCGCGTCGAATCCTGAGCCAGTTGGCTGACCTTGAGCATCGCTCGCGCTTCTTCAAGCTTGCGGTAGAGAGAGTTGATTTCGATCCTGACCTGAGCTTCGGTTGTTCGAACCGCAATCTGAGCCTGTTCCGCGGTTTTTATCTTGCCGTCCCTTTCACGCTTCCTGCGTCCCCAGTCGAATGGCTCCCATGTCAGGCTGATCCCGACTGAAGCGATGTTCTGAGGAATGATGCTGATCGGAGCTATGCGCAGGTAGGTGACGGCCAGACTGATATCCGGAATCAATTCCGATTTTTTGATGCGCTGGTCGAGGTCTGCCTGTTTGAGCATCAACCGCGCTTCCCTGATTTCCGGCCTTTGATCGAGCGCCAGCGCGCGCGGCGGCCAGATCGACTTCGATCATCGTGCCGTCAGTAAGGGCGCTGACCCTGAAATCGGTCTCGACGTCGCGGCCGAGCAGCAGATTGAACTGTTCTTTCTGAGAAGCCAGCGAATTGCGCAGCGTTAATGAAGAATATTCCTGTGCGGCGATCTGAGTCTTGACTTCAAGTGAGTCAGCTTTGAGCGCGACTTTCTGTGCTACCTGCTCTCCAACAACCCGATCAAGTTCGCGATAAAGCCGGATGTTCTCTTCGACGTTTTCGAGGGCGCTTTGCAGTCCGATCAGATCGTAATAGATTCGTTTGACATCGCGGGTTACCGATTGCTTTTCAGAGCGAAGCTTTTCCCGCGCCGATTCTCTCCTGATCTCCTCCAGCTTGAGGCCGAGGTTGATACGGTGGAGTTGTGATATCGGTTGAGCCGCCCTTGCGTACAGAAATGTCGTCGGCTGTCTTGACGTGCCGATGGTCGTGTCTTCGTTCGGAACCGGACCTGTCGAAGGATAAGTCCCGAAGATCCCTCGGGGAAATCTGAAGTCCAGTCTGGTCAGCGTCTGCGATTCGAGCAGATTAACTTCGAATGAAGGCAACCGCCTTGTTGCCGCCGCCGCCAGGCGGTCGGACGATATCTCGATATCCAATTCGGCTTTTTTGATTGCCGGATTGCCTCGAATCGCCAGCGTGATCGCCTCTTCCAGCGTCAGCACTTCGCCCCTGTCCGGAGGGCGCAACTGGCACAGGCAGGTCAGCGGCATGATGGCAAGAATCAAGATAATCAGCATGGACCGAAACATTAGTTCTCCTGCTTATATGAAAATGCCGGCTTAATTGACGGCCGTGAAATCGTTGATCGCGGACAGAATTTCTTCCTTCTTTGCCGCCACTGCATTTCGCCCCGTCTCCAGAATGAACGGGACGGCCTCTACATCCCAGAATTCAATCGGCCGATGGAATCTCACATTCAAATGAACTATCTCGTAATGATGGAGATTGATCGCCGTCTGAAACTGGCTCTTGATAAGCTGGTTGGCGCAGAGGCTTTGACCGTAATTGAACATATCGACGTAATTCTTCGGTTCCCCGTCGAGGCGCGTTTCAAGCGTCACGGCTATGATCACATCGATGTTTCGTTTGACGGCCTCGAGTATCGGACAGGGTGATGAGAATCCTCCGTCAACCAGCCATCGGCCGTCTATGTTTTGTGGAGGCAACGCCGGATAAGACGCGCCCGAAGCAAAGACGGCGTCGCGCAGCAGGCCACGCTCTACCACGTAGCCTTCGCCGGAATGAAAATCAGTCACCTGCAGCAGGGTTTTGACCGGCAGGTCTTCGATCCGTGTGTCGCCGAACAGGCGTCGATGTATGGCCTTGATCCCGTCCGGCCTGATGATCCCGCAAGAGAAGTCGAATTTCCCGAAAGGTAGATGTGGGATGCCCAGCAGCACACGGTAATCGATGTTTTTGAAAAGGTCTTTATTCAGGATCTGTGGAATCAGCTCATTCATTTCGGAAGGCGTGTAACCGGTGGCTCTCATTGCGGCCATGATCGCGCCGCCGCTGCATCCGATCAACATGTCCGGCTCGATCCCCGCTTCATCGAGAAATTCGTAAAGCGCAATTGCCGCAAATGCCTTGATACCACCGGAACCTGTCACTACAGCGACGGTCGGCTGCTTTTTCGGAGTGGGTGATTTTTCTGTCTCGTTCGTCATTTGTGTCGTCAATGATCTGTTCCGTCAGCCCCGGCGATGACTTCGAGAATCTCGTCCTTCCTCTGAGCCACTGCTTTTCTGCCCGCCTCGATGATTTTCGAATACGCACTCGTATCCCATGGGCCGATGTATTCACCAAATCTGATGGGCAAGAGTATGATCTCGTGATGGTGCATCTCGATCGACATCATTGTCTGATCCTTGACCAGCCGGCTAAAAAACGCTGCCAGGATATTGAAATTGGATTCGAGAAGGTCCGACGGTACGGGCTTCGGCTCCTCCTGATAGAACATGGCGATGACCACATCCGCTTCTCTTTTAACCGCTTCCATAATCGGTACAGGGCTGATGTATGATCCGTCGCACAGCCAGCGGCCGTCGAATTTGATCGGCGGGAAGTCCGGAGCAAAAGCACTGGCGGCATAAACGGCCTCAGCCAGCGGGCCGGAATCCAGCAACACCCCCTCACCGATTAGGCAGTCCGTTGCCTGAAGCAGGGTAGTGGGACTGATCTCCTCCAGCCGGCGGTCGCCGAATACACACTTGTAAAGCTCCTGCTGCAGTCGGGATTTCTTCGGCCGATCCGATACCCGGCGGAGCCAGCTTCGGATGCGCAAATCCGATGAGAGTGTGGTAATCAACCTTCGAGTAGAGCTTCGTTCCCTCAATGCCATTGATGATCCCGCGCATCGCTTCGGATGAATAACCTGCGCCATGCATCGCCGCAATGAACGCGCCGCTGCTCGAACCGATCACAAGGTCGGGCTCGATCCTCGCTTCGTCAAGAAATTCGAACAGCGGAATGAATGCCGCTGCGCGTACCCCGATTCCACCGATGACCACCGCGATTTTTGGAGATCTTTCTGTTCTCATCGATACCTGCTTCTTTATTAAGCGACGGGGGCTGTAGCCGGTGCGATGACTACTTGGCTGCCTTTTATTTTCTGTTCAAGGTCGGTTTTCATTCTGTCGATGACATTCTGAACTTCGGACATTCGCTGCTCGCCATCGAATTCCATGAAGATGTCGATATAGACATTGCTGCCCGATCTGCGGGATCGAACGCCATGCAACGCCACGTAATCGTTGAAGTATGCCGCCAACTCGCCGAGGATCACGAGCTGCAATGTTTCATCCAGCGTCCGGTCAAGCAGGTCATAAACCGAATCAGTAATGACACGATAGGCCGACTGCAGCAGGAATCCCGAAATCAATAATGCCCCGAGAGGATCGATGTATGCCGACCACTGATATTCGCGGAACATGGCGCTCAAAATCAGCGATGTGACGACACAGATGTTGGCCAAGGTCTTCGCCCGATAAAGCCGCCACTGCGATTCGATTATCGGCGAGGCTTCGATCTGCGAAAGCTTCAAATTATTCCGCCAGATGCGGAAATTGACTAAGGCCGATCCGCCGGTAACGAACAGCGCGAAGGCGATCGATCCGATCTTGGACGGATGGCGAAAACGTTCGATGGCGCCGTATGTGACAATCATCCACGACAGGAGCATCGCGCCGGCCACTGCAAGGCTGGAGATGTTTTCGAGCTTTCCCTGGCCGTAGTTGTAGTCGAATGTCTTGCCCTGGCGGACCTTTCGTACCGCAAGCCAGGAGAGGAATGTTGCGACGGTCTCGCTTCCGGATTTCAATAGATCCGGAAAGCAGCATGACTGAATTGGCGAGGATTACTGCAATGATATCCGGTATCAGAACCACTACGCCGAGCAGAAAACTCGTCAGAATGGAACGTTCTTTATCTTTGAAATGCTCTGTCTGGCCGATTTGAGTCGGGGGCACGATTCACTCCTTATCAGCTCACGGCTCATATCTTTCGCCGGAAAGTCTCGGCGCGCCGTTTCGGGGCCGGGCCGCAATGTTCTGTCATTATTTTGTTACTGCTAGGCTCCTTTTTGGTGGGTGTTGATGGCCTCTTCTCTCGATGGGCAAATATGAAAAATCGAAGAGAAGCCGGTCAGGTCAAAAACCTGCTGGATGTCGTTATTGAGCGTGGACAGAACCAGTTTGCCTTTGTTCTGTGTCACCCGTTTGGCTGCCATCAGAAAGACGCGCAGGCCGGCGCTGCTGATGTAATCGAGCTGCGCGCAGTCGACGACCATCCGGCTTTCTCCACCATCTATCAGAGTGATCAGTCTCTCTTCGACCATCCGAGAGGTATTCGAGTCCATGCGACCTCGCAATCCAACGACCATGACCGATTCCAGCTTATCTTCCATGAATTCCATAATCTTGCTCTCCATTTGACTATCTGAATTATGTATCAGATACGGGGTTGTCTTTGCCTGAGCCTGTTTTTACTGGCTGCCGGTTGGCGATTTTTCGCATGACCAGCAGATTTTTTCCGTCCTGTCTGCGATATTCCAATTGATCTGTAAGTTTTTTGACCAAATGAATTCCGAGCCCGCCGATGGGCCTTTCATGTAATCCCGAATCCAGATCGGGATTGTCTGACTTCAGCGGATCGAACTCTCGACCATCATCCTCAACCTCGATGGTCAGAAATCCGTCAGCAAGTTTGCCGCGAATATTTATTAAGTGCTGATCGGCGTCTTCATACGCATAAGAGATAACGTTCGTCAGGATCTCATCGAGGGCGACGTTGAATTCAAATGCCGTCTTGATGGATAAATTCCTGCTTTCAACAAAATCTTCTATGATCAGACTGAGGCGTTCTATCTCAGAAAGATCATTTTTGATTGTCGCGATAAAAATATCAGATCCGGTTTCTGGCATCGATATCGTGTTAGTTTGGAACTTAATGGTTTGCCGCCACGACATCTGCGGCCGAAAGATCAGGGTTATACCTGATGACCATCATTGTCAGATCGTCGGATTGAGGCGTGCCGGCCGCAAAATTTTCGACCGCCTCCACGACCATCCTGATCACCTGCTTCGGCGGCAGGCCGACAGCTTCATCAAGTGTTTTCTTGAGCTGCAATTCCGTGAACATCTCGTCCCTGATGTTAAATGCTTCCGTCACGCCGTCAGTGTAGAGATACAGCGTCTCCTCCGGTTTCAGGCAAATAGTTTCAGTGTTGAAAGAAAAATTCTCGTCAACCCCGAGAGCGATATTGCTTGGGGTTGCCAGAACCTGACTGCGGCCGTTCCTCGTTATCAAAAATGGTGGATTATGTCCCGCATTGCAAAATTCAAATTCGCCGGTTCGAATATTTAAGATTCCGTAGAATAGTGTGACGAACATGAACGAGCTATTTTCGAGGGATAATAGCTGATTGACCTGTTGCATGCAATCACCGGGGCGAGCCCGGTAAGGGCCACGGACTTGAGCAGCGTACGCGAGACGGCCATGAAGATCGCTGCCGGCACTCCCTTGCCCGAGACGTCGCCGATGACCAGCCCCAGACGATCCTGATCGAGCAGGAAGAAGTCGTAAAAATCGCCTCCGACTTCTCTCGCAGGGATCATCGTCCCAAACAGATCGAATCCTTTCATGCTCGGGAATGGAGGGAAGTCGCAGGGCAGAATCGATTGCTGAATTCTGGTCGCGACATTCAATTCCTGCTGAATTGCAACGAGTTGTTCATGCTCCAGCAGTGATTGCCTGAGTACCCGGACACGCTGAACCGTCTTGTTGAGGGTGATGTCGAGGTCCTCGAAGCTCATTGGTTTGGTCAGGAAATCATACGCGCCGCGGTTCATCGCCGCTCTGATGTTATCCATATCGCCGTATGCTGAAACGACGATCGTTTTGATGATCCGATCCAGATCGCCGATCCTGGCAAGGAGACTCAGGCCATCCATGACCGGCATATTAATGTCGGTCATGACCACCTCTATTTCAGGGGCGGTATTGAGAAGTTCGAGGGCTTCAACCCCGTTATGAGCGAAGTGGAATTCGAACTCCTTCTCGCGAATCTGCCTGCGGAATTTCTGTCTTACCAGAAGTTCCAGATCCGGCTCATCGTCAACGACCAGTATTTTAACGGCCATCAGTTTCTCCTTGCAAAAACTGGATTACGAAAGACACGGAAAAAAGGAGGAGTATAGAAGAGGCAATAAACCCCTGTAATTTTTCGTATGTTTCGTCAATTTCTCGTATCCTCTTCTTCATCTCCCTGAACACTAGGATACGGGCAAAGTCAGAATGAACTCGGTGAACTCGCCATCTTCGGACTCGACTCGGATATCACCCTTATGCTCTCGAACGATTATTTCGTGACTTATCGACAACCCGAGTCCTGTTCCTTCACCCGGCGGCTTGGTGGTGAAGAATGGATTGAATATTTTTTCCAGCACCTGCTGAGGAATGCCGGGGCCATTGTCGCGAACGCGGATCTCGATCATGTTCCCTTTTCCGCTTGTCTTCACAGAAAGTGACGGTGAGTAGCTGTCTCCAAGCTTCTTCTTCTTCTCATGGACGGCATAGCAGGCATTATTGAACAGATTGAGAAAGACCCGGCCCAGATCCTGCGACACGGCGTTGACAGGTCCGATATTCTGATCGTAATCGGTGACGAGCGTCAGATTGAATGATGGTGATTGGGCGCGCATGCCGTGGTAGGCCAGATTGAGAAACTCGGCCGTCAAAGCATTGATGTCCGTCATCTGCCACTGGCCGGTGTTGCCGCTCGAATGCAGGAGCATGCTTCGGACTATGCCGTCGGCGCGGTTGCCATGCTCATTGATCTTGGCGGCATTCTGTTTCAGATCGCCAAGCAGTTCGGTGATGTATGAGATTGTCTCTTGATCGCCCTTTTCGCTCAGTTTGGTTATTTCGTCATTGAGTTCGTCGGCCAGATCGATTGTGAGGGCGGCGAAATTGTTGACGAAGTTGAGAGGATTCTTGATTTCGTGAGCGATCCCGGCAGTCAGGGCGCCCAGAGAAGCGAGCTTCTCCTGGATGATCAGTTTTTCCTGAGTCTCCTTCAATTGTTCCATGGTCTGCGCCAGTTCCCAGTTGGCGCCGGCAAGGTTCTTGAGCAACTCGGCCTGCTTTTCCTGGTCTTCCTTCAATTGCCTGAAATGATCCTTTTCCTGATCGCGCAAGCGTTTCTTTCGAGCGCGGCGCCGGTCCTCGCTCTTAAAAGAATCGTGTTGAAAGGTTTGACCAGATAGTCTTCCGCGCCCATATCGATGCATCTGACCACACTGTCGACTTCATCGAGCGATGAGATCATGATTACCGGAATGTCCGCTGTTTCCACGTCCGATTTCAGTCTCTGAAGCAACTCCAGTCCGCTCATGTCACTGGTCACCAGATCGAGCAGCACCAGATCGAGTTTGCGCTTCAGCAGCAGTTGAAGGGCCTCGGCTCCGCCAGAAACGCTGGTCAGATTGTGGCCCTCACGTTCCAGTTGTCGTGACAGCAGCTCGCGATTGACATCGTTCCCTTCAACGACAAGAATCGATCCCTTTTCGTTCTTTCTACCGGCGGAGACTTCATCATCCGGCGCGGCTTGATAAACCGGCTCTTTAAGCGACCTGGTGAACCAGTCCCTGGCAAGTTCCACCATGCCGTCACAGATGATCCGTAAATTGTCTCCCGATTGTCGAACCTTGAGCAGATCGCCATTGAGATCGGACTGTGCCGACCTCCTGCCGGCATCGAGCAGCTCCGAGCATGCCGAGATGATCTCATCGACCGGCTGTCTCATTTCGCTGCTCAGCCGCTCACAAAGTTTCTCGACGTTGAAATCCAGCCTGATGGTTCCTGTTTTCGTCGATCCGAGGTGGGTATTTATGGTCGACAGCATTCTCTTGCCCAGGGTTCGAAGCTGACCCATCCCCTTCGCCTCATCGCTTCGACCCGAGCTTTCGGCATCTTCAAGCATCATTTCGCTGTAGCCAAGGATTGCGTTTACATGCGGAATAAGCTCCTGGCGCAGATGGGACATCAGGGCGCGTTTGCGCGCCATTACTTCCAATGGATTAACGGGGATTTCATCCATGGTTACTTTCCTCCCGGACTTGCCTGTTCCAGACTCTCAGTCGGCAGCCATACCTGAGGGCTGTGACGGGCCCGAATCTGCTTCTCCGAAATTTATCCGCAGCGTCCCGGCATCGTTGACGATCGGCGGCGGATAACGCAAGACCATCCAGCATTTCCAGACTACGCTATCCCAACTGTATGAGTGATAGGGAAAACCGTTTTCACGACACATCTGCTCTATCATCGGGCTGATTTTACGGTAATGGACATGGCTCAGATTCGGGAAAAGATGGTGCTCAATCTGGTACCCGAGGCCCGAACTGAACAGCCGGCCGATGAAGCCGGCCCTGAAATCCACTGAGTTGGCGGTCTGAATCAACAGATGATCGGTCTTCCGCTGATCCGCGCTTAGCCTCGCGGCCTCCGCGGGGAAATGCCCCGGGGCCTGCATCACAAACATCGCGTACCCAAGAGATACTGTGCGAAACAGATAGACTGTTAAAACATCACGTGCGGAAAAGAATAGAACCGGCAGGCCGAGATAACACCCAAAGTGAAGCATCAACGCGGTCAGATCTATCCAGTGAGCAGTTCTACGCTTCTCCGGATCTCGCAGCATTCTTATCAGATATACCACGCCGGTCTTTGTGAAATTGAATCCGTTCGCAGCCAGCGCCAGCGGAAATACCAGCCACTGGGCCTTCTCGTAATACCATCGCCTCAATCCGCTCGCGGCCTGAATCTCCGCCTGCGTCATCGCAAACCATGGCGACAGATCGGCATCATCGTCGACCCCTATCAGATTCGGCGATGGATGATGAATCGTTACATGCTGATGCCACCAGAACGTTGCGGAAAGTCCCAGAAAAAAAGGGTAACCGAAATAGCTCAACAATTCGTTGACCCACTTTCGGTCGCTCGTTCCATAATGAGATGAGGTGTGAGAATTGGTTCCAACGCCAATCGATCCCGTTGTCGAGACGATCAGCCCGCACGCTTTCACCCACCAGCTGTCAAAGGTCGCTATGACAGCAATCCCTGCCAACGCCAAAAAAACGTGAATGGAAAGCTCGAACAGTATTTGCCCCGTTGCCTTCCTGTCCCACCCGCCGGCGGATATCTTCTGTCGCAGATCTGCGAGAATCTGGGCACTTGTCATCTTTTTTCATCCTCGCATGGAGTTCCTCGCATGGAGTTCCGCCTTCAGGCGGAACTCTTCAGGTGAAACTCCAGGTTTACGAAAAGTTCCGCCTGAAGGCGGAACTCCATGCGTGGAACTCCATGCGGAACTCCATGCTTACAGTCTCGGTGTGACCAGGCCGGTCTGATCCTGGTACTTGCCTGCGCGATCTGCATACGAGACATCGCAGTACTCATCCGACTCGAAGAATGTCACCTGGGCGATTCCTTCATTCGCATAGATTCTGATCGGCAGATCCGCGGAGTTTGAGAATTCGAGCACCAGCCGGCCTCTCCAGCCTGGCTCGAGCGGAGTCGTGTTGACGATCAAACCGCTTCTCGCATAGGTCGATTTGCCCATGCACAGGCCGATCACGTTTTTGGGAATGTTGAAAGTTTCGACCGTGATGCCGAGAGCATAGGAATGCGGCGGCAACAGCCAGTACTGTGCGCCGTCTTCAGCCGTCTTCAATGGCGATTCGACCAATGAGTTTTCATCGAAGTTCTTCGGATCGATCTCTGAACTCGCTATCGGCGAAAAAACTCGAAACCCGTCTGAACCAAGCCGCAGATCATAGCCATAGGACGAGACACCCGCAGAGATGATTCGATGGCCGTTGATCTCGCGCACCAGCCCCTCTTCATAAGGTGTGATCATGCCTTGCTCACGACACATCTTCAGAATCCAGCGATCCGATTTTACGCTCACGATTGATGTTTCTCCTTTTTGATCTTGTCCGAACAGACAAGAATTGCCGCGCTTGAACTGCTCAATGAGCCCGCAGTCTAGCATATCTCGAAAAATTATTGGAAATTGCCAAGCCCTGTTCTGTTGACACCCTGTCCGGGCGTTCCTATAATTCGCCTGCTTAAAGCGGAAAACTCAAACGGAAAACAAACTTGCAAAGAATCCAGTCACTTCCGGTTTCGAAGGAGAGGAATTGTGATCAAGCTAGATATCATTAATAACGTTGCCGAAAAGACAGGCGTCCCCAAGATGAAAGCCGAGGTTGCTGTCGAAGCCCTTTTTGATGCCATGAAAGATGCCATGAAACGTGGGGAGAGAATTGAGCTTCGCGGGTTTGGAGTCTTTGTCGTCAAGCCGCGCAAACGCGGCATCGGTCGCAATCCACGCACCGGTACTCAGGTCGCTATTCCTGAAGGCAAAACCATTCGCTTCAAACCAGGCAAGGAATTGCAGTCCTGAAGACGTTCAAACAAACAAGCAAACCAAAAAAATAGGCAAAAAAAATAGGCTGCAGTTTTTCAACTGCAGCCTTTAAGACCATAGCAGAGATGATGAAACTGTCGGAGACGCTGCTCACGCCTGCCAACATCGCTTTCAAAAAGCAGCCAGAGAAGACTCCTCTTTAGCCGCTCTTGCCAGCAACCTTTCCTGAATACTCAGGAGATAACTCTTGAAACCATTGACTCTGCGTCTCAATGGTTCGACATTTTCCAGATAATCGATGATTGCGACGCGCGGACCGACATCCCGTCCCAACCGCTCACTGAGATACCACTTGTGGTCAAGGATGCGCGGCCATACGCGCGTCGCATCGGATGGCGCCAATTTGATCCCAGCTACGGCCCTTATCAGCGCACGCTCATCCGAACTCTTTCCGCTGGACTTATCGATTGCATAGTCCAATCTGTATTGTATCGGCATAACTTCCCTCCTGCTCCCGCTCTTTCGCAGATCCCAACCAGAAAGATTCACTACTCATTACAGCAACCTCTGCGAAAGAACGTGCGGATTATGATCGCCGTCTTGTAATTTGTCCAACTCATTGTTTTAATCCATATGATTAAAATCCGTAATGTCTATGATCTGGATTTAAGAGTCCACGAGGAGTTACGGACTGACGAAAAAGAGGAGAAAACCCGGTGGAGATGTCGCACTTAAAAACATTCAGGGCCGTTGCAGAGACTCTCAATTTCACGAGGGCGGCCGAGAGGCTGCACCTGACGCAGTCGGCAGTCAGCCACCAGATCAAGGCGCTTGAAGAAGAACTTGGAGAACCGCTCTTCATAAGGGCAAAGCGAGGCGTAAAGCTATCGCAGGCGGGTAAGATGGCGCTTGAATATGTCGAGCGAATACTGGATGATGCGGAGGCTTTGCGGGAGAAGATATCGGGTCGTGAGCGGTCCGCCGTCGGGCGTGTCCGCGTGGCGGCTGCGACTCAGGCGCTGGTTCATCTGTTCGTGCCTCTCTTTGAATCGTTTATGGACACACATCCCGGAATCGATCTCGCATTCCGGACTACGGTAAGCACAGAACAGACTGTGGCCGATATCCTCAATGGAGCTGCGGATGTTGGATTCGCTTCACTGGCCGTTTATTCCCCGAATCTTCAGGTGACGAAGCTGTTCGACGATGAACTTGTGCTCATCGTCAGCAAAGATCATCGGCTCGCGAAGAAGAAAGCGACATCCGTTGGAGAGATAGAAAAGGAGAAGCTGATACTGTTTGAGCGTGGGGCTTCAATCAGGCGGGCCACCGACCAGTTCTTCGGCCAGCTCGGTGTCCGGCCGGAACTCGCTCTTGAATCGAATGATACTTACTTTATCAAGCGAATGGTCGAGCGGGGACTTGGAGTTTCGCTGCTTCCGGCCTGGTCCGTCCGTGACGAAGTCATCGAGGGCAAGCTCTCCAAACTGCAGATCAGCGGACACAGGCTGACAAGATCCGTTTCCCTGGTCTCGCTCGGAAAATTTCAGTCCTCACCGACGCGGGCATTTATCGAATTCATCCTTCGTCATAAAAACCGTCTTCAGGAAATGGCGGTCGGGGGAGAGTTAAAAGTTTAAAAGTTTGAAGTTGGTCTGAGCGAAAAAAGATTGAGAAGTTATCAAGTATTTTATGGATTTTTTGTGGCCTGGTCTTTATCTTCTAAATCTGACAACCGACAACTATTTTCTAGGAGTTAACAGTGATTCCTGATCTGCGCGACAGGTACAATTCGGAATATACAGAAGAGAAGTATTTGCGAATGTTGGAGAGGCTGGAATCCAGGGTCGAATCCAGGATCGAGTTCCGCGCCTGCGAGACGCCGGTATTTCTGCCCGGCGATCTTCTGCGAGAGATGCTGCAGGCTTCGCTTGAGATTGTAAGCCAGCTCAACACGCCCGAATACAAGGATGCCTCGACACGATCGATTCCAGCGGAATTCAATACCCCGAATGAAGGGGATCATCCCGATTTCATTCAGGTCGATTATGCGATCGTGCTGGACAAAGAAGGCAGGCCGGCGCCCAAACTGATCGAGCTTCAGGGGTGCGCATCGCTTTACGCTTTTCAGTACGTCTTGCCGCACGAGTACAAAAGACTTTACTCACTCGAAGGGCTTGATTACCTGCTCAATGACCTGTCTGATGAGGGATACCTGGATCTGCTGCGAAGGATGTTGCTCAATGGTCATCCGGCTGAACAGGTTATTCTCATGGAGATCGATCCGCTCAGCCAGAAGACCCTGCCCGATTTCAATATGACCACCAAAATCTTCGGCATACCGATGGTCAACGTCAGTGATGTCATAAAACGTGGCAGGAAGCTTTATTACAGGGTTGGCGAAAAAGAGATCGAGATAAAACGAATATATAATCGAGTGATCATCGACGAGTTCGTTCGCAAGGAGATCAAGGCAGCATTCGATTTTCGCGATGAACTCGATGTTGAATGGGCGGGGCATCCAAACTGGTATTTCCGTTACAGCAAATTTTCGCTTCCGTATTTGAATCACAAGGCGGTGCCTCGCGCCTGGTTTCTCGATCAGCTCAAGGAATATCCGGCAGATATTGAGAATTTCGTGCTCAAGCCGCTTTTTTCATTTGCGGGGGCCGGAGTCAAGGTGCATATCACCCGTGAAGACCTGGACGCAGTGCCGACAGAAGAACGAGCCGATTATCTGCTCCAGGAAAAAGTGACATACGCGCCGGTAATCAAAACCACGGAAGGTTACAGCAAGGTCGAGGTCAGAGTGATGTACGTCTGGCCTCAGAGCGATCCCGCCCCAACACCCGTGACTACGCTCACCCGTCTGAGCAAAGGCGAGATGATGGGCGTCGACTTCAACAAGAACATGACCTGGGTCGGTTCTTCGTGCGGCTTCTTCAGGAAGTTTGAACTTTGAACTTTAAACTTTAAACTCTCCCCCATGCGAATACTGGCAATCGATTACGGTTCGAAGGGAATTGGCATCGCAATCTCTGATGAGTTGCAGATGATGGCCCGACCGCTGACGACAATCCGCCGCGAGCGAATGAAGATGAGCGAGATTTATGACCGGATATCTTCTCTGGTGCAGGAGAATCAAGCGGGTGAACTCGTCGTCGGTATGCCGTTGAATATGGACGGGAGCAGGGGAGACGCGGCGATAAGTGTCGAGAAATTCATTTCCAAACTGAAAGAGAAAATGGAAATACCCGTCTTTGCGGTTGACGAGAGGCTGACATCATATGAGGCCGATCAGATATTGCGCGAGATGGGAGTCAGCGAAAGGGAGCGCCGGGCCAGATCGGATGAGTACGCGGCAATGATCATCCTGCAGGATTTTCTAGACCAGAAATCCCGTCAGGCCGCTGGTAAATAACTATATATAAACAGCGTTTAATATGAGTCTACTTTCTTCATTGACTTCCCGTTTTGGCCGGCTGGTCCGTCCGGCAGTGATAATCTTCGCAGTTTTTCTGGTAGCCCTCATTGCTGGAGGATTCTGGTTTGCTCGTGAGTTGAGGCATCCGCAGGAGCATCCGGCGGCAAACAGAAAGATATCGATCGAGCAGGGAGCAAGCACCGCCTCGATTATTTCGCGATTGCGCCGTGAAGGGATCATTGCGCACGAATGGCCGTTGCGTCTCTACCTCAGATTCTCCCCGAAAAACCGGAAGTTCAAGGCTGGGGATTACGTCTTCAAGTCCCCGATAACCCCGCTCGGAGTGATCTCTCATCTGGTGCGTGGTGAGGTGGTGACCAGCAGTTTCACCATTCCCGAAGGCTACAATCAATTCGACATTTCCGAGATGATTGCGGGGTTGACGGGGATGAAGCAGGCGCCTCCGGAAAATGAAGAGGAGGTCCTTGAACTGTTTAAGAATGCCTCGCTGATTGCGGATCTCGATCCCGAGGCGAAGACGCTCGAAGGCTATCTCTTTCCGGATACCTATGAATACACTGCGACAACGACGCGCGAACAGCTTGTTGAATCGATGGTCAAGCGCTTCAGAAGAGTCTACACGGCCGAGAAGCAGAAACAGGCTTCAGATCTTGGAATGACCACCCGGCAGGTGCTGACCCTTGCTTCATTGATTGAAAAAGAGGCGAAGGTTGACAGCGAACGTGAGCTGATCTCTTCTGTCTTTCATCGCAGATTGAAGATGGGGGTGCAACTGGCCTGCGATCCGACTGTCATTTATGCCGCACTGCTGGCCGGCAAATATCGAGGCAAGATATATCGAAGCGACCTCGACCGCGATTCGCCCTACAATACATATCAGAAAGCAGGGCTGCCGCCCGGACCGATTGCTTCACCCGGCCGGCGCTCGATCGAGGCGGCGCTCAATCCGGCCGAAACCGACTACCTGTTTTTTGTCGTCGATGCAGTAAAGAAAGACGGCTCGCACAAATTCTCGGCCAGTTCGGCCGATCATGAGCGAGCCGTCAAGCTGCTGCGGCAGTCTGAGCGCGGAGCCGGAAAATGAATCAGCCCCCAAGCTCCCGCATTGAAGCGACAACCGCTTCAGTGTATTCGGTAGTGCTTGCAGTGCCGCCGAGATCGCGCGTTCTCACTTTCTTTTCAGCCAGAGTGTAGATCATCGCGCGTTCGATGAGATCCGCGGCCTTGCGTTCGTCGAGGTAGCGCAGCATGAGGATTCCCGATTGGAGCAGGGCCGTCGGATTGGCCAAACCCTTGCCGGCGATATCCGGAGCGCTGCCGTGGACGGCTTCAAAGACGGCTCCAAGCTCGCCGATGTTCGCTCCCGGAACAATGCCCAGCCCTCCAACCAGACCGGCAGCAAGATCCGAGACGATGTCGCCGTAAAGGTTTTCGAGCAGCAGCATATCGAACTGCTGAGGCCTCATGACAAGCTGCATGCAGGTGTTGTCGACGATCTTGTCGTCGGCCTCGATTTCAGGATATTCGGGCGCCACCTTGCGAAAGCAATCGAGAAAGAGCCCGTCCGAGAGCTTCATGATGTTGGCTTTGTGGATTGCCGTGATCTTCTTTCGCCCCTCGCGGCGAGCATACTCAAATGCATATCGGGCGATGCGCGTCGAAGCTTTCTCGGTGATGATCTTCAAACTTTCGACCACACCCGGTATGACTTCGTGCTCGATGCCTGAATAAAGCCCCTCGGTGTTTTCGCGAACGACAACCATATTCAGGTCGCCGAAAGGCGTCACGAGTCCGGGGATGTTTCTCACCGGCCGGAGGTTGGCGTATAGATCCAGCGTCTTGCGCAGCCTGACGTTGACACTCGCAAATCCCTTGCCGACGGGCGTCGTCAGCGGGCCTTTGAGCGCTATCTTGTTGGCCCTGATCGACTCAAGAACGTTTTCCGGAAGCGGATCGCCATACCGCGACAGCGCTTCCGCGCCTGCAATATAACTGTCCCATTCAATCGCCACTCCCGTGGCTTCAATGATGCGAACAACAGCGCTTGTGATCTCCGGGCCGATTCCATCGCCGGGAATAAGTGTGATTTTGTGTGACATAAAGGGAGTTTAAAGTTTAAAGTCTAAAGTTCAAAGTCCAAAGTCCAAAGTCTAAAGTCTAAAGTCTAAAGTCTAAAGTTCAAAGTCTAAAGTATTTCATTGCACCGCATACTTTAAACTTTAAACTTTGAACTTTAAACTTCTTTCATAGCGGTATGCTACAATCTCCATTCGAAAAATCCAGGAGGGAGATGGTAATGCCAACGCGTGAAGTAATGATTGAGATGGGATTTTCCTCTGCGCATGCGCTGCGCGGGTATCAGGGAAAATGCGAGAACACCCATGGTCATAACTACAAAGTGGAAATTTATGTGCGCGGCAGGAGCTCAACAAGATCGGCCTGCTGATCGATTTCAAGGATCTCAAAGCCGCTACCAAAAAGGTTGTCGATTATCTCGATCACAAGGACATCAATGAATTGCCGCCATTCGACAAGGAGTTCAACCCTTCGGCCGAGGAGATGGCCGGATACTTCCTGCGCGAAGTGGCCAGTGACATTAACGACGATCGCATCGAGGTTTATAAAGTCCGTGTCTGGGAGACGGACACATGCTGTGCCACTTATTCGGTAGATGAATATTGAACGGTGGCCAGAGAAGAGGGAGAAATTTTCATGCCGGAAAACAAAAGTGTATTTGATCCATTCAACTTTCTCATCGATTCCTTCTGGGCGAGCATGCCTGAGAAGACAGCCGATCAGCTTTCGACATTCAAGAAGGACGTGCTGACGGCGATCAAGGACTCCGTCGACTGGGTGATCGATGAAGAGATCAAGTGGACGGACAGGCATGTCGAAAATGCCCGCCACATGAGAGACGAGCGCTGCGGGAAAGAGGCCGAACAGAATCCTGACCCGACTGCTTCGAATCCTGCCTGATTGAGATGCCGGAAGACTTGAAAAAAGCTGATGCCGTGATCATCGGCGCCGGTGTGATCGGATCTGCCATAGCGTGGAGACTCGCCCAGGCCAATATTCGAACGATCGTCATCGATCGTGGAGAAGTCGGCGGTGAAGCTTCGCACGCAGCGGGCGGGATGCTTGCGCCACTGTCAGAAGCCGACAGCGCCGGGGATTTCGTCAATCTCTGTGTTGCCGGCCGTGCGATGTATGCCGATTTTGCCCGCGAGTTGCAGGAAGCGTCCGGCATCGATATTGAATATCGCACAGAGGGCACGCTCTATCTGGCGCTCAACGATCATGACGAGGAAGAGCTGGAGCGCCGGTGGGAATGGCAGCGGACAGCCGGACTGAACGTCAAGCGGCTCAATCGAGGATGCACGCTCAAACTCGAGCCCCGGCTCAATCCGGACCTGCGATGGGCTCTCAAATTCCCCGATGATCACCAGGTGAACAACCGCAGTATGGCCGCCGCTCTTCATCAATCCGCCAGGTCAGCCGGCGCGGAATTCATCACTCAATGCGAAGTCCGCAGAGTTCAAATCGAAAGCGTTTCCGGAATAAAACGCGTTACGGGAGTTTTGACTGATCAGGGTTTTATCGAATCTGATGTTGTCGTTATCGCCGCCGGCGCATGGTCAAGCCTGCTCGAAGTTGAAAATCACCAGGTAATGGCCGGGAATAAGATCAAGCCTGTCCGCGGTCAGATGGTAGCGGTCGAGATGCCCTCACCGGCGATCAACCATGTCGTCTATTCCTGTCGCGGTTATCTGGTGCCGCGACTCGGCGGATTGTTGATTGCGGGATCGACGACCGAGTCCGCCGGCTTCGACAAGCGCGTCACTGCCGGCGGGATCAATGCAATCATTCAACATGCCGCCGAGATATTCAGCGGATTCGATCAGCTTTCAATCTCGGAAATCTGGGCGGGTCTTCGCCCCCGTTCTAAGGATGATTTGCCCGTTCTGGGGCTCGACCCCGGGGTCGGTGGCCTGCTTTATGCGACGGGCCATTATCGCAACGGCATTCTGTTGACCCCGATCACCGCCCGGGTGATCAGTGAACTCGTCATCAGGGGGCAGAGTTCCATCGATCTCAAACCGTTCAGCATCACCAGATTTTTACGCCCTGAGGCCGCCGGCTGAGTGCATAAAACAGGCCGATCAGCGTCTTCGCATCGCATATCTCGCCATTCCTGATCATTTCCATAATCTCCAATGCGCTGAAAGGCCGGACTTCATAGATCAGTTCGCCGATGTCAAGGGATTGTTCCCTGAGTGTCAGGCCTCCGGCGAAATAGACATGAATGATCTCGTCGCTCATGCCGGGCATGGCGTAGCACTCGCAGACCTTTTCAAGGCGAGAGGCCTCGTAGCCGGTCTCTTCGAGCAGTTCACGGGCGGCGCAATCAAAGCTGGTTTCCGTGGCGATCATCCTGTTATTCTCCTCGCGCCCGTTGAGAGTTCCGGCGGGCAATTCCCATAAAACCTTATCGACCGCATACCGATACTGATGCATGAGAATGATCTGATCTTCAGCGAGGAACGGAACCATGACGCAGATTCCCGGATGGCGCAGGGCCGAGCGGGTGATCGCTTCCCCATTCTCGGTGTTGACTATGGTCTCACGGTTGACCAGCCATCGCAGCTCCTCCCCATGCCTCGAATTCCTGATCTCGCGATACTCGGTCTTCACTTCCTGCCGGATGAATTTGTCTGTCATTAAATTACCGCCTTTCGAGTTTTTTAAGATGGGAAGAAGAGAATACGAAACAGACGAAATAAACGGAACAGACGAAAAATTTAAAGTGTAAATGAGCCGGCCTTTCCGAGAAACGTATCTCCGAGTGAAGTGCGTTCCTTCACCATCTCGAGAATTATTCGGTTTATTTCGTCTGTTTCGTACTCTCTTCTTCCACCCCGCTTGACAGGTATTATCTCATATTGCAAAATCACTCACGTTTTATTGAGTTGTTCTTTAACAGAATTTGTATCGAGTAGAGGCGCGGTTTTCAAGAGTAGTCCGGTTGAGAGTTCGAAGGCTCCACAGACGCCGGGTGAAAGGGATAAGCCGCCGAAGCCGATGCAGCGCTTCGATGCTGCAGAGGTTGGCTGTCAGGGCTAAATCCCTGAGGCTGTCATCGCTTAAATTTAATTTATTTGAGGCGGTGGAGTGCTCTCGGCGACCAGTGTCATCATAATTCACGCGCCTCAGGTTTGGTGCGATCAGGACAAGGGTCAGCGGGCATTCCCCTGCTGACCCTTTTTCATTTGGCAGCAGAGAGTTGAATTATGATCGTCATGAAATTCGGCGGCACATCGGTCGAGGATGCGACTGCGATACGCCGCCTGGTATCAATAGTTAAGACACATCTCCATCGTCAGCCCATCGTCGCCGTTTCGGCGATGGGAAAGACCACCAACGGCCTGCTTGAATCGGCTCGGCTTGCCGCCGCCGGCGATTTGACGGGGGCGAATACCCTTCTTGATTCAATTGAATCGCATCATCTGACCGAAGCCGCCCTGCTTTCATTGCCTGAAGAGCTTGAGACTCTCCAATCCGATCTGGGAAAAAGATTCGATTCGATCCGCCTGATGATGAAAGAGATCAATCAGACCGGCAGCATCGGCCCGCGCCATTCGGATGCGGTTTCATCGAATGGAGAGCTGCTCTCGTCGATGATCGTCGCCGCCGGCTTCCGGTCGGCCGGGATCGGAGGCCGATGGGTCGACATTCGTCCGATGATGCGAACGAACGATGATTTCACGCGGGCGGCCGTACGGTTCGACATTGCGAATGAGAAACTGCGCGAGGGATTTTCAACGGCTCTTAAAGACGGCGCAGTGCCGGTGACCCAGGGATTCATCGGATCGACCGCGGACGGAGCAACGACGACGATCGGCCGCGGAGGGTCCGATTACTCGGCATCCATTATTGGAGCGGCCCTCGATGCCGATGAGATTCAGATCTGGACCGATGTCGACGGCATCATGACCACCGATCCCCGGATCGTCCCGGAAGCAGCGAAGGTCAGAATCATTTCGTTTGCCGAAGCATCGGAACTCGCCTATTTCGGCGCCAGGGTGCTCCATCCGAGCACCTTGCTGCCGGCGATGGCAAAAGAGATTCCGGTGATGGTCTGCAATTCCCGCAGACCCGAAGTCGAGGGGACCGCCATTGTCCGCATCGCCCCGCCATCGAGCGCTCCGATCAAGGCCATCGCTTTCAAACGCGGCATAACGATTGTCAATGTCGCCTCGGACAGGATGCTCATGGCTCATGGCTTTCTCTCAAGACTCTTCGAAGTCTTCAACATGCACGATACGTCGGTCGATATGGTGGCCACCTCGGAGGTCAGCGTTTCGATGACTCTCGACGATACGCGCAATCTCGATGCCGTTATCACTGACCTGCAGGCATTCGGCGAAGTTGCGGTCGAACGCGATCAGGCGCTCATCTGCCTTGTCGGCGAGCAGCTCAAATACACGCCGGGAATAGCTTCGCGCATATTTTCAAGCATCTCGGAGATCAATGTATCGATGATCTCTCACGGCGCTTCGGCGATCAACTGCAGTTTCATCGTCAGCAACGATGATGTCGAGAATGCAGTGAAAGCGCTGCATCTTGAATTTTTCAGCATGCTTGACGCTCAAACCTTCGAGCCCACTCTTGCGGCGACAGCCGTGGCATAAATCAGGGAGCGTGGATGAATCTGGCCATTGTCGGTTACGGAAAGATGGGGCGAATGATCGAGCGAACTGCCGCCGGGCGCGGGCATGCGGTCGTTGCACGCTTTGATATCGACAACAACGTGAACGGCGAAGGGCTTACGCCTGAGAGCCTCGCCGGGGTCGATGCGGCAATCGAGTTCACCACTCCCGGCACGGTGCTCGAAAACATCCGGCGGCTTGTCGCCTTGAAGGTGCCCGTCGTCGTCGGAACCACCGGTTGGTATGAAAAACTGGAAGAGGTCAGGGATTCGGTCAATGCGTCCGGAGGCTCGCTGGTATACGGAGCCAACTTCTCGATCGGAATGAACCTTTTCTTCAGAATAGTCGGCGAGGCTTCGCATCTCTTTGCAGGGCATTCCGAATTCGATCCGTTTCTCGTCGAGCATCATCACAAATTCAAAAAAGATGCACCATCGGGAACGGCCATCGTTATCGCAAATCACATGCGCAAAGCCTACGGCGACCGGACTCCCGATGCGGTGGCTATTCGAGCCGGTTACGTGCCCGGCACTCACGAAGTCGGATTCGATTCGGAAGCCGACACCATCACGCTGACTCACACTGCCCGCAGTCGCGAAGGCTTCGCATCCGGCGCCGTTCTGGCAGCCGAAAGAATCGCGGGTAAAAAGGGTTTTTACGAATTTTCTGAACTGCTTTTCGAGAATTGAAATAAACAAGGGGGAGAACAGATGGCAAATTTGGATCAATTACGCGGCTGTGGGACGGCAATCGTCACTCCGTTCAGACAAAACGAATCATTGGATGAAGCAGCGCTGCGCCGCCTGGTCGAATTTCAGATAGTCAACGGCGTCGATTTTATCGTCGCCTGTGGCACGACGGGCGAGAGCGTGACCATGAGCGAAGAGGAGCAGGCTCGCGTCGTCGAGATCACCATCGAAACGGCGGCCGGCCGTGTTCCCGTGGTCGCAGGCGCTGGAGGCTACAACACCCGCGAGGTGATCGCAAAGATACAGCGGTACGGCAAACTCGGAGCCGATGCGATTTTGTCGGTTACGCCCTATTACAACAAACCGACACAGGAAGGGCTCTACCAGCATTACCGTGCCATCGCCGAAGCGAGCGAGCTGCCGATTATCCTGTACAACGTCCCGGGCCGCACAGGATGCAACCTTGAACCGGCGACGGTTGCGAGACTCGCGCAGTTCGAAACCATCATCGGAATCAAGGAGGCCTCGGGCAACATCTCCCAGATCGGCGAGATTGCCTCGCTCCTAGATGATTCATTCAGGATCTTCGCGGGCGACGACAGCGTCGTGCTGCCCGTGGCTGCACTTGGCGGAGTCGGCGTCATCTCGGTTGCTTCCAATCTGCTTCCGCGCGAAGTCAGCGATCTTGCTCACGCTTGCATCGAGGGTCACTTTGAAGAAGCCCGTCAGCTTAATCGCCAACTGACACCCGTCTTCAAGGTCATGTTCATCGAGAGTAATCCCGTCCCGGTCAAGGCCGCAATGGCTATCAATGGACTGATCGATGAAGTCTATCGCCTGCCGATGGTGCCGCTGAGCCCTGCCGGCCGCACCCGACTCATTCAGGTTTTGAGCGAAGCCGGCTTTATCAAATCCGCAATCGCTCAAGCGGCCTGAAACAGATTACGAAACAGACGAAATAAACGAAACAGACGAAAAGTTTTCAAGGGGAGATTTGACCAATTCTCCCAGGAGACGTATCACGGAATGAAAGACGTTTCCTTATCCCTTGAAAACTTTTCGTCTGTTTCGTAATCCGCTTCTTTTCCGTCAATTTCGCTATCTATCCTTCAAGCATTCTGATTCGCTCGACCGGAAAGGCAACTGAAATATTCTCGCCTATGGTGGGGATGTTTGATGCGGGAACGACCTCTATTTCGCAGCCATTTTCCAGTCGGACGATAACCCGCGTAGCCATTCTACCGAACTGTTTGCGAATCACCGTTCCATTAAATCTGTTTGGATGGTTCTGACCGGCTGTGGCGATTCGGATCTCATTTGGAGAGATGAAGGCGGTCATTGTAGTGCCTGGGGAGGCTTCACAATGAGGTATGTGCAGGCTCAGGCCATTCCAGTCAAGAGTCGTCAGGGAATCGTTATGGCCGGTTACCGAGGTTCCGAGGATGTTTGGGAGTCCGAGGATTTCCAGCACGGAGCGGTTCGCCGGGTGATCGAGCACGGTTTCGATATCACCTGCCTGCTCGATGCGTCCCTCACGCATGATCGCCAGACGGTTGCCGACCGCCAGAGCATCATCCAGGTTATGAGTCACGTAAATCACCACAAGGTCGGATTCGGATTGCAGAGAGCGGAGCTCATCGTGCAGCCGTTCCCTGATAAAGCTGTCGAGTGCGGAAAAAGGTTCGTCCAGAAGCAGCAGCCTGGAATCAGCGGCCAGCGATCTGGCTATGGCCACACGCTGCTGCTGCCCGCCGGAAAGCTCGTGAGGGTAACGACCTGCGAGGTCTTCGAGATGCATTTTGCTGAGTAAATCGCGCGCGCGCGTTCTCGCCTCACCCCGTTTTCGCAAGGGGAATTCAATGTTCTGAAGGGCCGTCAGGTGAGGAAAGAGAGCGTAATTCTGAAACACATATCCGACGCGCCTGCTTCGCGCCGGCAGACTTACTCTCGCCTGACCTGCGGTTTTTCTGGAGAACGTCGTCTGATCGAAAACGATTTCGCCTTCGTCCGGTTCGACCAGCCCGGCAATGGAATTGAGCGTCTGCGTTTTACCCGAACCGGACGGGCCGAAGAGCACGAGCACCTCTGCGTGCACACTGAGTTGAACCGAAAGTTTGAAACTTGCCAGCTTCCTTTCAAAATTCAATTTTAAATCCGGTTTCATAGATTTATTTAAATCGACGGTTTTTTTCGAGACGTCGTGCCCACCAGAGAACTCCGAATGAGATAACGGTCATAACCAGCACCATTCGATTTGCCAGGTCGTAGCGCCGGTTTTGAACAGCGTCATAGATTGCCAGCGGAAGTGTTTGAGTTTGTCCGGGGATATTCCCGGCGATCATGAGGGTCGCACCGAATTCACCCAGAGAGCGGGCGGCTCCTAAAACCAGGCCGGCGAGGATGCCGCGCCGGGCCAGCGGGAAGGTTACCCGCCAGAGCAACTCCATCTCGGTTGATCCAAGCGTGCGTGCGGCGTTTTCAAGATTCGGATCGATGCCGGCAATTGCCGCCCTCGAAGTCTGCACCATGAGCGGCAATCCGACTATGGTCGATGCGATCGCCGCAGCCTGCCAGGTGAAGAGAATGTGAATATCGAACCGGTCGAATATCGGACTGCCTCGTCCAAGCCCGACCAGCAGGTAATAACCGACAACGCTTGGAGGCAGCACGAGCGGCAGGTTGACCAGAGTTTCGACAATTGTACGGCCGGGGAAACTGTATCGCGACAGCAGCAGCGCCAGCGCCAGTCCGAAAACGAATAGAAACGCCGTGGCGACGGCCGTAACCTGCAGCGAAAGGATGACGGCGCTCCAGTTCATTTGCTCTCAGCCGTTCGATTAACCGGTATCGACCCGGAGGAAGGGAGCGTGAATCCGTAGTTACGCATGATGCCCCTGCCTGTTTCACTGTTGATGAATTGGGCGAATCGCCTCGCCTCAGATTCGTGCCGGCTGTTTTTGATCACCGCCAATGCCTGATTGAGAGGTTTGTGCAATTCAGCAGGGACCACGACCCAACGACCTTCACCCTGCCGGCAGAGTGAAAGCGCGACGATTGCCGCAGCGACATTTCCGCTCTCGGCGTATTGCATTGTCTGGCGAATATTCTCGCCGAAAATCAGTTTGGGTGAGACTTTCTCCCAGATGCCCGCACTTTGTAGCGCCTCGCGTGCGGCCGCGCCATATGGCGCATGGTCCGGATTTGCGATGGCTATCTTACCGATTTCGGGATTTGTCAGGTCTTCCAGAGTGGCAGGTTTCAGTGTGCTCTCCATCCGCGTCCAGATCACGATCCTTCCCTGGGCATAAAGAGCTCTTGTTTCAGAGATGATCAATCCCTTTTTCTCGAGCTCATCGATGAAGGATTGATTGGCTGCGGCAAAAAGATCCACCGGCGCGCCTTTCTCTATCTGCTGGGCGAGCTGCCCGGTCGATCCGAAATTGAAGGTAGTCTTGATTCCAGTCTCCTTCTCAAAGAGCACCCCCATCTCGGTGAAGGCCGGCATTAAATCCGCTGCGGCCGATACCACGAGACTATCTTTTTTTGAGCTGCACCCCGCCAGGCAAATGAGAATCGACAGAATGAGTGTCGATAAAACTTTCAACAATCACTTGCTCCAATCTGGGTTACGAATCGAATGGGGAAGATTACGAAACAGACGAAAAATTCAGGCGATCAAAATACAAAATCGATGATGGCTCGTGATATCCCAAATAATCGAGATTCACGAACCCTGCTATTTTTTGTTTTTTTAGTTTGTTTCGTTTATTTCGTCTGTTTCGTAATCTAATCTGTTTAATCGCAGGCTTCGAAGAGGCCGGCTGCGCCCTGGCCGCCGCCGATGCACATGGTGACGACGCCGTATTTCGATTTGCGGCGAAGCATTTCGTTGGCGATTGTGCCGACAAGCCTGGCTCCGGTCATTCCGAAGGGGTGGCCGATCGAGACAGAGCCTCCATTGACGTTGAGTTTCTCGGGATCGAGTCCGAGGAAGTCGCGGCAATAGACAACCTGAACGGCGAAGGCTTCATTGAGTTCCCAGAGATCGATGTCCTCGATCTTCAGCCCGTGACGTTTGAGCAGTTTGGGTATGGCATAGATCGGGCCGATTCCCATTTCGTCAGGTTCGCAGCCGGCGACGGCAAAGCCTCGGAAGATGAGCTTCGGTTTGAGTCCAAGGGCATCTGCGCGTTCACGCGACATGAGCAATGCCACGGACGCTCCATCGGACAACTGCGATGAGTTGCCGGCGGTGACGGATCCCTGACCGCTGTCCGGATCGAAATGCGGTTTGAGCGAGAGCAGGCCTTCAAGAGTAGTGTCCGGGCGGTTGCACTCATCGCTTTCGCAAAGGTGTTCTTCGGTGGAGGTCACCTGTCCGGTCTTCTTGTCAACGATGCCCCGGGTGACTTTGATGGGAGAAATCTCTTCGTTGAAGAAGCCCTCTGCCTGAGCGCGGGCGGTCCGCTGCTGACTCAGCAGCGAGTATTCGTCCTGTGCCTGACGGCTGATCTTGTACCGCTTGGCGACGACCTCAGCGGTGTCTCCCATGACCATATAAATTCCGGGTTTCATCTCCTTGACGACGGGATGCGGATTGTTCTCGCGCCCCATCATCGAGATGCTCTCGATGCCGCCGGCGAGCATGACATCGGCTCCATCGTTGCGGATGTAGTTTGCCGCCAGAGCGATAGATTGCAGGCCTGAAGAGCAGAAACGATTGATGGTCAGACCGGCGACGCTGACAGGCAGACCCGCGAGTATCGCCGAAACACGGGCGATGTTCGATCCCTGGGCGCCGCAAGGATAGCCGCATCCCAGGATCACGTCTTCGACTTCTGCCGGATCCAGCCCCGGAGCTTTCGCAAGGACCGATTTGATGCTATGCGCAACCAGATCCTCAGGGCGGGTGATGTTGAATGATCCTCTGAATGATTTCGCCAGCGGCGTTCGCGAACTGGCGACTACGACTGCATCTCTCATATTTTATGGTGTCCTTTCGGAGAAATTTGGATAAGAAACTCTCCGGCTGTGAAACCACCGGAGAATATTGATCAAATTAATTTAATGCCTGAAGCGGCTTTTGCTGCGAAGCAGTTCGACCAGTTCAGGAGGAGCTTTGTGCGGCGCCCCGGCATCGAAGGGCGGTTGCGGATCGTATTCGATCTGAAGCTGGATTGCTCCGGCAGTGTCGTCTCCGCATTCGCGCGCGACCAGAGCCAGAGCCATATCGATTCCCGCCGAAACGCCCGCGGCGGTAATGATTCTGCCTTCGATGACGACACGCTCTGAGACCGGCTCGGCGCCGAGTGAGCGCAGAGCATCGTAAGCCAGCCAGTGGCTGGTGGCTTTGAGCCCCTTGAGCAGCCCGGCGGAGGCGAGCAACAGAGAGCCCGTGCAAACAGATGTCGTCCAGCGCGATGTTTCGTGAACTTTGCGGATCCAGCTCAGGACCTTCTCGTCATTCATCAGGTCAGATTGTCCCAGGCCGCCGGGAACCACAACAACGTCGGGCCGGACGACTTCATCGAGCGAATAATCGGCGACAATCCCAAGGCTGCCGCGATCATTGCGGATTATTCCAGCCTCAGCGGCGACCATTTTTACTCTTGCGTCGGGAATACGACTCAGAACCTCGTATGGCCCGATCGCATCGAGCATTGTCAGCTTGTCGAAAAGCAGGATTGCGATTTCCATGATCTCTTTCTCAGCATACGCGATGGCGAATGAGAAAACACCCGCCGCCGCGCATTCTTGAACGGCTATTTCTGCTTGTCGAAATCGGCGAAAGTTCTGCCTTCCTCGGCAAGCTTTTTGAGCAGGGGCGCCGGAGCCCAGATTTTACCGTGTTCTTCGTGGAACCGGCAGATTCGATCGTAGACTTTTTTCAAGCCGACGGCATCCGCATACCACATCGGGCCGCCGCGCCTTGCCGGGTAACCATAACCGTTGAGATAGATGATGTCGATGTCGACGGCGCGCAGTGCGATGCCCTCTTCGAGGATCTTAGCGCCTTCGTTGATCAGCGCGTACTGCGTGCGTTCGATGATTTCATCCTCAGTGATTGTCCGGCGTTTGATGCCCTGCTCGGCGGCGACCTCTTCAATCAGCTTGTCGACCTCCGGATCGGGTATCGTCTTGCGGTTTTCGTCGTACTTGTACCAGCCCGCTCCGGTCTTCTGGCCATAACGGCCCATCTCGCAAAGTCTGTCGGCGACAAGAGGGTATCGGTCGCCGGCGACCCGCAGGTGAGCATGTTCCTTGCGAATTCTCCAGCCGACATCGAGGCCTGCCAGATCTCCAACCGCAAGCGGACCCATGGCCATGCCGAAATTGTAGAGCGCTCCATCGACATCCTGCGGTCTGGCTCCTTCTTCAACCAGGAACTGGGCTTCGCGACCGTATTGATGCAGCATTCTGTTGCCGACAAAACCGTTGCAGTTGCCCACCAGCACTCCGACTTTCTTCAGCTTCTTCGCCAAAGCCATGGAGGTCGCGATGACCTCCTTATTTGTCGCCTTGCCGCGAACGATTTCGAGCAGCCTCATGACATTTGCGGGGCTGAAGAAATGATGGCCGATGACAAACTCCGGTCTGGTCGTCGCAGATGCGATTTCATCGATGTCGAGCGTGGAGGTGTTCGATGCGAGTATCGCACCCTGTTTGCAGATCTTGTCGAGTTCGCCGAAGATCTGTTTCTTAAGCTCCATGCCTTCGAAAACGGCCTCGACGACAATGTCGGCGTCTTCAAAGCCGTCGTATGTGAGCTGTGGGGTAATCAGCGCCATCCTCTTGTCCATGGTCTCCTGGCTGAAGCGGCCTTTCCTAACGGAGTTTTCATAGTTTTTGCGGATGATTGCCATGCCGCGATCGAGGAAGTCCTGCGCCGTCTCCTTGATGATGACCGGGATTCCGGCGTTGGCGTAATTCATGGCGATGCCGCCGCCCATCGTTCCGGCCCCGATAACCGCCGCTTTCCTGATCTCGAAGGGTTTGACGTCTTTGGGGATGTCGGGAATCCTTGCGACTTCACGCTCACCGAAGAAGACATGAATCAACGCCTTCGATTGATCGGAGAAGAGGCACTGCTGAAAAAGCTCGGCTTCCTTCTTAACCGCGTCGATAAAAGGCAGCTTCGTCGCGGCTTCGACGGCATCGATGGCGGCCTGTGGCGCCATCATCCCGCGCGCGGTCTTTTTGGCAAGGTCGCGCGCCGCGGCAAATACCGGCGCGTTCGAGGCTTCATCGCCGAGCTTTTCGTTGCGTTCACGGGTCTTGCGCGGAGTCTCGCCCGAAGCGATCTTTTCTCGGACGAAGGCGATCGCTCCCTGTAAAAGATCCCCCTCGACTACCGCGTCAACGATGCCGCTTTCCAGAGCTTCCTTAGCGCTGATCGGATTTCCGTCTGCGCACATTTGAACGGCTCTGGCCACGCCGGCCAGTCGCGGAAGCCTGACCGTCCCCGCAGCCCCCGGAATCAGACCGAGTTTGACTTCGGGCTGACCGACCTGGGCCGCCGGAACCGCCACGCGATAATGAAAGGCCATTGCCACTTCAAGACCGCCTCCAAATGCCGTGCCGTGTATCGCCGCGACAACCGGCTTGGGGCAATCCTCGATCATCTGCAGGACCATGTGAAAATTGATTCCTTCCTTTCGCTGTCCCGAGGTGATCTTTCCGAATTCGCGGATATCAGCGCCCGCGATGAAAGTCTGCCCGGCTCCAATCATGACTGCGCCCTTGATCGAATCGTCTTTTGTAATTGCCTCAATCGATGCCGCGATCCCTTCCGGAACTCCCGGGCTCAGTGCGTTCACCGGAGGATTGTTGACCGTGATTACTCCTATTTCGCCATCTTTACTTAATGTTACAAGTTCACTCATAAATGGTTATCTCCTGGATTCTATGAATTCGATTTATGTTTGATTTTCAGTCTTATTGCTTTCTTGCTACCGGACTACCGAGTAAATGAAATCGTCCATCGTTGTGTCTTCCTTGGTGGCGGCCATACGCAATCGAGCTTCGAAACGATAACCGGCTTTTTCAAGAACCTTCATCGAACCCGGATTCCACTCGAGTACACCCGCATAGATCCGGCAGATCTCGAAATTCTCAAATGCCCAATCGGTTACCGCTTTGACTGCTTCCGTCATGATGCCGCGTCCCCAGAACTCTTCGCCAAGCCAGTAACCGATCTCTGCAGTCCGCCGATAGATGTCAGTTTGCGGAATAACTCCGATGCCGCCCACCGCTTTTCCATCGACTACTATGGCAAATCCTGTTTGCGGATCCTCACGCTGCGAATAATCGATCCACATCCGGGCGTCTTCAAGAGTGTAAGGGTGCGGGAACCGGTCACGCACATTACGCCATATTTTGTAATTGTTTGCATGGCGGATCAGCGATTCCTCATCGCCGGTCTTCCATCTCCGCAACACGCAGCTTTTCAGTTTTATTTCCATTAGACGAAGTGGTTTAAACTTTAAACCTTGAAACTTTGAACTCTCTCTTCTCAGCCAGTTATCTGCCGGATAATCGCAGGCTCGGTCAATGACGTGCAGCGTAAAGGCGTGCCGCGATTTGGGCGAACGGTTGGCATAGCTCAGATGCGGCAGCAGCCCGTGCAGGATGACCAGAGTGCCTGCAGGCGCCTCAATCGGAATCGCCAGATCGTCCTGCCAGGGCGAATCGTCGAACACCTCGAATTGAGTGCCGTCCGATTCGTTGCGAACAAATCGTTTCTTCAGGCCATGTTTGTGGCCGCCCGGAATTGCGTGAAGACACCCATTTTCCAACGTGGCATCCTCGAGTGCAAACCAAAAACCGGTAACGCTGATGGGATCGGTGTAAAGAAATGTCGCATCCTGGTGGCAGGTGACCTCTCCTCCGATATTGGGCTGCTTGAAGATGTACATCGATTGCAGCATGAGGGGATCTTCAATGCCCAGACTGGTGGCTATTGCCGCGAGTTCGGGCTTTCGCGAAAATCTCTCAAAGACCGGATCCAGAATATGCAGAGCATGTCCGATCTTGTTTATCGACCTGGCCTTCCCATGTTTGAGGCTGCCGTCAGGTGAAAAAGCGTCCTCTTCAAAAAAGAAACGAATCTTGTCGCCGGAATCGAGAAAATATTGGTCGCTGCTGCGGGTCTGCTCCCGCGTCGTGAAGATCGAGATGACTCCCTCAGGGTCGAATGCCTCGACAAGCTCGTCCGCGCGATTTTTCAGCTCGGCGCATTCTTCCCTGCTTGCGAAATTTTCAATCAGCAGGAAGCCGTCGCGCCCGTATGCTTCTATTTGTTTCGCCGTTAATCCTTGAGCCATGATTCCAGTCTCACCTTGCCAGCGGGAACCAGCTGACCAGCCCGAGCGACACCGCAAGTTGAAGCAGGCCGCAGCCGAAAATGATGATCACCGGATTGAGTTTTGCCCGAAGCATGAGAAGGAACGCCACGGTTGCGACGCCGTAACTGAGAGGTGTGCCGAGCCCCGATTTGGCAAGGCTGACTCCTGCAGCTGCGAGCATGCCGACAACTGCCGGAGCGACTCCCGCAAGAAATGCCTGCACATGAAAGTTTGTCCGGAACCTGTTGATTGATGCCCCCGCGATAAGCGTCATGATGAATGATGGAAGAAAAGCGGCAATCGTAGTGGCGATCGCGCCGATGATTCCGGAGACCTTGTAGCCGATGAATGTCGCGGTGATCAAGACCGGCCCGGGTGTGATCTGCCCGAATGCCATGCCGTCGGCAAAGGTCCGGTGATCCATCCATTGATGTATGTTGACAACGTCATTTTCAATCTGCGGGATCATGACGAAACCGCCGCCGAAGGTTACCGTCCCAACCCTCAGAAAAATCGTGATTAATTGCCAGAGCACCACGAACTTCGTGATGATCTGCCACGCCAGCAACGGCAACATGAGGATCGGGGCGAACGACCTGAGCTTGCTTGTGACTCCGCGCTTTCCTGCAATCGGAATGAACGGGTTCTCACCATCTTTGTCAGGCTCCGGTTTTATTTCTTCAATATCCTTGTCTTTATCCCTGGCATCCTTGGCCGGCGTGATCGTCGTGTAATCCCCGGTCAGCTTGTCAGGGTTCTCAATCATCTCGGCAGCCTGTTGGCGTGCCTTCTGCTCGACTGATGCACTGCGGGAAATGTTCTGCCGATCTTTTCGTAACTGCTGTCTGACGCGCTGTCTGATGCGAGTCTTGTATGACTTGATGAAGATACCTGTCATACCCGCAATCAGAACGACCTCGACAATCGTCGTCTGCGTGAAGATCAGCATGAAGGCCACGCCAACTCCAAGCTCAAGGTGCCATTGCTGCTGCATGGCAGTTTTGCTCAGGCGCGCTGTCGTGGCGGCTATCAAACCCACAACTGCAGCGTTGAAGCCAAGAAAGATGTTTTGAGCCGCCGGTATTTGGTAGAGATTGTCGTGAGCGATGGTCAGCGCGATCATCATCAGGAAGGATGGAATGATGAAGCTCACGAGGGAGACCAGCGAGCCCTTGATTCCTCCGATTTTCAGGCCGATATAGCTGATGGCGTTTGCCGCATTCGCGCCGGGAAGGCTTTGCGCAAGCGACACCGCATCGAGAAACTCCTCCTCGGAAAGCCACTTCCGCTCGCGTACAACCAGTCGCCGAATCTGGGATATGACTGCAATACCGCCGCCGAATCCGGTTGCTCCCAGCTTAAAAAAAGTCTTTGCCAGCGAACGCCAGTCCGCTTTAGCATCGACAGGCGTAAACTGTTCGGCCATCCATTGGCGTACCTGACCGGCCCCGGCGACAACACTGGTTCGCAGATTCTCGATGTATTTTCTTTCTGCCACAACCACTTTCCTGAGCGTCAATCAATATCCTGAATCGCCTTGTGATGCTAGAATGCAAGACAAGTATGGGGATTAAATTTCAAACTTTAAACCTTAAAAGCGAATCGCGAAACCTTAAATTTGAATTATAATAAAAATAATGAGCAATCAAAGAATATCAATTATCGGTGGTACGGGAGATCAGGGACAAGGTCTCGCTCTCAGGTGGGCAAAAATGGGTTACCAGGTGGTCATCGGATCACGCGATGCGGAGCGGGCGACGAAGGCTGCTGCGGAAATGCGCACGCTCCTGAAGGAAAATGGCGTCGAGTCTCCGTTGATTGAGGGGATGTCGAATGCGGCCGCGGCCGATTGCGGGATCGTGGTGCTGACCGTTCCATTCGCCGCTCAGATTGGCACCCTCAAAGACATTCGCGATTCGCTCAAGCCAGGCGCGCTCCTGATCGATGTCACCGTGCCGCTTGAACCCGCTGTCGGCGGAAAACCCACGAGGATGCTTGGGGTCTGGGCGGGATCGGCCGCCGAGCAGTGCGCCGAAATGGCCCCTCAGGGTGTCCGCGTTATCTCGGCATTCCAGAATGTCGGCGCCGCCGCCCTTGCTGATCTGAGTCACGAGGTTGATTGCGATATTATCGTCTGCGGCGATGACAAGGCTTCGAGAGAGAGCGTCAAGCCGCTCGTCGAAGCCATCCCGGGATGCCGCTATGTCGACGGTGGCCTGCTCGCCAATTCTCGCATCGTCGAATCCCTGACCGCCCTTTTGATTGGATTCAATATCAGGCACAAGGCTCACACCGGAATTCGTATCACCGGACTTTAAACGGAGGGGCTCGCGCTTCGCGCTCACCCCTGGCTGTTTTCTGGTCGGCGCCTTTGGCGCCGTTGAATTCGCCAATAGTATCAGTTAATTAAATAGCTTTAAATGAGTCTCCATTAATAAAAACCTGAAAATCTTCTTTAAACTTTAGACTTTAAACTTTAAACTTCAGACTTCAGACCAACTCTTTATGCCCACCTCACTTTTCGAAGATTTCGACCGTGAAGAATGGAGCAGGCTGCGGGCGTCGACTCCGCTGACGCTGGCGGAAGAAGACCTGACGAGGCTTCGCGGCATCAATGATAGTATCTCGCTTCAGGAAGTTGAAGAGATCTTTCTTCCGCTCTCGCGTCTTTTGAATCTTTATGTCGAGGCGACTCAGAGCCTGCATAAGGCCACGCATACCTTCCTTGGCAATACGACGGCGATAGTTCCATACGTGGTTGGAGTTGCAGGAAGCGTTGCCGTTGGTAAAAGCACGACGGCAAGAATCCTTCAGGCGCTGCTGGCAAGGTGGCCGAATCATCCGAAGGTGGACCTGATTACGACAGATGGGTTTCTCTTCCCGAATGCCGTTCTGGAGTCCCGTGGACTGATGCATCGCAAGGGATTTCCCGAAAGTTATGACCGGCGCCGACTGGTCAGATTTGTAGCTGGAGTGAAATCGGGCGAGCCGGAAGTGGACGCCCCACTCTATTCGCATCTGGTATACGACATCCTGCCCGATCAGGTCCACACTGTCAGGCAGCCCGACATCATGATCATCGAAGGCTTGAACGTCCTGCAGACAGGCGTGGGAAGCACAGAACAGGACTCACCGATCTTCGTCTCGGATTTCTTCGATTTCTCGATTTATGTCGATGCGGCGGAAGAAGACATAAAACGCTGGTATGTTGAAAGATTCTTCACCCTTCGCCAGACGGCATTTAAAAATCCCGCCTCATATTTTCACCGCTACTCCAGTCTGACAGACGAAGAAGCCCGGGAGACAGCTCTGCGAATCTGGACCGAGATCAATGGCGTAAACCTTCGCGAGAACATCCTTCCAACGCGTACCCGGGCACATCTGATTCTCGAAAAAGGGCCCAACCACTCGACACGGAATGTCCGGCTGAGAAAGCTTTGAGGTCATCTGATCGGTCTGTATATCCGGTTCAGAAAATCCGGGCTGACACCCACCCAGTAGAGCACATGCATCACCGCCCAGATAGAGAATGTGCGAAGAAAACGGCCCTCGAATCTGCGTGACGAGGTGACTGCGTTCTCCTTCAGATGGACGAATCTGCCGATCCGGCGAAGTCTCTTGTATAAGTCACTATCCTCGAAGATCGGATAGTTCTTGTATCCCCCCAGGGAATCGAAAGTCTCTTTTCTGGTAAAGATGGCCGAATCGCCATAACTCATTCCGATCAGGCGGAGAAATGGGTATATCCGGGTGAGCCATTTCGCTTCGCGACTCTCCCCTCCAAAGATCAGGTTGAAGTTGCCTCCGCTGACATTCTTTTGCCGGAGCGCCTGATCCATGCTGCTCAGGGCGCATGAAGGCAGTTGAGTGTCGGCATGAAGAAATACCAGAATTTCTCCACAAGCAGCCCGGGCGCCCGCGTTCATCTGTGGACCGCGTCCTCGGGGGGCTTCAACGACTTTCAGACCGGAGCTGCGGGCCACCTCAACTGTGTTGTCACTGCTTCCTCCATCGGCGACTATGACCTCGAAGTCGCCATCGAGTGATGAAAGTGATTTCGACAGTTTCCCGATCGTCGATGATTCGTTTAAAGTTGGAATGATAATTGAAGTGCGCACGGATTGATTATAATTACCTTGTTTCGCGACGGCCAGAATTTTCAGGACTCACGGAGGAGATTTTTCATTGAAAGTTAAATCATCAATTTCGGTGCTCTTTATCATCATGGTTTTTTCGGTAGGTGTCGCAGCCCAGGGAATAAATTATTCGGAATATGATCGGGCTGCCGGCAAATATATCGATTCACGCGGGCTGGTCAATTACAACGGGCTCAAATCCGACATCGGACCGCTCAAAAGTTTTATCGACCGCATCTCCGCCATCAGCCCTGACAGCCATCCGCAGTATTTCAAGGACGGCGGCGAACAGTTGCGTTACTGGATGACCGCATACAATGCATGGGTGCTCTATATCGCCGCATCCGAATATCCGGCGAAAAACTCAATCTGGAACATCCTTGGACTTTTCAGGAATCGCGATATCAAACTCGGCGGCAAGGCGATGACTCTCGAAGACCTCGAACACCGGATCATTCGCAAGCGGTACAAGGAGCCGAGAATTCATTTCTACATCAATTGCGCGGCATACAGTTGCCCTCCTCTTTGGCCGACATCAATTATTGAAGGCAAAACCTGGGATGTGCTCAATCAGGCGGCGAAGAGGTTCATCAACGATCAGCGGAATGTGAAATTCGATCCGGCTGCGAAACGACTCTATCTTTCAAAAATATTCGACTGGTTCAGCGAAGACTTCCTCGGATATCTGCGCGATCAGAAGGGCAATGGGAAACCTCACATCTCGCAGTTCATCCTCATGTTTCTGGACGGACCGCAAAGAGAGGCGCTTGCCAATACTCCGCCGGAACAGATCACGCTCAAATATTTTCCTTATGACAAGAGTCTCAACGAACAGAAGTGATCAGTTCCTTCTCGACAGTTGATTGAGGTATGGTGTCCGCCAGCACTTTGCGGGCGCTCCAGCCCCTTTTTATCGATAAGATAAGAGACCAGCAGGTGATACCTTAGATAAAGCCCGGATTTCTCCCTGTTCATTTCCGGAGCTTGATTGAGGAATGCCTTGAGTGCCTCATCGTAATTGAAGGATTTCCCCTTCCCGACGTAATCGGCATAGCCTTCCCGAACCCATTCGGAGAGCCTGTGATAACGCAGGCCTCCCACTGCTTCGCCGGTCAGTGTGTGGGCTATCTCGTGCGCGATGAAATAATCGAGTGTGCGATCTCCATCGACAAGTTTTCCACCAGGTCCTCTGAGTCTGTTCTCTTCGATGATTGAATCGCGAAGAAAGACATTGCGAGTCAGCGGGAAATAATTGACGCCTCCGACACGATAGTTGCGGTTGAAGAAAAGGATCTGTCTCCAGCGTTCGTTGCAGATGAAGATGGTGTGTTCTTCGGAGGGTAAATAGAAAGGTGAATCTCCCAGCTTGTCCTGAGCCATGGCCAGTAACCGTAATCCCGATTCCATGTCAAACGGCCGATCAGAATAGAGCGTCAGGTTCCGGTATCTGATCGAATCTTTGAAGAAAGGCTGCGGAAAACAGAGGAGCAGCAGATAGGCCAGAAAAATAATGGCGATAACCGAGATTATCGCTCCAAATTTTCTTGTCATTGGTTTCAATTGACCCTGATGGCGATAGCCGCGCGCTTGTTTTGCCGAAGCTTTGATATCACATCCATGGCCCGTTTGATCAGGCCGTACTTGGCATTGAGCAATTCGTGAGCGCGCCGTTCGCCGTTCTCGTCAAGTATGGTGGCCGTGGCCTCGACCCATTCGCCTTTCACGCCGCCGCGAGCATCACAGGGAGCGATCCGTATCCGGGGATTGTTGCGGATCCGTTTTATCTTGTAAGAATCGGCGAGAGTGTAAACATAATAGACGCCATCACCCTCGGCGAACCACACCGGAGTGCGCACTCCACGCCCATCCTTGCGAAAGCTCTCAATGCTGAGATACTGCTGGCCGGAAAATTGCGAGAGATCTGCATTGCTCATTATTGGCTCCAGTTTCAATCGATCGGGATTTGCACTTATCGTAGCATTAGACGCATCAGCGTGCTATTAATTCAGGACTTTAAATTTATGCAAGTCAGGACTCGTAAACAATATGAAAAAGATCCTCTTGATTATCTTCATTGTCTTGATTGAATGCGGCATCTTTGCGCAGGTTCCGATCAAAGATTCGATACTGATCAAAGGCGGAAAGGTGATAGACGGCACGGGGGCGCCCGCACGCTCCCTCGATATTCGCATCTCCGGCGATGTCATCACCGAAGTTGGAAGACTGAAGCCTCGCCAGGGCGAAAAAGTGATCGAAGCGCATGGCATGGTCGTGGCCCCGGGGTTCGTCGATATTCACAATCACTCCGAACGCGGGTTCGCCAACGATCCAACCGCACGCAGTCAGATACTTCAGGGCATTACGACCATTGCCGTGGGTCCCGATGGCGGCTCGCCCTGGCCGGTTGGCGATTACCTCAACTGGTGCGAAAAGCAGAAGCTCTCAACCAACGTCATTGCATTCGTCGGTCATGCGACCGTTCGTCAGAAGGTCATGGGAAAGGATTTCAAGAGAACCGCGACTCAGAGTGAAATCTCCCAAATGGCCGAACTCGTCGAGCAGGGAATGCGAGAGGGCGCGGTCGGCCTGTCTTCAGGTCTTGAGTACGACATTGGAAATCCTTCAACGACTGAAGAGATCATAGAACTGGCGAAGGCTGCCGCTAAATACAAAGGCATTTACATGAGTCACGTCCGCGATGAGGCCGACCTGGTCATGGATGCTTTTCGAGAAGCCATACGCATTGGCCGCGACGCAGCCATCCCGGTTCAGATTTCCCACATCAAGCTGGGAACGGTCGGCGTCTGGGACAAAGCCGGCGATGCCGTCAAGCTGATCGATGCAGCTCGCAAAAAAGGTGTCGACATCGAGGCCGACTGCTATCCATACGACGCCTGGTCTTCGACGATCACCGTGCTCATCCCCTCGCGACGGCACGATGACCCGGCGGCGGTAAAAAGAGGTCTCGATGATGTCGGCGGCGGTGCCAATGTTCTCATCACCAGTTGTCAGGCTCATCCGGATTATGAAGGAAAAAACCTCGATCAGATCGGTGCTCTAATCGGCGGGAACGCCGTCGATGCATACATCAAAATAGTCAGGGACGGAGGAGCAGGCGTCGTTTGCAAGTCGATGAAAGATTCCGATATCAGGACTTTCTATCTTCAGCCCTGGGTCATGGTCTCGAGTGACGGCGGAATCGGCATGCGACACCCGCGCGGCGCCGGCACTTTCCCGCGCGTCCTCGGACTCTTCGTCCGCGAAAGAAAATGGCTCTCCCTCGAACAGGCCATTCGCAAGATGTCCTCAATGCCGGCCAGGCGCCTCGGCCTCAATGACCGCGGCACCATCAAAAAGGGAATGAAAGCAGACATCGTGATCTTTGACCCGGCAAAAATCATCGACCGATCGACGATGACTCAGCCGATGCTCGAACCCGTCGGCGTCGCTCACCTTTTGATCAATGGTCAGTCTGTTGTCAGAGACGGAATCGTTACCGGTGATCGTCCGGGAGCAGTTCTGCGTCATCAATAGGGGAGAGTAATGCCATCGGCTGGAATGGCGGGGGATTGAATATGTGACTTAATTCTTCTTGTCGCGAAAGACTAACAGGTAGAGCCCTGCTCCAATAAATGGAATGAGCACAATGGCGGCCAATACCACTTTTGTCGCCCAGTCGCGCGATGATTTCAGAATATCCAGAATGGCGTAAAGGCTCAGAATCGCATAGGCGACGAGCAACAGATTCATCATAATAATTCCCCTCCGTCAGGTCTTACGAGACGCTTTCGGGCTTTGTTCGAAGAGAGTTTGAAGTTTAAGGTTCAAAGTTTAAAGTTCGTTTAATCAATTGGCTGATGGAGCACTTGCTCAACCCGAACATGAAATTTCCGGGACAATTCAGTTAGCCTGGATAAGCACGAAGCAATGACGACATTCGCAGCATGATCAAACGAACTTTAAACTCTCTCTTTACGCTCCGAGTTTTGATCTGACGAGTTGATTGACGAGTTTGCCGTCGACGGTCTGTCCCGCGAGTTTAGCCATGACGGCCTTCATGACATTGCCCATCTCCTTGGCCGATGACGCACCGGTCTCTGCAATCGTTTCTTCCACTATCCTGGCAATGGCGGATTCATCCAGTGCGGCGGGCAGGTAGGCTTCGATCACAATGATTTCAGCGGCCTCCTTGTCGGCTAGTTCGATACGCCCGGCGGACGTGTACTGCTCGATACTGTCCCGACGCTGCTTGACGAGCGACTGCAGAATCTTCATCGACTCTTCATCGGTCAGGGGCGCCATCTTTTCAATTTCACGGTTCTTGAGCGCCGTCTTCACCATGCGCAGTGTTGAAAGCTTTTCAGCCTCCCTGCCTTTCATCGCCGTTTTGATGTCTTCGTTTATCCGTTCCAGGAAAGTCATAAATTAGTCTCCGGTAATAATTCTGAGTCTAAAGTTGAAAAAGTTTAGAGACGTGGTTCAATTGGAATCGCCGACTTTACCCTTTAAACCTCTTAAACTTTAAACTTATCTATATATAGGTTGGCGACGTGCCCGCTGTCAAACAGCCTGACGGCTGCCTTCGGGTTCGGCTGGTTGCGGGGATATCTGAAATTTGCTAGTCTTTCAGACTTACATTAATGCGAAAGTGGCGGAATTGGTAGACGCACCAGACTTAGGATCTGGCGCTCAAAAGGCGTGGGGGTTCGAGTCCCCCCTTTCGCATCGAAAACCAACAGGACGCAGCACCCGATTCGTCATCAGCCTGCCGGAATTTTCAAAGCAAAGGCTAATAAAGGAAGCATTGGAAATGGTGTTTTATCCGGCGAGCCGGGCCATAAATTGTCTTGAAAGAAAGGCTAAACAAACTTGAAACTGGAAGTTGCCGTAACAGATATCTCACAGGTGAAAAAAGACCTGACCATCGAGGTTGCCGCTGAAGAAGTCAAAGCGGAATTCGATAAAACGTACGAATCTTATTCGCGCTATGCGAAAGTCCCGGGATTCCGTCCCGGCCGCGTTCCGATTGGAGTGGTCAAGCAGCGATTCGGCAAGGATGTCAAGGACGAGGTTCTCGGTCGCCTTCTGCCCCACGCTCTGCAGCACGCTTTGAGCGACAATAAACTCAACGTCGTGGGAGAGCCCAGCCTCAACGATGTGTCGATCAATGAAGGTGATCCGCTGGTCTTCAAGGTCAGCGTCGAAGTCATACCGGATTTTGAAATCGGTGAATATAAAGGACTCAAAGCCGTCAAGCGAATCGCCGTCATCAAGGACGAGGATATCGATCGCGTCATCGATCGCTGGCGCGAATCACAGTCCGAATTTGTCGCAGTCGAAGACAGACCTTCGCAGGATGGCGATTTCGTCTCGGTCAATCTGGTCGGCAAATACGTCGATGCGCCTGACGAGACCGAGGATTTAATAGCTGATGATGTCCAGATAGAACTGGGCGCAGAGGGTGTGCAGGCCGAGTTTAACGAGAATCTGCAGGGTGCCGGCGCCGGAACTGTTCGTGAGTTCCGAATCGCCTACCCTGAGGATTTCGGCTCAAAGGGGCTGGCGGGCAAGACGCTCGATTTCAGAGCGGAGGTAGTTGCCGTCCGTCGCAAGGAACTGGCCGAGGTGGATGACGAGTTCGCCAAAGAGGTCGGCTATGAATCTGTTCAGGACATGAGAGACAAGGTCCGGCAGAATCTCGAAACCGGAGCCGAACGCGATGCAGACGTAAAACTTCGCGATGATCTTCTGGAGCAGATTCTCAAGCCTTACGCTTTCGAAATCCCGGACTCGCTCGTCGAGCAGCAGGCTTCCGATCGCACCCGTGAACTCGCATACATGATGCTTCGCAGCGGAGTGGCTCCCAATTCCCTCAAGGACTTCAACTGGGAAGAGCGCATGAATGAGGCCAGGACCCTCGCGGTCCGCGATGTCCGCGCCGCTATTGTAGTCGGTCGCATCGCCGAGATTGAAGGAATCACTGTCGGATCAGCCGATATCGATGCCGAAATCGAGCGCATGGCCCCCTCCAGCGGCGAGACACCCGAACAACTGAAAGCCCGCTTGACAAAGGATGATACCCTTTCTAGTATCGAAAGCAGGCTGCGCTTTCAAAAGTCACTGGACCGGGTTATCAACAGCGCGGAAATTACAGTTGAAGAACTCATTGAAACTCAGGAATCACCACAGGCCACCCCGGATGCCACATCAACCGGGGAAGACGCAGCACAACAGTGAGTGCCGAAATCTTTTTTAACGCGATCTGCTGCAAAAGGTCGCCCAGGCTGTCAGAGTAATTATTTATTATTATTTATTATGATCAATCCAAAAGCTCATTTAGTGCCAATGGTAGTCGAGCAGACGGCTCGTGGAGAGCGCGCCTTCGACATCTATTCCCGGCTGCTCAAGGACAACATTATCTTCATCGGCACACCGATTGATGACACCGTTGCCAATCTGGTCGTGGCGCAGATGCTGTTTCTAGAATCCGAGGATCCGGACAGGGAGATCTCTCTCTATATCAACTCCCCGGGAGGTTCAGTTACTGCTGGAATGGCCATCTATGATACGATGCAGTTCGTCCGCTGCCCCGTTACGACATTTTGTATCGGTCAGTGCGCGTCGATGGCGGCCGTGCTGCTGGGTGCGGGGACCAAGGGACGCCGGTTTGCGCTTCCCAATTCTCGTATCCTCATCCACCAGCCTTCTGCTGGAGGCATCTCCGGCCAGGCGACCGACATCAAGATTGCCGCTGAAGAGATTCTCAGACTGCGCGAGCGCCTCAACGAGATTCTCGCTCTTCACACCGGGCAGTCGGTTGAAACCATCGAGCGCGACGTCGAACGTGACCGCATCATGAGCGCCCTGCAGGCCAGGGAATACGGGCTCATCGATCAGGTCATCAAGCATCGCGAGTAGTAACGTTACTTCTGACCGAGGCGATCATTATTCATGATTTATGGTTGATTGCCTTGAAGGCCGCCTCGGTCAGGACGTTTGCGACCCCCTGATCGGCCTCTTCACTCATATGGAAGAAAGCAAACCGATGGCTAACCCTCACACTGAATTTGAAACGGATCTGACGGCCCAGGCACAGGTTCTGCGCTGCTCTTTCTGCGGATTTGGCGAGGGCGAGATCGCAAGGCTTTTCGAGGGGCATTCGGGCTATATCTGTGATGAGTGCGTCGATGTCTGCGTCCAGCTTCTTCAAGACTACGAGGAGATTGGCGCAAGGCCGCCGAAGTTGAATCAACCCTGGTATAAAAAACTCTTTGGCGAAGATCAGGACGCAGGCAACTCTTGCAGTTTCAATATTCACGATCGTAACAATCCACAAGGCGAACGACTCTTCCCCGGGATCAACGCTCAAATTTGCGATAAGTGCATCCGCGCTTGCGAGGTCCTCAAGTCAACCCTGATGCTCGGCGAATAACAAGGAACAAAACCGGCGGAATTGTGCGCGTTCCAGTCCCTGCTTGCGCGCTTTGATTCACTCATCTATCATTTGAATGAAATGCAGAATGAAATGAGGGTGAATGAAATGCAGGGTGAATGAAATGCAGGGTCGTTTCGGGGCGGATAAAGACCTTGCCGGCATCTTTAAATAAATAAATAAATGCGAGTTAATTATATCGGTGTGGAGGCCGCACGTTAATGAGAAGAAGCGATGACACTTTAAGATGCAGCTTCTGCGGTAAAAGTCAGAATGAGGTGAAGAAGCTGATTGCCGGCCCCACTGTCTATATCTGCAACGAATGTATTGATATTTGCATCGAGATCATCAGTGATGATGCCCAGCAGGAGGCCGCCGCCGCCAGGCCGCCGCTTCCGAGGCCGACCGAGATCAAAACCTTCCTCGATGAGTATGTCATCGGCCAGGAAGAGACGAAGAAGAAGCTGGCCGTCGCCGTCTATCAGCACTACAAACGCATCGAGATGTTGAAGCGGCGCAGCGATGTGGATATTCAGAAGTCCAACATCATGCTGATCGGGCCGACCGGCACGGGCAAAACGCTTCTTGCGCAGACTCTGGCGCGGATGCTCAAAGTTCCGTTCACCATAGTCGATGCGACCACGCTGACCGAGGCCGGATATGTGGGCGAAGATGTCGAGAACATAATTCTCAAGCTGCTCCAGGCGGCAAACGGCGATGTCGAACGTGCGCAGCAGGGGATCATCTACATCGACGAGATCGACAAGATCTGCCGCAAGGACGAGAACCCATCGATCACACGCGATGTTTCGGGTGAAGGCGTCCAGCAGGCACTGCTCAAGATTCTCGAAGGGACCGTGGCCAATGTCCCTCCACAGGGCGGGCGTAAACATCCACATCAGGAATTTTATCTGGTCGATACGACCAACATACTTTTCATCTGCGGCGGCGCCTTCGTCGGACTCGACAAAGTGGTCGAGAAGCGGATTGGCCACAAATCCATGGGTTTTTCGGCCAATATCCGAAAAATGAACCAGGCGCGCACAACCAATATTCTCGAACAGAGTCAACCTGAGGATCTCATCAAATACGGTTTGATCCCGGAATTTGTCGGCAGGCTGCCGGTCATCGGCACTCTCCACGAGCTGGACGAGGCCGCGATGATCGAAATTCTGACACAGCCCAAGAATGCCCTTGCCAAGCAGTATCAGAAGCAGTTCGAATGGGACGGCATCAAGCTTCGCTTCACCGACGATGCACTGCGAGCCGTTGCCAAGCAGGCCTGCGAACGCAAGGTCGGGGCGCGTGGCCTGAGAATGATTCTGGAAGAATTGATGCTCGAAGCGATGTACAATCTGCCCGGGCAGAAGAAGATCAAGGAGTTCGTTGTCACAGCAGAGATGGTGGCGAACCGCCGCGCGGTCTTCCCGCTGGAGAAAGCCGGCTGACAGGCTTGCATTACCTGTGGTTAGAAATCTTCGCCCCGGCCCGCACTGGGATCTTTTTTCGGGCGCGCGAAGCCACTTATTCCCCAACCGCTCACAGAATCAGTCTGTGAATCTCCCTTGAAACAATCCAGGGCAGGGGCCAGAGGGGCCAAAGGCCGGAGGCCGGAAGCCGGAGGCCGGTAGATTGTTGTCAACGGCTTGTGATCTCTTGTGATCTATTGATATTGACCATTGTATTCATAAGTATTTCTTTGAGGTATAAACAAGATGGAAGAATTTAACGATAGCACACCAGGCGATGTCGCACAGTATCCGATGGTGCCGATTCGAGACGTTGTGGTTTTTCCGCATACGAAAGCCGCATTCGTCATTGGGCGCCCGTCTTCTGTCAGGGCGCTCGAAGAAGCGCTGGCGACCGATCGGATCATATTTCTGGCGACCCAGCATGACGCGACGATCGAAGACCCGAATCCGGATCAGATCTATCAGGTTGGAACGCTGGCATACATCGCCAACTCGCTCCGCAAGCCCGACGAGTCTACCATCAAGGTTCTTGTCGAGGGCCGTGAGCGTGCGCGCGCTGTGCGTATCGAGGAACGGGACGGGGTTTACGTGGCGACTCTGCGCCGGGCGCCGGTCGTGGCGGATGACAACAAACGGATCGCGCCGGCGGTTTCGAGAATTGTTTCACTGGTTGAGCAGTACCTCAAGATCGCACAGGACGGTAACCCCGACCAGATTCAGGCGGCGCTCAGAGCTGCCGATCCGGGGCAGCTCGTCGATCAGCTCGCTGATAAAATGAAGCTCGAACTGGACGATAAGCAGAGCCTGCTTGAGATCTATCCGACCTATGAGCGACTTGTCAGGATGACCGAGATCCTCGAGATCGAGATCGACAAACTCAACGTCGATCGGACGATCCAGACCCGTGTCAAGCGCCAGATGGAGAAGCAGCAGCGCGAGTATTATCTTAACGAGAAGATCAAGGCGATACACAAGGAGCTTGGCCGCAAGGACGAGCGGGCCGAGTTTGACGAGCTCAAGGAGAAGATCGAAGAAGCGGGATTGTCGGAAGACGCTTATGAGAAGGCCATCAACGAGCTTAAAAGGCTCGAACAGATGCCTCCGATGTCCGCTGAATCGACGGTTTCACGCAACTACGTCGACTGGCTGCTCAGCGTGCCCTGGAAGAAGCGCAGCGAAGAGATTCGCGATATCAAGCATGCTCAGGAGGTTCTCGAATCGGATCATTTCGGGCTCGACAAGATCAAGGAGCGAATCCTCGAATATCTGGCCGTGCGCCAACTGGTCGAGAAGCCGAAAGGGTCGATACTTTGTTTTGTCGGCCCTCCCGGGGTTGGAAAGACCTCGCTGGGCCGTTCGATCGCCAGGGCCACCGGACGCAATTTCGTCCGTCTCTCGCTGGGAGGCGTCAGGGACGAGGCTGAGGTCCGGGGACATCGGCGCACGTATATCGGCGCGCTGCCGGGGCAGATCATTCAGATGATGAAGAAGGCCGGCACAATCAATCCGCTCATTCTCCTGGATGAAGTCGATAAACTGGGAGCTGATTTCCGCGGGGATCCGGCCGCAGCTCTGCTCGAAGTTCTGGATCCGGAGCAGAATCACACTTTCCATGACCATTACCTCGATGTCGAATACGACCTCTCGCAGGTCATGTTCATTGCGACCGCAAACGTGCTTCACACTATCCCGCCGGCGCTTCAGGATCGGCTTGAGATCATCCGTCTTGCCGGCTACACCGAACGCGAAAAGATGGAGATCGCCAAGCGGCATCTGGTCAGAAAACAGGCCGAGGCAAACGGGCTCAAACCCGATCAGATCGATTTCACCGATGACGGGCTCAAGACCCTGATCGAGCACTACACTCGTGAAGCCGGCGTTCGAAACCTGGAACGCGAAATCGGCTCGATCGGCCGCAAGGTCGCACGAAAACTGATTCAGGATACTGAGGATCATCAAGGCAACGGCGAAGGGCACAAATTCAATTTCGTGGTCGATGCCAATTCAGTATTGAACCTTCTCGGACCGATCAAATTCCGAACCCAGAAGATGACGGAAAACAGCGAAATCGGCCTGGCAAACGGCCTGGCCGTAACCGAAGTCGGTGGTGACGTCCTGCAGATCGAGGCGACACTTGTTGAGGGCTCCGGAAGACTGACCCTCACGGGCAAGCTCGGCGATGTCATGCAGGAATCGGCTCAGGCCGCGATCACTTACATTCGCTCGCGAGCCGCGGAACTGGGGATCCCAGCGGATTTTCATAAGAACTATGATCTGCACGTCCACGTTCCAGAAGGGGCGATTCCCAAGGATGGGCCATCCGCGGGAATTACCATGGCCATTGCCATGCTCTCCGCCCTGACGCGGATACCGATCCACAAGGATGTCGCCATGACCGGAGAAATAACCCTGCGCGGAAAGGTTCTCCCGATCGGAGGCGTCAAGGAGAAGGTTCTGGCAGCTCATCGCACCGGTATGACTACTGTCATCCTCCCGAAGGAGAACGAGAAGGATCTGACGGATATCCCGGAAGATGTCCTCGCCGAGATACACGTCAACTTCGCCGAGACGATGGACAATGTTCTTCATGTGGCTCTTGAACGCATGCCCACGCCTCGACCCGATGCCGCCACGGATCTTTCCGCTCCGGTCTGGCAACAGCCTCCCGGTTCGGGCGGAGCTGAAGGTTCGGTTACGGGGTAGATCAAAAACATCCTGACTGTCAGGCGTCTCAACAACGCCTGACAGTCCCAGCCACTACCCCACAATACTAATGATTATTACCACAGCGAAATTTACGTTTGCAGCTACCAAGCCTGAGTCCCTGCCAAAAACCACTCTCCCCGAAATCGTTTTTATGGGAAGATCGAATGTGGGCAAATCGAGCGTGATCAACAGCCTACTTAAAGTCAAAGGACTGGCCAGAACAAGCTCGACCCCGGGCAGAACCCAGTCGATCAATTTCTTCCTGATCAATGAAAAATTCTACTTCGTCGACCTGCCCGGATATGGATATGCCAAAATATCTCTGGATAAACGTCGCGAATGGGGCAAATTAATTGAAAGTTACCTTGCGGAACGTAGCCAGCTTGTGTTATCTATCTTAATTGTCGATGCTCGACATGAGCCTACCCCGTTAGATCTTCAGATGAAATCCTGGCTTCAACATTACGGACTTCCTTATCTGGTGGTCTCAACGAAAGTTGACAAGCTCTCCTCGAATGAGCGGCACAAATCCTGGCTAAGAGCAAAAGAGATCATGGAGACCGAAAAGGTCATCCCATATTCTTCGGTAACTCGCGAAGGCGCCGGTCAGGTATGGGACGAGATTCGAGCAAGCATCACAAATACGCATTAATACCTCTATCAGATATTGCGGTTCAACGTTGGACATTTCTCCCAATCAGCTCACTTGCGAAACTCACTGCATCGGCGCTGATCTCAGTCTCTCGCTTTGATTTTCCAAACTAACCTTGAATCTGGCAATTAATCCGGCAACTTAAAATTTGAAATTGAATTGGCGTTGCGGGAGAGTTCAGGAAATATTGCTGAGGAATACAAACTAATCTTTTGAGAAGGAGCGGATCCGATAAAGCCGCTGAAATTTCAATAAACGCTCAGGCGGTAACGCGCTGACATCAAACATCAAAAAAAATAATCCCGTCAATAAGTGAGATTGAGTCCCGACCGTCAGTGTCAGGTCGCGTTTGATCTGCGCGGAATCCAGATGGGAGCTAGCAGAGGTAAAGCCATATGGTAGAAAGAACAAGATCCAAGAATCACAAAATAGAACCCGATGAAGAGGTCGTGGAATACGAGGAAGGTTACGATAATTTTCTCGATATAGCCGATCTCAAGGAGATGAACATCTCCAAACTGACGCAGATTGCCAAGGACCTGGATGTCCCCGGAGCGACAGGCATGCGCAAGCAGGAGTTGATCTTCAAGATCCTGCAGGCGCAGACGGAGAAGTCCGGTCTGATATTCTCTGAAGGCGTGCTTGAGACCCTGCCTGACGGCTTCGGTTTCCTTCGTGCTCCGGAATACAACTATCTTCCGGGCCCTGATGACATCTACGTCAGTCCTTCGCAGATTCGAAAATTCGATCTGCGAACAGGGGATACAATTTCAGGCCAGATTCGTCCGCCCAAGGAAGGCGAGCGGTATTTTGCGCTGATCAAGGTCGAGGCCATCAACTTCGAGCCGCCTGAAATCGCGCGCGACAAGATATTCTTCGACAATTTGACGCCGCTCTATCCGAACGAGCATCTCAAAATGGAGACGAATCTGGATAACGTCTCGGGTCGGGTGATAGATCTATTCACTCCGATCGGCAAGGGGCAGCGCGGGTTGATCGTGGCGCCACCGCGAACCGGTAAGACGATGCTGCTGCAGACAATCGCCAATTCGATCACGGAGAATCATCCGGAGGTCACGCTGATCGTGCTGCTTATTGACGAGCGCCCGGAAGAAGTCACCGACATGCAGCGTTCGGTCAACGGCGAGGTCATCTCATCGACATTCGATGAGCCTGCATCGCGCCACGTCCAGGTTGCCGACATGGTTATCGAGAAGGCCAAGCGCCTGGTCGAGCACAAGCGAGATGTGGTCATTCTGCTCGATTCGATCACGCGACTCGCGCGCGCCCACAACGCCGTGGTGCCGCCATCGGGCAAGATTCTTTCAGGCGGTGTCGATTCAAACGCGCTCCAGCGCCCCAAACGCTTCTTCGGCGCGGCGCGCAACATTGAAGAGGGAGGCTCGCTGACGATCATTGCCACGGCACTGGTCGAAACAGGAAGCCGAATGGATGACGTCATCTTCGAAGAGTTCAAGGGGACGGGTAATATGGAAATCCACCTCGATCGCAAGCTCTCCGATAAACGCGTCTTCCCCGCCATCGACCTGCAGAAATCGGGAACACGTAAAGAAGAACTGCTCATTCCCAAGAAGGATCTTGACCGGATCTGGGTACTGCGCAGAGTTCTCAATGCGCTTTCACCCGTCGAACAGATGGAACTGGTCCTCGAACGTCTGAGCAAGACCAAGGCTAACGCCGAGTTCCTGGCTTCCATGAATTCGTAAGTAAGACAGAAAGAATTTTCATCAAACTGCATCATCCACCAGGGGCGACCCATGATGGATGATGCAGTTTTTGTTTATTTATCTCTCTTCGACGGAGAAGGCGAGCAGGACATTACCGGGCATTCCTCCCCAGTATCCATAACCTGAATTGAGATAGAGCCAACCGCCCGCTACCACCGGGCCGGGTGCATCGAGCGATCCGCCGCGTGCTTTAGCCCCGTTGACGGTTTGATATTCTCGAGCCGTATCGTAATCCCAGATGACGCGGCCGTCTTTTGTCGAGAAAGCCCGCATGTGGCCATCAACAGAACCGGAAAAGACTACACCGGGAATCGCTGTCGCAGCAGCCGACTGAGCCGGGCTGCATGGCGTACGGTCGCCGCAGGGCGCCGGAGGTGCGTACCAGATTTTATTTCCGGTCTTAATGTCCAGTGCAAACAATCCACCTCCGGCTTTTGGATCGGGGCTCAACCTGCCGCCCGCCAGACTGCTGCTGGCGCTGAAAGCGATATCCGAAAGAGGGACATAAATCTTGTCACCATCTGCCGCGGATCCCCACTGAATGCCGCCGAGCAATCCACCCTTGCCGACGCGTGTCTGCCAAAGAATTTCACCCTGTCTGTCCGGATCGAGCGCGTGCATGACTCCGGATTTTTGTCCGGCCAGCAGGGCACGTTTACCACCGGGCAGGTTCACGAGTATTGCCGAGGAACCGAAGTCGTAATCCGGCCCCGGCGGTTGCGGGCAATTGGTTTGATCGGCCATGACGCATGCGGTGTTGTATGCGTCATTCTTTGTCAACTGCTTCGACCAGACGATTTTGCCGGAATCAAGATTGATCGCAAGGATGGCGTCACTGGTATCGGTTGTCGGATGAGAGTGGTTGTCGCCGGTGCCGATATAGAGCACATTCAGTTTGGGATCGATGGTCGGCGCGGACCAGACGCTTGCTCCGGATGGCCCCCAAAGTTGGACGCCGATTGCATTTTTACCCTGCGGTTTCGGTTCCTCGGATACGGTGTAAGTCTTCCAGATCTGTTTTCCGGTCTCGGCGTCCACAGCCACGACGTTGGAGCGTAGCCGGCAGCATTCGTATTTCGGATTGTTGGCCAGCCCGTCTTCGGGCATCGAGACGGGGACGTAGAGTCGCCCTTTGTATAACTGCGGGGCTCCGGTGATGCGCGAGACCGTCTGGTCGTCAGCTCTCATTTTCCAGATCAGTTCGCCCGATGCAGCATCGACGGCGTACACATAAGCTCGCTGATCTCCGATGAAAACGACCGTGCGTTCCGGCTTGCCGATCCCGCCAATGGTCACTGAGGCGCGCACCGGGGCTATCGTGTCGAATTTCCAGGCGATGCAGCCGGTCCTTGCATCAAGCGAATAGACGGCGCGGTTTGCGCTGCCGACGAAAACCCTTCCGGCTGCGACAGTGGGCTGACCATACGCCACGATCGTGCCGGGGAATTCGAACGCCCAGCGCAGCGCCAGATGCGGCACCTGATCGGCTCGAAGCCCCGCCATCTCCGCCGTTTGAAATCGCGTGTTTGATGTATTCACTCCCCAGCCGTTCCAGAATGGCGTTTTGAAGGGGTCGGATAATTTCCTCATCGGCTGCGCACAAAAGCCAGCGCCTGAGGTGGGAGCCGCCCCGGTTGTCAGAGGCTTGCCGGACAGAAATGTTGCAAGCAGCCTGCGCTGCTCAGGCTTGAGTGAGGCCCCCTGCTGCTTCATGGTCCCGTTTTCAAGAGCCTGAAGGATCACTTCAGCAGACATCTGCTTCATCGCCGATCGAGTAGGCGCACGCGTGGTGGCGGCAGCATCGTGACAAGCGGCGCAATGCTCCCGGTAAAGTTTGGAGGCATCGGGCTGCAATGTCCTGACGGCCGAGGCTTCAGGGCTCCACATCGTGAGCGTTCCCGCACCGATGATTAACAACAGAATCGAGACACTTGATTTCAGCATTGGAATCTCCTCTTTTTCGATGGACTCAGATCATGCGGGAATTTATGTCATGGATTGAAGCTGTATCGCAATGCTAGTTTATTTTTTCAGGACTCCGAAAGCGAAATTGCGGCCGACGCCCTGGAAGAAGGCCAGCCTGACCCAGATCATTGCGAATGGTTCGAGCAGCCGCGCTTGTTCGATCGTTCCTAGGTCGAACGGCTCGAATCCGATATCAGTGGCGAGTGTTGCGGCCGTCTGCTTCGCCGCTGGGTCGTTGCCGCAGTAAATCATAGCCGGCTTGCCCTGTGCGAAAGAGGCATCCTCCATCGTCTCCGCTCCGACGGTGCTGAATATTTTGACAACCTTGGCGTTTGGCGCCCACGCCTGAACAGATTCTCCGCCCGAGTTGTCCAGCCCCACTTCGAGCCCCGCGAGCTGCGGTTTGAATGGATTGGTGCAGTCGAAAAGGACCTTTCCGCTGATGTCTCCCAGGCTTTTACAGCATCCTGCACTGCGCTCCACGGAGTGGCCAGAACGATGATCTCTCCAAAATCGGCCGCATCACGAACCGATGCTGCAGTTGCTCCCGATCCGATATCCTTGAGCAGATCGGTCACCTTTGGACTGCTTACATCACGAACGCCCATTTTTATTTCATGCCCCGCGCGCGCCCAGGCCTTTGCCAGTGCCGCTCCAACATTTCCAGAACCGATAATCGCGATTTTCATTGTGCGTCTCCTTCTGAGAAAAAAATTATGAAACATCAGACGAAAAACCATCAAATGGAAAATATGCAATATTCCTAACTGATGTGTTTAAATCGAAATTACTTATCTACCCCTTTTGCTCTTTTCGTTTGTTTCGTAATCTTATCTTCTGATCGTTTTGTGTGAAAGGCTAAAATAACTCGACGTTTAAGGCGCGAGGAGGACATTTCAGTTGAGCCAGCAATCAGATTGTGCGCAGCGTGCAGCGAGTCTGTTCCGCGAGAGTTATGGTGAAGGGCGAATCAACCTGCTTCGCGCCCCTGCCCGCATCAACATTCTCGGAGAGCACGTCGATTACGTTTCTTATATCCCGACCGCTTCACTGCCGTTCGGCAGTCACGAACACCAGATGGTCATGGCCTATGCTCCGTTGGACGATCTTGAGGTCGAGGGAGCCTCGACCCTGGCCGATTACGATCCCTTCAAATTCGCCTTTTCAGAATTCGCCGATGAAGCCGGCCGTGGAGCAGGCTGGGAAGAATACATCTTCGGCCGGCCGATGCCTGTGGCTCACTGGAGCAACTATATTAAGGGCGCGGTCTTATACTCAAGCCTCCGAGATCCGGATAAAGTGAGAAAGGGATTCAGATTTACCATCGACTCGACCATTCCGCCTCGCGGGGGCTCATCGTCATCCTCGGCAATAGTTGTCCTTGCCGGCGCGGCGATAAGAACAGTCAACAACATCGAATTTCAGGCAGATCAACTGGCGCGTGAATCATCAAAAGCCGAATGGTATGCGGGCACACGCGGCGGCGCGCTCGATCATACCGCTATCTGCATTTCCAAACGCTGGCACGCGATTGCTCTCTCCTATTCCGATAACACCCGCGAACAGGTGCCGCTGCCCGGCGAAGATTACCGCTGGGTGACGTTCTTCACTCACGAGGCCGACAAGGGGCGCGAAGTCATGCTCGAGTACAACGAACGGGCGGCAGTATCGCGACTGATGATCCCCGTAATGCTGGGTAAACCTGTGCTTGAAGAGGCTCGCAGTTTGCCTGAAGCCGTTTCGCTCGATGAGTTCGCTGTGCTGCACCCGGATGCTTTTCATCAATGCGAGAAGCTCTTTCCGGCGCTCGTTCGCGATCGCCGGTCAAAAATGATGAAGCTGCGCAACCGGGCATTACATCATTTCAGCGAAACCGAACGCGTATCGGCCGCGGTGAGATTGCTGCATAACAATCTGAATGTCGATCAGGAAGAGACGGTCAGGGAACTCGGCCGTCTGATCGATCAGTCGCACGCAAGCCTTCGCGATCTGTACGATGTCTCAAATAAAGAAGTCGAATCACTGCGCGAAATTCTTGTTTCAGATCCGGCCGTATATGGTTCGAGGCTCATGGGAGGCGGTTTTGGAGGCAATATCCTGGCGTTGATCAGATCCGATGATGTCGAAAAAGTCATCGATCGTGTCGAGGCCCAATACTACGGCCCTCGCGGTCGAAACTGCCGGACCGAGAGGGCCGTAATGGTTTCAACACCCGGCGACGGACTTTCTGAAACCCGGATTTGACCAGTAGCTATGACCTGGTAGATTGGATCAACCTCGGAAAATATCTTTTTATCAACCTGTAGCTTAGAAGAATGCCGAGGACAATGCCGAAGGTGACCGGTATCCGCGTGTCGGCTTTGACCAGAAGATAATAATGGAGAACTCCGGAAATCGCGGCAACATATGCCAGCTTATGAAGCCTGTTCCAGTTCTGTCCGCCCAGCCTCCTGACCATGCCGTTGGTCGATGTGACGGCCAGCGGAATCAAAATGATAAAGGCGAACATACCCAGAAAGATGAACGGCCGATCGAATGTGTCTTTGACGATAGCGGTTAATTTGAAACTCTTGTCGAACCAGACGTAAGCCAGCATATGCGTCGCAGCATGAAAGAATGCGAATAATCCAAACATCCTGCGCAGGTGAATCATCCAGGGCAGTTTCAGTGCAATTCTCAAAGGCGTGACGGCAAGCGAGAGGGTCAGAAAGACAAGCGTCAGCGTGCCGGTGGTGTGAAGCACGTATTCCTGAGGGTTGGCTCCAAGCCTGTGATGATAAGCATCCCATCCGAGCAGCGCTATCGGCACCACGCTGTTAATGAAGACTATTTGTTTCGCGAATTTTATATCCATAGTGAGAAAGAAGAAGAAGAGAGATTCCGAAAAGGAAGAAGAGAGATTACGAAACAGACGAAAAGATCTAAAATGTGAAAGGGCCTGATTTATTTGGCTATTTGCTCTTTTGAAATATCTCAAATATTGACATCTTGAAATTTTTCGTTTGTTTCGTCTGTTTCGTAATCTCTCTTCCTCCTGGTTTCGTCATCTTTTCAGTAATTTGTTTTCAGATCCATTCCCGAATAAAGGCCCGCGACCTGATCGGCATAGCCGTTGAACATGAGCGTATCGCGCCTGCCCCATTCGCCGATTCTTCTCTCGTTGGCCTGGCTCCAGCGTGGATGAGAGACCGAGGGGTTCACATTCGAGTAAAAACCATATTCGTCCGGCGCTACGTCATTCCAAGTCGTTCGCGGCTGTTTGTCGGTCAGTTGGATTTTGACAATGGACTTGATGCTCTTGTAACCGTATTTCCAGGGGACTACCAGTCGCAAAGGGGCGCCATTCTGAGGCGGCAGCGCCTTTCCGTAAAGCCCCGCAGCCAGCAGCGTCAGCGGGTGCATTGCCTCGTCCATCCGCAATCCTTCGAAATAAGGCCACGGCAGAACCGCACTGCGCTGATTCGGCATCCGCTTCGGATCGTAGAGCGTGAAGAACTGGACATATTTTGCCGAGCTGAGAGGCTCTACCGCATCGAGGAGTTTCTGCAGCGGAAAACCGAGCCAGGGGATGACCATCGACCAGGCTTCGACACAGCGAAACCGATAGACGCGATCTTCAAGCGGAGCGATCTTCAACAGATCGTCGAGATCGAATGTCCGGGGTTTGTTCACCAGCCCGGCGACCTCAACAGTCCACGGCCGGGTGATGAAATTTTTTGCCTTTACCGCAACCTCTTCCTTGCCCGTGGAGAATTCATAGAAATTATTGTAGTTGGTAATGTCGTCGTAGTCGTTCGCTTTTTCGCCGCCGGGAGTAGCGTATCCACCGGTCTGATTGGCGGTCTGATTGGCGATAGATTCGGCAGAGGTGGGTGTGGGGGTGTTGGAAATCTTCTCCCTGCCGGGGCTTGCGAGCTTCCGGTAAAGCAGCCCCGTTGCTGAAGCCGTCGCCGCCAGCACCGCACCGCGAATGAATAGTCTGCGGTTATGGTAAATACTCTCGTCCGTAATCTCGCCGCTCTTGATCTCTTCAGGTTTTTTGATCAGCATCGAAATCTCCTTTGGGCATCGCCAGTCACAATTATCGCGATTTGAATGCCACTCGCGCATACTGGAGTATAGTCATTTTTATCCTCAATATATCTATATCCATGAGCCATCTCATTTTATTCAAGTTATAATCACATTTCTGACATAAACAGCAATTCATTTAACAAAGCGCATGGCTACAATAGAAGAGATTCTCAGACTGCCGTTGTCTGAGCTCAAGTCGAAATTTATTGATCAGGGGCAGGTGGCGCCCGCCAGGCTGCTGGATGCTCTGGAAGCAGACGGCCGGCGCGGCGTGCGCGACCTTGCGGCAAGGGTACGGCTCAAACAGCGGCAGAATCGCTCAGAGTCGACCAGACTGCGCCGGATGCTCGAAAACGAAGTGAGTCTCTGGGCTCAGGGAATAGGATTGATAGCCGGTGTCGATGAAGCCGGCGTGGGGCCCATGGCCGGGCCTGTCGTCGCAGGAGCGGTTGTTTTGCCGCACGATTACCGTCTGCGCGAGCTTGACGATTCCAAGCGGCTCGATGAAACGACCCGGGATCGCCTTGCCGTTCAGATAAAGTCTGATTCAATTGCCTGGGCGATCGGCATTTCGGAAGTCGAAGAGATCGATAAGATCAATATTTACCGTGCAGGATTGCTTGCGATGCGACGCGCCGTCGAAGCGCTTGCAGTCAGACCTGAATTCATTCTGGTCGATGCGCGGACGATTCCGGAATGCGGGATCCCTCAAAAAGGCATCATCCGCGGCGATCAGAAATCGGCCAGCATCGCTGCCGCATCGATAATCGCAAAAACGACTCGCGACGCGATGATGATGGAACTGGATCTGAAATACCCCGGTTACGGGCTGGCCGAACACAAGGGGTACGCGACACCTGCTCATTTTCTTGCTTTGCGAGAACTTGGCGCACTGCCGATTCACAGGCGAAGTTACCGTCCTGTTCGCGAGGTCTTGGGCCTTGAGCCAGTTCAGGCAGCTCTTTTCGGCGACGGTTGAGATCAATTGGGAATTTTTGAAAATGGCGACGGACACTCAATCAGGACTGCAAATTGAAAAAGACGACAGCTCAAAACCTGAGGTAGGTTTTGTCCTGAGTCTTGGCAGGGCGCTTCATACCTATGGATATCCGGCTCATCGCCTTGAAGAGATGATGGGGCGGATGTCTGTCCGCTTTGGTTTGCAGGGCCAGTTCTTTTCGACGCCGACATCGATCTTTGCATCTTTTGGAGCACAGGACGATCAGCGGACTTATCTGATGAGAGTCACGCCCGGCGAAGTCAATCTGGGCAAACTGACGGAACTCGATGATGTGATCATCGGCGTCTTGCGCTACGCGACTTCTCCCGAGACCGGCTCGCTGAGGATCGAAAAGATCGTTACCGACCCACCCCGCTACGGCAACCTTCTCATGACGATTGCTTTCGGACTGGCATCGGCGTCTGCTTCAAGATTCCTCGGCGGCGGATTGAAAGAGGTCGTCGTCTCCGCTCTGATAGGCATCTTCATCGGGCTGCTGTCGATACTGACCGGGAGATTCCCGGCTGTAGGCGGCGTTTTCGAGCCACTGGCGGCTTTTTCCGCATCCGCTCTCGCCGCCGGCATGAGTTTTGTGATCGGTCCGTACGCCGTCTCGAACTCGATGCTTGGAGGGTTGATCGTCCTCATGCCCGGATTGACGCTCACCGTGGCCATGATCGAGCTCTCCACGCAGCACCTCTCATCCGGCACGGCAAGATTAAGCAAAGCCTTTGTGGTTTTTCTGGGAATGGGGTTCGGAGTGGCGCTTGCCAATTCGCTGATCAAAACCGTTCTCGGAGATCCACGCATCGCGAAAATCGCTCCAATGCCTTCGTGGACCATGTTCGCCGCGATGATCCTGATGCCTCTTTCGCTCACCATCATCCTGCGGGCTCACAAGCGTGATGCGATCTGGATAGTCATTTCCGGCATACTGGCCGTCGCCGGCAGTCGCATCGGCGCCAATCTGCTTGGGCCTGAAATAGGAGTTTTTCTGGGCGCCCTGATCGTGGGAATCGCCGGCAGCATCTATTCGCGGTACCTCGATCACCCTTCAATCGTGACCCAGGTGCCGGGAATCCTCATGCTGGTTCCCGGCAGCGTCGGTTTCCGCGGCCTTGCCGCCCTGCTCGATGAAAAGGTCGTCTCGGGGATCGATACGACTTTCAAGATGATCCTCACGGCCGTGGCTCTTGTTGCCGGCACTCTCATCGCCGGCATCATCGCTCCATCGCGCCGCGAAGCTTGAGAAAGTAAGAAGAAGAAAAAGAAAAAGGAGATTACGAAACAGACGAAATTTTTTTCATAGGCTGAAACGACTGGTTTTTTCGTTGAGATGTAGCTCTTAATAGCAATTACAGAAATCCGCCTTTTAGCAGTTACATTTTCGTTTAGTTCGTCTGTTTCGTAATCTACTTTTTCCAAAATACAAACAATCAAGGAGAAACAATGTCAGAGAGAATAAATCATCAATGGAGACTGGTCTCACGGCCGGTAGGATTGCTAAAAGACACCGATTTCAAATGGACGGAAGAAGCCGTTCCCGCTTTGAATGACGGACAGGTGCTGGTTCGCACTCTTTATCTCTCGCTCGATCCGGCAAATCGCGGCTGGACCAATGAGGGCGGTTCGTACAAAGCCGAGATTCCTCTGGGTGCGGTCATGGAAGGCGGCGCCGTCGGAGTCGTCGAGGAATCGAAGAATCCCAATTTCAAAGTCGGCGACAATGTCCAGGGAATGATCGGCTGGCAGGAATATTTCATCTCTGATGGAACGAACATCAACAAGCTGCCCGTCAATCCGGCACTCCCGCTGACCGCTTATATGGCGCTCTTCGGGCATATCGGAATGACAGCGTATTTCGGTCTGCTCGATATTACCAACCCGCAGCCGGGAGAGACGCTGGTAGTCTCGACCGCGGCCGGCGCCGTCGGTTCGCTCGTCGGACAGATCGGAAAGATCAAAGGCTGCCGCGTCGTCGGACTCGCCGGAAGCGACGAAAAATGCAAATGGATTACTGAAGAACTCGGCTTCGACGCCGCCATCAATTACAAAACAGAGAATATCCGCGAAGCCCTCAAAAAGGCCTGCCCCAACGGCATCGACGTCTATTTCGAGAACGTCGGCGGCGAGACTCTCGACGCGGTACTTTCGATGATCAACCTCGGAGCACGCATCAGCGTCTGCGGAATGATCTCGATGTACAACGCAACCAAACCCGTCCCCGGACCATACAACATCATCAATATCCTCGTGAAGCGTGCCAGAATGCAGGGATTCATCGTGACCGACTTCATGCCTCGCGCTTCCGAGGCGATCGCTGCTCTCGGCCAGTGGTATGCCGAGGGTAAATTGAAGTACCGCATCGATGTCGTCGAAGGACTCAAGAATGCTCCTGCTTCCCTCAACAAACTCTTCGAGGGAGCAAACCAGGGCAAACTCATCATCAAGGTCGGCTGATTTCTACGCGCCACGGATCTGCCGGCTTCCAGCCGGCAGATCCGTGGCAATATAGTATTAAGGAGAATACTGATGGCGGAAATAACAATCGAAGAATTTACCACTGGCTTTATCAAGAGTGTCGGCGAGAACTCCGGTCTCGATGCGATCATCAAGTTCGCTTTCGATGATGGAGGCTTCATCTGGATCGACGGCAAAAATGTGCCCAATTCAGTTACCAATGAAGACAAACCCGCCGACGTCACCCTGAAAATGTCGCTTGAAACTCTCAACAAACTCCATCGCAAGGAACTCAACGGAATGATGGGAGTCATGTCCGGCAAGATCAAAATCGAAGGCAACATGATGGCTGCCATGAAGCTCGATAAGATCCTCGGCTGAACTCAGAGAAAGATAAAGATTACGAAACAGACAAAATAAACGAAACAGACGAAAAAACTGAAGACCAAAAAAGCCTGATTTATTCCGATCAAAGGGCTGTCTGAAAAGTCTGGCACAATGACAGCTTCATGTTTTTTGTTTGTTTCGTTTATTCCGTCTATTTCGTAATCTTCTTATCTTACTGTGACGCCCGGCCCCCCCCCCCCCCCCCGGCACAGCCCGCCGCCCGCCGCCTAAACGTGTCAACCCTCGGAATTACTTTCACCGTTTCTTATTCTGCTCGTCGAGCCATGCTTTGAGCGGAGCGAAGTAGTCGATGATCGCGGTGGCGTCCATCTTGTCTTCTCCGGTCAATGCCTTGAGAGCCTCGGGCCAGGGCCGGCTCTGACCCATTTCGAGCATCTTCTTCAATTTTTCGCCGACCTGTTTGTTGCCGTAGATGGAGCAGCGATTGAGCGGGCCGGTGAAGCCTGCTTCGCGGCAGAGCGCGCGATGGAACTGAAATTGAAGAATGTGAGCCATGAAATAGCGCGAGTAAGGGACGTTTGCCGCTACGTGATATTTTGCGCCGGCGTCGAAATCGGCTTCGCTGCGAGAGGCGGGAGGCGCGACACCCTGGTACTTCTCGCGAAGATCCCACCAGGCCTTGTTGTAATCTGCCGGGCCGACCTCGCCTGAGAAAACCTTCCAGCGCCACTGATCCACCAGATAGCCGAATGGCAGGAAAGCCACTTTATCGAGGGCCAGCCGCATCAGCAGCGAGATGTCGGCGCTCTCATCGGGCGCCTTGTCGATGAAGCCGAGTTTCTTGAGGTATTCCGGCGTCACCGAGAGAGCAATGGTGTCTCCAATGGCCTCGTGGAATCCGTCGTTGGCGCTGTTCTGATAAAGCGGCGACTTCGGCGCGTACGCCATCTGATAGTAGTTGTGGCCAAGTTCGTGATGGACGGTTGTGAAGTCCTCATCGTTGATCTTGATGCACATCTTCAAGCGGACATCCTTCTGGTTGTCGATGTCCCAGGCGCTGGCGTGACAGACTACATCACGATCCTGCGGTTTGACGAAGAGCGAACGATCCCAGAAAGTCTTCGGCAGTTGATCGAACCCGAGCGAGGTAAAGAACCCTTCGCCGTAACGGACCATCTGTCTTGCGTCCGTATTCTTGCGTTTCAGGATTTCGGTCAGATCATAGGTTGTGGCGGTTGTCGGCGGTTTTACGATGTCATAGATGTTACCCCACTGCTGGCTCCACATATTTCCGAGCAGGTGCGCGGGGATCGGGCCTGTGGCAGGGACTGCAGCATCGCCGTATTTCTGGCGAAGTTTCGTGCGGACGTATGTATGCAATGAGTCGTAGAGCGGTTTGACCTGCTGCCAGAGGCGCTCCATCTCGGCGGCAAATGCTTCGGGCTCCATGTCGTAATTCGATCTCCACATCGAACCAAGATCCTTGAATCCCATCTCCTTTGCGCCTTTGTTGGCGAGCTCGACGAAACGCACATAATCTTTCCGGTACGGCGGTGAGACCTGGTGCCAGCCGAGCCATGCTTTCTTCAATTCTTCAGGATTGCGGTTCGCCGCCAGGATCGATTCCAGATCACCGAGACTCAGGCATTTGGCTTTATCGCCGGCGCTCGGGTCGGGGCAGTATTTGCCCTTGCCGTAATCGCTTTCCATCTTGACCACGGTTTTTGTCAGCTCCTCGCGTTCAGCCGCATTGCCCGGAGCGGGCAGCGGCAGGGCCAGTTTCAACAGCTTCAACTTCCGCGTCGTGTCTTCAGAAAGTTTCAGGCCGTCGAATTTTCGAGCCTCCTCGGCCAGATCCTTGATCGTTTTAGTCAGTTCATCACTGGCTTCTGCGGAGATGATTTCGGTATCATCTGTGATGAAATTGCTCTGAATCCAACTGGCGCGACCCTGTTTCATCGAGGCCGCAAGGTATTTTTTCTCGGCTTCTGCCACGAATTTGTCGGCATCGGCGCTGGATGCGCCTCCTCCAGGCCCACCTGTGCAGGAGACCAGCAGAGTGAAGACGAAAGTCAGAAGATATCGAGTTTTTTGCGAAATTTTCATGGTTTGCTCCATTGCCGGGGGATTGCTCATTTCAATGAATAAAGTCAATTTTTACGTGCGATATTTGTGGAATTAGGTCAAAATACAACCTCATTTGAATCTCTGGTAAAAGAATTTGCAATCAATTTCATATCATGCACAGTGAAACAAAACACGAATTATTGGGCGCCCTGCAATATTTCCTGATAGGAATAATTGCCGAGGGCTCCGTCATCAGGTGGTTTGACAAAAATACAGGCGGCGAGCAGATGATGATCTGGATCGTCATCGCCTTCACGCTCACTGTCTTGCGAATAGTGATCCTGTTTTATGCCGCATGGTTTCGCGGAGCCGAATGGAGATCGATTTCGCGAAGAAGATGGGATTGACCTGCTCCGCCTCTGGCTGATCAAAGCATCAACTGCCCGCCGTTTATTTCGATCATCTCACCGTGAATGTATCCAGCCGCGTCGGAAGCGAGGAAGGCGATGACTCTGCCGCACTCTTCGGCAGTGCCTGTGCGTCCCAGGGGAATTGAAGAGACGAACTGTTTCATCATCTCCGGCGTCGACATGCGGTCGTGAAATGGAGTCTCGATCACTCCGGGTGCAACGCCGTTGACGCGGATGTTGTATGGAGCAAGCTCTTTTGCCATGCCCTTGGTCAGGCACATGACACCGGCCTTGGATGCGGCATAGACGCCGGCTCCCGGGCCTCCGCCGTGATGCCCGGCAATCGAACCGACATTGATGATCGAACCGCTTTTTCTCTCCATCATTTCGGGCATCACTGCCTGAGAGCAGAGCCACACGCTCTTGAAGTTCAGGTTCATGACTCTGTCCCACAGTTCTTCTGTAAATTCCAGCAGTGAACGCCGTTCAATCAGGTCGCCGGCGTTGTTGACCAGAATGTCGATTGGCCCGAGCTGCGATCGTGTTGCCGAAACGGCAGCTTCGGCGCCGCTTTTAGTTGAGACATCAGCCTGAACAATAATGGCCCGGCTGCCGGCAGCCTCGACCATCTTCAGAGTCTCTTCCGCGCCCTGTCGGTTGCGATTGTAATTGATCGCCACAACAGCGCCGCATTCGGCAAGTGAGACCGCCGCCCATCGGCCGATCCCGGTACTTGCTCCGGTAATCAAGGCAACTCGTCCGCTCATGTTCTGTTTGTTCATTATCTTCTCTCCAGCAGATTAATAGATTACGAAATACACGAAATTGGCGAATTCGATCTTTCATTTTTTTTTTTTTTTTTTTTTGTTCCCAAGGGTTTTTTTTTTCGCCTTTCGCCCCTCTACACCCCAACCCCCCCCCCCAACCGGGGCGGGCGGGGAAACCAAACCAACCCCCCCTTTTTTTTTTATCCGTTTTTTTGGGGGAATTTAATTTTTAGCCCCTTTTCCTTTTTCCCCGTTTTATTGATATTTTGGAATGGTCGAAAACGAGCCCCCCCCCCCCCCCCCCCCCCCCCCCAAAACCCCAAACCAAAAAAAAAAATGCGAAAATTTTTCAAAACACGCGGGGGGCCCCCCCCCCCCCCCCCCCCCTTTTTTTTTTTTAAATTCTAAAAACCCCCCAAGGGAAAACCCCCAACAATACAAAACAAATATACTTCCCCAAGGAGTGGTTTAATTTTGTTGATAAATCATCCGCCCTTTTGAGATCGTGTTTAATTTCAATCCTGAAATTTTCTTCGTCCCACTCCAGTATTACCAGATCGGCTTTTCGCCCTTTTTCAAGATTACCTGAATAATGATCGATGCCAAGCAGTTCAGCCGGATTTTCTGCCGCCATCTTTAGGGCATCAGTAATCGAGGCGTCTGAAAAGCGAACCGTATTGGCTACGGCCTGGTGCATTTCAAGAACCGATCCGGCGAGATATGGAGTGCCGGGAAGACAGACTTTGCGATCCTGCGTCAATTCGACATCCACATCGCCCAGCCTGTATCTGCCCGGCGGATTGCCCGCTGCGGCGATTGCGTCTGTCACGAGTATCGATCTATCGAATCCCTTGCATCTCAAAAAGCTTTTGACGACGGATGGAGGAAGGTGATGACCATCGACGATAAAGCTCGCCCACAGGTGGTCTTGAGCAAGCTGCTCCCAGATGTAGTTTGGATGCCGGTCGATCTTTGCATGTGATCCGTTGCCGAGGTGGGTCGAAAGCCTTGCACCCGCGCGCACGGCGTCTGCGATCATCGCCGGAGATGCGCCGGTGTGTCCGATGGCCACGATTACATTCTCTGCAACTGCCCGCTCGATGAAATCAACTGCCTCAGGCCATTCCGGAGAAAGCGTGATGATGCGGATCCGTCCTTCTGCCGTCTCCTGCCAGCGCCGGAACTCCTGCCAGTCGGGACGGCGGACATGCTCGCGCGGATGCGCTCCACGTGGCCCGTCTTCCGGCGAGATAAAAGGTCCTTCGAGATGAATGCCGGCCATCGCGGCGGAAAACCCGCTTGACTGTTTGCAGGCTGAAATGATGTTTGTCATGCATCCCGAAATATTTTCGGTGGAAGCGGTGATCACGGTAGGGCAGAAAGTCGTGACTCCAGTGCGCGCAATAGCCGCCGGCATCTCAGCCAGTTTTGAAATAGAAGAGGATGGATCGTTGAAATCGATTCCCTCAAACCCGTTGAGCTGAATATCAATGAAGCCGGGAGCAATCAGGCAGGACGCATCGCCCGCATCGGCGGCCTTTGAAACATCAGGCGGCGCGATGTCAATGATGCGGCCGTCGTTAACGACGACATCGACGACATCTTTGCTGTCTGAAAGCCTGCCTCTGAGGATCATTGTTATCCCCCGATTCTGGTCAGCCAGTAACCCAGCAGGAGCAGCATCACGACCCAGAGCCAGGCTGCGCCGAATCCAATCAGGTCCAGGCGGTACCTTCTGTAACTGAAATTTTTCGGCAGCCTGAGAAGATCGACGATCAGCAGTGAGTGGCCCTCTTCTTCAAGTCTCGATTTGGGAATCGAGGGAAACAGGCCGGAAATATTTTGTAATTCCTGTTTTTCGGTGTTCATGGATTTTCCTTTAATCGAGGGTGAGTTTGAGTCTCGCATTCTCCATGTTCTTCTCTTCGCCGACCGGAGTATGCAGCAGAGCAAAGAAACGTTGCAGCCGGTCGGCGGCTTCGGGCGGTGTCAACAGGCTGACCACGATGACCAGAGAGAATCCGACCAGCAGCGCCGCAAGCAACTGCGGCCCCTGCGTCCAGCCCAACGTTCTGGTCAGATAAAATGTAGCCGAGCTTCCGATGATGCTTGCCCACGCTCCATAACTGTTGGCACGGGCCCAGATGATACCCGCCCACATCGGGATTCCCACAAATGCGACGATCGTTACAAAATGAACCGTGGCATCGATGACCGACGGCAAATAGAGCGCAAAGAGCAGACTGCCCACAGTCAGAACGGCTGAGACGATGCGGCCCGTCAGCAGATAGTGGGCATCGTCGGCCGAAGTCTTAAGATACTTTTTATAGAGATTCCTCGTGAACAACGCCGATCCGGCGATCATATATGCCGCGCAGGATGAGATCACCGTAGCCAGAATCGCCGCTATCATCAGCCCCGTCAATCCCGACGGCAAAAGCATTTTTATCAGCGCTCCGAAGGCGAGTTCGCGCCTGCCGATCGACTCCCTTGATATGAGCACAGCCGCCATGAGTCCAGTGAGCGCCCATCCGATTGTGCAGAGTCGTTTGATGAAATTGCCGTAGCACCAGCCGACACGGCAGCTCATCTCCGTCTTTCCGCTTCCGGCAACCGCCATGTGATGCGGCTGTGCAACTATCCCGACAAGGCCGCTGATCACAAGCATCGTCACCGGAAACAACGAAAGCTCTTTCTGAGCGATCAACGAAAACATGCGCGGATCGAGGCTGCTGTGAAGCCCCGAGAAGCCTCCAACCGCTGCAAGCCCGAAGGGAATCAATAAAAACGAAAGGATGACGATGAAGATGCCCTGTATGAAATCGGTCGTGACGGTTGCGATGAGCCCTCCGGCAACACCGAAAAGCACAAACAATGCCGTCACGCCCCAGATGAACCATGATTCTGGCAACCCCGTGATCCCTGCGATCGTCAGCGCCCCTCCCTTGATGATCGTCCCCTGCCACAACATGAAAAGATAGAGCGCGAAGAATGAATAGAAAACCCCGAGCGGTTTGCTGAACCGCTCTTCGAAGAAATCCGCGGTCGTCGTGTATCTCATCCTGCGGAAGATCGGTGAAAGCAGCCAGAAGAAAGGCGTCGAAAAAATGTACATCCACTGGTACCAGATCCCGGCCATCCCGATCTCGTAAGAAGCTCCCACCACACCGATGGCATAATCCGCGCGAGTCCCCGTCGTCAAAGCCTGGGCAATCATCAAGGCCTTGCCAAACCGCCGGTTGCCCATGAAAAAACCTTCGGTGTCCTTAACCCTCCTCGAAACATAGAGCCCGAACAGCGTTATCCCCGCAAGATAGGCAATGATCACAGCCAGATCGATTCCAGTTAATCCGCTCATTTGAATTTCCCTTATTTTTGGTTTTGTTTCGTAATCCCGGTATTTGTAGCACAACCGCATCGAAACGGAACAGCCTCAGCCGGTATAATGATCAACGGTATTGAAGTTATGAAAATAAACCGTCCCTTTAAAAAACCGGTCATCGTCTTTGTCCTGGTTTCACTGCTGTTTTCCGCAGGTGTTATCGGTCAGGACAAAGTCGATGCCGTCAGGATGAGCGAGCTGAAGCGCCTGAGGGACGAATTGAGCCTGAACCAGGGTTTCGCCGGCTCGGATCTCACCATCACGATCAGCGAGAATACCTTGATCGAAGGACTCAAGCGGCTGGAAGGACTGGAGGTCGTTCTTACGAACGGGAATATCCTGCGATTGACATCGGTTGACGGAGAACTCAAACCAGGGGCCGGAATAATCAAAATAGGATTGCAGGCTGAGTCGAAGGTGAAGGTCAACCTCGTCCTGACCGGCCGCATCGCAACAGGCGAAAACCGTGGAGGCGCTTTCCGCCTGCCGCTCAAGATCACCGACGTCTCACTGAAAAACGGACCATTCTCAACCGTTTTTCTCAGGACTTTTTTTGGCGACTGGCTTTCTCCGCGGAAATGGAACGAGTTTATCTCTGAGGTAGAGCTTCCATCGGAGATCGATCAGGCGCTGCAGATACCCGGGGGCCGGTTCGACGTGCAGGGTTCGATGCCAATGGTCATCAACACTCCGCGCTATCGTGCACCCTTGAGATTCGCCATCAAATCGATCATCTCGCTCGAAGGTCGCGCGGTTGCTGCGCTGCAGGTGATCGACGGCAACGAAAGCCGGGATGCCGGAAACGGGAGCATCAAAGTTTCCGACCCAACCTCTAACGACCTGAATTCCGATTCGCTGGAAAGCGAGATCACCCGGCTGACTGCCGGACTGGCCTGTCAGAATGGATTGTGTCTGAGGGTCAATCGCAGAGTGATCGGCAGATTTCTCGAACAGATTGCAGCGGCTCAATCCGAAGATCTCAATATCAGCCTCAAGCCTGGCCGTGTCCGGGCAGAGGAGGTAAATGCCGTGGTCAAGTTCACCAACTACACTGACGTTGAGGGAGGGGACGGACACGCCGATATACAGGCTTTGAATGTCGATCGCATAGACGCCGGCAGGGTCAACGTCAGGCTCACGGCGGCCGGCGAAGTCGATGCCAGATTGCGCGGCAGGGAATACGGCATACCTTACAAACTCTCTCCCAAAACGACGTTCTCTATCAGGGAGAGCGATCTGCCATTTCAATTCATCAGCGAGGGAGAGCGGATCATTTTGCGGGCTCTTCCCGGTACCACGCTGCCGTTCAACCTGAGATTCAACTTCAAAGTGGCCGGCCGCACCGTCGGTTTCAACCGCAACCTCATCGTTCAGGCCGATCAGTGGTTCAGGCGCATCGAACTCCCATCGTTCATCGGCCGAGAGATGGATCTGCCCAGGCGGATAGAAATCGATGCCGGCGGCAACTATTTCGTGACAAAAAAACAGAAACTTAATTACACCCTCTCGAGGTTAATCCTGGCGGCAAATAACGATTCGATTGATATAATGACCAATCTTGTTTTTGACCTGAAATAATCAATTGAACTGTATCCGGCCGGTATCGCGGTCCGTCTTAAGACATTATGGAATTTTCAGAGACTATTAAACTTGCATTCGATGCCATCTGGGCTCACAAACTTCGTTCCGTGCTGACGCTGCTGGGCATGATCATCGGCGTCACCGCCGTCGTTATCGTCGTCTCATTGATTCAGGGATTCAATCTTTACGTGGACGAAAAGATAGCCGGCATTGGAGCTAAATCCTTCAGCATTCGCCGCTTCAGTTTTGATGACTTTCGGAATACCGACTCTATCGCTCAGGCTCAGCGCCGCAACAAGGATCTGACTTATGATGATTATGATTACCTGCTCGAGCGCACCACACTGGTCGGCAGTCTCGGCGCCAAGGCCTCGGGCACGCCATCCCAGATCAAGCGTGGCAATGAAACGATGGATTCCGTCGGAGTCAGCGGCGCCACCGCCAACTGCCTTGAGATAGACAATCTGGAAATCGCCGACGGCCGCTTCTTTACTTCCAGTGAGGACAGTTCCGCCGCCAACGTGGCCTTCATAGGTTCGGATGTCGCTGAAAAACTCTTCCCCAACATGGGCGCAGTCGGTCAGGAGATTGCGATACGCGGCCTGCCTTATCGCGTCATCGGCGTTGCCGTAGCGAAAGGCACGGTCTTCGGAATGCCTCAGGATATCTACATCACCATACCCCTGAGAACCTACATCAAAAACTATGGGCCGGCGGTACGCCAGCGCAGTTTCTATATGGTCGGCACGGCGAAATCCGATGATTTGTTTACCGACGCAGTTGAAGAAGTTCGCGCGCTGCTGCGAGTCCGACGCGAATTGAAATACAACGAGAAGGATAATTTCGGGATCGGAACTCCGGATGCGATCATGGGCATTCGCGACCGCATCCTCGGCCCGGTTTTCATCGCCGCTATCGCCGTCCCCGGAATCGCCCTGGTGGTCGGAGGCATCGTGATCATGAACATCATGCTGGTGAGCGTCACCGAGAGGACCAAAGAGATAGGCATTCGCAAGAGCCTTGGCGCTCGCAGGCGCGATATTCTCCGTCAATTCCTGATTGAAGCCGTAACTCTTTCGGCCATTGGAGGCGCAGTCGGCGTCTTCATCGCCTGGGCGGCCGGCAGAATTCTGACGGCACTCTTTTTCCCCACCTACCTGTCGATGACAGCAGTAATTGTCGCCGTCTCGGTTTCCGGCGCTGTCGGAGTGCTTTCAGGAATTCTGCCGGCGCGCAAAGCAGCCATGCTCGATCCGATCGAAGCCCTGAGAGCTGATTAAAGTAATTATGAAATTAATAAGAAACGATATACTTGAAAATCTGAAGATGGCCCTCGATACGGTGCGCAGCAACAAGATGCGGTCGTTCCTGACCGTCCTTGGGGTTGTCATCGGAGTGGTTACCGTCATGGCTATTGCTTCGATCATCAGCGGCATTGATTACGCCGTCACCAAACAGATCGAGTCGTTCGGGACCAACTCGATCTTCATCAACAAATTCGAAAGCGGAGTCAGGTTCGGCCCTCCGACCAGAGATGAGCGGATGCGCAAGAACCTGACATTTGATGACGCAGTCGCCATTTCACAGCTCAAGACCGTCAGTGTCGCCGTCCCGCTGCTCAATATCACCAACGATTATTTCGGCAGGAAAATTTCCGTCAAAGGCGCAGGCAAGGAGTCGGCCGCAGTCAAACTGCAGGGGACTCTGCCTGAATACGAAAATGCCGGTGTCTGGGTCATCAACCAGGGGCGCTTCTTCACAAAAGGCGAGAATGAATCCCGCGATGAGGTCTGCGTCATCGGCGCCAGTGTGGCCGAGCAGTACTTCCCATTTCTCAATCCAGTGGATAAACTGCTAACCATCGGCGGCCGGGAATTCCGCGTAATCGGCGTGCTTGAAAAGCGCGAACAATTGCTTGGCGGAGGCGACGGAAATAATGACGAGAACAACGTTATCTTCGTCCCGTACACTGTTGCACAGAAACTCAAACCGAATGCCGAGGATGTCTTCATTCTCGCAGTGGCCAAGCCTGGAATGCTCAAGCCGGCTCTCGATGATGTGACGGATCTGCTGCGAATCAGAAGGCAGGTGCCGTTCGATAAACCGAGCAACTTCGGCATCTCAACCGCGGATTCGATCATAGAAACTTTCCGGTCGATAACACTGGGAGTGGCCATTGCGATGATTGCCATATCTTCAGTCGGGCTGATGGTCGGCGGAATCGGAGTCATGAATATCATGCTCGTTTCGGTGACCGAGCGAACCCGGGAGATCGGCATCCGCAAGGCAATCGGCGGACGCCGCCGCGATATCATGTGGCAGTTTCTGATCGAAGCGATGACGCTGACGGGGATGGGCGGTTTGATCGGGTTGTTGATCGGATGGCTGGTGACACTCTTGATAAGACTCATTGTCCCGTCTTATGTTCCTCTCTGGGCGCCTCTTGTCGGGTTTCTTTCAAGCGTCGGCATCGGGCTGGTCTTCGGTCTCTGGCCCGCCTGGAAGGCCGCCAGACTCGATCCGATTGTGGCGCTTCGCTACGAATAGGCCGACCTAATAAAGAAAGGTGTTGATATCATGACGGCAGCGGTAAATTACGACGTTCCGGTTGTATTCAAATACGAGGGACGGGATTTTGGTCAGATCTTACTGGGCTTCTTTCTCGGTATTGTTGTGATCATGTTGCTGCTCTATTACAGAGGCGGCTCCGGCAGTCTGATTCCAATCACCAGTATGTTCGACCGATTTCGGTCATCACCCGCAACCAATCCTCCTCCCACAACCTCGCGCGGTAGAATCGAGGAGGGAAGTGTCATTCCAGGTGCAAGAGCACTCAGAGTCAAAGTGGATAATCTCAACCTTCGCACCTGCCCCGGCTTTGACTGCCAGCCGGTCGCCACTCTCCCTCGCGGCATTGCCGTTACCGATCTTGGCCAGCGCGAATTCTCTTCCGGCCAGGAATGGTACAAAATCCGTGTGGGAAATTATGAAGGCTGGGTCATTAGATATTATCTGGAATAATCCTGAAGAATGCAGAATGGGGAATGCAGAATGCAGAATTGTGAGTGCAGAATGAAGAATGGGGAACATCTGTGACCTCAACAGATACTCCCCATTCTGCATTCTTCATTCTGCCTTCTGCCCCATTCTTCATTCTGCACTCACAATTCTGCATTCTTCATTCTTCCTTCTTCATTCTTCTTCACCGCCCTCAGGCATTCAAGCCATTCGACGATGTGTTCGGTCACCTCATCGAGATTCAGTTCGTTGAGGGTTTCGTGTCTCGCACCCGGATAGACACGGTAACTGATGTTCTTCAATCCGAACTCGCGATAAGATTCAGCAAGAAACTCGCATCCAAGGCCGTTATCATTAACCTGATCGTTCCTGCCCGAGAAAAGATAGATCGGCAGATCGTGTCTGATGCGTGACCAGTTTTCGCGCCTGACGACGCGGGGAATGGCGTCAAGCATATCCACCCAGAGTTGGGTCGTGGCGACGAAGCCGCAGTTGGGATCGGCGATATATTTATCGACCTCGGACTCGTCGCGAGAAAGCCAGTCGAATGCGGTCCTGTTTGGGGCATAGGCTTTGTTGAATGTCCCGAAAGACATTCCGTTAATGATGTCGCTTCTGCCGTGCCTTCCCAGACGCAGCCGCTCGATCCTGGCGATGATTCTACCGAGTTGAACCAGAAACCCGACCTTGCCGTTGGCTCCTGACAAGGCTACGGCATCATATAAATCAGGGTACTGATAAATCGCCTGCTGAGCCATGAGCGTGCCCATGCTGTGTCCGAAAAGGGTTATTGGAATACCTGACTGGCCGATTTCGCGGCCGTGGCAATCTCCATCAGATCCTGGACAACACGGTTCCAACCGTCGCGATCGCCAAAATAGCCCAGATCCCGCTGGTCGCGGGCAGTCCTGCCGTGCCCCCTGTGATCGCCGGCATAAACCTGATAGCCCTGATCGGTGAGCGCCTCGGCGAGCCGTTCATATCTGCCGGCGTGCTCCGCCAAACCATGCGCGATCTGGACTACCCCCTTGCCTATCTCATAATCCGGCTTCCAGCGGTAAACAAACAGCTCGACACCATCATCGGCTGTGTGAGTGAAATGATCCGATTTCATTAGGATGTCTTCTCTCCCAGCTTCTCATGGAGATAGCCGATTGCGATTCCGTACTGTCCGACGTAATAAGTGCTCCAGACAAGAATATCTCTGAACGGGACCCCGCCTTTGAATTTGCCCGCCGCAATTATTGAATCGGAGATCAAAAACAGAACCGCTCCGATCCAGATCCATGGCTTTGAAAAACCTGCGAGTATCGATGACAGGACCATGGCCGTGATGACGCAGACATAGATCATGACAGGATTGGCGAAAGCTCCAAGTGAGGGGGAGAGCCAGTTAGCCATCAGGAGACTGTAGATCAATATCAATATCAGCAGACTTAACTGGCTGAAACTCGGTCTCAGCGGGCGCTTCCAGCTTCGATAGAAAAGAACGATGTAGATCAGATGCGCGACCAGAAAAGAACTCAGACCATGAATGAAAAACCGGCTCGAACCGAGATCGAGGAAGATGTCGCCGAGGCAGGAGAAGCTCAGGGCGAGACCGAGAATAACCAGATCCCGGTGGGCCGGGTCGGTCTTGCCTTCCGCCGACCAAAGCCTGAATGCGATCAATGCCAGAGGTGCCATCCCCAGCGCCTTCAAGATGACGCTTGCCGGAAACAGGTGCCATCGCTGGGTCACGAAATAGATCAGGCTGCCGATGATGGATAGAATCAGCAACGACCTTCTCTCGCTGTGAAGCCGCGCAGGCGACCGAATGTCAGTGCATCGAAGCTCATCGGATTTCTCCAGGTTCAGAGTTCACTCTTGAGCGTGAACTCTGAACAAAAGACTTGGTCTACCGGGCAATTATGGAATCAGAAGAACTTTGCCGGTGGTTTTTCTGCCCTCAAGCTGCCGGTGAGCCTCGGCAGCATCAGCCAGAGGAAATGTCTTCTCGATTCGCAGGTCCAGATCCCCGGCTTTAATCCAGTCGAAAATATCTCCGGCTCTCCAACTCAACTCTTCTCGAGTCGCGGCATAATGAGCGAGGCTCGGCCGCGTCAGGAAGAGAGATCCCTTCATCGCCAGCAACCCCGGATCGAACGGAGCCACGGGCCCGCTCGACTGCCCATAAAGCGCCAACATCCCTCGCGGAGCAAGACAGTTCAGACTCTTGAGAAACGTATCCTTCCCCACGGAATCGTAAACCACCTGAACCCCTTTACCGCCTGTGATCCGACGGGTCTCTTCCTCAAAATCCCGGCTCGAATACAGAATCACTTCATCCGCTCCGGCTTGCCGTGCAAGCACAGCCTTGGCCTCGGTCGAGACCGTCCCGATCGCTCTGGCGCCAATCTTCCTGATCATCTGAAGCAGCAACAGACCCACGCCTCCCGCCGCGGCATGCACCAGCGCGGTATCCCCCGCTTTGAGCTGATAAACCGAAGTTACCAGGTAATGAGCCGTCATCCCCTGCAGCATTGCCGCCGCCGCCTGTCGAGAATCGACTCCATCAGGCACTGTGACCAGCTTCCAGGCCGCTACGCTCGCATACTCCGCATACGAACCCGGATGCATCGCATAGGCGACGCGGTCTCCAACCGCCAGGCCGGTCACACCCTCTCCGATTGCGTCGACCACTCCCGCGCCTTCCATCCCGGGTATAAACGGCAGCGCCATCGGATAGAGGCCCGTCCTGTGATAAACATCGATGAAATTAAGACCAATGGCTTCAAGCTTTACCAGAGCCTCCCCGGCACCCGGCACCGGCTTCACCGCATCCTTGTATACCAGGGCCTCGGGCCCTCCGCATCGCTCGACGACTATTGCTTTCATTGTATTTTTTTTCGTTCCGGAAATTTTTATTTATCTGGCGAATCGCAAGATCCAATACAGCCCTCGGATTTTACTTGTTGACGCGGCTCTTGGCTAGTCCGGAAAATTTCCAAACCGCCGAGAGTTTCATACTTAACCCCCAATATTGTACAATTCTCGCCGTCATCATCAATCAACTACTCAGGTAAGGCAATTCAGGTAAGGAGTGTTCAATATCGTGAAGGATTTCCTGGCTACAAAAATGGGACAAGAGATAGAAGTCGTCTGCGATGCCGCCTCTATCACAGGCAAGGTGACAAAGCTGGAAAACAACGTCCTTTTTCTCGAAAAGGATAAAGTCACCTGCTTCGTCAATATCGATAAGATTGTCGTCGTCTGGGATAAAAAAGGTAAGGGGAAGAAGTCCCAGCCTCCCGGCTTCCGCCCCATTATAGATGAGTTTATGTAAGGCAAAGGAAGTTCAAAGTTTAAAGTTTAAAGTTTAAGGTTTGATCATCGCTCAATTCGATACTTGAGCAAGGAACAACCAACAACTGACAACTCATCTTTAAACTTTAAACTTTAAACTTTGAACTTTAAACTTTGAACTTTTCACTTCAATACCTCGGACGGATCTTCCTCGCAGTCAGCGGTACGCGCCGGTAACCGATGATTCGCTTTCCCCAGTAATTCGAATAGTCCGAATAGAAGGATCTGATCACGCCCTGCGAGCTCGAAGCGTGGTAGAAAGAAAAGCCGTCCCTGACTATTCCTACGTGACCAAGCCCTTCAAAGAAGACGAGCGTTCCGAATTGAGTTTCCTCATTCTCGGCCGCCTCCGGTAATTTCTCCCATAAGCTCTTCGCTGAATTCCGTTTGAGATCGATCCCGGCCTCCTGATAAACCCGCCAGACGAACCCGGAGCAGTCATAACCCCGGTCGTCCGTTCCGTTCGCCCTGTATGGAATCCCGATCCGATCCTGAATCGCACCGTACAACATCGAATTCAGATGGATCTTCCTCGAAGAATTGCTTGTCCTCGAAACCGGAACAAATTCCATCTCAGGCGATGAGGTCATATTGAAATCGTTCGCTTGTGCCGAAAAACGGTACCCTGACCCTGAAAGAGCCTGCCCATTCGCAAAAATTGAACCAATCGTGACAAGCAGAATGAGTGTCAGCATGTGAAATGCCGGCCGATATGCTCGACGCATACTTGTAGTTCTCCTTATTCTGTATCTTTTTAGTCGAAAGGGGTCGGCTGGAAGATGCAGCGGTGAGTGGGTTCAACGAAAAGAGGGTAAACGTCTGGAAAGGGGTCGAATCATTAACGAGGGCAGGCGGATAATACCCTTAATAATTCCAATTGTCATTAGAAAAATTTTTGTAACTGCTCATCCCTACTAATGGGACTTCGTAGCGGAAAGTTCTTACCCAGGGAGCCGGGGATTTCGTGAAAATAAGGTATTTTCATCGCCAAGAACGGCCAGAACGCCAAGATGATTTCGGGGGACTGATTCATAATTTACTTTTAAAAACCGGCTGAAATTGAGAGGTCAGGCAAAATCCCGGCTATCAATCCTTGGCGTTCTTGGCGATGAAAAATACCTTTATTTTCACGAAATCCATCAAATCAAATAAAAAATGGCAGTAATGAATTGAATCATTACTGCCACGGGAATGGACAAAATATGAAGTTGTCAGACTATGAATTTAAAAAAAAGTGCTAATCGGTAATAACCACAGGTTCGGGGAAGGCCGGCTTGGGTGCACGGCGGTAGCCGGTGATCTTTTTATCCCAGTAACCTGCAAAGAAGGAGAGGGTGACGCCCTGCGAACGAGAAGCGTGATAGAACGAGTAGGCATCCCGGACGATTCCAACGTGTTTCAGGCCGTTGAAGAAGACCAGAGTGCCGAATTCTTTCGTTTCATTCCCTGAGGCTTCGGGCAGTTCGGCCCAGAGCGTACGGGCAGCCACGCGATCGAAATTCGCCCCGGCATCCTGAAAGACCCGCCAGACGAATCCAGAGCAGTCATATCCTTTGTCATTCACGCCATAGAACCTGTAACGGATACCAAGTCTGTTGGCTATGGCGTTGTAAAGCATCGAGGAGGTATTGCTGGAAAATGCCAGTGGCGGCATCGCAAAATCGGTGCTGGCCAGGGTTGGAATAACCAGCGATGCAAGATCCTGCGAGCCGGGAACCGGCAGATTAATAAAGGGCAACCTGTCTTTGCTGCCTGAATTGATGAAAGACTTGCTGCCTTTCACCTGGGCCTCGACCTTCTTAACCCACGCCTGAGCCCAGACCAATGCAAGCAGAGCCAGGCAAAGCATCACCCGAGAAGCTTTATTCATATTTTCATACTCCTGCTAATCGTTTATTGCACTGCTGAGGTACCAAAGTGAGGAAATCATAGCCTCAAAGCTCAAAAATGGGAAGGGGAGTCAAGGGGTGGAAAATCATCAGAAGGGGATGGTCAATTCTGACCTGTAAAGCTATACTCCGAAAATGCGCGGATCGGGTTCCGGATTGGGACTGCATTTGATACTTACAACCCCCCCCTCTAAGAGAGATAGAAGATTACTTGAGAGGCTAAAATCCAAATAAATATATGAAGATTGCCATTTTGGGGACGAGAGGCATTCCCGCAAATTACGGTGGTTTTGAGACCTTCGCAGAGCAGTTGGGGACCAGATTGGCCGCCAGAGGGCATGAAGTTACCGTTTACGGACGCAAACATTACTCGATGACAGGTTCGCGAACCTACAACGGAGTAAAACTGGTCATCCTGCCGACGATTCGTCATAAATACTTCGATACGGTGATCCACACTTTTCTATCCGTCCTGCATGCCCTTTCGGGCCGATACGATGTCATTCTCATCTGCAATGCGGCCAACAGCATCTTTTCATTTATCCCGCGTCTGTTCGGGACGCCGACGCTGGTCAATGTCGATGGTCTCGAACGGAAGCGAAAGAAGTGGAACTGGTTTGGCCGGACCTATTACCTTGTTTCAGAGTGGCTTTCGACTTTCATGCCGACGGCCATAGTGACTGACGCCCAGGTGATTCAGGATTACTACGCGACGCGGTACCGTAAAAAATCCTCGATGATCGCCTATGGCGCGGAGGTGGCGCGCAGGCCGGCTCAGGAGAAGCTTGAGCGATGGGGATTGACGTCGGGCCAGTATGTGCTTTACGTCAGCCGGCTCGAACCCGAGAACAATGCTCATCTGGTGATCGAGGCTTACCGCGGGGTGAAGACCGATTTCCCGCTGGTGATCGTCGGCGGAGCGCCTTATGCGCGGGAATATATTTCAAGGTTGAAGAGCACCATGGATTCGCGGGTCAAATTCCTCGGATTCGTTTTCGGCGAGGATTATCGGGCTTTGCAGCAGAATGCTTATTGTTACGTACATGCGACAGAGGTTGGCGGGACTCATCCGGCATTGATCGAAGCGATGGGTGCGGGCAACTGTGCCCTGACTCTCAGGACGCCTGAAAATCTGGAAGTCATCGGCGATGCCGGAATTGTTTATGAATCGGTTGAGGATCTGACCACGCAACTGCAGAAGGTGATCGATGACCCTTCGATGATCGGCGAATTCCGGCGCCGGGCGATGGCCCGCGTCATGCAGTACTACTACTGGGAATACATCACCGATCAGTACGAAGAACTGCTGGCCAGTCTTGCCGGCGTCGAGTTGCCGGTTGCTGAATTTGAATTAACGATGCGGAATGCCGAGACCGAAGCGGCCGAAGTCGCCGATCTGGAACGTCATCTTTCGTCCGAAATGCCGCCCGCCGATCAGCCTTCCCCGATGCGTACGCCCCAATCGAAAAAAATAAAAAACAGATGACGGCCGGTGATGACATCTGATGGACTATCAATCGAACGCAAAAATTCCTTTATGGCGACCGGCGCTGGCGCTTCTCGAAGAGCATCGCGGGCTTGTGCGATCGATGGTGCGACGCGATTTGAGCAGCCGCTACAAGGGATCCTTCTTCGGTCTTGCCTGGGCGGTGATCACGCCGGCTGTCATGATTATCATCTTCACGCTGATCTTTTCCGGGATATTCAATGCCCGCTTCGGCGCCGAGGGCGGCCATTTCAGCTTTGCCGTCTACCTCTTCTGCGGCCTGCTGCCCTGGATCGCATTCAGTGACGGCATCCAGCGCGCCACCACATCGATGACCGATAATGTCAATCTGGTAAAACGGGTCGTTTTTCCGGTCGAGGCGATTCCGGTAAATTACGCGCTCTCGGCAGTTGTCCAGCAGTTGCTTGGCACGGCTGTCCTGATTCTGGCCGCGCTGATCCTCGAGCATTCGATCCGGCCGACGGTGCTGCTGCTGCCGCTGCTGATTGTGCCTCAACTGCTGGCCACAATCGGTCTTGGATGGTTGATGGCCAGTCTCGGGGTCTTCATCCGCGACATGCCACAATTTAACCAGCTGGCACTGATGGCGTGGATGTACCTCACCCCGATCTTCTATCCTGAAAATATTATTCCTGAAAAGTACCGCTGGATGGTCGCCTTCAATCCGATGGCGCCGCTGATAAGAAGTTATCGCAGAATCCTGCTTGAAGGCAGGCAACCGGACTGGCGGGGCCTTGCGCTGACCGCAAGCTTCGGTCTGGTCTGCTTCATGTTCGGTTACTGGTGGTTCGAAAGGACCAAAAAGGCTTTTGCGGATGTGCTCTAGCTCGAAACGAAACCTGATCTATTCATCCGGCTCGGATTCGATCAGTTCGTTGATGTCTGACCCGGACCTGGCTCCAAAAATATCTATCCGTCTGAGGGGGACGAGGGCCTCATACGCACCCGGATCCTGCTGAAATGATGCGTTGTGAGCCGCGTAATCCCGCAGCATCTCAAAGAAGCGGTTGAATTCCCGCTGCATCTGATCCATTTTTTCACGCATGTTGATGATGATCTCGACTCCGGCCAGATTGACGCCAAGGTCGCGCGTCAGTTTAAGGATGACTTCCAGTCGCTCGATATCATCTTCGGTGTAAAGACGCACGTTGCCGTCTGATCGCGATGGTTTGAGCAGACCCTCGCGTTCGTAAAGCCGCAGTGTCTGCTGGTGTATGCCGTAATAGTCGGCCACGGCGCTGATTGTGTAGCCCTTGGCTTTTCGCTTCTGTCCGGCATTTTTCATAACAAAATCCAAATCCCGAGTGCCAGATAAACTTTATCGGGCAGTCGGTCTATTCGAGTCCCATCTCGACGCGGGGATTTTCCGGATTCCGTTTGGCGAATTCGCGCAGCAGGTTTTTGGTATCCTCGTCGATGATTTTGGGAAGAGTGATTTTGACTTCAACGTACTGATCGCCGCGAGTATTGCCGCGCAGGCTTGGAGCTCCCTTTTCGCGCAGGCGGAACATCTGTCCCGACTGGGTGCCGGGCGGAATGCGCAACTGGGCTTTTCCGCTGACTGTCGGGACCTCTATCTTCGCGCCCAGCGCGGCCTCGGGCAGCGTCACCGGAATGGTGCAATAGATGTTGTCTCCCTTGCGGGTGAAAATCTTGTGAGCGGCGACATTCGTGACTATGTAAAGATCGCCCGGCGGTCCGCCGCGCACTCCCGCCTCGCCCTTGCCGCTGACCCTGACGCGAGCTCCGGTATTGACGCCGGCCGGGATTCGCACTTTGACGGTCTCGTATTTGACGACGGTTCCTTTGCCATGACAGATCGTGCAGGGAGGCCGCCGCTTGCCGGTTCCATTGCATTCCTGGCAGGGCTGATCGAACTTGAGAAATCCTCCGCCTGAAGAGACCTTCCCGTTGCCGTTGCATGTCGCGCAAATGACCTGAACGGTTCCGACCTCGCCGGCTCCATTGCAGTTCTGGCAGGGGTCGCTTCGCCTGACATTGATGTTGGTCGTGAGGCCGTTGATCGCCTCCTCAAAGCTGAGCCCGAGGGGGATTTCGATGTCGGAACCTCTGAGCGGCTGCGGTCTCGACTGCCCTGACGTGCGGCCCCCGCCGGTGAAGATGTCTCCAAAAATATCTTTGAAACCAGACCCGGCTTCTGCGCTGCCTGATCCGGGTTTGCCTCCCCCTGTGAAGACGCTCCAGTCGAAATCGAACCCGCCGCCGCCCGGCCCCGCTCCTCCCCTGGCCTGATCGCGGCTGAAATCCCTCAGATTGTCGCTGTAGCTGCCGAATTTGTCGTAGACGTCGCGCTTCTTTTCATCCGAAAGTACTTCATATGCTTCAGTCAACTGTTTGAATTTTTCTTCAGCCGATTTGTCGCCGGGATTGACATCGGGATGATATTTTCGCGCAAGGCGACGATACGCCTTGCGAATCTCATCCTTTGTCGCTGCGCGTTTGACGCCCAGCACTTTGTAATAATCTTCGCGTTGAGCCATAAAGTTGGTGGAGGCTTGATCTATTCGCCGCTCGTCCTGACAGGTATTTCCTTGCCGGAGTTTTCGTTTCGTTTTGGAAGGATCAACCTCAGAATTCCGCGGTCGAGCTCGGCCGTTATCTTATCGGCATCGATCCGTTCCGAGAGGCTGAAAGAACGCTCAAACTTGCCGTATGAGCTTTCCAGTCTATGGAAATGCTCTCCCTGTACATCGCGTTCCCACTTGCGCTCGCCTCTGAGCGTCAGTGTTCCACCCGATATCTTAATGTCTATCTCTTCGCTCTTTATTCCAGGGACTTCCGCCATCAAAACGAAACTTGTCTCTGTTTCAAAAATGTCGACCGGCGGCGTCCACGTCGCGTTTGACTGCTCCACCGCGAACAGGTTCGGCCCTCTGACCAGTCGCGAAAGCTGCTGCTCAATCGCGGAGAGATCGCTCAATAATCTGTGTTGCTTGGCCATAATCCCAGCTCACAGTTCAAAGTACAAAGTTCAACGTTTAAAGTGAGTTGCCGGTTATCGCTTTTCCGGATTCACCGTCAATTACTGACAACTGACAACTCTTCTTTAAACTATGAACTTTGAACTATGAACTCACTTCCTACTTGTTTTCATCGACATCGATATATTCGGCGTCGATGACGTCATCCGAGCCGCCTGATTTTCCTGCGGAGGAGGACTGGCCCTGGGCGCCGGCGCCTGCCGCGTCTGAAGCTTCAGGGCCTCCCTGTCCGGGCTGCCCCTGCTGCTGATAAAGGGCCTCGGCGATCCGGTGTGAAACCCGTGTCAGGTTCTCGAGCTGTGTCGTGAACTGATCCGAAGTGTTTGCCTCGACAACCTTCTTCGCCTCTGCGACCACTCCTTCAGCTTCCGAAGCCAGTCCGACCGGGATCTTCTCGCGGTTGTCGTTGACTGTCTTTTCCGTCTGATAGATCAGCGTATCGAGGCGATTCTTGTTCTCGATCGCTTCACGCTTGAGTTTGTCGTCGGATGCGTGCAGATCGGCATCCTTCATCATCTTGTCGATCTCGTCCTTTGACAGACCCGAGGATGAAGTGATGGTGATCTTCTGCTCGCGGCCTGTTCCCATGTCGCGGGCAGAGACGTTTGTGATGCCGTTGGCGTCGATGTCGAAGGTCACTTCGATCTGCGGGATGCCGCGCGGTGCCGGTGGAATTCCCACCAGGTGGAACTTGCCGAGAGTGCGGTTGTCCGATGCCATCGACCGCTCGCCCTGAAGGACGTGGACTTCAACCGAGGTCTGACTGTCGGTCGCCGTCGAGAAGATCTCGGATTTGCGTGTCGGAATCGTAGTGTTGCGCTGGATCAGTGTCGTGTAAACCCCGCCCAGCGTTTCGATGCCCAGGCTCAGCGGCGTGACGTCGAGCAGCAGCAGATCCTTGACCTCGCCCGAGAGCACCCCGGCCTGAACCGCCGCCCCGACTGCAACCACTTCGTCCGGATTCACTCCCTTGTGAGGCTCCCTGTTGAAGAATACCTTGACCATCTCCTGAATCTTCGGAATGCGGGTCGATCCGCCGACCAGCACTACCTCGTCGATCTTGTCCGAAGTCAGACCGGCATCCTTGAGCGCCTTGCGGCAGGGCTCAAGCGTCCGCTGCAGCAGGTCATCCACCAGCGATTCAAATTTCGCCCGCGTCAGCTTCAATACCAGATGCTTGGGACCGGCCTGATCTGCCGTGATAAATGGCAGGTTGATCTCCGTCTCCATCGTCGATGAGAGTTCGATCTTTGCCTTCTCGGCTGCTTCCTTCAGGCGCTGCAACGCCATCTTGTCTTTGGAAAGATCGATCCCCTGATCCTTCTTGAACTCTTCGCCGATCCACTGGATCAGCCGCTCGTCGATGTCGTCACCTCCAAGGTGTGTGTCGCCATGGGTCGATTTGACCTCGACCACTCCCTCACCCACTTCAAGAATCGATATGTCGAACGTGCCGCCGCCAAAGTCGAATACCGCAATGGTCTCGTCCTTCTTCTTGTCCAGACCGTATGCCAGAGCCGCCGCCGTAGGCTCGTTGACTATTCTGAGCACTTCAAGCCCGGCTATCTTCCCGGCATCCTTGGTCGCCTGGCGCTGTGCATCGTTGAAATATGCCGGCACCGTGATCACCGCCTGCGATACCTTCTGCCCCAGATAATCCTCGGCAGCCTGTTTCAACTTCTGCAGGATCATTGCCGAAATTTCCGGCGGTGAATGGTCCTTCCCGCCCGCCTGTACCCGAACATCCCCGTTCGATGCCTGAATCACCTCGTACGGGACCTGCTTGATCTCGTCCCCTACCTCATCAAACCGCCGCCCCATAAATCGCTTGATCGAATATACGGTGTTCTCCGGATTCGTCACCGCCTGCCGCTTCGCGACCTGCCCCACCAACCGGTTACCGTCTTTCGTAAACCCAACCACCGAGGGCGTCGTTCGCCCTCCCTCGGAGTTCGTGATCACCACTGGCTCACTGCCCTCCATAATTGCTACAACCGAATTGGTTGTACCAAGGTCAATTCCTATTACTTTACTCATTGTGCCTCCCTCGACCCAGTATGGTTAAACTCTGTGTTAACACTACTTTTAGTTAAATTGATAGCATTCAGCCTGACAATTCGGGAGTATAAGAGTTGAGTGGGTTGCTGTCAAGTTTATTGACCTCTTCCGTATAAAAATTATTTTTCCGGTAAAAAAGTTTTAATCTTCAGGAAAGGGATCAGTCCCACGCACTCTGGATTTCAGTTCACTGGTGGTGATAACGGATCTTGGAGGTCGGGAGGAAGAGGCTGGTTGAATGATAAGACTGGAGGTTTGATCAGATGAATGGGACAGATCTAGAGGCTGGCCCTGGTCAGTGAGGAGAGTGTGACCGGCGCTGCGGTAGAAGTTTGATTTTTGGTAGAGGGATTCGAAGAAATTGAGCAGGACTTTGGAGACGGCGATGACGGGGATGGCGAGGAAGATGCCGACGAGTCCGAACAGATTGCCGCCGATGACGAGGCAGGTGAGCACCCACAGGGGGTGGAGTTGCAGGCGCCCGCCGAGCAGTTTTGGAGTCAGGTAATAGCCCTCGAAATTCTGGACGACGAGAAAGATGGCGATGACGCCGAACAATCTGCCGAACCCTGCTCCGTCGAGGGCGACGAAGGTGAGGGACAAGGCGAGCCCGGTGAGAGTTCCGAGATAGGGGACGACGTTGAGGAGTCCGGAAAGCATGCCGAGCGAGATTCCGAGCGGGACTCTGAAAATCAGGAAACCGACAGAGTAGAGGACTCCCATGGTGAAGGCGATGAGAACCTGCCCTCTGACATAAGAGGACAGGACGTGGTTCATTTGCGATATGAGATCGGTGGTGATGGATCGATATCTGGGAGGAATGAGTTTATCGACGCGGGCGCGCATCTTTTTGTAGTCTGCCAGCAGGTAGAAGACGAAGAAGGGGATGAGCAGCAGATCAAAAACAGTGGCAGTCAGTCCTGCCAGCCGGAAAAGTCCGCTCTTGAGCCATTCGGCGAAGATGGCCCTGATTCTGGCCTGTTCTTCAGGGTTTTTGAGACGGTCAAGTTGAGCCTGGACGATCTCAAAAAACTGGGGACTGACCTGTTTCAATTTGGAGAGCAGGGGTTCGACGCGGCTGTGATCGGTGGCGAGAGTGCGTGCCTGATGATAGGAGATATTCAACTGCTGCCAGATGCTGGGCAGGATGAAAATAAGTATGAGGATGAACAGTATGAGGGCGGAGGTTATGGTCAGGATGACGCTTGAGTTCCTTGACCAGCCGCGATTCTCAAACCATTTGACAACGGGGGCGAGGAGGTAGGCCGTGGCCATGGAAAACAGCAGCGGAATGAGGATGATCCTGCCGCTGATGATGATTGCGACTAGAAAGATCAGCGCCAGTATGGCGACGGGAATCCAGCGCATCCAGTTGATGGGATTGCCCTGGTCCGAACTGGAGTCGGCGACGGGTCGATCCTGTTCTCTCAAGCTGCCCTCCGATGTTTATTTTTTTCGGACCGCCGCCGGCTGCTCCACTCCGGGCATGGGTGCAACCACCGGCATCTATTTCTGATTCTGATTCTGATGCTCGCTCATCAGCCTGTTGGCGTGAAAAATATAATGAAATCCGGAAAATACGGCCATGCCAAAGGTCACATAATATGCGATCGGAAGGAATTCCGATACGAAATGAAACGCATTTGCCGTTAAAAAAAAGACGATCATGAAGATTTGAACGAACGTATTGATTTTGCCGGGGAGGGAGGGGCGGAAGTTGCTGAAGCCTGTGGTCATATTGATGACCAGGGCGCCGAGCACGATGAAGACGTCCCTGCTGATGGCTGTCGCCGTCAGCCAGAACGGCACCGGGTCGGTGAAGGTAAAGCGTGGAAGAGAGAGCGTTATGAACGCGGTGACCAGCAGCAGCTTGTCGGCCATGGGATCGAGTATTTCGCCGAGCTGGGTCCTCTGGTTGAAACTCCGAGCAACGAGGCCATCTAGACCGTCAGTGATCGCCGCCGAAAAAAAGACCACCAGCGCCCAGATGAAGCGCTGATAGTAGAGCGTCATGATGAATACTGGAATGAGTATCAGTCTTAAAACGGTCAGTAGATTGGCGAAAGTTAAAATCGAAGACATTGGCCTCAGTCGAGTCGAAAAAAGTCCGGTTGTATCTTCCGTTTCCAAATACAAACGTTTCCAAATACAAAACACATGTTATCGAAAGACCCGGTAAAGTCGCAGAGTGTTTCGATAATTAAGTCGATTGCGGTGGCAATAATAACTTTTAGATTTTTCTTTTAAAAGCTTTTTGAGCAATAATGCATTTATGCGAAGTGGGCTGAACAGAACTCTGGTTGTGGGTGATATTCATGGCAAGCTCGGTCTTTTTGACAGTTTGCTTGAAAAGAGCGGGTATCAACCGGATCAGGACAGATTGATATTGATTGGAGATCTGGTGGATCGAGGTGAAGACTCGAGAGGCGTCGTCTCGCGTGCGATAGAGCTCAAAGAGCGGTCCCCGAACAATGTGGTTGTGATCAGGGGAAATCACGAGGCCATGATGCTGGCGGCATTGAGAGATCCGGAATGCGAGCAGGCAGAGTTGTGGTTTTTAACGGTGGAGTCCAGACCCTTCAGAGTTACGATGGATCAGCAGGGAAACATGGATGTCCCGGATGATCACCTGGATTTCCTGGATTCGCTACCCACCTGGTTTGAGGATGATCACGCCATCTATGTCCATGCGTCGCTGGCTGAACCCGAGAGGGGTAAATTTCAGCATCCTTCGGAAGCTTCGGAAAACCCGGAGCTCTACTGGGCCAGAAACCGCCATTTTTTTGCAGAATACAAGGGCAAGACAGTGGTCTTCGGTCATACGATCACCGGCATGGCTTTCGGTGAAAAAGAGAAGGTTTGGATCCGCGACAGTCTGATCTGCGTCGATACGGGAGCTTACCTGACTGGTGTCCTTTCGGCGATCGAGCTGCCCTCCCGCGTCGTCTTCAGCGTCAGCGAAGACAATAAATCAGACGTCGATTCGCCGTTCGGGATCAAGAAATATCTTTCATTCTGATGAATCATCTAACGGGCGCCGGGTCAAATCAGGACAGTCTGATCGACAGTACCAGAATTGATCTGCTCAATGTTCACATCTTCGAATCCGCTGAAGATCTGGAATCCGCTCTGACCGAATCGATCGCCTCGGAAATAATCAAAATCGTTGCCGAGAAAGGGCATGCGACCGGGATTTTTTCATCAGCCTCGGAGTTTGACGGTCTGCTGCATAAATTGACGCTTCGCGCCGATATCCCATGGACGAGGTTCATCTGCTATGCGGTGGGAGAGTATGTGGGAATGGACGAAGATTCGCCACGGTCGCTGAGGCGATATCTGATCGAGAGACTGGTTTCAAGGGTTCCGATAGCGGAGTTTCATGGATTGCGGGGCGAGGCTTCGAATCTTGCGGCTGTTTGCAGCAACTTCGCCTCGCTGCTTGAGTCCCGCCCGCCGGATTTCGCCGTCATCGATCTTGATCAAGCCGGCGGTCTGTCCCTGATCGATGCCAGGAACTGCGATTTCAACGACCCTGCTCCGGTCAGAGTCATCGAACGGTCTGATGGCCGGGCGCTAATAACGATGACCATCCCGACGCTGATCAAATGCCGGACTATTTTTGCGTCAGCTTTTGCGCCAGCTTTTACGACGGCTTTTGCTTCAGCAGGGGACCCGGAAAAGACGGTCGTTGAAAGTCTGAAGCAGGGGATCAGGCCTCAATACCCTGCCTCGATACTAACGACACATCCCTGCGCCCACCTGTTTCTGAATTCGCAGCGGACTGCTAAGGGCTGCTAACTGCTGAAATTCGGATTGGGGGTCATGAAAACCAGCAGCCGGAGCCGCGATTCGGACCTGTTTCTCACTCCATGGTTTGATCCGGCCGGCGCGAAGACGGTCTTGTTTTCGCCCAGTTCGATGGATTCATCATCGACAATGAACTCACCGGAGCCCTCAAGCACCAGATAGATTTTGTCTTCGGTGTGATGAGCGTGAACCTTCTGTTCCTGGCCCGGTTCGAGGCAGTAGATGTCGCAGAAGAAGTTCCGTGTCTCGAAGAGGTTGATCTTCTGCATCTTTTCAGTCGAGTATTTTGCTGCGGTCAGTATGTCTTTGTATTCCATTTCTTTGAGCTCGGCTATTTTCCACAAAAACTCATAACGTGCCCATGGGATTGAGCGCGATGATCCTCGCCGGTCCGCCCGTGCCGCCCTTGATCTTCATCGGCAGGGCGATGATGGTCGCGCCTTTTGTGGGAAGCTTCTCGAGGTTGGCCACGTTTTCCAGACCGAAGATGTTGGCGCCATAGATTATCTGATGAGCAATGAAATCTTTTGATTGTCCGTGATCAATGCTGGCCGTATCGATGCCGACGCCGTTTATTTTACGCTCTTTTGCGATGAACTCGGCTGCCTCGCGCGAGATGCCGGGGAAATGAAGATTGGCAGTGTCTCCGGGGGCATCGGTTCCGAGGTACTGCTTCTTCTCTGGCCAGAAGCGGCCCCAACCGGTGTGAATGAGCAGAATCGAGTTGTCGGGGATCTTTCCGTTGGCCTTCTCCCAATCGGTGAGGTCGTTTAACGAAAGCCTGTAATCGGCATCTTTTTCACAGGCTTTGGCGATATCGACGACGATTGCCGGCCTGACCAGATGTTCGACTGGAATCTCATCCGTTGCCAGCTTTCCCTCGCCGAAATGAAGCGGCGCATCGAGGTGAGTCCCGCCGTGCTCGCTGGCCGAGTATCGCGCGGCGGTGTACCAGTATCCTCCCGCCGACTTGCCCCAGGCTTCCTTCTCCCAAAGAAACGGTTTGGCTGTCGGCCAGTAGACAGTCTTCTCATCGAACGAATAAGTCAGGTCGACGATGTTCATGCCTTCCATGAAAGGCTTCTTTTCGACCTCTGTGACTGGCGAGGTTTTGTTAAAGAGCATGAATGTCAGTAATCCGGCTGCAAGAAAAAGTCCGGCCAGCATGGCGAAGATTTTTTGGTTCATCTGGTTCTCCCGGTTGGATGATTTAAATGGGCACGGCGATGCCGCGGTACATTTCAGCGAGCAGGCGCGGAGATTTCGGCATGAGGAACCGGTCGAGCCTGGTTATCTCGAATCCTCCTTCACGGATGATTGAGTCGATCCGGCGGTTCATGTTGCATCCGACTCCGACGATCTTCTGCAGGGGATTGAAAAGATCCTGCTTGTGAGCTGTCGCCGGGTCATCGCTGCGTCCGTGCTCCCAGAAGATAAAATGTCCGTCAGGTTTGAGCACCCGGTGAATTTCGGCCATCGCCGCCGCGGTGTCAGGGATAGTGCAAAGCGTCAGCGTCGAGACGACCGTGTCGAACGAATGATCTTCGAACGGCAATCGCCCCTGGGCATCGAGCTGCATCTTCGTCACCGGGAATTTGCAGGCTGCAATTCGCCTGTTTACCCGGTCGGGCAGCATGTTTTCTGTGTCGATGACGGTCAGTGAAGTGACTCCATCCGGATAGAACGCCAGGTTGAGACCGGTCCCGAACCCTATCTCCAGCGTCCTGCCGCGCGCCGCCTCAAGTGCCGAAATGCGAAACTTGCCCATTTCAGGCGGACCCAGCATCCAGTCGAGCATCCTCGGAAATATATACTTTGAATAAAATCCCATCTGTCAACTCCCAGCCAAATAAGATGGATTACGAAATCAATGAGACAGGCGAAACAGGCGAAACAGGCGAAAAATTTTCAGGCGGTCAATGCGCCAGTTCAACCATCCATCATCACAAACGAAATAGTCGAAACTCACAAACACTGCTATTTTATAAGGTTTTTTTCCATTGTTTCGTTTATTTCGTCTGTTTCGTCATCTATTCTCCTCATGTTTCGTGATCTTCTATTTGCGAACTTATTGCAGGATGTATATCTTTACTGTTTATACCCGTTTTTTTGATACGAGAAAGGTAACCATCAACCATGCGAGAATACAAGGAAATCGCCACCATCATTGCAAACGATTTCGGTGCGAATGCGACGTATGTGGAAGACATGCTAAGGCAGTTCCAGCACAACCCGCAATCAGTGGGTGAGGAGTGGACCGATTATTTCGAGAGCCTGCTGGGAGCAAACGGGGCCGGGACAGTTGATCTTCGTTCGACAGGGGGCGGGGCTCCAGCTCCGGCGATGGCGGCGCCTCAGGCTGCCGCTCCAGCGCCAATCCAGCAGCAGGCTGTCGCTGCCGCGACCCTGACGGGCGAGAAGCTGCAAATTCGAGGCCCCGCACTCAAGATCGTCGAGAACATGGAGAAGAGTCTGAGCGTGCCGATTGCGACATCGATCCGCCAGCTTCAGATCAAGCTTCTGGATGAGAATCGTCGCTGGGTCAACCGTCACCTCGAAGCGCAGAGAAGGGGCAAGACCTCGTTCACCCATTTCATCGCCTGGTCGATGCTCAAAGCGCTCGAAAAATTCCCGCAGATGAACGATGGTTTTGAAGAAGTCGATAACGTTGCGTACAGGGTCAGGAGATCGGAGGTCAACCTGGGCATCGCGGTCGATATTCAGAAGAAGGATGGAACGCGCTCGTTGCTGGTCCCGAACATCAAGGGCGCCAACCGCATGACATTCGCACAGTTCCTGGATGCCTTTCAGGACATTGTCATCCGGGCGCGGGACGGCAAGCTGGAGGTCAGCGATTTTCAGGGAACGACTATCTCTCTGACCAACCCCGGAACGATCGGAACGGTGGCTTCGAGCCCGAGGCTGATGGCGGGTCAGGGGGCGATCATCGCTACCGGCGCCATTGAATTCCCGGCGGAATATTCGGCGATGACCGACGTTGCTCTCTCGTATCTCGGCATCAGCAAAGTCATGACGATCACCAGCACCTACGATCACAGGATCATACAGGGCGCGGAATCAGGGATGTTCCTGGCATGCATGCATGAACTGCTGCTCGGCCAGCACAATTTCTATGACGAAATCTTCGCTTCTCTGGGGATAACCTACAAACCGCTGCGCTGGTCGAAGGACTTTAATCCGCTCCTGTTCGGCATCGATCGGGAGCGGGAGCAGGTCAAGCGGCAGGCCCGGATCTTCGAATTCATAAATGCTTATCGCGTCCGCGGGCATCTGATCGCAGACATCGATCCGCTGCAGATGGTTCCGATTCACGAGCATCCCGAGCTTGAGGCCGAAACCTACGGCCTGTCGATCTGGGATCTCGATCGCACCTTCTTCACCGGCGGGCTTGGAGGCGGGGAAGAATCGACCTTCCGCGACATCTGGTCGATGGTTGTCCGCTATTATTGCGGATCCATAGGGATCGAGAGCCGCCACATTCAGAGTTCGGAAGAGAAGCAATGGCTGCGTCTGAGAGTTGAAAAGGAAGCCGATCCGCTTCCCATCGAAACGAGAAAACAGCTGCTTTTGCGCCTCATCGCCGCCGAGCAGTTCGAGAAGTTTTTGCATACCAAATATCTCGGACAGAAGCGGTTCTCGGTTGAGGGCTGTGAGACGGTGATCCCGATGCTGGATCAGTTGATACTCGGTGCGGCAGAGCGCGGCGCCGATGAAGTTGTCATGGGCATGGCTCATCGCGGGCGTCTGACGGTTCTGGCAAACATCCTCGGCAATTTCAGCGAGCGCATCTTCACTGCATTCGAAGGCACGGTCCATCCAAATTTCCCCGCGGATGAAGGCGACGTGAAATATCACCAGGGAGCGACGGGTGAGCGTGAGATCGACGACAAGCTGGTCAAGCTGACTTTGGCGTCGAATCCGAGCCATCTCGAAGCGGTCGATCCGGTGGTGGAGGGAATGGTTCGCGCCAAACAGGATATCCTCGCGGTCGAGCTCGACAAGGAGACGGCGAGAGAGCGTGTGCTTCCGGTTATTTTGCACGGTGATGCGGCCTTCATCGGCCAGGGGATGGTCATGGAGACGCTCAACCTGGCGCAGCTCAAGGGCTATCGCACGGGCGGCACTATTCACATCGTCATCAACAACCAGATTGGTTTCACCACCTCGGCGGCCGAGGGACGTTCCTCGATCTACTCGACGGATGTGGCGAAGATGACGCAGTTGCCGATCTTCCACGTCAACGGAGACGATGTCGATGCGGCTTATCGTGTGCTGCAAATTGCCCTGGATTACCGCCAGAAGTTCCGCAAGGATGTGGTCATCGACCTGATCGGATTCCGCCGTCATGGCCACAACGAGGGTGACGAGCCGAGCTATACCCAGCCGCTGATGTATCAGAAGGTGAAGGACCATCCGGGAGTTCGCGAGATCTACACGCGGCAGCTTCTTCGTGAAGGCGTGGTTACTCAGGAAGATGTCGATTTTATGATCGATGAGCGCTGGAGGCGTTTCGAAAACGCGCTGCTTGGCGCGAAAGAGATCGTTGCACGCAAGAAGGCGGTGACGAATCTGCCGGAGCCGATCCCCGAAGATGACGGTTCGAAAATTCCTGATACGGCCATTACGCGCGAGGTGCTCGGCGAGGTTTCTCAGGCGATGAGCGTCATCCCGCAGGGATTCAATCTGAATCCGAAGATGGTCGGTCAGATGAGTCGCCGGGCCAAGATGGGGTCAGGAGAAGCGCCGATCGACTGGGGATTCGCCGAGGGCCTGGCCTTCGGATCCCTGGTGCTCGAAGGCACCTCGGTGCGGCTCTCGGGCGAGGATTGCGGCCGCGGAACCTTCAGCCACAGGCATGCCATTCTCTACGACACACGGACCGGAAAGCCATGGACCCCCATTGAATCTCTGGCCAGGAAGGGAACTCGCTTCGAGGTCTTCGACAGTTCGCTGTCGGAAGCCGGCGTCCTCGGCTTCGACTACGGTTATTCCGTTGTGGCTCGCGATAGTTTGATCATGTGGGAGGCTCAGTTCGGCGATTTCGCCAACGGCGCCCAGGTGATCATCGATCAGTTCATCGCGCCCGGTGAAGATAAATGGCAGCAGACTTCCCGCCTGGTGCTGCTGCTGCCCCACGGTTACGAGGGCCAGGGGCCCGAACACTCGAGCGCGAGACTCGAACGCTACCTGCAGCTCTGCGCCGAAAACAATCTGCAGGTCTGCTACCCCTCGACTCCAGCGCAATATTTCCATATGCTGCGCCGGCAGGTGAGACAGCAGGAAGTCCGGCCGCTTGTCGTCATGACGCCCAAGAGCCTGCTCAGGCTGCCTCAGGCGACATCTTCGGTGGATCATTTCACTTCCGGGGGATTCCATCCCGTCATCGGCGATTCGGTCAACCCCGCAGGCGTTGAGCGTGTGCTGATCTGCAGCGGCAAGGTTTACTACGACCTGCTCGCCGAACACGAAAAGAACAATACGGGCCGGATAGCGATACTCAGGCTCGAACAGTTCTACCCGTTCCCGCGGACCCTGCTGACACAGTGGCTGGCCGCATACTCGAATGCTTCGGAAATCTGCTGGGTTCAGGAAGAGCCCCGCAATATGGGCGGGTGGAAGTTCATGCGCCCGCGACTCGAAGAACTGCTGAGAGATGATCAGGAACTTCGCTACGTCGGCCGGTCTGCCAGCGCGAGCCCTGCGACCGGTTCATACACGATCCATCAGCTCGAACAGCATTCGCTGATCCAGGATGCTCTTGGTTTCTGATGGATTCCCGAGGTGTCCTTGTGGCGGAACAGCTTACTAAATTGCTGGTCAAATGGAGCGGCGGCGACAAAGAGGCCCTCAATGATCTGATGCCGCTGGTTTATGATGAATTGAGGAAGATGGCCGGAAAATACCTGAACCGTCAGGCTCCCCTCGCCGTCATCCAGCCCACGGTCATCGTTCATGAGGCCTTTATCAGGCTGTTCAATCAGGACGAGGTGGATTTCGTCAACCGTGCCCAGTTCTTCGGACTCGCTTCGAGAATCATGAGAAATCTCATGGTGGATTTCGTTCGCGCCGAAAATGCCGCAAAACGCGGGGGTGACAATCTGAGCGTCTCATTGAGTGAGGCTGATCGCATCGGCTCCAAATCCGAGATCGATCTGCTCGCACTCGATGAGGCCCTCGACAAGCTTGCTGAACTCAACCCGAGACACGGTAAAATAGTTGAAATGCGGTTCTTCGGAGGACTGACAATCCACGAAACCGCTCAGGTTCTGGATCTTTCCCATGCTACTGTAGAACGCGAATGGAGCCTTGCGCGAGCCTGGCTTTACCTTCAGTTGAAATAGGTCGATTAAAAAATGACACCCGAGCGCTATCAGCAAATCGAAAAAATATATAACGCTGCCCTCGATCTGAAGCCGGATGAACTAACACCCTTTCTCGAAGAGGCCTGTGCCGGAGACGACAATCTCTTGCTTGAGGTACGCCGCCTGCTCGATGCCAATGAAAAGGTCACGGATTTTCTAAATAATCCCGCGGCTGAAGAGGCGAAGAAGATTGAGGAGCCGTCGTTCATCGGCCGGCAGATAGGACGCTATCAGTTGACTTCGGAGATTGGCTCCGGCGGCATGGGAAAGGTTTATCTTGCCAGAGATGCGAAACTGGGGAGAAAAGTCGCCGTCAAGATTCTTCCCCCGGAAAGCACCAGCCAGCCGGACATGGTTGTTCGCTTCGAACAGGAAGCGATTGCTGCTTCATCGCTCAATCACCCGAACATCATCACTATTCACGAGATCGGAGAGTCGGATGGAATCTATTTCATCACGACGGAATTCATCGAGGGGATGACTCTGCGCAAGCGGCTTGAAGCCGGCAAATTACCGATAGCCGAAGCAGCCGACATAACCATGCAGATCGCAAAGGCTCTCGAAGCCGCCCACAGCGCCGGCATCATCCACAGGGATATCAAACCCGAGAATGCGATGATCCGCCCGGACGGCCTTGTCAAAGTGCTCGATTTCGGTCTTGCCAAGCTGAGCGCAACCACATCGCCCGGTCTCATCGGAGATTCTGAAGGGCTGAGTCTCAAGCAGGCGAAGACCACCCCCGGCACCATTCTGGGGACCGTCAGCTATATGTCGCCCGAACAGGCGCGCGGAAAGGATCTGGACGGGCGAACGGATATCTGGAGCCTCGGAGTCGTATTTTGAAATGCTGACCGGGAAAAAACCTTTCAAGGGAGATACAGCAACGGATGTCCTGATAGCCGTCATTCAGAAGCAGCCGCCTCCCATCGAAAGCCTGCTCCCCGGCACTCCGTCGGCGTTGAAGGCGATTCTGGTCAGGTCCCTCGCCAAGGATAAGGCTTCAAGGTACCAATCGGCTGGAGAGATGGTCGCGGATCTGAAGAGCTTCATGGAAACTTTTCAGGCGAAACCGGAGTCCTCCTGGCCGCCTACCAAACGACTGGATTCAGATTCACAGGCCGGCGAGTTGTCTCAATACAGAACCTCTATATCCAGGTATGAAATCCCTGAACCTGTCGAAAAAGTTTCGCCTGAAACGAACATGGACAGAGCCAGAGATACCGCTGCCCGGTTATCGACAGTGCCGCGGAAAAATGAAAAACCACGCATGATCCCGATTCTGATCGGGTCTGCTCTTGTCATTGTCTTGGGAATCATCGCAGGCACCTGGAATCTTCTACGCAATAAACTTCCGGATAAGACTGCATCGTCCGTCAATTCAGTCCAGGGTCTTGAACGCTCGCTCAAGTTCTTTCTGACGATTCAGAAGATGCGCGACGGGCAGCCATTCCGCGAGCCCTTCGAATCCTCAGGCCAGGATGTCTTCGGCGATGGGTGGAAATTCAAGCTCAATTTCATGAGCCCGCAGGCGGGGTATCTCTATGTTCTCAATGAAGGTCCCATCTCTGACGGCGCGATCAGCTACAATCTGCTCTTTCCTTATAAATCATCTTCGCAGTTGGCGGCCGGCGGTTCAGTAGAGACCGGATGGTATCAATTGACCGATCATCCGGGGACAGAGAAATTATGGCTGATCTTCTCCTCCCGGTCTCTCGATGAACTGGAGACCATCAAAAATGTGGAGGTTAAGGAACCCGCGCAACTGGATTTCATTCGCAGACTGCTCGATCAGGGTTCCCGGACCGTTCCGGATGTCAAAACCGACAAGGTGAGCGAACGCACTACGCTCACAGCTCGCGGCGATTCCCTCATTTACGCGCTCGAACTCAAACACCGGTAAAGACCTGAAGATTACAAACTAGACAAAAAAATCCAGAAATCAGATTGCTTCGTTGATTTCAGTTATTTTGGCTGTCGAGATAAATGGGTCATCAGGTACAATGCCCGTCTGAAATTCTATCTTTTTGTTTCCAAATCATTTTGTCTGAAAGGGAGGAACCTCCGAGATGGCCGATTGGGCTTTTGTGCAGACGCACCCTTCGCAGGAATTGGCACAACTTCATTTTTTCTCCATGAAAAAAGTCGAGGCTGACGGGGTGGTGGAATTCTTCATCACCGTCAAGGAATACGCCGAACGCAACCAGCAGTTCATGAAATTTTATGCTGAATCGGACAAGCAGGTTAATCAGAAGACGGCCCCGTTCACGCCTTTCGGCTGGGGAGAGACCCTGGCATCCGCGCTGGCCGATTGCATGACCGAGATAAACCGCTATCCGTACGAAGGTGAATTCATCAAGGTTGAATAAGGACAAGTGGTCAATTGTTCTTGCTGTCCAACAAGGAGACATTCGCATGCGCCGATACTCATTGAAATCAATACCGCGGGTCTTTGCAGCGCTCAGTCTGGCGGTCATATTTGGCAATACCAATGCAGTGGCTCAGCAGGGCGGTGTTTATACCGAAGCCCAGGCGAAGAGAGGACAGGCGCTTTATCAAGCAAATTGCGCAGCCTGTCATGGGCAGTCGCTCGAAGGCGCCTCGGCCTCGGCATTGAAGGGCAGCCGGTTTATGGCCAAGTGGGCGGAAGGGAGCCATACAGTCGATGAGCTTTTTTACATCATCCGCACACAGATGCCTTTCGGCGCTGCCGGCACGCTCAACAACCAGCAGTACATCGATATCGTGGCGTTCATGCTCGGCAACATCGGATATGCTGCGGGAAGTCGCGAGTTGCCGACCGATTCCGGCGTTCTGAAGCAAATCAAGATAGCCGCACAGGTGGCTACAAAAGAGTCGTCGTTGATGAACCCGCCTGTGGCTGCCCGGACTGCGGAATCTACGAAGACCTCCGGCATGCCGACTTCAAACTTTCCGACGCAGGACGAACTCAACCGTGCGGCAGTCAACACGACTGACTGGTTGCATTCGAATCACGACTACGCAGGCCAGCGCTACGTTGATCTCAAGCAGATCAACCAGCAGAATGTCTCGCAACTAAGACCGGTCTGCATCTATCAGGCGGGCGATACCAAAGCCTTTCATAACAATCCGATCGTTTATCGCGGAGTCATGTATATCACCACATCGACTTCAACCATTGCTCTCGATGCGACGAGCTGCCGTGTCAAGTGGAGGCATGACTGGAGGCCCAAATCGATCGAGGTGCATCCTCCGAACCGCGGAGTGGCCATCAAGGACGGCCGTGTGGTGCGGGCCACGACGGACGGTTACCTGTTCTCCCTGGATATTGAGACGGGAAAGATGCTCTGGGAGAAGAAGGTCATCGCTTCCGAGAAGAACGAGGGATCGTTCAACATGGCTCCGGTGATTTTCGAGAACATGATTCTGCTCGGTCTCGGAATCAGCGAGCAGGGAGTCAAAGGCTGGATTGGCGCATTCAAGCTCGACAACGGTGATCCCTTATGGCGCTTCAACACGGTGCCCGATGACGGAGAGCCGGGAGTTGAAACGTGGGGCAACCTGGAATCAAGGCTTAGAGGCGGCGGAGCGGTCTGGGCGCCGATGTCACTCGATCAGGAGCAGGGGCTCCTTTATCTTCCGGTCGCAAACCCGGCGCCCGATTTCTTTGACGACCTGCGCCCCGGAGCGAATCTTTACACCAGTTCGATGGTCGTGCTCGATGTCAGGACAGGAAAGCTCAAGTGGTACTACCAGGCCGTGCCTCACGATGTCCACGATTACGACATGACTCAGGTCAGCCCGTTGTTCACGACGACCATCGCAGGGAAAAGCCGAAAACTCGTCGCAGCCGTGGGAAAAGACGGACTGCTGCATGTGCTCGACCGCGAGACAAAAGAACATATCTATGAAGTTCCCGTGACCACTCGTTCGTATCTTGATCTACCCTTAACCAAACAGGGTGTTCACGCCTGTCCCGGCGTGCTTGGCGGAGTTCTCTGGAACGGCCCTGCCTTCAATTTGCGCACGAACATGCTCTATGTTCCGGCCGTTGACTGGTGCGGAACGTTCAGGGAAGGAACCGATGTGCGCTTTGTTCCGGGGCAGCAATACATGGGCGGCAGCTTTTTTAATGGGCCTGAAGACAAACCGCACGGGTGGCTGACTGCGATCGATGCTTCAACAGGCAAGGTCGCATGGAAATACGAATCCGCCAAACCGATGCTGGCCGCAGTGACAACGACATCGGCAGACCTCGTCTTCACGGGCGAACTGACGGGAGATTTCATTGTGCTCGATGCCCGGGCCGGCAAGGTGCTCTACCGTTTCAACACCGGCGGGCCGATGAATGGAGGCGTCGTCACATACGCAATCAATGGCAAACAATACGTCGCCGCTGCTTCGGGGAGCGCCTCGGGCTTCTGGCAGGTCGCCCCTGGGGCCTCAACGATAATCATCTTCGCATTACCGTAGATGGAAAAACAGATTACGAAACAGACGAAATAAACGAAAAGATTCAAAGGGTGGAGAAGACAACTTCAGGGATGACACTCAGGCTCGAATGTGGCGTTTATACGATGTCGCCCGCGACAATTATGACAAGATCATGCCGGAGGTGAGATCCGACATCGAGGCCTTCATTGAGGGGATCGGCGATTACATGGCCGCTCATCCGGATCAGGTTCCTTCGTGGTGGGGCAATCGTCGCCTGGAGAAATACATGCCGGTGGCATTTGGCCGCCAGTACATCTGGGGCTGGCCGGCGGGTCAGGCTTTCGGTGATCTGCGCGCCATTGGCGTGACACCGAATTTCCAGGTCGATATGCGGGCATCGAATCAGATGGCGATCTCACCTTCGCGCAGTAAGGATGGGTTTGCGATGCTGATCATCGATCCACACCTGCAGTGGTTCGGGCGCCAGCGTTTCTGGGAATTACGTCTGCACGCGGGAGAGATCAATGCCAGCGGCTTTGCCACCGCCGGCGTCCCCTACGTCGGCCTGGGCCATTCATCCGATGTCGCCTGGGCTCACACAACCGGAGGCCCCGATACCGCCGATGTCTACACTCTGCAACTCGATCCGGCCAATCCCCTGCGTTACAAATATGACAACGGCTGGCGCGAGATAAAAACCCGCAAAGTGCTGATCACAGTCAAAGGCGAAGAGAAACCGCGTGAAGTGACCTATTACGATTCCCACTACGGTCCGATTGTCGCAAAGAAAGGCAATACGGCTTATGCCGCCAAACTGGCCTACGCCGAAGACGTCGGCTACATCGAATCAAAATATCTCTTCAACATCGCCAAAGATTACAAGGGCGCGATGAAAGCCCTTGAAAACGGGCGGGTCATGCCTCAAAACATAATGGTGGCCGACACCGGCGGCAATATTTATTACCAGCGCACCGGCCGCGTCCCAATCCGCCCGAAAGGCTACGACTGGACGAAACCCGTTGACGGTTCGACATCGAAGACCGAATGGCTCGGCATCCACAAGACCAGCGACCTGCTCTCGATACTCAACCCGCCGCAAGGGTATATGCAGAATTGCAACGTACCCCCCGATGTGATGATGGTCAACAGCCCGCTCCAGGCCGAGAAATTCCCGTTCTACATGTTCAACGATCGCATTCACAACACTCATCAGCGCGGCTATTCGGCCGTTAAATGGCTCGAAGAACACAAGAAGATCTCGGTCGATGAGATGAAGGCTTTTGCCGTCGACATGTTCTGCCCTCAGTTCGACAGGTGGGTTAAGGAACTGACCGTTGCAAATCAGAAATTCGGATCAGGTTATAAGACCGATGCCGATTACCAGGCCGGTCTGGGCCAGATTCAAAAATGGGACGGATACGCAAACGCCGATTCTCCCGCCGCATTGAAGTACTATTACTGGCGCAACACACTGATGGGAAAGCTCTCCCGCGATGGCTACAATGCCCTGATCGAAAAGGTTAATGATTACGTGGATCTGTTCGGCTGGAGCAAACCGCGTCAGGCCGTGACCGAAGCAGAACAGCGCGCGCTGATCGATGCCCTCGCCGATGCCATGAAGCGCATGCGCTCGACGCATGGCCGGATCGATCTGGTTTACGGCGATTACTTCCGCGTCGGCCGTGATGAACTTTCCTGGCCGGTCGGCGGAGGAACGCACATCCCCGAGGGAATGGCGACGCTGCGTTCGATAGGCTTCGGCGAAGAGCGCCCCGATCACACACGCTGGGGCGGCCCTTCGAGCGGTCAGTCCTCCACAGAAGTCGTAGTCCTGAGCAAGCCGATCCGCAGCTTTACGCAGCCTCCAATCGGTCAGAGCGACCGACGGGATTCTCCGCATTACCGCGATCAGGCCGAAAAATTATTCAGCCCGGCGAAGATGAAACCGAGCTGGTTTGCCAAAGAAGAGCTGCTCAACGGGCACGTCAAATCCCAAATCCAACTCGATTGGCCTCGGAAGAAGTGACTGGGCAATGGTGACTTTAACCGATTCCAAATAATATAATTATTGCTATTTACATCTACCAGGCAAGACGAAACGAACTGATTTCCTGACCTGAAGGCAGGAGCAACCCCTAATCAATTTATCTTTACTCCATGTGAGGCGATTTCCCGAATAATTACGTTTGTCTTAATTGAAGAGCAAGTTCGCTCAGGAGAAGAAAGGTATTAAATGAATCTTATATTGCCCTTGATTTTCGCGTCTCTCATCGGGTTCTCACCACAGGAAGCGACTCGCCAGATTTACCCTGCAGATTTCGTCAAGGCGCGTCCAACCAAAAAGGGCCCTGCCGCGACAAGCAAGCCGGCGTATGTCTCTTCGGCGACAAAGAAAGCCACACCTCCTGCCAAACCCGCGGGCGATGTCGAACAGCTCGGGCTGACCATCTGGCGCTTGAGGTCATCAAAAAACACTGATTCCGGCGCACGCATCATCATTCAACAGCAGGAACAGACTATCGAATTGACGCCCGAACGCGTTCCGTCCGGCGCCTCCTTCAACGAAAGCGACAAGATCCGATTCACTTTCGAATCTCCACGCAACGGCTACCTCTATGTCATCGATCGGGAGACATACGCCGACGGGACTCTGGGCGATCCTTACCTGATCTTCCCGACCACCAGAACCCGCGAGGGCGACAATCAGGTCAAGGCCGGGAAATTGGTCGAAATTCCCGCCCAGGAAGACCGGCCGAACTATTTCACTCTCGCCTTCAGCCGGAAAGACCAGACCGGAGAACTCCTGACCGTCATCGTCACTCCGAACCCGATAGACGATATCTCCATTGGCGAAAAAGCCATTAAACTCGCTCCCGGACAGGTCGAGAAATGGGAGAAGATCTGGGGATCGAAGACCGAGAAGTTCGACCTCCTCGGCGGTGCCGGCCGGCAGTGGACCCCCGCTGAACAGGCCGCCGGAGCCGATGGAACACGCCAGCTCTCTCAGGATGACCCCGGCCCTCAAACCATCTACCGCGTCGCCGTCAAACCCGGCGATCCCATCCTAGTCAAAGTCGGTCTCAATTACCGTAAGGTTGTCAAAAAGCGATAAAGCGGAAGCCCTGCTCAGCTCCGCGGTAAACTTTACACCCTCTATTAGTATCATTAGTGAGCGCTCACTTGCCTCCAACCACCAATCTCTTTTCTGACAGTGGGTTGTGTTTGCCAACCGCTTTCTTTCCCCTCACCCCGCGGGCCCCCGCCCCCCCTTTCAATACTGGCGACTGCATCATCGGCAATATTGCCAAGTTCCCCCAAAGTTCGGATCCTCAGGTGGAAAGTGTGTCCCCCCGGCCTCCTCAGTTTTTTCAGCGCTGTTTTTGACTCGGCTTCTTTTGAGTGATTTTCGTTTTTATCCCCGGTCTGTTTTGCCCCGGCGACAAGTCCAAGGCAGATCAAGAGGCTTAACAATAATGCGAGTTTTTTCATTCCGGCCTTTCCCTTTCATTCATTAAACAGAAATTGACAGGACTATAACCGGGATATTCAAAAGAAACGAAAGCCAATCCCGACGTTGAATTGCAGATTATGGTTGGTGAAACTTCTGTCGCCGATTAAAAAGCTCCGGTAGCGAAACCGAATGATTGTATCTCCAAGGTCGAATCGCACGATGACGCGGCGGGTGGGATACAACTCAAGCACGCCTCCCAGATCGAGCGCAAAGTGCGGATTTTGCGGAACCGGGGGAGTGGTAATAAATACAATTCTCGGATCTATCTTTTCCTCAAAATGCATCAGCCCCGGCCTGACCTTGCCGAAGAAGCCCATCTTCTTCGATCGCCATCCGGCTTTCACTCCAAACAGCCCGGTCACGGCTTTGCTGTCCACAATGATTGTGCTCGAATTAATTTCAGGATAAAAATTGACTTCCCCTTCGAGGGCCAGTCCCGCGTTGAGATTGAACGTTCCTCGCAGGCCGCCTCCAACCGCAGTCTTTTCGAAGATTTGCTGCTTGCCCTGCAGATGCAGCACTGAGACATGCCCACCAATTTCAACCTTCGGCGGCTCGGTTTGAGCTTGAGGCGAAAAAAATAATTGCCGCAGTCAGCATGATTGGCCGGTGCATTTGAGGCACTGAAATTGTTTGTGTCGAGTAATTCATTACTACCTCCCTTAACTCCTTTAAATCACCAGATAGCTTCTTTATATCCGGTATTCTGATGATTATGTTGGGTACTATTCCCCAACTCTTTCATTCATTCCTAATGACACACAAAAATCGTGCCAACAATTTCCTGGATTGACCCGTTGAGTCCAATTTTGATCCTCGTCAATTGAGAATCGCCTGGTCAGAACCTGATGTTTTAGATGGGCTGATTAATTGGCCAGGGCTATCTTTAGCTGAGCCCTAAAGAAAAAAGGCAGACCCATGAGTCTGCCTTTTACCTGTGTGATTTTTTATTTTAGCTGTATAGCGCGTACGGGACTCGAACCCGTGCTCTCCGCCTTGAGAGGGCGGCGTGTTAACCAGTTACACCAACGCGCCTCAAATTACTCAGCCTGTATACCACGCCGGGATCGATATTTTCAAGTCGAGGGACACGGCGGCGTGGACTCAGCCCAAGTCTCAATTTGACGCCGCTCCATCAGAGGTGTTATTAAACCTCTTTATTTAAAGCCCCTTCAAAGAGGAATATTCATAACATGTCGTCATCACCAGCAATTGAGATAAAAGACCGCCTGCGGGCAATAGTTCAGGAGAGCTTCGGAATCAGCCTCGAAGATTTCGCAGTGGAGACTCCGCCAAAGACCGAGCTTGGGGATCTGGCCTTTCCACTGGCATTCGATCTGGCGAAGCGGATCAAGGCGGCCACGGGTGAAAAGAAGAATCCGCGCGAAATAGCGGTCAGGCTTTCGGAAGAGCTGAAAGCACTTCCCGGCATATCCCGCGTAGAAGTCGCCGGAGCCGGTTATCTGAACGTCTTCTTCGACAGGGCGCAGGTCTTCACGAATCTTCTTTCTGAAGTTTCGCGGCCTGCGGTCATCAATCAGCAGTTGGGCAAGCTGATAGTCGAGCATACCTCGATCAATCCGAACAAGGCGGCTCACATCGGGCACGTACGCAACGCGGTGCTGGGCGATACGACCATCAGGATACTGCGCGCGATGGGGGAGACAGTCGAGGTTCACAACTACATCGACAACACGGGAGTTCAAGTTGCAGATGTGGTCGTCGGCTTCATCCACATTGAAAAGAAGTCGCTCGATGAGATTCGGAAGCTGGCTGAAGGTGGGGGCAAGTTCGATTATTACTGCTGGGATCTCTATGCACAGGTCGGCGCCTGGTACGAAGAGGATAAAGCTAGGCTGGAGATCCGCTCGAGGACTTTGCACGAGATTGAAGAGGGCGGAAACGCTACTGCTCAGATCGGCGAATATATCTCTTCAAGAATTGTGGACTGCCATCTGGACACGATGTCGCGGCTGGATATCGGCTACGACCTGCTGGCCCGTGAAAGCGAGATTCTGCACCTCCATTTCTGGACGCACGCCTTTGAGAAACTGAAAGCGTCCGGCGCGATTGTTCTCGAAACGGAAGGTCGCAACAAGGGCTGCTGGGTGATGCGCGCGGAAGAGACAGAAGAGAATGCCGCGCAGAAAGAGACCGAACACGATGCCGACAAGATCATCGTCCGATCGAACGGAACCGTGACCTACACCGGCAAGGATATTGCGTATCACCTTTGGAAACTTGGCAAGCTTGGGCTCGATTTTCATTACAGGAATCTTCGCCGGGATCATCGCGGGCATGAGGTTTGGGTCACGACCGCTGATGTGAAACTGGCAATCGATCCGCATCCCGATTTCGGCAACGGCACGGCATTCCTGAACGTGATCGATGTCGGGCAATCCTATCCACAGGCCAACGTGAAGCGCGGAGTGATGATCATCGATCACGATGAGCGCGTGGCACGCAGCGCTCACCTGGCCTATGAAAAGGTAACGCTGACGCCCGCTGCCGCCGTCGAACTCGGCGTCGAGCTTTCAGAGTCCGATGCTCAACGGCAGCAGATCGGCATGTCGGGCCGCAAGGGCCTCGGCGTCAAGGCCGACGACCTGATCGACCGCCTTGAAGAGAACGCTTTGAAGGAAGTCCAGTCGCGCCATCAGGAATTGACAGTTGATGAACAACGATTGATCGCCCATCAGATAGCCATCGCGGCGCTTCGCTATTTCCTTCTGAAATTCACGCGGACCTCGATCATAGCTTTTGACTTCAACGAGGCGCTGAGCTTCGAGGGCGAAACCGGGCCATACATCCAATACTCGGCAGTTCGCGCGAACAATATCTTCCGCAAGCTGGGACGCCGCCCGAAGAGCTGAGACCGGAATTCGAGGACCTTTCAGCCGAATCGATCAATCAATTCTTCGAGGGTGAGAGTGGAAACGATCTCTGGTCACTGGTCTCAGCCGCTGCGAGGCTGGCGGAGATCCTGCAGGTCGCTTCTCTCAGCTTCGAGCCGACTCACGTGGCCAAGTATGCATTCCAGCTCGCGAAGCAGTTCAATCTCTTCTATCACAACCATCACATACTGAGCGTGACCGATGAGACCCGCAAACTGCTGCTGTTGATGGTTGCCGATCTGGTCCGCCGCAGACTCGAACAGTCGCTGGCGCTGCTGGGTATCGAAACGCCGGAGAAGATGTAGCTCGCTTTTTTTGCCGCATCCTTATCCTTGTGACGCTCGATAACCAAAATGCTAAAAATCATTAAGGATACAAAAGCCGGCCAAATTATCGCTCTGTCAGCGATCATTCTTTATGTGATCCTTGCATCAAGGCATATCAACCTGCCAGGGATTCAATATGATGAGGTATTGCAGGTTCCCGCATCCATTGTATTCCTCAAGGGAGATGCAAACGGGCATTACAATCGCTTCGGATCAACAAGGATTGGCGGACATTTCTTCATCTTGATGAACATGGAATATATAGGCGCTCTCAGGTCGTATATTTTGCTCATACCATTCAGAATATTCGGGATCAGAATAAGCGTATATCGCCTCACAAATATCGCAATAACAGCCCTGGCATTATTATTCACTTATCTTTTCGCCAAGGCATTTTTCGGAGTCACGGCGTCACTGATCGGTTTATGGTTAACGGCTACTGACCCATCCCTGATCATGCTTACGAGATTGGACTGGGGTCCTGTCGTGCTGGCCTTTCTTTTCAGAATATCGTCTTTGTTCTTTCTGTTGAAATGGTGGCAGAGCGGAGGGAAGACGCGGTTTCTTGTAATAGCTGGAGCGCTTCTGGGGCTGGGAGTATACGACAAGACCAATTTCATGTGGTTTGTCATGGCATTGATTGCCGTCGGAGCAATTGCCTGGTGGATTGATGACGGTCGGCCTCGGATATCTTTCCTGGGATTATTGTCTGCTTCCGGTGCCGGATTGATCACAAGTATTCCGCTTTGGATTTACAATCTGAAATTCGGGTGGCTGACTTTTAAGATGCTTAATGAGGGCAGAAGAAACATGCCCCTGAGCAGTCTAATTGGCCTGATTCCCAGGAGGACAAGGATTCTCGTTGATTGGATGAATGGCATGGGGCCGGACAGGCTCATGTTCGGAGAATCATTGCCCGGCAGTTTAGGGTGGTTCAGGACATTGCTGCTGCCTCTGGCACTCTTTTCACTGGTTGTCTTGATATCGATCGCTGTTAAGAAAAAAGAATGGAGATTACTGTTCATCCCGCTACTGGCAGTATTGGTTGCAATTCAGACCTACCTGACTCCATTGCCGATAGGGATGCATCATTGGACTATGATATTCCCTTTCCCGCAGCTGGTCGTTGGCGCGGCTTGCGGGAGGGCTAATCAGTGCCTCAAGGAGTGGAAATATTTAAAACCGGTTATCTTATCCGGATTTGTACTGCTCATTTGCGCCGTCGGTATGAACTTGAATGCTATGTCAGGATATTACGACTTGATGCAAAGAACCGGCGGAACAAAACACTGGAGCTCGGAAATAAACAATCTGTCGACGGTCCTGAAGGCTCAATACCCCGGCCGTCAGATACAGTTAATGGATTGGGGATTGGGCAATACTCTTTTCTGCCTGTCGGAAGGGGAACTTTATACGCATGAACCCTTCTGGGCTTACACTAAATCATCAGAGCCTGATGAAGAACTTTTAAAGATGGTGAAGGATTCGTCAAACGTGTTCGTTCTCAATGCTCCTGAAGGAACCTCCTTTCCTGAAGCACGGAAGGCATTTTATAAGGCGGTCAGCAGATCCGGCGTTGAGGTCCTGAGAGAACAAAAAATAAATGATCGCCGGTCCAATTGGGTATATTCAATTCTGGAATTATCAAAACCGAAATAAGTAAAGGGACTGCATTGAATCCCGAGGGGAAATTTATATGCTTGTTGTCATGAAATCCGGCGCGACCGATCAGGAGATAGGGCGCGTCATTGAGGCAATCGAGGCTGCCGGGCTCAAGGCTCATTCGATGCCCGGCGCGAACCGGACGGCGATCGGGATCACCGGAAATACGGGCGCGATCGATTCGTCGCCGTTTTCAGATCTGCCCGGAGTGGCCGAATGCGTTCGCGTCACCAAGCCATACAAGCTGGTTGGCCGGGAACTCAAGCCGGAAAGGACCGTGATCAGGATCGGTGATGCCGAAATAGGCGGAGACGAATTTGCGATCATCGCGGGAGTCTGCGCGGTTGAATCCCGTGAGCAGACTTTTCTGACAGCCGCGGTTGTTTCGGAGATGGGCTGCAAATTCTTTCGCGGCGGAGCATTCAAACCGCGCACCTCTCCCTACGCTTTTCAGGGGCTTGGCGAAGAAGGACTCAAGATCCTGTCGGATGTACGCGATCAATATGATTTGAAGATCGTCACCGAGGCCACTGACGAGCCCGCCCTCGATCTGGTAGAACGTTACGCTGACGTCATTCAGATAGGCACCAGAAACATGCAGAATTTCAGCCTGCTCAAGCGCGCGGGACAGGCTCGCAAACCCGTGCTGCTCAAGCGCGGCATGGCCGCAACGATCGAAGAATTTCTGCTCGCCGCCGAATACATCATGTCCGAGGGGAATTACCAGGTCATTCTCTGCGAGCGCGGAGTCCGCACTTTCGCCAATCACACGAGATTTACGCTCGATCTGTCGCTGGTTCCGGCAATCAAGCGCATTTCGCATCTGCCGATCATCATCGATCCCAGCCACAGCACCGGCAAACGCGAAAAGGTGATACCGCTGTCGCGAGCCGGCGCCGCCGTCGGAGCCGACGGCCTCCTCGTCGATATTCACCCATATCCCGAAAGGGCGTTGTGCGACGGACCCCAGGCCCTGCTCTTCGATCAGTTCAAGGATATGGTCGCTCAGGTGCGCTCGATCGCAGCTATCGTCAGCGGGGAAGAGAAGAAGATTACGAAACAGACGAAATAAACGAAACAGACGAAAAATCTTCAAAGGGTGAATGTGACTTTTTCTTCGGTGTTACGGTTAACATGAAGTTCTCGCCCATCCAACGTCTGTAAATTTTTCGTCTGTTTCGTAATCTTTTCTTTTCTTCTCTTCTTCTCTTTATTCAACAAAGAAATTGATTGACCGTTTTGAGCTGGACTTTGCGACGCGATCGATAACGACCAGGCGCAAATCATAAGTGCCCGGTTCGTATGAGTTCAGCGGGAGTCGGGCAAAATAAGGTAGTCCCTGAGTCGGGTTGATGTTCGGCCCTGTCTGGCGGGAAAAAGCGGTCAATGGCGAAGCCAGCACCAGTTTACTGCCCTGATAGATCTGAATCTGAATTGCCAGATCGGCAGTGCCTTTGGCGTCCAGTTTTGGATTATAAGCAAAAAGAAGGAAGTCGAGATTCGAGCCGCGTTTGAATCTGCGATAAACCTTGGGAGGAAGCGCAGATTCCGATTTTTCGCTGATTCCTCCCGGAGGGTTTTGCATGGTGACAGCCTGTTTTGCGCTCTCCTGAGGGGTGAAGAAGATGCTGCTCAGGGTCAACTGCTGTTTGCCGAGATCGGGGATTTCAATCCAGGCAGACGCGCTGCCAATCTGGGTCGTGCCGTCTTCACGAGCCATGATTCTGATCTGATAGAAACCCGGTTTGAGTTTTACGTATTTGCTGTAGGCGATTCCGTTCTGCAGCGCTTTCTCGTATGTCTCCTGTTTCAGATTCAATCCGGCAGTGTCGCTGAAACTGCCTGCGACATTACCTGCTTCGTCGAAGGCGAATCCGATGATCTCCAGCGAGGCCCGATAGCGTCCGCCGCTTTCATCGAACTTCAACTGTTTTGCATCCAGATGAGCAGAGATATCGGCCATGACCCCTAGATCCGGTAAATTCAGGAAGCTGGCCGTCATCTGTATTGGGATGCCGCGCCGAGGGAAGAGCGTGGAAATTCCATCGCGAATCTGAGCCTGTATCGCATTCTGTTGATCTTTTGCGAGCTTTTCAGGCGATTTTTCCTTGTCTTTTTCAGACTGCTTCTCTTTTTCCCTGATTGCTTTAATTTCAGCCTTTCCATCGGGTGCGAAGTAGCCGCCCCTGGTTCGGATTTTCAGATCCTTGCGTTGAGGCAGGCGGACTTCGAGTTTGCGGAATTTTCCGTCGCGGTAGGAATTGTTGGGCTCGAATGCCAGCAGATACCAGGTTTCGGTATTTTCCAGAACCTTCTTCAAGCCGATATTCATATCGTTGTTGTTGAAAAATGCAGTGCCGCCGGTATCGCGAGCGAGGGCGAAGATTCCATCGCGCTGAGCCTCAATGCCGGTGCGCTCAATTCTCATTCTCGCTCCCATCAATTGAGAGGAGTCGTATTCGGCTGCGAAGCGTCCATGGAACCGGCTTCAGCAATCAGCCCGCGCGCATCCAGCGAGTAGATGACCACGCCCGCTTTAGTCGCTGAGTCGGTGATCCTGCGCACGTCAAAATGTTTTCCGTCTCTGAAGCTTCCCAGCAGGAAACCGTCCGAGACCAGAACCATGATTTTGCGCCCGGGCAGTTGTTTGAGCCCGCGGATCATGTTTTCAATCGTCGAAAGGGTTGAGGTGGTGACTGCCACATTCTCGGCAACCAGCATCCGTGCCTTGCTCTGAGCCAGATTCACGGCCTGCGGGCGTTGCATATTCATGTCGCGGACGATTTCCTGGACTGCAATCTCCAGCGCCTCGGGATCATTGTCGTCGATCCGCTCGGCCTGGTAAGGCGTGATTCGCGGGGTGTCGAACTGGCTGGCCCTCGACCGCTCCTGAGGCGACAGCCTGTTGATCGCGCGGCGGAGCGCTTCACGATCTGTCGTGAACTGTTCGTAAAGACCGAGCCGGCCGCTCGTCGTTATCAAGGCCACCTGATCGTCCGCATCAATCTGCTGGTCGATGAATTTCAACAGTGACTTTTTGGCGAGCATTAAATTGCCGGGGAAAGATGCAGGTCGTCAATCGCCAGGACCAGATTGCGCCCCGCAACTACCTCCGTCGAACCCGCTCCAGCCGCTTCATTCTTCCCCGTCGCAGGTTGTGCGGCAGTAGCGGCTGAAAGGCTTTTTGTCGAATTTCTTGAAAAATAGGAAATGTTCTGCGGCTTTCCGTCTTCGAACAGTTGGAAATCTTCACGTTTCAGATCGCGAACCATCTTTCCGTCCTTGTCGGTAACTACTACATCGATCTGAACCAGCTCCGTCTCCAGCCTGACCAGGGCTTCGTCAGGCTACTTCTTCTGCTCACTCTTCGGATCCTGCCCGTTTGAGTCATGGTCCGCGGCGCCTCCGATACTCAATGCTGCCATCAGCAATAGCAATATTGGAAGATAATAATTCCTGCCTGGGAGCTTACCCATGTTCATCTTCATGACCTGCACTTGAAAATTTGAAACCGAGTTAACAATATTAACATCTTAAAGCTGAAATTCCGGGTAATGATACCTTAAAAGCCTGCCCGGCATGGATTTTAGGGAACAATTAGAATGATTCTGTTGTAATGTTTGAAGGCGGTAGGGCGAGGGGCAGGCGAGTGGTTTTTTATTGAGATTATTGAATCGTCATACCGGGCGAAGAAATTGAAGGAGTGAGATAAAAATGAAGTCGACATATCACATAACTGCGAGACAACTGGTACTGCTGGCGCTGGCGACATCGGTCTTTGCTGCAAGCGCGGTGTTGCTCTACGACAGGTTCGGCTCGGACCTGCTTGGCCGGTGGGTTGGAGCGAGGACTGAAAAAACTCTCAATGCCTCAAAATCCATCGAGAGTATAACGGATCCTTCGGTAGCGACTGATGAACAGAATAATCGCGAAATTTATACTGCAATGAGCCCCGGAGTGGTCAACATCACCTCGACGGTTTATGTGCAGGACTGGTTCAATGCCTATCCGAAGCAGGGCACGGGTTCGGGCTCGATTCTTGACAGGGAGGGTCATATTCTGACCAACTTCCACGTGATTCAGGATGCCGAAAAGCTCGAGGTTTCGCTTTCAAATAATCACAATTATCAGGCGAAGGTAATTGGATTCGATCCCGACAACGATCTGGCAGTCATCAAAATCGATGCGCCGGCATCCGAGCTTTCGACGATTCCGCTCGGCGAGTCGAAGGATGTTTTCGTCGGTCAGAAAGTACTTGCCATCGGAAATCCATTCGGTTTCGATCACACGCTGACGACCGGGATCGTCTCCGGTCTTTCCCGTCCGATCAGGTCGGAGTTCACCCAGCGACTGATTGAAGGCGTTATTCAAACCGATGCCGCAATCAATCCCGGAAATTCCGGAGGTCCGCTGCTCAATTCAAAAGGACAGATGATCGGTATCAATACGATGATCTTCAGCCCAACCGGAAGTTCCGTGGGCATCGGATTTGCAGTTCCCGTTGAAACCGCCAAACTCGTCATCGACGATATCCTGAAATACGGGCGCGTCCGCAAGCCGAAGCTTGGAATATCGCCGATTCCTCTGAGCGCCCGCCTGTCGGAAGTTCTTCAATTGCCTGTAAAAGAGGGAATGCTTATTGCCGAAGTAGTGCCGGGAGGATCGGCGGATAAAGCCGGTATTCGCGGAGCCACGCAACAAGTCCAGATCGGCAGGTATCTGATTCCCGTCGGCGGCGACATCATTATCAGCGCCGATAATCAGCCGATCAGATCCAACGATGACCTCGATCGCGCACTCAAGGGCAAGAATATCGGTGATAAAATTCAGGTGGAAATAATGCGTGGCAGTCGAAAGACGACTCTCACTGTGCAACTGGCTGAGCTTCCCCGATCAGGGATGTAAAATGCTTGGGGTTCCGAGCATGGAGTGTTACGCATGGAGTTCGCGCAGTGGAGTGCCGCCTGAAGGCGGCACTCCATGCGTAACACTCCTTGTTATTTTAACTTCAGCGACCTGGCGATCGAATCAGTCTGATTTCTCAGGGTCCCGAGGGTGGTCTTTCTGCCGGTGAATTTCAGAACGCAGATTGTCTTTGGATCCATTCTCAGGTAATAGGTTCGCCCGGTGAATGGCTGCCCGGCCGAGTTCTTGTAATCGTATGAGAGCAGCGCCCCCGAACGTCCCGCACCGACAACGAAATTCTCAATATTGGTTCTGTCATATCCCGGTTGAAACCTGACGGTATTGCCTTCGTCCAGCTTTGCAAAGTCCATGGCAGAGATATTCGGATCCGCATCGGCTACGCGGCGTAGCTTGAGAGAGCCGTTTTCCCGAACTTTAAAAACGATATTGACCTCGGATTTTCCGAGAGCGTCACGACTGACGACGGCAATCCATCCGGCAGGCAGCGTCACGGAGTACTCTCCATCAGGATCCTCGAAGACCTCCTGGGCGAGCGCTGCAGGCGCCAGAAAAACTGTCATTAAAAAAAATACGACGACGGGGAAAAAAATTCGGAAACGAAAATTCATACGGCGTTCTCCTTCCAATTGATCTTTTCTCTGTTTGCCGGGTCAATTATTGCCCGTAATTCGCCACCGCTGAGAGCCTGAGCGATGACTCCCTGCTGGATGGTGATCAGCCGTTCGATGCCGATTTCCGCGGCGGCGATCATTTCATTAAGATGGTCTCTCGAAAAAGGCTCGGTTTCGGCAGTGCCCTGGAGTTCTACAAAACGGCCGTCTCCGGTGCGAATGATGTTCATGTCGACCTCGGCCGCCGAATCCTCGCTGTAGTCGAGATCGAGCAGGGTCCGCTCACCGACGATGCCGACGCTGACGGCTGCGATGTAATCTCTCAGTGCGGGTCGCAGTATCTTTCCTGCTTCCATGTGCCTGTTCAAAGCCAGAGCGAGAGCGATGAATCCGCCGGTAATCGATGCGGTCCTGGTGCCTCCATCGGCCTGAATCACATCGCAGTCGATGGTTACGGTGCGCTCACCGAGCGCGGCCATATCGACCACCGAGCGCAGGCTGCGCCCGATCAGGCGCTGAATCTCGTGGGTTCGACCCGATGGCCCGTTTCTGGTCGCTTCGCGTTGAGTGCGGCTTTCAGTCGCTCTCGGCAGCATGGAATACTCTCCCGTCACCCAGCCCACTCCCTTGCCTTTCAAAAAAGGAGGCACTCGTTCTTCGATCGACGCCGTGCAAATGACGCGCGTCTCGCCCATTTCGAACAGGACGCATCCTTCGGCGTATTTTGTGTATCCGGGCGTCGCCTTGACCGGCCTCAGATCGAGAGGGCTGCGACCGTCATTGCGTTCGTAGTTTTCAGTCTTGTCCATTTATCTCACACCTCTATTATTATCAAAAAAGATGAGCGGTAAGAATAAAGCACGATTGCAGGAATAAGAAGTGAGCAGCGGGAAATTGAGAATGGAATGATGGAGGTGGAGAGAATCGAACTCTCGTCTGGCAGCCGTCCCCGAAGGAATCTACATACTTAGTCGCTTCGCTTCTATTTTTACCCTGGCTCGGAAGCAGAAACGACGAAGAACCGCTCCAAGGCTATGCCAGATTTGTCTCGCTCACCGGCTCTGACCTGCACCGATTTGCCAGCCTGCTAAGTCGACGCTCGGTTCACGAACACAGGCGATTCGTGAGCGAACGGGCAGTAGCTAGTGTTTTATTACTAGGCTGCCATTGCGAGTTCATTGTTCGCAATTAACATTTGCCTGCAGTTTACGGGTTACAAGCTTCCCGGTATGCATCCGTCGCTTCAGGTCTTCCATCGAATCCAATGCACCCCCATCAGAGGTTTACACCTGTTTGCGAACCATTTCGAGTGTACGTTCCGGTTTGCATCCTGTCAATCGGGGGGAGGGAGTTTAAAGTTTAAAGCTCAAAGTTTAAAGAAGAGTTGTCAGTTGACGGATCTTCTTTAAACTTTGAGCTTTAAACTTTAAACTCCTGTTGATGCACGAACAACAATCATACATCTGTATTCCGATCACTGAATCCGAGCCTGGGAGGTTTCTCACTGCTTGTGGCGAAGCCTCCGAAGCTGCCGATATGATCGAATTGAGAGCCGATTATCTCGATCTCGATATGGCGGGAATTTTCAAATTTCTCGAAGAACTTTCTTTAAAGTCGACGGCGCTGCTGCTGCTGACTTTTCGCCCGTCCGAACAGGGTGGGATGAGACAGTTGAGCCTCGGGGACCGGCGCCAATTCTGGGATCATTTGCCGCAAGCGGTGATTGATCGTCTGACATATGCCGATTTCGAATTCGATCTGGTGGAAAGTTATGCGGAGGGACAGCCGCCGGTGAGTTGGGAGAAGGTCATTTGTTCATGGCACGATTTTGAGGAGACGCCGGGTGACCTGCAGAGCCGGTTTGCGCGAATGTCTGCGACGCCGGCCGCTGTGGTGAAGATCGCCACCAAAGCCAATCGGATTACCGATTGCGTCGAAATATTCAGGATCATAGAGTCTGCACGAAAGCCCGTCATAGCACTGGCGATGGGGATGCCGGGATTGATGACGAGGGTGCTCGCATTGTCCCGCGGCGCGATGCTGACCTTCGGTTCTCTGCGGCATGGCGCCGAGAGCGCGCCGGGGCAGCCAACGGCCGGGGAATTGCGGAATCTCTACCGTGTCAGGGAACTGTCTCCGGAAAGCGAAATCTACGGTGTCATCGGCAAACCGATCGGCCATTCCCGTTCGCCTCTGATGCACAATGGCGCGCTCAGGGCCGCGGGACGCGATGGCGTCTATCTCCCTTTTGAAGTGGATGACATAGATCGATTCGTGGAGGACCTCGTCCGCCCGGCGACCAGAAAACTGGACTGGAATTTACGGGGCATGAGCGTGACGATTCCCCACAAGCTTTCAATCATGAAGCACCTCGATTTTATCGATGAGGCGGCGCGCAGGATTGGCGCCGTCAATACTGTCGTTATCAGAGGCGTTGAGCTGCACGGTTACAACACCGACGTCATCGGAGCGATGAGACCTCTGGATGACCTGATCGACGTGAAAGACGCGATGGTCGCGGTGATCGGCGCCGGCGGATCGGCTCGCGCGATTTGCTACGGTCTCGCCGAGCGCGGTGCTAATGTGACAATCTTTGCCAGAGATGTGCGAAAGGCCGAGACTCTGGCTGCTGAATTCAAGGCCCGCGCGGCTTCGCTCGATAGCTTCAGCGGCTCGGTCGATCTGGTGATAAATTGCACTCCCATCGGAATGCACGGTCACAGCCAGGGCCAGTCGCCGATCCCTGCGCAATCCTTGAAAAATGTGAAACTGGTTTACGATCTGATCTATAACCCGGAGGAGACATCTTTGCTGAAGGACGCTCGGACAGCAGGCTGCCGGACCCTTGGAGGCCTCGCCATGCTCACCGGCCAGGCGTCTGAACAGTTCAGGCTCTGGACTGGAAAAGGCTTTAAAGAATAGACGGAAGATAGATTACGAAACAGACTAAAAAATTTAAGGGATGAAGAAACGTGTTTCATTTGGAGATACGTTTCCTGAAAGAATTGGTCAATTCACACTTGAAAATTTTTCGTCTGTTTCGTGATCTATTCTCCGACACTCAAATATCGGATCCCAGAGCGAACATATGACAGCCATAGCGAGGCCAAGCAGGAGGTTGAAAGCCATAACCGTCGTCGAGAACCTGTGGAGGTTGTTGAATTCGACTCTTCGGGGATCATCTTTTGCCGTGCGGTCGATGCCAGCGGGCATGCCTTCTCTCAACTTCTCCAGTTTGCCGGAGATGACCACTCCTGAATAGAGCGAAAGCCCGAGCATGATTACTGCGATGACATATCGTGTGACCTCTGAAGCATAGAGATGGTGGTTGAACCTGCCGGCCCACCGCAGCAGCCCGGCAATCAGAATCGCCCCGCCGCAGGCATACATGACCAGATGGAATCTTTTGAGGATGAGCCCGAAGATTTTGCCGGCATTCTCGCGCGATGTCGAAGCTTGAAATACGGCCGGAGCGGCAATCAGCGCCAGAGACGCCATTCCTCCAACCCAGAGCGTAGTCGCAATGATCTCGATGATTGCTGAAATGGTGACAAGGTTCCGCATCTTTTCTCCCGGATCTGTGGAATCGAGGTAATTTTCATTATCCTACCCTCGCATCATATAATCCAGGTTCGATTTTTTGTTTTTGTACTTAAGCTAAGGAGAAGGACAATTCATGAGGACAGGATTAAATCGTTTACTGACGATCATCGTCTCGATTCTTGTGGTCGTAATAAGCTGCGGCGCGGTTTTTGTCGCCGCGCAGGAGAGCAAGTCTGCGGTAGAGCAGGGAGGGAAAGTCATGCCGCCAAAAAATCCCATGTTTGAAGGAGAAGTGAATGCGCCGGATTTTCCTTCGGGAATGGAGTGGCTCAATACGGAAAAACCGCTGAGCCTTCGCGATCTTCGCGGGAAGATCGTCCTGCTGGATTTCTGGACCTACTGCTGCATCAACTGCATGCACATTATTCCGGATCTCAAGAAGCTTGAAGCGAAATACGGCAATCAACTCGTGGTCATCGGAGTGCATTCCGCCAAATTCACCAATGAAAAAGGGACGGACAACATTCGCCAGGCGATTTTGAGGTACGAGATCGAGCATCCGGTGGTCAAGGATCGCGATTTCGAAGTCTGGCAGGCATACACGGCCCGCGCCTGGCCCACGCTGGTTTTGATCAATCCGAAGGGGAAAGTTGTCGGCGCCCATTCCGGCGAGGGAATCTATGAGATTTTCGACAAGGTGATTGGTGATATGGCGAATTATTTTCGCGAACAGGGCTCGCTCGATGAAAAGGCAGTGAGCTTCAAGCTCGAAAAGTTCTCGGCGCCGCCGAGCCTGCTGAGTTTTCCGGGGAAGGTGGTAGCGGACGAGAAGGGCAATCGCCTCTTCATCGCCGATTCGAATCATAATCGCCTGATCATCACCGATCTTGACGGAAAAGTGATGGAGGTCATCGGTGATGGAGCGATCGGAGCGAAAGACGGTTCGTTTGCCGATGCGGAGTTCAATCATCCTCAGGGAATGGCGTTAGACGGAGACGCCCTCTACATTTGCGATACGGAAAACCATCTCATCCGCAAGGCCGATCTCAAAGCGAAGACGGTCGAGACGATCGTTGGGACGGGGGAGCAGGCGCGCGAGTTCAATATCGAAGGGATCGGCCGCAAGGTTGCGCTCAATTCGCCGTGGGATGCTCTGGTTTTCAACGGCAAGCTTTACGTCGCAATGGCCGGGCCTCATCAGATATGGGTCGTGGATCTCAAGGACAACGAGGCTAAACCATATGCCGGAAGCGGACGCGAGAATCACGTCGATGGCACTCTGGCCAACTCGGCGCTCGCCCAGCCGAGCGGCATCACCACGGACGGCAAGTCCCTCTTCTTCGCCGACAGCGAAGTCAGTTCGATTCGCGCGGCAACGCTCCCTCCAGGCGATCAGGTCAGCACCATCGTCGGCAAGGGGTTGTTCGATTATGGAGACGTAGACGGATCCGGGGATTCCGTCCGCTTGCAGCATCCGCTCGGCGTGGCATTTGCCAAAGGCAAACTTTACGTCGCCGATACCTACAACCATAAGATCAAGGAACTCGAGATTACAAAACGAGAAAGCCGGACATTTGCCGGATCCCGTGAGCGTGGAACCCGCGACGGAGATCTCAAGCAGGCTCAGTTCAACGAACCCGGCGGAATCAGCGCCACCTCGAAATCCCTCTTCATCGCCGATACCAACAACCATCTGATTCGAAGACTCGATTTTGACGGCGGCAAGGTTTCGACGGTCGAGCTCAAGGGCTGGAACTTCTGACCAGGCAGATGGTGCGCAAGTTCCGGGGCAGGGTTGTCGATGTTCCCGCGCAGTCGATTGCTCCGGGCGCCGGCAAAATTTCGCTCTCGTTCATCCTGCCCGCCGGCTACAAATACAACGCGGGCGCTCCGTTCTATATCTCATGGCGAAGCGCTGACGATGCTGCGCTGAAAATCACCACGAAGGAATCCGCGCAGAATTTCTCCGAGCCCAGGTTCCCATTCGAAATTCCGGTGGAAGCTGTAAAGGGGCAAACCACGGCGACCATCGATGCCGTCATCTATTTTTGCAATGACGAAAAAGAGAAGGTCTGTCTGGTCGACAGCGTGCGTGTCAACGTCCCGCTGGAAGTGAAGGCGGGGGCTTCAAAGCTGGCCAAAGTGGAAGTGACGGCGAAATACCGCGGCAAATAAATCTTCAAGTTGTTCAGAGTTCAAGCCGAAGCTTGAACTCTGAACGATCAAACTACCAGTCTTCGGTCCTGTCCCAGGCGGACTCTTTCAGCCGGCCAAGAAGTTCGGCTGAAAGCCGGCGGCCATCCGACAACGAAATATTCGAAGTCACGTGTCTGGTGGATCTCATTCCGGGAATGACCGTGCTCACGGCGTCGTGGCTCAACGTGAAGCGCAGCGCCAGTTCAGGCAGCGTCTCGGCTTCGGGGCCGAGCAAGGCTTTCAACTTCTCGACCCTTTCAAAGACCTTCCGCTTTCGATCGCCGCGGAAGAACCATGTGCGAAAATCGGTTTCGGGGAAGACTGTGTCGGGCTTGATCGCTCCCGTCAATCCACCCTCATCGAACGGCACGCGGGCCAGCACTCCGATATTCAATTCACGGCAAAGCGGATAGAGTTCGTCTTGAGGGGCCTGCTCGAAAATGTTGTAGATCACCTGGACGGCGTCGATATGGCCGTGCCTCAGGGCCTTCATCGCGTTCCATGGCTGATAATCGTTGATCGAAATGCCGACATACCTGATCTTGCCCTGTTCGCGCAATCTCGTCACGGCCTCAAGCCACTCGCCATCTTCGGTCCACTCGTCCCGCCAGACGTGAAACTGCTGCAGGTCGATCGTCTCGATGCCGAGATTGCGCAGGCTTTTTTCGGTGCATTTGATGATGTGCTCAGCCGGGAGCACTTCCTGAAGCGGCACTTTGGCCGCGGGCCACTCCCGATTTTTGGGCGGCACTTTTGTTGCGATATAAATCCGCTCGCTGCGGGATCTGACTACCTCGCCGACTACCCGTTCACTGTGCCCGTCGCCGTATGCCAGCGCGGTGTCGATGAAATTGAGACCCTGATCGATCGCCAGGTTCAGGGCCAGCTTCGCTTCTTCATCGTCGCCGCCCGTCCATTGAACCCCGCCGATTCCCCATGCGCCGTAGCCGACCTCTGATACCTCGATCCCGGTTCTTCCGAGAGTTCTATATTTCATTGTCGCTCCTGATGTAGTAGAAGATGATGAAACAGACGAAAAAAATCAGATACTTTCACCTCATGAATTTTGATTTACTCATCAACTGTTAGAGGTTGTCAAGAATGGAGGAGTGAACCATGCATGTTCAGGACCTGTTGAAGCTCTCTGGTGTTGCCATTGTTGTAATTGGCCTGGCATTGCGGCTGCGGACAACGATCGTGGTCGTCGTTGCCGCGCTTGTCACAGGCATGGCTGCGGGGATGCCGCTTTTTTCGAGCGAAGGGGCCTTTGAGAATCTTCCCATGCTGACGCGGGCGGGCCAGACCGGAATCATCAACATTCTGGGGAAGGCTTTTGCCGATAACCGGCTCATGACTCTGTTCATCATCACGCTGCCGGCGATCGGGCTGGCTGAGAAGTTCGGGCTTCAGGAGCGTGCGGCAGAACTGATCAACAGGGTACGCGCGGCGACAGTCGGGCGGCTGCAGCTCGTCTATCAGCTATTCCGTATTCTGCACGGAGCGATGGGCATCAGACTCAACGGCCATCCGTCTTTCGTCAGGCCTCTGGTCTATCCCATGTCGGTCGGCGCGGCGGAGTCTCAACTCAAGATCAAACATGTCCCGGATGAACCGGTTCTGGAGAAGATCAAATCGGCAAACGCCGCCGCGGAAAATTACGGCAATTTCTACGGTCAGAATCTGTCCCCGGTTCAGGCGGGCATTCTGCTTGTTTATGGAGTGATGCAGGGGCTTGGCTACACAGTCGGTGTCTGGGATCTGGTCAAATTCACGATCCCGGTTGTTGTCGCATCGATAGTCATAGCGGCGCTTCAGTTCGGATTGATGGATCGCGGGCTCAACAGGCTGAGGGAGGCGCGATGAGCGGCAAACTTTTCAGCCTCGATACGGTTTATGTTCTGACGGGCCTGGTGCTCTCAATCTTTTCTTTGCTGGCATTCACGGACAGATCGAATTCGCGCCGCGTGGGAAGCGGGCTTTTCTGGCTGATTCTCGGAGCCATCTTCATCTTCGGCAGCCTCATGCCTCACTGGCTGACAGGAATGCTGGTTCTCTTGATGGTGACGCTTGATGGCCTGGGTATGGTTCAACGCGGGACTGCTGAATTCAAGCCCGAAGCGGCAATCAAGAGCGGCAGCATATTTCTGCCGGTGATCGCGATTCCGGTGGTAACCTTTGCCCTCGCCATAATTTTCAGGTTGATGGGGCTCGATGCCAACCGCGGAGCCCTGGTCGGACTGGGGTTTGGCGGCCTGCTGGCGATGTTCATCTGTCTGAGAATAACGCGCGGCGACTTTCGTGAACTGATGAACCAGGGGCGCAGGCTGAACGAATCCATGGGAGCCGTCAATATCCTGCCTCAACTGCTGGCCTCGCTCGGCGTCATCTTCACTGCGGCCGGGGTCGGCAATCTGATAGCTCAAGGCATAGTGCAGATCATCCCGGCAAACAACCTTTTCCTGCTGGTTCTGGCCAATTGCCTGGGGATGGCCCTGTTCACCATAGTCATGGGAAATTCATTTGCCGCCCTCCCGGTCATCGCGACCGGGGTCCTGGTGCCCCTGATCATCAAGCCTTTTGGCGTCAACCCGGCGATGGCGGCGATCATTACCCTGACAGCCGGGTCGAGCGGGACTCTCATGACTCCGATGGCCGCCAATTTCAATATCGTGCCCGCCGCGCTGCTCAATATGCGGGATCAATATGGAGTAATCCGGTTTCAGATCCCGTATGCGCTTACGATCTGGTCATTTCACGTGTTATTGTTATGGCTTCTGATCAGGTTTTCCTGAAATCCCGGCTGATTATGAGGTGATTCATGCGTTCTGTTTTCGACCGTCTTCGTACAGTTGTTTTTGTTTTTGCATCGGCCCTGGCGGCCTTTATTGTTGTCTCGCAGATTGACCGGCCGCAGATCGTTTATGCGGAAATGTCCGGTAAATCAGCCGCGGATTTCTGGCATATCGCGCCGCAGCCGCCGAATATCGCCGAGATAGACCGCCTGACCGATCTGCGCAGCAGGCGACAGGAAGTCCTCAAGCGGATGAACAACCGCTCGATCATGGTCTTGTTCAGCACGGAGCCGCGCGTCTATACGAACGACGTGGATTACCCATACAGGCAGGAGAACAATCTCTATTACCTTACCGGAATCAGGCAGAATGGCGTGACTCTGGTTCTGATCCCCGGAGCGAAGAAGACGCGCGAAATAATATTCATGCCTGAGCGGAATCCGATGTTCGAGACATGGAACGGCAGGATGATGAGCTTCGATGAGGCTCGCAAGCGCAGCGGCGTAGATGAGATCTGGAATGTTCGCGAGCTCAATTCTTTTCTCGCCTTCATCGCTCCGCGCGCCGAACAGGCAATCAGCAAGCGCGCAGCGGCTCCAAAGCCTGATGAAAAACAGGCGGCCCGCTGGCAGGATGAGTTCTCGACACTGATCGACGCCGTCAAAGCCGATCAGGGCGAACTCTGGCTGCTGAATTCTCAGGGGCGCGATCAGCGCGAATACAAACAGGAGGTTGATTTCGCCTCTTCCATCTCATCCGCTGCCGCAGGATTGAAGGTGAAACCCGCTCAACCGATCTTCGCCGAGCTGCGCCAGATCAAATCCGACATTGAAATCAAACTCATGCAGCACGCCGTGGATATCACCGGCGAGGCTTTTCACAGAGTCTTTGCCGCCGCCGTGCCGGGGTTGTACGAATACGAGATGCAGGCGGAATTCGAATACACCTTCCGCCGCAGGAATGCCGATAACTGGGGCTATCCCTGCATCGTCGGCGCCGGCGCAAACGCCACGACCCTCCATTACGAGACCAACCAGGATCGAATGGATGACAACAGCCTGCTGCTGATGGATTGCGCTGCCGAATTCGATCATTACACAGCCGACATCACCCGCACCATTCCGGTCAACGGCAAGTTTACAAAAGAACAGGCCGATATCTACAGAATCGTTTACGATGCCCAGATGGAAGCCATCAAAGCTTCCCGTCCCGGCAATATGATGTCCTTCAGGTCGGGCGCAAAAGGCGGCGTTCAGTCGGTCAATGATGTCGCCACCGAGAAGATCAAGGAAGGCCTGCTCCGCCTCGGACTGATCACTTCCAGGGATAACAATGAATACCGGACGTGGTTTATGCACGGCACCAGCCACTGGCTGGGCATGAATGTTCACGACGTTGGAGATCCACGCAGGCCGCTCGCTCCCGGAATGATTTTTACGGTTGAGCCCGGCATCTACCTCCGCCCCGACGCTCTCGATGTCCTGCCCAAGACTCCGGAAAATGAGAAGTTCATCAAAGCCGTCAGACCCGCCTTCGAGAAATACAAAGGCATCGGAGTTCGAATCGAGGACGACGTCCTGATCACCGAAAACGGGCCGAAGGTGCTTTCTGCAGCAATCCCTTCGAAGCTTGAAGATGTCGAGAGCACAATGGCCAGACTCAGACAGGAACTCAAACGATCCGGCTGGCCTCTAGTGGCGATTAAATAAGCGCGGTTGCCCCCCTTTCGCCGGTATCGGATCTCATTGCCGGCTCGTTGAATTTCGCGGCGCAGGCGCTTTTTCAGTATGAGCTTGTGTCGTGATCGAGTGATTTTATGCCTATCAGACTTTACATGCCGGAGACAAGATATGCCGTAGCCAGTGTGCCGCTTGAGTTTTATGCGGAAGTTGCCATTCGGCTACAGGCCATCGAAGGTTTTGTCTCGATGACCCGCGATAAGGAAGAGGTCACCGTGATTCTCGCAGAAGAAGACTGGAACAGCATTTCCGATGCCTTTCCGGGTTCCGAGGCGCAGACTCATCGGCGCATGATCCGCTTCGATACCGTACTCGATTTTTCGGTGGTCGGCTTTATCTCCGAGATCAGCAGGGCTCTGGCCGATGCCGACATCAGTATCTTGAGCATCTCGACATACAAGACCGATGCGGTTCTGGTTCACGAGTCCCGCTTCGATGACGCCGTCAACGCCGTAAAACGCGCTCTGATTACTCTCAACTTCACTCACCTCGCTCAACACTAGCAATGAAGAGAAACGGAAGTCCAAAGTCCAAAGTCCAAAGTCCAAAGTCTAAAGTTCAAAGTTCAAAGTCTAAAGTTTAAAGTCTAAAGTTTAAAGACGTGGTTCAAATGCACCAAAGACAGGCGGATATTTCTTTAAACGTTGAACTTTGAACTTTGAACTTTGGACTTTAAACGTTGGACTTTAAACTTTAAACTTTGAACTTTAAACTTTAGACTCTGGACTCTGGACTTTGGACTCGGAGGGATTGCGATGTCTGAAAAGAAACCCGGGCTGGAAGGCCCGCAAAGCAAGGCCATATACGCTTCCAGACACCTGAACAAGACGCAGGCGGTGAGCCCGCCGATCTGGCAGACGACGACCTTCAGCGCGGATTCGGCCGAGGATTTTGCCGAAATTGCGATTGCTAACAGGCCGCCGGAATTCTACACACGTTACGGAAACCCTAATCATCAGATGGTCGAGGAGACGCTGGCCGCGCTCGAAGGCGGCGAGTCGGCGATGGTTACAAGTTCGGGCATGGGAGCGATCTTTGCGGCAATGGGAGGCCTTCTTTCATCCGGCGACCATGTTGTCGCCCAGAAAAATCACTATGCCGGAGCCACGACGCTGCTCAAGGAATTCCTTCCGCGCTGGGGGATCGAGGTTGCATACGTTGATCAGACCGTCAATGAAGAGTTTGCCGCTGCGGTCAGGCCGAATACGAAATTGATTTATGTAGAGACGCCCGTAAATCCGCTGATGCAGATCACCGACCTGAGATTCGTGGCTGAACTTGGCGCTTCCCGGGGCATCGTCACCATTTGTGACAATACGTTCGCGACTCCGATCAACCAGCGACCGCTGGAGTTTGGAATCGACGCCGTGGTCCATTCCGCGACCAAATACATCGGAGGTCATCACGATGTGACAGCCGGAGCGCTGATCGGCTCGAAGGATCTCGTCGACAGGATCTGGAGGTTTGCCATCGTCGCCGGCGCCACACTCAGCCCGTTCGATGGCTGGCTGCTGCTGCGGGGATTGCGCACCCTCGGACTCCGTGTCGACCGCCATAACAGCAACGGAATGGCCCTCGCCCGATTTCTCGAAAATCATCCCAAAGTGGCAAAGGTCTACTACCCCGGTCTTGAAAATCACCCTCAGGCCGAACTCGCCAAAACGCAGATGTCGGGTTTTACAGGAATGCTCAGCGTCGAACTCAAAGGCGGGTATGCCGCGGCGGACAAGTTGATCTCATCGCTCAAACTCGCCACCCGTGCCGCCAGTCTCGGAGGCTTCGAGACCCTGGTCGTCCACCCCGCTTCGATGTGGAGCCTGCAGTTGTCACGCGAACTTCAGCAATCGACCGGTATCAATGAAGGATTGGTGAGAATCTCTGTCGGACTCGAAGATGAAGTCGATCTGATTCGCGACTTCGATGCTGCGCTTCATGAGTCCTGAGAAATACGGGCCAGATAAAAAAAATAAGGAGAGATTTTGCAATCTCTCCTTTAAGGCTAGCTTTGCTGGGATGAAAACTTGGAAGACAATGGTGCGAGATCTTCTTCGCACACGTGCTGCACTACTGCAAAAGTAATGCCACGATTTCCGGCGTCCCGCATTAAACGCTATCTGCCTTAAAACTCGGTAACTTAGCGAGATTCACTTTTTCAACTACCGGGATAAATTCAATCACTTATCCATAATTTCGTATTATTGCTTCAATTTTTCGTAGATAAGTGATTGCCTGCAAGAAAGAAGGGAAGCTGAATTAAGGGGCGAAGTTTTTAATTATGGAAATGGAATGATGAAAAGGACGGACGTGGAGATCTGGCGATTCGGGTCTCGATGCTGCCGCGCGACACCAATCCGGGCGGGACGATATTTGGCGGAGTGATTCTCAGTCATCTGGATCAGGCGGGAGGGATAGAAGCCAGGAAGCAGGCTGACAAGCTGTTTGTGACGGTGGCGATTCGCGGAGTCGAGTTCATCGCCCCGGTATTTGTCGGCGATGTCGTCAGTTTCTACACCCGTACGACTCGTCTTGGACGGACATCCGTTACCGTCACCATCATCGTCGAGGCGATGCGTTATCGAAACAGCGATGAAGTTGTCAGAGTCATGGAGGCTGAAGCCGTTTACGTGGCAGTCGATGAGCACCGCAAACCAATTCCGATAACAGACCAGGTTTGATGCCATCATGAAGATCTGCTATTCCGATCGGTATATGGTCCCGCTCGATCCGGCTCATCCTTTTCCGATGCCGAAATACAAAATGGCCAGGGATCGACTTCTCTATGAGGAGTCGATCACCCACTGGAATCTGGTGGAGCCACCTCCGGCGGCCGGCGAGGACATTCTGCTGGTCCATACGGAAGATTACTGGTTCCGTTGCAGGAACGGGGAACTGACCAGACACGAGGTGAGGCGGATAGGGTTTCCCTGGTCTGAGGGACTGCTGCGAAGATCGCGCGCCGCGGTTCAAGGGACGATCATCGCGGCTCGAAATGCCCTGCGCGACGGCATCGCCTCGAACCTGGCCGGCGGAACGCATCACGCCTATCCCGATCACGGCGAAGGATATTGCGTCTTTAACGACATCGCCATTGCCGCCCGTGTCCTTCAGCGGGACGGTCTGGCCGAACGCATCGCCGTGATTGACTGCGATGTTCACCAGGGAAACGGAACCGCCGCCATTTTTCAGGGTGATGACCGGGTCTTCACCTTCTCGATCCACGGAGAGAAGAATTTCCCCGCGCGCAAGGAGAAAAGCCGGCTCGACATCAACCTTCCGAACGGCGTCAATGACCATGAATATCTCGACATTCTCCGGGGCTGCGTGCCACAGATACTCGACGATTTCAGGCCCGATCTGGTCTTCTATCAAGCCGGAGTCGATCCCTTCGAACGCGACCGCCTGGGCAAATTGAAGCTGACCATACCCGGCCTGCTGCAGCGCGACAGACTCGTCATTGCATACTGCCGCGAGAGGCAGATACCCGTCATCACAACCATGGGCGGCGGCTACGCTAAAGACATCAACGATACCGTGGAAGCTCATTGCAATACCATCAGAGCCGCCCTCGAGTTCTTTCCATGAAATCAGCGTCTTACAGGGTTTACCCGTGTGGTCTGATCATCTTTTTTCAAGAGGCACCCTCTGATGCGGACACTGCCGGCCTCCCGACCCCTCTACCTCCCAAAAAATTATTTTGCAAATAATTTTACATGTTCAGACATGATACTTGACAAGATCGGGTGGAATATCTAATATCTTGAACTTTGCGAAGGTCTCTCTTCGCATAACAGGCAGTGCCAGCGGGTCTCTTAAGTGCAGAGGCATTGCCGGATCAGGCGGATTAAGCGGTTAACCTTCCTGAATCTGATTGAGAAAGTATTGTGGCGTAGCGATTCCCTCTTCAATTTATTACCGAGTGGACTCCTCAATATAGTCGCTGATCAAGCGGCCTTCTTTTGAAATTAACGCCACAGAAAAACTCGGCGACTTGGGACGCCAATTCTGCACGACTTGCGCAAAAATCCCGGGAATAATCAAGTTTGTTTTACATGGCGACAAGCGTCTCGAAGACGTTTTTCACCAAAACGCGCCCTGTTGTCTTCTGTTGCCTTAGGTTGTCCTGATGACAAGGCCGGGGATTTGGTGTCGCCAGTTAAAAGTGTATGGAATTGAAGTGACCTCGTACATTCCCGGAATCGGACACAACCTGCAGGAGCACTCGATTGTGCTCGTGCGAGGCGGTCGTGTGAAGGATCTCCCCGGCGTGCGTTATCACATCGTGCGCGGGACGCTCGATTCAGTCTGCGTGGCGAATCGCGAGCAGGGCCGCTCGAAGTACGGCGCCAAACGCCCGAAAGAGGGCGCAGCCGCAGGAGCCAAGGGAGCCAAGGGAGGCAAGAAATAGCTTCAAATCTCAAAATCGAGAGATGAACTCTGGTGATTAAATATGCCTAGAAGAAGAGAAGTTCCACAACGCGAAGTACTGCCGGATCCGGTATACAACAGCCCGCTCGTCGCAAAATTCGTCAACACCATGATGTGGGACGGAAAGAAGGCGGTGGCTGAAGGGATCATCTACAAGGCCCTCGACAAGATCAAGGACCGCTCTCAGGAAGATCCGCTCAAGATTTTCAAGAAGGCGATCGAGAATCTGCAGCCCAAGGTCGAAGTCAAATCGAAGCGCGTCGGCGGCGCCAACTATCAGGTTCCGGTCGAGGTCAACGCCAATCGGCGCACAGCCCTGGCAATGCGGTGGCTGGTCTCCTATGCGCGCGAGCGCGGCGAGAAGACAATGGTCGACAAGCTTGCCGGAGAGATTCTCGATGCGGCGGCCAGCAAGGGCAACGCCGTCAAGAAGCGTGAGGACGTCCACAGAATGGCGGAAGCCAACAAGGCCTTCGCTCATTACAGATGGTAATTTTTACTGGTTCAGTGTTATGGCAAGACAAGCACCGTTAAGCAAATTCCGCAACATCGGCATCATGGCTCACATCGATGCGGGTAAGACGACGACCACGGAGCGCATACTCTACTATACGGGCGTCTCTTACAAGATCGGCGAGGTTCACGAAGGAACCGCGACCATGGACTGGATGGAGCAGGAGCAGGAGCGCGGCATCACCATCACGTCGGCGGCAACCACCTGTTTCTGGAAGCGGAACGGAGAAGAATTCAGGATCAACATCATCGATACGCCCGGCCACGTGGACTTCACGATTGAAGTCGAGCGCAGCCTGCGCGTGCTTGACGGCGCGGTGGCGGTTTTCGATGCAGTGGCGGGAGTTCAGCCCCAGTCTGAAACAGTCTGGCGGCAGGCCGATAAGTACAATGTTCCGCGAATGGCCTTCATCAACAAGATGGATCGCCCCGGAGCGGATTTCGATCACGCGGTGGAAACCATCAAGACGCGTCTGTCAGCCAACCCCGTCTGCATCCAGATGCCGATCGGCGCGGAAGATCAGTTCAAGGGAGTCATCGACCTGATCGAGATGAACGCCGTCATCTGGAAGGACGAGGCCAAGGGCTCGGATTACACCGTCGAAGAGATTCCTGCTGAATTGAAAGATGCCGCCGCGGCGGCCCGCGAGAAGATGATCGAAGCGATCGCCGATGCCGACGACGAGATCGCGACCAAATACCTCGAGGGTGAAGAGATCGGCAACAGCGATATCCGGGCGGCGATTCGTCGCGGATGCATCGCCATCAAGGTCGTCCCGATTGTCTGCGGCACAGCCTTCAAGAACAAGGGCGTTCAGCCGCTGCTCGATGCGGTCATCGACTACCTCCCGTCCCCGATCGACATCAAGGCGGTTGAGGGAATCGATAAGAACGGCGAGACAGTCGAGCGCCAGGCTGACGATAAAGAGCCTTTCTCCGCGCTAGTTTTCAAGATCATGGCCGACAAGCACGTCGGACAGCTCTCTTTCGCCCGGATCTACTCGGGCACCTTGAAGTCCGGATCGTACGTCTACAATTCGACCAAGGAAAACAGGGAGCGAGTTGGCCGCATTATGAAGATGCACGCCAACAAGCGCGAAGATCTGGAAGAGTCATTCGCCGGAGAGATCGTGGCTATCGCGGGTCTCAAGAACGTGACGACCGGGGACACTATCTGTTCCGAGTCGCATCCGGTGATCCTCGAAGCGATGGAGTTCCCGACGCCGGTCATTTCGCTGGCGATCGAGCCGAAGACGCGGCAGGATCAGGAGAAACTCGGCGTCGCTTTGAGCCGGCTGGCTCAGGAAGACCCCTCGTTCCGGGTCACGACCGACCAGGAGACTAATCAGACCATCATTTCAGGTATGGGCGAACTTCACCTGGAGATCATCGTCGACCGCCTCAGGCGCGAGTACAACGTCGAAGCGAATGTCGGCAAACCGCAGGTTGCCTATCGCGAGACGATCCGCAAACCGGCCAAGGGCGAAGAGAAATATGCCCGTCAGACCGGCGGTCGCGGACAGTATGGCCACGTGGTTCTCGAAATCGAACCGAAAGAGCCGGGCACCGGGTTTGAGTTCGTCAACGGGATCGTCGGCGGAGTCATTCCCCGTGAGTATATTCCCGCTGTCGAGAAGGGGATTGTCGAGGCGATGGAAGGCGGAATTCTCGCCGGATACGAGATGGTCGATATCAAGGTTCGCCTCGTTTTTGGAAGCTATCACGAGGTCGACTCGTCAGAAATGGCGTTCAAGATTGCCGGTTCAATCGCATTCAAGACCGCAGCAAGGGCCGCAAGCCCCGCACTGCTCGAGCCGGTGATGAAGGTCGAAGTGGTGACTCCCGAAGATTACATGGGATCGGTCACCGGCGACCTCAGTTCGCGTCGCGGGAGAATTGAAGGGATGACTTCCCGAACCGGAACCCAGATCATCACATCGATGGTTCCGCTGGCCGAGATGTTCGGATATGAGACCGATCTCCGCTCGATGACTCAGGGCCGCGCCGCATCCACGATGCATTTTGCACGTTATGAGGAAGCTCCGAAGAGCATCAGCGAGGAAGTGATCGCCAAGGTCCAGGGAGCGACCAAGTAGATAATCTCAGATCAAAGATTTCACCTTTGAAATCATTATTTGTAATTGAGGAGCGATTTTACTATGGGTAAAGAGAAATTTGACCGAAGCAAGCCGCACGTCAACGTCGGGACGATAGGCCACGTTGACCACGGAAAGACGACACTGACCGCGGCGATCACGAAAGTGCTCGCGAAGAACAACCCGAAGATATCCTTCCGCAGCTTCGATTCGATTGACAACGCTCCGGAAGAGAAGGCCAGAGGAATCACAATCGCGACGGCGCACGTGGAGTACGAGACGAAGAATCGGCATTACGCGCACGTCGACTGCCCGGGCCACGCCGACTACGTCAAGAACATGATCACGGGAGCGGCGCAGATGGACGGAGCGATCCTGGTGGTGGCGGCGACCGACGGGCCGATGCCGCAGACGCGCGAGCACATCCTGCTGGCGCGGCAGGTGGGAGTTCCGGCGATGGTGGTCTTTATGAACAAGGTCGACGCGGTGGACGATCCGGAACTGCTTGATCTGGTGGAGCTGGAAGTTCGCGAGCTGCTGTCGAAGTACGAGTTTCCGGGAGACGAGATCCCGATCATCCGCGGAAGCGCGCTCGGAGCGCTCAACGGAGAAGAGCAGTGGGAGAAGACGGTCGACGAGCTGATGGCGCAGGTGGACGTCTACATACCGACACCGACCAGACAGATCGACAAGCCGTTCCTGATGCCGGTCGAAGACATCTTCTCGATCTCGGGAAGAGGAACGGTGGCAACCGGACGCATCGAGCGTGGAATCGTCAAGGTCGGCGAGACGGTGGAGATCGTCGGAATCCGCGACACAAAGAACTCGGTGGTGACCGGAGTCGAAATGTTCAAGAAACTGCTCGACGAGGGTCGAGCGGGAGACAACGTCGGACTGCTGCTCAGAGGCGTGGATCGCAAGGAGATCGAGCGCGGCCAGGTCATCGCCAAGCCGGGATCGATCACGCCGCACACGAAGTTCAAGGCAGAGGCCTACGTCCTGACCAAGGAAGAGGGCGGACGACACACTCCGTTCTTCACCGGATATCGACCGCAGTTCTACTTCCGCACGACCGACGTGACGGGAGTGGCGAGTCTGCCCGAGGAGTCGAGATGGTCATGCCCGGCGACAATATCGCGATGGAGATCGAGCTGATCACGCCGATCGCAATGGAAAAGGGACTGCGCTTCGCTATCCGCGAAGGCGGCCGCACCGTCGGCGCAGGCACCATCTCCGAGATCGTCGAATAAAATAATGGTTGCCAATTGACGGTTGATGGTCGTCAGCTGAACTTTCTGACGCAAGCTGCCGGCCATCAATCGCCAACTGATAACTGACAACTGACAACTGATTAAAGCTATGTTGAACGAAAAAATCAGAATACGTCTTAAAGCCTACGATTATCGCGTCCTGGATCAGTCCACCGCGGAGATCGTCGAAACCGCCAAGCGCACCGGCGCTCGCGTTGCGGGACCGATCCCGCTGCCGACGGTCAAAAACAAGTGGACGGTTCTCAAATCGCCTCACGTCGACAAGAAATCGCGCGAGCAGTTCGAGATCCGCACTCACAAGAGATTGATGGATATTCTCGATCCGACGCCGCAGACGATGGACGCGCTGATGAAGCTCGATCTGCCGGCCGGTGTCGATGCTGAAATCAAGGCTTTCGGTCGCGAGCGCAGGTAGATCTCTCTTTTATCTGCGGACTGATGCTGCTTAAAAAGGTTTTGCGTATTGCTTGAAAGGCAGGCTCGAAGCATGCGCTTGTCGCGGGACAGGCGATTGCGACGGAGTAACCAAAATGGTGAACGGAATTATCGGTAAAAAACTGGGAATGACCCAGATCTTCGCTTCTGACGGAACAGTGACGCCGGTGACGGTGATCAAGGCTGGTCCGTGCGTGGTCGTGCAACTCAAGACCGTCTCAACCGACGGTTATGAAGCAGTTCAACTGGGACTTGTTGAAGAGAAGTCTCTCAAGAACGTCAACAAGCCGATGAAAGGTCACTTTTCAAAGGCCGGCGTTCCGCCAACCCGCATTCTTCGCGAGTTTCGCATTCAAATGAGCGAAGCCGGATTGAGTGTTGGCGACAAGATCCTGGTCGACCAGTTCACGGAGGACGACATCGTCGATGTTATCGGCACGAGCAAGGGCCGCGGTTTCGCGGGCGTTGTCAAGCGTCATAATTTCAGCGGCGGTCGCGCCTCGCACGGCTCTATGTTCCACCGCGCCCCGGGATCGATCGGCGCTTCAGCGTACCCCTCACGCGTGATCAAGGGGACGAAGATGCCCGGTCATATGGGTGTCGAGCGAAACACAATCAAGAATCTGCGCGTCATGAAAGTCGACTCGCAGGAGAATCTCTTGTTGATCAGGGGAGCGGTTCCCGGACCGAACGGCGCCTATGTTCTGATCAAGAAGAAGAATATCGAATAACTACACCGGGCGGCCAGTCCGCTCTGTGAATACAAGGTGAGGGCAGCGATGCCAACTGTTGAAGTAAAAAACCTAAAGAATGAACGAGTCGGCGAACTTGAGTTGAACGATGACGTCTTCGGCGCGCCGCTCAACGAAGCTTTGATCTACGACGCTGTCAAGAATTACCTTCAGAACCAGCGTCAGGGAACGGTCAAGACCAAGACCCGCGGCAACACCTCCGGAAGTGGCAAGAAGCTCTGGAAGCAGAAAGGCACCGGCCGCGCGCGAGTCGCAAGTCTGCGCTCGCCCCTGTGGAAAGGCGGCGGCAACGTCCACGGACCACAGCCGCGCGACTGGACGAGCGAAATGCCCAGGAAGATGAAGCGCGGGGCTCTCAAGTCGGCCCTCTCCGAGCGGCTGCGCGAGGGGAACCTCGTCGTCGTCGATGCATTCGACCTCGATGATCACAAGACCAAAACCTTCGTGAGCATCGTCGAGAATTTCGGCTGGGACAAGAAGACCCTGATCATCGAGACCAATCCGAACAACAATCTGGTTCTCTCTTCCCGCAATCTTCCGGGTTTCAAGGTCGCTTCCGGAGCCAACGTCAATATTTATGACGTGCTTAACCACGAGAAGCTTGTCTTCACGAAAGAAGCGATCAACGCCCTGCAGGCAAAGCTGAGCAACTGATTTTGAAGCAATTGGCCGCTCGTTATACGCAGCGGCCCAACTGAGGAAACTGTTATGAAAACGATCTGGGATGTTCTCAAAGCGCCGGTGATTACGGAAAAAGCGCTGCGCCTCAAGGAGGAGAGCCTTCAGGACATCCGCGACAGCAAGAACAAGAAGACCATCAAACGCGATCGTCAGGTTCTCGCTTTCCGCGTTGCAGACAACGCCACCAAGTACGCCATCAAGGACGCCGTCGAAGCGATCTTCAAGGTGAAAGTCGATCAGGTGCGCGTGGTCAATTACCGGGGCAAAGAGGTTCGTCGCGGCCGGACAGTCGGTCGAAAGCCGGACTGGAGAAAGGCATACGTCACGCTCAAACCCGGCCAGCAGATCGATTACGCGGATTCAATTTAGTGAATCGGACCCGCGAACAGCGCTGAAGAACGATTAACTTTCATTCTGCAGTGATACGCGGTTGATTAAGAGGACGGTTGATTAAGAGGATAAGATGGGTATTAAAAAGTTAACACCAACAAGTCCGGCCCGGCGCTACCAGACTTATCTGACGAATGATGAGCTGACGACGGATACGCCGTACAAACCGCTGCTCACCAGCAAGAAGCGCACGAGTGCCCGCAACAACCTGGGCAAGATTACCGTGCGTCATCGCGGCGGCGGGCACAAGCGCCATTATCGAATAGTCGATTTCAAGCGCGACAAGGTCGGGATTCCCGGGAAGGTTGCGACGCTTGAGTACGATCCGAATCGCTCAGCGCGCATTGCGCTGATCAATTATGCCGATGGTGAGAAGCGCTACATTATCGCTCCGGCCGGTCTGCAGGTTGGTCAGTCGATCGTCTCCGGCCCGGAATCGGACATTCTCACCGGCAACGCTCTGCCGATCAAGAACATCCCGCTCGGCACGATGATTCACAACATCGAGCTCAAGCCGGGCAAGGGCGGTCAGATGGCCCGCAGCGCCGGAAGTTTCGCGCAGCTCGTCGCGAGGGATACGGGAATGGCTCAGCTCCGCCTGCCTTCGGGCGAGATCAGGCTGGTCTCGGTCGACTGCATGGCGACCATCGGCCAGGTCGGCAACGCCGAGCACGAAAACGTCTCGATCGGCAAGGCCGGCCGCACACGCTGGAAAGGCATACGCCCGACAGTGCGCGGTGTCGCCATGAACCCGGTTGACCATCCGCACGGCGGCGGCGAAGGTAAAACATCCGGCGGTCGTCACCCTGTCACCCCCTGGGGACAGCCGACCCGCGGTTACAAGACGAGAAACAACAAGCGTACCGACAAGTTCATTGTTAAACGAAGGAACAAGTAAAAATACAGTCCCGGCGCTGGGTTTTGACATCCGGGATTTGAGATAAAACTATGGCACGTTCAGTCAAAAAAGGCCCATTCATCGACAATCACCTGCTCAAAGCGATCGAGAGGATGAATGCGGCGAACGAAAAAAAGGTGCACAAGACCTGGTCTCGTCGTTCGACGATTTTTCCGGAGATGGTCGGTCACACTCTCGCCGTTCACAACGGAAAGAAGTTCATCCCGGTCTATGTTACGGAGAATATGGTCGGACACAAGCTCGGTGAGTTTGCCCCGACGCGCACTTTCAAAGGGCACGCGGATAAGGCTGAGAAGTCCTCGGGAGCCAAGAAATAAGATACTGGCGGCATTCAGCGCCATCCCGGCCTTGATGACCGGACCTGTCCCCAGCGGGGGAGGAGATCTGAAGCTGAATGCTCGCAGAGGTTTGAACAATGGAAGCAATCGCGAAAGCAAAAAACGTCAAGATTTCGTCGCAGAAGGCAAGGCTTGTGATGGACCTCATCCGGGGCCTCAATTATAGCGAAGCCCGCGAGCTCCTGCGCTTCACCAACAAGCGCGCGGCCGGACTTATTTTCAAGGTGCTCGAATCAGCGCGCGCCAACGCCGAGCAGCTGGCTCAGCTGGAAAATGTTCTGGTCGACGTCGACGAGCTCTGGGTAAAAGAGTGTTACGCAAACACCGGCACGACCAAGTTTCGTCGCCGCGTGCGGCCGGCCCCGATGGGAAGAGCCTATCGCGAGCGGCGCCATTACAGCCATCTGATCGTCGTCGTCTCCAGCGACAAGCGAGAGAAGACGCAAAGGACGAAGAGCAAACGAATCGCAGCGGCGACCGAAGCCGCTGAATAAGTTAGAGATTTTTGGCAACGGAGAATTTATGGGTCAGAAAGTACATCCTTACGGATTCAGGCTCGGATACAATCGCACCTGGCATTCACGCTGGTTTTCAAAGCGCGATTTCGGCAAGCTGCTGTTGGAAGATCTCAAGCTGAAGAAGGAACTGAAGGAGCGTTTCGCCAGCGCGGGCGTCTCTCAGATCGAGATCGATCGAGCGGCCAATCGTCTTCGCGTTATCATCTACACCTCGCGTCCGGGCATCATCATCGGTCGCAAAGGGGCGGAGATCGATAAACTCAAGCAGGAGATCAGCCGGCGCACCGGGCGCGAGATTTTGATCGATATCCGCGAAATCCACAAACCCGAGCTCAATGCTCAGCTTCAGGCAGAGAAGATCGCCCAGCAACTCGAAAAGCGCATCGCTTTCCGCCGCGACATGAGGAAGTCGGTCGATGAGGCTCAGCGTTTCGGCGCTCTCGGAATCAAGGTCCGCGTCTCCGGCCGTTTGAACGGGGCTGAAATCGCCCGCTCGGAGTGGACTCTCCAGGGTCGCCTCCCGCTTCACACGCTCCGCGCCGATATCGATTATGGGTTCGCTGAAGCCAACACCACGTTCGGTGTGATCGGCATCAAGGTCTGGATTTATCGCGGCGACATCATGAATCCCCGCGAAGCTATGATGAAAAGGTAGTCAGCAGTGACGATCGGAGCCGTTAGTACCGCGGCCCGGTTATCCGCTGCAAAGTGAGAGCTAAACAATGGCTGAATATAAAATTCCCAAAAAGGTCAAGTATCGCAAGCAGCAGCGCGGTCGCCGAGCCGGCGCCGCCAAGCGCGGAACCAATATCGCATTCGGCGAATTTGCATTGAAGGCGCTGGAAGTGGCATGGGTTACCGGAAAACAGATCGAAGCGGGCCGTGTCGGCATCACGCGTTACGTCAAACGCGGCGGCAAGCTCTGGATTCGCATCTTCCCGGACAAGCCGATCACCAAGAAACCGGCGGAAACCCGCATGGGCAAAGGCAAGGGCGCTCCTGAAGGCTGGGTGGCAGTGGTCAAGCCCGGTCGAATCATCTTCGAAATGGAAGGTGTCGACGAGGCAACGGCAAAACGCGCCATGGAGCTTGCCGCAGCCAAGCTGCCGATCAAGACCAAATTCATTTCGCGCCAGGATCAGGAAGGAGGGGCGTTATGAACCACAAGCTGGACAAAATTCGCGAGACTTCGAGCGAAGAGTTGATCAAACGCATTGCCGAGATCAAGGAATCCCTCTTCCGTCTCAACTTTAAAAAAGCACTCGGCGATACCGATACGGTCAAGAAAATCCGCGCCGAGAACAAGGAACTGTCGCGCCTCAAGACGATTCTGCGTGGTCGCGCACTGGGCATAGAGAAATAGACTCAACGGAAGCTAATATGGAAGAGATAGAGATCAAGGAAAATCAGGAACCGGCAGCAGCAGTCGCGGCCGTCGCCGCCGATGCGGATCGCGGGCGTCGCACCGAGAAGATCGGCATTGTCACCAGCGATGCCATGCAGAAGAGCGTGGTCGTCCGCGTTGACCGGCTGGTCAAACACCCGGTCTACAAGCGTTATGTCCGCCGCCGTACGAAATTCATGGCGCACAATGAAATCGAGGGCGTTTCGTCCGGAGATCTGGTGCGTATTGTGGAGACACGGCCTCTTTCTGCACGCAAACGATGGCGTGTTGTCGAGGTCCTGAGGAAAGCTAGCAAGTAGGAAGGTAAATGCTCGATGCCTGGTTCCGGGCGGTCCTGCAATGGACACCGGCATCAACCATTTCGCAATAAGCATCAAGCTGGAGATTTATTATGGTTCAAATGCGTTCCATTCTGGACGTCGCCGACAACTCCGGGGCAAAGAAGATTGCAATGATTCTGCCCCTCGGCGGCAACACCGGGCGTCGCGCCAGCGTCGGCGATGTCATTACGGCGTCGGTCAAGGAGGCTAATCCGGACGGCACCGTGAAGAAGAAGCAGGTGGTCAAAGCGGTGATCGTTCGGACACGCAAGGAGGTCCGCCGCAAGGACGGTACCTACATTCGTTTCGATCAGAATGCCGCCGTCCTGATCAAGCCGGACGGCGAACCGATCGGCACGCGCGTTTTCGGCCCCGTGGCTCGCGAGCTTCGCGAACGCGGCTTTATGAAGATTGTGAGCCTCGCTCCCGAGGTCATCTGATAACCGGGGCGAAGGCCGGTGAGGCAATTATGGCAATTAGATTAAAGATAAAGAAAAACGATCAGGTGGTCGTTCTCTCCGGACGAGATAAAGGCAAACGCGGTCGCGTTATCGACGTCCTGACAAAAAAGGGCAAGGTCATTGTCGAGGGTATCAACCTCCTCAAACATCATGAGCGACCCAACCGCCAGCGCGGTATGGCCGGCGGCATCGTCGAGCGCGAGGCTCCGATCGATGCTTCCAACGTCATGGTGTTAGAGGGCGGAAAGCCTACCAGAATCAGCTATCAGATTCTGCAGGACGGCCGCAAGGTTCGCGTCTCGAAAAAGACCGGAGCAGTGATTGAGTAACATAAGGAGAGGTGAGAGGCGGGGCTTCTGAGATCTTCCGATCCGCGATCCCGAATCTCGATTCTTAAAAAAGATGGCTGCACGACTAAAAGAAAAATACATTAAAGAGATTGCTCCGGCGCTGGCCAAGGAATTTGGCTACACCAATCCGATGAGCATCCCCAGGCTCGAAAAGATCGTTATCAATATGGGTCTGGGTGAGGCGATACAGAACAACAAGGTGATCGACGCCGCCGTCAATGATCTGACAACGGTTGCCGGCCAGAAGCCGGTGGTCACCAAGGCGAAGAAGTCGATTGCCGCGTTCAAGCTCCGCGAGGGCATGAGCATCGGCACGATGGTCACGCTGCGGGGCGACAGGATGTGGAATTCCTGGACCGGTTTGTCGGCATCGCGCTGCCACGCGTCCGCGACTTCCGGGGTGTTTCGCCGAAGGCTTTTGACGGCCGAGGCAACTACACCATCGGGCTGCGCGATCAGCTGATCTTCCCCGAAATCGATTTCGGTAAGATCGACAAGGCGCGCGGTATGAACGTCTGCATCGTAACCACGGCTAAAAACGACGAGGAAGCCCGCTCGCTCCTTCGTCATATGGGCATGCCGTTCAGGCAGTAAGTAATCAGGTCGCGGGAGCCGATGCCCGCAACCTCATCATCAATGCAAAGATAAAGCAAAGATCAAAGATTATGGCAAAGACATCGAAGATGGTTCAGGCCAGCCGGAGGCCGAAGTTCAAGGTTAGAGGTTACAACCGCTGCAAACGTTGCGGACGTCCGCGGGCCTACCTGCGCAAGTTCAATGTTTGCCGTATCTGTTTCCGTCAGCTTGCGCTTGACGGCCAGATCCCCGGTGTGACCAAATCGAGCTGGTAAATATTAGGTTTAAAGTTCAAAGGATAAAGTTTAAAGGGAGTATCGGACTCACCACTTTAAACTTTAAACATTAAACTTTGAACTCATCAGACACTCAGGTTAAGAGAGAAACAGTTATGACCGATCCGATTTCAGATATGTTGACGCGGGTTCGAAACGCCATCAGCGCGCGTCATACCAAGGTGGATGTCCCCGCTTCGCGACTCAAGATAGAGATTGCGCGAATCCTCAAGGAAGAGGGGTACATCACCAATTACAGCATCAAGACGACCGAAGGCAGCAACGCGCGGACGCTTCGGATTTTCCTGCGCTATGGACCGAAGGGCGAGAGTGTGATCACTTATATCCAGCGCGTCTCGCTTCCGAGCCGGCGTGTTTACGTCTCAAGCACTGAAATCACAAAGGTGCTGGGAGGTCTTGGCGTTAATATTCTGAGCACTTCCTCCGGTGTCATGACCGGCAGGCAGGCCCGCAAATCAAAAGTTGGCGGCGAAATTTTGTGTAACGTGTATTAGCCGGTAGCCGGATTGCTTTCAAAGGTGCGGCCACGGGCCGCCCCGCTGGATGCATCCGATTACCCGCTGTCAAAAATACGGGATGGCTTATGTCACGAGTTGGTAAAAAAATCATAGATGTTCCCAAGGATGTCAAGATCTCGATCAACGGGTCGGTGGTTGAAGTTCAGGGGCCGAAAGGCAAGCTGAGCACGCCGATTCCTGATGGAGTCACATTCAAAATGGAAGAGGGCAAGCTCACGGCCGAGCGCCAGAATGACCAGTATACGGCCATTCATGGGACGGCCCGTGCGCTGGTGGCAAATGCCGTGACCGGGGTTTCGACAGGCTTCTCCCAGGAGATGGATCTTGTCGGAGTCGGTTACAAGGCTGATCTCAAGGGCCGGGCGATAGTCTTCTCGCTCGGGTATTCCCATTTGATCGAGTTCGTTCTCCCGGAAGGTGTCTCCGCAAAAGTCGAGAAGCTGACGCGGACGATCACACAGTATCAGACGACGATCACGCTTTCGGCCATCGACAAGCACCTGCTGGGTCAGGTTGCGGCCAACATGCACAAAGCTGCGCAAACCCGATGCCTACAAGGGCAAGGGGGTTCGATACGCGGACCGTCCGATGAAACTCAAACCCGGCAAGACCGGCAAGTAATGGGCGGATGCCCGGCAATTACATTATCCTGAATGTCGGACGAAGGTGCCCAGGACTGGCACATCGTTTGACGCCGACAAGGAAAATTTTCATATGGCGAAGAAATCAAGACAGGATCAACGGCGCGCGGTTCATTCGCGCATCCGTAAGAGCGTTAAAGGATCTGCACAGCGGCCGAGGCTGGCCGTCTTCCGCAGCGTCAATCATATTTATGCCCAGTTGATCGATGACGGCAACGGAGTCACACTCTGCTCGGCTTCGAGCACGGAAAAGAACGCGGGCGTTGGAAACGGCGGAAATATCGATGCCGCCAAGTCGATCGGCACGTTGATCGCCGGCCGGGCAAAGGACAAGGGCATCGAGCAGGTAGTTTTCGATCGTGGCGGATACATTTATCACGGTCGTGTCAAAGCATTGGCTGAAGCCGCGCGCGAAGCGGGCTTGCAGTTCTAAAGGTCATTAAAGCTGACCGCGGAATTCAGGAGAGTCTTGAATGATGGATAGAATTATTGCTGACGGGCTTGATTTGAAAGATCAGGTGATTTCAATCAACCGCGTCACGAAAGTGGTCAAGGGAGGCAAAAACCTTTCATTCGCCGCGCTGGTCGTCATTGGCGATCAGAACGGCATCGTCGGTTTCGGAACCGGCAAAGCAAAGGAAGTGCCCCAGGCAATTCGCAAGGCGATTGAGTCGGCCAAGCGCAACCTGATGCGTGTGCCGCTGTCCGGATCCACACTGCCACATCCGATAGTCGGAGAGTTCGGCGCCGGCAGAGTCATGCTCAAACCGGCCGCCGAAGGCACGGGAGTCATCGCCGGCGGAGCAGTCCGTGCGGTCATGAATGCCGTCGGGGTGAGCAACATTCTCACCAAAAGTCTCGGATCAAACAATCCGCATAACGTCATCAGAGCCACATTCGATGCTCTGAGCAGAATGAAGAGCCGTGAAGAGGTCGCGCGCCTCCGTGGCCGTACCGTGGAGGAGCTGTAGTCATGGCGAATGATAACAAGATCAGGATTCAATGGTATCGCAGTGCAATCGCCACACCTGAGAAGCACAAGGTCATCGTCCGCAGTCTGGGTTTCACCAAACTTAACCAGATTGTCGAGCGGCCGGACGACGCTTCGATCCGTGGAATGGTTGCGAAGATTCCGCATCTGCTGCGAATAGTAGCGTAAATATCGGCATTATCCTGGCGTGCGCGCCCCGGACTCGTGTTTCTGGAGCCGCGCACCGTTTTTGATCATCGTCAGGTGATTTTTTGAGGAATAACAATGGCTATTGGTTTGAACAACCTGAAAGCTCCTGCAGGCGCAACACACAAGAAGAAGCGTGTGGGTCGAGGGCCTGGATCAGGGCTCGGCAAAACTGCCGGGCGCGGCAATAAAGGACAGAAATCCCGCTCGGGTTATTCGGGCAAGCGTGGCTTTGAAGGCGGACAGATGCCGCTCCATCGCCGTCTGCCGAAACGCGGCTTCACCAATATCTTCAAGCGCGAATGGGCCGAAGTGAATCTTGCTGATCTTGAAAAGATGTTCGAAGCCGGCTCAACCGTGACGCCTGAGGCTCTGGTCGAGATCGGTCTCGTGCGCAAGTCGAAGCAGGAAGCCGTCGTCGTGCTCGGGCAGGGCGACTTGAAGAAATCGCTGAATGTGTCGGTTCACAGATTCAGCGCCACCGCGAAGCAGAAGATCGAGGCTGCCGGCGGCAAGGTGGAGGTTCTCTCCAACAGCAAGGCAGAGGCTCTCGCCTAGAGAATCTCGCCCACTTAGCAAAGGTCTTCCGGGCTGAATCAGTCTCCGAATTAGTCTTCTAGGTTCAGGGTTTTTATATGATTGAGGCATTCATCAACGCGATCCGCAACATGTTCAATGTGCCCGACTTGCGCAGGCGGGTCCTGTTCACCTTGGGTATGCTCGCTGTCTACCGCGCCGGTATTCACATTCCGGTGCCCGGTGTGGACCAGGAAGCCCTCAAGGCTTTATGGGATCAGGCTGCCGGAAACCTGTTTGGCGTAATGGCCCTTTTCTCGGGCGGCAATCTTCGCCGGATTTCGGTCTTCGCACTCGGAATCATGCCTTACATCACCTCTTCGATCATTCTTCAGTTGATGACTTCGGTCTATCCTTCACTGAAGAAGATCCAGGAGGAGGGAGAACTCGGGCGCCGCAAGATCACACAGTACACACGGTATCTGACCGTCCTGCTTTGCATTGTGCAGGGTGTTGGAATTTCTTCCTGGCTACAGCGCCAGCCGGGTCTGGTGCTTGGCGGCGGGAGCGTCTGGTTTATCATCCTTTCAACGGTCACGATGACGGCCGGAACCATGTTCATTATGTGGGTCGGCGAACAGATCACCGAGCGCGGCATCGGAAACGGGATCAGCCTTTTGATTTTCGCCGGCATTGTCGTCGGCATTCCGAGGGCTTCCCAGCAGCTGATTCAAAAAAGTTCAGGATCCCGCTTCGGCGCTTTTTGTCATCGTGCTCCTTTTGGTGATGCTCATCATCACAGCCGGCATAGTCTTTTTTGAACGTGGGACAAGGAAAGTTCCCACCAACCATACACGGCGCATGGTCGGCAGGCAGATGGTTGCCACGCAATCGTCCCACTTGCCTTTGAAGGTCAATATCGCAGGTGTGATCCCGGTCATCTTCGCTTCATCGGTGCTGGCAATTCCCCAGACAATATCAACTTTCGGCACCTGGGGCTGGCTCCAGAAAGTCAACCAGTGGCTTGGCGGCGGCCATCCGGTATATGAGGCACTTTTTGTGGCCCTCATCATTATTTTCGCATTTTTCTATGTTTCGATAGTCTTCAATGCCGACGAAGTGGCCGAAAACCTGCGCAAACAAGGAGCGTTTATTCCCGGGATTCGTCCTGGAAAAAGAACCGGCGATTATCTCAATTCGATACTCGTCCGGCTGACAACTGTCGGCGCTCTTTATCTTGTAGTTGTCTGTCTCATCCCACAGTTGATGATAAGCGGATTCAAAGTGCAGTATCTGCCGTTTATCGGAGAGTCTCTATACAGGCTGATCGAGAATGTCCCTGGATTGAGTTGGATCCCGACAGGACTGGGATTCACCTTCTATTTCGGTGGAACAAGCCTGCTGATCGTGGTTGGCGTCGCAATGGATACGATCAGCCAGGTCGAGGCTCAACTGGTGATGCGGCACTATGACGGATTTCTGGGATCCCGCGGTGGCAGATTGCGTGGTCGTCGCGCCACATCGTAACTTCGCGAGCCCTGCGCCAGAAGTAAGTCATACTAAATAATACGGGCTTGAAGAAATGTCGAAGATCATTGTGATGATTGGTGCTCCAGGCGCGGGCAAAGGGACACAGGCGCGTTTGCTCTCTGAAAAATATGGTTACCCGCAGATTTCGACCGGAGATATTCTGAGGGAGATGGCGCAGTCGGATACTGAACTCGGCCGCGAGCTGAAAGGGATTCTCTCATCGGGCAATCTTGTCAGCGACGATATCCTTGCCGAGGTGATCAAGGAGAGGACTTCGAGAGATGATTGCAGCAGCGGTTATATCCTCGACGGATATCCGCGGAATCTCAATCAGGCTCGGCTTCTCGAAGACCTTGCCGTGCAGCAGGACAGGAGCATCGTCTTTGTGCGAGTCATCGTCCACATGGATTCCCTGCTCAGAAGGCTCACCGGGCGGCGCACCTGCACCAGGTGCGGCGAGATTTATAACGTCTATTTCAGGCCTCCCCAGAAGGAAGGCATTTGCGACGTCGATGGAGCCCCGCTGGCGCAGCGAAGCGACGATACGGCTGAAACCGTAATTCGCAGGCTCGAAGCCTACAAAGCCTCGACCGCACCCCTGGTCGACTACTACAACCAGGATGGACGCCTTGTCGAAGTCCCGGGTGATCTGCCTGTCGAGCAGGTCTTCGAAAAGATGTGCGGGCTTATCGACTTCAGCGCCTCCTGATTGCCGTTGCCGGCACAGCAGATTGTAAACTCGGATTGGGTCTTGATGGTTATTCGTAAATCACGCAGTGAAATCGAGAGAATGAGACGGGCTGGTCAGGTGGTTGCCGAGACTTTGCGCGATCTGCGAAAGATGGTGGAGCCGGGAGTCACGACCAGAGAGCTGGATGCACACGCCGAACATAAGATCCGTTCAGCCGGCGCTTACCCGACTTTCAAGGGATATCGCGGTTTTCCCGCTTCGATCTGCGCCTCGGTCAACGATGAAGTGGTCCACGGCATTCCTTCGGACCGCAGACTGCGTGACGGCGACATCATCAAGATCGACTGCGGCGCGACTCTCGATGGTTATGTCGGAGACGCCGCAATCAGCGTCGCGGTCGGCCGCATTGATGCCGATCTCGAAAAACTGATCGAGGCCACCAGGGATTCTCTCTTCAAGGCAATCGAGAAGATGATTCCAGGCAATCGCCTCTACGATGTTTCATACGCCGTTCAGGAATATGTCGAAGAACGAGGATTTTCAGTTGTCCGCGATTTCTGCGGCCACGGCATCGGTCAGAGAATGCACGAGGATCCGCAGGTCCCAAACTACGGCAGACCGGGAACCGGCCCAAAATTGAAAGAAGGCTGGGTTCTCGCAATCGAACCGATGGTCAATGCAGGCACCTTCGAAGTGAAGGTTCTCCCGGACGGCTGGACGGTCAAGACTCGGGATGGAAAGGCATCGTCTCACTTCGAGCATACCATCGCGATCACTGAAGATGGCCCGATGGTGCTCACTGCTCTCGAAGACGGCACGATCACTTTGTAACCGTGACGCAATTGATGTTCCTTGCAATATGCCGATTACCGGTTATAATACTGGTTTCGCAATTTAGCAGTTAAGGACTTTGTTTACAACCAAGGGTATGTCTAAAGAAGAAGCCATAGAGGTACAGGCGACGGTGCTTGAAACACTGCCGAATGCAATGTTCAAGGTTGAACTTGAAAACAAGCATCAGGTGCTTGCTCACATCTCGGGGCGCATGAGAAAAAACTTTATCAAGATTCTGCCCGGCGACAAGGTCCTTGTGGAGCTTTCGCCCTACGATCTGACCCGTGGCAGGATCGTTTATCGTTTCAAATAGGCCAAATATATCAGGCAGGCTGCTTCTTTGATCCAGCCCCTGATGAAAAGCGGGACTTAAAATGAAAGTAAGAACATCAGTCAAGAAAATTTGTGTGAAATGCAAAGTCATTCATCGTCACGGCGTGGTCCGTGTGATTTGTGTCAACCCCAAGCACAAGCAGAGACAGGGATAGTTAAAGCGATAGTTATATTGATGCCCGGGATTGTGAATGCAAAGGTCTCGGATGATGGAGGAAGTAAATGGCTCGTGTAGCAGGCGTCGATTTGCCACCACAGAAGCGCGCTCAGATAGGACTGACCTATATTTATGGAATCGGGCGGTCACGCGCAACCAGCATTTTAACCGAAGCTCAGGTCGACGTTCACAAGAAAATTCGGGATCTGAGTGAAGACGAATTGAATCGCATCCGAGCGATCGTCGACCAGCAGGGTAATATTGAGGGCGATCTTCGCAAGCAGATTCAGCTCGACATCAAGAGAATGATGGATATCGGCTGCTATCGCGGTCTCCGTCATCGCAGGGGGCTGCCGGTTCGCGGACAGCGCACGCACACCAATGCCCGCACCAGGAAAGGCCCGCGCCGAGCGACAATCGCCAAGAAGAAGGCTCCGGGTAAGAAGTAAACATAGGATGGCGCCCGGCCGGCATCTCAGGAGCGGCACATTTTGCCGCTCCTCCCGGCCCGGCCCGGCGCCAACTGACAACCGACAACTGACATATGGCAAAGCAACAGACCACCGCAGGCAAGAAAAAGGTTTTCAAGAAGAAAGAGAAGAAGGTTGTGCCGCAGGGCATCATCCATATCCAGGCGAGTTTCAACAACACGCTGGTGAGCATCACGGATCTGGAAGGCAACCTTGTCTCTCAATCATCGTCAGGCGCCATGGGCTTCCGCGGCTCGCGAAAGGGCACACCATTCGCAGCCCAGCAAGCGGCGTCCAAGGCCGCCGCCATAGCGCGCGACAGCGGCATGCGCAGCTGTGAAGTGCGCGTCAAGGGGCCCGGATCGGGGCGTGAATCGGCGATTCGCGCCATTCAGTCCACGGGCATCGATGTCAAACTTATTCGCGATGTGACGCCGGTTCCTCATAACGGATGTCGTCCGCCAAAACGTCGCAGAGTTTAAGATTTACAGGTTTTTGTTCAACCGCGACCGGCTTCCCGCACGTATTGACGATCTCATTCGAATACCGTGTGAGGCAACAAAGGACCGGATCGCCGATGGTTTAACGGAGGAAAGAAGTTGGCAAGAGATAGAGGCAAACAATGTCGCCTGTGCAGACGCGAAGGCATGAAGCTCTTCCTCAAGGGCGAGAAATGCTACAAGCCTTCCTGCCCGATCGAGAAGCGTGGTACCAATCCCCCCGGTCAGCATGGCCCCAACGCCAAGCGCAAGCCGATGGGCTACGGTCAGCAGCTTCGTGAGAAGCAGCGCGTCAAACGAATTTACAATCTGCTCGAAACGCAGTTCCGAAACTATTTCGAGAAAGCCGCTCAGCAAAAGGGAGTCACCGGCGAAAACCTGCTGTCATTGCTCGAGCGCCGTCTTGACAACGTGATCTTCAGGCTTGGTTTCGCGATGTCGCGTCGCCAGGCCCGCCAGTTTGTCCGGCACGGTCACGTCGAGGTCAACGGCAAGAAAGTCGATATCCCGTCTTTCCAGGTGAGAGTTGGCGACGAGGTTGCAGTCAGGGGCAAGAGCCTCAATAATGTTCACATTCAGGGCGCTTATCAGACCTCGGGTGGTCGCGGCCGTCCGTCATGGCTCGAAATTGCCAATCCTGATAAGCTTGTCGGCAAAATCGTCTCGCAGCCTCGCCGAGAGGATATCGATCAGAACATCAATGAACAGCTGATCGTCGAGTTGTACAGCAAGTAAGCGTTTTGCCGGGTTTATTGTTTTGTTGCCGTGTTTATTGTTTTATTGATTGACCCGGTTATGGCTCCGATTAACGCTTTTCCGCGAGCATTCCAATGCTGATGCTCAACGAGTAAACGGGGCTCAATATTGACTGGCATTGAGTCAGAAAAGTTGGGAGATAAGTGGAAGGTACCATGTGGACCGGATTCCAAAAGCCAAAACGCCTGTCATCGAGAAAACATGATTGATCGTTACGGGCGATTTTCAGCCCAGCCCTTCGAGCGGGGATTTGGCACGACGATTGGCAACAGCCTTCGCCGTGCGCTTCGCTCGTCGATTGAAGGAGGAGCGATCATAGCAGTCCGGATTGAGGGAGTGTTGCATGAATTCTCCTCGATTCCGGGTGTGGTTGAGGACGCGACCGATATCATTCTCAACCTCAAACAAATCCCGTTTAAACTCCATTCAGGTGACGTCAAGACTCTGAGAATCTCGCGAACTGAGCCTGGTGAAATGAAGTCGTCCGATATCGAGAGCGATGATGATGTCGAAATTCTCGATTCGAACGTTCACATTGCCACGATCAGTGAGGGTGGAGCTCTGAACATCGAACTCAGACTGAAGAAGGGCCGCGGATATGTCTCGGCTGATCGGAACTTCGATGACGATCTGCCGGTTGGCTATATCCCTGTCGATTCGGTCCACTCGCCGGTCAAGAAGGTCAATTTTCAGGTTGAAGCCGCCAGACTCGGTCAGGACACGGACTATGACAAGCTGCTGCTTGAAGTCTGGACGAATGGAAGCATTACGCCCGAGCACTCGATCGGACTAGCCGCCAAGTTGATCAAGGATCACATGGCAATCTTCATCAATTTCGAAGAAGAGATTATTGATGAGCCCGCTCCGATCGTTCAAGGGAAGGAAAAATCGCAGTTCAGCGAGCACCTCGATAAATCGGTCGAGGAACTTGAGCTCTCGGTTCGCTCTTACAATTGTTTGAAGAATTCGGATATTAAATCGATTCGCGATCTGGTTCAGAAATCGGAAGCCGAGATGCTCAAGACCAAGAATTTCGGTCGTAAATCGCTCAATGAAATAAAAGATATTCTGATTACAATGGGACTCGGACTTGGAATGAAGTTCGATGATCAGGGTAATATGATCAAGGGCCCTGAATAAAAAACAGCATTGCAGTAATCGGATAAAGTTAAGGAATTTGCAGTCATGAGACATCTTGTCGCACACCGTAAACTAGGAAGAACTTCATCACACAGGAAGGCGTTGCTTCGCAATCTCTGCACCTCACTTGTGATGCATGAGCGAATCATCACGACGCTGCCGAAGGCTAAAGAACTCCGTCCGTTCACAGAGCATGTCATCACGCTCGGGCGGAAGGCTCGCGCCATGCGCGAGAGCGGCAAGATCGAATCTGCCGTTCATCTGACTCGCCAGGCCGCTGCCTACTTTTTTCCGGGCAATGCCGGATTGGACAGCAAACAGCACAATCCCGGATCCGAGAGAACCGCGGGAGTTGCAGCGCTCAAAAAACTCACCGGCGATCTGGCCGAGAGATTTGCCAATCGACCCGGCGGATATATCAGAATTTACAAGCTCGGTCCTCGCAAGGGCGACGGCGCCGAGATGGCACTGATCGAATTCGTCGGCAGCGAAGAGAAAAAGGCCGTCGAAGATAAGTCAGAAAAGACCGCTAAGAAATCCGATAAGAAATAAACCAAGGCTGAGGGTTCGATCTCTCGCACCAGACAGGCAGGCCTCAACCGTGCGGGTTATCACGCGGTTGAGGCCTTAACTTTGCTGGCACCCCGAGCCCCTCGCGGACAGGGGAGTGGCAATTCACTCACGTGAAAACTATGAAAAAGATCCAGCGTAGTTCCCAGCGCAGTTCAAAGCTGAAAGAGAGCGAAAGCTCTGCCAGACCTGCAGCGAAGGCCTCCAGATCTGCAGACTCCGGCGAGAATCTGAACATGGCTCAAATAAAAGAACTGATCGACCTGATTTCAGAAAAGCAGTTCAACGAATTTGAACTCGAACGAGGTGGTTTTCGCCTCAGGCTTCAGAAAGGCGCAAGCCGGATGGTGGTCGAGACGACGGGGTCACATGCCGCCTCTCCATCGGCATTCGTTGAATCGAGAATGTCTGAGCCCCAGGCAATAGCGCCGGCAACTGTCCCTGCCCCTGCCCCGGTGGAAGAGAAGCTTCGCATCATCACATCTCCCATCGTCGGTACTTTCTTCCGGTCGCCATCACCCACTTCCGATGCATTCGTTAAATTGGGGGATAGCGTCGAATCAGGACAGACGCTTTGCATCGTCGAAGCAATGAAGCTGATGAATGAAATACAATCAGATGCCAGCGGAATCATTGCGAAAATATTTGTCGAGAACGGGCAGCCGATCGAGTATGGCCAGCCTCTGTTCGGCTTGAAATCCTGATTGCCCGACGATTTCATATGTTTAAAAAGATACTCATTGCAAACCGCGGCGAGATTGCTTGCCGCATCATCTGGGCTTGCCGTGAACTTGGCATCAAGACGGTCGCCGTTCATTCTGAAGCCGACCGCGATGCCTTGCATGTTCGATATGCAGATGAGGCAGTTTGCATCGGCCCCGCCCCCTCTTCGCAGAGTTACCTCAATATCCCGCAGATCATTTCGGCCGCCGAAATAACGAATGTTGACGCGATTCACCCCGGGTATGGATTCCTGTCGGAGAACCCCTATTTCGCCGAGGTCTGCAAGGAATGCAACATTACCTTTATCGGACCGTCGGCTGATGTCATGCGCATGATGGGGGACAAGTCCGAAGCCAAAAGGACCATGAAATCCGTCGGAGTCCCGGTCACTCCCGGAAGCGAAGGCCTGATCGATGATGAGGAGACAGCAATCAAAGAAGCTGAGAAGATCGGCTACCCGATTCTCATCAAAGCCACGGCGGGCGGCGGAGGTCGCGGTATGCGAGTGGCCCGCAATCGCGATGAACTGCTCAACGCTTATCAGACAGCCCGGGCCGAAGCCGAGGCCTCCTTCAAGAACAGCGGAGTCTATCTCGAAAAATACATAGATAATCCGCGTCACATCGAAATCCAGATACTCGCCGACAACTTCGGAAATGTCATCCACCTCGGCGAACGCGAGTGCTCCATTCAAAGGCGCCACCAGAAACTGATCGAGGAATCTCCCTCGCCGGCAATCGATTATGAACTGCGGCAGGAGATGGGCCGCGTCGCCGTCAATGCCTGCAAGGAAGTGGGATACAGCAATGCCGGCACCATCGAATTCCTCATGGATGAGAGCGGTAACTTCTATTTCATGGAGATGAACACCCGCATCCAGGTTGAGCATCCGGTTACTGAACTCGTTACTGTGTCGGATCTGGTCGCCGGTCAGATACGCATCGCCGCCGGCGAGAAGATGAGCCTGACCCAGGATGAAGTGATGTTTGTCGGCCACGCGATCGAATGCCGCATCAATGCCGAAGATCCCGAAACCTTCATCCCCAGCCCCGGCCGCATCACCACCCTGAATCTGCCGACTGGCCCCGGAATCAGGGTCGATACCGCAATTTACGATGGCTATTTCGTCCCGCCGTATTACGATTCCTTGATCGCCAAGGTCATATCTCACAGCCGTACCCGGGAACGGGCAATCGCGCGCATGCGCCGCGCCCTCGAAGCCATGGTCGTCGAGGGAATCAAAACAACCATCCCCATGCACCTCAAGATTCTCAATGACCCGGATTTCAACTCGGGCAACATCTCCACACGGTTTATGGACCGGTACCAGACATAATCCTGACCGCTCAGGTTTAGCCTGTCGTTTACGGGCTCCCGGATGTTTTGCCAAAACATGGTACCTCTGTCCTTGTCCCACTTGCCCCCTCTGACTGTAATCTGGTTTACCACGAGTTCGATGTAGAGAAACAATATCGAATGCAGAGCCTGGTTCTGTGTTGATGCAGCTACGTTGCGCTCATTGACCAGCCAGGCAAGGAAATCCCTGATCTCGGCCGGGCCCATTTCATTCGGATGGCGCTTGCCGTTGAATATGATGAATCGTCTGATCCAGTCGACGTAGCTTTTTTCTGTCCGGTAGCTCATCCCGCGAAGCCGGATCTAAAGAAACTAAAGCCAGGCCAAAACGGGACTAAAAAATTATTCAGTATTTACGGTGATCGACTTCTGCGTGTCAGATACAGATACGATGCATCCAGGCATGTCCGCCTGAAAACCATCGAAATAATAGTCGATTCAATACCGTGGATTCCGGCTGACGAAAACGCTCCTGATAATACTCTGGTCGCCCTGAAAATCGGGCCCACGGAGAAATTACTCCAACAGAAAATCAAAACCGCGGGAGGCCGCTGGAACGGATTCAAAAGACGTTGGGAGATCTCCCTCGGTAAAGCTAAGGAGTTCGGACTCAGGGATAGAATCGACCCTAAAACCCTCCCCAAGCGGGCAGGGAAGAAACATGCCTAATATTGGAAACCATCAAGTTTCCAATATTAGGCATATTCGGGGCTTTACAGCCTAATTACATGTTAGGCGCACAGAAACAGATGGACACACGCCGCTACGCAGGAATTTCCGAAGAGTACTTCTCTCGATATGTCGAGACGTATCAACGCCTATGTTCGCATTCGTGGCGAATCACGTTCCGCTATTCATCGGAGGCATTGCTCAGGGGATCGCTTACACGTCGTGGTGTGAGGCGCTGGTCGGCCGCCCTTGGTTCCGGTCTCACTTCATGGCTGGGTTGGCCCAATCGGTGTCTATTTCGTGATCACGGCTTGTCGTAGCTACCACCACCCGTAACGCCACGAACCTTTCGCCGTCTCCTTCTCGTCGTGATGGCCTGGTACGTGGTGGGCACCCTAGTCCTTTTGTTCATGGCGCCGTGGTTGCCTCAAGTGGCACGTGGAGAAGGCGTTGCGACAACGGTGATCCGCGTCTGTATGGTGTTCGGCTGCTTAGCAATCCCGGTTTTGCTCCCCTACCACAACGCGTTCCGTCGCAAAGAATTCACGGTCGCAACCGTATCGGGGTTCGAACGTGGCGCCCTAACGCGTTGCAGCGGACGCACTCGCGTGTCGCCGCTTGCTGAAAACGCAAGCGGCGTGATGCGGCGCGCCGCTGAACGCGAGCGTTAGGCCGCTTGTCGTATCCGGAGTCACCCCATAAATGCGGGGGACGCGTCATGTGTTGGCGGTCAGCGATTACGGGCACTCGAATTTGTTAATCCAAGAGACCATGCCATGGCAAGGCTTCGTGCTTTGTTTGACCGGATTGATGTGAATGTTACTAACTGGATGGCCCGCTTCGGCATTGTGCTCTTGCGAGTCAGTCTGGGGATTGTCTTTTTCTGGTTCGGGACACTCCAAGTTCTTTCCCGGCCTGAGCCCGGCACAGGATTTGGCAACGCACACGATTGAACTACTCACCCTTTGGATTAATACCCGCGCAGGTGTCGATTCCTATGCTGGCCACCTGGGAATGCTTGATTGGGGATCGGCCTAATCTTCGGCCTATTTATGCGAGCGACCCTGTTCTTGCTTTCCTCCAAATGCTCGGCACGATCACGCCTATATTCTTGTTCCCTCAGGAAGTCTTCACGCACATTCCTATGGGCAAGTGTACATTTAGGGCATAGAACGGTGGCCTAACCCCACATGCAGCGGATTTGGCTTCGCCCTCCGCTCCGCTGCGGGCTACGCCAAACCGCTGATGCCCACGTTAGGCGGGCTATGGCATCACTAGCATATAGAGACTCGAAGTAGGATCCTTCATGGCTACATCAAAGCAACTATTAGGAGATAAGGGCGAGAAGTTGTGAAGCGCTGTAGTTGCCCCCCGCTGCAAGCGAGCCCGAACGCTCAGACAGCTACCGCTCAATTTCAAGTGCGCCGATGTAATATGCGATTTCTGCGGCTACCTTGCCCAAGTAAAGACAATTTCAGTTAAGGATGTCGTGAAGCTTCCGCCGTCGATCTTGGGTGCAGCTTGGCGAGTTCAGAAAGAGAAATGGATGCTGGAATATACTTCCCGCTGTTTCTTGGCTAATAGCAGGCTCAAAGAAGAGCATTTTCTACCTTGCGGCTGACTTGGCAGACACCAACTCTATTTTCGCCAAGGAAACCGCTTTCCAAAAATGCTAGACGCAGGCTGGCGAGGTTTCATTTATGTCCTTTCTGCAATATCTGAGGGCGCCTTCGTGCGGCTTTTGTGAGATGCCACGGTGTCAATAGCCCGCCTAACCCTCGTTGCAGTGGAGCCGCCACCGTTGATTTGCTGTCGTTTGTCGGAAGGCGGCGGCCCACTGAACTTCGACGTTCGGCTTCCGTCGTGATAACGAGACTTTAAAATTGCGAAGGATAGATTTTGGTGTTTCTGTACAATTAACTGTCGTATGAAAAAATGGCTTTCGCACAAACACAGACAGTACGCGCTGGTTTCTATTGCCTGTCCATTCTTGACGATAATTGGAGTGCTCATCTATCAGCAATTGGCGAATCATAACTTTTGGCAAACGATTGAGACATACATCCCGATCCTGATAATGCATGTCGCAGCGCAAATGGTTATTGCTGAAATCATAACGCTTTTATTTTTTACAGGCATTGCTTGTCTCATTGGGTTTTTCGTGGCGGTGATCAGTGTCAAAAAACAAGGGGAAATCTTGGGGCTGGGAACGTTTGCATTATTGATAAACGGTTTGCCACTGACAGTACTTTTAGTTTTCTTTGGGCGTGCTTGGTTACGCGGCAGTTTTTGATTTACAAAAAAACAGCCGGACATCCATTGCACCGGAGCGTGGCCGTCCGGTCGTCTGTAACTCAGCGTCACACGGCCACGCCCGGTGAACGAATTGTTAGGCCAAATCGATAACGCATTTATCAGCACTAAGTATGTCCTACTGGAGAAAAACAAAAAGCAATAAGGGCAGAGGCGTAACATCGGTTTCTATCCCAATAGAGCTGCTCATATGATTGGCACTGTTGCCTTGGTGCTCTTGACTAGCTGCTGCTGAGTCTTTTAAGATAGATTTTAGTCAGGCCATCGGGATGACGTTTGCGAGTGCGGCTCTTTGATCTTCGAGATGGTTTGCGTGCGCGGCACGCTGCGATGGGGTGATTTATCTTCGTGATGTAAAGCATTGCGAGTGTGGCTCGGCTTCGGCCAGTGGGTGCCGGATAATCTCGGATTGAGTGAGCTGTGTGAAGAGGCTTTTTGGCCGAGGGGCTTGGACGCCAAGGATGCCTAGTCTTGTTCGAGGAGCGAGTTGCGCGAGGTGGCTTCCTGGCCAGCAGGCATCTTGCCAAAGGAGCCGTGGTCTCGATCGAGGGCTGAGGGCCAGTTTCAATCAAGCGGGCGATTGCGTGTCAGTGTCTTCTTGGCCAGTGGGCCCTTAGCCGAGACTTGGCAGGGAGAACGTATTTTCCCCTAACAAATCGTTCTACCGGAGCCGCCGCCGCTTCCAGGTCAGCAATTGCGGAAGGGCGGCGGCCCGGTAAACTTGTTCGTTAGGCGGCACTGAGCGTTCATGGAAATTTTATTTTCTATAGGGCATAGCCCGGCAAAATTGCAGCGGGGCTGGTTCCTTGGCGGAATGAAAGTTGTAACTTCTGACAACAGTCTTTGGTTGCAGCACCCTCTCAATCCATTAACCCACTTCTCCTTTCAGACAAAGAGGTCATGGACCAAGATAATTAATGGACACAAGGTGTATATTGAGAAAATCAGACCGCTCGTAGCTGCTGGATTTAGGCCTCAAACCTATGGTTTATGTAGACGATGTTCTCGTAGCCAGCCATAGCGGCTACTAATGCGCCGCCTAACAATTCGTTCAAGCCGACCCCGCATCGTGGCGTCGGCCACGTGCCTACGCTACGCTAGCACGCGTCCGCCACCCCGCTGCGGGGCGGCTTAACTCAGGCTTAGGCGTAAATAATATGCGGTAAAAATACATAAGAAGGTTTTCAGCAGATAAAACTTATCAGCACATCTCTCACTTGGCTTTTCGTCTTTTTGTCAGCATGTAAAGGGCGAGATGTTAAACTTTTCATAGATTTACGCGATGACTACGAGATTTACTCCATTATTTTAAAAGAGAGCGAATTTCACCACACTCGTAGTGGCAAAGTTCGTAGGTATGTTATTGCAGAAGACACGAGCGATGCTCGACCAGCTCATTGCTATCCAGAAGACGTCTTTTTCATTAAGAATAAATCCATGCCATCTAATCTTGCGTCTGCATCTGAGGATTTTAAGAAGAAAAATAACCATTCGCTCAAATTAATTAGAGCTTTCAATCTAAATAAAGAATACATATTGGGTGATGATGCTGCAATACTTCGCGAATTCAGGATTGGAGACTCCATTGCTTGGGACCAATTTTATAAAGCTTACCCCGATACATGTGGCCTGATTTTCTTTTCGCGTGTGGGCTTCAATTTGCAAAAGGATAAGGCATTTGTGAATGAGATGATTGCCTATATCCCTGACTCTCGGGGCGGTTATATTTATAAAATGAGTAAAAACGGCGAATTATGGTGCATTGATGAAATATTCGTATGCGGGGTTTCTTGAATAACGGTACCTAACTCCACGTTGCACCGGAATCGCCGCCGTCTTTTTGGTCGAACTTTGGCGGACGGCGGCGATCCGGTGAACTCGCCGTTAGGTGCTTATCAATAATTAGTTTTATGAATCTTCATTTTATGACATTTTACAGCGTAATTATCTGTGGTTTTTCACTGATTCTTCACAGCCCTAATGCATTTCAGTATAAACGGTTAACAAGTAAGCCTTTACAAGGATATACCTCGTGTCACTTGAAAGTATATAAATACAAAGAGGATATTGAGTACACCTGACAGGTTCCCAGGTTCTACTTGTACTGAAATCGATAGCTCAACAAAGGTGTGTCAACGGCTAACTAATGAGAAAAAAGGTAATGACGATAGAGCGAGGAAATGATGTTTTAATTGAATGGGATAATGAGGCTATAGATGCTGTGTGGGAGGGAATATTTGATGTGTTGATAGGAGATATTGATAACGATAAAATCGATGAGTTGATTATTGCAGAATTGCAAGGAATATCTATGGGTTTTGGAGGAGAATATTGGACTTTATATATTCTCGATAATTTTGGTAACGGTGATGCTACCGCCCACACAATTAAAGGTGAATGTCTATGGACATAATGGAACTTTCATTAAGCGCGGCAAAGAAGGGAAAGTGTGAAATACTTCAGCCGAATGGAAAGAACTTAATCACCCAAAACGTGGCTGGGGAATGTATTTGGTAGGCAAATGGCTTCGTTATAATAATGGTCAACTGAAGCTAATAGCAGATAGGCCAATAATTATTAGGCGATTTTTGTTTAGCTTTGAGAAAGAAAGAGGACAACGTTGAAAATTACACCTTTGCCTTTAAAATGGTTTCAAAATAAGAAAATAGAATTCGTTGATCAGAAATTTATTAATCAATATAGTGAAAAAGATTGATATGCACCTAACAAACGCGTTGCAGTGGAACCGCCGCCTACGATTTCTTATCTTTTATGGGAAGGCGGCGGCCCACTGAACGCGAGCGTTAGGCTGCTAGAGACTTCAGTGAGGATTCCCGTGAACGATATCGAACGATTCCTCGGGACGTACGAGGGTGCTGGGACGTGGCATGATTCCGCTGGAAAGTCTTTGGCCTACAGAGTCCAGCAGACCAGTCTTTCGACTGCAAACGGTTTCGAGATCGTCTTCAAACACCAATTCGATGACGGCACGGTCACGGACGCGCAGTCACCATATGACCGGCTTGCGCCACATCTTCCGAGTGGATGTCAGGCACGCCCGTCGGCCATGGATATCTCTTCGACGCCTATTGCCACTATCACCTCAAGGTCGGCGACGCGTTTGTCGAGGCGAGCTATCGTTCAAGCGCCGAGACTGTCGAAGTGTTCGGATCGAGCACCAAGAACGCCGATGGCAAACACATCGCATGGCGGGAGATTATCCGGCGAACGGCAGCCTAACAGCCGCTGCAGCCGACGAACGGCCCGCGGTGAGTCCGCGCTGACTCGAAGCGGGAGAGAGAGCGCCGCTCGCGGAGGAGCGGCATGACGTTAGGCCTATGTAGCACCTCTTCAAATAATTCCAAAGGGAAATCTATGCATCGCTTACATCAACTGTTCGCCGTTGCTACGTTAGCTATCCTGCTTTTAATTAGGCGGTACGAATCAAAACTTTCCTGTCGCACCAAGCCGATAATGGGAGAGCGATATCCTATTTACACTGCTTACAACAACATTGACGTAAGCGCAGTGCTCAACGGCACTGAAACGTTGAATCTTATTGCATACGGCAGCGAGGGATGACGTTAACCGAGGACGCGGTGCGAAAATCAAAGAGCATCAAATTCACGGCGCTAATAAAGTGAAGTCCTGGGAGCGGGAGGCAGATTCACATTCAGTAGGGAAACCAAATTTAAGTGGTGACCTACAGCGCAACAACATTGACATTTGGGAGGACAAAAATTCTGGTAAAGATACAGATGGTAAGTTTTGGCCTTGATTTCTTTCAGAATCTGATTGTTGAAATAGACTTCCACTATGACCGCATCGCGCTTCATGAAAAACTCCCTCGCAAAGTGGAAAAGTACGAGCGCCTCAAAATAGAAACCAAGATGATAGCTGAAAAAAGCTTCTTGTCCAGGGCAGCTGCCTGATTGAAGGTAAGACCCTATACCAACAAATTTCTCATTCATTCCGGCTATTCCGGAGGAATTCTTTGGACGATGCCTTCGCCGTAACGCTGGAGTAGGCGGAAAATCAGGATCACCGATGAAGCCAGCTTGAAGGACTCGTTTGGAAACACTAAAGTGAAAAAGGGCATCCGCCAGTATTTGTACTTGGAGTGCTAAGCTTTCAAATGTACCTGCAGGATTCTTTTGTTGCTGGCGCCATTGGGGCACAGAAAATGAGCGTCATCGGCAGTGAGGATACTAAAGCAGTTCAATATCATCTTCGACATTGCCAATAATGATCTATGTATAGCCCCACGCGAGTTTAGAAAAACCCGCTTGACTATTATTTCTGCGTGCAAAGGCAAAAAGAATACCCTGGCCTAACTCAACATTCGACCGAGGCACCGCCGTCTTCTCGATAAACCTTTGCGGACAGCGGCGCCCCTGTATACTTGTCGTTAGGCGTACAAAGCTGTGACACGATCCATCCAATGAGTGAGTTAGAGATGCAGTACCCAAACGGTTGCACTGATCCATGGTGAAAACATTTTAAAGAAAAAAATGGGAGGGGATTTATGCTACGAATCATCTTGGGCCCATTGCCGGATTTTTTGCCTGGGTGATAGTTTGGGTTGGAAGCGAGAAGATTCTTTCAGCCATTTGGCCGGAGTGGTTCGGCGCTCAACAACGCGCGTTCCAGGCGGCCATTGAGAATGGCGGTCAGTTCGCACCCGATACGAGATTTCTTCTCACGCAGATTGTCTGCGCAGCAATAGTTTCAGTGATGTCTGGATTTCTGGCCGTGCTGGTCGCCGGTGAAAACCAACGCACGCCTCTGATCCTCGGCATTCTGCTAATGGCATTGGGCTTACTGAAGGCGGTTCTGTCCTGGCGGTATGTTCCCATTTGGTATCATATTCTCTTTACGGCGATTCTGATTCTAATGACAATTATGGGCGGCAAATTGAAAACCGCCGCATAGAGTAAATCTGAAAATGGAATCAATTAGTTCAAGTCTATAGCTTAATGACTGATACCCGTAACTTCCCCTAACTCACGTTTGATACGGAGCCGCCGCCGCTTCCAGGTCGATCCTTTTGGAAGGGCGGCGGCCCGGTAAACTTGTTCGTTAGCAGGATTTTAATAAGAGCAGGATCAATATGAAACCCACTGGACGAATCGTAATAGCTGGTGGTACTGGGATTTCTTGGGCTTAATCTTGCGAGATTTCTCTGATGCTGGATGCGAAGTAGTTTTGATCTCTCGTAACAGCTCAGTGAATGACTCTCGATGGAAACATGCAATATGGGATGCACGCAGCCTTGGAGAATGGGTAGTCATCTCGATGGAGCGACTGCATTAGTAACCTGGCTGGGCGTACAGTTGGATTGTATTAAGACGCCAGATCATTGCGATGAGATACTTCGATCTCGGGTTGAATCAACTGAAGTTCTTGGTCGCGCTCTACAGCAATTGAAGTCACCTCCAAAAGTCTTGGGTTCAAATGGCAACTGCACATACGGCGGTGATCCGCCAGATGCTATATGTGATGAAAATTCTGCTTTGTGTTGGTTATGGATTAGCCCCTTTGTCGGTCGGGCCTGGGAAGAAGCATTTGACAAAGCAGCTCCTCCCGAGATGAGACGGGTCATACTTCGTACCAGTTTTGTGCTTGGCCGGAATGGTGGGGCGCTACGTCGGCTGGCGACATTAGTTCAATGGGGGCTGGGTGGAAAAGCCGGGCATGGCCGGCAAGGAATTAGCTGGATACACGAAAAAGACATGAACTGTTTGCTCGCAAGGGCAATTACAAACAGTGAGATGAATGGAGCATACCAGCAAACAGCTCCCAATCCTGTTTCAAATGCAGATTTCATCACGTGAATTGAGAAAAAGCGCTTCGAGTTCCGTTCGGATTACCAGCGCAAAGCTGGATGATCCGACTTGAGCTCCATTAATTCTCCGCACAGATCCGGATTTAGCGCTTTTGGGGCCGATTATGCATATCGCATCGTTTAAGCGAGGAAGGTTTCGAATTTCAATTTTCAGACCTGAGATCCGCATTGCAAGACCTGTACAACTAAACTGATATACAAAACCTTGCATCGAAAGATTAAGATATTTGATTCCGGCTAACACCGCGTTGCAGTGGAGCCGCCGCCGTTGATTTGTTATCTTTGTCGGAGGGCGGCGCCACTGAACGCGATCGTTCGACATCATCGCTATGGCATGAGTAGTACCTTGATGAAACGTTTGATAACAGCCGGTCTCATTGGCTTATTGCTGCAAAATTGGGGATGCTCGTTTCTCGATTTATCAGGCGGTTGTGGCAATGAGATCATCAAAGAAATAATCGCGCCAGATCAAAAATATAAAGTCATTATCTTTCAACGCGATTGTGGCGCAACGACAGGTTATAGTACGCAAATATCATTCATGCCCGCGAACGAAAAACTGCCGAACAAAGAGGGCAATATTTTTAGTTGCGACTCCGATCACGGCAAGGTTCGGCTGGGGCCGGGTGGTGGGCCACCGGTGGAAGTGAAATGGAAAGAAGGGAATATTTTAGAAATCATCCATGACACAGATGCCCGCATCTTTTTCGCTGCCAATGAGCGATCAGGGGTGAAAATTGAGTACGCAAAAAAGACTTTTGATTATGGGCAAATGTCGAACATCTATTGCAACGGAGCGCGCGGTCGTGTGTTGTGCTCTTCGATCAGTGTTGCACGCGCGCCCGTTGAATATGTCGTTAGCCCGCTTGGGGGCTTCATCATTATGAGGTATCGCGTGGTCACGAGAATGTATTGGAGGACCCAATGACAATCAAACGAGTAATTATCAATGCTGTGTATGCACTCCTGCTTTCGGGCACCCTGACCTACTCAGTCCCGCAACAGACCGCTCACGCCGTCTACTATTCGGTCCCGTCGTGGGCACCAGACGGCAGACGATTGCGTTCGAATCCAACCGGGATGGCGAAGCGGCCGTTTACACCATCCGGCCGGACGGCTCCGGTCTGACAAGACTGACTCCAAGTGGATCCCTTGGAGAACAGCCCAACTGGTCGCCGGACGGTCGCCACATTGTCTTTGCGTCGAATCGGGGCGGAGCGAGGCAGTTGTACCTTATGAAGCCCGACGGCAGTGATGTCGTCGCACTGCCGGGCACGACGAACGGGTTCCGCCGCATTTTCACCCGATGGTCGGTGGCTCCTCTTCGCGGCTCAAGATAAGCGCCCTTCAAGTCAGTATCGCGTATTCGTGATGCACCCGGACGGATCGAACCGGCGACAGCTTGGCGACAGCACAAAGAGTAATGAAGACCCGCGGTGGACCATTGAGACGGGCAGCGTGTCGTGTTCACCGAGGTTCCAATGCTCGAGAGACTGCCAAATGAAGCGCCGAAGGAATTTGTCCAGCGAAGAACCAAGGCGCAGCAACTGTTCAGCATCACACCGGATGGGTTGGTTGCCCGCGCCCTGCAGTCCGAGGAGGCCAACCGAATTACCCGCGACCGTGGATTGTCGCCCGATGGCAAGTGGCTGGTGCATTACAAACAGGTCGAGGGTGTGACCGGTCTCTATCTCCAGGAACAGCCCTCAGGTACCGAGCGCCTGCTCGACCGTGGCAATCGCAAACCTTGACCAGTGCCGGCCCGTCCCAGCGACACCCAAACTTTTTGGGTTCGGTTAGATGGGAGACAGGTTGGTAGCGCTGTTGTTTCGGTGACGCGGGCTA
>JADJLO010000017.1 GCA_016710075.1 Acidobacteriota bacterium | reverse complement strand
GGGAAGTTTTTCAATTCATTGAGGGTTGGTACAATCCACATCATCGTCACCAGGGATTAATTACCAATCTCCGATCAAATTCGAACGGAGATATCAAGGTGGCGGGTGGCGGCTGGCGGGGTGGCATAACCACCCAAGACAAAAACTGTTCACTAAATCGGGTGAAGTTCAGTGATATAAATAATTCAATTCAGCACAAGAGACTGCATATGAAACTGGAACGCCGCTCGTTTTTGACTACCGTAACTGGTGGAATCGTCAGCTCTGTGTTCGCCGCTAAGGGCCGGGCACAACAGCCGCCGGTGTCGCCAATTCCTTCACCACGTGACTGGACTCGTCAGGATCCTATTCAATACCCTGATCCGGACATCATTGCGATTGATGATCGCTTTAAGCCGTATATGATTCGCAACACTGCTATCAAACGGCTCCATTTCGGTACCAGCTTTGCCGAAGGTCCGGCTTGGAACGGCGTCGGGCGCTACCTCGCCTGGAGTGACATTCCAAACAATGTCCAGATGCGGTGGATCGAGGATGACGGGCGCGTAACGATCTTCCGTAATCCTTCTGGCCACAGTAACGGGAACACCTTCGATTACCAGGGACGACAGCTCACGTGCGAGCAAGGTGGCCGCCGAGTTGTTCGATATGAGCCGACTGGTACTGTTACAGTTATTGCCGAGAAATTTCAGGGAAAACGATTGAACTCCCCGAACGACGTAGTTGTTCATCCCGATGGAAGCATCTGGTTCACTGATCCGACATATGGTATCCGCGGAAACTATGCGGGAAATAAAGCTGATCAGGAGCTTCCCGTAGCCGTCTATCGGGTGGACCCAAAGACAGGGCAGGTCGAGAAAGTGAGCGACGAATTTGGCCAACCGAATGGGATTTGCTTCTCACCTGATTACAAGAAGCTATACGTAGCGGATACCGGCCCGCAACTGGAGATCAAGGTTGCTGACATTGACGGAAAGGTCGTTCGCGGGAGCAGGCGTTTTGCCAAACTTGTCATACCTGGTACAGGAGCGCCTTCTTTCGCTGATGGCATTCGCTGCGATGTCGACGGAAACATCTGGGCTGGGGCTCGGCCCGGAGTTCAGGTGATTGCGCAAAATGGTGAACTGATCGGGATGATTCGTCTGCCTGAGACCTGTGCCAATATTTGTTTTGGTGGCGCAAGAAGAAACAGACTTTTCATGGCGGCCAGCCAATCACTTTATGCGGTCTACGTGGAGACAACCGGTGCGCACATTACCTAAACCAGAACAGGCGACATTCGGACATTTGGCGGCAAGGCTCGAAGGGCTGAAAGATAAGAGCCAGGGGTTAAGCGAAGCCGGAGGCTGAGCGCAACTCCTGGCTTAGTAGATCGGTCTGTAGGGCCGCCATAATTATCGATGATCCTGGCGCCGTTGAATTCGCCAACAGTATCAGTTACTAATCAGAATAGATGAGATAAGATGATGTTGTTAAAAAGCTTGGCAATTTGGTTTTTGATTGGCTTTGCACAAGCCCAAACCTCTACTTCTGAGAGGAACATTATTGAGTTGCTGAACCAGGTGATGTCCAATCAACGGGAGATGAACAGACAAATCACGGAATACACGGCACTCAATAAATTCACGCGGCGTACATTCAATAACAAAGGCGAGTTGAAAGAGGAAATTATTGAGGTAAGTGAGAATTACCAAAGTCCTCGGCGAAATGTGGAGGTGGTACTGAGCAGAAATGGCAAACCGATGTCAGAAAATAAAATTCAGAAGGAGCGGCAAAAGGCGGTTAAAAACCTGACTGAAGATGAAGCCGAGCGTTTAAAGACCGTGGCACATTCTCCTGGCTCATCAGGGCCTGAGTTCGGTTTTGTATTTGGGATGAGCAAGGAGCGCATGATTCGAATAGGAACCTTTGAAATTTTTCGCGCCGGGGAATTTTATAATTTACGTCACGAGCGCTGGAACGACCGTGACATGCTGGTGCTTGATTTTCGCCCGAACCCGGCTTTTCGTCCTGAAGAGCACGTCTATGCGCCATTGGGACATCTGGCCGGAACGGTCTGGATCGATGCGGCTGACCGCGTAACTGCCAAACTGCAGGCTTATCTGGCGGAAGACAGTGAAAGAAAGACTGTCGCCTTTGCGGTCGAGTACAGCAGAATGCCCGATGGAATTTGGCTTGCAACGCTGACACGCGTAAACGCCGCTGCCAATCCACAGGTATTTAACAATCTGAATTACGAATGGATATCTGAGAAGAGTAACTATCAACGCTTCTCCGCTCAGGCTGGGGAAGCCAAAATCGAAATACCCAGGCCAAAGCCTTAAAGGTTATATAGGCTAGTCAGTGTGCTGACAAGCAGTAATAAAACCCGAGAATATGGTTTTTTTGATGCAGTGAAGTTTCTGGTGAACCCAATGGGTTCCGTTAGCAATAAGTAAACATGGCGAGTACGGACCCCGCCGAACCAACGATTAACCGTAGCCGCTTTCCTAAGCAGAAGGTCGAGGAAGCGATGGTGCGGCACGGTGATTCTGGGGTTGTGCAGACGAAAGGAGGATTCCATGAGAGGCGAGTTCGCTTCTCGGTGGCTATGAGCCTTGACGGATACATCGCCGGCCCGAACGGTGAGAGCGACTGGATCTTGATGGATCCGGATATCGACTTCAGCGCGCTCATGAGCGCATTCGACACCGTCCTCCTGGGTCGAAAGACATACGAGGCAACGCGGCAGCAAGGCGGTACGGGTGGGATGCCCGGCATGCAGGCCTACCTGTTCTCAAGCACGCTTCGCCAAACGGAATGTCCGGGTGTCATAGTGTCCGACAATCCTGCAAAGACATTGGCTGAGCTCAAGGCGAAGCGGGGAAAGACATTTGGCTATTCGGCGGCGGCTTGCTGTTCCGCAGCTTGCTCGAGCTTGGCCTGGTCGATGCAGTGGAGGTTGCTGTGATCCCGGTCCTCCCTCGGCGGTGGGTTGCCTCTGTTGCCGCATCCCGCCAGACTGTCAAAGCTCAAGCTCGTCAAGCACCGGGTCTGGGAGAAGACCGGCACAGTGTCGCTCGAGTATGGGCCGGCTTGATTCGCTGCCCAACAACCTGGTGCAGCGGACGGTCGTCCACGCGGCCCGCCGGTGAACCTGGAGCGTTAGACCGCGACCAAATGCCTGGGGCATCCGATGACTACATACAGGTCGTTGCGTCGCGATCCGGTGTGCTGCGGAAGACGACGGCCCGCTGAACTCCGCAGTCAGGCGTCGCAGGGAACTGTTGGCGCGAGGCTCCAGCTTTGAACATCCGAATACAACTCAGTCTGTTCGTCCCGGCACACCAGAGAGATCTCGTCGAGTCGGTCCGTCGCCTACTGGATCCGGTTCAAGCCAGCCTGATCCCGGCGCACGTCACATTGTGTAGAGAAGACGAACTCGTTAATCTCACGAGCATTGAATTGGCAGCAAGGCTTGGGGCAACCGAGGCGACGCCCCTCAAACTGGTCTTTGGTGCCCCGGAGGTCTTTCAGGGACACGGGGTCTTGTTGCCTTGCGTCGGAGGCGCTGCCGAGTTTCAAAGGCTTCGACGCTGGGTCCTGGGCAATATTTCAGCCAGGTCGCACCCTCCTCACATCACTCTGGCAAATCCACGGAATCCGGAAGGCCGACGGCAACACTCCGGGCAATCTTGACTCACTGTCTTCTGAGCTGGAGATCACATTCTTCGAGGTTTCTCGCATCCAACAGAAGGCAGGTCTTGCCTGGCAAGTCCTTGAGCAGTTCGCTCTTGGAGGTGCGCCACACAGCGATGCCTAACCCCTCGCTCAAGCGGAGCGCCAACGGCAGGCCGCTTAGCTCGAACGTTATGCATAAAACAGGTGAACGTGGATGCAGGTGACGACAACCTGCAAACCCATTGACAGAGCCGGGTGTGCCTTGGGTACATTGAGAAGATGCGCAACAATCGGGGCGAGTTCGAACGCCGATTAAGCAACTTTGTGAAGAAAACTGCGGCTAACCAGATGTTTTGCAATTGGAACGATGGAGGGCGACTCGGATTTCATTGCCTGATGCAACTACGCGGCTGGTTCGGCTGTGCCAGGGTTCTGTTACTGGGTACCATTGTTATAGAGGTTCGGCTTCGAGACGCTTGTTTCGTCAGGATTCCAGGGATTGGCGGCAGGTATTATAAATATGAACAGAGCGACCCTCTACATATTCTCAGGCCTCCCGGGAAGTGGGAAGACGACGTTGTCCCATTTACTGGCACGGCGCGTTGGCGCCGCTCACCTGCGAGTCGATACTATCGAGCAAGCGCTGAGGGATCTGTGCTCTGTTGACGTGGGTGGCGAGGGGTATCGGTTGGCATACCGGGTTGCGTTTGACATCTTGAACGTCGGCGTCAGCGTTGTCGCTGATTCCTGCAACCCAATTGAGTTGACCAGGCGCGAATGGGAACAGGTGGCCCTGGACGCCGGAGCGCGATATGTGAACGTCGAGGTTGTATGCTCCAATACTCAGGATCATCGTAAGAGATTGGAATCACGAGCTTCGACAGTTTCCGGGCTACGGCTGCCGACCTGGCAAGAAGTCGAAAGTCGTGAGTATCACGATTGGACGGTGGAAAGAATTGTTCTCGATACAGCGCGAAGGTCAGAAGGAGAGTGCATCGAGGAGCTTCTATCCAGTTTGTCAGGTTTGGAAACCTGACACGGCGCAGAGAACTGGGGTGATTCCATTCGTGTGCTGAATAAAATATCCAGTGTCAGGGCGCTGGCTACCAATGAGATTTTTGATGATTATGCTAAAACAAATAATAGTTGCAGTTGCCATCCTGTTACAGATTCAAATTGGTAGTGGCTACCTTTTTGCACAAACAGGAAATATCACTCGTAAAGAAATGCTTCGAGGCTCAGTCACGCCTGAGCGTGAATGGTGGGACGTATTGCATTATAACCTGAAGGTAGAGTTTTTACCCGATACGAAGAGTTTGAGAGGGTCAAACGTCATAACCTTCAAGACTCTGAAAGCGGGAAATAAGATGCAAATCGACCTGCAGTCCCCGCTGGCAATTACAAAAGTTACGCGATGGCACATCACAACTTAAATTTGAGCGAGAAGAAAATGTCTACTGGATAACTTTTGAGAAAGATCTTCCCAAAGGGCGAAGACAGGATCGAGGTGTTTTACCAAGGCATTCCCGTGGAAAGTAAGAACCCGCCCTGGGTTGGCGGAATAACCTGGGGCAGAGATGATCTTGGGGAGCATTTCATTGTCACCACATGCCAGGAATCGGCGCGAGTATTTGGTGGCCGAATAAAGATCATGGGTCTGACGAACCTGATCGTGGGATGCAAATCAGCGTGACCGTACCGGAGCAGCTAGTGGCCGTTTCTAATGGTCGCCTGAAAAACAGATCATAATATTGCTGGTAAAACAAACACCTTTCATTGGGAAGTCCTGAATCCAATCAATAATTATGGAGTCAACGTTAATATTGGCAACTATGTGAACTTTGCTGAAAAATATCGTGGAAAAGGTGGAGTCCTTGATCTTGACTACTGGGTTCTGGCGCATCAAAAAGATGTCGCGATCAGACAATTCAAAGAAGTCCCCCGTATGCTGGAAGCTTTTGAGCATTGGTTCGGGAAATACCCTTTTTGAAGACAGCTACAAGCTCGTTGCGGTTTCATATCCGGGAATGGAGCATCAAAGTTCGGTTACTTATGGCAACTGGTACAGGAATGGCTATCGCCAAAGAGACGTGAGCGCCACCGGGATCGGTTTCAAATTCGATTTCATTATTGTCCACGAATCGGGACATGAATGGTTTGGCAATAACATTTCGATGAAAGATTCAGCCGATATGTGGATTCACGAGGGTTTTACCAATTATTCAGAGAACCTTTTTGTTGAATACCACTTCGGTAAAAAAGAAGCGGAAGATTATGTTATTGGAAGCCGCCACAATATTAAAAATGACAGCCCGATTATCGGCGTTTATGGCGCAAACAGAGAAGGATCGGGAGATATGTATTATAAAGGCGGGAATATGCTGCATACGATTCGCCATGTTCTCAATGACGACTCAAAATGGCTCTCTATATTGCGTGGCCTTAATGCAGAATTCTGGCATCAGACAGTTTCGACCGAACAGATTGAGTCGTTTATCGCCAGGATGGTTGGCGTTGATCTCAGTAAGGTATTCGACCAGTACTTGCGGACAACAAAAATCCCGCTCTTAAAATACAAGGTAAACGGAAAGACCCTGTCGTTCAAATATGAAAGAGTCGTGAAAGGGTTCGCAATGCCGATTCGGGTAATTATTAATGGCAAGGAAGTTGTAATAACACCAAACGAAGAAAACAAATCTTTGAGTTTCCCGAAGAGATCAAAACATTTGAAGTCAATCGCAATTTCTACATTGATCTGGAGAAACAGGATTTGTAATGTCTTCAGTAGGCCGACCCTTCATTCCAGGGGAGCGCGGCCAAGGAGGTTTATGGTCATTGCAATACTACAGGCCGCACCCGGTGAATCGGTTATTAGCTCGGAGAAATAACAGGAGCGAATACATGCTTTTGCAATTGGCGTTACTCTGGCAATAATGGGTTGAATGACTCTACGCGCAATTACCACTGATATTTTTCATCGCACACTCGCCGCCATCGAGGTGGAGTCTGTCGTTCGTCGGGCGTTGCATCTCGATGGCGAGACGCTCAAGGCGGGTGACAGCGAGGTGGCGCTGGATCATTTCTCGAGGTTGTTTGTGATTGCGATCGGCAAGGCCTCGCTGCCGATGGCGCGTGCCGCCCAGGCTGTGCTTGGCGATCGCATTACCGGCGGGATTGTTGCGACGAATGCCGTGATTGGCAGAGTTCCGGAACGCTTTAAGGTTTTCATCGGCGGGCACCCGCTGCCAAATCAGGCCAGCATCGATGCAGCCGAATCCGCCCTCCAGTTGCTGTCATCGGCGAATGATGAAAAAACACTGGTCTTGTTTCTGATTTCCGGCGGCGGCTCTGCGGTATTTGAGAAACCGGTAAGCGATTCAATCACCCTTCAGGATCTGCAATCCATCAACCGCATACTGGTCGGCTGTGGTGCGGTGATCAACGAGATGAACATCGTGCGGCGTTTTCTGTCTTCCGTTAAAGGCGGACGCCTGGCCGAAGCCGCTGGGAAGGCCCGGCAGATTTCGCTTTATATCTCGGATGTCAACAACGACGATCTATCCACGGTATCATCCGGTTTGACCTTACCGGGTAATACGACGCGTTCAGATTTTGACCGCATTGTCGCTAAATATGATCTGCTCGATAAATTCCCGCGGCACGTTGCGGCATTAATTGCTTCAGGCGCCCTGCCTGAAATGCCGAAGGCTGAAGATCATGACTCACGCTCGCATCACCTGCTGCTCGACAATCGCATTGCCTTGAGCGTTGCCCGTCGAATTGCCGAAGAGTTGCATAACTGTGTGGTCGAGGTGGCGGAAGATCTGGTTGAAGGGGATGTCCAGGAAATGGCAGTAATTCATCTGGCGCGGCTGCAGGCATTGCGCGATGCCAATCGAGGCCGGACTGTTTGCCTCCTTTCAGGTGGCGAAGTCATTTGCCCCGTTCGCGGCAGCGGTCAGGGCGGGCGCAATCAGGAATTCGTCCTGCGCGCGGCAATGCAAATGCATGACACGCTTGAGCCCGTAGCCATTCTCAGCGCCGGCACGGACGGCATTGACGGTCACAGTCCGGCCGCCGGCGCAATCGCGGATGAGACTACAATCAGGCGGGCCGGCAAGCTCGGCCTTTCTCCCGAAACATATCTGGAATCCAGCGATTCTTATAATTTTTTCGCGGCGCTGGGAGATGCCATCATTACTGGTCCTACCGGAAACAACGTCCGGGACTTGCGAATCCTGCTGGCGAAATAACGCCGAACCTGTTTAACACGGCGATAGATGGTAAAGGTAGATGAAAAGTCAACGGAGCGGCGGGAATCTCTCAGGCGGGCGGCGATGCTTTGTAGCTTGTTCATATGCATAGGCAAACCGGATCAATTCAGGTTCGCCAAAGAGTCTGCCGAGAAACGTAATCCCGGCCGGCAGTGAGCCATAAGTGAACCCCATGGGCACTGTAATCGCAGGGAAGCCGGTTTGAGGCGAAAGTATCTGGCTGTTGTCGCCCGCAGGGCTTTGCATGTCGCCGACTTTCCGAGGTGGGTTGCTCCAGGTCGGATAGATGATGGCGTCTATTTTTGCCGCTTCCATTGCCTTGAGTACCGCATCGCGAAAAGCAATGTTGCGCGGCTCGTGATACAAATCCTGGCAGGTGGCTTCTTTCGGCGATGTCTGAATAACGCGTTTCAAACGCGCTTCGATATAGGGAGAATACAATCCGGACGCAACGATCTCGGTCAGGGTTTTGTATGGAGCGGTCGGGCCAAGTGATGCCAGGTAATTGTTCACATCGTGATGAAACTCGTCGCACCAGATGTTGCGAGTCAGTTCTTCATAACCCGGAATGTCGAATGGATCGACGATCGTCGCTCCCTGCGCTTTCAGATCCTCAATAGCCTTTGCCATCAGAGCCTTGACCTGCGGGTCTGTCGTTGGGGTGTCGATATAACGCCGAAACACTCCCAGCCGCGCCCCCTTCAATCCATCACGTTTGAGAAACTGAGTGTAGTTTTTCGGGATTTTGCCTTCGGACAATTTGGTGACCGGGTCTGCATGGTCATAGCCCGCTATCACCTCGAGGACGCGAACAGCGTCTTCCAGTGTGCGGGCAATCGGACCGCCGATGTCATTTCGCAGATAGAGCGGGATGATGCCGTCCCGGCTCGCCAATCCCATGGTCGACCGGATGCCGACAAGCGAGTTGTGCGAAGACGGCCCACGGATCGAATTCCCTGTGTCGGTGCCGAGTCCCACTGAGCCCAGGTTGGCGGCGACTGCCGCAGCCGTCCCGCCACTCGAACCGGCCGGGACACGTTCGAGGTCGTAAGGGTTGCGGGTAATTCCGGCAATCGAGCTTTCCGTAAGATAAGGATTGAACGCCCACTCGGCCATGTTCGATTTTGCCAGTACAATTGCCCCTGCCTCACGCAGCCTGCGCACCTGAAAGGCATCATCGGGAGGGATCGACGCTTTCAGCGCCAGTGAGCCGCCGGTCGTTTGCATGTCTTTCGTGTCGTAATTGTCTTTGACGATTACCGGAATGCCGTGCAGCGGGCGCAACTTCCGTGTGCGCTTGAACTCGGCATCGAGCCTGTCAGCCTCGGCCAGCGCATTGGGATTAACAAGGACAAGCGAATTCAGTTTGGTTGATTGATCATAGGCGTTGATGCGTTTGAGGTAGGCTTCGACCAGTTGCCTGCTTGTCAGACGGCCCGATCGCATTGCCTGGTGAATCTCTGCAATTGTCGTTTCCACTGGTTCGAATGGCTTTTCAGCTCGTGGCTTTTGCCGCTGAGAGTAACCTGAAAATGGGAAGAGGATCAGCACAAGGGCTGGGACGATGAACTTCGCATGGAGTTTCTTCGCATGGAGTTCCGCCTTCAGGCGGAATATTCGTCTTGAAAGAAGTTCCGCCTGAAGGCGGAACTCTATGCGAAGAAACTCCATGCGGCGGAACTCCATGCTAGGCTTTTCCATTTTTGCTCTCTGTCATCGCCGATCGCAGCAGTGTGATCGCAGTGTAAAGCACAACGACGACCACCAGCCAGCGCACGTATGTCAGATTCATCTCCTTGACGATGTATGCCGCGATGAGCACAGCCGGGATTCCGCCGATCGCCAGCCCCAGGGCTGCGCGCAGGTCGTAGCTCCCCTTTGAGATGAACTTTGTGCTTCCGGCCGGCATCAGAAAAGCGCAGGAACCCATCATAATCGGGAATGCCGCCTTCGGATTCATGCCCAACAGGCTGATCATGATCAGGCAGGGGCCGTAAAGACCAATGCCCAGCGACATCAAACTGCCGAGGAGGAAATTGCCGATGACTCCAATGATGAGGTTGATGCCGTGCAGCCCCATATCCTGTCCGCCGCCGGCGCTCTTGTTGAAGATCGTCATGGAGCATGAGCCCGGCTGCGACGATCAGCGCGATGCCCATGCCGATCTGAATGTTGCGTCGCGGCCATGGCGAAACGACTCCGGCTGCAAGCCACATCCCCAGTACCGACGCGGCAATCAACATGATAAGGGTCGTCATATCTACTTCGACAATGGCGATGTAGATGAATGCCTGTGTGATTGTTGGAAGTGTGTGGCCGACGTTGAGCGTCCCGGGAATCAGTTCGTCACGCACCATGTTCGACGGTTTGTACATCGATGTTGTCGTGGCGAATGATCCGATGCCGAGAGTGTCGAAGAAGTTGGCAACGAAGCCTATCCCCGTGCGAATCCAGCCGGGGGACTCCCACTGTTTACCGGAAACTGCTGTATACCAGGTGAAGAGATAGACCGCGCCGAAAATTCCAAGAACAATAAAGAGCCAGGTTTTTATAGTCATGGTCGGATATGCTAGCTAATTGTCAGTAAAAGGCAAGTGTTAAGCATGGAGTTCCAGCATGGAGTTCCGCCTTCAGGCGGAACTCTCGTCTTGAAAGAAGTTCCGCCTGAAGGCGGAACTCCATGCGAAGGCGGAACTCCATGCGATTATGCAAGGGCTATTTCCCGAATGTTGGATTCAGGCCCATGTTGTAAAAGATGAAGGCATAGATGTCCGCGGTGCCTTCGAGTTGTTTGGCGGTGTTGCTAGCGCCGTGACCTGATTTGGTTTCGATGCGAATCAGGACAGGAGCATCTCCGCGCTGCTTCTCCTGAATGGTCGCCGCGTATTTGAATGAATGCGCCGGTACGACGCGGTCATCGTGATCGGCGGTGGTGATGAGCGTCGCCGGGTATTTGATTTCGCGGATGTTGTGGAGCGGCGAGTAGGCATAGAGCGCCTTGAATTCATCGGGGTTGTCGCTCGATCCGTAATCCGCAATCCAGTTCCAGCCGATCGTGAACTTGTGGAAACGCAGCATATCCATGACGCCGACCTGTGGAATCGCGACCTTGAACAGATCAGGCCTCTGATTGAGCACCGCGCCGACCAGCAGGCCGCCGTTCGATCCGCCCTGCATCGCCAGTTTGGCCGGAGACGTGTATTTGTTGGCGATCATCCATTCGCCCGCGGCGATGAAGTCGTCGAAGACATTCTGCTTCTTGAGTTTCGTTCCGGCCTCGTGCCATTTTTCGCCGTATTCTCCGCCTCCACGCATGTTGACTGAAGCATAGACGAATCCGTTTTCGAGCAGTGCGATTCTCAGTGCGCTGAAGGAAGGCGAAGTCGTGATGTTGAATCCGCCGTAACCGTAAAGCAGCGTCGGATTGCTGCCGTCGAGCTTGAGGCCCTTCTTGTGAACGAGGAACATCGGGACGCGAGTGCCGTCCTTGCTGTTGTAGAAGACCTGCTTCGTCTCGTAGTCATCGGCCTTGTAACCGGGAATGTCCACGGTCCGGAAGAGATCGGATTTCTTCGTCGCGATTGTGTACTTGTATATCGTCGGCGGGTAATTGAGCGAAGTGAAGCTGTAGAAGACGAACTTGTCGTCGTTGTTTCCCCCGAATCCGCCGGCTGTGCCCGGACCGGGCATGACCACTTCGTTCTCGAGTTTGCCGGTGAGGCTATATACGTAGGCTTTAGTCGTCACGTCTTTGAGATAGGTCGCAAAGAGTTTGCCGCCGGCAGTCCCTGCGTTCTGCAACGGCTCGGGCTTTTCAGGCAGTACTTCCTGCCAGTTGTTGGGATTCTTCGGATCGAAGAGCGCCACTTTTCCGTTCGGGGCGTTTTTGTTCGTCTCGATCAGGAACTTGTCACCGATGTTGTCGATCACCGAGAAGCTGTCGTCGCCGATCTCGCCGACGATCGGCTTGAAGGTCTTGTCGCCTTTGAGAAGATCGCGATAGAAAATGGCATTGCCTTTTTTGCCCTTGCCTCGATCAGAGATGTTGAGGATCGCAAATCGCTCGTCTTCGGTCGTGCCGACGCCGTGAAAACGCTGCGGATTGGCTTTGTCTTCATAGATCAAAGAGTCTTCTGCCTGCGAAGTGCCGACCTTGTGATACCAGACCTGGTGGTTCTCGTTCTTCGTCGAAAGTTCGCGGCCCTTCTCCGGCTCGGGATAACGGCTGTAGAAGAATCCGTTGCCGGACCATGACGCCCCCGAAACCTTCACCCATTTGATCAGGTCCGGCAGCATCTTTCTGCCGGCGACTTCCATTACCTGGTATTCCTGCCAGTCCGATCCGCTGCGAGAAATTCCCACGACGGCATATTTGGCATCTTTCGAAAGAGCGAATGCTCCAAGCCGCACCGTGCCGTCTTCAGACCATTTGTTCGGATCGATCAGCACCTCGGGTTTGCCGTCCAGTCCTTTTTGCATGTAGAGCACACTCTGATTCTGCAAGCCGTCATTCTTGCTGAAAATGTAGTACTCGCCCTTGCGCGAAGGCGCGCTGATCTTCGGATAGTTGAAGAGCTGCTCCAGCCTCTGCTTGAGCTTCGTCCGATATGGGATCTTATCGAGATAGCCAAGTGTGACCTTGTTCTGCTCCTCCACCCATTTTGCCGTCTCGGCCGAATTATCGTCCTCAAGCCAGCGATACGGATCGGGAACGCTGGTTCCGTGGTAGCTGTCTACGTGATCGATCTTCCTCGTCTTCGGATACTGCGGCTTCTGCGCCGTCACCGAAAAACCGATCATCACGATCAGAGATATCACTGCGGAAATCACAATTGCTCTTTGCTTGCCCATTTGTAGAACTCCTTGATTTGGGGATAATCTGTATTAAATTGAGTAACAAAAACGTAAACTATCATCACGATGGGATAATGGCAAAGCTCTTCAAGCGAGTGGTTGACTGGCGGGTTTGGGGAATTCCTGACCAACCCGTCGCTACGCAGTGGGTGTCACAATCGGCATTTAATTATTCGGTCCCCACAAAATTCATTAGTCTCAGAAACGTTAAACTTTGAACTTTAAAACTTTAAACCCATGAATATCGGCATCAATTATCCGTGGATCGATTATGGCTGGGATTTCGGGGATCCTCCATCCGCCTGGGTATCGGCGGAGAATCTCTCGTCCTGGCGCGAACAGAAACGCAGGCATATCGAAGACGACTTCAGGCATTTCGCCTCGCATGGGATTTTTGCCGTCCGCTGGTTCCTGCTGGCTGACGGCATGAATTACGGGATGGGAGAACTTGCGCCCCAACAGGCTGGCCATGAATGGACCTTCGATCCATTGCCCGCCGGTCATTCATACTACAAACAGCTCTGCGATGATTTTGAATATGTTCTGCAGATCTGCGCGAAATATGGTCTGAAATTGTTTCCCTCGCTGATTGATTTTCACTGGTGCCATCATGGGACAGCGCTTGATGGGAGTCCCGGCATCATCAAGGGTGGGCGGTATGACATTGTCAGAGATCCGATGAAGCGACAGGCATTCTTTGAAAGAGTGCTCGACCCGTTGCTGGAAATCTCGATGCATTACCAGGACTCGATCTATGCCTGGGAACTGATCAACGAGCCCGAATGGGTGATCAGGAAGCTCTCGCTGATCGGGAAAAAAGACGTGAACCGGAATGTGTCGATCAGAGTCATGAAGGAGTTCATCGCCGAGGGCATCGGCCGGATAAACATGAAAATTGCTTCCCGACGGGCGCAGCGCATTCAAATCCTCGGTTGGCTTCGCCCACTGGGACACTCTTGAAAAATGGGATTCCATCGGGCTCGGGATAACGTTGCATCAATATCATTACTACGCTCAGGAGAACTGCGATCTGCCGCCGCACACATACTCTGACGAATATCCTTGTGTCGTGGGGGAATTTGCGACGGCTACGGAGCGCGACTGGCCCGATCTGACGAGTCTTCAACAGGAGCAAACAGTGGCCAACAGGTTGCGCTGCGTCGAGGAGAAGGGGTATCCGGCGTGTTTCATGTGGTCGGCGAGAGCTATGGACGTCGCTACCAGTTGGACCGCGGATGAGCACCGCGAGATCCTGGCTTTCACCAGCGCGACCGGGCCTGATAGCGCGGCGTAATGGCGCTACGATCCAGGTTGTTGATAAGCCTCTGAGATGAGTTTCGACAACGGGTTCCAGGGGCGCAGTTGAGAGACGAAATCCAGTGCATAGACGGCGCCCCTCTCCTTGATGAGTTTCTGCAGCTCAGCCGCCTGCGGATCTCCCGTCTGAGCGAATGACAGAGCTGCGACGCATCCCTGGATAAGATGGGTCGGTTCGATCCCGTAACGGTAAGCCAGTTTTGCCGGGCCGATGAGCCTGTCATCGGATTGCAGTTTGCGCAAAGGATCGCGTCCGACGCGCGCCACGGTGTCCATCAATGCGGCATTCGAAAAACTTTCGAGGATGTCACCGATGAGGCTGCCGTAATGCAGGGTCTTGCCATGCTTTTGATGCAGCGCGCGTTGAGCTTCGAGCATCGCGCCGACGACGGCGTGATTGATTCCTTCATCCGCCATTGCCTCGTGAATGTAAGTGTAGCCTTTCTGAAAACCGAGGTAGGCGCAAACAGCATGCCCGCAGTTCAAAATATAAAGTTTTTCCTCGATGCAGGCCGGAAAGTTATCCAGCCCCTTGAAGGGCGGCAGTGTCTCGAAATCTCCCTTGATCTGCAGGGTGTCGAACAGGACATCACCCATTGCGTCGGCTGTGATCAGCAGCCTGCCGGACTCGTCCCTGTTCTGGGATGAAACGATGCGATCCGAGATGGCGGCATTGAAACTTACATGATCCTGCACCTGCTGAGCGTATTGAAATGGCAGGCCGGCAAAGATCAGTCTTTCAAGCTGAGAGCCGGCATTCTTCAAATTCTCGCAGCAGAAAACGTCGAGAGGCTGGGTGATCCCCGACCTGATCCGATGGAGTATCGCTTCGGCGATGAGAGAAGCAATTTCAGGCAGATTGTCCGGGCGGACCGATGTGTAGATTTGATTTGCGATCGCCACCTCGCGAATGAACTCTTCCCCGGGTATTTTTACAGCTCTTACACCTCGCACATCAACGGTCGCCTCGACCGAGCCTTTTGTGGCAACGGCGTATCCGTAATGGTTCAGTTCGGCAACCTGATCATCGCGCCTTGCGGCGAAGACCAGTTCATGACCCTGCATCGCCAGCGCAACGCCAAGAGCGCCCAGCCCCACTCGTCCAGCTCCGATGATTATTATTCGCAAGTAAATCTCCTTTACCTGAGCAGCGCCTCGATCTTGGCCATCAACTCCTCGAAGACCATGTTTTTCTTGCTGAGAAAATCGTCGGCGCCGGATTGAAGAGCCTCGATCTTGTCTTCGAGTCCCTGTCTGCCGCCGAGCAGGATGACTGGTGTTTCGCGCTTCCGGTTTCTCAGTTCGCGGCAGATGTCAAAACCCGATCGGTGTTCGAGCAGTGCGTCAAGCAGCAGCAGATCGAAGGTTTGGGTATCGCTGATCGCCGCGACGAGAGCCTCGCGCCCATCCAGCACTCTTTCGACGGAGTAATTTTCGACCTCGAGGCCGCGTTTGAGCATGGCGGCGATCTCGTCGCCGGCGACGGCCAGCAGGATGCGTTGAGCCTGCGTCATGGCTGCCGGCACGAGCATGCCTGTTGAAGTGTTTCTTGATAGCGAGAGCCTGGCAGTGTTCGACAGTTGAGGCAGCAGCGTCGTCATCGCGGCCGAGACTTCGGCGAGAGACGTTGATGAGAGCATCTCATCAACGCCGGCGAGGTCTCTCATGGCGCCGAGCTTTGCAAAGAGCCGTTGAGCTTCTTCCAGGTGCGCCCTCGCAGATTCAAGGCGCTGCTGTCCGATTCTCAGCGATCCAATGGCGGAGTGACAAATCGCAGTGCGGTACGGATCCTCTATGTTCTGGAAGATCGAAAGGCTCTGGCTGAAGCAACGGTTTGCGTCACTGATACTGCCGGTATTGCCGAACAACACACCGCGAGCGTATAGCGCGCGAGCCATGAGATTGAGCGCCGGATCGAGCGATGCCGCCGCCTCGGCGGTTTCAATCTCTTTCAGAGCTCGCGCGGCATCGCCCTTCTCGGAAAAGATCAGCGAAAGTTCGAGCTCGATAAGAATCTGTTCCTCGATGCTGCCACGTTTACGGGCGGCGGTGAGCCCATTTTGATAAGCATCAATTGCCTCATCGGGTTTTCTGTATGCGTCAAGTATGCGGCCGTAAATCCGCTGGGTCCGCGCGTAAACGGTCTGCCCGTGAATCCTGATCGCGTCTTCGATGGTTTTCAGTGCGGCGGGAAGGTCGCCCTGGAGCAGTTTCAATTCCGCCATGTCGGTCAGAGCAACCGCCTCGGCCTTTGATAGATTCTTTTTGCGGGCGATCTCCAGTCGCTCATCGAGCAGTTTCGCGGTGGCGCTCCATGATCCGAGTCTGGTCAGAACGCGCGAAAGGGAGCTGTAGGCTTTGAGAAGCAGCCTCAGATTGTCCGCGGCTTCAAGCTGTTCAATCGCCTTCTGGTAAACCGGCACCGCCTCCTTGAGCCTGCCTTCGGTGTAGAGAATCAAGGCCAGTTGAAGCTGTACGCGCCCCTGGAGGTGCGGATCTCTCGTCTCTTCGGATAATTTCGCGGCGCGGTTCCAGTTGTAACTCGCTCCGTCGAAATCGCCCTCTTTCCAGTCGAGTTTGCCCATCATGAGGTGCATCTCTGCGCGCAGGCGGACATTACCGGCACGCCTTGCGGCAAGCATGCCTCGATGCAGGCAATCACGGGCGGCAAGGAACTCGGCAGAGTTGATCAGAATGCGGGCGAGCGTCGAATAGGCCGTGGCCACACCTGTATCGTCACCCTTGCCCTCTTCCAGATTCTGGTAAATAAACAGGCATTGCTGGATCAGGTCGCGAGCCTGGTCGAGTTGTTTCAACTCAAGATAGGCCTGTCCGCGCAACACCAGCAGTGATGCGCGGAACTGTTCGGGCAGTTTGGATAAATTGGACGTTTCGGCATACTTCGAAAGAATGTCGAGAGCTCGTTCGGGGTTCCCCTTGCTCAAGTGGGCTTCGGCAAGAACGCGCCGTAAATTGGCGTCTTCGCAGGCATCCTCCTGGGGCAGCTTCAATTTCCCTGTCAGTGAATCGATCAGATTTCCGGTGTGTTGGTGATGCTCAGCCGCTATCCGGCCCGACTCCGATTGACTGACACTGAAAGTCATTTCGGGGCCGTTAGCGCCGAAGCGCACGATGTCTCCATCATTGAGGATCTGTTCGGAAACTCGCGTGTTATTGACATAGCTGCCGTTGGTTGAGCCGAGGTCGCGAAGCATGAACAGGTCGCCGATTCGGATCAGTTCTGCGTGCGAGCGAGAGACCACCGATGTCTGGATGCAAAGCGAATTCTCCTGTCCGCGTCCTATGGTGAAGCGAGGCGCATCCAACGGGATCGTCCTGGCTTCATCATTTATCGACAGCAGAAGCTGTCCTCTTATGCTCATATTGTTGGCTCCAAACTTTGGGGGCGGAAAACGGCGCAAAGTATAACACAAAGATAAAATATGTTGATTCAATCGGAAGTGCGGTTATAATCGCCCGCTGAAATTAAAAGGGGAAGAACGGAATGCATCGTCATCTTAAACTGGGTGTTCTAGCCGAAGCGAGGTATCTCGAGCAGAGCCAGCCTGCCGGATTGATCAAAGAGCTTGAGGCCCGTGGCCACGCCATAACGATCATTGACCCGCAGCAGAATTTTTACCTCATGGGCAATGACGACTGGTTCAAAGGACAGGATCTGCTGATCGGGCGCGGTCGCAGTTGGGGACTGCTGGCGCTGCTCAACTGGGCCGAAGCGGCAGGGAAGACTACGATCAACCGCCAGGGAGCCATCTCGGCGGTTCATAACAAGGCTCAGATGTCGATCGCGCTGGCATCGAGCGGATTGCCGATCCCTCAAACATATCTGGGCGCCATCGAGCAACTTGCCGGATCGATTGCGAGAGAAGCCTATCCGATAATTCTCAAGCCGATATTTGGTGATAATTCCCGCGGGCTGCTGGTCGTCAATTCTCCTGAAGAGATGAGAGGGATTGACTGGCCTGAGCCTGTTGCCCTGGCACAGCGTTATTTCAGAACTGATGGATATGACCTCAAGCTGTACGGAATCGGCTCAGACATCTGGGCGGTCCGCAAACCATCTCCTTTCAATAAAATCGCTGATGGAGCCGAATCTAAAGAGGGATTGACGGATCTGACTCCTGAACTGCAGGATCTGGGCAGGCGCTGCGGAAGTCTTTTCGGACTCGAACTGTTCGGCGTCGATTGCATCGAGACTGAGCACGGGGTGCTGATCATCGAGATCAACGATTATCCCAATTACACGAATGTCCCGGATGCAAGCTCCCATCTGGCCGATTTTGTCGAGCGTCGAGCAACGGAGGTCGCACAGAGTTGAAGATAGGGCTGATCACGAAACGCGATAAGGCTCACAAGACCGGGTCGGTCATGCAGGCGGCAGTCAGTCTGCTTGAGACGCGAGCGGTAACGGTCGAATCGATCTATCCGGAGGATGCGGCCATCGATGTGTCACGGATTACCGCAGACTGCGATCTCTACCTGCTTAAATCCGGAACCGAAATGGCGCTCAGCCTTGCCGGAGCGCTCCACGCCGCCGGGGCCAGGATTCTCAATCCCTACCCTTCCGTGGTCGCGATGCGCGACAAGATCATCTCGACAAAGATGCTTCAATCCGCCGGAGTCCCGCTGCCGGTGACCTGGTTCGCCGCAAAACCGGAACAGCTCGAAGAGTTGCTTCTGAAATACGGACCGATTGTCGTCAAACCTTTCTGGGCTGCTTCTCAAGGGCGCGGAGTTCAGGTCATCAGAGACGCCTCGCAACTCGCCGGCCTGTCAACCGACGAAGGGCTGTTCTTTGCCCAGCGCTATCACGAACCCGACGGGCTGGATTATAAAATATACGTCATCGGCGGCAACATCTTCGGCGTCCGCCGAGTCTGGCCACCTAAAACTCTCGAAGACAAGCTCGGAGAACCCTTCGATGTCCCCGCTGATATGCGTGACATGGCCCTGCGCTGCGGCACCGCGTTCGGCGCCTCGCTCTATGGCGTCGATATCATTACCAGCAGCGGCGAACCTTTCATCGTGGATATCAACTCTTTTCCTGGCTACAAGGGAGTCCCCGGAGCCGCAGAATTGCTGTGTGAAGAGATTACAAAACAGGGAGAGATTACGAAACAGACGAAATAAACGAAACAGACGAAATATTTTCAATCATTGAAACGGCTATTTTTATTTGATAAACGAGACTTCAAATAAGACTGTAAGATCGATCCAATTGTCTTTTTTCGTATGTTTCGTTTATTTCGTCTGTTTCGTAATCTTTTCCTAAATAGATGAAAAGAGGCTTATGAAACTTCACTTCATGATTGTCCGGCGCGTGCCGCCGGTACCGAGTCCGGTGCTTGTCGAGACTTATGAGATCCTGCGTGGGCGGGGATACACAGTTACGGAAGATATAGCCGAAGAGGTGCTTCAGCGCTCTGATTTGCTGCAGGTCGATGCGGACATCTACCTTCTGAAATCGCATACCGAGTTATCGCTTGCGCTGGCAGGAATTCTCTTCACCCAGGGGGCAAACATTCTCAATCCGTATGAGTCCTGTTCGCTGATACAGAGCAAGATCATCACCTCGAAGCTATTGAGAAAAGCGGGCATTCCGGCGCCCGATTCGTGGGTGACTGCGGATCTGAGTCTGGCCAAACCGCTGCTTGAAAAGCATCCGCTCATCATCAAGCCGCACATGGGTCACCGTGGAGCGGGCGTCAATCTCTGCAAAACTCCGGAAGACATAGACAGGATTCCCGAGCCAGACACACCGTTGATCATTCAGGAAGCGATACCGGGGCCGGGCGAGGATCTCAAGATCTATGTCGCGGGCGATCAGGTCTACGGCGTCAAGAAGGCCTTTTCTGAATCGAGCTTCACCGTGGCCGGTCGTCACGTTCCGATAACCGACGAGGTTCGCGAAATATCGCTCAAGGTCGGCCGTGTATGCGGCCTGGGGCTTTACGGGCTGGATATCATCGAGAGCGACCGCGGGCCTTATGTTGTCGATGTTAATTATTTTCCAGGATACAAAGGGGTTCCGGACGCGGCCGGAATGATTGCCGATTATATCGATGATTATGCAAAGGGCAGGGTGACGCTCATGCCGCCCGTTACCAAAGCCCTTGCCGAGTGAGTATGACAAATTCCGAAATGGAGGCAGAGACAGGCAGTTCATACGATGCTTCGATGTTTGTGCTGCTTGCTGAAGGGTTCTTCTCGCGCCTCAGCTTCGGAATCATCAGTTTTGCCCTGCCGCTTTATGCTTATTCGCGGCTGGGTTTGAGCCTGACTGAAACAGGCTTTTTGTTCTCTCTCAATCTGATAGCCGAGCAGCTCTTCAAGCCGTTGACGGGCTGGGTAGCCGATCGTGTCGGTCTCAAAAAGACTCTCACGACGGCAATAGCTCTGCGCAGTCTGGTGGCTTTTCTGCTGATATTTGCCGGGGCGTGGTGGCAGGTCTATCTGATTCGCTTTCTTCATGGTTTGGCGGAATCCTCAGGGATCCATCGGTCAGTGCGCTGATAGCCGAAAATGCGAAGAAGAAGGCCACTGCCTCCGCATTTGCCTGGTATTCGACGGCAAAGATGACGGCCGGTTCGATCGGCAGCGCCATCGGCAGCGCAATTTTCGCCTTCAGTGCCGAGAATTTTTCGCGAGTGTTTCTGGTGTCGTTCGCGTTGTCGGTGCTTCCGCTTTACGCAGTGGCGAGATATTTGAAAGAGCCTGACAGGTCCGGGGCGGATCGGCTCGAATCTTTCGAGCTTGAACCTCCACCTCGCAAACCGGTCAGTAACAGGTCAATGATTGCCTCAGTGGTCGTCATGGGATTTCTCATGGCCTGCACTGCGAGGATGATGAGCAATCTCTTTCCGGTGCTGGCTATTAAATATGCGGGGCTCAGGCCGGCGCAGATGACCGTCATCTATACGATCGCCGTCGTGCTGCTCATCGTATCGGGGCCGGTTTTCGGCTGGCTTTCAGACAACGTGAGCCGGAAGCTGGTTTTGATGATCAGGAGCCTGGCCAATGCTTTTTCGTCCGTCATGTTCTGGGCATTCCCGAATTTTGCGGGGATGGCGGCAGGCAATATCGCGGACTCGATAGGTAAGGCCGCATTCCGGCCGGCATGGGGAGCCATGATGGCTCATATTTCGAGCTTCGACAGGAAGCGGCGGGCTCAGACGATGAGCTACCTCAGCCTCGGCGAAGGGCTGGGAGAAACCGTAGGCCCACTGCTGGGCGGATTTTTGTGGAGCACCTGGGGGCTCGCAGTCATGCTCTCTGTCAGAATCGTCCTCGCTCTTTTGTGCGAGGTTTACACGATAGCGGTATCGGGAAAGATTCAACACGAATCACGGAGATAAGCTAAACGGAGGAATAAATGCGAATCTGTTTTTTGATGGAACCACCGCGGAGCAGCACATCGGTGACCTACGATGTGCTCAACGCGCTTAAATCGTCGGGAGCCGATGTCGAGGTTGTCACCGAGAGAAGCGGGCTGATCGACCTCGAGCATTTCAAATTCGACTACGATCTCTATCTCTTCAAGTCGCATTCCCCGCTGGCCGAATCGCTCGCCGCAGCGGCTCATTATCGCGGAGCTAAGCTGCTCAACCAGTATCCTGCGACAATGAAGGTCCGGGACAAGGTGCTCACCGATACAATTCTGCTGCAGGCCGGCATCCCGGCTCCGAAAACTTTTATCACCGATTCGATTGAAAACCTGCGGCCGATCATCCGCGAGATGCCGGTGGTCGTCAAACCTTATCGCGGAAGGCGCGGGATGGGAATTGAGATTTGCATGGATGAAGCTCAGTTCAACGATCTCGTCAAGCGCCGCGCCGGTCAGGAATCATCTTCGGATGACGACGGCGGCGAGGACGGCACAGCTCTCGGCGATCGGCTGATCTATGCCCAGCAATACCAGGAACACGAGCCTTTCGATTATAAAGCATACGCAATCGGTGATTACGTCTACGCCATCAAAAGAATCTTTCCCGCTAAAACCAAAGAAGAGAAACTTGGCACCCCGGTCGGTGATGACCCCGAACTGGTCGAACTGGTCAGAAAATGCGGAAAAACCTTCGGCCTTGAGCTTTACGGTGTCGACCTCGTCAAGACTCCAAATGGCTACTCGGTGATCGAGGTCAATTGCTTCCCCGGCTACAAGGGAGTCCCTCAGGGCGGCGAAAGAATCTCGAATTTTATTCTTGAAAATGCGAAATAGTTTACAGATCAGACTTTATTTTGAATCTTTGAGAATAATCACGCTCAAGCTTGAACCCTAAAAGTCAAAAACTGAAAAATATATTAAAAAATTGTCTGGCAACATCCAGGCGCCCGGATGACATCTCAGAAGCCATTAAATTCCATGGCAACCAGGAGTGGTTGCCAATTGTTTTTTGAACGAATTTGAAAGAAACAGGCTGGAGAAATTCCAGGAGGATGAAATCTATTTATGAATCGAAATCAGGGAATGAAGACTAAAACAAATTCGACCACTAAGAGCGTCCTGTTTATTTTATTGGCGCTTGTTTTTGTGACAGCGATGATTGGAGATTCCGTATTTGCCCGGCTGGGCAATGCATCAGAATCGAACAGTCAATCTCAGAAGGAAGACAAGAAGAAGAAGGAAAAATCAGTAAACCCATCCGATCCGGCGCTGAGTACAATCATCGGAACCGACAAGCAGGGCGGGCTCGCCGTTTATGATCTGAGCGGCAAGCAGCTTCAATACCTGGCGGACGGCCTGATGGACAATGTGGATCTGCGTGACGGGTTCAAACTCAACGGAAAGGCGGTTTCAATCGTTGCGGCCGGTAATCGCCGAGACAACAGCATCGCCATCTACACGGTCAACCCGCAAACACGACTGCTGGAAAACGCCGCGGCCAGAAAGATCAACCACGGCATACAGATTTACGGCACCTGCCTGTATCAAAACCGGAAAACGAGCAAAACCTATTACTACGGCACCAGCAAATCCGGCGACGTCGAGCAATGGGAACTCTTCGATAACGGCCAGGGCAGGGTCGATGCCAGAAAAGTCCGCAATTTCAAAGTCGGCACCGTGATTGAAGGATGCGTCGCCGATGATGAATTCGGGCAATTTTATGTCAGTGAGGAAGCCGTTGGAATCTGGAAATACGGCGCGGAGCCTGAAACAGGGAATCAGCGAACGCTCGTAGATAAAGTGGGCAATGGCCATCTTTACGCCGATGTCGAGGGGCTGGCCATCGCTTATGGCAGGGACGGCACCGGATACCTCATGGCTTCCAGCCAGGGCAATCACACTTATGTGGTTTACCGTAGAGATGGAAATAACGAATTCGTCAAAAAGTTTCGCATCGGCAACGGCTCCGCCACCGATGGAGCCGAAGAAACGGACGGTATCGACGTGACGACCGCCAATCTGGGCCCTGCATTTCCCTATGGCCTGTTCGTCGCTCAGGACGGGTTCAATGACAAAGGTAATCAGAACTTCAAACTCGTTCCATTGCAGTTGATCGTCAAGTAGTACCACCAGAGCTTCAACAGCCAGACAGGATTAACGCTGTTTCAGATTGATTGTGAAAATCTCTCTGAAACACCGTTAATCCTGTATATTTTTTAAGGAATAAACCGTGAAACGCTGCCCAGCATCGGCGAGAATTCTCCGATAACTACACATTCTGCGACCAGGACGGCACGACTCTTATCCCGGGCGTGGCTGCAATGAACGCGAAACTGGTTATCGTCCGGCCTGAGGGACCTGTTCGTGAATTCGATCTTCCCAATCACGACTGTTTGATCGGGAAAGCTCCTGAAAATGATATCGTCATCAACGATACTGCCGTCAGCCGCAAGCACGCCGTGATCGAGCCTCGCGAGGGAAAATTCTTCATCAAGGATCTTGGCAGTCTGAACGGCATGATGATCAACGGCAGCCGGCTCACTGCGGCTGAACACCTGCTGTCTGAAGGTGATCAGATACAGTTGGGCCGGTCGACGATAACTTTTCATTTTGCCGCTGAAAAATTGCGGGATGAAGACAAGTATTCAACCACAACCGGTCCGGCATACCGAGTGGCGCAGACTGGAGAGCTCGTCCCGAAGGCAACTCAATCGAAAGTGATCGTTCTCGATGGCAGGTACGAGCTTGAGAGCATCATGTCGCACGATTCGACGGGGACGATCTACCATGCGCGACGAATCGTGCTCAAGGATCAGGTTTCGGTCAGAGTGCTGCGTCCTGAACTGGTTCGGAGCGAGACAGCTCTTGGGAGATTCAGGCGGCAGGCGATGGTGGCCGCGCGAATAAAGCATCCGAATTCGGTGCAGGTCTTCGATTTTGGGTATTCCGATCAGGGTGCGGCATACATAGTCGAGGAGCCGTTGTCCGGTTACACTTTGCGCGATCTGGTGAAGGATGAGCGGGGGCTGAGCCTGGCTCACGTGGTCGAGCTGTTCAACCAGATCTGCGGAGCGGTTCACGCAGCCCATCTCAACGGGATCGTTCTGCGGGATCTGAAACCGGAAACAATTTACGTCGAGAGTGCTCAAGCAGGACATCATGTCGTCAAGGTAGGCAGTTACGGACTTGCAAAAATTGAAGATGATTCCGAGCAGGGAAAAGCGCTGACTGGTCCGCTGGGGATTTTCGGCTCGCCTCAATACACATCTCCGGAACAATGGCTCAATAAGCCCCTCGATGGACGTTCGGATATTTATGCTCTCGGAATCATCCTCTTCGAGCTATTGACCGGCACGCTGCCGTTCAATCCGGAGAATCCGGCGGATTTCGCCGATCTGCATCTCAATGCTCCGGTTCCGGATATCACGGAATACGGCCGCGCCGACCTCGATGAAGGGGTCGCTGCCGTGGTCTCAAGATCTCTCTCGAAAGACCCGGAGCAAAGGCAAGCTTCAGCGCTGCAACTTGCAGAAGAATTGCAGGCAGTTTCGGGCGCCCGGGAGAGCGCCATCAGCAGGATTGTATCAAGGGCGACGGGACTCCTGCCGTTCTCGCCGCTCGTTGTCGCACAGAAAGCCACTGTGCCTGCCGGTGAGGCCATCCTGCAGCCGGCCCTTCCTGAAATCGAGGAGAAGGGCCAGGGAGCCTTCAACCCCGTGGTTATGGCGCTGATGGCCGAGGCTTTCCTCTCCAGAATATCCAGCGGGATGATCAAGACCGCCGTCCCGCTTTATGCGCTGCTGGTCTTCGGCATGAAGATCACTTCAGTGATGGTGCTGGTCCTGATTCAGAACGTCGTTCCGCTGCTGATGAGACCGGTATTCGGAACCCTGGCCGATAAATACGGCAAGAAGCGCATCTTCATGATCTCACTGACGATCAGAACGGTTGTCAGTGTGCTCTATGCAGTTGCGACGCTTCCCATGCTTTTTATCATCAGCATCGTGCGCGGAATCGCCGATTCGGCCAAAGGCCCATCGGCCTCAGCGATGATTGCAGATCATACCGATGAGAAGAATATCGCACAGGCATATTCCTGGTACACGACGACGAAATCGACATCCGGCGGCATCGGCGAATCGCTTGCGGCTTTCGTGCTGGTTGCTCTGATTGCCTTTTTTGGAGGCATGCATTCGGTCAACGCCAATATCGCCGTGATGGATAAGGTCACTCGCACGGGAAAGAATGTTGAAGAGATCGTCAAAGGCACAGCCGGCATACAACCCGGCGCCATATTGCCGGGCAAGGAGAGCGACCCGAAACCATCCAGGGTTCTGCGCGTCGAACAGCGGCAGATGAGGTTGAAAGACGTCCCGATCGAGGACCTGCCGAAAGTCGTCGATCCCGCGCCTTTGCGCAAAGCCCTGGTGGCCATCTTCGTCGCATCGACATTCTTTTCAGCCCTCTCGCTTTTGCTCGTCGCCATCTTTATCAAGGAGAAAAAGAAGACAGAAAAGAAGAAGGGCAAAAAGGGAAGCGGCGAAGCTCTCACGGGCCAACTCGACGATCCGCAGGAGCAGCCAAATGTCTGGTACTTTGCGCTGCTCGGAACGGCGCTCACTGCACCGGCCTACATGGTCACGGGAGAGTTCTTCGTCATCCTCGCCGTCAAGCTTGAAGTGACGCCGAACTCGCTTGGCTGGATCAAGCTGCTGGCTGAAACGGCTACGCCATTGTTGTTCGGCCCCTTCTTCGGATGGCTGGCCGATCGCATCGGAGCCGGTAAAGTCATCGCTCTTCGTTCGATTGCGAACCTGCTGACTTCAGCGCTCTTCTGGATCGTCCCCTGGTTTGCCGGCTCCGCGCTGCTCGGCTTGATGATGGGGCTGGCGCGTGGGATTGACGAAATAGGCAAGGCCGCTTTCAAACCCACCTGGGGGCGATTGCCGCCAAAGTTTCAAGCTTCAACCTCTCCTCGCGAAGCAGGACCATGGGGATTCTCGAGGGCGGCGTCGATGCCTCGGATCTGGCTTTCCCTGTGCTTGCCGGCGTGATGCTCCAGTATCTCTCGCTCGGGCCGCTGATGCTCGTGCGGGCGGTGCTGGCTTTACTTGCCGAGGTCTACGGCCATCTCCTGATGAAGAAATACAAGATTTAGTGGATTTATTTAAAGATAGATTTCGATTCAAGACTATGCTGCGCTTTGGCACTGTGGCAAACTAACGGCATCAAGATTGTCGATCAGCATCTGAACAGGAGGAATCTGCCATGGCAGCGGAACATTTCGATGTCATCATCGTCGGCGCAGGGCTCTCAGGTATTGGCGCAGGCGTCCACTTGCGGCAACACTGTCCGGGCAAGACCTTTGCGATTCTCGAAGGCCGGGAAGCCATCGGCGGCACCTGGGACTTGTTTCGGTATCCGGGCATAAGGTCCGATAGCGACATGCACACGCTCGGATATAATTTCAAGCCGTGGAAGAATCCAAAGGCCATCGCCGACGGCCCATCCATCCGCGCATATGTCCAGGAAGCAGCCGATGAGTATGGAATCACCTCGCATATTCGGTTCAAGCATTCTGTCCGACGACTCTCATGGTCATCCGACGACGCATTGTGGACGGTCGAAGCAGACCATGACGGTAGCACTGCATCGTTGACGGCCCGGCACCTGCTGTTGTGTGCGGGCTATTATCGATATTCGGCAGGCTATACACCGGAGTTCGCAGGCCTTTCACAATTTAAGGGGAAGCTGATTCATCCGCAGTTCTGGCCAGAAGATCTGGACTATTCAGGGAAGCGCATAGTCGTGATCGGCAGCGGAGCAACGGCTGTGACCCTGGTCCCGTCCTTGACCGACAAGGCGGCTCACGTGACCATGCTGCAGCGATCGCCGACCTACATGGCGTCGCTTCCGGCGGTCGATAGAATTGCCAACTGGTTCCGCCGCTACCTGCCTCCCACGCTTGCCTATCGGCTGACGCGCATGAAAAATGTTTTATTGCAGCTCATCTTTTTCAATTTTGCACGCGCATTCCCTGAGAGAGTCAAAAAGCGATTGCTCGATCTGATCCGGGAGCAATTGGGATCGGAATACGACATCGCGACCAATTTTACGCCGCGGTACAAACCATGGGACGAGCGATTATGCCTTGTCCCCGACAATGATTTTTTCGAGGTGATCAAAGCGGGCAAGGCTTCGATCGTCACTGATCATATCGATTCCTTCACCGATACCGGCATCAAGCTCGAATCGGGCGGGGAACTCGAAGCCGACATCGTCGTCACCGCGACAGGGCTGGAGCTTCAGTTCGCGGGCGGCGCGGAAGTCGTAGTCGACGGGAGGTTGATCGATATCGGAAAGACGGTCCTTTACAAGGGCATGATGTTTAGCGGGGTGCCGAACCTCGTTTCCGTTTTTGGCTATACGAATGCATCGTGGACGCTCCGTGCCGATTTGTTGTCGGAGTATTTCTGCCGCCTCATCAATTACATGGATGAGCGTGGCTATGTGCAGGCGAAACCTAAAGATCCGGATCCGTCGATGCCGGTGGTGCCGCTCGGCAATCTGACCTCCGGTTATTTCCAGCGCGCGACGGAGCGCCTGCCCAAGCAGGGAACGGAAGGCCAGTGGCGCAACCCGCAGAACTATGCGTTCGATGTTCTACGCTTCCGCTTTGGAGGGATCGAGGACGATGTCCTTGAATTTCGCCGTGCCGGCAAGTCACCTGTCCAAGCCAAATCCGAGGCGGCTCTTGCCGCGGGAAAGCACGGCTGAAATAAATACAGGTAGTTCGCTTTTTGATTGGTTGTTAGTCTTCATCACCTTAATTTGCGGGGCAATTTCTCGTCACGGTTGGCGGCGTTCCAGGCGAAGACGGCCGTGACCGTGGCCATCTGGACCATGTCATCGCGCTGGATGCGATCGACTACGTCCATGTTCGAGTGATGGGTGCGTGAATTGTATTCAAGGCGTTCCTGGATAAACTGAAATGCCGGAAGCCCCATCTGGTCGAGCGAAACGTGATCGGTGCTGCTGACAGAACGCGGGCTGACAATCGTCACTCCGAGATCTCGCAGAGGATCGATCCACTCTTCGAAAATTTTCATCGCAGCCAGATTTCCCTGAGACCAGATGCCGCGGATGCGTCCCGTGCCGTTGTCGATATTGAAGTAAGCCGCAAGCTGCTCGAATTCGGGTTTTCTCTCGCTTTTTGCCGGGTCGCCGAAATGATCCCTGACGTACTGGCGTGATCCCAGAAGTCCTTCCTCTTCACCTCCCCAGAGCGCGATGCGAATTGTGCGGCGCGGTTTTGCGCCAATGGCCGTGAGTATCCGCAATGCTTCCATCATGGCGGCACTGCCTGAGGCATTATCCGTTGCGCCGGTGCCCGAGTGATGCGAATCGAAATGAGCGCCGATCAGGACTATTTCGCTTGCAAGATCTGTCCCGGGGATCTCGGCAATCAGGTTGAATCCGTTTTTCGCTGTTTCGTCGTGAAACTGCGCCTCGACATTGAGCTCGACTTTGACCGGAACTCCCTTTTCGATGATTCGCACCATTCGATTGTAGTGCTCGACGGCGAGGGTGATTGACGGCGAGATCTTGCCTGCATTCTGATCTCTGGGCCCGCCGGTGCCGACGAAAATTGTTCCTCCGTCCGTGCGCTGAGTCATCCACGCAAGATCGCTGCCTCCTGCCGATGACTGACTGTCGCTGCCTCGATCGAAGACGGCGGCTACGCCTTCGTCATATAAAAATTTGTTCAGTTTGCCTTCCAGGCTGAGGTTGCGCGGCCCGCCTGGGCGCTGGCGCGGCTGCGGTATGGGCGTGTTCATGGCCTCTTTTGTCTCGTCTTCGTTCATCCGCAGCACGATTCGACCATCGAGCATTTTGACTTCGCGCAAGGGTTGAGTCAGGACTACTTTGCCTTTGAGCTTGCCCTGGTATTTCTGGAAGTCTGCTTCTGACTGGATAGGCGCATAGACGACCTCAGCAGAGATTCGCCCGTTCGTGCCCGGCGTCCACGATTTTGGATACCCGATGAGCGGCGAGATCTGCGGCTCGATCATGTGGGCATCGAATCTCACCAGAGACCAGCCTTTGCCGAATGGCCATTCTTCTTCATGGATGTTTGTCAGCTTCCATTCGGTGAACTTTTTCTGAACCCATCCGGAGGCCTGCTTGATAGCGGGTGATCCCGTCAGCCGCGGTCCGTAAATATCCGAGAGCCAGATGATGTGATCCATGACCTGAGAGCGATTCAGGCCTTCATCGCGAATCCTGGTGATCATCGAATAATCAATCTTTTCGCCGGATTGGGCCTTTGTTGTCTCAGTTATGAGAAATACCGGTATCGCAAGACAGAGGGCGAAAACAAGCGTGCAGGCTTTTCTGGTTGTCATAATATCTCCCCCAACAATTCTGGAATCTAACTGGCAGTGTATATTTATATCCTCATGTACGCACGGAATCTCCTTAATTTTGATTTGACCGTCGAGGCGCCGCAAACAAACAGGAATCGAAGTCTGATCGGGCCTAACGCCGGGCCAGATCTGTGGCTCCGAGGGCCAAACCACGCCCCCGGAAACGGGGCCCGCCCCCCCCCCCCGCCCCCCCCTGGTCCTTCTCTTTTGATTGTCTCCTTGGGAGATACCCTGGGCAGTCCATCGTAAAAACTGCCCGCCTGAAGCGGCGACGGAAAGTAACGACTAAATCAGTTTGCCCGTCTGTCGTCCCCTACCTTGCGTATATTTTCCACGATCCGCTCGCCTGCCTCGCCGCCCTACGCGTTAAGGCTCTCTTTGTGTCGGCGACCCGCCACCGGGTTGCGGTTCCTCACAAGATAGTATCGAACTCCACGCTGCGCTTTTATGCACGCAAGTTGTCACCGAGTTGATTTCACTAAAGGTCCCTCTCGCCTCGGCGGTCTCACCATTGGCGGCTAATATTTGGGGGGATTTTACTGGTCCCGGCAGCATGGTGCTGGCGCGAGCGACGATGATATTGAAAAAGCGTCAGCATTATGCGAAAACTGACCGCCGTCAAAGTCATTGATCTGAGCGTGAGGGCCGAGGGCTTCCATCGCAGTCTGCATCAGCCGCTGATAGGTTTCACTGTAGCCGAGCTTGAGAATCGAGCCCTCAGGGCCCGGGACGCCGTCCTTGCTTACCTTCGTCAGCGCGCGGGTGGCATTGAGTCGAAAGATTTCCAGATCGATGTAAGACTGAGCGAGTTTCTGGCGCATCACCGGGTCACTGCCGGCTTTTCGACCGGCGGCGGCGGTCACTCGCGATCTTTCGATGAGCTCGTCGAAAATGCGTTTGTACGTGACATACATCCCGGTCCCTGAATTGGCGCGCTCGTTCATCAAAATCGTTATTGCCACTTTCCAGCCATGGTCTATTGCACCGAGCACCTGCGAAACCGGCACTCGCACATTGTCGAAAAAGAGTTCGTTGAAGCCGGATTCGCCGGTCATTTGTTTGAGCGGTCGAACGGTTACGCCCGGGCTTTTCATATCAAGGAGCAGGCAGGTGATACCCTTGTGTTTGGGACCACTCGCATCTGTTCGGACCAGCAATAAACACATTGAGGAATAGTGAGCATAGCTTGTCCATATTTTCTGGCCATTGATGACGAAATGATCGCCGTCGCGCACTGCCTTGGTGCTCAGTGATGCGACATCGCTGCCTGAGTTCGGTTCGGAAAAGCCCTGACACCAGATCTCTTCGCCTGATAACAGCGGGGTCAGATATCGCTTCTTCTGCTCTTCAGTGCCCACTGAGATGATCGTCGGTCCGGCCATTGCCAGGCCGATATGATTTATCAGCGGCGGTGCGTTGGCCAATGCCATCTCTTCATTGAAGATGGCTTGTTCATTGACCGATGCTCCACGACCGCCGTACTCCTTTGGCCAGGAGATACCGGCCCAACCGCCTTCATACACCTTGCGCTGCCAGGCGCTCAGGTAATTGAGGTACTCCTTATTGTCTTCTTCGTTTGAGGCGTTGCCCGTCCAGGGAGCCGGAATATTTGCCTGCAGCCATTTTCTGAATTCTTCGCGAAAACTTCGTTCTTCCGGTGTGGGTTTGAGGTTCATTTGCACTCCTTGCTTAAGTTCAGAAGGGTCTGGTTTGCCAGAGACTCGAAATTCGATTTCGTAAATTATCTTTCATCGCGGTGTAATTTTCGGCAAACAATTTTTCCTGGTCGGATGTCAGCGCTTTGGTACCCTGGCAAACTATGGCATCCGATATGACGCCATCAAGTTTCAGCGCGTATTTCAAACAGGCGATGGTCTTTTTTACGCGAGCGCCATTCTCGTCGAATCCGCAGATCCTTTCAAAATCCGAGCAGATCATGCGATACAGCTCGGTCATCGCTTCATCGCCTGACCAGCAGGCGCGCCAGGCTTTCTGCCATTCGCGGGGCATGACGTTTGCCGGACCTGAGACCACGCCGATTGGAGGTATATCGTGGAGCAGAAAATCCCGCCAACCCTCCCTCAATCTTCCGATCAGCCCGCGGCCGGGGCGATATATTTCGAAGATGAGCATGGCATTGCCGATGTAGATGGCGAACTCGCCGGGCAGCTTGTAATGGAGCGAGGCTTTTGTGTAATTGCCGATGACTCTGCGGGGGGCGGAAACCTTGATGCCGCGCACCCACGGCAGTCTGCTCAAATCCTTGACGATTCGCGTTCGTATGTGGGGAACATTGCCGTGGGCTGAGATGTCCGCGTTGTCGTAGAGCAGGACAGGAAGATCGCAGCCCGATGATTCGAGCAGATCGGTTATCTCGCGCTGAAAGAAAGAGACGATTTCAGCTTCTTTGAGGTCTTCGATGGCAAGCGGCGCAATGACGGCGGCATCGGCTTTCAATTGAATCGCAGCATCCAGATTTGAAAGAATCTCGGCCTTCGTCTTTCCATTGACTCCGACCCAGGCATCCACGGTCCGGGCTACGCCCTGATTGAGCAGTTCCGCATTGATTCGGGCGACCTCGTCAACTTCGATCTTCATTACGCGCTGCCGCTGCTCGTTCGACAACCGGTTCCACTCGCCCGTTGTCCCTGCTCCGAAGATGACATCCGCGCCGAAGCCGTTCTGGACTATGTGACGAAACAGGCGCCGCTGCTCGTCCTCGATGACGAGCCCCGCCTCATCGACAATTGTCACTGCTGGTATGTTGAGTCCACGTTTCATATATCTGAGTGTGTTGTTCAAGGTCGAAAAAAACAAGATGACGAAACAGACTGAGATGCCGAGTTCAGTCAGTCTCTCTCCGGTCATGTCTCTGAATTCAGGATGCTGCTGTTTGAACCACTCTATGATCTGTTCGCCCTCCTCGGGTTCGGTTGAACAGACGGCGTAAATGAGCAGCCCGCCACTGCGAACCTGAGCGGCGGCGTGTGCGATCAGTCTTTTTTGGAGTCGGGATAACTCGTCGATCTTCTTCTGATTGACGCGCCATTTGATTTCCGGATTTCGCTGGAGCGTGCCGAGGCCGGAGCATGGGGCGTCGAGCAGTACGGTGTCGAACTTGCCGGGCTCGGCAAACGGCAGATCGAGCGAAGCATCCATCTGAACGAGGTGAATTCGTGCATGCCCGAAGCGGTCTATGATCTCTTTCATCGCTTTCAACCGGTGTAGGTGAATGTCGCAGGCGATGACGGTTGACCGGTTGCCGAGCAGGGAAGCGAGCAGCGTCGTTTTGCCTCCCGGTGCGGCGCAGAGATCGAGCGCGATCTTTGCCGATTTTTCCGCTGCAAGGTGGGCAACGAGTTGAGAAGCTTCATCCTGCAGGTAGATCCAGCCCTCGCGAACGGGCATTGAATCGGGCGTGAACCCGCCGCTCTTGATCACTTCAGCTCCCGGCGCTATGACCGAATTGTTGGTCTGAATATTGTAGGTTCTGAACCATTCACGGGTCGTTGCCGGAGAGCTCTTGAAGCGAAACGAAATACGAGGGCCGCGATTATTGGCCAGCGCGAGTTTCCGCGTCTCATCCACTCCGAAACGCTCGATCCATTTTTCGACAAGCCAGACAGGATGAGAAGTCTCGACGGCCAGTTTCTGAACCGGGTCTTTGATCTGATTGTACGGCGAAGTATCGGCATCGCGCTGAGCCGAGCGCAGGACGGCATTGACCATCGACGCGGCGCTCAGCTTTTTGTGAAGCTTCATGAGGTTGACTGATTCGTTGATCGCGGCGTGAGCCGGCACGCGCGTCAGATATCGCATTTGATAGAGTCCCAGGCGCAAAGCGATGACCACTTCCAGATCGATCTTTGAAATTTCCCGCTTCGAATAAAGTTCGATCAGGAAGTCGAGCGAGCCCCTCCACCGGAGCACTCCAAGCGTGAGTTCATTAAGCAGGGCGCGATCCTCGCGTGAGAGATCGTCATGCCGATTTGAAACCAGCAGGTTGCTCGCATATGCGCCCGCGGCCTCTACGCGATACAGAATGTCGAAGGCCGCTATCCGCGATGGTGATACTTTTGTCGAAATGGACATCTTTTAGGTCTTGCAGCTTTCTCAGTGATTGTTCAGGAACTTGAATGAAAGCACAGAGCGAGTTTCAAGTCCAAGGCGCATTGCAATTATTGAAGCAATTTCGTTAAGATGATTTTCGTTCGACAAATTCAATCAAGGCGATGGAGTTCGCCATTAACCGCTTCGGACAGAGACCCGTGGCTGATGACTCCTGATTCCGAGTGTGAGGACTTGGCGCCAGGGGTTTTTCTTTTTTACCGGCAGAAGTGAGGTGGCAGGATTTTGAATAAGATGTTGGTCGTTGCTCTGGGTGGCGCTTTTGGGGCCGTTGCGAGGTATTGGCTTTCCGCATTGATCGGCGCGAGATGGTCGAAGCCGTTTCCGCTGGCAACCTTTGTCATCAACGTCACGGGATCGTTTATCATTGGATTCCTGCTGACTTCGATGAGCCAGAGGATGGCGATTCATCCGCACTGGCGCCTGCTGATTGCCGTCGGGTTTATCGGCGCCTACACGACCTTTTCAACCTTCGAATATGAGACGCTCAAGCTGATTGAAGAAGGGAATCTGATGAGCGCGTTTTTGAACGTTACCCTGAGTGTTGTCGTCGGTTTCATCGCAGTCTGGCTGGGATCGGTTGCCGCACGGCGATTATTTATTCCGCAGGAGCTGGCGTTGAACCTTCAAAATATCGTCTCCGGGCTGAGCCGGTCCGGGCCGAAAACAGGGCAGAGGATTGAGCTGTGATCGAAACAAGAGCCCCCCGCCCTTGAAGCCAGCCCCCCCCGGGGCGCCGCCGGCCCCCCCCGGGGGGGGGGCGGGGGGGGGGGGGGCGCCTGCGCCCCCCCCCCCTCCGCCCCGGCGGGGGGGGGTCGGGGGGGGGGGGCCGCGGCCGGCCCGCCGGGGGGGGGGGGGGGGGGCGGGGGGCGCGCCGGCCCCCCCCCCCCGGCTTGCTGGGTTGGGGCTCCCCCCCCGCCCCCCCCCCCGGGGGCGGCGGCGGCGGCGGCGGGGGGCGGGGGGGGGGGGGGGGGGGGCGGGGGGCGCCTCGGGGCCCGGGCGGGGGGGGGCCGCGGCGCGGCGCGGGGGGCCCCCCCGCGGCCCCCCCCACCCCTCACAGCAGAGCCGACAGGGAGACGCCGCTTATGCTTACGAAGGCGGCAAGGAACCCCCCCCCGGCCCCGCCCCCGGCCCCCCCCCCCCCGCCCCCCGCGGGCGGGCCGGGGCCGCGGGCGGGGCCCGGCCGGGCGGGGCCGGAGCGAGCCACCACGGCAAAGCCCCAGGAACGCCGCGGCGAGCGATACACAACAGAAGATCGATGCCGTGCTGCCCTCGATATATGAAATGGTCTCCGATGGATTGATTGAAGTGCAGGATACAGAAGTCATCAAGTACGTCAGCCGTCGCACAAGCGAAAAAGAGCCGGATGTGATGACAGACGCATCAGATCGGAAATCAGTGGGGGAATAGTTCAGCCCAGCCGATCTCCGATACTCAGTTTTATGCCGTTGAGAAAGTCCCGAACCATCATCGCCCGCTTGCCGGCGGGCTGAACTTCAAATATCAGTAATTTCGTCCCATTGCCGCAGGCCACACAGAGGCTCTCTTTCGAGATCTCGATGACTGTGCCCGGTGCCGACTGCGACGCCTCATTCCCTTCCACCCCATCCACCCCCTCCACCCCTTCCACCCCTTCAGCAGCTTTGACTATCTCAAGGCGATGGCCGTTGAGATTGGTATAGCAGCCCGGGAACGGAGTAAATCCGCGTTTGCGGTTGATGATCTGTCGCGCAGTCAGGGTCCAGTCCACCAGTCCGTCTTCGCGTTTAAGAATCGGAGCGAGAGTGGCCGCGGTATCGTTCTGCCGGATTGGCTTCAACTCGCCACTCTCAAGCTTCTTTAAAGTTTCAACGAGCAGCCCGGCTCCAATCTGAGCCAGTCGCGGAGTCAATTGCGCGGCGGTCTCATCATCGCCGATCTGAGTTGTTTGCTGAAGCAGGATCGCTCCAGTATCGAGTCCCGCATCCATCTGCATGATCGTCACGCCGGTTTCACTCTCGCCATTGACTATCGCCCAGTTGATCGGCGCCGCTCCACGATATTTCGGAAGTATCGATGAATGCACATTGATGCAGCCAAATCGAGGAGCCGCCAGCATCCAGTCGGGTAATATACGGCCGTAGGCAGCCACTATGCCGGCATCGGCGCTCTTCAAGATCGGCTCGAACATGGCCCGAGCTTCCGCCGTTCTGATCTTTTCAGGCTGGAAAATTTTCAAACCGTGCTGCATCGCCAGCACCTTGACCGGCGGCGGTGTAACGATTTGCTTTCGCCCCACCGGCCGGTCAGGCTGCGTCAGGACGGCCACGATCCGATGACCCGCTTCAATCAATCTGTCGAGTGATGGAACTGCAAAATCGGGTGTTCCCATGAATATCAGTTTCATAAAGGCAGAATAACAGATAAGGGAAAAGTTAGGGAGATGGCGAAAAGGGCGGAATCAGTCGCGGCTTGCAAAAAAATATCCGCATACCCGAACCAATGCATCGAGTAGGCGGATATCAAGTGTTTTTGGAGTCCCGCTTTTACGCGGATTTAGTCAGCCGCAGTAATTCCGGCCGGGGTTCGAGGCTTTGATCCGGCGATGTTCACCAGGTCATCGGGATCGAACTTCCGACTGAATTTTTTGGCTGAATCTTCGAGTCTCTCGCGAATGGCATCATTTGCAGGCTGTTCTTTCAGTGCGTTCTGCCAGTCCTTGCAGTTTTTTCGGAACTTGCAGGACCAGTAACAGACATCGACAACTTTCTGACAATCGTATCTGACACAGTCAATCTGCATGGTTTTACCTCCTCCTGCTCCTCTTGCCGCAATTCGTTTGATGTTGCCTCAGAATGGTATGCCGTCTTCTTCGATGCTGATTAATCCTCTTCTCGATCTGCGCCTGATGACCTTCCGTTTGGGTGTCACTGGATCTGAAGCCGTTGGGCCGGCGAGAACTTCGGGCTCTGCAGGCCTGATCTGTTCCTGCGCGGGTCCCGCCGGCTCAGCCGCGTCGCTTCGCTGCCCCAGAAATTGAATCTCGGTCGCCGTCACTTCCGGACTGATCCTTATCTTACCGTCGCGATCTGTGTACTCTTCCAGTCGCAGCCGTCCTTCAAGATATACCTGCCGACCTCGCGATAAATACTCTTTCGCCAACTCCGCCTGCCGGCCCCAGACAGATACGCGAAACCATGTCGTGTGCTCTTCAATCTGCCCCGCACTGCTCTTGCGCTTCTCCGTCGTCGCTACCGACATCCTGCACACCGCCGTCCCCTGCGGCGTGTATCGCAATTCAGGATCTCGACCCAAATACCCAACGATTGTTATCTTGTTGAATGACATATTTCACCCCCCCCCTCACCCCTTCAGGTCAGGCTTGCTAATTTGACGGGCAGAGTGTATTAGATGAAACGCTTTGTGTCAAGTATGAAACACGGTTCTTGAAGGATTATTTTTTGAAAAGATGAAAAAAGCGCCGACGGGTACAATTTCAGTCCGCGCCAGCGCTTCTAAGGTGATCTGTTAAAAGGGATTATTCCCAGTCGCCGAGCTTAATTCGCTTTTTAATCTTTCGTTTAATGAGATCCTTTTTAAGAGGGCTGAGATATTCGATAAAGACTCTGCCGAAGAGATGGTCGGTTTCGTGAAGGACACAACGGGCTTCGAGGTCTTCGACTTCGATGGTGAATTCCTTGCCGTGAATATCGTAAGCGGAGACAGTGACGATTCTGGGTCTTTCGACTTCGAAGTAGATGCCTGGGAAGCTGAGGCAGCCTTCCTCACCGACCTGAATATCTTTTGTTTCGACGATTCGAGGGTTGATCAGGGCGATGCGGTGGGCAGGGTCTTTGCCGCCGCGGCAGTCCATGACAAAAAGCTTTTTGGAAAGGGCGACCTGCGGAGCGGCAAGGCCGCAGCCTCTCTCCGTATACATTGTCTCGAACATGTTCTCGACGAATTCGGCGAGCTTGCCGTCGAATTCGTCGACCTCGCTGCCTTCTTTCGTCAGAACCGGGTCGCCATATTTAACCACCGGCAAAATCATTACTCGATACCTTTCCTCTTCAACTGTGATGTGCTGTATACAATAAGAACATATTCTAAACTTTACATTTCCAAATTCAAAATGAACCCCTGATTTCGATTCAAGAGTAAGAGGGCAATATTGAGACTGGCGAGTCCCATGGCCGTCGAAACAGGATATATGTTCCGGGCGAGATGAAATGATTCAAGAAGCACAAAACGATAGCCCCCTGTCACCGTATTTGAAAGCAGATCTTTCGAATGCCGGTTAGAACTCCCTGATCTGCTGTTGATAGCTTTCGAAGTTGCGTCTCATTTCTCTGAGAGAGTCTCCGCCGAATTTTTCACGCATGGAGCGGGCGAGGACGATGGCGGCCATGGCTTCGCCGATAACGCCTGCGGCCGGGACTGCGGTGACATCGGAGCGTTCAAAATCCGATTCCATAGGCTCTTTGGTTTCGATGCTGACGCTGCGGAGTCTTTTGCGCAGGGTGGCAATCGGTTTAAGGTAGCCTTTGATGCGCAATTCCTCGCCGTTGGTCATGCCGCCTTCGAGACCGCCGGCGCGGTTGGATGTCCGTCCGAAGCTTTTGGAATCCAGATCGTAGACGATTTCGTCGTGGACTTCGGATCCGGGTCTTGAGGCATTGGCCACACCCTCGCCGATCTCGACGGCTTTGACTGCGTGGACCGACATTATCGCCTGAGCGAGCCGGCCATCGAGTTTTTCGAGCCAACTGATGTGAGAGCCGAGGCCCGGTACGCAGCCTTTGGCGACGACCTCAAAGATGCCGCCGAGAGTGTCGCCATCGTCAATGCCGGCTTTGTCGATACGTTCGATCATCTTCGCCTCTGCCTGCTTGTCGATGCAGCGCAGGACGGTGTCGTCGTATACGGCCTTGATCGCTTCCCATGTCGATCCCTCATCGTCAATCGATATTTCGCCGAGAGCGACTACGTGGCTTGCGATCTCGACGCCAAATTCCCGCAGCAGTTGTTTGGCGAAAGCGCCGACTGCGACGCGCATGGTGGTTTCACGTGCGCTGGCTCGTTCGAGTATGTCGCGTAGGTCATGCCGGTCATATTTCATGCCTCCCACGAGGTCTGCGTGACCGGGACGCGGACGAACCACTTTTCGGTCTCTTTCAGGCGGGATTTCTGGTTTTTCGGCTGACATGACTTCGAGCCAGTTCTTGAAATCCCTGTTTTCAACCATGATGGCAACGGGGGATCCGATCGTCTCACCGTGGCGGACACCGGTCAGTATCTGCACCGTGTCGGTTTCGATCTTCATGCGGCCTCCGCGCCCATACCCCTGCTGTCGCCGCCAGAGTTCGTGGTTGATGAAATCCTGATCGATCGGCAGCCCCGCCGGCAGTCCTTCGATCGTGGCTACCAGAGCCCTGCCGTGAGATTCGCCGGCTGTCGTGAATGTGAATGTCATGAAAGAGAGTTTAAAGTTTAAAGTTTAAAGTTTAAAGTCGGCCGATGCATCGTGTAGAGTCTGGCAAATTTTTTTTGATACCGGTAAACTCTCGACGTCTTCAAAAATTCAAATTCAATTTCGATGGAGAGCTATGGAAAAAGATAAAAGGATCAGTCGCCGTACCTTTGTTTCCGGAACTGCTGCTTCGGTCATGATGACTGCGGCCGGTGCGCGCAGAGTGCACGGTGCGAACGGCCGGCTTCGCATCGGCGTCATCGGCTGCGGAGGGCTGGCGACAGGGGCTCACATCCCCGCATTGATGAAGATGAAGGAATCGGACAACGTAGAAATTGTCGCCGTCTGTGACGTCTGGCAGAAGGCCCTCGACAGAGCCGCCGCAACCACGGGCGCCAAACCCTACAAGGACTACCGGACCATTCTTGATCAGAAAGATATCGATTATGTCGCCATCGTTACTCCCGAGCACTGGCATGCGAAGATGACGCTCGATGCCGCCGACGCCAACAAGCATATTTACTGTGAAAAGCCCATGACCTGGTCGATCGACGAAGCCAAAAAAGTCGTCAAAAAGATCAAAGAGAAGGGCGTCAAGATGCAGGTCGGAGTGCAGGGAATGTCGGATGATTCCTATGAGACCGCCCGCAAATACATCAAGGAAGGCCGGCTCGGCAAAGTCGTTCAGGCTCAGATTGATTATTCGCGCAATCATAAGGGAGATTTCTGGGTTGGCGCGTTCGATCCGGACGCGAAACCCGGGGTCAATCTCGACTGGAATGCCTGGCTGGGGCCGGCGCCGAAACGTTCGTTCGATCCCGACCGGTTCTTTCACTGGCGTCGTTACTGGGACTATTCAGGTGGAATCGCTACGGATCTCTTCGTTCACAGGATTACGAGATTGATCAAGGCGATTGATCTGAAGTTTCCCGAGCGCGTCGTGGGCACGGGCGGAAAATGGGAGTTCACTTCCAGCCCCGCCGAAGTCCCGGACACTTTCAATATGATCTGCGATTACCCGGGCGGGCCGACTGTCGTGGTCATCTCTTCGATGGCCAACGATACTCCGATTCCGCACGTCATCCGCGGCCACGAAGCCACGCTCGAATTTACCCGCGACGGTTTCGTCATTCGTCCTCAACGCCTCTTCGGCGAGGGCAAGGAAGAGATTGTTCACAGGAAGTCCGGCGGCGAAGACATTCTTCTTCATCATCGTAATCTCCAGAATGCGATCCGCAATGGCGAGCAGCTCAAATGCGATAGCACGCTGGGTTATTATGGCGTGGTCGCCGTCGGGCTCGCCATCGAATCCTATCGAAAAAACAGGTATATGAAGTGGGATTCCGGCCGCGAAAAAGCAGTTTAAAGTTTATTCAGGAGCAAGCTTTCAAAGATATGCAATCATCTCCATTCTCACACATAGATCTGGCCCCGCCCGATCCGATCATCGGATTGACAGAGGCTTTCAACAAAGATACGAGCGCCAAAAAGGTAAACCTCGGAGTCGGAGTTTATCAGGACTCAGCAATACCAAGAACTACCTGCCGATAGACGGTCTTGCTGCCTATAACAGGGAAGTGCAGGTACTTCTTTTTGGCGCCGATTCACAGATCATCGCCGAAGAGCGGGCAGTGACGGTACAGGCACTTGGAGGAACCGGCGCCCTGAAGATCGGCGCGGATTTCATCAGGCGTTTTCTGCCCGATTCGGAAGTCTGGATCAGCATGCCGAGCTGGGAAAATCACCGGATGCTCTTTGAATCAGCCGGATTCAAAGTGAACCAGTATCCGTACTTCGATCCGGAGACGCATGGCCTGGATTTCTCACGGTATGACTGAGTGCCTGAAAAAGCTGCCGGCAGGCAGCGTTGTCGTGATCCATGCCTGCTGTCACAACCCCAGCGGCGTGGATCTGACAAACGAGCAGTGGAAGATCGTGGTCGATCTTTGCCATGCGGGAGGTTTGATACCGTTCCTTGATTTTGCCTATCAGGGATTCGGTGGCGGGCTGGATGAGGATGCTTTTCCCATCAGAATCATTTCCGAAAGCGGCATCCCCTGTCTGATAGCCAATTCATTTTCGAAATCGTTCGCCCTCTACCGGGAACGCGTCGGGGCGTTGACGATAGTCACTTCAAGCGCGGATGAATCAAAGCGCGTGCTGACTCAGGTCAAGCGAGTCATCAGGACGAACTATTCGAATCCGGCTTCGCACGGAGCTCAGCTCGTCGGAGCGATTCTGAGCGATGAGGTCTTGCGATCTCAGTGGGAAACGGAACTCGCCGGGATGCGGGAACGCATCAGGAAGATGAGAACTCTCTTCGTCAATTCTCTGAGAGAAAAAGGCGTCGAACAGGATTTCAGCTTCATCGAGCAGCAGAGCGGGATGTTCTCTTTTTCCGGCCTTTCTGCGGACCAGGTCAAAGAATTGCGTGAGAAATACAGCCTCTATATCGTCGGCAGCGGCCGCATCTGTCTCGCAGCAATAAATGAAAATAATATCGGCTATATCTGCGAATCGATCGCCGATGTCCTCGGCTGAGAAGAGAAGAAAAGAGAAGAAAAGAGATTACGAAAAAGACGAAATAAACGAAACAGGCGAAAAATATTAATGGGTCAAGTGACCAGTTAATTTCGCTTTGCGCTATTTTGGAAGTTCTTGTCCTGTCAGTGTTTGAAAATTTTCGTATCTTTCGTATCGGGGGGGGGGCGGGGGGGGGGGGGGGGGGGGGGGGCCGGGGGGGGGCGCCCCCCCCCCCCCCCCCCGGGGGGGGGGGGGGGGGGGGGGGCGCCCGGGGGGGCCCCCTCGTTTGGGCCGCGGGCCCCCGGGGATCTGCTTCTATCCTGCCGCGAGTTTTTTCCCCGCGCATGTTTTTTTTTTCGATATCGTCGACTGTCACAGGCAGCTTGAGCGAGACGATCTCGGCACCCTTTTCGGTAAGTACTGACGATCAGGTCTTCGAGTCTGATGTAGAGCTTTTCTTCAGGGGGGTCGGGTGAGACGGCGGCCACCCCATCCCCCCCGCCGCGTTTGCTGCTGCCTCCCCCCCCCCCCCCTTTCCTTCCCCCCCCGCCCCCCCCCCAAATTAACCCCTCATCCCATTGCAAGTTGCCGATCCTTCAGATACTTGATCTTGTCACGCATCTGAGCGGCTTTTTCGAATTCGAGTTTTTTGGCGGCGTCGCGCATGTCGAATTCGAGTTGGCCGATGGTTTCGGCGAGTTTTTCGGGGCTGTACTCATCGAAGTCTTCGAGATTGACCGGGACTTTGAAGTAATCGGCCTCGTAGGCGGTCACCAGAGTGGAGTCGATCGGCTTGATGATCGATTGCGGAGTTATTCCGTGAGCTGTGTTGTATTCAACCTGCCTGTGGCGGCGGCGGTCGGTTTCGCCTATGGCCTTGCGCATCGATTCGGTCATTTTATCGGCATATAGAATGGCCTTGCCGCTGGAATGCCGGGCGGCGCGTCCCATGGTTTGAATCAGCGAAGATTCGCTGCGAAGGAAGCCTTCCTTATCGGCATCGAGGATTGCGACGAGCGAGACCTCGGGCAGATCCAGTCCCTCGCGCAGGAGGTTGATTCCGACCAGGACGTCGAACTCGCCTTTGCGCAGATCCCGCAGGATCTTGACTCGCTCGAGCGTCTCGATTTCTGAATGCATGTATCGCACCTTGATATCGAGGTCGCCGTAATAATCGGTCAGGTCCTCGGACATTTTCTTGGTCAGGGTCGTGACCAGCACACGTTCGTGCCGGGATACGCGCTGGCGGATTTCATGCAGCAGGTCGTCGATCTGGCCTTTGACCGGGCGGACCTCGACTTCGGGGTCGAGCAGGCCAGTGGGCCGGATGATCTGTTCGACGAATGTTCCCTCGGATTTTGTCAGTTCATATGGGCCGGGTGTGGCTGAGACATAGATTGCCTGCTTCACGCGGCCCTCCCATTCCTCGAATTTCAGTGGCCTGTTGTCGAGCGCGGAGGGCAGGCGGAAACCGAAATCGACAAGCGTCTGCTTGCGCGACCGGTCGCCGTTGTACATCCCGCGAATCTGAGGAATCGACTGGTGGCTTTCGTCTATCACGACGATCGTGTCCTGCGGCATATAGTCGAAAAGAGTCGGCGGAGGATCTCCCGGATTCCGACCCGTCAGATGACGCGAGTAGTTCTCCACGCCGCGGCAGAATCCCAGCTCGTTGAACATTTCGAGATCATACATCGTTCGTTGATGCAATCGCTGAGCCTCGACCAGCTTGCCCTGATCGATCAACTGCGGCTCCCACCATTCAAGCTCCGCCTTGATCGTTTTGACGGCCCGTTTGACCGTCTCTCGCGTCGTCACGTAGTGGGTTTTGGGGTAGATTGGAATCCGGGAGTCGAATTTCTGCAGCACCTCGCCGAGCAGCGGATCGATCAGCGATATCGAGTCGATCTCATCGCCCCAAAGCTCGACGCGATATGCCTGATCCTGATAGCTCGGATATATTTCGACAACATCGCCGCGCACTCTGAACGTCCCACGCTTGAACTCTATGTCGTTGCGTTCGTATAAAAGCTCAACCAGTTTTTTGATGAGCTCGTTGCGGCTGATTCGCTGTCCCGGCTCGAGAAACATGAGCATCCCATAGTAGACGTTGGGATCGCCGATACCGTAAATTGCCGACACCGATGCCACAATGATCACGTCGCGGCGTTCGAATACTGATCGCGTCGCCGAGAGTCTCAGCCGGTCGATCTCTTCATTGATGGTCGATTCCTTCTCGATGTAGGTGTCTGTAGATGCGACATACGCTTCGGGCTGGTAATAATCATAGTAACTGACGAAATACTCTACCGCATTTTCAGGAAAGAAGGTTTTGAACTCCTGGTAAAGCTGTGCGGCGAGCGTCTTGTTATGCGCCATCACCAGACACGGGCGATTTACCTCGGCCACCACCGATGCGACTGTGAAGGTCTTGCCGCTGCCGGTGATGCCAAGCAGCACCTGATGTTTTTCGTCGTCTTTGAGACCTTTGACAAGCGCCTTGATCGCCGCAGGCTGATCGCCATCCGGCTTGTAATCCGATATCAGTTTGAAATTCATAAATGGAAATCTATCAGGATTCGGCGATTTTAAAAACACCAGGCGCATCCTTAACGCCTTTGAATTTCTTCTTTGATTTGCCCTCTGGGTCTTGATTGAGGAGATCAATCAGATGTTTCGAGGACTCAGTTTTGTCCATAAACACGACGGGCTTCCACGGCCTTCCAGTGATAGATACTCGCCCTCTTCGATGTCAAGGGGATTTCCGGACCTCGGCCGGATACGTGATCTGAGCAGATCGACTGACTTTCACCAGCGCCATAGCGAAAACCTTTTCAAACTCAAGTTACTTGGTGGTTAGCTTAATCAAGAATTAAGGATTCATGATACAGAATCAGGCAGATCTGTCAGCTCCGCAGCTTTTTCACATCAAAGCCCGAAAATGGCAATCTCAGAAGGCTGAAACCGGCGATCGTAGCCGGACAAGGGTAGGGAAGTCGCTCGATCGTCTGCATCAGATAAGACCCGTTATGCTCGGCAATCGGTCTCTAAATTGTTTTGCAGTCAATTTGGATCTGATTAAAAAAAGGTAAAAATAATAATTGACAAATTGGTGGCTCGGGCGTAGTGTCCTGTCGTTGAATGTAATTTTCATCATATGTAATTTTACTCGACAGCCATTTTTCTCAGCAAATTTAGAGCCAATACTTAGAACAGTCATAACTATCAAGCAGCGAGCCAGGGCTCACACAAAAGCAAACAGTCATTACCGATATTTAGGCCAGCTCTTCGGATCGAACTGAGTTTGGTGCCAATCGTCGATGGGAAATCCGGCTCAACAAGGCAAAAGAGATCGGGCTCAGGAATAGAATTGATCCGAAAACCTTATCTGAAAGAGCAAGAAAGAATTATTCCTAATACTGGAAACTACCAGGTTTCCAGTATTAGGAATTAATGAGGCGCCACAGCCTAATTACATGTTAGCTGGTAAACCCTAAACGGCGATGAATCTGAAACGAAGCAGCATAATAATTCTTTCCTTCCTGCTATGTCTGGTAGTGGGAATGGCTCAAAAACCGAGTAAGAAGCCGACTAAACGAACTGAAACTCCAAATGAAAAATTTGTTCGTAAAGGGGCAAAACAATCCAGACAAAAATCCATAAATGTGACGATGAGGAACTGACATCTTCAATCATCTCAGGTCAACGCGATCTGAAATTGTATGAACAGGCGGGACACTTCAATTGTCGGAGATGGACAAGTGCCGCCCTCAACAACAAAGGCAATTACGATGAGGTCGAGCAACGCCTCACGAAGGCCCGCGAATTCATTTGGGAACACTGGCAAAACAAAAAACGTGGTTATTTGCGGATTACAATGGATAGCGTTGATGCTGTAAGCACATCACATATTTTTATCGAACCAGGTTCACAGGGAAACTGGCAAATTGTTTGGCGCATCGCACGCTGGCACGCAATGATGCGCGATTCATTAGATGACATGCCAATACTTCGACAGGTGGAAAAATCCAAAATAAGAATGGACAAACAATCCTTATCTTTAAAGATGCTGATGGGGAAGACTGGAACTCGCTATGATAAAATCAGCTAACATCCATTGCACCGGAGCGCGCCCCACATCGCGTCTGTAGCCAATGTTTTCGGGGGCGCGCCCGGTGAACGCGTTGTTAGACCTTTTTGATAAGAATTACTGAAATATTGAAAGATGCTAGAGCGAAAATGGGCATTTTCATTATTGGTACTTGCCATCTTATCCTTGGCTATAGGCTATTCTTATTCGAATAATATGCCGGTTTGGGCTCGCTTTAGAGAACCCGCTGCCGTTGACCCCAATGACAGTCTGTTTGTGATATTCAATCCTTTTCGTGATCGCGAGCCTGAAATAATTGCGGCCTCTTTTCTTTCATCGCTAAAAGATGATAAGTGCGAAGAAATCCGTAGTAAATTTCCTGCTATACAACTGACCGCTGATCAATGCGAACAGGAAAATACAATTCAAATAATTAAATGGGAACTAATCAATCGGAAAGACCAGGCTGGTGAAATCGAGCTTCACTATAAAGTATCCAGAATAGGTTATCCCAAAAATGTCTACGGAAATACTTGGATAAAGGAAAGGGGCAAAAGATGGGAAATGGCAAATTGCTGGATATGAAGCCTGGTATTAAATTAATGTGGCGGGTGTAACACTGGTCTAACTCCACGTTCGACCGGAGGCACCGCCGTCTTCTTTATTAAACAACTTCGGACGGCGGTGCCCCGGTCAACTGGTCGTTCGGTGTTCAAATGAACCTGAATAATATCACAAATAAAAAGGGGGTTTTTATGTTGAGGAATTGGCTCGGAGTTCTCATTTTCCTTGTCAGTATTGGCGTCTCTAATGTCGCAGCACAAGGAAGTGCTGTTGTAACGGATGGGAAATTTACTAACATTTATGTATTTCCTAACCCTTCAAGTGAAACTTGGGAGCAGCACATGGCTAGGTTGAGGCCCACGGACGCAGCGCAATTTTCACGTGCGGCTATTGATCGCTTCACAGAAGAGTTAATGGCTCCTGTTTGGCCTTCTTATTTCGATCCACTTTTCCAGTACTCGGGGATTCGCCCACCCCGTTTCTTTGGCAGTGCAGTTGCCAGCCAAGCCTGTGTGGATGCCGCCATGCGAGATTTGCATAATGGAGTGATGCAATGGGATACGATTCGCTCGCTGTCGAACTGTCATATTGATGGACATGATCCCTCACCTCAAGTGATTCTCATTTTTAGCCCTGACATCAAGATCGGAAAGATAGTTCCTTTTGGTACTAGCGGCGATATGTGCACTACATCTACCACTCGCGGCTGGCATGCTTGGGGACTCAATACGCCCAATTTTATAGCTATCCCGACAAACGCGGCCTGTACACCAACATTCACTGATATCACAAAAATAATCAGCCACGAAGTCGCAGAGACAATTTCCGATCCAGGAGGTTTTGGGTTTGGGAATCTGGGTAAGGATGAAGTGGCCGATAAGTGTGAGGGTAGCCCAGACGGCCCAACCTTTTGGCGAGGATTTACGGTTGAGCGGTATTGGTCAAATTTCGACAATAATTGTCAGCCAAGACTTGAACCTTCCGTAGGAGCTGTTGCCGAAACTTGGTTACTGGGTCAAGGTTCGCCCTTGCAACGATTTACCGGGGATGTACACACTCTCACCCTTCCCGTGCCTCCTAGGCGAACCACAAGCAATGCAAGATTGACCCAGGTTTTACTGGTGACGCAAACAGGGGGTGACGACTTACGTGGTGGTAGTAATGACAATGCCGACGTAACGTTGAACTTTGTTGGTGGCAGTCAACTTACCACGAACATCAATGCAGGCCGTCAATGGAATAACGGACAAACTCACGCAGTGCGGCTCAGGTTGCCAATAAACCCTCTGCGGGTAAGTGACTTGACAGGCATTACTATAACTACGAGATTTCGAGGAGGTTTCGATGGAGATAACTGGAACCTCGACAAAGCAGCACTGATTGTTAGCTTTCCAGCGGGTAGCACCACAAGTAGCACCACACCGCCTGTAGTTCACAATTGGCTGGATGCTTCCGGTGCACCACTTGTGCGTTTTACTGGCGACATACATGACAGAGTACTAGCAGTCCCACGTATTGATCCAGGTCGCCAAGTACTGGAGCTTAACCTGATAATCTCAACAGGCAATGACGACCTCCGAGGCGGGGGGAATTCTGGTGATAATTGTGACATTACGATTCTACTCACAGGTAATCGTCGGATTGTATTAAATAATGTCAATCAGGGGCGGACCTTGGGTAATTGGTCTGAACACATTGTTAAGATTCCCCTACCATCTGGCGGGATTAGAGGAGGTGACGTGACAGGCGTTCAGCTACATACGGGTTTTGGTGGTGGTCTTGGGGAGACAATTGGAACGTGCAGCGTGTTCAACTTAAAGCCACTCTCCGATAACAGGTTACCGCAAATTGATGCTCATCTCTATAAACGTCGTCAACACCGAACATCTGTTCAACCGTAGCCGCGCCAACGAGAGTTGTGATTGACTACTAATTCTACAGGCGCGGCACGGTTAACGTGTCGTTAGGCCTTCGTGACCTAGCAAACTCAAATAATCCAGCAGTATCAACTCTGAAAGGAGAACGCAGATGAAACGCATTTTAGCAATTTTCATTCCCGCCGACATTCTCATTGTCTATGATGCTTCTCAACCCGGATAGCGATATTCGCGCACAGCCACGCTATGAAGGTTGTACGCTGTCAGCGGAAGCGGGTCGAGAACAAATGACAGGACTATTCACGTCCTCCGGCAACACGAGACTAGACCAAGCGTTCAACCAAGAGTACGCTTGGCTCACAGGCGTCTTCGGCGTCCGACCTTCTCTTTTTATGTACGAAGACTCAGACGGTCCTAACGCTAAAGCTATGCCAGTTTCGTATAAGCCAGGACAGTTTCAGGGAACCGTAATATTTGGCATAAACTTGTTGCGTTCAGAATTTGAGAGAAATCCGGTAAACTTTACTATTCCTGCCATCTTGGCGCACGAGTTCGGACACATCATACAATTCACGGGAAGGATTCAGCTAACAGGTAAACTGATAGAGCTACACGCAGATTATATCGCAGGTTGGTACATGAAGCATCGGGATACTGCTTGGTCAGAAATATCCATTAGGCAGTCAATGGACGGTTTTTATAGAATAGGGGACTACGATTTTAATAGCCCACTCCACCATGGAACACCTGATGAAAGGTTGAATGCCTTCTTAGGAGGTGTGAGAGACTCAAGCTCCAATGTAGCAGCTATGGTGCGTAACGGCTCTCAATTTGTCACGCAAAACTTCGGCGGTGGCGGGACCATCGGACCATCAACAGGCGGGAGTGCCCGCAGTACAAGGACTGAAACAGATGAAGAAATTCTCAGTGCTATAAGACGCATCGTAAGAGAATCATCTAGCAATTTTCGGGGTATTCGCGGAGAACGGGGAATACTTGATAATGAACGGTAATGCCAAGCGCATCTCGATACCTGGGTTCAATAGAGGGACAATTACGAAGGGGGATGACGGTGACTACAGCATTGATTTTAATTCCACGAAGGGAGGCGATGACCAACGGCTCTTCGAAAAGGTATCGGCAGCCTTTAAGCAACTAGACCCGAGTTGTGAAATGGGTCCTGATGGTGAGCGTGTTAGTTGTGAGAAGATAAACATCAGGCTCGTTCTATCGAGTAGAGAAGGCAGAAGAACAGGCCGTATAAGCCTCAGCATCAATAATCGGTAGATTGAGTTCCCTAGAGTAAAGCCTAACATCCATTCCATCGGAGCGCGGCCCACGAGGGTTGTGATTGGTGCCAACGCTACAGGCCGCGCCCGCTGAACGCCTTGTTAGGCGCATGAGTTCATGAAAGACTTCTTCGCACTCCGAATCCGGCCTTGGGCCGCCATAACGGTAGTCGGCTTTTACGCCTGTATTGGTTCACTTGCCGGTTTCGTCGGGCATGTCGCTTGGTGGGCAGACCTCGGCTCCCACTTTCGCCTTCAGTATGTGTGCCTGTTTGCGCTTCTCGCAGCGTGTTACGCATGGGGTCGTAAATGGATCAGGGGAGTTTGCGCGCTAATCCTGTTGATAATCAACGCCGCTCCGGTAGTCTTCTTTCTCCTCCCCGTTCGTCCTTATGACGCGAGTCCTGGTCCGTCAGTAAAAGCAGTGTTTGCAAATGTAAATACGCAACGTGGATCGCCCGCCAAGCTTGCCGAGTTTATTCAAGTAGAGAATCCTGACATTATCGTTCTTGAAGAAGTCAATGCATCATGGATCAAGCTAACTGACACCGACACTTGCCCAATACACAAACCGACTTATCGAAGAGCGAGATGACAACTTCGGTATTGCACCTCTCCCGCTTGGCGGGACCTCCTCCTGCCTTGATCTATTTCGGATCGACGAAAGTGCCCTCCATCGTCGCTGATTTCACGCACGCCGGCCAGGACTTTCATGTTCTAGCGACTCATCCACTACCGCCGTCGGGGGCCGAGTACTCTCGATACCGCAACGAACAGCTGCGCGAGGTTGCGTCATACTGCCGCAGCATCGACGGACCGCTTCTGTTGCTTGGGGACCTCAATGTGACACCGTGGTCCATCCATTACCGAGACTTCGTGAACACGTCCGGGCTGGATAACGCCTCGCGAGGTCGGGGGCTTCACAACACGTGGCCTACCTTCTACCCTTGGTTCCGGATTCCCATCGATCATTGCCTCCACAACGAACATGTCGGAATCATCGCAAAGCGGGTCGGCGCGTCACTCGATTCTGACCACTTTCCCTTGATACTGGAGTTCTTTATTCGGCGTCCATAAATCGGTCCCAGCGTATTCATCCCCCGCGGCACGACTCTTGCGGGGCAAGAGCCGCGATTCGCTGAAAAGTAATGTTAAGCCCGCGGATAAATGAATAATTGAAATATTGACAAAACCCTCATTCCGCCGTATTCATCGCAAGGAATGGAAATAGAGTTTGTAAAGAATACTGGGTGCGCAATTCATCCTTCATAGTAAAATCTTTGCGGACGACGAGTCCCTGGTCAATTGGTCGTTAGGCAGTCAAGTAGCAGAGCGGATCGGCGGGTTACGCGCTTGTCCTGACGCAGACATAACATAGCAAGTATTATTGCAAATTCTTGCGATAATTATTCTACGCTTAGACCTGACTTCGCTCCGCAAACAATCAGGAGATGCCATGCACAAAAAACTTTCGTCAGTTCTTATCATTGTTCTGCTGGTATGTGCTGAAGGATGTATTCAGCCAGCTTATGCCAGGACACAGGCAGATAGCCAAGCTCAGCATAAAGCAAAGATTACGAATGCCATCGGTAAGCTGGGTGTGGGCAAAGATGCACGAATCAGCGTGAAGCTACGGGATGGAAAAATAATAGAAGGATTCATCCGCGAAACCAAAGTTGACACCTTCGTTGTAGCGGAATTGAATACGGGGATTGTTACTGAGATAGCATACAGCGATGTCAAGCAGGTAAGAGGACGCAATCTTTCAACAGGAGCGAAGGTAGCCATAGGTGTGGGGATAGCAGTCGGGGTGTTAATAGTATTGGCAGTCATAGGGTTACACTTCGCGGATTAGGGTAATAGTGCTTGTCGAGACAAAGCTGTCTAGCACGCACATGCAGTGGAGCGCGACGAGCGAGTTTAGTATGGTTACTTTGAGTACTTTGCGCCACGCCCACTGATGCTGGGGCGTTAGGTTACCGTGCATTTTGATTACAATTGCTGGCCAAATACGAATATGAAGAAAACGAATTTCGAGCATGCGGATCCTATTCTGAGCGTCAATGATATGGGCGCTACCCTTAAATACTACCTTGACGTTCTTGGCTTCAAGAACGCAAGTTGGGGGAATAATCATTTCACTCATATTCACCGCGATACTGCCGGAATCTATCTTTGCCAGGGTGGGCAAGGACATTCCGGCACATGGGTATGGGTCGGGGTGGATGATGTCGCCGCACTTTACGAAGAATATGTGGCAAGCGGGGCCAGGATACGGCTCGCACCTCAAAACTATCCGTGGGCATATGAAATGCACGTGGAAGACCCAGATGGTCACGTTCTGCGTTTCGGCTCGGAATCTAAAAGCGATATGCCAATTGCAGAAGCCAATTTCTGACGCCCATTATAGAGTCAGGCATACTGGAGACAGCCATGATCGTCGACCTTATCGACAAGCTCACAGATCGCGTAATTCGGCTCCTCACGCTACGCAAACAACAACGCCAGGACTTGCTTCAACGTTACGTTAGTCCGGTCTTCGCTGAGTTTGAACAGGTGCATTCTGCGTATCTCGAATCGTTCGCACGATACAGGTAGATGATCCAGGATGCCGACGATCTGAACTGGATTCAGACTCTTCTGGTGACTCTCGAGCGTGACAATCTATTTACGGCAAACTGCCGTTCAAAGGTGATTCACTTAGCGCAAGCTGAACAGGATGAATCCCTTCGCCCTCTACGTTAAACTATTCGGCGGAGGTGTCTCAATTGATATTGGCAATGAGGGTAACTCCGCGTTCGACTGGAGTCGCCGCCGCTTTCAGGTTGATCCATTTCGGAAAGGCGCCGCCGCTGCTGAACCGGCACGTTCGGCGAAGGAGGAAGCATTGATGACCATGCAAATTTCGGATGCTGCTACAACCGGGTACTCGATCATCATTCCAGAAGAGACCGTGGCCCGTGCTGCGGGCTACTTGGAAGAGTTGCGAGTCGGCCGGACACAACCTGGAGCCCGCCTGCGGGATCGCCTTCAAGGCGCGGACCTGCGAGCGATGACGGAGCTGGAATTACTCGGCAAGCTAATGGATACCAAACTGCCTCAGATCTTTGCCGAGAAGAATGTGACCGGTGACGGCTCCGACTGGAGTCTTACCGAACTCGGCCTGCTGGGCGATATCTCGATTGCGGCGCCTGTGACCATCTTCGATAACGGCAACCATAATGCCCCGACGCCCCATGTACCTCCTTTTTCAGGGATGCTGGTATTTACTCCCGGCGCTCTACTGCGTAATGGGCAAGGGCATACGCCGGCTGACTGGAACGAGACGACCGCGCCCGATAGTCAGTTGTCGGCAGAGGGGTATTACAACTTCTACCGGCGCAGGCTGCTCCCAGTCTTTCGCTACATAAACGATCACGCAATCAAGCCGCGATCCGCGTTCGTGACAGTGCCGGGCCTCGGTTGCGGGCAGTTCGCAGGTCCCTTCCAGGGTCAACTTGGCGGCCATTTGCAGGCCGTTCTGCAGAGGTTTCTGAGCGAGCACGGCAGTTCCTTTCCGAACCTGAAGGCCGTCTACTTCGACCCGTACAGCGAGTGCGAGAACTCCCGCCGGGAGATCCACGGTATATCGTTCATGGTCCGACCGCTGAGGCTCCCGGGGAATGAGGGGAAGTCGCAGCTTTGCCGCCCGGTCACCTATGCTGAGAAGACTGACGACTTCTCGGACTGTGTTCTGTACAGCATCGTCGCCTGGGACCATGTCTCCTGGCCGGGCAACGACTTCTTCATCGGCTCCCGCGCGACCGACGATGGTGTCAAGGCCGCCGCGACCAATTCGATGTCGGTGCTTACGGGTGTCGAGGAGCGTATGACCCCACACGCGGCAAGTACCAGCCGCCGCAGCCCTACTCCCGTTGGGATGCAGTGGTCGAAGATCAGTTGAGCGTAGGTAACCTCAGATTGTGGAACCCGCTGGCCGTGTGGCGGTCTGTTCAGCCATAGCAGGCGTGTCGGACTTCAAGCAGCGTGCATCTTCGCCGAACGTATTAAGAATTCGTGTGGCGCGTCGTGCGAATAACGCACCTTCCGAATTCAACTGAATTCCGCTGACATCAGGAAACCCGGCAGTCGGATCGGTCAGAAAAGGATTGCTCGCCTGATGGATTGATCGATCGACGACGATTTCGTATTCAGGACAAAGCCGGTCGGGAAGTTCAGTGTTGTTCTGGCTAGCGATCTTGCACACCAAAGAATAATGAAGTAGCTGTATTGTCTATTGGCGCTTCAATCAAGCCGTGGCAGACTCTGTCTCTAAAAATCCGAAAAATCCGAATCGTAAAGTGAGAAAGGCATCTCATGAAAAAACGAGCTTCCAGATCAGTTGTGACGTTCTGCTTGAAACTGGCGTTTTCAATCCTCGCTATTATGCCGGCGTTTTACGTTACGAATAACGCTGTGGATGCTGGGCGCTTTACTGTTGCCCCCATCCCGGCACCACTCGCGCGCCTGCTCCAACAACATTGCAGCCAATGTCATGACAAAGCGGCCCACAGTGGTGGCCTTGATCTGACAGCGATGTCGTTTGACCTGCCGGATCGTTCGGTTCGTGAGCAATGGATACGGATTCACGACCGAGTGGAGAGGGGCGAGATGCCACCGAAGTCTGTTGCCTTCTCGCCTGCACAGCGCGCGGAGTTGCTGAGGCTGCTGGGCGCGCAACTGCATGCGGCAGATGAGGCAGAAATCATCGCGGCGGGTCGCGGGCCACTGCGGCGGTTAAATCGTGATGAGCACGAACAGAACTTGCGCGACCTGCTGCAATTGCCATATCTGGACATCCGCGATCAGTTGCCCGCTGACCGCGAAGCTTATCATTTCAACAAAGTGTCCGAGACGCTGGATATATCGCGTGTGCAGTTGATGGCGTACCTGGACGCTGCCGAAGTGGCGTTGCAACAGGCAATGGTGAAAACGGCGCAGCAGCCTGCGCCAATGAAATATCGCGCCGTCGGGAAACAGTTGTCGTTCGTGCGTTCGATTGTCGGCGAAAAGCAGTCCATGTTTTTTGCCCGCAATTCCGTCGGCATTGATTCCAACGAAAAAGGCGATGAAGCCGATCCGACCGTCGAAATGGCGTTGTTTCGTTCGCCCGGCTGGCCGTATGCCATCTTTCCGAAAAAGCTGGAGACGCCCACAGCCGGAAGTTATCGTGTGCGCTTTTCCGCTCGCGCCGTGCTGCAACAACCGGGCTTCGTGCTGAAGCCCGCGACGCTGCCCGTGCCGATGACGTTTCGTTCGCGTCGTCCGACCAATCACGATATTGCCGAGGATGTGCGTTCGGTGGGCGGCATCATAGACATTCAGCCAAACGCGCAGCCGGGTGTTGGAGTCTATGAAACAGTCGTACAGCTTGGCGCGGGACAAACCATCGAATACGGCCTGCTGGGATTGCCCGTGCCACAACCCGATGCGCGAGGCATCACGGGTTCGTACCGTTTTCCGCCGTTTCCCGAAGGCGGCCAGCCCGGCATTGCCTTTCAGTGGATGGAAGTCGAAGGCCCGCTTGCGCCGGAAACGTGGCCGCCCGCTTCGCATCGCGTGCTGTTCGATGATTTGGGCGTTGAAATGAAGTCCGCCAATCCCACGCAAGACGCCAAACGGTTGTTGCGCCGTTTCATCAATCAGGCCGCCCGCGAACCTGTGCCGGAAGACGCCATCGCCAGGTTTGAGAAACTGACGCTGGCTCGATTGAATGGTGGCGCGTCGCTCGCCGATGCCTTGCTCAGCGGATACAAAGCGTTTTTGTGTTCCGATCTGTTTTTGTACTTGCGCGAACCGGTGCGCGCCAATGACCAGTTTGCTGTTGCGAATCGGCTTTCGCATTTTTTGACGGACACCCGTCCCGATGCGGGGTTGCTCGAACTTGCGCGGCAGGGAACGTTGCGCCGCCCCGCAGTCTTGCGCCGGGAAACTGACCGACTAATTGCCGGCGAGAGCTTTCAGCGTTTCGTCACGCACTTTACGGATTATTGGCTGAGCTTGCGCGATCTGCGCCGCGATGATCCTGACATTCGGCTCTATCCAGAATATCGGCTGGATGATTATCTGGTCGAATCCATGGGAATGGAGACGCGGGCGTTTTTCACTGCGATGGTGCGTGAAAATCTACCCGCAACAATGCTGATTGACACCGATTTCATCTTTGCCAATGATCGGCTGGCGCAACATTACGGTTTGCCGGCGATAGTTGGTTCCAATGTGCGCAAAGTCGCGTTGCCGAAAGACAGTCCTTACGGCGGATTGCTGACGCAAGGGGCAATTTTGAAAGTGACGACCAACGGCGTCACTACTTCGCCGGTATTGCGCGGAGCCTGGGTGATGGATCGGCTGATCGGGCAACCACCTTCGCCGCCCCCGCCCGGCGTGCCTGCGGTAGAGCCGGATATTCGCGGTGCGAAATCCATGCGCGATCTGCTGGCGCTGCACACGAAATCCACAATGTGCGCATCGTGTCATGCGAAGTTCGATCCTGTCGGCCTGGCACTCGAAAACTTCGATGTCATGGGGCGCTGGCGCACCAGGTATCGCGGTCTGGAAACGGGAGAACGCATCAGCGGCATTGATCGTTCGGGCCACGATTTCAGCTACACGATTGCTGGTCTGGTAGACGCCAGCGGGCGGCTTGCCGATGGGCGCGAGTTCAAAGACGTTCACGCGCTGAAGGCAATTTTCAAATCCAATTCGCGCCAGCTTGCGCGCAATCTGCTGCATCAATTCACGGTGTATGCAACAGGCACGCCGGTGCGCTTTGCTGATCGCCGCGAGATTGAATCCATTCTCGATACCTGCGCCAACGATTACCGCGTTGGCGATCTGCTGCGCGCGCTGGTGCAAAGCAAGATCTTTCTGGGTCAAAAAGGAGGTCACGTATGAACATCCGAACTTCTTCTTCACGCATCGCACGCCGCACATTCTTGCGAAGTCTGGGCATAACGCTCGCGCTGCCTGCGCTGGATTGCATGACGCCGGCCTTTGCGCGCACAGCAGACGCCAAAGTGCCGCGCCGTATGCTTGCAATCGTCAACAACATCGGCGTCTTGCCGAAGCATTTCTTTCCGCAAGAAGCCGGGCGCAATTACGAAGCGTCGCCGCTGCTCTCGATTCTTGATCCACACCGCGAAGACTTCACCGTCTTCAGCGGCCTGTCGCATCCCAACGTGACCAGTGGCCACAGCACGGGCAATTGCTTTCTCACTTCGGCGCGTGGCGCGTTCAAGGCGGGCTTTCGCAACACGATTTCGCTCGATCAGTTCGCGGCGGAAAAGCTCGGCCAGGTGACTCGCTTCCCGTCGTTCAACCTGGGCGTCAACATCGAAAAAGCCAATCGCAGCCTGTCGTGGACGCGCGACGGCGTGTTGTTGCCCGCCGAAGACAGTGCGACGGCGTTGTATCAGAAAATGTTTGTGCAGGGCGATGCCGCTGCCGTGCAGCGACAGCTTCGCCGGCTGGAAGAACGCGGCAGCATTCTCGATACCTTGAACAGCGAAGCCAGTCGTTTCAGCCGCAATCTGGGCAGCGCGGACAGAGCGCGACTGGATCAATACCTCACCTCAGTGCGTGAAGTCGAACAGCGTTTGGTGATCGCGCGTGAATGGGAAACACGTCCGCTGCCCAAAACCACAAGCCCAGCGCCTGCTGCGATTCAGGAAGGCAAATACTTCTTTGAAAAGTTCGAGTTGATGCTGGACATGGCGCAGCTCGCGTTTGAGTCCGATTCCACGCGCCTCGTCACGCTGATGCTCGATGCCTTCTGGACACCCATTTTCAAACTGGGCGGACAACAGGACACGACCGAGAGCTACCACGGTTTAAGCCATCACGGCCAAAACGAGAAAAAGCTGCGCCAATTGGAAGCCGCCGACCGCCGGCACATGGCTGTACTGAACAAACTGATGACCAATCTGGCCGGCAAATCCGAAGGCGGTGAACGATTGCTGGATCGCACGATGGTGCTGTACGGCAGCAACATGGGCGAAGCCAACATTCATGACAACACCAACCTGCCGATCATCCTGGCCGGAGGCGGTTTCAAACACGGCCAGCACATCGCGTTCAACCGCAATCACAATACGCCGCTATGCAATCTGTTTGTGACAATGATGCACCGCCTCGGAATTGAAACCAATTCCTTTGGCAGCAGCACAGGTCACATTGCTGAGCTCTCCCCGATTTAAGCAAAGACTGCGACATCATCCAGCGGAGCCCCTGGCTGTTTTCTCACCGAGCCTTTGGCCCTCGTGAATCGAAACTGAATTCGCCAACAGTATCCGCCTTACCGAAGAGACACGGACAAGATGCCGAAGAGCTCAAAGCTTATGGACTGGAGGTGCTGCAAAAAACACGAGACGCTTCGAGCGTGGCTGCTCGAAGCGTCTCGCGGTCCTGCTGCGGCTTCGATTGATAGCAATTGGTCAGGTCAGGCAGCCGCTCTAGAAGACGAGACGCGCCCCAAGTTGCAACTGACGCGGGCCGCCGAACCGCGCGGTTGATGGCGCGGTGAAAGGCTCACCCGGTAAGGGGAAAACCGTCGGCACTGCCACACCAGGCAGGCTGTTGCCTGCGTTACCGTATATACTGATCGAATCCACACCGAAGTTTTTGTTTGATGCGCGCGTCACGTTGAAGAACTCCGCCGTGAATGACAGCCGCCGCGTTTCTCCCAGGCTAAACGATTTCAGAAGACGCAGATCAAGGTTGAAGAATTTCGGCTGGCGCAGTGTGTTGCGTCCGACTACGCGGCCATTGATGACAGCTCGGTCGTTGTCTGTGTTTATATCGCCCTGAATATCGTCGCCAACGACAGCCGTGTAAGGGAAGCCTGAACGCGTGATTAGAATCCCGCTCAACGTGAAGCCGGCACCCAGATCAACCAATCCATTTATATTGAAGTTATGCCGCACATCCTGTTTGGACGGCCCGGCTTCGGCTTTCAGGTCGAACGGATTCAAGACGGTTTCGCGAGAGAAGTTGCGCTCATTCGAATCGTCGTCGCGATTGTCAGAGTATGTGTAATTCACGCCAACCTGATACCGCCGAGCGAAACGCCGTTGCAGACTCACCACCAATGCCTCGTAGTTTGAGTGCGCGGACGATTCGTTGATTGAAAAAATGCCGATGGTTGGATTGGGCCGCGCAGCCAGAAAGCGCGGGTAACCAGTTGCCGCGTCAATCGTCGGCGCGCCTAAATTCTTATCCACGCGCCGCTGCAAATTCCAGGCGGAACTGTGAACGTAGCCGACCGACAAACTGAAATCTTTGCCAAGGCTCTGATCGACGGTGACCGAAGTCTGAAAGGTGCGCGGGTTGACGAAATCGGGTTGAAAGCCGAAGGCACGCGATTGCACGCGATTGTTGATGCCGGTGGGTAAGTTCGGAACTGCTGTCAGAATGTTCGGATAAGTGATGATTGTGCCCGTTCCACGGAAGACGCAGTTTGCCGGAATGGCTGCGCCCGTTGCCGTACGGCAGGCGCCGCTACGTTCATCAAAACTGTAATCTTTCGTTACCAGATCGTTGTTGGTGAAAACGCGCAGGAAGAGCACCGACGGCGTGCGTGAGCTGTACAACCCCGCCGAAAGGCGCACGACCGTGCGGCCTTTGTTGCCGGCATCCCAGGCCAGTCCCAGACGCGGCTGCCACATCTTTAGGTCATTGGGGATGAAAGTGGTTTCGCGTAACGCCGGATTGGGGCGCACGGGTTGTGGATTCCATTGACCCTCCCAACGCAATCCTGCGGTCAGCGTCAGCGAGCTGGACAGTTTCACCCGATCCTGCGCGAAAAAGGCCAGTTCCTTCTGCGAGCCTTTGGCGACGATCAATTCAGGGAAGAGCACGACCGTTTGCGTCAAACGGCGTGGAATCCCGTTCAGGAAATCGGCCAGACTGCTGAAGCGCCACGTGCCCAGGAAATCCGGCTGGCGCTGGGCTGTGAAATCGTTGATGTTCATATCAACGCCAAAGCGCAGCCGATGCGCGCCAGTGTTTAAGCTTAAATTATCGGATAACTGGTATCGCTCAGTCTCAAACCGGCGGGGGCGGCTGCTGGAATTGCCGAACCGTCCATAGTTGTCCACCCGGATTTCAGGGCCGATTGTATTTGGATCTTCCCGGCGGCGATCTGTGGCGATTTGCGCGCGGAATTCGTTGATGGTGCGCGCATCAAAGACTGTCACCAACCCCAGCTTCAAGCCGTGACTGGAATTCGCCGCTTCGTAATTTGTGGAAGCGAAGTTGTCAGTCAACGTAGTGCCATCGGCCAGTGCGCCGAAATTCTCACCGCGAAACCGCGCGAAGGTATATTGGATGTTGAGCGTGTTGTTTTGGGAAATGATGAAATCCGTTCGCGCGAAAACCGCCGTCGGATTGTTGGTGCTCTGCTGCTCACCTTGCAGATTCGCGATGTCCGCCGGAACCGTCAGCCCTGCGGCAGGAGTCGCAAAGCGAACGAAGTAGGGAATGCGCAGGAAGTTCTGTTCAGCGCCGATGAAGAAGAAGGCGCGATCTTTTTTGATCGGCCCGCCGATGGAACCGCCAAACTGGTTCTGCTGATTGTTGCCCTTATTTTCAAACGCATCGGGCGAAGTCAGATTCGGATTGCGGTTAAGGTAAAAAGCTTCGCCGTGAAATTCGTTCGTGCCCGATTTGGTGACCGCGTTGACGAAACCTCCGCCGGTTCGCCCGACTTCGGCAGACACGCCTGAACGCACCACCTGAAATTCGCGAATGGCGGTTTGCGGAAAGAAAAAGACCGCGTCATTGCCGCCGCGCTGATTGCCCTGCAACGCGTCGTTGAAATCCGCGCCGTCCAGCGCGATGTTTGAATTGATCGAACGCTGCCCGGCGATAACCAGCCCTTTGCGGTCGGAATCCTGCACGATGCCCGGGGTCAGTTGAATGAGGTCGGTGAAATTGCGCCCGCGAATCGGCAGGTCGGTAATCGAGCGTGGCCCGATAGTGGTACCGGTCGCGCCTTCTTCTGTATCCAGGGTAGTTTGATCCGATGTGACGACGACCTGTTCACTTAACGAAGCCAGAGTCAACGAAAGGTTGACTGTTTCGGTATTGCCGACCGTAAGCGTGATCCGCTCGCGTTTGGCCGTGGCGAAGCCGCTGGCGGTGACTTCGATCGCATACGTTCCAACCGGCATGACACTGGCAATGAATTCGCCGCGCGCGTTGGTTACCAGCTTTCGCGCATAGCCTGTTTCCTGATTGCGAATGGTGACGGTCGCGCCATTGATCGCTTGCGAGTTCTGATCAGTGATCGCGCCTTCGATGGCAGCGCTGCCCGATTCGGATTGCGCAAAGGCGCATAGGCTCGTGGCGCAAATCAACATCAAGAGGCCAATGAGTGTAAATGCTTTTCTGGTCAAGGCTTGACGCCCTTCTTCCTGATTGGGGCGGACGGTCGAAATCATAGGTGATCTCCCTTTTAATAAATTATGGTTGCGTGTGTTGGAAGTGGTAAATCCTGTCTCAACTAAACCCGAGCGTAGCAGAGAGATGTTAAGTTGAAATTAAATACGGCTTAACAAAGCGTAAGGTTTGCAATGCGGAAGGATCGGACAACAACACAAAGGCGCGTGAGGTGCTGATCCGCTTCGCGTCTTTGTGCCGTGTCCGTTGTTTGTGTGGGGTAAGGTGGTTATTGGTCCGCACCCTTGCTCAGTAATTGCCCAGTACCATGAGCCAGAATTTTGTGACCTGGGGTGGTAAACGTGCAGTCTCAATTCGGACTGCGTGATTTATAAAAACCGGGTTTAATCTTCGGCAGTAGTTCTGCTTAACAAGAACTTAGCAAAATCTTGAACATTATTTATCGCGCTCATTAAGTCGCCAAAACATGGCTCTTTTAGTCTCTTCCTTGCATCTGCATTTCCTATCCAACTACTTCAGGAGGAGACAAATTGAATTCCGCCAACACCCGAACGCACGTGTATGAAGGTGCAGAAACGAGTTTGTCTGCGACATTACATGGATTCCGCGCTGCCGCCTCGCTGCACTGCCATACCAGTTTTTCCAAGGAGTTGCTGACGTTCATTCCGCACTACGCCGCAATGATTCCAGTGGTCTCGCGCTTTTTCCGCACTGAGATGGATCGTTACTTAACGATCCATGAAAAGACGATTGATTTTGGGAAGGCGCACTGGACGCCGCCGGTTTCTCCGCGTCAGGTGCTGGAAGTCGAAAGGTTGCAGATTGAAAGCAGGCTCGGATTGCCTGCTTTTGTTTCAATACCGATCACGACGACATCGAAGCCAGTTTGCGATTGCAAGTAATTGATTCAGGTCGCCGAATTCCGATCTCGCTGGAATGGACGGTGCCGTATGGCGATGGATTTTTTCATCTGGGCGTTCACAACCTGCCGCAAGATTCCGCCACGGAGATTTACCGCCTGTTGATGAAATATACGGAGCAGGATGTCGATGCGATGAGGCTGCGCGATTTGTTTGTCTTGCTCAATGAAACGCCTGAAATCCTGGTCGTGCTGAATCACCCGATGTGGGACATCGAATTCATCGGAGAAAACGAGCACCGGGCCTGCCTGAGGGCCTTCCTGGCAGAACACGGCGAATGGATCCACGCGCTTGAAATCAATGGATTTCGTTCCTGGGCTGAAAACCGTGCGGTCCTGAAATTGGCGGAAGATTTTGGCTTTCCCGTCGTCACAGGCGGTGATCGTCATGGATGTCAGGCCAATACAATGGTGAATCTGACGCGAGCGAATTCGTTTGCCGATTTCGTCGCAGAAGTCCGTGAGGATCAACACAGCGAAGTGCTGCTGATGCCGGAATACCGCAATTCGCTGGTGGCGCGGACAATTCAAGTGGCAGCGGATGTGTTGCGCGATTACCCAAATCACCCCCTGGGGCAGGAGCGATGGAATGACCGGGTCTTCATTGATATTGGCGATGGCTGCGGCCGCCATTCACTAACGAGGCATTGGCCAGGCGGTGGCCCAAGGTGGGTGCGTGTCAGCTTATGGATGCTACGAATGCTGGGGACGAACTTGCAACCAGCCCTGCGATTGGCGCTCACCAGGGAAGCCGTGAAACTGGAGATGGCTGAAAGGATGAGTTATGAAAGCTGAGCAGCGCGTGGCGTTCTTTACTGATTCGTATTTGGAAGTAAACGGCGTCGCCCACACCAGCCGGATGCTGGCCGCATTTGCGCGCCGCCGTGACCTTCCCTTCCTATGTGTTCACGCCGCTGCGGCGGGCACACGTAACCACATGTTGATGAATGAGGGCAGTTTGCAAAGATTGGAACTGCCGCGAACGAAAATCGGCTTCAAGCTGGACGCTGATTTACGCTTCGATCTATTGATGATGAGGCACGCGCGATTGGCGCTGGAAACCGTCCGCCGGTTCAACCCGGATGTCATTCACATCACCGGCCCAAGTGACATTGGCTTGCTCGGCCTGTATGTCGCGCGGAAACTGGAGATCCCCCTGGTGATGTCCTGGCACACGAACGTACACGAATACGCGGGACAAAGACTATCAAGCTTCCTCGCAAAGTTGATGCCGTTCTTACCTGATGTTCGTCAGATTTCGCTGACACGATCGGCTCAGAACATCAGCCTCAAAATGATGATGCTGTTCTACAAACTTGGAAAAGTGTGCCTTGCCCCGAACGAAGATCTGGTCCGTATGCTCGAACTTCATACGAATCATCCGGTCTTTATGATGGGGCGCGGTGTTGACACCAATCTCTTTTCGCCGGTCAAACGCGCGCGTCAGGATGGGTTATTCAAGATTGGTTATGTCGGTCGCCTGACGGCGGAAAAGAACGTCAGGCTGCTGGCGAAAATTGGAAAAGGGATTGCTGGCGGCCGGAATGCGCGATTTCCATTTCGTCATTGTCGGAACTGGCAGCGAACGCGAGTGGCTGGAACAACAAATGCAGGCGACACAGTTCGCCGGTGTGCTGAATGGCGAGGCATTGGCTCGCGCTTATGCCAATCTGGATTTATTTGTCTTCCCCTCCCACACCGACACCTTCGGGAATGTCGTGTTGGAAGCTCAGGCATCAGGCGTGCCTGCCGTTGTCAGCGACCAGGGTGGCCCCAAATTCATTATCTGTGATGGTCAGACAGGCTTGGTGGCGAATGGAGAGCAGGGCTTTCTTGATGCCACATTGCGTTTAATGTCGCAGCCCACACTACACCGGCAGATGCGCGACGCGGCGCGCGAACTGGCTTGCCTGGCTTCGTGGGACAAGGTTTTCGAGCAGGTCTATCAGGCGTATGAAGTCTGTCTGCAACGAAAGGCAACGGAACGTGCGTTCCATTCGCCATTGCAATCGACAACAGTGAGGCCAAATGCAGTCAGTAAAGACGCTATCGGTTAACCACAATTCAACGCCAGATTATCCCTTGACCATCGGCGAAGCCTTACTCAATCTTTTTCGCCATCCGGTTGAAAATTTATGGCGGCGCTGGAATTGGAAATCCGCAGTTCTGAGCGCTGTCTTGCGCGGCGGAATATTTTTTGTGGCAAGCCTCGGCGCGGGATTATCGGCAGCGCTGGGCGCGATGAGCATTGAATCCACGTTTTACATAACCGTAGCCGGATTTTACGGAGCGATCCTGCAATCGTTCCGGCGTGCGCAGCCTGTCTGGCTGGCCACGTTGACGACGATGGTTCTCATCCCGGCAATCAATCACACAATGGAGTTCGCGCTTCATTGGGCAAGCGGCACGAAGAAGTTAAAGGCCGGGATTATCGCTTCGGTTTGCCTTTCGATGATTTCAGCCATCTTCAATCTTTTCGCTATGAGGCGCGGTGTATTCATTGTCGGAGCGGAACGCCAGTCGTTGCTCGCAGACTTTCGGCAAATGCCGCGTATCATCTTCGACTTTCTCACTGCAATTCCGCGTGCTTTATGGCAATTCCTACTGAAACCAGATGCCAATTAAAACTCTTCACATCACCAATGCTATTCACCAGACATCGGGCGGCATCAGCACCTTCTATCGTTCGCTGCTGAAAGCTGCTGACCGCCTTGGCCGTGAGATGGCCATTGTCGTGCCGAGCAATCGAACCTGCGTCGAAGAACTGGGCGAATTCAGCCGCATCTATCACGTAGAAGCGCCGCAGGCTCCATTCTTTGACCGCCGCTATCGGCTGTTGATGCCGCCAGCATATTTGCCATTTTTGGGTGGCAGGCTGACACAGATTCTGCGCGATGAAAAACCGGACCTGGTCGAAATCTGCGACAAGTATTCAACCTGCTGGCTGAGCGGTTTGCTACGGCGAAAGTGGCTGGCCGGCGTGTCGCGTCCAGTGCTGGTCGGGATGAGTTGCGAACGAATGGATGACAACGTCGGCGCTTTTCTCATGCGGGGGAATGCCGGAAAGCAATGGTCGCAAACTTACCTGGGCAATCTCTACATCCCGCTGTTTGATTACCACATCGCCAATTCTCAATACACGGCGAACGAACTGTTGACGGCGATGAATCCGAAACATGAACGCCCGGTGCACGTGTTGCCGATGGGAGCCGATGTCGAGCAGTTCGCCGCTACCCATCCAAATGAATCCAAACGCAGGCAATTAATTGTGCAGCTCGGGGGAAATGAAGGAACCCGGCTATTGCTCTACGCCGGGCGGTTATCGCCAGAAAAGAACATCCCGTTGTTAATTGAGATGATGGAGCGGCTGGCCAATGACGACCGCAATGATTTCAGGCTTGTGGTTGCAGGCTCAGGCCCTTTGCTTGATTGGTTTGAAAGCGAAGCCCACCGCCGCGTGCCGGGACGCGTACTGTCGCTCGGACATGTGCAGGATCGCGAAGCGCTTATCAGTTTGTATGCCAATTGCGATGCGTTCGTGCATCCGAACGCGCGCGAACCCTTTGGCATCGCGCCACTGGAAGCAATGGCTGCCGGACTGCCGTTGGTTGCGCCTCAGTCTGGTGGCGTGCTGTCTTACGCCGACCCAACAAACGCCTGGTTAGCCGCGGCGGATGGCAATGCTTTTGCCGCCGCCGTTGAGTCTATTTTCGCCGACGCTTCAACCCGAAAAGACAAACTGGCCCGCGCTCGTTGGACCGCGGCGCAGTATCGCTGGGAAGAAGTTACGGATCGTTTCTTTGCCCTGTACGATGAACTGCACGCGGATTTTCCCGCCTCGCGATTCGCTCATCAACTCAACCCAAAACCGGTTTCAGAATCAACACCGAAAATCGCTCACGAAAAGTTATGAACAATCTTGTAGCAGCCAATCTTTCGCATCACCCCGGGCGCACGCTGGTCAGCGTTATCGGCGTCGCTATCGGCGTGATTCTGGTTGTCCTGACCGTCGGACTGGTGCGTGGAATGCTTCGCGACCGCGGTACGCGTGATACGAATACCGGCGTTGAAATCCTGCTCAGCGACCGCACGCAATACGGCTTGTCGCTGACTTCGCTGCCAATTTTGCTGCCGGTGGAGATGGCTGACAAGGTTCGCCAGGTGCCGGGCGTAGCTGCTGCCACTGCCGTCGGTCAGCATCTGGAAATGAAAGGCGAAAGCGGGCTTGGCCTCCGGCAGGTGGATGGCGTCAATTTTGAGGATTACGTCAAGGCCACAAAAGTGCGAATTGTCGAAGGCGAAGCGTTGCCTGCTTCAGGCGATGTCGCCATCGTAGATATCAAATACGCCGCGGCTCACAAAGTTCAACCCGGCGTCAGCACGATTAACATCTTCGATGCAACTTTTAAGATCGTGGGGGTTTATGCGCCCGAAACCGGCGCGCGGATCATGATTCCGCTGGCAACCATGCAAGAGCAGAATGGCGCTTCCGGCAAATGCTCCATGCTTCTGGTCAAATGCGACAGCGGAACTGATCAAGATCAAGTGGCGGCACGGATAAGCCAGCGCTTTCCTGAACTTCGCGTCATCTTCACACGTGATTTGCCAAAACTTTTTGCCGAAGGCTATGGCAGTTTGAACATCTTCCTGAACATCGTCACCGGGCTTGCAGTGGCCATCAGCCTGTTGATCATTTCATTGACAATGTTCACCAGTGTGACGGAACGCACACGGCAAATTGGCATCCTCAAAGCGCTGGGTGCGTCAAAGCCGTTCATCGCCGGCGTCTTCATCAAAGAATCGCTGACCATCAGCGGAGCCGGCGTGATGCTGGGTTTAGTCATCTCATTGCTGGTCCGGATGGTACTGGTCAGCAGCGCAGGTATGAAACTGGAGATCGAACCCGATTATGTCGCTTTCGCGGCGCTGGGCGGAATGGTCAGCGGTTTGCTGGGCGCGCTTTATCCGGCGTTGCGCGCGGCCAGCCTGGACCCGGTTGATGCGCTCAGCTACGAATAATTTCAGATTTTATCGCGGTGAACAAAGAACGCGAGCGTCGCGCCGGTCACACTGCTACGGCCCGTAATCAAAAAGATCGCTATCCACAGCGCCTGACAGAAGAGCAACACGGCTGGATCCCAGAGCAGTGCAAGGCCACTTTTGATCTCTATCGTTCCCACAATCGCACTGGAAAAGGCAAAAACGATGGCCACGGCGTAAATAACCATGAGCACGGCCATGACCTGATAAGCAGAGATGACTTGCGCCTTGCCGCGTTCATCCGCCCGCAGGGTTTCAGACACAAAACGCCAACTTTGTGTTAGAGCCATCGTCAGCAGCATCGCAGCAGCAAAATGCGATTTCAAAAACAGATAGGTACCAGTCAGCGCAATCGTCAGAAAGACCACCGCCGTGATTGCCTGAACCGGAACGACTGGCGCGCCCTCCAATAATCCTTCGTAAGCCACCTTCTTTGTCGCGCCCGCGAATTTAAAATTGAACGATCCAAACAGGCGGCGCAGACGTGGTGAAAGTTGATCCAGGCTTTTGCCGTAACAACAGCCGAAACTGATGCAGGCCAGCCGCCCCAGGCCTTCGCCCAAAGCGTAAGCAGTTGCCGCCGCCGCCATTGCTGGAATGGCGGGAATGCTGCCGCCAAGCGCGTCGCTCATGGTCCGGTTCAATAATTCAATAACCCAGGGCGCGATAAGTACGCCAACGAAAATCGCGCCGCCGATGGTGAATGTGTGCTTCTTCTTTTCGACCACACGCGCAATGAGTTTCGACGCCGGCCAGCACACCGCAAAGAGAATGATGATCAGAGCGAAAACTGCCTTGGCAGTGACACCCACCGCGCCGAGCAACACAAACATTATCGCCACTGCCAGCGCGTTCGAGGTGGCCTGGAAAAAACCGTAATAAGTCAGATTCAGTCCCTGCCAGTCCCCCCGGTCGGTTTTGCTCAACGGAATGGCAGCGATGATCTGCCAGTGCTCCTGCGGCAGCACGCGAAACGCCCACGCGAAGAGCACGGCGAAGAGCGCCGCCAAAATGAAAAGGAAAAGTTCAATGCTCATCTCTACCTCACAAGTGTTCTGATTTCGCCGCGATGCGCGACCGCACGGCGACTTCGGTTTCGACCAGTGGACGCCCGAAACCTTGTGAAAAGCGGCTCTGCGCGTCGCGGCGATGCAGATTGGCAATCAAATCCACGTCGAAGCTGACGCGCCCACGCTCAAACAGCAATACATCGGTGCTGCTGCCCGGACGGTAAAGGCTTTTCGGACAGCCCCGTTCAACCAACAATCCAGTGCGGATCGGCTGAGGCGCGTCATATCGCTCGCGGCTATAACATTGCACGACCTCGCCGATCATCAATGCGGTTACTTCGATCATCGCAACCAATCCCACGCCCGTACCGCCGTCAACATCAGTGTCAATGACTGTGACGGTGCGCGTGTTTTTGGAATAGGGCGTCATTTCGGCGACGATCGCTGATGGGTTGCAGGCGTGGTAGCGCCCGCGCACTTCGTAAAAGTCTCGCACGACGCCGGTCACCGGCGTGTGATTGTAATGGTACTTGTCCGGTGTCAAACGAAAGACCGAGAAATCCCCGCCGTCAAACGCCGCCAGCCATTCGCACTTTTCTCGCCCAAGCAGTTCTTCAAAATCGAAGAACTTGCCTTTCAGGAAAAGCGAACTCGTTTCATCGAACGAACCAACAAGCGCGCGAGCGTCCGCCGGTGACAGAATGATGTTTTCCTCTGGCGGCAGCGGGCGGCAATCCCAGTAACGAATTTGCCGTTCGAAGACTTTCCGCACCGTGTCGAGCGTCACGGGCAGTTCAACGCATTCGTCCAGATTGATGCCGGTGTCCTTCAGGAATTTCTGATTGCCACCGATCACGCCGCCCAGCGGCAGATCGTAGTTGAGGAAGCCCAGCAGGCCGGTAGCGAACTGGCTGAGCGCCATTCGGTAAAGCATCGGCGCGTGCTCGCGCAGGTCGGAATATAGCCAGCGCACCAGTGCGTCGCTGTAAAGCTGCTCGGTGCAAACCTGCCCCGTGCGCCGGTCAACATACTGGTGCAGTGTTGATAGCGTGGGAGCCTGCATGCTGATTCCTTTCGGGCAAATTACGATTGTCCATGGCCAGCATCTTTTCGCTGGCTTGTAGATCCTGATGAATTGAAAGCAGCATCAGATTGATTAACCGGCGCAACTCTTCTTCTGACGCGTCTCCGGCAATCGCACATGCTTGCAGCTCAATGGCCAGTTGGGTCGCGCCACGATTTGGCAAGCAATCGTGCAGAGCCTGCTTGAGTCTGCCATCAAAATGCATCGCTTCTAATTCCAGCGCTCTTAAATCTTCAATCAGAAACTCGAATGCTTCGGCAAGGTGACGGCGTCGCAGCTTGTCGCGGTAATAATGCTCGGCCTGCATGTTGAAATCTTCTGCAGGAAGCTGCATTGGCGAACGAACTTTGCCATCAGCCAGAATTCCCCGCACCAGTTTGCCGGTGGCGGAACGATCGGCTGGATCGTCGAGCCTTGCTTTCAAATCAGCCAGCATCTCTTGTAATCCAAACATCTCGATCAAGTCTGCGGCGTCTTCGAGCAGGGTTTCGACCAGTGCTCGCTGGTAATCTTCGTTGTGAACCCGCAGGTAGCCCGGATAACGGCGGCTGGCGCGCGTGCGTTTGGTTCGCGCCAGAATTGTGCGCAAACATTCGTTTGTGGTATTGCGGCGGACAAAGAAAGTTGGAATCCCGATGGCAGCGCCGAAAAAGATTTGCCGCCGCTCGCTTTCGATGAACGGTTCGTCTGGAATGTGAGCGTGTGTCATGCGCCCCTGCGCTTGATATTTGAACGCGAGCGCGGTGATGAGCGCCTGCAAGCCAACAGCAGGCACCAAATCTTCGCTCAGACTTTCAAACAAGCTGTAATAGCGTCCCTCGAATCCGGTGTAGCCCATCTTGTCGAATTCGCGCAAACGATAAAGAACGTACAGCGACATCTTTGAATCAAAAATACCCAGGTCTGCAAGATCACGCTTGAGCCGTTCACCGCTGCCCAAACTGCCGTCAAAGGCTGGGCTGCGTTCCGTGCTCATCACCGATGCCAGATAATCAATTAAGCGGAAATCCGCGACCCAGTCGCCCCGGAGCCGGAAGACAGTGCTCAACAGCCGGTCAATCCACTGTGGCCCGAACGGCGTCAGGCGATAGCCGAAAAAGTTCAGATCGGCCTTCTTGCGCCAGCGCCGCCAGATCATCCGGAGATGTGTGTAATCGAGCTCGTGCGGCAAAAAGCCCAGCACCTTTTCAGGATGAAAGTCCGCAAAGTCCAGCCGGTACGGCGCGGCGCTGTAAGTGCCGACAAATAGCGGCAGGAAGTGTTCGACGATCTTGATCGTCAGATCGCCGATCAATTTCTCTTCGGCGCACCCGAAGCCGGGATGACCAGCCCGCATCGCTTCGGTTAATTTACGACTGCCCAGGCTGACGTGCGTGCCGTTGTTGGCCAGGCTGATGTTGGAAAGTTCGGGCAGTACAACCAGGTTGTTGGCGATGATTCCCGCTTCGCGCAGTTTGGCGACGGCGTTCAACTGGCTCCGGCTCAGCACTTGATGACACAGCTTCATATAATCGTGCTTGGCTTCGCCGTTGTCCCAGCCGGAGAGGCAGGGACTCATAAACAGGTCGCGGTAGAAGGCGTCGGAGATGCAATCATTGAGTTGTTTCTGGCGCACCGGCGGATGTGGCGCGAAGTAGACCATCGCCTGCTGCCCGCTCTCACCCAGGCCCAACCGCCGGTTCGCATACATCACCAGCAATTGGCTGAGCAAAAACGCTTGGCCTTCTCGCGCGCCAATTCGCGGCCCAGCCCGCCTGCGGGGCGCAGCAACGTGACATAAAACGAAAAAGTCTCCGGCGAAGAATTGTCGTTGAGGAAATGATTGAGCAGCAGCCGGCCAGTGGTAATCAGAGCGGGCGGCAGGTTTGGCTGAGTCCCAATGGCTTCCGCCAGCGCTAGTTTGAGCAGGTAGCTGATGGGGACGCGAATCCATCGTTCCCCCTGCTCCTGCAGGGCGAATTGGCCTTGATCCTCGCGCAAGCCGCGCCGGTGGTCACTCTTGTCGGCCAGCAAGTCGATTTGAAATGTCTCCAGTGCAAACGAGCTTAACCGCCGTTCTGGAAAACGCACCCAACTGTTTTCCCACACCCCTTCACGGTTTTCATTAAGGAATCGTTCAAGCGCCATGATCGTCCGGCGTGGCGTATCACCAGCGGCAATGTGGCGCACGATGTTGGCGTAATAATTCGACCGCTCGATCTGCAGCGGCAAGTCAACCGAAGCCTTGTCACCAATGACCACAGCCTGTAATTCCGACTCCGAACCGGCAGTGATGTCGCCGCTTGCGAAGGGCAGCGATTCGATAACGATCCCGGAACCCCGCGTGGAACGGACGCCCAAGTCCTCAAGTATGGAAGCCACTGAACGCATCTTTATCTTTGCCCTTCGTACTCCGGCACTTCGACTTGGATAGCAGACCTTGAGATTACATCAGCGGTTTTAACGCCGTGTTACCGTCAGCTTAATTTTTCATCAAGCTTGCCCCGGTCGGCTGCAACCTCAGGTTTGGCCGGCAGCGTGTGCGCCAACCGCAACTCACGGAGCATGGAACTGTTCTTGGTGTGATGGCTCTGCATGCGTTGAAGGATATCATCGAGGACTCGAAGGGCTTCGATGATATGCGGTCCCTTGTTGAGCATGACGCACTCAGCGCGCTCGCCCATGGCTGCATCGGTGATCTCGGCACGCGAGGGCATCCCCTCCCTGGCAAGAGTTTCCAGGACCTGGGTGGCCCAAATCACAGGGACATGCGCGGCCTCACAGATCCAGAGAATCTCCTCCTGAACTTCCGCCAGGCGCTCGAATCCGGATTCGACAGCCAGATCACCTCGAGCAATCATGACCCCACAACATGGCGCTCGCATGGCCGTGAGCAACATGTCCGGTAAGTGTTCGAAGCCTCGCCGCGTTTCGATTTTCAGCACGAGAGCAGGCTGTCGGTTCCCTAAACGCGCCAAATGCTGCTGCAGCAACTCCACATCCTGGGCGGTATTGGCAAAGGATAACTCTACGACGTCAGCTTGCCGGGCCACGAAGGACAGGTCCTCGATGTCCTTGGCGGTCATGGCTGAGAGGTGAAGGGCGCTTTCGGGAAGGTTAATCCCCTTGTCGCCGCGCAGCTTCTCACCGCGCAGTCGTGTTCGCGTGATTCGGACGAGAACCCGCGTGTCTTCCACCTTCTCGACGATACCACCGATCTTGCCGTCGTCGAACCAGATCGCCTCACCTGCTCGGACGTCATCGAACACTTCCGGAATCGTGCAGCCGATCGCGGCAGGGGTCAGGATTTTCCCGCCGCTGTCACAGGTCCTGGGGCGCCCTGGCTGGAGGTTTCTGGTCAGAATGAGCAAATCCCCTTGCTGTAGTGAGATCTCGTTTTCAATGGATGGCAGGCTGCCAACCGAAACTTCGCGGTCATCCCCTTGCCCAGCCCGCGCTCGTGACGCAGGACGGTGCCAGGGACAATGTATGCCGTTTTGATCGCCTCCGCCCAGCATCCGCAGTCAGTCACATCAACAATCTTAAATGTCCGCCTGGCGCCCCGTGCATCAGTGAATTTCACGAGTTCCCCAGCGCGAAGGCGTCCCAGCCACGTCGCGGGCACGGGTAGACAAGCATTGGCCGGGGAGGGAGGTGGGCAGGCAGAAGTCTCTGATGTCAACCAAATCCGGGCAGGGGCAATGACCCGCCCGTAGATATCGCGGCTGGGACGAATTCGGACGACCGTCGGCCCCGGCTCCAAGGGTCCGGTGCGCAGCTTCGGCCCGGCCAGGTCCATGACGATCCGGCAGGACCGCCCCAGCGCCAGTTCAGCCCGCCTCAGGTGCTCGATCATCCGCAACCACGCTGCAACATTGTCATGGGCGCAATTGATGCGCATGCAGTCCATACCTTGTTGAAGCAGGTTGTGAACGAGGAGGTAATCATCCGCGGCCTCGCTCGGCATGGTGACCATGATCCGGACCCCGCGCCCAGTCGGTACAGGCCCCAATAAGGCGTCTGTGTGCTCGGCGAGCAACCGCTGTCCGTTGGAGAAATCAACAACGGCAGCCTCTTGCGAAGACTGCGAGGGCGGTTGCCAGTGACCATTCACCAGCCGGTGCAGGACTACCAGAACCGCATCAACCGTGGCCAGGACGTGCGACTCGGCCCGCCCAAGGGAAGAAAGTCCCAATGCGGCCAGCCGGTGTTGCAACGGACGCAGGTCGCGACGACGGAGGGCAAGGTAATGCAGGAGGTTCCGGGCGCTGTCTCGGTAATTCGAGTGAACTTCGTCGAGACGGGGATGAGACACGCTCAAGTCTGCGACCATGTCCGCCCTGATGGCTATGAGTTCTCTCAAGATGCTCTCAATTTCCGCGCTTCCCGGGCGAGCCTCGTCAGTGATTTTTTTCATTTTAAACTATCCCTTCATCGAGCATCGTAAAGCAGGACTGTGCGAGCCGCACAGGTAATTCTGCCACCGTGCCGATTAGATGATCATGTGGGAATTGTGCCAAATGTTTGTGCGTGCCGAAGCCTTGCATCACCCCGACGACCAGGCCGCATCCCCCGTTCCTGCCTTCCAGCAAATCTGCTGGCATGTCGCCGGCTTTGGCGATGCGTTGTGGGTCGTTGTAGCCGAAGTGTTGCATGAGGTCCGTATCTGCCAGCATCAGCAATTTATTGTAACAGTGGCTTGTTAAGCGAGGGTTAATTAAGAAAAGCTTTCGATCGCCCATAACATTAATTTAACGCCAATGCCGGATAATGCTCACACTACTACCCAACATAGTTCTGTTACCGTTCAGGAGTCGTTCAGGAAAGCATAAAGGGCTAACAGGTGTGACTTATGCAGTGTGAAATGGCTCGGAACAATTGTCAGATGAAAAACGCCCTGCTTGCCATCTCGCTTTTTTTAATGGTTTTGATGGTGGGCGGATGTGGGTCGTCTCGCTATCACGCCAGCGGGCGCACGGTGATTCAAAATATCGGCTCCGACACGATGGTCAATCTGGCACAGGCCTGGGCGGAAGAATACGCGATGGTTCAACCGGCGGTTTCGGTGGAAGTTTCGGGAGGAGGTTCCGGCACCGGCGTCGCGGCCTTGCTCAATGGGACTGCGGATATCGCTAATTGCAGCCGTCGAATGGAGCCGGACGAAATCGCCAGGGTCAAAGCGGCTACCGGTCAGGAACCGACATTGCACATCGTCGGGTATGACGCACTTGCCATCTTCGTGCGCAAAGACAATCCGCTGGAAGAGATCACGATGGAGCAATTGGCGGCGATTTATGGCGAGAAAGGCCGCATTCGCTCCTGGAGTGATTTGGGCATTCAGATGGCCGGTTGTCGAAATAATGAAATGATTCTGGTCAGCCGCCAGTCCAATTCCGGCACCTACTTTTACTTCCGCGAAGCCATTTTGGGCAATACCGGTGATTTCAGGCTGGGGACGCTTGATCTTCACGGATCGAAAGACGTGGTCGAACTGGTCAGCCGCACGCCATGCGCGATTGGCTACAGCGGCATGGGCTACGCAACATCTCACGTCAAGATGATTCGAATTGCCCACAAACCAGGAGAGCCAACCTATGCGCCAACCGTAGAAAACACGCAGGCCGGCACTTATCCCATCTCGCGCCCGCTTTATATGTACACCGTTGGGGAACCCACTGACGCCGTCAAAAAGTATCTCGATTGGGTGCAGGCGGAAGCCGGACAAATGCTGGTGCGAACATCCGGGTATGTACCGCGTAATAAAGAGACAGGAATGATCGAGTCATCGAGGAATGGCGGCAAGGGAGCTGACATCGAATGAGCCGCCACCGCTGGGAACTCGCTGTTGAAATGCTGATCGAATGGGTAATTCGCTTGTGCGGGATTAGCGCAATTATCTTTGTCTTCGGCATCTTTTATTTCGTCTTCCGCGAAGGCGCGGGTCTGCTTTTCAGTGGCCGATTCAGCCTGGCGCAATTCTTCACCAACATCGAATGGTATCCGACTTCGCAAAGTCACGTGCGGTATGGCGGACTGGCCTTGATTGTCGGGACGTTCAGCGTAACGGTGCTGGCGATGGTGATTGCCGTTCCCTTTGGGCTCTGCGCGGCGATCTTCGTTTCGGAATTTTGCGGCCCGCGATTACGAGAAACCTTGAAGATCATCATTGAACTGCTGGCCGCGATTCCTTCGGTGGTTTGGGGCTTCGTCGGATTGACGCTCATGAATTCGGTGATCATCAGTCTCTTCGATACACCGATTGGGCTGAACGTACTGAACGGCGGCATCATTCTGGCGCTCATGAGCGTGCCGATCATCGTTTCGATTGGCGAAGATGCGCTCAAAGCCGTGCCGGATACCTACCGCGAAGCGGCGCTTGCGCTGGGCGCGACACGCTGGCAAATGGTTTACCGCGTATTGCTGCCTGCGGCCAAAAATGGTTTGCTGGCGGCGGTGTTGCTCGGCGTTGGGCGCGCCGTCGGAGAGACGATGGCCGTGCTGATGGCGACCGGGCATTCCGTCAGAATCCCGACCAGTGCTTTAGATCCAGTCAGGACGTTAACGGCCACGATTGCCGCGGAGCTTGGCGAATCGTCTGTCGGTTCGGATCATTACCAGGTCCTGTTCATTGTTGGCATCCTTCTGTTTTCGATCACCTTCGTGGTTAATCTGAGCGCGGATTTGATTGTGCGCGGAATTAGAGGAAAAGCATGAGCTCAATGACCGGCCCTTCTTCTCAAAAGCCTTCCGCTCACTTCATCAAGACTGATTTTGTGCGAAAAAAAGAGCGGCGTGAGCTTATGGCGCAGGCGATCTTCTTTGTAATGGCCGTGCTCATGATTGTGCCGCTGGTGCTGATCGTCAGTTACCTGGTATACAAGGCATTGCCGATCCTCTCACTCGAGTTCCTCTTCAAAGTTCCAACTCGCGGAATGCGCGACGGCGGCATCTGGCCGGCGCTGCTCGGCACGGTTTATCTGGTGCTGATTTCGCTGGTGGTAGCGACTCCGATCGGCGTGCTGGCGGCGGTCTACCTGAACGAATACGCGCGGGAAAGCTGGTTCACGCGCATTGTCAATCTGGCCGTGGTCAATCTAGCCGGTGTGCCCAGCATCGTTCACGCACTGTTTGGCTTGGGCGCGTTTGTTGTGTTTGCGGGAATGGGGCGCTCGATCCTGGCTGCTTCACTGACGCTGGCAATCATGACGCTGCCGGTCATCATTGCCAGCACGAAGGAATCGCTTGCTTCGGTGCCGCGCAGCTTTCGCGAAGCTTGCTGGAACGTAGGCGCAACGCGCTGGCAAACCATTCGCCACGTCGTGTTGCCGAATTCGATAAGTGGGATTCTGACCGGCGTCATCCTGCAGGTTTCTCGCTCTGCCGGAGAAACTGCGCCGATTATGTTTACCGGCGCGGTCTTCTACAAAGCAATCCAACAGGGTGATGTTTTCGCTTATGGCTTGCTGGATCAATGCATGGCGCTCTCGATGCATCTGTTCACTCTCTCGACGCAAGTGCCGGATGTGCCTGAAGCTTTGCCATACGGAACGGCGGTCGTCCTGCTCGTGACGGTGCTCAGCGTCAACGCGCTTTCGATCATCTTTCGTGTTTACCTTCGCTCGCACAGGAAATGGTGATGGCGACAAAAAAGATTGAAGTCACGGATTTGCGGATCGCCTACGGCGCTCACGAAGCGCTCAAGGGCGCGTCATTCGACGTTTATGCAAACGAAGTGCTGGCCATCATCGGCCCCGCGCAATCCGGCAAAACCAGCCTGCTCAAAGCGCTGAATCGGACGTTGGAATTCACAGCAGGTGCAAAAGCCTTTGGAACGGTCAAACTGGATGGTGAGGATGTCAGCCAGATCAAGAACGTGTCCGAACTTAGACGCCGGATTGGGATGGTTGCGCCATTGCCGGTCGGTTTGCCTATGACCATCTATGACAATGTTGCCTTCGCACCGCGAATGGCTGGGATGCGCGGCAAGGAACAACTGGATGAGCTGGTCGAACACTGTCTGCGCCACGCCGCGTTGTGGGAAGAGGTGAAAGATCGGATGGACATGCTGGGGACAAAGCTTTCCGGCGGCCAGCAGCAGCGATTGACGATTGCGCGCGCTCTCTCACACAACCCGGAGGTATTGTGCCTGGACGAGTTTTCCATCGCGATTGATCCGGTGACCACCATGCGCATCGAAGAAGTGTTGAAAGAACTGCGGTCGCAACTGACGATCATCATGGTCACCAACCTGACGCAGCAGGCGCACCGCCTGGCCGACCGCACGATGTTTCTGTGGGCCGGCGAAATCATCGAGCTTGATCGCACCGACGTGATTTTCTCAGACAAGTGCGCAAACCGGAAAACCTATGAATACGTAAACGGTATATTTGGATGAATCAACCCGTTGAATTCAGCATCCAGACGAAAGGTCTGAACCTTTGGTACGGCAACTTCCAGGCGCTGCGTGATGTTTCGCTCAACGTCAGGCACGGGCTGATTACTTCGCTGATTGGGCCTTCCGGCTGCGGTAAGACGACCCTGCTCCGTTGTTTTAACCGAATCAACGAGCGTTATGGGTCTGTCAAAACCGAGGGAGAAATCAAAGTTCTCGAGAAAAACATCTACGATTCCGACATCTCGCTGATCGAACTTCGCAAAGCTGTCGGGATGGTATTTCAGCGCCCCAATCCGATGCCAATCTCGATTTATGAAAATGTCGTCTTCGGCCTTCGCCTCCATCACGAGCGATCAGAGCTTCACAAGGCAGACCTGGACGTTGCGGTCGAATCCGCGTTGACAGAGGTTGGTTTGTGGAAGAATACGAAAGACCGGCTGAAAGAGAACGCGTTGACTTTACAACTCGAACAGCAGCAGAAGCTGTGCATCGCGCGATTGATTCCACTCAAACCGGAAGTCATCCTGATGGACGAGCCGTGCTCGGCGCTGGACGTTGATGGCACACGCGCAATCGAAGAGCTGATGTTTCGGCTGAAAGGGCGCTACACAATCCTGATTGTCACGCACAACATGGCACAAGCGCGGCGGGTGAGTGATGAATGTGTGTTTATGCTACTTGGCGAGTTGATCGAGCATCTACCCACTGAAGAACTCTTCTCCAACCCACAAAACCCGAAGACCGCTGATTATATTGAAGGCCGCTTCGGCTGATTTATTCAAAACGTCGCAGCGACACTTTCAGGGTTTTCATCAATTGCTGGGGCGAAATATGCCGTTTCATCGGTACTTTCCACTTTTTGCAACGGATACAGCTTCCACAAACCGAACTCCACGCCATACACCATCAACCCGGCAACCAGCGCACCCACAGGCCAGAATTGCCAGTAATTTGCGAACCAGCTTTTGCAGGCTTCGTAAGGCATATGCGCGATGTTTACATTCAGTTCCGGCACGGTCGTGTAGCGCGTGACAAGCTGCCAGAACAAAAACCAGGCGAGCGCAGGCAGCCAGCTTTTCCCGGTCGCTCGCACTTTACGAATCGCGTAAATGGCCAGCAGAAAGCCGCCCAAATGGGAAACAATCGAAGCCACCCAGATGACCTGCGTCACCCAGGCGTCAATCAGCCACATCGGCAATCCGATGACGAGCCAAATCGCGGCAATGCGAATTCCCGGTTTCCAACTGGTTAACATCGCTACGGCCAGTAACAGCGTCGAAAGGTGGCAGTTATACATAATCCAATCTGGCGTGCCGACGCTGATGTACTGGATCAACCGGTAAAGAAAGATGAGCAACGGCAATACGCCCATCCATTGAAATTGTTTGTCGCGCCAATCTGTGTTTTCCATGCTTGTTCCTGCTCAATGCCGAAAAGGAGTCACCCATGTCCTCATCATCTTATTTCTCTTCGGCAATCGCCGCGCACTCCGGGTGACGTTTCAGAAAGTTAGGCAGTTCCAGCGCTGCAAGGCATAAGGCCACAGGTAACTCTTCGTCCCGTGCCAGAACGGATGTCATCTGGGCCCAGTTGACCCGCACTTCGCATTGGTTGGGCGAGGCAGAGGCTGGCGGAAAAAAAAGATAAGCTCCGCCTGCCAGCCTCTTCTCAATTTTCAGCAACAAGGCACCAGTCGCCTTCTCATCAATGACGGGATCGCTCTCTTCGTCATCCCAGAACCCCGCAATTGTCAGAGAGTGCTTCAATTTCAATTTCTCTCTCGCATTCATAAACGGGGCCTTTCAGATTGGTACTGCTGTATTACCGGCACTTTCTGCTGAAGGGAATTGAAATCATTTGCCCAGGCAATTACCGTGTAAGAAGCGCGCTTCGCACTGGCGCAGGCATCGGTGTGCCCTTAAGCGCATTCCACAAAATCAGATTCAATTCGTCAAAATCAGCGCGGTCGTAATCAGAAAAGTCCAGACGCGCCGAACGGCGAGCGCCTTCGCCTGTCGCCGGATTCTTCGCCAGCAGATCCACGCGGGCATCTTCGTGAGTGTAGGCCGTAAGCGTCGGCGTCGTGGTGAAAACGTGATAGAGCGGTGTCGCCAATTGGTCATATTGCGTCATCGGTGGCAAGCCCAAAATCATTTCCATCGTGCGCAAGTAGGAAACCGTTGTGTACATTGTGCTATCCACAATGCCGCCACGCATCACATATGGCGAATAGACCAGACCGACCGTGCGGCGCGCATCCACGTGATCGGGACCGTTTTGCGCATCATCTTCGATAACGAAGATCGCCGTTTCCAGCCAGAACTTCGATTTGCTGACGGCTTCGACGATCATTCCCAGCGCGAGATCGTTCGACGCAACGCAGGCGGTCGGCGTGAAGCGCCCCGCCGTTAATCCATCCGTGTGATTTTCCCCCAGCGACATCACCATAAAATTCCACCACTCGCCCCGGCTTTCGGCCTCTTTCAACTCTTTGATGAAGACTTCGGCCAGCTTCGGGTCACGCTGGCGGCCGCCCCCCGTATTTTTCACCTTCGACCATTCCGCGCTCGCGTTTTCACGCAAGCCGGAAGCGCCTCTAAATTCAGGTTCGCTGTCTGGCGTCGAACGAAACGACGCGAATTCGCCGTAGCTGCGGTAGGTCTTTCCGTGCTTTTGCAGTTGTCCCACAAATATCCGGCGGGGGACGCAGTCAGTCGTTCGTCGGCCTCAGGTTCGCCGCGGCGGCTGTAGCTGTTGACCCAGGCCTTCTGGGTGTAATCAGTCGCATATGCCGCGTTCGACCACTGGTGGCCGTCCTGGGAAACTTCGCCATTGCAATAGAGGTTGTCGAGGATGACTGTTTCGCGCGCCAGTTTGTGCGCGTTGGGCGTTACGTCTGCACCGAACAGCGTCAGGTTCGGGTCGCCGTTGCCTTTGCCCAGATCGCCCAGCACCTGATCGTAGGTGCGGTTTTCGCGAATTATGTAGAGCACGTGTTTGATCTTCGGAAAAGTCTCTTTGGTAATCCGGTCGGCATGCGCCTGATCAATTTGCGCCGCCGGATTCGGGAAGTTGCTTTTCACCTGCGCGGTGTAGGCGGTGAGTTGTGCACGGTCGGGCACGTCAATGATCGAAAATGTGCCTTCGAGTTGCGAGCCGACATAATCGTAAGGCTTCTGGGGATCAGGCGAAACGATTTTGTATTCGGTCGCCGCCGGGAAATTGCCGCGCAATCGCATGCCGCCCTTGCCCGTGCCGACAAAGAGCTTCTTGCCATCAGGCGAAACCCCGAGCGCGGTCGGATACCAGCCGGTCGGGATGAAGCCCAGCACTTCGGATTCGCGCGCATTGCCGATATCAATCATCGCGATGTCGTTGTTGTCGGCATTGGCAACGTAAAGCCGCCGCCCGTCGCCCGTAATTGCCAGCGCCACGGGGGTAGAACCGACCAGAGCCTTCGGCTCGAACGAAGTGCGAATCGTTTCGATCACTTTGCCATCGCGGATCACGCTGACGCTGTTTGATCCGGCATTGGCCACGAACAAGCGCCCGTCTTTGCTGTAGGCCAGATCATTCGGATGGCTGCCCACTTTCAGTTTGGCGGTTTCTTTGAGCGTTGCCGCTTCGAGCAGGCTGACCGATTCATCGCCCCAGTTCGACACAGCCAGGGTTTTGCCGTTTGGCGCAAGGGCGGCTGCATAGGGCCGGTAACCGACTTTGGCAGAGACCTGCGCTTTGAAATTCGCGCCGCTCAACCGGTAGACGGTGTCGTTCTGTGTGTTCACCACATACAGCGAGCCATCCGTGCCATACGTCAGTCCTGCGACAAAGCGTTCTTTGCCGGTCAGTCCCTCAATTGGCAGCGACGGCTGAGATTCAAGTTTGCCGCTGGTGAAATCCAGCCGCAGTACGGGCAGTTTCAGTGCGTCAAGCATCGTGTCGCTGACGCCGCGCTGTTTGGCCAATCCAGCGAACTGCGAGGTCAATTCGCCGCCGCCCGAAACAAACAGTTCGTTGGTCTTTTCATTTAGCGCCATTCCGGTCCAGTCCTTGCCGACGTTGATGGTGCTGACGATTTTTTCGCCGGCCAGCTCAATTGCGCTGACGCTGTGATCGTGCCAGCCCGCCGTGTTGACGAATGCGTGTTTGCCATCGGGGCTGACGACGATCTTCATCGCCATATCGCCGGGCAAAGAGAGATGCCGTCCGGCAGGCGTGATGCGCCAGCCGACGGGCAGCGTAATGCTTTGTCCATCGGCGTTCGGGCCAGGTCGCAGAATGGATTTCAGTTTTTGATAACCGCCCGCGACGCCAGCGGTCGTGACGGCCAGTAAAACGGCAATGGCAATGAAGGCAGATTTACGCATGAGATCTCCTAGGTTTTGGTCAATACTGCTTGAGCTTCAACACAAGACATTTTCCCCTCAGAACTGATACCGCAGCCGGACAAAGAAATTAATTCCCGCCGCGTCCACACCGGAACCAGGTATGCGGTAGTTCTTATCCAAATACCTGGTTCCGGCAAATTCATCACGGCAAAATCCACGTGCGCGTTTTCGGTCAATCGCCAAGTGGTTCGCAAAGGTCGCGTTCCTCACAACATGCGCTCAGCGACGCGCCGTCAAAACGCGCCGGGGTTTCGCATCGTGCCGTCTTTCCAGGCGTTCTCTCTCTTCGTTCTCATCATCTTCAGGCCGCAAGCCCACCAACATCAGATCGAAGGCGGGCAGCCGCGCGATGCGCTGTTCGGGGTAACTGTCGCCGCGCACCGAAAACCAGATGATGCGATTGAGCACATCTGCATCGGCTTGATCGGGTTTGGCCGATTGGCTTCATCGTTGCCGCCCCCGTTGGCTGCATTGCCGGCGCCCAGCTCGCAGGCGCGCGCTCTCGAATGCCGGCAGGGTTCCCCGCCTAATCCTGCCGCCCCCGGGGGGGGGGGGCCGCGGGCGGGGCCGCCCCCCCCGCCGGCCCCCCTTCCCCCGTCGGCGGGGGGGCCGGCCCGCCCCGGCCCGCCCGCGCGGGCCGCCCCCGCCCCCCCCCCCCCCCCCCCCGGCCTTGTCCCTCTCCCCCTCGGTTTGGGGGGGGGGCCCCCCCCCCCCCCCCCCCCGCGGGGGGGGGGGGGGGGGGGGGGGGGGGGGCGCGGGGGGCCCCGGCGCCCCCCCCCCCCCCCCCCCCCCCCCCCCCCCCGCCCCCCCCCCCCCCCCCCCCCCCCCCCCCCCCCCCGCGCCCCCGGGGGGGGGTTTGGGGGTGTTTTTTTTTGGGGGGCCCGGGCCCCCCCCCCTTTTGTTCCCCCGGACCCCGTGGGCGTAGAATCGGGGTCAAATCGAAGTTGAGTGGCGCTGAAATGGCCTTCAGCGAACGTTTGTAGCAAAGGCTGAAGCTGCGTCAGGTCTGGTCGTCTTCGGATGTTGATTGCTTTCAGTCTGATAGCGTTGGCCGAATCTGTGCGGTCCGCGCCCCCGGCGCGTCCCACAATACAGCCTCAGGCTGGCCGTCGGCCCACCATTGACGTCCGGCGCGAATCGTTTCTGATAGTCCATCACCGAATCCGCAGTCACAGGCTTGGCGAAAAATGAAGGCAGGCCGTCAATGGGTTCCAGATTGGGCAGGCGGTTGAAGCCTTCGTAATCATAAGTGCGTCCGCGCCCCGAATATTCCCAGCGATACGCCTTATCCACGTAATCGGTCGAAAAGGCAGCCGTGGACCAATTGTGGCCGTCGGCGCTGGCTTCCGATGACGAAAAACGATCCCCACCCGCCTTTGGGTGAACGCGCTGCTTCGCCGTAACCAAAGATGGCCAGACTCGGATCGCCGTCGGCTTTCGTGCCATCGCCCGCCTGTCCCACATCGCCGAAAACCTGATCGTAGGTGCGATTTTCCTTGATGACGTAGATCACGTGCTTGATTGGATTGGTACCGGCAAATAGCCTGGTCTTCACTTCGCCAATCAGGCCGTTGTTACGCAGCACCTGCTGCGTGAAGCCGTATAACTGCCGTTCGCTGGGAATTTCAATCAAGCTCAGATTGCCCGAAATCAGCGAGCCGCTGTATTGGCCGCCTTGCCCGCGTACCGCCGGAAAACGGTCGTTCGGTGCATTCGGCGCACGACCGGAATTGTTGACGACCATCGAAGAATTCTCGACGCCCGTGCCTTTGCCATTCCCAACGATCAGACTTTGACCGACAACGGCGATTGCGGCTGGATATTGCCCGGTCGGAATCAACCCGGTCAGTTTGGATTTTTCACCTCCGCTTTGAGCAAGTGCGACGACTGCGATGGCATTGCTATGCGCGTTGGCGACAAAAAGCGTCTTCTCGTCAGTACTCAACGCCAGGCTTTCAGGGCTGCTACCGAGTTGGGCTTTTTCGGCCAGACGGACGTTGATGCGCTCAATCTCTTTATCTGCTGTGGTGTCAATCACCGAGACGCTGTCGGCATTGGAATTGACGACGTATAAGCGTGACTTCGCGGTATTGAAAACCATCGCCGTCGGATGGCGGTCAACCGTAATGCGATTGATCGGCTTGCCTGGGTTATTGGGATCAATCACGGCCAGCGCCGCATCGTTCCAGCACGAAACATAGACTTTTGCTGTTTTACCATCGCTTGCCGGCAAGGCCGCAACGCCGTAGGGGTAAATTGGCTGCAACGGATTGTCACGCCGTAAATCAACGCGCACCAGTTCACGGGTGCTGCGCAAGTTGCGAATAATCCCCATACTGTCACCCAGGTTATTGGCGACAAACAGCGTTTCGCCATCCGGACTCAGGGTCAGACCTGTCGGAAAAACTGGCGCAAAGTCTCCATTATAGCGTGGTGTCGGAGCCTGCAGAGCAAAACCGTTGACATCAATGAACGGCGCTTCCATTTTTGTATTTGGCCCTGATGAAGTCGGCTTGATCGGCGTGCGAGTGCTGGGCGTGAAGCGGAACACCCAGATTTTGTTCTCTACTCCGCCGGAAAGCGGTCGCGCCTGGCGGGGGCCCCCCCCCCTTCCCCCCCCCCCGGGGAAAAAAACCCCCCCCCCCCCCCCCCCCCCCCCCCCCTTTTTTTAAAAAACCACTTCGGCGGAGCCCCCCCCCCCCTTTCCCCCCCCCCCCACAAAAAACCCCCCCCCCCCCCCGGGGGCCCCCAAAAGCCCCCCCCCCCCCCCCCCCCCCCTTTTTCCGGGGGGCCCCCCAAAACCCCCCCCCCGGGGGCCCAGGGGCAGGCAGCCTGGTTGTCGCGTCAATCAACAGCATGCCAGCTGGTGAAATCGGGCGGCCTTCGGAAGCGGGTTGATTCTGGACCTGGCTTTGAAATTCGGCGGAAGCCAGCCAGCCTCCTTCAACAGCTACGCCGACGGCAACTGTCAAAAGCAACGCAAGGCGGAACGCGCTGATTCGGGACATTTTTCTCCTCAATGAATTATGTTTTGGGATGTGCCACGAAAGGATGAATGTTCAGGATATTCCTTTCACATTAAACCGAAGTTAAATAGACCTTAGTCTGATATTAAATCTCAGGATTGCAGCCAGGTGAATGCCACCAAATGTGAGTATCAAAGGTGGGCCAATCCGGGTTGTCAAAATCATGGGCGCAGGATACTGTTTACTGCGGCTGACATCAAGGGTCACCCGAACCTCAAAACAGTTAGAAGAAAGAAAACCGACTAACGAAGCCCGCTGAACATCAGTTCAACCGTAGCCGCGCCAAGGGGTTTCCGTGGTTAACGCAATTATACAGGCGCGGCACGGTTAAGGGGGCGTCAGGCCCCGGGAGAGCATTCCTTACGCCGTTTGTCAGGCGCGCTCAATCAGTGTCAATCGAAAAATCGAATTAGGAAGAAAACATAAAAAGGAATCCGTATGCGAAGAATTCTCCGGACAGTTAGCACGATGATGTTATGTCTGACGCTGGTATCTGCCGTGTATCCACAATCCGATCCGGCGCAGGATTACAAGGCTCAAATCGTCAAGGATGTCGAGGCGATGAAGAAGCAAACCCAGGTCATGATTGATATGGTGTTCAGTTTCGGCGAGTTAGGATTTCAAGAGTATGAAACCTCGAAATATCTGACCGGCATTCTTGAAAAAGAAGGTTTCAAGATCGAACGCGGCATCGCGGGCATTCCGACCGCCTGGGTAGCGACGTGGGGATCGGGCAAGCCGGTGCTCGCGCTTGGCTCCGATATTGATTGCATCCCGCAGGCTTCGCAGAAACCGGGCGTCGCCTATCACGATCCGATGATCGAAGGCGCGCCGGGCCACGGCGAAGGGCATAACTCCGGCGTGCCGCTCAACATCACTGCCGCGCTTGCAGTCAAACGGTTGATGGAGCGCGCAAAACTTTCAGGCACGATCAAACTCTGGCCGGGTGTTGCCGAAGAGTTGCTTGGCGCCAAAGCGTACTTCGTGCGCGATGGTTACTTCAAGGATGTGGATGTCGCACTGTTCGCGCACGTCGGTAACAATCTCGGTGTCTCGTGGGGGCAAAGCGCCACAACTGGCCTCGTGTCGGTTGAGTACGCGTTCAAAGGCGAGAGCGCGCACGCGGCATCGGCGCCGTGGCGTGGGCGTAGCGCGCTTGATGCAGTGGAGTTGATGAACATCGGTTGGAACTTCAAACGCGAGCATCTGCGTACGCAGCAACGTTCGCATTATGTCATCAGCAACGGCGGCGATCAGCCGAACGTCGTGCCGCCGACTGCAAGCGTTTGGTACTACTTTCGAGAACTTGATTACGAACACATCAAAGAGTTGCGAGAGACTGGCGATGAGATGGCGAAAGGCGCGGCGATCATGACCAAAACCTCTTTCACTTCGCGCGTGCTGGGAACGGCCTGGCCGACACACATGAACAAGACAGTCGCCGAAGCTATGTACGAAAACATCAAGCAGGTCGGCTTGCCGCAGTGGAGCGAAGCCGATCAGATCCTGGCAAAGGCGCTGCAAAAAGAGTTGAAAGTGCCTGAGAATGGCCTGGCTACTCAACTTCGCCCTATTCGCGGACCGGTCAGCGAAGAAGCAAGAACGGGTGGCGGCTCTGATGACATCGGCGATGTGTCGTGGAATGTTCCGACGGTAACATTGAACTATCCATCGAATATTCCCGACCTGCCGGGTCACAATTGGTCGAACGCCATTTCGATGGCGACGCCCATCGCTCACAAAGGCGTGACGGCGGGCGCGAAAGTTCTGGCGATGACGATGATTGATCTGCTGACGAAACCTGCGCTGGTGCAACAAGCCTGGGATTACTTCCGCGACGTGCAGACCAAAGATGCGAAGTATCAGCCGCTGATTTCTCCGCAGGATAAACCCGCGATCTGGCTCAACAAAAAGATCATGGAAGAGTACCGGCCGCAGATGAAGAAGCTGTATTACGACCCGGCAAAATATGACACGTATCTGGAGCAATTGGGGATCAAGTATCCCACGGTGCGGGTTAGTGCCCCGGCATCAGAAATAAAACGATAGCGCACACCCGGTGAACGCGTTGTCAGGCGTATAAAACATGAGTATTTCAGCGAAGTTAATTTTCTTGTGCGGCAAGATGGCGGCAGGGAAGTCCACTCTCGCGAGAGAGTTGGTCCAGCGAGAAAATGCCGTCCTGCTTGTTCAGGACGAGTTGCTGGATTGCCTGTTTCCCGGCGAGATTACTGATATACCGGGATTCGTCAAGTGTTCTTCACGATTGAATAACGCTCTTGGGCCACACGTTTGTGCTCTCTTGTCGAAAGGCATCTCTGTCGTACTCGACTTTCCTGCCAATACAAAAGCGCAGCGTACCTGGTTCAGAGATCTGTTCGAGGGCGCCAATGCTGAGCATGAGTTGCATTTTATAGATGCGTCAGATGCTTTGTGCAAGAGTCAGCTTAAGGATCGAAGTAAGGATTTACCTGCAGGCGCTCCCTGGACCACGGAGGCGGAGTTCGACGCCATCACCATGTATTTTCAGCCTCCATCAGAGGATGAGGGGTTCAATGTCGTCCGTCATGGGCGCGCCTGACAGATCGTTCGATCGGAGGTACCGCTGTCTTGCCGGCCAAACTTTTGCGGATGGCGGCGGCCCGCTGAACTCCACCGTTAGGCGCATGAGCTCACGAAAGACTTCTTCGCACTCCGACTCTGGGCGCAGGCGCAGTGAACAGCCACGTCACGTCGCTCGGGTCACGTTCTCCAGAGGCAACGCATTTCCGACACACCGGACAAGATCGTCATCCGTGCCCCTCGTTTGAACGGTAGTAATGTTGTGATCCATCAGCTTTTTGATGGCTGGAACACGCCAGGAGGCCTCCATTAGCATAAAGACTACGTGGACACCGGAATCATGCGAATTCCATGGTCTGGTGCCGTGAAAGCCGCGTTCGCAATCACGGAAAAATTCAGCAGCAGATTCTGACTGCGGTTTACTTTGCGGGGTGCTGCAGGATTTCTGCCAGCGCCTGCATTCGTTTCGCATCGACTGCACTCTGAGCTTTGGGGGCGCTTTCTTTCAGCGAGCGCGCGAAGCTCTGGAGTTTTGCGCGTCCTGTTGTCAGCCGTGAACTCTCTGCTTTTTGAATCGCGCTGCGCAAGGCAGTGATCTGATCGGCGGGCAGCGCCTGCGAGCGCTCCAACTGGTCAAGATATGCTTTGGCTACGACCAACTTGGCTGGCCACACGTTCTTTTGCTGGTTCTGGACGTTGAGTTCAGCCACTTGCACCGTTTTCGCGGCGTCAATTTCATTCTGGGTCAGTAACTCGCTGGGGCTTAGTTCCAGGATGTCCAGCCCGCGCGCGATTTCTGAAGAGTAGATGTGACCGTTGTACCAATAAGCAGACCAGGAGCCGGCGAGAACGAGCATCTTGGGATCAATAGGCCCACGGTCGAAATAGGCAATCTCAACCGGCTTGTTTGCGTCGGTGAAATCCATCACGGAGAGGCCGCCCTGATACCATGCTTGTATTTTCAGGTCGCGCCCCGGAACCGGAATGAGCGAGCCGTTGTGCGCTACACAATTTTCGCTATCGCCCTGAGCGGCGGGCAATTTGTAATAGCTCGCAAAACTCAGCTTGTTATCTTTCAGGTTAAATACCGCGTTCGCGCCCCACTTGTTCGGATCGTTGGGACGGCAACGCGCACCCATTCCTCCGCCCCATTCATCGGTGAACACGACTTTTGAGCCGTCGTTCGAGAACGACGCCGAATGCCAATAAGCGTAGTTTGGATCGTTGACGGCGTCCAAACGCTTCGGGTTGACTGGGTCTTTGATGTCGAGCACGATGCCGTTGCCAGAGCAGGCGCCTGCGGCCAGGGCCAGGGCAGAGTAAACAGTAATATCGTGGCACTGGTCGCTGTAGGTTGGTTTGTCTACGCCATGTGTAGTTCCGCTGCTCAACGCGTTGATGACGCCGGTGCGAGCATCCATAAACACGCGCGGGCTGGATACAACTCTGGCATTCTGCGGCGCAGCCAGCGGGACTTTGATGACCTCAATGCGAAACAGCGAAGTGTTCGGGTTTTTATCCGGCGTTTCCCCTGAACATCCGGCCAACTCTTCGCTCTGGCGCACGACCGAAGTGCCGGAAACGTAGATATAAACGTTGTTCTTATCCTTCGGGTCTACGACCAGCGTATGCGTATGCGAACCGCGACAGGTTTGCACGGCGGCAATTTGCTTTGGGCTTCTGATGTTGGAGATGTCGAAAATCCGCACGCCGCGAAACCGCTCTTTTGAGGGGGCGGGCAACGTCGGCTGGTTCTCTTCGCCTGCTTTCGGCGGCGGCGGTGGTGCAAAACCTTGTGGGCTGCAATCAAGGCGGCCATTGGGCATTTCGACCGACATAAACATCAAGTTCTTATAAACCGACACGTCACCTTGTCCGCCCGGGCAAACCATTGACGTTACCAACCTGGCCTTCGCGGGATTGGAAATGTCATAGATGCTGACGCCATAGAAATTCCCCTGGAACAGATATTTTCGCTGGAACGCAAGATCGGAATTGGCAAACGCCAGTTGCGCCATTACGGTTTGCATTGGCTTAGGCATTTTTGAAGTATCTGAGATACCGAGCAAACCCAGGGTCTTTTGCACTTTGGGATTATCGGCATCATCGGAACCGAGTTGAAACTGATCAGGTTTTTTGAGCAGCAAAATGTGCTTCATGCCCTTCGCTATTGCTTCTGCGTCGTACAGGCCCGGTTTCAATTTGAAGCGCGGGTCGCTGGTATCTGAACCGGTCATGCCGGCAGGCAGCGGCGGTGGTTGCGGGGGTGCTAACGGATCCCCTTCAGCTTTTTTTGCTGGTTCTTGTGCCGGAGGAGTTTGCGCTTGCAGCTCGCCGGCAAATGACAGCAGCAACAGAAGAGAGATTACGAGTAAGCGAAATGTCGGGGTATTTACCTGGTTCATCGTTTTTCCTTTGAAGGGGTTTTCTCAAGCATGTTTTGCATGATGCGAATTTCAGCGCGTTGGCCGCTGTCTACGTCAGTTGCGAAGTTGAACAATTCAGCTTCCTGTCCTGCGCCTGCCGTGTCGTGCAAATCTTTCACCATGGTCAAAGCGCCGCCGTGATGTTGAATCATTCCGACCAGAAACAGCCGGTCGAATTCTTCTCCTCTGGCTTGGCTGAGTGCTTCCATTTGCGCTGGGGTAAGCATCCCAGGCATTGGCGCCATCTGCTCGTGCGACATGTTTTCATGTTTCATGTGCATCTTGTGCATGTCATTCGTCGGATCAGAAATGGGCTGTCCACGCGACACGAGCCAACGTTTCATAAATGCGATCTCGTCGGCTTGCGAATGACTGATGCGAGCGCCCAGCGAACGCACTTCCTTGTTTTCAGTATGCGATTCAATCAGCGCAGTCATCTCTACCGCCTGTGCGTGATGCACGATCATGCCTTGCATGAACTGAATGTCAGCGGTGGAAACTGGCGGCAGCCTGGCCTTTGTCGAAGAGGGAAGCACCCGTGTCCGTTTCCCCGGAGCACCCGGTTGCACGACGGCTGGTTTCGCCGGCTTAGGCTGTTGTGCGTCAACGCGCAAAGATGGCAAACCCGAAAGAGCAGCAAGCACGCATGAAAAAGCAGCGAAGCTAACTGCCATCCGAATCGCCCAGGTGTGCCTCACATAGAGATGTCTCAAGTGCCGTAAGTATCTGGTCATTGTCAGTCTCGCAATCTCAAATTCAACGGGAACTTCGTTGGGGTTGAATAAAAAATCAGTTTGGTACACGTCCCTTTACTGCGTTGGCCCAGGCATTATAGATGATGTGGCCACTGGCATCTACCGGCAGGCGGGCACGCATCCGCGCCTTGAGAAGATCCGCCTCCTCAGGCGCCATGGCCACAAGTGTTGGCCCGACGCTCGGCCCTCCGAGGATGGTGGTCCAATAGTCGTCGAAATCCGCGAAGGTGCGTTGCACGGTGATTTGTCGAGTTTCGACGTCATTCAAACCTGCGCCGGCCCACAAGTCCCGCAATGCATCTATTTTTGACGCGTCAGGGTTTGGCGGTGAAAGAACTGTCAGTCCCTGTTCTCGCATCTCAGAATGCAACGCTTCATAAGGAAAACCACCGCCAGGAATGTCCCACGCATAAGCCGTGACGAGACCGCCCGGACAAACGACGCGTGCCATTTCGGCTACGCCCCTGGCCGGATCAGGCACGAAGAATATCACCAGCGGCATGACCGCTACGTCGAAAGTGTCGTCGGGGAAAGGCTGAGCCATTGCATCGCCCTGACGATACTGTGCCACACGCGACGCTGATCGTGTGCGAGCATAGGCAAGCTGTTCCTCAGACGGGTCGATGCCTTGTACTGAAGCTGGCGCGCACCGCTCGATCAGCATTTCGGTAAAGGCTCCATTGCCGCAGCCTACGTCAAGCCATCGCAAACCGGGATTCGGAGCAAGCCAGTCGAGGAAAATATCACCTGCAAGCTGGCTCCATTTCCCCATGTATCGTTCGTAAGCAGCCCCGTTATCGAAGCGGATTTGGTTAGTCGCCATTCGCGTTGTCTCCATTGGGACTATTTGCAGAAAGTGATGCCTCGTCCCGAGAGGCGTAACAAAGGTTAGTCAAACCGCATTTAAGTTTTAACAAACCTATCAACAAGATGCCTCAGCCGGGCTAAATTCAATTCGCCTGTGGTATCTATGGCCGCTGAAACCCAGACTCACTCCGGATTCCTGCCGTGATTTGAACCGAGGTCTATCATCCAGGCATTCGGGCATGCATTCGGGCACGAATTCGGCACGAATTCATCGATGAGCAACCTGTTGAGATTGATCCAGCAGGCAGCCTGATCGAGTATGTTCGAGTCCGAAGTAACAGCAATGGCATCTGAGGTCCGCAGCAGCTTGTCGGGATCCATGACGACTTCGACCTGCCACGGCCAGCCGCGTTCTTCAGACATCTCCCGGATCCTCTGCGCCAGTCTGCCGCTGTTGGAGACGGGCTTGTCGAGAAGCCAGGTACCCGACGCCGGCCCGTATTTGAGCAGCGCCAGGCTGATCAGCTCAATGGCTTTTTCAGTCTCGTCGACCGCCCTGTATGAGCCATGCACACTCGATAGATCGCGAATGCAGCCGTCACGGCAAGCGATCAGGACTCCGCCCGACAACGCAGCCTCAATGGTGATGATCAGATTGAATCCGTCCAGCAGCAGGGGCCTGTCTTTTATTCCTGCGATCGGGATTCTGGATCTCTCTCGCTGAGTCATCTGCCGGTCCGAACAGGCAGCCCTTGCGACGGCAAGTCTCTGTCGTTCTCTCAGGCGATAGCGATCTCCGACAAGCTTCAATGAGGCTGTTGCGGCATAACCTCGGCTGAGCAGCCAGGACAGGTCGCTGACCCCGAGTCGCAGATCACCCAGACAATTTTCTCCGAATAGTTTTATGTCGGCCGGGTGAGCCCCACGGTGCCTGCTCATACGTTTGATTTCATTTGGGAAACTTGTCGGTCTTCATTCCGGGAACCAGTTTCGCGGCGTTCCTGTAATAGATCTTCTTCAGAACATCATCAGGCAAATTGAGGCCATAGATTCTCCAGAATGCGTGGCGGCGCCTGTAATATTCGATGTAGTCATCGCGGGTCTCCATGACCTGAAAATACTGCGTATATTCGCTCGGTTCATAGATGTCCTTGCCGAAAAGCACCCGATCCTGGTATTTGATCAGAAAATCGCGAGCCGTATATGGCTGCCGGCCGAGTTCGGCGAGAACCGCGGCAATATCCACATAAGCGTTCGGATAGGTATCGAACAGCCGGCCGAGCCTGCCAAGGTCGTTTCCGTGATATCCGAGATGCGCGAGGATGAATCTGGTCCCGGGATGTTTGGCCAGCATGCGGTTGCGCTCTTCCATCAGCGTCTCGAATGGAGGATATTTTTCAGGCGGGCGCGCGCGCTGCGGGAACTGCTTCAGCTCAAGCCATCGCTCGTTATTTTTATCGATCGGCAGAAAGAAGGCAGATGGCTCGGCCGTGTGAATCAATACAGGGATTTTAAGCTCGGCGCACTTGTCCCAGACTGGATCGAATTCCGGGTCATCAACTTTCACCCGGGCGCCGGTTTTGTATTTCAGATCCATTCCGTAGTTTTTGAATATCTTCAGACCCTGGGCGCCGTTTTTAAAATCCTGATCTAGTCGAGCGGCTGCGCGCTTTCCGTATCCGGGCTCGTTGAGATCATCGAAGGTCAGATTGGCGAAGACCACGAAGCGATCGGGATATCGTCCCTTCATCGCCTGAACCGTCTGTTTCAGCCTTTCACCACTTCCGCCGCTCAAGTTGACCATGACCTGCAAATTGATCGAATCCATCTCGCGGATCAGCTTGTCCACGTATTCCGGAGTGAGCGTGGAATGATGACTGTGGATGTCCACGAATGGAAACTTCGATCGCAATGTCTTGTGCTCGGGAACTATCAGTGTCGATTTCGGATCGTACTCTTCGTATGTCAGGGTTTGCGCAATGGCGGTTGCGGACAATATCAGGGCGATTGCCATAACCGCGGGCAGATAGCTCAGGCTGAAAAGGTAAAACCGGTTTTTCATTCTTTTTGACTCTCCAGGGAAATTCAGTGTTCGACTCTGTTTTACCCTATTGCAGGCCAAAAGAAAATTGCCTGGAAACCGGTCTCAAGCGTATTCCTACAGCTTGTTTTTTTAATTGATTTTTGGTGGGGAAAAAAGAAGGTGGAGAGCGATACCTCACATATCGCTCTCCGTGTAGGTCAAGATCCTGTTCATCTCTATAGACGATTGGCTGAGCGACTTTTTGTAGCTGATTGAAAAAATATTTTCCACAATCGCTTTTTTTATCTGGTGATCAGGTTATATATTCCCATTTTGTAAACAGTAAAGATGAATGTTCTCTCAACTTCCGATTTGTTTTGTATTGTTAATGATCGGAAAAGGAGTCGCTCAAAATGAAAAGAATCAACTTTCTAATGCTGGTGCTGGTCTTCCTGCTGCCGGCGGGTCTGGTATTTGCTCAATCGGCTGAAAACAAAGATGAAAAAGCTCCTCCGAAATTTGATCTGGATCAGTATCAGTTCGGATTGCTGTCGCGGGGGCCGAAGTGGACGGCCGAAAATAGTCCGGAAATCCAGAAGATTCAGGATGGGCATATGGCGAACATCCAAAAGATGGCCTCACTGGGCAAGTTGATTGCCGCGGGTCCGATGATGGATGACGGGTCGCTGAGAGGAATTTTCATCTTCAAAGCCGCCTCACTTGAAGAGGCTCAATCCCTGGCCGCTGAAGATCCGGCAATCAAGGCAGGCAGGCTGGAACTGACTTTATTCAACTGGATGGGGCCTAAGGGCATCGGCGTAAAGCTCAACGAAGAGTTCAGAAAAGATCCGAACACAAAGATGACCATGGGAAAACATCATCTTGTACTGTTGAAGAAAGGCCCGAAATGGAGCGGCGCGCAGACTCCTGAAAATCAGAAACTCCAACTGGCGCATATGTGGTTCATCAAAAGAATGATGGATTCCGGCAAGATGCCTGCTGCGGGGCCGCTCATCAGTGGCGGTGATCTGCAGGGGCTTTTTGTGTTCGATACTGAATCAACTCAGGAAGCCAGGACATGGGCCGAATCCGATCCAAAGGTAAAAGCCGGATATCTCATCGTCGAGATTCACCCGTGGTATGTGGCCCGCGAAGTCTGGCCAAAATAATCCCGGAAGAAATAAAAAAACAGATAAAGAAAAAGAGTTGAAATGAAGATAGAGCTTTTTTCGATTAATCGGGTTTTTAAATTGACCGTTATCCTGAGCCTCTCTGCATTCTTTGTCGGAGTGGCTGTCAATCCGGCCGGTGCATATCAAAATCCATTGAAAGAGCCGTCAAGGGAAGGGCTGGAGTTTTTTGAAAAGAGGATCCGGCCGGTCCTGGCGGATAATTGCTTTGTTTGTCACAGCGCCAAAGCAAGGAAGCCCCAGGGAGGACTGTTGCTCGATTCGATCGAGGGTATGCTCAAGGGTGGTGCATCGGGTGCGCCTGCGATAGTTCCGGGTGAGCCCGACAAGAGCCTGCTGATAAAAGCCATACGCTACAGCGATTCGAAACTTCAAATGCCGCCCGTAGAAAAGCTGCCCGATCAGGTGATCAGAGATTTCGAAGAATGGGTGAGGATGGGGGCTCCAGCGCCGCGCAGCACCGCTCAGGCCTCGGCTGTAAGCCCGCTTCCTTCCTATGATTTTGAAGCAGCGAAAAAATTCTGGTCATTTCAGCCGGTTAAAAATCAAAACCTGCCTGGGGTCAAAAACAGGTCCTGGGTGAAGAATCCAGTGGATCAGTTCATTCTCGCAAAGCTTGCAGAGAAGGGATTGGCGCCGGTTTCGGATGTGGGTAGGCGCGCGCTGATCCGCCGGGCGAGTTACGATCTGACGGGTTTGCCGCCGGCGGCGGACGAGGTCGATGCATTCGTCAACGACAAATCCCCGGATGCCTATGAAAAGCTGATCGACAGGCTGCTCGGTTCAACAGCATACGGCGAGAAGTGGGGCCGTCATTGGCTGGATGTGGTTCGATACGCTGATACCGCCGGGTGCAACTCGGATTATCCTGTGCCCTCGGCCTACAAGTATCGCAACTACGTGATCAAGTCGTTCAATGACGACAAGCCATACGATCAGTTCATTCGTGAGCAGATTGCCGGCGATCTGATGGCTTCAAGCAGCGAAGCCCAAAAGTTCGAACGGATCGTGGCCACCGGCTATCTCGCGATTTCCCGGCGATTCGGTTCGCGCAACAAGGAATTCGAACTGACAATCGACGACACCATTGATAATCTGGGAAAGACCTTTCTTGGTCTGAGCACAGGTTGCGCGCGTTGCCACGATCATAAATTCGATCCAATTCCCAACCGCGATTATTATGCGCTGTACGGAATCTTCAACAGCACGCGTTATGCCTTCCCGGGGCAGGAGATATACACGCATCCATCGGGTTTTGTGCCTCTGGCCGGCGGCAAGGAGGCCGAACGATCAGCCAGGTACCAGAAGGAACTCTCCGAACTCGACGATCTCAAGGAATTCCTGACAGCAGAAAAAGGCTATGCCGCGCGCAACAAGAAGGTAAAACAGCAGCAGGCTGCGACTGAAAAAACCACCGAAGGCAACAACAAGACCAATGAGAAAGCGCCGGCAGATCGAGCGCCTGACTCAGCCGGCACCATCGACAAGCGTCCGGCGGATTTCGATCGAGACGCCGACAACTGGGGCAGGGCATCGAAGACTGCAAGAATGCCGGAAGAAGTGGATGCCGAGATACAGCGCGTCAAGACTCGAATCTTTGAGCTTCACGAGCGTCCTCCAAAAGTTGAGAAGGCATATGCCGTGGTTGAAGGGTATCCGCAAAACGCCCGCATTCATCGCAAGGGAGACCGGAACAACAAGGGCGATGAAGTGTCGCGTGGATTTCTGACGATTCTTGGAGGCCCAAAGGTTCCGCCCGGGTATCAAGGCAGCGGGCGTGACCTGCTGGCGAACTGGATCGCCGATCCGGCCAATCCTCTGACAGCGCGTGTCATGGTCAATCGCATCTGGGGATGGCATTTCGGCAAGGGGCTGGTTCAGACGACCAATGATTTCGGCAGCAGGGGCAGGGCGCCGACTCATCCTGAGCTCCTGGACTGGCTCGCCGCGCGCTTCATCGAAAGCGGATGGTCGGTCAGGAAGATGCACAAATTGCTGATGCTGTCTCATGCCTATCAGCTTTCGAGCTCGACGGTTGCTGCAAACGAACAGATTGACATCGCCAATGACTATCTCTGGCGTTTTAACCGCCGCCGGCTCGAGGGTGAAGAGATCCGTGACTCTATTCTCGCTCTCAGCGACCAACTGGATTACTCTATGGGCGGTGAACATCCCTTCCCACCCGAAAATTCCTGGCATTTCACGCAGCACGAACAGTTCTTTGCGGTTTATGAGACGAGCCGCCGCAGCGTCTATGTCATGCAGCAGCGCCTGAAGAAGCATCCCTTCTTCGAGATTTTTGACGGCGCCGACCAGAGCTCGACGACTGATAAGCGCACGGAAAGCGTGACGCCAATTCAGGCTCTCTTTCTAATGAACAATCCCTGGATGCACGCCCAATCGGATCATTTCGCGGTCAGAGTCGGGATGGCTTATGACGGTCTGCCCCGAAGGATTAATTATGCTTTCAGGATTGCTCTCGGCCGGCCGGCAATGCCCGATGAGATTCGTGAGGCTTCTGACTGGATTCAGAAGAACAGGGTCGATCTCAAGGCCGCCGGAATCGTTGAGGAAAAATTGAACCGCGCAGCTCTGGCAAGCTATCTACGCGTGCTGATGAGCAGTAACGAATTTTTATATGTGGACTAGGCTATGAATAAAGACAATTACACACGTCGCCAGATGATCAGGTCGCTTTTTGGGGGGTCGATGATAATGCCGGCAGTGTTTTCACAATTGCTGGCCGATGACGGGCGCGGCAGGGAGCTTGGCGAAGTCAATCCGCTGGCGCCGAAGAAGCCCCATTTCACTCCGAAAGCGAAGAACGTCATATTCATCTACCTGCCGGGCGGGATGTCTCATGTGGATTCGTTCGACTACAAGCCGAAACTGATCGATGACGCGAAGGCCGGCAGGCTCTACAAGGGCAATCGGATGCTTCTTGCGCCGACGTGGGAGTTCAAGCCTCGAGGAAAGAGCGGGACATACGTCAGCGACCTTTTCCCGAACATCGCCGAATGCGTGGACGATATCTGCGTGATCAATTCGATGCGAGGGGATCACAACGATCATTATCAGGCCACGCTTGGGGTGCACACCGGTTCGGTTACGTTCAAGCGGCCGAGCCTCGGAGCCTGGGTCAGTTATGGACTCGGGACCGAAAATCAGAACCTGCCGTCATTCGTGGTGCTGGCGCCTCAGTTGCCGTATGCGGGAGGTCAGGTCTGGGATTCGGATTTTCTGCCGGCGGTGCATCAGGGTGTTCGAGTTGTCGCCGGAGAGGAGCCTGTTCCGAATCTCAATCGCAGGTCTGCCTCGGCCGAGATTCAGAAAGCCGAACTTGGTTTACTGGAGCGATTCAATCGCCGGCATCTGATTCAGCACGCGGAAGATGCCCAGCTTGCAGCCCGCATCAAATCCTATGAAACCGCATTTGGAATGCAGCAGCAGATGCCGGAAGTGCTGGATCTGGCGAAGGAGACCGATGCAACCCTCGATCTTTACGGTCTCAAACGCGGGCAGACTACGGGGTTCGGTTGGCAGGCGATCGTCGCCAGAAGGATGATCGAGCGCGGTGTCAGGTTCATTGAACTGATCGACGTCGGCGCCTCGAAGAACTGGGATGCTCACGGAGATATGAAGACCCACGGCCCGCTGGCTCAGAACGTAGACAAACCCGTCGCCGGTCTGATCAGGGATCTCAAGTCGCGCGGGTTGTTCGATCAGACGCTGATAGTCTTCACCACCGAGTTCGGCCGCTCGCCGACGCTCGAAGGCGATTACGGCCGAGGCCATTTCTGTTACGCGTTTTCATCATTGCTGGCAGGCGCAGGCGTCAAGGGCGGCACTGTCTACGGCAGCAGCGATGAATACGGCATGAAGGTCGCAGAGAACGAATGCCACGTTCATGATTTTCATGCAACGATTATGCACCTGCTCGGCTTCGATCATACGAAACTGACCTTCAGACACGGCGGGCGCGATTACCGCCTGACCGATGTTCACGGCAATGTGATCAAGGCGATACTTTCTTGATAATTATTCCGGAGTGAGTTGTGACTGATAACATTACTTTATTACCCGACAGATATTTCGATCCCGATCCTGAACAGAAGGAACTGGCGCTGCATCTTTATCAACAGGTGGCCGGAAAGCCGCTGGTCTGCCCGCACGGCCACGTCGATCCAGCAATGTTTGCCGATCCCGATTATAAATTCGGGACGCCGGCGGATCTGCTGTTGATCCCTGATCATTACATTTTCAGGATGCTCTATTCCCAGGGCATGGAACTCGAGAAGCTGGGAATCCCGCGTCAGGACGGCGCTCCGGTTGAAACCGACCATCGCAAAATCTGGCAGTTGTTCGCCAATCATTTTTACCTCTTTCGAGGCACTCCAACCGGGATGTGGTTCAATCACGAACTACACGATGTTTTTGAGATCCGCGAAAAGCTCTCAGGTCAGAACGCCCAGCAGATTTACGATCAGATAGCCGAATGTCTTGAGAAACCCGAATTCCGTCCGCGAAAACTCTTCGAGCAGTTCAACATTGAAATTCTGGCAACCACCGATGCTGCGAGTGACACGCTCGATCATCACAAGGCGATAAAGGAGTCGGGCTGGCGGGGCAGAGTGGTGCCGACATTCAGGCCCGATGGAGTAGTCAACATTGACCGGCCCGATTGGAGGGAAAATATATCGGCTCTTGGCGGCGTCTGCGGCTACGAAATCAGCAGCTACAAGAAACTCGTCGGGGCGCTCGAATCCCGCCGGGAATTTTTCAAGTCGATGGGTGCGACGGCGACCGATCACGCCGCACTGACCCCGTTCACCTGCGAGCTTACCGAAGACCAAGCCGATGCGATCTTCCAGCGGGCGCTCAAAGGCACTGCCACTGAAGATGACGCCACCCGATTCACCGGTCATATGATTATGGAAAATGCGCGGATGAGCGTCGAAGACGGCCTCGTCATGCAGTTCCATCCCGGCTCGCTGCGCAATTACAACGACCTGATATTCAATCGATTCGGTTTTGACAAGGGATGCGATATACCCGTTCAGGTCGATTACACTCGCAACATGCGACCGCTGCTCAACAAGTACGGCAACGATCACCGTCTGACACTGATTCTGTTCACGCTCGATGAGACGACCTATTCGAGAGAACTCGCCCCGATCGCCGGCCATTTCCCGTCAGTGAAACTCGGTCCTCCGTGGTGGTTGCATGATTCTCTCAACGGAATGCGCCGCTACCGCGATCAGGTAATGGAGACGGCCGGACTCTACAATACCGCCGGTTTCAATGACGATACGCGCGCATTTCCGTCAATACCCGCACGCCACGATCTGTCGCGTCGTGTGGATGCCAACTGGATCGCCGGACTCGTCGTCAGGGGAATCCTGGATCTCGAAGATGCCCAGGAGATGATTCACGATACCGCTTACAGGCTTGCCAAACGGGCCTATAAATTCGACTGAGACCCTGCCGCGATGAATTTCAAGGAATCGGTCAGTTATCTTTACGGCCTCGGACACGAAATCCTGGCGATGAAGCTTGGTCTTGAAACTATTCGCCTGCTGGCTGAAAGTTGCGGCAACCCTCATCTGGAATTCAATGCCGTTCACATCGCCGGAACCAACGGCAAAGGCTCGACCGCTGCTTTCACCGATTCCATTCTGCGCGCCGCAGGCATCAGATCAGGTCTTTACACTTCGCCTCATCTCGATTCCATCACCGAAAGAATAATGATCGGCGGGAAGGGAATATCGCCAGATGATTTTGCTCGTCTGGCGACTCTCGTCCGGGAAATGGGCGAAGGGTTGGTATCGGACGGCGTGCTTCAGTTTCCGCCAACCTTCTTCGAACAGATTACGATGATCGCCTACCTCTTTTTCGCAGAGCAGGGAATCGATCTCGCAGTTCTTGAAGTCGGCATGGGAGGCAGGCTCGATGCGACCAACATTTGCAGGCCCGTAGTCACAGCCATTACTCCCGTCGGCATGGATCACCAGCAATACCTCGGCGACACGCTCGCAAAGATAGCCGCCGAGAAGGGGGGTATCATCAAACGCGGCGTTCCCATCGTCATCGCTCCTCAAAAAGAGGAGGCGCTCGAAGTTATTCTCGCCCGAGCCAGGGAACTGGAAGCGCCGGCAATCCTGTCCGGGAATAATTGCCGGGCTGTTCCCGTGCAATCTTCCGACATTTTCGATAGAGGGAAATACAGGATCACCTGCCAGAGCGGCGGATTGAAGATCGAATCGAAATTGAATCTGCGCGGCAGGCATCAGATCTTAAATGCGTGCACTGCCATCAGAATTTCGGAGGAGCTGGCTGGATCCGGTTGGCCGATTTCGCCCGATGCCGTCTCTTCAGGTTTGAGCAGCGTTGAGTGGCCGGGCCGGCTCGAAATGATCACTCTCTCCGACGATAAAGCCCCGATCCTTCTCGATGGCGCTCATAATATCGATGGAGCAGGCGTGCTCAGGGAGTTTCTGGATGACCATTTCCACGACACGCCCGTAACCCTGCTTTTCGGTGCAATGGCGGACAAGGATGTTGATGCAATGTGCGGAGTCCTGTTTCCGGCTGCGATCAGAATCATCACCACAAAGGTCAGTAACCCACGGGCAGAATCTTCCGAGAAGCTTTCAACTCTGGCAGCAAATTCTCAAGCAGAAATATTCCGGACTGAATCGGTCACGGAAGCAATCTCACTGGGTCTCAAAATTACCCCACCAACAGGCCTCATCTGCATTTCAGGGTCACTCTATCTCGTCGGTGAGGCTAAAAGATTTCTTGATCAGTCAAAAGAAAATTACAACTGATGCTGTTGGCGGTGTCTTCCGTGGTTGAATTTCTCTCGATTATTTCGTGAGGTAGCCGCAGAGTTTTTCGAGATCGACGTTCCCGCCCGAGAGGATGACTCCGACACGCCTGCCGGCCAGGTCGAGTTTGCGATGCCTGACGGCGGCGGCGGCGGCTGCGCCTGATGGCTCAACCAGCACCTTCATTCGCTCCAGAATAAATCTCATCGTGTCGATCAGCTCATCATCGCTGACCAGCAGGATGTCATCGACCAGTTGTTTGACGATCGGGAAAGTGAGTTTGCCGGGAGCCGATGTCTGCAGGCCGTCTGCGATCGTTTTGGGCACGGGGATCTCGACGATTTCGCCTTTTCTCATCGATTGCCAGGTGTCGTTTGCCGCTTCGGGTTCAACGCCGTATATCCTGATGTCCGGTTTGATATGTTTTGCCGCTACGGCGCATCCTGCAAGAAGTCCGCAGCCGCTGCAGCAGATCAGCAGATATTCGAGATCCGGGACGTCTTCCAAAAGCTCAAGCGCGGCAGTCCCCTGGCCGGCCATTATCTGGTAGTCGTCAAACGGCGGCACAATGGTCAGCCCGCGTTCAGCGGCGATCTTTTCACCCGTGCCTTCGCGGCTTTCAGTATATCGGTCGTAAAAAATGACTTCAGCTCCGTACCCTCGCGTTCCCGCGACTTTGATCTTCGGAGCGTCGTGAGGCATGACGATCACCGCTGGGATCCCGAAAATCCTGGCCGCAAGAGCGCTGGCTTGAGCATGATTGCCCGATGAATAAGCAAGGATGCCGCGCCTTCTCTCGTTATCCGGAATTGATGCGATCTTGTTGTATGCACCGCGGAACTTGAACGCACCGGCCCGCTGCAGGTTCTCCGCCTTGAAGAATACCTCGCAGCCCGATTGCTCGTTGAATTGCCTCGATGTCAGAACCGGAGTGCGATGCGCCACCCCTTTGATCCTCTCTCGCGCTTCTAAAATGTCATTGAATGTAATCATTGGCTAAATCATGGATTACGAAACAGACGAAATAAACGAAATTCGTAATCTCCCTTCTTCAGTTGCAAAAAATTTGACGCAGAGTATCCGTGTCGAGATTGGCACCGCTGAGAACGGCGACGACGTTCTGACCGCGCAGGTCTTCTCTCTTTTTGATAATGGCGGCAACTGGCGCGGCGCCCGCGCCTTCGACCATGTTATGAGTCGTGCGCCAGAGCATGCGAATCGCTCTGATGATTTCGCTGTCATCGACCAGGACTATCTCATCCACACCATTCCTGATGATGTCGAAGGTGACCTGAGCCGGGACGCGCGTTGCCATGCCATCGGCGATTGTCCGCGCCTCTTTCGTCTCGACGATGTGGCCGGCCTTCCATGAAAGATAGATGCTCGGCGCCCCCTCAGCCTGAACGCCGTAAATTTTTGTTCCCGGCGAGAGCGCGCGGAATGCCGTAATCACTCCGCAAATACCGCTGCCAAGGCCGATCGGGACGAATATTGAATCGATCGGACGATCCTTCCTGACCATTGCTTCGATTGTCTCGACGGCATATGTGCCGACACCGTTGATGAGGTGCGGCTCATTAGCCGAATGAATGTAACGCAGGTTCTCTTCGTTCGACAATCTGACGACCTCATCGCGGCATTCGTCGAAATCCCTGCCGTATTCGACCATGCGCGCGCCAAGGGCCCTCGTCGCATTATTCTTCTCGGGGTTGTTGCCGAACGGGACGACAATCGTTGCCGGGATCGAATAAATGCCGGCAGCCATCGCAATTGACTGGCCGTGATTTCCGCGCGTTGCGGTGATGACTCCAGCGTGTGTCCTTGATGCAGAGAAATGATGCATGAAGTTCAATCCCCCGCGGATTTTGAACGCTCCGGTCGGCAGATGGTTCTCATGCTTGAGAAACAAATTCAAACCCGTCTCGCCATCGAGCAGCGGATAATTCATCAGCGGCGATGGGCTCAAAGTCCTGTATACGATCTCTCCCGCTTCGCGTATTTTATCGATCGAGATTTCCTGTTGTTCAGAGTTTGATTCCATATGCAAGGCCGTCTCCAAGGGGAAGTATCAGTCCATGAATTTCGTTGTGGCTCATAAAGAAGCGGTTGAACTCCGTCAGAGCCGCGGTCGATTCCTTTTGATCGGAAGAGAGCAGCCTGCCTGTCGCCACCTGTCCCTTCCACATGACATTGTCGGCAATGATGACTCCGCCTCGTCTGATCAAAGGAAGAAGCAGCTTGAGATAGGACGTGTATTCTTCCTTGACGGCATCTATGTATGCCAGATCGAACGGGCCTTTGAGCTGAGGCAGAACGTCGAGGGCCTTTCCCTGACGATTTCTACCTGCGATTCCACGCCGGCCCTGCGGATGAAATCCCTGGCCACGCCGATTCGCTCCTCGCTGGGATCGATTGTGACGACTTTTCCCTCCGCGCCCATCGCCCGCGCAAGCGTAATCGCCCCGTAACCTATCGCGGTCCCGATCTCAAGCGCCCGTCCGGCACTGATCGCCCTTGCCGTGACTTCAAGGAAGAGCGCTACCTCGGGATCGGAACTCGGTATCCGGTGCTGATCCGAATATGCCTCCATCTCCCTTGAAATATCATCCCTCGGCGGCAGCAGCGAATCGAGATATGTCGCCTGCTCCAGATGAATGATGGCGTCGATATTGCTTTTCATGATCTCTCCTGAGAGTGTTTTTGGGCTGTGATCTTAGCATTTTGTCGGTTAGAATGCAGTCGAACCTGGAATCAATCGTCCCGGAAGTTTATTGCTGATAGAATTTTTTGTCACCTTCTATAATGGCTCTTAACCAGAAATCATTATCGACTATCAAACCCCGTATATGCTCACAATAGGAATACATTACGCCGGAACAGTCGCCTCGCTCGATCTCAAGGGAAAGTTCATCAAGGGGCAGGGAGGCTTTCAATTACAGATGCTGGTGGATAAGGTACTGACCGCCGGCACTACTAAAATTCTGCTCAACTTCACGGAAGTCCCGATCATCGACAGTATGGGGATCGGTGAAATCGTGAGGGCTTTCAAGAAGGTCAGGGAATCAGGTGGAACGCTCAAACTGGTGGGTGTGACAGACCGCGTTTACGGCGCACTCAAGGTTACTCAACTGCTCGACCTGATCGAAAGCTTCGATAACGAAGAAGATGCACTCGCCAGCTTCAGCAGTAAAGATAAGAAATCGAAGGGAAAAAAGAAGGGATCAGATTTGGATTCAGGCGACGGGGAAGACGAAGATTGATGGCGCTGAGCCTCCAATCTTCCTCAACTGGTTGAAGTCAGTTCTTTCTTGTAACGGCATAATATCCCTCTTTGTGCTGCACCTTCAGGCTCGGGAGTCCTTTTAGTTGTTTGACCTGTACTTTGATCTTGTGCCACTGGCCGTCACGCTTGACGTTGGTTGGAGTGTAACCGATGCTGTATTGATGGCGCAGTTCGAGGGCGATTCTCGTCGTCGCATCTTCCAGTTCAGCGGCCGATCTGGGGAAGAACGCCTTGCCGCCTGTAGTTTGGGATATCTCCTCCATAATTGCCTGACCCTGCATATCGAGACTGCCTCCTGAGCCGCCACCCATCTCGACAATTCCAATACAATAGATCTGAACTCCCGCCTCTTTCAGGAGCTTGCGCAACTCGCCATAGGTGTATCTGGACGAGTTGTCCTGCCCATCGGAGATCATGAGGATCGCCCTTTTGTTGTGTCGCCCCTGTTTGACCTTCTCGATTCCAAGATATGCGGCATCATAAAGGGCCGTCTGGCCGCGAGGATCAACCAGCGTCAGCTTGTTGACCAGTGAATCACCGTCTGTGAATTCGGCCAGCAGATTGGCTCGCTGATTGAATCCGACAAGGAAGAAATCGTCATCGTTGTGACTCGTTTGAATGAAGGCTCTCAACGCATCGCGTGAACGCTCGAGCTTGCCCTTCATACTCCCCGATACATCGAAGACGATGCCGAGACTGACAGGGACGTCATCATCGTTGAAAAATTCTATTGTCTGTTTGACCTTGTCCTCGAAGATTTCAAAATTCTGTCTGTCGAGTCCCGTCACCAGCCGGTTATACGGGTCTGTCACTGTGACCGTCAGCGTCACCACATCGGTATCGAGTTTGATTCGCTCGTCTTCGCGGATCTCTTCCCTGGTTGGCGGTCGCTGCCCAGGCTTTTGCCCTTCAGCCGGCTTTGCCGGTTGCCCCGGTTGCCCCGGTTTCTGATCGGGTTTTGCTGCAGGAGATTGATCCTTCACAGGATCCTGAAGAATGCCTGTCGCCCGGCCAGGCCCGGCGCCTGTGACCATCAAGCACACGAACGCGAGAGTTACCAGAAATGGATGCCTGTTCGATAATTTGTTCATCATCATCATCATCATCATTATCATCCCCTGCCTCTCTCAAATAAATCGTAGCGTCATGTACAACATGGTTCTCTTCAATAAATTCGGTCTCAATCCGGGAAAAAAGAGACAGCCCCGACGACAGCGGTTTGCAACTGGCTAACATGGCTTTCAGGCATGGCTTCGGGCCACATCATTCGCATTGTAGCACATTAAAAAAGACGCGCAATCACCCCGCCCCATTAGATCTGCCGTGATGATTTTAACTGCACACAGCGGGCCATCATTTAGATTTAGATAGATAGAAAGAGAAGGCGGCGGTCTATTTCTCCTTGAGACTGATCTCGCGTTCGCCTGAATCAAACATCAATCCTGATGCCGGGTTGAATACCTTGAAGATGACAGTCAGGGGGCTTCTGGCGTTGTCTGGAATGGCGAACGGGAATTCCTCGAGGATTTGCGTCTGATCAATCTTGTTTACCTGCCGCTGATCCTTGAGCAGGATGGCGCCGTTACGATCCTTGATCAGGACCTCAAGGCGATAGCCGCTCGGTGAGCTGCCCTCCATAAAGACGGTCACTTTTGCAGCTTCGCCGGGCTCATACTCTTCGCGGCCCGGGATGATTTCCAGGACCGAGACGAAATCGTCGGTCATCAACTCGGAAATCGTCAGAGTGCCTCTGGCGAGCAGCCGGCCCTCTTTGCTGATCAGTTTGTAGTCGATCACATCCTGCGTTTCGCGATTGATCTGTTCGGGCAGCTTGAACTCCACCAGTGAATTGGTATTGATACTGACCGGCTTGCTATCCTTGTACTTGCGGATGGAGATCGATATTTCGGCATTATTGACGGGATATTTCGAAGCCAGTTCGAATGAGAGCATGAAGGACTCTTTATCACCGTCACCCGCAAGCAGCCGGGCCACGACTTGTACTTCCTCGGGTGAAGGTTCCGCCTGGGATCCCTGCTCGATGGCGGCTTTCGGTTCCTGCTTGGTTGACACGGCGGGAGTGCCTGCAATCGCTCTCCCCTTTGTCGAAGAAGGAACGAGGGTAATGGCGATATCCGGCGAGGTGTCCGATACCTTCGGGATCGGGGCAAACTTATGGAATGTCAGCTTGCCTCTGCTGTCGTATATGGTCAGGGTGTAATGTGTGCCGCTCGAAGAGACTCCGGCAGGCTTCAGAATCCGGACTTCCAGCGAGGCGATTTTGAAATCCGCCTGTCCAATATCCCGTTGTTCGATGTCGCTGCCGAGACTCATCCTGAGCATGCCTGTAAATTCAACTTTGCCCTGATTGCTCAGGACAATTCTGATCTGCCCGTTATTGTTCTCTATCGAGCCTGAAATTTCAGTCTGACTGCTCGTTGGGATGGCAGGCATGCTGTGTGCACCGCCGGATGTCGCGAATAATTGCGTAGCGCAGCAGAGTTGAACAATCGAATGGACAAAGAAAATCCTGATGCGAGCAGGGGCGGCAGGCAGGTTTTGGCTGATAAGAGTTTAAACAAACCAGTAAAACAGGCAGTTGACAACTGTGGGTTGGTTGCCGGCAAGCTATCACTCAACCCACAATCGCCAACTGCCATGTTTCCCTTGGAAATTATTCCCTGGGATTGAAGCGAATCCGCCTTCCGCCCGCAGGGGCAAAAGGCGAATCCGCAAAACCGTTAGGTGTTCAAAGAGATGATCGTTTAATTTGTGTCGGGTTCGCCGTTGATGACCTTGTTCATCCGGGCGACGATGCCGCGACGAGCACGGCCGACGTTGATCTGTTTTGCCCAGACCGCGAAGAGAACTTCCATCTCCTCCTTGGTGTACTGGGTGATTCCTCCGCCTTCCCGCCCGTTTACGTCGATGACTATTCGGTTGAAGGTCATCTTGACGCCCGTGACATCGACATCCATCGGAGACGTTTCAAGATGGATGATCGGAGCCGCTGTGCCTTTCTGGAATCCGGCAATGATATCCTTGCGCGTGATGCTGGCTGGAACCGCGGTCAATGGCTTGCCTGACATCGCCGCAATCTTCTGGCGGGCATCATCCGGAATCGTGTAGACCAGCGTACCGGCCACTGTGTCGTCAGAGTTGGCGGCGGTGATGGTATAGGTGACCTTGCCGCGTACCTCGTATGCGTCCTGATCGCCGCTCTTGAGTTTGGCCAGTACCAGTTTGGGCGCGGTTGTAAAGACCACCGGCTTCGGCGTCGCCTGCTGGGCGTTGGCCAGAACCCCTGCACTGAAAAGACAAACGAAAGTGACTAGAACACTAAAAAGCTTTTTCTTCATTGTTGAATTACTAACCTCCAAAATTCGATATAGGTAAATTTTATTTCAAGGGGGTGATCAGTGATCGACCTGATCAGATTCAAAGTACGATCAGATGATTGCCTTGCAGCGAAAACAATAGATTACGTATTTAATGCTGCAAATTCAAATAGCCATGGCCAGATTTCAAGTGCCACCGCTTTTACTGTTGACTGCCGAGCATCAGTTTGTTGATGGCGGCGACGACTCCGCGACGTGATTTCCGGGCGTTGATCTGTCTGGTCCAGACGCAGAAAAGCTCTGCCATCTGATCCCTGCTTTCGTGAAATTCAAAAATCAACCGCCCTGTCCGGCCCTCGATTCCGCCTGTTTTCAAATCCAGAGGCTCAATCGCCAGACGGATCGTCGGGCAGGAGGTGCCTTTGACGAAATGTCCGATCACATCGCTTCTTGTGATGTTTGCCGGCACGGATTGGCTGCCTCCCTGCATTTGTCCGGCGATTTTCAACCGGGTTTCTTCATTCAAACTCAAAAGCAATGTTCCTTTCACCGTGTCGTCATTACCTGCGGAATTGATAGTAAACGATCCGTCAACTTTCACTTTTATGCTCTCTGAACCAGCAGAATTCAAGGTTAAAATATAGCTTCCGGACGATGAAGTATATGCCGCGGGCAGACTGGTCTGCGCGCTCACTCCAATTCCGGCAATGAATGAAAAGGTAATCACCCTTATCAGGTATTTGAATTTATTGCTCATTTCATCTGGCAAATTCCGCTTGGAGCCGAATACAGCTTTCTAAACATTGATAAAAAATTGATTCATTCGGAATAATCTGGCTGGAGATAGTGCCTTTGAAGTATATAAAGTGATCGGGGCGAGAAATCTTTAATGAATGAGTAAGTTCGCAAAAAAACTTTTAAAAGAAAATGGAAGCCGTCAGACATAACAGTGAGGAATGACGGTCTCAGGAACAAAGTCGAACTTTACAATTTTTGAGGCGTAAAGCGCAACCTCGAAGCGATTGATGAAACATCGAGCCAGGCGATAAGTCATACGTAATGCGCTCGTCGAAAATTTCCCAGTGAGTTCAACTTTCGTCCCGAGCGCATCACGTGAACTCAGGGTGCTACACGCTCGAACTCCGGTTTGGTTTCATTATTTTTAAAATAAAATTATTCTGGGATGGGGAATGGTGGTAAATAAGGAGATTGGAGACAATAAACGACGAATTTCGGCTATTATGATGGCTCCGAGGTATCTAATTAAATTATATATATTGGCTCCAATCAGAAAAAGGAACCTTGAAATCGAAAAATTCTGACAAATCGTTGTTGCGGATAGGGGTGGACACAGGCGGCACCTTCACCGATTTCATTGCGGCGGATGGGAGCCGGCAGGTTTCATTCAAGATACAATCGACTCCGCGAGCGCCTGAAGAGGCGATTTTGCGGGGGATTTTGCGGATACTTGATGAATTGGGGCCGGCCGGCGGGGGTAGTGAGGATCGAGTCCGGATAGAGATTGTGCACGGCACGACAGTGGCGACCAATGCGTTGATCGAGCGCAAAGGGGCGAGGACGGCGCTGGTGACGACCGCGGGGTTTGAAGATGTCATTGAGATCGGGCGGCAGGCGAGGCCGGATCTGTACAATCTTTCGGTGACGCGACCTGATCCGCTGGTGCCGTCGGTATTGCGATTTGGTTTGAAGGAGAGGATTGCTGCGGAAGGGGATGTCGTCGAGCGGCTCGGGGTGGTGGATCTGGAAGCGCTTGTCAGGCGGCTGAGGCTGGCTCGTGTGGAATCGGTAGCGGTTTCGCTGCTTTTTTCATTTGCTAATCCGGAACATGAGCAGATGGTTGCCGCGGCGCTTGAGCCTTTGAATATCCCGATTTCGGTTTCTCACCGGATTCTTCCGGAATATCGTGAATATGAGCGGACATCGACGGTGGTGATCAATGCCTATCTGGCGCCGCTGGTCAGCAGATATTTGAGCCGTTTGACCGCAGGGCTGAGAGAACTCATCCCCTCAGGCGGTAAGCACAGTTCGACAGGGCTTCTGGTGATGCAGTCTTCCGGCGGCGCCGTTTCTTCCGAGGTTGCGGCGCGCGAACCTGTCAGGACGATTCTCTCCGGGCCTGCGGGCGGTGTTGTCGCCGCCACGCGAATTGCCTCGATGGCAGGTTTGGACGAGATCATTACCTTTGATATGGGCGGAACATCGACGGATGTGGCGCTTTGTCGCGGTGAAACACACACGACAAATGAGGCTCAGATCACCGGGTTGCCGGTTGCCGTCCCGGTGCTGGATATTCATACAGTCGGGGCAGGAGGCGGGTCGATAGCATGGGTCGACGACGGAGGTGCGCTCAGGGTCGGTCCTGAATCGGCCGGGGCCGATCCGGGGCCGGCATGTTACGGCAAGGGAGACCGGCCGACGGTGACGGATGCCAATCTGGTGCTCGGCAGATTTGCGGGTGCCGGGCTGCTCAGCGGCGAGATGACTCTTGATCAGGACCGCGCCGCGGCCGCGATCGACCGTCTGGCCGAATCCATGTCTGCGTCCTCATCGAAAAAAGTCTCCCGCGAAAAGGCCGCCCTCGGAGTAATCGATGTGGCAAATGCGAATATGGAGCGCGCGTTGAGGCTGGTTTCAGTCGAAAGAGGACATGATCCCAGGCTCTTTTCACTGGTTAGCTTCGGAGGCGCCGGCGGGCTGCATGCCGCGGCCCTGGCTGAGGCGTTGCGCGTTCCTCGCGTTCTCATCCCTTCATATCCGGGAGCTTTTTCCGCTCTCGGCGTGCTGCTCTCCGATGTGATCAAGGATTATTCGCGAACGGTCATGCTTGCAGTCGACCATGGCGGCCCGGTTCCGAGCCTCATTTCCGGACTTTTTTCCGAACTCGAGACGCAGGCGGTCGCAGACCTGCAGGCCGAAGGCTTTGATCAAAAAGAAAAAATCGGGCGGAACAGTATCAGGACGCTGAGATCACTTGCCATGCGTTATCGCGGGCAGTCCTACGAACTCGATATCCCCTTGAATGGTGATGGATCAGGCTTCGTCAGGGATTTTCACCGGGCTCACCGTGAAAGATACGGCCATGCCGATCCAATGCGTCAGGTTGAAATCGTCAGTCTCAGATTGCGTGGAATAGGGATCACCGGTAAACCGGCGATCGACTCCGTGAGGACCCTCAGGCGACATAAAGCAGTCTCAAACAGTCGCGCTGCCGCCTGGCTTGGTGAATCAAAATCGAAAGTGACGGTTTACCAGCGCTCTGCGCTCAAACCTGGCGCTCAGCTGGACGTTCCTGCAATCGTCGTCGAATATGGGTCGACCTCGCTGATCCCGAAAGGCTGGAGCTGCGGGGTTGACAGGTGGCGTAATCTGATTCTTGACAGGCTTGGGGCCGCTAAGGTTTAAAGTTCGTGATACTGATTAACTGATACTGTTGGCGAATTCTCCGGCGCCAAAGGCGCCGAAGAAAATAGCCAGGGGCGGAGCGCGAAGCGCGGAGCCCCTGGTAGGTGTTCCCAGGGTTCTCCGGCCCTGAAGGGGCCGAACAATTTGCAATGTCGGTCGCGCCCATACAGGGCGCTGGAGTTTTTCCACTCAATACCAGGGGCTCCGCGCTTCGCGCTCCGCCCCTGGCTATTTTCTGGTCGGGCCTTCGGCCCTTATGAACTGTTTGCGAATTCGCCAACAGTATCAGTGATCAATGCCGGTTTTTCGAGACGGTCGATGGGTGATTAATCATAAAAGCAAAGGATTTTTAGAAAATATGGGAAAAAAGAGTGCCGCCAAAAAGCAGCAGAATCGCAAACCCGGCTCAGTCGGGCAGCCGGAGGACACAGGCAGGAGAAAATTCATCTTCATAGGCGCCGGAACTGTTGCGGCCGCGGGGGTGGGATTGGCAGGAGCCTACAAAGCCGGTTGGATCGGCTCAGGGAGCGGCGTTGAGACCGCAGCCGTCAAGCAGGGAAATAATCTGGCGCCGCTTTCATTGCAGCCTGATTTTCAGAATGCCTTGCGAGCGGCCGATGAGATGCTTGAGCATTATGCGCGCGACCTGAACAATCCATCGGCGCTGATCCATGCGGTACGCGGGTCGGGGAAGAATTTCAAGCTCGCGAACGGCTCGAGCGCCGTCGATTACCTCTGTTCGGAATTTGCGGCGGAAAAAGAGGTCAACGGCAAAAAGCACGTCTATTTCAAGCGCTCGGCTGAAGTGCACGAAAACAGCTTCCTTAAAACTTTTCTTGAAGCGGGAGTCCGGATGGATCAGCCTGTTATCGCGGGCGGCAACAAGTACACGCTGACCGATGCGGCTGAAAGCGGCAAAGCGCTCTTCCGGTGCGATCCGAAGGACATTTTCAAATTCGATGAGAATCAGTATCGCTACGACGCCACCTACCAGCCGCAGAAGATGAATGCCGCGGGGCAGCCGACAACTGATTTGCGAGGCGAACTCGTGCACGAACATCTGCCCTGGGGACTGATCGCCTTTTCGATTCTGCTTCCGCCGACCGGCTCAACCTGGACGAATGCGTATGGCGAGACGATCGGCCTTCCTGCCGTGATCGATCGCTCGCTTGCAGAATATGAGGGCACCTGCGCGCTCGGTCAGCAGGAGATGGCCAAAGGCGAGATCGCTCCCAAAGTCTTCCGTGACGAGATCAAAAAATACAGTTGTTTTGGGCTTCACTCGGTCTATAGCTACCTTTCCTGCCTCAAGCATGGTTACCGGAACGACAACCTCGAAGAGCGTGTCAAACAGATGATGGACCTGGTGACTTACAGGTTGAAGAGCGATGCCGAGGCCATCGATCAGGATTATGCGCAGGAAGGGAAGGGGATGCCCCCGCAACTGGTCGATGCTTTCAGGCTCAGAGCCCTGGTCAAGCTTTACGGACACGCCTTCGAGGCGATCAACTACGCAAAACTGCATAAACTCATGGACTTCTCGCCCTCTCAGGAAAGACGTATTCAACAGGGAGAGCAGGCCTTTTATCAAAACCTTGTGAGATTGCGCTCGATGGACTGGGCGATGATGCGAAAATCGCTTGGCGACAAGTTCATCAGCGATATCGTCATCGCGCTCGGCCACGCCGCCCGAGCCATGAAACTGCTCACACCCCGGAACCCGGATACGATGGCCTGAAATGAGAAATTTACCAGGGATTCATCAAAATATTCTGAATCGATGGGCGCTCTTCTCGTTTGCGCTGGTCTGCCCGCTGTTATCCCCGCTCTGATGCCGGCCGGCATGCCTGTCGTTCGAGCCCAGGAGCCGGTTGGGCGGATCCGCGCGCTGCCTCTTTTTGTGCAGTGCGGGAAAATGGTGAGCGATCAAACTAAAACAAGCGCCGCAATGGCCAAAACAAGCGCCGCAATGGCTGCGATCAAGGCCGGCGATCGGACAAAGAGAGTCGAAGCGATAACTTCTCTCGGCCGATCCTGCGAACGGGAAGCCTCGGCCCTGATCATCCCACTGCTCAGAGATGATGATCCGACGGTCAAAATTGCAGCCATCGAAGCCCTCGCACAACTCGGCGATCGCAACTCGATCGAACCTCTGATTGAGGCCATCACCGACAAAGACTGGCGCGTCAGAGCCGCCTTAGGTCGCGCCCTCTGTTCTTTTCAGATTTACCAGTCAAATAATGCGGCTTTGAATGCGCTGGCCAACCCCGGCGGCGCTGAGGTCAAGGACGAGGGAGATCTCCGGGCACGCTGCCTGGCAATTCTCTCCATCAACCAGCTCCACGATGTCAGATTTTCACGAAAGGCCGTGGGCTTCGTCTTCACTTTTCTCAATTATCAGGATCCGATACTTCATGCGATTGCCGAAGAGACGATGGCAGAGCTCAAGAATACCCGCAACGGTTATCACGAACTTACCGGAATCCTGAAACAGAGCAATTTTCCGATTTTCGCCGGAAGGCCGTCTACTGGCTCGGAAAATATCAGATCGAGGAGGCACGTGAGTTTCTGACAGAGATCGCCGCCTCGGACCGTGACCCCGTAGTTCAAAAGTTGGCTGCTGAAGCTCTCAGCGGTATCAAGAAACAATCAAAATGAGAGATTACGAAACCGTTTGCAGATAGATTACGAAACAGACGAAATAAACGAAACAGACGAAATATTATTCAGGGGTTGATCGCTGCAGCTCCTTTGGAGTTTCGTTTTGATGAAGATATCTGGCGTTTCAATACCTTTAAATTTTTCGTCTGTTTCGTCTGTTTCGTAATCCATGTCTTAGTCTTAGTCTTAACATCATGGATTCAATCAAGCTTGAAATATACCGATCGATATACTCGTCGGTAGCGGAAGAGATGGGGATGAGTCTTCGTCGGACGGCTTTCTCGCCGAACATCAAGGAGCGGCGGGACTATTCCTGCGCTGTTTTTGACAGGCAGGGAAGAGTCATTGCCCAGGGCGATCACATGCCGGTTCATCTCGGTTCGATGCCGATGTCCGTAAAGGCAGCGATCGGGAGCTGCGAGATGGAGCCCGGGGACATCGTGGTTCTCAATGACCCTTATGCCGGCGGCACTCATCTTCCGGATGTCACCATGGTCATGCCTGTCTTCAGCCGGGATCAGAAAAAGACCGTCAAACCCCGGTTGCTCTTTTTTGTGGCCAACAGGGCGCATCATGCCGACATCGGCGGATCGACGCCGGGCTCTATGGGATCGGCCACCGAGATTTATCAGGAGGGAATCCGCATCCCGCCGATAAAGTTGGTTCGCCGGGGAGAGCTGGTCGGGGATATCTTCAATCTGCTGCTGGCTAATGTTCGTGGCCGCGAGGAACGCGAGGGCGACTTCGCCGCACAGATGGGAGCGCTGCAGGTCGGCGGCGATCGTCTGCTCGAAGTCGTTGAGAGATACGGGTTCAATGAAGCCGACCGTTATGCCCGTTACCTGGTCGATTACGCCGCCCGTATCATGCGGCTCAAGCTGGAATCGATTCCGGATGGAACCTACCAGGCCCAGGAGTTTCTCGATAACGACGGCGAGACCGACGACCCTGTCCGCATCGCCGTCAGCATCACGATCAGCGGCGATGGCGCGCGCGTCGATTTTTCAGGCAGCGCCCGCAAGTTGCAGGCCCGATCAATGCGGTCGAGGCCATCACAGTTTCAGCGGTCTATTACGTTTTTCGATGCCTCATCCGGGGCGATGTGCCCGCCAGCGCCGGAATCATCGAACCCATCGAAGTGATCGCTCCGCCGGGCACAGTCGTCAACGCTCTGCCGCCCGCCCCAGTGGCCGGAGGCAATGTCGAAACCTCACAGCGCATCGTCGATGTCCTCTTTAAAGCCTTGTCTGCCGCCATCCCGGATATTGTCCCCGCCGCTTCCCAGGGCACTATGAATAATCTGACCATCGGCGGATGGGATGCCCGCTACGCCAGGGAATTCGCCTACTACGAAACAATAGCCGGCGGGATGGGCGCCAGACCCAATGCCGACGGGATTTCAGCCGTCCATACTCACATGACCAATTCCCTCAATACCCCGATTGAGGCCCTTGAATATGCCTACCCACTCAGAATAAAAAGATACGAAATCAGACGAGGCTCCGGCGGTCACGGAAGATACTCCGGCGGTGACGGCGTCATCCGCGAAATCGAGCTTCTCACCGATGCCAGCGTCTCTTTGCTTTCCGACAGGAGAGTCCTGCCGCCATACGGTCTCAATGGCGGTGAACCCGGACAAACCGGAGAAGCCGAACTGATTGACGGTCAGAATTCAAGACGCACCCTTCCAGGCAAATTTTCCATCAGAGCCCGGTCGGGCGACCGTATTCTCATCCGGACTCCCGGAGGCGGCGGATGGGGAATCAAGACCTGAGCCGAAAGTTGATAAAAACTTTAGCTTGAAATGATTTTGCTTGATGTGCTACGGTATGCGCCTGTTGGCCCCGATCGTCTTCATCTTTGTCGGCATCTTGAGTTGGCTCGTTTGGCAAATTCATCATGCAATCCATGCGGAAAATGATTTTTTTTCCCGCAGCAACCCGCAGGACTCAATAAGACATCTGAATTCGGCCTGATCGGCAGGCTCAAAATCCGGCCGGCAATCAGGCGAGAATTACTTTAATCGCAACATCTGGAGGTAAATAACAATGACCAAAGACATGATCAGGAATTTCATCAACGATGAACAAGGACAGGATATCGTCGAATACTCGTTGCTTCTGGTTCTCATCGGAGCCGCCGCCCTGTTCGTCCTGACCGCCATGGGGACCAGCATTACCGGCATCTTCAGCAAGATCAATGATCGTCTCTCGTCCGCCAATGCCAGCATTTCATAGGCTGGCTTCATTCAACAGGTGCCCCTGTTTTTTTATTTTTCTCAGAATCATACGGGAACATGACTGACCGTCGGTCGGAGTCCGGCTGCCGGGCCGTGTCCAGGTTTTTCAACGACCTTCAAGAGTCCCCTGCTTTCGGTCTTTACACCCCCCACCCAACCAACCCGGATTTCTACCGGAACATTTCAGCGCGTATTATTTTGCTTTTCAACTTTATTTACCTGTCACTGCTTCATTTAATAGTTGTTTTGAGTTATCCTGAATTTCCGTATTGAGTGCGGATGCCTTAAAGCATACATGAAGCAGTGGTTTAAGAGATCCTCGAAGAGGAATATTAGTTTGAAGGAGAGAGGCCGAACCTCGGAAAGGTTTTCAGCTTAGTTTCAATGAATTTACGTTCTATATTCAGTCTGTTTTCCAGCGATCTGGCGATTGATCTCGGGACAGCCAACACGCTGGTGTTTGCACGTGGACGAGGAATTGTCGTTTCGGAACCTTCAATAGTTGCAATCAACAAGGTTACCCACAAAGTTGAGGCAGTCGGTAACAAGGCGAAGGAGATGCTTGGTCGAACGCCCGGCAACATCGTTGCGATCCGCCCGATGAAGGACGGAGTCATCGCCGACTTCGAAGTTACCGAAAAGATGCTTCAGTATTTCATCCAGCAGGCGCATGGCGGTAAGCAATGGGTCAGCCCGCGCATCGTCATCGGCATACCGTCGGAGATCACACAGGTTGAACGGCGAGCGGTCGAAGACAGCGCATACCGCGCCAAGGCTTCAGAAGTTTATCTGGTCGAAGAAGCCATGGCCGCCGCGATTGGAGCCGGTCTGCCAATCACCGAGCCGCACGGAAACATGATCGTGGATATCGGTGGAGGAACCACGGATATCGCGGTCATCTCGCTTTCCGGCATCGTCTATTCGAAGAGCGTCCGGGTTGCCGGCAACGAGATGGATGAATCGATCACCCAGTACATCAAACGCAAATACAATCTCCTGATCGGCGAGCGTACAGCCGAACAGATCAAGATGGAGGTCGGATCGGCGGCGCCGCTCGATGAGCCGAAGAGCATGGAGATCAAGGGAAGAAACCTGATCGAAGGCATTCCGAAGACGATCGCCGTTTCTGATGAAGAGATTCGCGAAGCATTGGCCGATTCGGTCGCCACCATCATCAACGCGGTGCGCGTCGCCCTCGAAAGGACTCCTCCGGAACTGTCGGCTGATATCGTTGACCGCGGAATCGTCCTGACCGGCGGCGGCTCGTTGCTCAAAAAGCTTGATGTCCGTTTGATGCAGGAGACAGGACTTCCTGTTTCAATGGCCGAAGACCCGCTCTCGTCGGTAGTGCTCGGCGCCGGCGCAATGCTTTCGGATTTCGATCTTCTGCGCCGCGTCAGATGGGATGGCGCTACTTTACCGTCATAAGACCAATCGTGTCACTGATTGAAAGAGCGAAAAGGAATCCCACGTGGCTGCTGGGCATTTTACTGGCAGCCCATTTGTTGTTGATCTCATTCAATAAAGCCCCGGGCAAGCCCGATCTCTGGATCTTCCAGGCGAGTTTTCTGGCGATCACTTCACCGATTCAGTCCGTGCTCTCTCATAGTGCAGCGTGGGTCAAGAATGGCCGGAGCAACTATTTCTCCCTGCGTGATTCGCGAATGGAAAACGAGAATCTGCGTCAGGAGCGGACCAGGTTCGAAACTCAGATGCTCGATCTCCGTGAAAAGGTCAAGCAGCTTGAATTGTCGAAGTCTCAGACAGACTGGCAGTCCACCAGCTCTTATCGGGCCATTCAGGCTCGCGTTGTTGGAAGGGATGCCAATAAGCTTTTCAGCACGGTTGTCATTGACAAGGGCAGCAACGACGGGATCCAGAAGAACATGCCGGTGATCGCTTCCGGCGGTCTTGTGGGCAGGGTGATCATCACCTCGCCGTTCTCATCGAGAGTCATGCTTTTGACCGATGAACGTCACGGCGCAGGAGCGGTCATCGCTCAGACTGCTGAAAACCGTCTGCTGGGCATAGTTAAGGGTAAGGATAATTTTGTTTGCGAGTTGAAGTTCATCGCTCCACCCGACAAGGTGGATAATGGTGAACAGGTAATGACATCCGGACAGGATGGCATTTATCCCAAAGGCCTTTTGATCGGACGCATCAGGAAGCCGGATAATGTGACATCGGTTACCCCGTCGGTTGTTGAAGTCGATCCTTCGGCTCCGATCGGCTCACTCGAGATTGTCTCTGTCATCCTGATTCCCACTGATCAATTGCGCAAGGCGATAACTGAACTGGCCGAGGAAGAGAAAAAGCTGGAACCGGCCAAACCGGCCAAGTCGACAAAATCGGCCAGGTCGGCCAATTAGGCCAAGCCGGAAATCCAAAAGAGCAATAACTGAGGAGTTAGTCACTGATTCCTTAAACCGAGAGTTCGAGTTAAACGGAAAAAATCGTTGGAGAAAGATTCATACGGCACGACACTGAAAACCATCATTTGTCTGGTTGCCGCCATATTCGTACAAACCACACTGGCTCAACTCCTGCCGCGGACCATTGGAACCGGGCTGGGATATGTTGACTGGTTGCTGCTGGTGACAGTTTACGTAAGCCTGCAGCGCGAGCCGGTCAGGGCGATGATCACGGGTGTTTTTGCGGGCGTTCTCCATGATTTTTTCTCCGGCATGAATGCGATGGGGGTAAGCGGTCTGGGTTATCTCATCTCCGCCTATCTTACCTACAGCATCGTATCGATCATCGTGGTCGATAACCTACTGGTGAGAGTCCTTGTGGTGGCGGCATCGAGCGTGGCAAACACATCGATCCGGCTGCTCTTCTACAGACTCCTCGGCATCGATCTCCCGGTTTTGGCTGGCGGAGGCTCAATCGCATCAACAATAGTCTTCAGCCTGATTGCCAATCTGGGCGCCTCAATCCTGCTCTATCTGATTCTCGATCGTCTCTTCAGTAAAAATGCCGGACTGCGCCTGCGCCGCAGCGAAGCTCGCCGCGGTGATTCGCGCCGCAGAAGACTCTGGTAATAGCAAGTGTAAGTAGTTATGAAGCAGGTAAAAGAACCATCATTCGATCCGATAGAGGATTTGCGAAAAGCCGGAATCCGGCTTGAAGTGCTTCGTTATCTGGCCATTGGGATCTTCGTCATACTGACCGGCAGGTTGTGGTATCTGCAGGTGATGAACACCGCGGCATTCGCGGAAAAAGCCGAGCAGAACCGGACCCGCATTCTGACGATTCCCGCCAGACGGGGAGTGATCTTTGACCGTAAAGGCAGAGTGCTGGTGACCAGTCAGCCTTCCTATAACATCGTCATCAGCAGAAAAGACGTAAAAAACTTCAGCGAGTTATCCGATCTTCTGGTTGCAAATCTTGACGAAATCGACAAGGACTGGTTGAGCCGCAGATTCGAAGCGGCCAAATTTGAGGCGAAATATGAGTCCATTGTCGTCAAGGAGATGGCGACGGCGGCAGATGTTTCCTGGGTAGAGGCGCATCAGTATGAATATCCTATGATCAGAGCCGAGGAGGCGCCAAGGAGATTCTATCCCTATGCGATCATGGCCGCTCACGCGCTGGGTTATGTCGGCGAGGTGGACAAAAAGGAACTCAACGATTCCGCTTCCCCGTTCAACAAGGAAAAGGGATACAAACTCGGCGACATCATCGGCAAGTCGGGGATTGAACGCACCTACAATGAAATACTGATGGGCAAGGACGGAGAGCGCACGGTCGTCGTCGACAGCCGGGGGCGGATTCAGCGAGAGATCAGCCGGAACGAACCTGTCCCGGGAAGAGACCTCTATACCACACTCGATCTCGATATCCAGAAGATGGCCGAGGATCAGACCGACACCATGCCCGCAGGGCGCGGGGTGATCGTCGTTTCCGATCCGAACAACGGCGAGATCTTCGCCCTGGTCAGCCATCCGGCTTTCAATCCCAACGTTTTTTCTCTCAGTTCAAAAACCGATGAGGGGAAGGATAAGATCAGAGAGCTTTATGAAGACTCCGACAAGCCGCTTTTCAATCGCGCGACTCAGGGCACATACCCACCGGGTTCGACCTGGAAACTGATGACATCCGTTGCGGGATTGAATGAGGGCGTTATTACTCCCGAAAATTCAAGGATTCAGGACGGCGGGATTCAACTCGGCAACTATTACATGAACTCGCTTTCAAATTACGGAATGCCTGATGTCGTAACCTCCATCGCGAGATCAGCGGACGGGTATTTTTATCGACTTGGACTCAAAATGGGGGCCGAAAGGTTTGAAAAATGGGTCAAGATTTTCCGGTTTGGAGAACGCACGGGGGTGGATCTTCCGAGAGAGGTCTCAGGAACCATACCGACAAGACAGGTCAAGGAGAACATCACCAGGAATATCATGAAGCGGCGAAAGACAGAGAACGGACAGCCTTGGACCGAACAGGATGATGAGGCTGCGAGGAAAGCCGCCAAATGGACCGAGTATGACATGGCCGCTTCAGCGTTCGGTCAGGGGACAAACGCCGCGACTCCGATACAATTACTGAGATATGTCGGCGGCCTTGCGGTCGGAGGCCGGATGTATACTCCACACTTGTTTCTCAAGGCCGAACCCGGTACCGACCGGGAAGGGAAATCGCATCCCGAGGCAAAATTTGAAGACAGGAATCAGTATCAGGTTCCGATGAATGAAGCGATTCATGACATCGTTCGCAAAGGGATGTGGCAGGCGGTCAACGCCGGTGGAACCGCCGGTGCCGCCGCGGTTGAAGGGTTCGATGTCTGCGGCAAAACCGGAACCGCCCAGGTCGCCTCAAACGACAAGGCCGGGTCCAAGAACAAGGATCACGCCTGGTTTATGAGCTTCGCTCCCAGAGACAAGCCCGAAATGGCCATGGTCATTCTGACCGAAAATGCCGGATTCGGCGGCAAACAATCGGCTCCGCGGGCAAAGCCGATTTATGAGGATTATTACAGGCGAACCCGTGGTTTGCCTGATCCCGCAGCCGTGGTGAGTGCCGCGGCTGATGTCAATAAGCAGTAATTGAGAGTTTTTCACGCAACATATGTTCGCTAGTAATCGCAGATATCTCGCAGATTTCGACTGGGTTTTGCTCGGTCTGGCGATGCTTGTCGCAGCTTTTGGAATCCTCGAGATATCCAGTGCAGAGCCTGCACCGGGTTTGTGGCGCAGGCAGTTGGTGGGTTTCGCCATCGGTCTGATGGTGATCTTTGTCACGACGCTTTTCGATTATCGCAGGATCGTCAACGTCGCTCCTTTTCTTTATGCGCTCGGGCTGGTTCTTCTTGCCCTGGTCATGACTCCGCTGGGCAAGGAAGTCAATGGGAACCGAAGCTGGCTTTTCATTGGCTCCCAGGGATTCCAGCCGTCCGAGTTCGCCAAGATTTTTACGGTTCTGATGCTGGCGAATTATCTTTCGGGAGTCAAGAAAAGGCCTTTGGATCTGCGGACTGTGATCATAGCCGGGATTATCTGGGCAGTGCCGACGGTGCTTGTTTTCCTTGAAAACGACACCGGCAGCGCACTCAGCTACAGCTCGTTTATGATTGCCATGCTGTTCCTCTCCGGATTACGCTGGAACTGGCTCGTCGCCGGTATTTTAGCGGTAATCCTGGCGATTGTTCTTGCAGTGCCGGCTGTAAAAAACTGCAAGAGCTACAAATGCGAGCGGATCAAGGCGGTTTACTGGCCGGAACTCGCAGATAAAAAATATCGCTATCAAAACGATCAGTCTGAAATCGCAGTGGGCTCCGGCGGAATTTTTGGCAAAGGTCCCGGAGGCAGCACACAGGGAACACTGGGATTCGTCCCCGAGGTTCATAACGATTTCATATTTGCCGTAGCAAGCGAGGAATGGGGTTTCGTCGGCAGTTTTTTGTCGCTGACGGTTTACCTTGCAATCATCACCAGGCTGATTCAGATAGCGCGAAGATCGCGCGAGAGAGTCGGTCTGCTGCTGGTTGCCGGATTTGCGGCTCTGTTGCTTTATCATGTTGCCGTAAATGTCGGGATGGTTGTCAGACTTTTGCCGATTATGGGTATTCCCTTCCTTTGATGAGCTTCGGTTCAACGTCGGTCGTCGCGACCTGCATCGGTCTCGGACTGGCGATCAGCGTCAGACTGCGCCGTTTTGTCAATTGAGCGTGACTGAATTTGACGACATAACTGTACGCCTGTGAGGTTGCGCACTCGCAAGAGCAGCGCCCCCGGGCGGATTTAAATCAGCCGGAGAACAGACACTCTCGCCGCTTGTCTGACAAGCGAGACGTGTAATGTCTTTTTTCAAGGCATAAGATTGAACAGGGCCATCGGTATTGCGTGCTTTTGATCCGGAGTAATTCCCGAAGATCTCAGGCCGCATCCGGTTCGCCCCTGACAAAGAGGAGATTTTTTTAATGTCAAAAGAATTAATAGTCAGCGTCAACGGACGCGAAAAGAAAATAGCTATTCTGGAAGACGACGTCGTCACGGAATTTTACGTGGAACGAGGCGATGAGAATCAGGGAATAGTTGGAAACATATACAAAGGCCGGGTCATGAAGGTCCTGCCAGGCATGCAATCGGCCTTTGTCGATATCGGTCTCGAGCGGGATTCATTTCTCTACGTTTCTGATTTCTTCGATGAGGAAGAATTTGAAGAAGTCGTTGAGGAGCGAAAAGAGCCGGCGGCTGCGCGTCCGCCTGCAAGGCAGGAGCGAGGCCGGCAGCGTGAGGCTGCCAGGGTCGAGCCGGCAGTGGTGACCGAGGCAGACGAAGAGAAAGAGATTGATCTCAAGCTTGCAGCGTTGAGCCATATCGAGGAGATCTCTGAAGAGCCTGTCATTGAGCCCGCTCCGGATGACGAGATGGTAGGGGAAGGTGCTGGTGAATCCAGGGAGACATCGCCGCGAGGGCGCCGGCAGCGTCGCTTGCGTTATCCCGAAACACGCAAAGTCGAAGCTGAAGAGGAAGAGCCGGCGGCCGCCACTTTGCCCGCTTCAGTCGAGACAGTCGCTGAGGAAGAGGTTGAAGAAGAATATGGACGTCGGCGTCGCAGCAGGCCTCGCCGCCGCAGAAACGAACCGGCTGAGGTCGTGGCTGCAACCCCTGAAATCGAGTCTCAGGATGAAGTCGAGCCCGTCCATCCAGTAGAGATCGTTGCTGAAGAAGAGCAGATCCCTTCTTATCTTCTTGTGCATCATGAACCGATGGAACGGATTGTGGACGAGGAGGCTGAATCGATCGATGGCGAAATGCTCAAGGATGCGATGCTCCAGGAGCGTATCTCCGGCCGGATTCACGGGGAAGAGCGCCTGACCTCTTACCTTGAAGTCGAGCCCACTCCGGAAGTACACGTCGGATCGATGCGCGATGCGTTTACGAAGGCTACGGAATTTGAGCGCATCAGCGATGATTCGGGAGAGAAGGGCCTTGAGGACGAGGAAGATTCGTCCGCAAGGGTCATTCCCTGGACTGCCGAATCGGCAAAGATCGAGATTGAGCCGAATGAGAACCGCGTGGGTTCCGAAGAACCCGTTCATGATGAGAGCGAGCACGGCGAAGTCCTGCATCTCAAACTGGATGAAGCCGGAACGGATGAAGAGCTCAAAGACGCGGAGGCGGAGATCCGCCAGCGCAATGATCAGGGAGAGTTTGCGACCAGGCGCGGAGGCCGTGGCCGCCGCCGTGGATTCCGCCAGCGCCCCGACCAGACTGACGCCACCGCCTCGGCCGAAGAAGCAGAAGAGGATGAGAAGGCGCCTGAAAAAGTCGAAGAGGTTGTCGCACCACCTCAACCTCAGGCTCCCCGGCAGTCTTCGGAAAGATATCAGCGACCTATAATTTCAGATCTGCTCAGGGAAGGTCAGGAGATCATCGTTCAGATCGCCAAGGAACCGATTGGCCAGAAGGGCGCAAGAATAACTTCACACATTGCGCTTCCGGGCCGCTACATCGTCTATATGCCGACAGTCGAGCATATCGGAGTTTCGCGCAAGATCGGCACCGATGAAGAGAGGCAGAGACTCAAACGGACTCTGCATCAGCTCAGGGCTGAAGCCGGTGTCGGAGGCGGCTTCATCGTCCGCACCGCCGCCAACGGATGCCCGCTCGAGGAACTGCGCGAGGATATGCAGTATCTCATCCGGACATGGTCGGATATTCGCCGCAGATCCGAGCGCGTCAAATCGCCTGCAATTGCGCACCGCGATCTGGATCTGGTTCAGCGGATACTGCGCGATCAGCTCTCGTCGGATTTCACCGCGATCAGGGTCGATAACGAGTTTGAATACGAACGCATGGTCGACTTCGTCAATCGTTTTGCTCCCAAGATGGTCAATCGCGTCAAGCTCTACACCAAGGATACGCCGATCCTTGAGCATTACGCGGTCCAGGCAGAGATCGATAAGGCGGTCAAGCCCAGGGTCTGGCTGAAATCCGGAGGCTACATCGTCATCAACCAGACGGAAGCCCTCGTCGCAATCGACGTCAACACCGGAAAATTCGTCGGCCGGTCGAACCGGCTCGAAGACACCATCGTCAAGACCAATCTCGAAGCCGCCAAGGAGATCGTCCGCCAGATACGCCTGCGCGATCTGGGCGGAATCATCGTTCTGGATTTCATCGATATGGAGGAGAGGCGCAACCGGCAGAAAGTCATGCAATCGCTGGAAGCCGAATTGAGCAGCGACCGTTCGCCGTCAAAGATCCTCCAGTTCAACGATTTCGGACTGGTGGCCATCACCCGCAAACGCGTCAAGCAGTCTCTTGAGCGCACACTCTGCACGCCGTGCTCGTATTGCGGCGGCGGCGGAATGGTCAAGAGCCCTCAGACAGTGAGCTACGAGATTCTCGCCGAGTCTCGCAGGGTTTCGAAGGAGATCGACAACCATAACGAAGTGATTCTCCGGGTCAATCCTGAAGTAGCCAAGGCTCTTCGCTCTACCGAACGCGACATCCTGACTGAGATCGAGACCTATCTCGGCGGAGTGGTTACGATCAAGAGCGATCCGACAGTTCATCACGAACAGTTCGATATCGCCCTGGCGTAAAGGTGTAGTTGGTTAAGTCATGCCGGGTGCTTTCGGCGCCCGGCATGACTGCTCATTCTAGGAGGTTGGCGATGAAACCCGTTTCTCTTCGCAGCATTTTCCTCCCCCTGCTTTTTCTTTTCCTCGTTACCCCATTTATTGAAACTCAAGCGGAAGCGCAATCGGTCAGGCCGGAATCATTCAGCGGCCGGTGGACCCTCGCGTTTGAGGACGATTCCCGCCGGATAGAGATGCCGGCGGATCTGCGCGTGATCGAAACCGGCAGGGTCAGGCTGGTTCTGCTGGGAAAGACCGGCGGCGATGAAGGACTCTTCCAGGGTATCATCGCCAGCGATAAAATTGACCTTTCCGGATCGTTTAACGGCAACGATTCGCGCATCGAACTCAAAATGACCGCGCAGGGCGCCGGCGGGACGCTCAAGAATTCGTCGGCGAGTTATCGGATCACCGGTAGCCGCGACAGCGCTCAATTGCCGGAAGTGCCGGTAAATAAATATCCGATGCTGCTCGATGCCGTGTGGAATGGAGTCAATCTCTATTTTTACGATCCTCGATTGAAAGGCGTCGACTGGAATGCAGCGAAGACGAGGTATCTTCCGCTGGTCAAGGCCGCTCAAAACGATGGTGAGATCGCCGTCGTCCTGAGGAAGTTGCTGAGAGAACTCGGCTCATCCCACACTGAATTGCATCTCTCGACCGGCAAAAAATCGATCGTTCATAAAACAGAACAGGTAGCCTTCAAACAGATCGATTCCGAAACCGGCTATCTCGCAATCAGATACTTCTCTCCCGAGCGTCTTAAGGAACTCGACGCCGATCTCGATCGCGCCATGGATCAGGCCATCAGATTCAGATCCCTCGTTATCGATCTTCGTGGAAATGATGGTGAGAACCTCGAAGCCGCCCTCGCCGCTCTCAACTTCCTGCTTCCCGATGGCCGTGCAATTTTTTATTTCGCCTCTCGTGACAGACTGATTGCTTCAGGGCTGAACTCGATCGATCAGATAACACCTTCCTCGCTCCCGACCGCATTCGTCGACGATTACAACGCCGTCAGTAAATTCAAGGGTGCGGGAATCTACCTTGCCGGCGGAAAATATAAAACAGCTTATCAGGGAAAGATCGCCGTTCTGATCGATGAAAATTGTGCCGGGAGCTGCGAGGTCTTCGCCGAAGCATTAAAAGATGCCGGCGCTCAATTGATCGGCAGGAAAACTCCGGGCCGAGTCCTTCTTTCTCAGGATGTCGATTTTCAATTCGTCAACTGGTCAAGAATGGCGAGAGGAACGGTCAAAAGCTGGTTGATGGAGCTTCCCAAAACCGATATCAGAATGGTCAATGGCACAAAGCTTGAAGGGAAGGGGATCAAACCCGACATCGAAGTCATCAGATCAGCAAACGATGATGCCGACCTCAAAGCTGCACTCAGGTGGCTGAATAGATAATAATTTTTGGATTACGAAACACACGGAATAAACGAAACAAACGAATAAAAACAGGCGGTCAAGGTTCCGGCTATTTCGTAAACTTCTTCAACTCTTCACGATCGAAGCCGATGACCAGTTCAGAGCCCTTGCGGACGATGGGGCGCCGGATCAGGTTCGGCTCGCTGATGATCAGTTCGATGAGTTCTTTTTTTGAAGGCAGCTTTTCGGCAAAGCCGCGTTCCTTGTAGACAGCGTGGCGGGTATTGAGGAACTGTGGGATAGGGTCATTGCCAAAAATATCTTCTATCTCTTCGGCGGTCAGAGGCTTTTTCGCATAATCGCGTTCGATGAGATTGTCGCCGGCCAGTTCGCGCAAGAAACTTCTTGCGTTGCGACAGGTCGTTCAAGTGCTCTTGTACCAGAAATTTATTCCCGCCATGCAACGCTCCTCAACTTTCAGCTCTCCCGACGATGGTCAGAGAGATGGTCAGTTCATTTGATCCGACAGTCACCCTGGTGGTCACTGAAATGTGCCCGTGGTCGTCCTTGACTACTTTGGGCAACTTGTCTGTCGACTCAGGTGTGGACAGAACCCAGGTTGAGGGATGACCGGTCCCTGAAGCCAGTTTGCTGAGCTTGATCATATCGTCGAAGCTGAGTTTAGCCGCTGGATCCTTGTCTTCTGTAAGCGAGCAGGCGAGAAAGAAGTCGCGGGCAGGAGAAACGCCGAGATGATTTCCATCCTGCAGAATAAGCCCGTAACGCAGGGTGTAGTAACCTGCTTTGATACCCTGTCCACGGTAATCGCTTGCGGCTCCGGGGAAGTTGATGACTCCGACGAAATTCCCGTCTCCAAACTGCCAGAAGGTCGCGCCGGCTATCTCATCCTTTGACGCGTTGATGCTTTTATTGAACCAGATTTCGACAAAGACCTTGCCCTTGTCGTCGATGACTCTCAGTCCTTTGGCATCAAGTACCTTTCGAAGTGCCTCAGGCACCTTCTCATCGGCCAGGGCGTCGATAGCTTCGACCTTCCAGTCATCGAACGAAGAATGATTTTTAGTAAAATCCCCTGCCGGTGCGGCCGGCGTTAAAGCTAACATCAGAAGAGCAACGATAAACAACTTCATTTAACGATCCTCGAATAACTTTAATAACTTTGGAAAAAGATCAGCCACAGCAACCGCGGTAAATAAAGCCGATAAAGGATCGCGGTAAGGCTGTGGCTGAATGAATTTTCTTATCTTGAGAAATGGCCGATGAAAGCGCTTCGTTTTTCACGGGTTGTCCACGAGACGCCCAGACCTCCGCCCTTGTACTGATCGATGACCGCGACGGCAGGCATCGAATGGGTGGTTGCGGCAAGCGGCGGATAGTAGGTCTGCTCATTGCCGCAGATATGATCTTTGGCCGTCAGACTTCGTGTCACGATGCTGGCGAGATCCCCCGCTTCCACGCTGCCCGAAGTCGGATGCTCGCCATTGAATTCCATGTCGAGTCTGATCGGAGCGAATTCAGTCTTGACGACGTTGTTGAAAAGGTCGCCGCCCATTTCATGCGCGAACGACTTGAGCGCCTCGCGCTGCTCGACATTTGCCTTCTCATCGACAATCAGAACCACTCTTGCCGGCAGGGGATTGTCGTATGGATTGCCGAGAGTTCCTGAAGCCCTGGCAACTCCCACAACGCTCAGTCCATCCAGTTTGACGCCGTTCCAGTCGCCCTTTGAGATACGCCAGGCCAGAATAGCCTGATCTCCCACAAGGTTGAGCTCGGACATGGCGAAACAATGGCCCGTATAAACGTCGGCATTGCGCGATTCGATGTATTCGCCGTAAATCTGCTGTGCCTGCACCGCCGTCGCAAGCAGCATCACCGCAAAACCGACCGTCATCAGACTGGTTAACTTCCTCATTCTTCTTCTACCTCCGTTTAAAGCTTTCAGGAAAATCTCAAACATATTTATACATAAACAATGTTGAGAAAACATAACGGACAAATGCAGAAAGTTTAAAGTTCAAAGTTTAAAGTTTAAAGTCGTGGGTAAATAATTGAATCATTTACCCACGTCTTTAAACTTTAAACTTTGAACTTCTTCTTATACTTTTCTTAACTGCCCGCCGCCTTGATCAGGCTACATCCATTTCCCTGCAATGACAACTACGGCCTGCGGAAGCGCAGAACTCCGGTTCGGCCAGCTTGCCATCGGGTCCGAGCGGCTTCTGGGTATGAAGACACCAGAAGCTCCCGGTATTCGATCTCTGTACGGTCGGATCGTGTTCAGCCCAGATGAACATGCTTTTCCATCGAAGAGAAGCGCAGAGATTGGGACGGTTGGTATCGTAACGTTCGTCTTCAGTCATTATTACCTCCGTGGTGGAGAGTCGATGCGAGTGCATCGACTCTCTTCTGATTACCCGATAGCCTGCAGGATTGCGCGTTTTACGGCGACCTTTGCCAGCTGGACTTTGTAGGCATTTTTGCTGAGCGGTTTGGCGCCCGAGACTGCGATTTTGCCGGCCTCTTCAGCGACCTCCTCGGTGGTGACCTTGCCGACGAGGAATTTCGCGGCTTCATCAGCCTTCCAGGGGACGGGAGCGACGTGGCCCAGAGCGATGCGCGCCGAGACGACCTTTTTTGCGGCATCAAGCTTGAGTGCGACTGAAGCGGCAGCCAGAGGCCAGTCAAGGGCTTCTTTCTGGCGGACTTCGTAAGTCGCGCTTCGCACGCCGAGAGTTGACGGAACAGATACGCCGGTCACCAGCTCGTTTGGTTTGAGCGAGTATTCGCGCTCGCCGTCGGATTTCGGCGAAGTGAAGAACTTGTCGGCGTCTATCTCGCGGGCTCCTTCAGGGCCGAATACCTGAATCTTCGCCCCGAGGGCGATGAAAGCAGGGCAAGGCTCGAAGGGTTGACGTATTTTGCCGGACCGTCGTTGCCGAGAATTGCGTGATAGCGGTTGTCGCCGTCAGGAACCAGGGGCTTGCCGTTTTCTGAAGCCAGCAGGCCGAAGCCGCCGCGATAGTACCAGCAGCGCGGGCGCTGGCAGAGATCTCCGCCGACGGTTCCCATGTTGCGGATCTGAGGGCTGGTGATCCCGGAAGCCGCCTGGGCGATTGCAGGCACGCTCTTTTTGAAAGCATCGATCAGTTGTTCGATGGTTGCGAGGGCGCCTATCCGGGCAGAGCCGTCGCGAACCACCCTGATTCCTCCGAGCTCCCTGATGCCTTTGATGTTGACCACGCGTTTGGGTGTGACGACGAAATCCTTCATCAGGCTGATCAGGTCGGTTCCGCCCGCAAGGACCTCCGTCTGGCCCCACTGTTTGCCGAGCAGCTCGACTGCCTGCTCCTTGGTTGTCGGGCTGGCGTACTCAAATTTATCCATTTGAGCCTCCTTTCTTCATGGCGAGAGCCGCAAGGACGCGTTCCGGCGTCAGCGGTATGGTGGAGACGCGAACGCCTATGGCATTGGCCACGGCATTTGAAATGGCAGCGCCGGGAGAGACCGTCGGCGGCTCGCCAAGTCCGATCGGGCCGCGTTCGTCATATCCCTTTCCGGTCATCATGTGCACTTTGAAGTTGCCCACGTCGGCCAATCCGGGGAGTTTGTAGAACTCCATGTTCCCGTTGAGCATGCGGCCGGTCTGCGAATCCATGATCTTCTCTTCGTAAAGTGAATAACCGATGCCCATGATCATGGCGCCGAAAACCTGGCTTTCGGCGGTTTTCATATCGATGATCAGTCCACAGTCCTGAATGGCAACGAAGTTATTCATTTTGACGATGCCGGTCTCGATATCGACCGTGACATCGGCCATCATTGCACCGCCGACGCCGGCTGAAGTCAGCGACTCCTTGCCGGGATGCTTGCCGCGGGTCGTCAGAGGCTGAGTCCCGAGCTTTGCGCAGGCCTGTTTCCAGGTCATGCTCTTTGTCGGATCGCCGATCACCTGAATCTTCCCGCCGGTCGCTTCGAGCTTATCCGGTGTGGTGCTCATTGCCGGCGCAATCTTTTCGAACAACTGGTTCAGAGCGTCGATCGAGGCGCGGCGCGACGATGCGCTGACGCCGCCGATCGTGGTCGATCCGCCTGAAGATCCCGACGGCGGATATTTATTGTCGCCGATGTAAACCTTGACGCCGTCAAACGGCAGACCGAGGCTCTCGGCTACAACGATCTGAATTGTTGTTCGCGTTCCGGTGCCCAGATCCTGGGATCCGAGCTTGATCTCAACCGAGCCGTCCGGATGAATCGTCAGATCGCAGTCGCTGGCGTGTCCGCCGCCGCCCCAGGTGTGGATCGAAAGGCCGAGGCCGCGCTTGAGCGTCTTCGTGCTTCCGACAGCGCCTTCTCCGCGCGGACGCCAGAGCTTCTTCCATTCGATCATCTCCGCACCCTTGAGCAGCTCGTCTTTGTATACGTTGGCTCGAACTCCGGTCATCTCTATGTTCTTGATGAAGAAATCGAGGGGATCGGTGCCGAGTTTGGCTGCCAGGTCGTCGATCGCGGACATCGTGATCAGTGCTGCCTGCGGGTGGTTCGGAGCGCGCCACGCCCGCTGCGGGCCGACGTGAGTTGTGATGCTGAAATGCTTCGTCTTCGCGTTGGGAATCTGCCAGACGTATGGATACGGAGGCATGCCGGTTCCGGCCACGCCGCCGCTGCCCCAGGATTCGGAGTCCCACGCCAGAAGTTTGCCGTCTTTGGTGGCGGCAACTTTGACTTTGGCATAAGCCGAAGGCCGCGTTCCGGCCACTGCCAGCTCGGCATCGCGCTCGAGCATGATCTTGACCGGCTTGCCGCCCACCATCTTCGAGAGGCGCGCGGCCTCTATTCCCCAGCGGTCGATCGGGAACTTGCTGCCAAATCCTCCGCCGATATGATCCATCTTGACGTGCACGTTGCCGGCGGGAATGCCGAGAGCGCGGGCGAGTTCCTGCCCGATGCTCGAAACAGACTGTGTTGACGGGTGGATCAGGACGTTCTTGTCATCCTCCCATTCGGCGACCAGCCCATGAGTCTCCAGACAGCAGTGAGTGATCACGTCGTTGCCGTATGTGCCCTCTACTGTCACCACATCCGACTGCTTGAAGGCTGCATCGGGCTCTCCCTTGGTCTGCTCGGTCGGCTGGCGGCGATATGCAGCCGGGACCTGGTCGAGGTTCTGCTCGTTGACAAAGTGCGGCAGCTTTTCATAGACGACCTTGATCGCCCGGATCGCGTCTTCGGCGGTCGGCTCATCCACCGCCACCACTGCCGCGATTTCATCCAATGCCCACTGGATCTCGGTGCCGGGGCCCTGAATGATCTTGACTGCCTTGACACCGGGCATCTTCTCAGCCGCGCTGATGTCGATGCTGACGATCTTCGCGTGCGCATGAGCCGAACGAAGAATCTTGCCGAAAAGCATTCCCGGCCGGTTCAGATCGTAAGTGTATTTCGCCCTGCCGCTCACTTTGTGCGGGCCGTCAACTCGCGAGATCCGTTTGCCGATGTATTTGCGCTTGCCCTCTTCGGGCCATTTATAATCAGCCATTGCCCCGGCCTCCTTTCATTGTTCTCGTCTTTTTCATTTCCTGTGACGCCTGTGCGACGGCGCCCTTGATGCCGTTATAGGTTCCGCAACGGCAAAGATTGCCGCCGAGTCCCATCTCCATCTCTTCCTGCGTCGGGCTCGGGTTCTTATCGAGCAAAGCCTTGCAGGCCATGACGAATCCAGGAGTGCAGAATCCGCACTGCTGCGCATCGTTGTCAACGAATGCCTGCTGAACCGGATGCAGATTGCCGTTCTGGTCGAGGCTTTCCACCGTCTGTATGCTCTTGCCCTGAGCGTCCACCGCCAGAACCGTGCAGGCATAGACGGGCTTGCCGTCCATCACAACCGTGCAGGCTCCGCAGGTCGCCCTGTCGCAGACTCGCTTGGCTCCGGTCATGTCCAGCTCGTTCCTTAACGTGTCGAGCAGCGTTACCCGCGTCTCGACACTCGCCGTCCGCTGCGCCCCGTTGATGTTGAGTGTTATGTTGACCTTGTCAGGGCCTAGAACCTTGACCTCGGCGCCTCCGGCCTTCACTATCTTCTCGCCTTTGGCTATCAGCGGAATCGTGAGCGCCACGCTGCTGCCCTTGAGGAAGTTTCGACGCGACACCCCGCCATTATCATTTGAGATTTCCGAAAACTCGCTGTTTTCCGGTATGTCGGCCGCTATGTCGGATCGATCATCTGGACTGCTCATCAGCTACCTCCATTTTGATTGGTATTGATCCAAGGTATCTATTACTTCGCTGCCATTTTCTCACGACGCCTCGGCCGTTTAACTCACCTCGACATCGTGCGCAGCCCTTTGATGCACGCTTAGATTATTGAAATTTGCGGAGCGCCAGTATACCAACCAATCCCCAAAGTTGAAAGTTTACAGACGCTTCCGAAGTTACTTTTACATTATTCATTCCCTCCCTCTGCACTGAAACCAGTCAATGTGAAATATTTCCCACGACTGTGGGAAATTACGCATTGCAGATCTCCCTGCAGGTCGAATCAGCCTGAAAATATGGTGATTTAGGCAGTATTAAAATGGTATGAGAATTGCCTAAGCACAAACAGGATAATTATTACTTATGCGAAGAAACGCGATACATCAACCAAAATACAAGTTTTAATCCGTCTCTCGATAAGGAGGGAGCAGGATATGAGTCTTACCCAGAATAAATCTAAACTATTGAAATTATTGATGATTTTTCTTTTTGCCGGAGGTCTGGTCTGGATGACTCCGGAAACATTTTTGAGGACAAAGGTGACGGGATCTGCTCAGGGACAGGGCAAGAAATCGGGAGTTCAGGCGCCGGCAAAGGCAAAGCATGGACCGGAGGAGTATTCGGGAAGCGAATCCTGTCGTGATTGTCACTCTGAAAAATTTGAGAGCCTGGCAAAGACACCGCATGCGAGGATTCTGACTATGGTAGACAAGTACAACCAGCAGCAGGGTTGCGAGACATGCCATGGTCCCGGCAAGGCGCATGTCGAGGGTGGTGGAGATGCGACCAAGATCATCAGGTTCAAGGAAGAGCTGGCCAGGAGATCTCGCAGACCTGTCTTGAATGTCACAATTCGAGCCAGGAGCACAACAACTTTCTGCGAGGCGAGCACGGCCGCAATGATGTAGCCTGCATCGATTGCCATTCGCTGCATTCGGCCGATCTGTCGAGGCCCAAGATGCTGGCGAAGTCAGAGCCTCAACTTTGCATCACCTGCCACAGCGAGATGAAGGTTGATTTTACGAGGCCATTCCGGCACCGAGTGATGGAAGGCGCCATCAAGTGCAGCGATTGTCATAATCCGCATGGCGGCTTCGATCAGAAACAGTTGCGAGCCTCAAACGGCACCGATGTTGCGTGTCTCAAGTGCCATATCGACAAGCAGGGGCCGTTTGTCTTCGAGCATGCTCCGCTCAAGACCGAAGGCTGCACGATTTGTCATATTCCGCATGGCGCCAATAATCCGAAGATGCTCAGACGTGACCGTGTTTTCCAGTTATGTATTGAATGCCACAGCAATGTAGGGACGGTTGGTGGCCCCAATACACCATCCTTCCATAATCTGAACTCGGCAAGGTACCAGAACTGCACGACCTGCCACGTCAAGATACATGGATCAAACACGCAACGTTTCTTCTTCCGTTGATACCAGGAGAACCATCATGAAAAGCAGAATATCAGCAATAATTTTGATGACGGCCGCGCTGGTCCTGGGTTCAACGGCAGTATTTTCCCAGGATCCGCCGGCGTCCGCACCGCAAGATAAACCGGCAGAAGCAAAGCCGAAAAAAGAGAGCACACTCGGCGACTACACCATCAATACCACACTCGAAACCGGCTGGAGATTTTTCACTGCTGACGGAAATACGAATAAATACCGCAGCGACTTCAACTACGGGCGGGGTCCCCGGGTCATCAATTACGATTTCATGGCTCGCGCAAAGGACGGCAAGGGAAAGCCGTTTGATCTGCTCAAGATCAATGCCCTGGGTTGGGGCGGCGACCCGCAGGCATATCTCAGAGTCGATGTCGAAAAGCAGAAGGTGTACCGCTTCGATGCCAATTACCGCAAGATCGATTATTTCAACAATCTCGCCAATTTCGCATTGAATCAGCACCTCATGGATGCGGAGAGGAAATTCGGCGATTTCAATCTCACCTTTCTTCCGGGCAACGAGCATTTCAAGCTCAACCTTGGATATTCGATGAACTACGACAAGGGGATGTCCTTCACGACATACGCCTATTCACGCGATGAGTACCAGCTCACGGCGCCTGTCAGGAACAGTGCGAACGATTATCGCGTCGGGTTCGATGCCAGAGCCATTGGCTTCAACATCTCCGTCTTGATGGGCAAGCGATATTTCAAGGATGACATGACCTACTACATCCCGACCTTCCAGGCGGGAAACGATCCTAACAATACGCCCCAGCTCAACAGTTTTCTACGTGAGATGCCGAGCCGCGGCAGAGTTGGATATGCACAAGTGACTCTCAGCCGGAAATTCGGCAAATGGATGGATTTCACCGGCAGTATCATCCATTCCGATGCCATCACCCGCTTCAATTTCTTCGAACGGCTGACCGGCAAGGAGTACACCGGCAACAATATAACGCTCGATCAATCGAAGGTCGCGTCCGAATCCAAGCGGCCCAGCGGCATGGGTAATTTCGGCGTGACCGTCTATCTGACCGACAAGCTCTCGGTCTCGGATGTCTTCAGATTCAATAATTTCAGAATTAACGGCAATGAGGTCTTCAGCAACTCCCTGTTCCGCACCAGAGAGACATTCTTCGGTATCACGGAGCTGCCCCCACTGATCACCGATTTCCTTTCGATCCGGTCGATCAATTACCGCCTGTTCCAGAACACGGTTGAAGCCGATTATAAATTCAGTCCGAAGCTGATGGCCCACGCGGGATACCGCTACACCAATCGGCGCCTTATTGAAGGTGCGTTCTATCAGGGAACGACACTCACGCTTCAGCGCGACGAGGCGACTAATGAAACCCACACCGCGCTGGCCGGCTTCAAGGCTACTCCATTCTCATTCTGGAAAGTCTATTTCGATGCCGAGCACGGTCAGGCCGACAACGTGTTCGTCAGAATAGACAATTACAACGTCACCAACATTCGTGTCAGGTCGCTGCTCAAACCCACCAGAGCTCTGACGATCAATACCTCGTTTATGACCAGACACAACAACAACCCGAACCTGCAGCAGGTGGACACCTCACCGCTCAATTTCGGCGTGGATGTCAAAAAGCAGGATCTTCACCTCATCCGTCGACTGGACGCCGCTGGGGAAATTTACCATGAGCGGCGGATACACCCGGACCCACATCGACTCAGATGCCACGGTCATTTTCTTCCTCAGCGGACAGAGGAAGGTCGGGACGAGCGACTACAGGATGCGAGACAACCACGTCTTCATCAATACGCTGACGCGAGTTCATCCGCGAGTCGATCTGCAGCTCGGATTACGCGTCAGCAAGGACACCGGCCAGGGCAAACGTGTGGCTCAAGCACCCACTGAATTGCTCTCATCCTATCCACTCGAACTATTCGTTCCACAGGCCGGTCTGACCGTCAAACTGACCGAGAATATCGATTGGAATGCTTATTGGGAATACTACGATTACAGAGAAAAATTCCTCAGAAACCAGAACTACACGGCTCATAACGGTTATTTGTCGCTGCGGTTCAGATTCTGACGTAAAACAAATATCTGATATTAAACATTCCCAATACTGGAACAGTGATTGCATGTATGGACACCGAGTTGGTTGCAATGAGGAATTTTCCTCAACGCTCATTTTTAGAGATTGCAACCGACTCACATTATTAAAACAGAGTAAAGTAAAACAGATCTTTTGAAGGAAAGATGCATTTACAGGAACCAGATCTTCCCCCCAGTTGAAAAATGGAAGTTAAGTTTTCAGAGTAACGAAGAGTTGACTGCCACTTCCAAACCGGAGGGATCCTCATTCCGGAGGTGGTTTATGAATAGAAAATATGCCCAAATAATAACACTAGCAATATTCGCATCAGTTATATGGTACTTCTCAGGCGTATCCAGCGCCCAGGTTACATACCCTCAACCAACGAATCTCAACACACCATTCGTCAACTGGACGGAACCAAACGGCTGCACCCGCTGCCACTTCACCAATGGAGCAGGTGGCGATCATATGCTCGAAGCCGTCGGCGTCACCTACAGCGACACCAAGGGTTTTGCCTTGTCAGGAAACGGCTGGTTTGCATCCAAGCACGCCACCACCGTTTACAAATCAACCCAGAACACCTATTGCGCCAAATGCCATTCGCCGCTGCAGGCGACAAACAAGTCGGCATTCGTTAATGGCTTTCTGCAGAGCACTGAAATGATAGCGGACGGCAAGGCTGAAGGCGTGACCTGCGCCGCCTGCCATCCGTCGAAAACAGCCGCAGTTACTCTCGGCGGCCGTCTCGCCATCTATCAGTTTGAGAAGGACAGGGCTAAACCCGAGGCCTACAAGCTTATCAAACATGGCGAGGAAGATTCACTCTGCCTCAATTGTCATATCACACGTCATAACGAAAACAACCCGGGCTTCAAGAGAATGTATGAAGCCGGAGTGGCATGCATGGATTGCCATATGGCGCCCTATGCAAAGATCACAGGAACAGAAGTCGAGAAGAGATTCCACGACTTCAAGGTTGCGAGCAATCTGCCGTTTTCCTGTGGTGCCAAGCGGATCGATGGTCGCCTGCCATACCGAATTCAGCACCGAGGCGACCCTCGCCTTCCTGCCGTATTTCAAGGAACAGCACAAAGCATGGTGGCCAGGCAAGAGCATGTCATCTCGCATGGCTCCATTCGGCATGCCCAACAGCATGAATATGTATGCCTCAAGGACGTTAAATATTCAGAGGTATGAGACTTCTGATGACTACTACAGACTCTGGTGGCAGCTTGAACTCCAGGTCAGAGCCAACAGCGGCAACTAGTTCCAACTCCAGGGCAGTGCAGATCATTATCTGGGCGTAAAGATTTGAATCCGAATGCTCCGGTACTGATGAGGTAACCACTGATTTTCAAACTCCTTCAACCGGTCTGCACAATTGATCAATTGAAACGGAGGCCTAATTCTCGAATTTTCGGGGATTGGGCCTCCGTTTATTTAGATTACAGGAGAATGGAGAATGGAGAATGGAGAATGAAGAATGATGAATGTAGAATCTAGAATGATGAATAAAGGATATTAATTCAACATATTATGTCATTCCTCATTCTGCATTCTAGATTCTTCATTCTCCATTTTTCATCTTTCTTTATTTTTGCAGTGATGATATGAAGGTCCGAGGTGTAAAACCGGTGGTTTGGCGAAAGACCTTGGTGAAATGGCTCTGACTGGAGTAGCCGACGCGGGCGCCGACTTCAGTGATTGGCAGGTCGGTTTCGGCCAGCAGTCTTCGAGCGCGTTCGATTCTCAGTGCGGCAAGATAGGAAGAGGGGGTCGTGCCGGTTATCTTTTTGAACAGGCGCGAGAAGTGAAACTCGCTGAGGTAGGCGGCGGCGGCGATCTCGGCCAGGCTCAATTCTCGATGGCAGTTGTCGTGCATGAATTCGATTGCCAGCCTCAACCGGCGATCGACCATCCCCACCCTCGATAGCTCGATCAAATCAGATCTCTCGACATTGATATGCGACCTCAGAAGATAGACCGCCATCTGCCTGACCTGCGAGCTGATTACCTCGCGCCATCCCGCATCAGGATTTTCGATCTCAAGAGCTATCGATTCACAGACTGCCGTCAAACGGGAATCTCTCACCGGCCGGCCCGCTTCACGAAATGTAAGATGTGATCCGGTGCGATACATCTTCAATCTTGCCGCGGTTTCGATCAGAAGCGCCGGATCGATCCTGAGCAGGAAGATTTTCAAATCTCTCCGCGCGCCTTTGATTGCACTTGTCGGATCAAACGGTTGATTGGGATCGTAGAGGAAAATCGATTTCCCGGGGAGCGCTTCGATATTCGATGACAGGTCACAGACCAGCAGAAAGTCAGGTTGCGGATGAACGGTCATCGGTCCCTCTGATCTGCTCCTGATCTCGATCGAATAATCGGGTCCAATGACGATCCGTGAATCCATGGTTTTTTAGATTACGAAACAGATGAAAATTATTAGAGTTCGATGATGACTGTTTATCTTCCGGCTTTAGCTTATTCTACGTCTTTTTCGGTAAAATCGTCTGTTTCTTCGCGTTCTACTCTCTTCTAATTCTTCAATCGGCAATCGGGTAATAAACCCTGTAATCGATCTCCTGGAAGATCGTATCCTTGCTTTCGACGTCGATGAGCCAGTCCCTGTTGATCTCGCCGCTGTTGATCATCTCATAGATTCTGGTGAAGCGATGAATATGATCCTTGAAGCGTTTGACGGCGTACTGAACCATGGTGCCGGTGGTGATGATGAACGCCCAGTCGGATGATTGGGCCAGCAGCAGTTCGCGGGCGGCCTGATTTAGCGCCCGTCTGAGCCAGCCCTCGGCGGAAGGGAATCGCTCTGCAAGTTCCACCATTCTTCGCTCTGCAGCGTGCTGGTGCATGTACATCCATTCAGTCTGGCCGTTGATCCAGACGCGGTTGTATCCTTCAGCCCCCCACGACGATGCCGACGGGGTCTGTTTCTGATTCTCGCTGTAGAGCTGAAGATAATCTATCGGCGAGATCGGTTCGATCTCGTTCTGGTCGTAATGCAGTTTCTTGAAAAGATAGAAGAGGAATTGTGGTCCTTCAAACCACCAGTGGCCGAAGAGTTCGGCATCATAAGGCGCAATGATCAGGGGCGGCCGACCCAGAGTCTGGTTGAGGTGTCTGGCCTGACCCTGTCGATTGAGCAGGAAATGGCCGGCATGCATCGTTGCGCGTTCGGTCGCCCATTCGGGCATGTATGGCTCTTTTAAATGCAGCGCAACCTTGCCCGTGATCCGGTGATATTTGATGCCGATATTCCGGCGGACTCCGTCGTCATGAAGATAGGGTTTGATGTATTCGAAATCCTGCGCGTCATAGCCCAGGTCGCGGTAAAATTCCCTGTAGTTCGGGTCGCCGGGGTATCCGATCTCGGAACTCCAGACCTGCTCGCTGGTTTCGGTGTCGCGGGCGAAGACGGCGACGCCTTCAGGGGTGATGACCGGTGCATAAATCCCGCGCCTCGGCCGCGGCGTCCCATACAGTATGGCGTGAGCGTCGGCGAGGAAGAACTTTATTCCGGCCTCGTGAAGATATTTGTCATCGCCTGGATTGAACGCGCATTCTGCCAGCCAGATCCCTCGCGGCGGCCGCCCGAAATGCTTGATATAATTTTCCTTCGCTATCTGTATCTGCGCCCTCTTGACAGTCTCATTTGACATCAGCGGCAGATAACCATGCGTGGCGCAGCAGGTGATTATCTCAAGATAGCCGTCATCCTGCATCTCGCGGAATCCCCTGACGATGTTGCGGCTGTATCTGTTCTCGAATACATCCAGGCATTCATTGAAATGCCTCAGATACATCTTTGCCGCCGAGTGAAACTTCTGATCCTTCTTCTTTGTCCGGGCAACCTCTTTTTCGGCCAGCTCACAGAGCTTGCCCAGATGCGCGACATACCTGCTCTGAAGCAGCGGATCCGACAACATCTCGCACAACGGCGGAGTCATCGACATCGTGATCCGGAACTTTACTCCTTCGTCACGCAAATGATTGTAGGCGAGCAGCAGCGGGATGTAGGTTTCGCTGATCGCCTCATAGAGCCAGTCTTCCTCGAGGAAATCGGGATATTCGGGGTGTCGCACGAAAGGCAGATGTGCGTGCAGTACGAGGCTTAGGTATCCTGTTGGCATAATTGTTCAGTCGTCTGATCTTCAATTTTTCATGCTTGGAAGCCACTGGCCGTGAGAAACGCTTCCAGGAGAGGGGCCTGTTTCTCCTCCGGGCCCCTGGGGCTGGTTTTCGGAAGAACCCGAGCCGCCGGCCATGATGTTCTGCCCCAGTTTCTCAGAGAGATAGATGATAATCGGTTTATCGATCTGGAGCTCGTGCTTGTCGGACTTCGGTTGCTCGGCCTGCAGCGCGCGGCGAAGCAGTTCGGGCAGGTATCGCAGCAGCAGCATGTAGCCCACCTCGCCGTCTCCCATCTGGTTGATGGTGTTGAGGAATTCCCGAACGATATCAGCCAGCTCTTCCTGCTCCAGACGATCCCACCACTTGTCGAACTCTCTTCCGGACTGAATGTCGCCAATGGCCTGCATCAGTCGCCGGAATGACGGCGGAAGCGCTTCCCACAATGCATTGCGTGCCTCTGGAGGAGCATCTCCCCCGCCCGGCAGCATGCCGTCCAGTGTGAATGCTCTTTCCGGCACCAGATGGCTTTCACGCAGCACCCTTAGATAATCATCGGCGGCAATCCGATATTGCGGCTCTTCGTCAATCTTGTCCGACGGCCCTCCGCGCGGGTCGTCACCGGCTGCGTACTGAGCAGCTTGATGTATCCGTAAAATTCCGATCGAAGCCCGATCTCCACTCGATAGGTCCTGTCCGGAAAGACGCTGAACCAGTACTCCCTGCTGTACGGCGCATTGTTGATTACCGCTATATTATTCGATTCATCAACAAGCTTGATGACCATCTTGAATGTGTTGATGCTGTTGGCCGGGAAGATTTTTTTCAATTTCTCGAATGGATTCTCCCTGAGCTGCCAGTAAACATAAAGCCTGAAGGGGTCCTGAACCATGGCCCTCATCATGTCGAAATCGTAATGTGACGGAATCGGCAGGCCAGTGTCTATGATCGGTTCTGCAGGAATCTCTTCGTCTGTTTCGAGGTTGACCTCGGGTACGGCGTCGCGAACGATAACCGGCTCAAACGGGTTTCGCTCAATCTTCGGGATCAGAGATGTCAGGTCAAAAAAGAAAGGCACGGGTTCCCTCTCACGTTTATCTGTTTATATTCTGCGTGGCGGCTCATTAAATAAAAAACAGCTTAAAAACTTGTACCTGCTATGTCAAGCTGTTGTCATGCTGTGATTCAACGCGGAATAGGACTCACTCTATGAAGTTCAAGGTTTAAAGTCTGAAGCGAAGTTAACGGTTGCCGGTTGTCGGTTGTTGATTTTCAGCCAGGCAACCTCAATTCCCGGGTCTCGATTTCAATTTAGATCCAGATTGAGGGGTTAACGGAAGCCTTCCAGTAATTTCAACTGCCAACCGGCAACTTCTCTTTAAACTTTAAACTTTAAACTTTAAACTCAGACTGGAATGTCGATCGATAGCCAATCAAACAATGATGCTGCCGCAGATGGCCGATCCCGGGAGACGATCACCGGCTCGGTGGATCGCGTCACCTATCACAACGAGCAGAATGGATACACGATTCTGCGTCTATCGATTCCCTCGCACAGGGATACTGTAACGGTGACCGGCAATTTCTCTTCTGTGACCCCGGGTGAGAGCCTGCGATTGACCGGATGGTGGACCACGCACCCACAATATGGAGAGCAGTTCAAGTCGATCGACTATTCAGTGGTCAGGCCTGCCACCATAGCCGGCATTCAAAAGTATCTGGGATCGGGAATGATCAAGGGCGTAGGTCCCGTCACCGCCAAACGCATTGTCGAACATTTCGGGGAGCAGACCCTGGACATCATTGAAACCAATCTCGCCCGGCTGGCTGAAGTTCACGGAATCGCCCGTAAAAGAATCGATATGATTCAGAAGGCCTGGGCTGAGCAGAAGGCCGTCAAGGAGGTCATGCTCTTTCTGCAAAGCCATGCCGTCTCGACTCACTTCGCCGTCAAGATTTTCAAGCAATACGGAAATGACTCGATTACCGTGGTCGAGAAAAGCCCTTACCGGCTGGCTTCGGAAGTTTATGGAATCGGCTTCAGGACCGCCGATCAGATTGCCCGCAATCTGGGAATCGCTTTCGATGCGACAGAGAGACTTGAAGCCGGATTGAGCTATGTCCTGCAGGCGGCAACAGATGAGGGACATTGCTATCTGCCGGCCGACGAGCTGATCCGCCGGGCATCAAAAGTTCTTGAAGTCGAAGATCAGGAGAGAATCGGCAGCGTTTTGGAGAAGCTGCTCGCCGAAGGACTGCTCGTCAGGGAGTCTCTTCCGGAGCCGGACCTTGATCAAGCCGAACCCGTCGACGCAATCTTTCTTCCTCCTATCCGGCAGGCTGAAAAATCATTGGCCGGAAGAATCAGGACTCTTCTTGCATCTCCATTGAATACCGATTCTGTACGCGTCTCGAGATGGCTCGACCGCTTTACCGCAAAAATGGGGATCGAGCTTTCTGACGAGCAGCGAGCGGCAATTTTGAAAGCTTCAGTTGAACGGGTAATGATCCTCACGGGCGGACCTGGAACGGGCAAGACCACCACGCTCAAACGCAATGAGCAATCGCCGCTCGATGCCGATGTCATAATCATTGACGAAGCTTCGATGATAGACATCCTGCTGGCCAACAGCCTGGTCAAAGCCGTCCCGCGCGGGTCCCAGTTGATTCTGGTCGGAGATGTCGATCAGCTTCCATCCGTAGGGCCGGGAACCGTCCTCAAAGACATGATCGCTTCCGGTTCGGTTCCCGTTGCCAGACTTAATCAGGTATTCAGGCAGGCCGCGGAAAGTCTGATCGTGCAGAATGCCCATCGGATCAATCAGGGCGAGTTTCCGCGCCTCGTCACTCCCGGCGAATCGAAGAGCGATTGTTACTTCATCGAAGCCGAAGATCCCGATGAGGTGGTCGAACTGGTGGTCAAACTCGTTTCAAGCAGCCTTCCCAAAAGCTTCGGATACGATTCAAGACGCGATATTCAGGTGCTGACGCCGATGAATCGCGGCAGCATCGGCGCCGGCAATCTCAACCAGGTCCTCCAGTCGGTTCTTAATCCGCCTTCGGAAAGAAAACCCGAATTGACTCGCGGCAGCCGTATTCTCCGCTCCGGCGACAAGGTCATTCAACGGGTCAATAACTATAAACTCGAAGTCTTCAACGGCGACGTGGGAACGATTGAAGCCATCGATCTCGAAGATCAAATGGTGGCGGTCCGTTTCGCAGATCGGATCGTAGCCTATGATTATGCGGATATCCTCGAACTGGGCCACGGTTTCTGCGTCACTGTCCATAAAAGCCAGGGAAGCGAATACCCGGCAGTCGTCCTCCCCTTGCACATGCAGCATTACCTCATGCTCAGCCGCAACCTGCTCTACACCGCATTGACAAGGGCTAAAAAGACGGTCGTCCTCGTGGGAACCAAAAGGCCATCGGCGCGGCCATGAACAAGACCGAGGCAGGCACGCGCTTTACGGGATTGAAATGCGAGATGGGCAGTTAGCGGGGAGAGGAAGATAGATTACGAAACAGACGAAATAAACGAAACAGACGAAATAAGTATGGAGTTCCGCCTTCAGGCGGAATACCATACTTATTTCGTCTGTTTCGTAATCTGTTCTTAGTCTTTAGCCGCAGTCTGAGATGCGGGTACGCAGAACTTGTCGAAAGCATTCTTGAGTTCGGCTGCTATCTCCTCAGCGTTGCGACCTTCAATCTGATACCGTTCCATCATAAACGATCTTGCCCTGCTGCAGCAGCGCGATTGATGGTGACGAAGGCGGAAAGCCCTTGAAATAGCTTCGCGCCCGATCGGTGGCCTCGATGTCGGCGCCGGCAAAGACAGTGATCATCTTGTCAGGCAGGGCGCTGTTTTTCAGTGCCTGAGCAACACCTGGTCTGGCTTTGCCTGCGGCACAACCGCAGACGGAATTGACTACGACCATGACTGTACCCTGGGGCTGATGCACAGCGGCATCAACCTGCTCGGGTGAACGCGTCTCTTCAATACCCAATCTGGTCAGGTCTTCTCTCATTGGCTTAATCAAAAGCTCTGAATACGGCATTTTATCTTTCTCCTGTAACTCCTAAAATTTATTCTTCCAGATTGGTTCGGGATTAAAACCCTGAGATCATATTCCGAAGACGGGTCAGTAGCAAGCGGGAGAATCTTTCTTGTGAAATCCGGTCTTAAATCTGAGGCAATTGCCGGCAGGGGGGAAGCTGCCTGAGTTGCGGTTCATCATGCCGGGACGAAAGACGAAGTTCGTTGGTCTCAGGCTTTTTCCGAAGCGGTTTCCTTGAGCTGCCTTTCAAGAATTTCAGAAGAGAGAGACAGAAAATCGTGGGCGGTGACGATTCCGATCAACTTGTTGTTTTCAACGACGGGCAGACAACCTACATGCATCTGGCGCATGATTCTGAGCGCATCGATGGTCGGTGTGTCAGATGTGACAGTTATCGGTGAGGGAGTCATGATGTCCTTGACCATCAAGGGTTCGGACGTTTTATTGATCAAGCCCTGAGCCAGCAGTTTGAGAAGATCGCGGTGAGAAATGAGCCCGATCAGCTGCCCCTGATCGTCTTCGACCGGCACGTGTCGGATATGTTTCCAGCCCATGACGCTTGCGGCAAGATCGACGAGGTCATCCGGTCTGACGGTGAACAGGTCCGTGGACATAAACTGGCCGACGGTCTGAAAGCTGAAAGACCAGTTGTCGAACTCATTGAGCCTGGCAAGGGCCCAGAGGTGAACCGGGATGCCGCTCTGCTGTTGTTCAAGCATGTTTTCAGTCAGAGCCCTCAGTCTGATCTCTCGGGTTGACCTTTCCGGCATGGTTGAGAGTGAGCGCAGGAACCAGAATGATCCGGTTTGATCGCCCCTGACGCGTTCCTCGATGATGTCGAGATACCGGTTCGAGTCGGTTGTATCTGCGCCCGCGCTCCTGAGCCCCTCGCGAGCGAGCGGCAGCAGATGTTCGAGCACCAGGGTTGATGCCGGCAGATCACGACCGTTAATCCAGGTCAGCTGGGCTTTCAACCCATGACGCGCGGCTGCGAAGAAATTGTACTTGGCATCATCGAAGCTCATCAGCTTGTCGATCTCGCCATACTCTTCGGGCATGGCAGACATGAGACCGAAAAAGAAGGCGGCATTGGCCATCTCATCGATGATGGTCGGCCCTGACGGAAGGGATCGATGCTCGATGCGCAGGTGAGCCTTGCCCTCGCTCACTCCGTAGCAAGGGCGGTTCCAGCGCCAGACCGTCCCGTTGTGAAGCCTCAGAGCGTCGAGCGTCGGCAATCCACCCTGGCGAATGATCTCCATCGGATCTTCTTCAATCTGCTTGGTCAGCACCACTCGGAATCTGGCTATCTCTTCATGAAAGATTTCGATGATCGATTTGTGTATCCAGTTATCCCCAAAGCTGACCCGCGTCGGCCGATTACGGCCCTGATGCGTATCTGACCGCTCGTCGACAGAGTGCTGGAAAAACGGAATGCGCGTCTCGTGCCAGAGCCGGCGCCCCATCAGATAAGGCGAGTTTGTCGCAACCGCGAGCACAGGAGCGGAGACGGCCTGCGCCATATTATAGTATTTGGCAAATTCTTCGGGGCCGACCTGGAGGTGTATTTGAAAACTGGTGCACGCCGCTTCAAGCATGACGTTGTCATGCATCATCTGAAGCTCGTCGAGCCCCTTGATCTGAACGAAAAACGATCCTCCCCGCAGTTGTTTGATCACCCGGTTGAGTTCGTAATATCTCGGCTTGGGCGTGATGTTGTCCAGCGTCAGATCTGACTGCCGCAAAGTCGGCAGTATCCCAGTCAGCAGTATTTCGGCGCCATGAATTTCGGCCGCCTTGCGAACGATCTCGTACACTTCGTGCAACTCATGCTCAAGATCAGAAAGCCCTTGTCCCGATAACAGGCGCGGCGTCAGATTGGCTTCGAGGTTGAATTTTCCGATCTCGGTCGTCAAACGCTCATCGCTTGTTTCATCAAGCACTGATAAGGCCACCGGCGCCGGTCGCATCATCTTGTCGACTAAAAACATCTCCTGCTCGGCGCCGATCCGGCGGATGCCGCTTTCAATCAACCCGTTATCGAGCAAATATTCGAGCGCCGTGACATCGGCAAGCAGCGCTTTCATAAACACCTGGGCCTGTTGCCGATCCTTATCAGTAGAGATATTCTGGTCACCCATTTAGAACCTCGTTTTACCGGTAAATTGCTTCTGCTGAAGCATAAATCAATGCGTCAGCAGCTAATCCTGGAATCCGTTTTATTGCGGCATAGATTAACCTCTATGCCGCGATTAATCCACCAAATGATAATGGGATTAATCGGATTCTATTGGTGAAAATAATGAGTGATAGTATGCTTTAAAGCTAATTCTCAAACCAGAATAGTACAAACCAGAATAATACAAACTGGAATAATAATTGATAATCAATGCCGAATCTCTGGATCTTCAAACTGACACGCATTCTCGTTTATGCCCTTTTCCGTCTTTATTTTCGCATCGAATTTGAAGGGGTTGAGAATATTCCCGCACAAGGGCCTGTGATTGTCGCACCAAATCACGCGAGCTATCTCGATCCGTTCTGGGTCTCAGCGGCCATCAAAAGGCCCATGAGATACATGACCTGGGACAAGATGACCAATTTGCCTTTGCTCGGGCGTTTGATCATGGCTTATGGGGCTTTTCCAGTCAGTCTCGAAAAGGGCGATCGAGCGGCCCTGCGTCTTTCGCTCGATCATCTCAAATCGGGAGGCGGGCTGGTGATATTTCCCGAAGGCGGCCGCACGCTCAACGGTAAGATCAAATCCTTCAAACCGGGCGTTGTCAGACTCGCCCTGGATACCGATGCTCCAATCGTTCCGGCAACCATCATCGGGGCTTATAAATCGTATTCACCACACTACCTTTTCCCAGACCATTCAAAATAAAAGTGGTTTATCACCCTCTGATAAAACTGTCGCAGCCTGAAGACAGGGCAGATGAAAAAAAATACCTCCACGATCAGGCCGAAAGATTGCAGGCGGTGGTGTCTTCCCGGCTCGATTAATCCGGCTGATCGGGATTCGAAAAAAATTGAATCCCCACTAGCCCAAAGAGCGGTGTTATGTTAAATTGCCTGCTTCCCAAATACAGAGAAATCGTCAAGGGAAGATTATGGCGGCGTAGCTCAGCTGGTTAGAGCGAGGGATTCATAACCCCTAGGTCCGGCGTTCGAGTCGCCGCGCCGCCATCAAACAGACCAACGCAGAACCACGCAGAACAACGCGGAGCAAAGAGAAAGAGCGGGTCACAAGGCCTGCTCTTTCTCTTTTGCTTTTTTGATCTTGTCCACGATTTGCGCCGCAAAATCAGCATCAAGCCTTGATCTGCTCAAATAAACAAGAAACTGATTTTTACCGGAAAGAAGCCCTGATTTGACTATGTTACCAGTGCAGCGTAAAATGACACAGAACTGAGCTTGGCTCACTCTCTTCGTCAGCTCCTCTGGAATCATCCAGACTATCTGAAGTAGTAAAGCTTACCTTCCAAGGAGCAGATATTGTTTATCCAAAGTTACCTGCAGATTTTCCGAATCAACTCTTATGTGATGACGCAACTCTCCATCAGCCAGAGAATCAGTTAAGGTGCAGGCTCAGATTGAGAAAGGAGAATCCAGTGAACCTCAATATTGGGAGCAAGGTGATTTATCCCAGTCAGGGACCCTGCCTGATTGACTCTGTCGTAAATAAAGAATGTGCCGGTAAGTTGGTGAGCTTCTACCGCCTGGCGCTGCTTGATGACAGCGGCGGTGATCTATTCGTTCCAGTGGAGAAGGTCCAGTCCGTGGGATTGCGACCCTTGCTCAAGAAGTCCGAGATTCCGGAGCTGCTGGGCCGGTTGATGATCCCGGGCCAGACAGCCAAAGACTGGAAGCAGCGCGCCCAGATCAATCTCAAATTGCTTGCTTCAGGGTCGGCGTTTGACCTGGCGGAGGTTGTTGAGTCGCTGACTAAACTCAATCAAAGCAAGTTGCTCTCATTTCGCGAAAACCAGGTGCTGGAAAGAGCAAAAAGGCTGCTGATTGGCGAAATCTCTGAGGTGTTAGGCGAAACAAGGATCGCAGCCGAAGAGCAGATAAACAGCGCTCTCAATGCCCAGAAAGTAGTTTGACGATTCACCTCGGCAGTTGTTACTCCACAAGGAAACAAGTATGAAAAAACAGCGGCACACGATTGAGTGTGGAAGATGTGGCGAAACCAGGGTCGAATACCTGACGCAAGAGGAAGCCCGAATACTCGACGATGCCACCGGGCCGATCTACCGCCAGTGCGAGAAGTGCGGGAAAACGACCGGCTGGATCAACAGCACCCGCCCAACTGCTGCAATGCCGGAGCCGATGCCGGCCCCCATCAAAGACAAGTCCCTCAATGACAGGGTATCTGAGAGCCGGCCGCTCAAAGGTCAGGAGCGAATGGCTACGCAAGCCGAACGCGACAGCGTGAATTCAATGGCGATCGGCAGTGCCCAGAGTATTTCCGATTAGCTCGGGTTTCGCAGGGAGATTGCGGCGCGCAGATTATGTTAATCAGGGTCGGTCACGAATTTTCACTTACCTTTTTGGAGCCCACGGCGATAGCGCTGATGCTTTTTTTGCATCCATCGCGTGCAGCGACGGTCATCAAACCCGAGCGCTTCCGGACCAATCCAGAACTCCCCATAGCAGAATACCTCGATATTTATGGAAATCACTGCGGGCGAGTCCTCGCCCCATCCGGGCGAGTTGTCTTCTCAAACGATGCGATCGTCAGCGACAGCGGGGAACCCGACCTCCAGGTTTGGGATGCCGAGCAACACAAGGTGGAGGACTTGCCGGACGACACCCTGCTTTACCTGCTTGCCAGCCGCTATTGCGAGGTGGACAGCGAACTCAAAGATATCGCCGGCAGTCTGTTCAATCAGTGGTCTCCGGGGTGGACACGCGTAGTCGCAATCTGCGATTTTGTGCATCGGCATATCCGGTTCGATTACATGCAGGCACGCGCCAATCGAACCGCGCTCGAAGCCTATCGCGAAGGCACCGGCGTCTGCCGGGATTACATGCATCTGGCTATAACCTTCTGCAGGAATATGAATATTCCTGCGCGCTATTGCACCGGCTATCTTGGCGATATCGGAGTGCCGCTGGTGCCGCCGATGGATTTCAGCGCATGGTTTGAGGTGTATCTGGGCGGCAGGTGGCATCAATTCGACGCCCGCAACAATATGCCGCGCATTGGTCGTGTCCTTATGGCCCGAGGTCGTGACGCCGCGGATGTGGCTCTGACAACTACCTTCGGCGTCAATCAACTCGATTATTTCAATGTCTGGGCCTATCAGGTCTCCAATGAGGAGCAACGCTCGGAAGGCAATGGTTGACAAAGCAATCGCCCAGGCATACTGTGAATGTGAACCGAGCCTGGCACACTCCATTCGCAGATTTTCTGAAATTCCTCAGACAACCTGAACATATGATAGCTCAACATTTCACCAGAAAAGAGAGATTTATCTGTTGAAAGCACGCCAATAGGCTTTCGCCACACCGGTCGCTCTCCCCTTAAATCGTGATGGCGTGCAGGCGAATGGCAAATGATTGTTCTCCGGTGGAGGCATAAAAATGAACATCAACGAGCGGATATTGAACGATGTCACGATCATGGATCTGGACGGTGACCTTGCGATGGAAGGCAACGCGCAGTTCAGATCGAGAGCCAACACCGCCATCGATGCCGGGGCTCGCAAGCTCCTCGTAAATATGGCGAAGGTCCCATACATGGACAGCAGCGGACTCGGCGAGATCATCTCGTGCTATATGAGATTACAAAAGCTGAGCGGGCGACTCATACTGCTCAACCTGAATAATCGACTACAACATCTATTGGTCATAACAAAGCTGGCTACCATCTTCGAGACTTTCGATTCCGAGCCCGATGCCGTCATCAGCTTTGATCATCCATCGCAGCCTGTAACGCAATTAGCGGAGAAATAAAAAAATGATTCCTGCCAAAGTTGAGAACATATTCCTTAAAGTTTTAATTGTTTCCCAGCGCGCCAAACAGATACAGAAAGGGGCGGTCCCGCTTGTCGACCGGCCAGACGCGAGGGCTACGAGGATTGCTCTTGAAGAAGTCGAGCGCGGACTTATCGAATACGAATTCAAAGATCTTCCACTCCTGCCTCGCCGGTATGAGGGTTGACGGTTGCTTCATCGGTATATGCCATTAAAGCAGCTTTCCTTTTTTTAACGACAGAAAAAATCCAGCAAAAACCATGACCATATGTGAATTTTGCATGCTCCAGCAGGCAGATAAAAGTTGCTTGAGAGGATTGACCATCCCCAAAAAAATGAGATGCCTGGACTTCGCCCCCGGGATCGAACGTTTTTGCGAAGACCCGACTGATTACAAGGGCGGTGAACAATTGCATCAGATGGCATCCTATTTTGGCCTTCGAGGAAAGGAACTCAAGCGAGTGCATGAACTGGCCCGGGATCGATCGTTGGAGAAATAGTCATGAAGAGACTGCTGGTTTATCCTGAGTTTCCCGAAACCTACTGGAGTTTTCGCCACGCGCTCTCATTCGAGGGCAAGAGTTCAGCTTTTCCACCTCTTGGATTGTTGACAGTCTCAAGCATGCTGCCTCAGACCTGGGAGCGCCGGCTGGTGGATTTGAACATCCAACAGCTCAAACAGTCAGACATCGAATGGGCGGATCTGGTCTTCTGCAGCGCAATGATAGTCCAGAAAGAGTCATTAAAGTTCGTCATCAAGCAATGCAAGGCACTGGGCAAGCGGGTTGTCGTTGGCGGGCCATATATCACGACCAGCGCAGCAGACATTCCCGATGTTGATCACGTCTTCCTCGGAGAGAGCGAAACGACATTACCGGAGTTTGTCCGCGATCTCGAGCGTGGCGAAGCAAAGCCGGTCTATCAGGCGGCTGAGCGACCGGCGCTGACCGAGACGCCGGTTCCCGATTTCAGCCTCGCCGACATCAAAAGTTACAGCGCCATGTCGATTCAGTATTCGCGTGGATGCCCATTTCAATGCGAGTTCTGCGACATCATCGAAATCTATGGTCGTGTCCCCCGGACGAAGAGTTGTGATCAGGTCGTTGCCGAACTGGATGCCCTGTTTCAGATTGGATGGCGGGGGATGGTCTTCATCGTCGATGACAACTTCATCGGCAATAAACGAAGCGTTAAACAGTTGCTGCCAGTCCTGGCAGACTGGTCCGAGCGCCACGATCACCCGTTCTCTTTTATCACCGAAGCCAGCGTGAACCTTGCCGACGACGAGGAATTGCTTGAAGGCATGCGGCTCGCCGGCTTCCGCCGTGTCTTTCTTGGAATCGAGACGCCGGTCGAGGCGAGTCTCAAGGAGGCGCAGAAGGGGCAGAATCTGCGGGGTAATCTGCTCGATTCCATCAGGAAAATACAGGGTTACGGCATGGAAGTGATGGCCGGTTTCATCGTCGGCTTCGATAACGATCCCGAGGATATCTTCGAACGGCAGATGGATTTTATTCGCGAAAGCGCGATTCCGCTTGCGATGGTTGGACTCCTCGCGGCACTGCCGGACACTCAGCTTTGGCGGCGACTCGAGCGAGAGGGACGATTGCTGGCCGAGAGCACGGGGAACAATACCGACGGTTCTTTGAACTTCATCCCGAAGATGAATGCCGCGCGTCTGGTCGAAGGGTACAGCTCAATGCTGCGGACTATTTATAGTCCGCGCGAATATTATCGTCGTTCGCTCAATTGTCTTGAGCGGGTTGTCTCCAGTGTGCCGGAGCCGCGACGTGACGGTCTTCTCAGCGAAATTGCGACCCTCTCTCGCATCATGCTGGCGCTTGGCGTGCGTGACCACGCGCGTGTCGAGTTCTGGCGCTATTTGCGCTCTGTCCTCTCAAGTCATCGCCAGAAGTTCTCAGAGGCGATCAGACTGGCTGCCATCGGCTATCACTTTCGAAAACTGAACGAAGAAGGGTAGTTTGAAGCGGATTATTTCCCTGCCGGATCTCCTGCCTTTGATTCTCTTTTAGTAAAAGCAGATTATTTGGTTGCCGCTCTACAATAAATGCCCTGATAGTTTTAAAATCATCGCCTGCCGGATGTCCGGCGGGCTTTCAATCATGTGCCTGGTGGCATGTGCCTGGTGGTTTGATACATCTATTCTCGTTAGAGCCTTGAATATTTGCCTGAAAAAAGGAGCTGAGACAATGATAAGGGATTTGAAGCGGATGCGATTGATCCTGCTGCTGGTGGTGTTATTTGCGTTTGCGCCTGTTTATGGCCAGACAACGTCCAACCCCAAACCCAGGCCTGAATCGGTTGGCCTGTCGTCCGAGCGGCTTGGGCGGATCAATCAACTGGTCGAGCAAAAAATCAAGGACGGCAAGCTGGCCGGCGCGATTACGCTGGTTGCCCGTCGCGGGAAAGTTGTCCATTTCGAAGCCTTTGGCAAGGCGGATGTTGAAGCGGGAAAACCGCTCAAAAGCGATGCCATCTTTCGCATCTACTCGATGACCAAGCCGCTGACGACTGTGGCGGCGATGATGCTCTACGAAGAAGGCAGGTTTCAGTTGAACGATCCGTTGTTCTGGTATCTGCCCGAATTCAAGGATGTGAAGGTATATGGTGCAAACGGCGATCTCATCGCGCCCAAACGACCCATCACCGTTCGAGATCTGATGTCGCATACTTCGGGGCTGACCTACGGAGCCTTTGGCAATACGCCGGTTGACATGCAGTACCGCGCGGCAAGCCTCCTTGACGGCAAAAGCATTCTGGCGGACTTCGTCAAAAAGGTGAGCGGATTGCCGCTGCTCTATCAACCCGGAGAGCGCTGGAATTACAGCGTCAGCACCGATGTGCTGGGGCGTCTGGTTGAAGTCTTGTCCGGAAGCTCACTTGACGAATTCATGCGACAGCGTATCTTCAAGCCGCTTGGTATGAACGACACCGGTTTCGATGTGCCCGCAGGCAAGATCGATCGCTTCACAGTCAATTATCAATGGGACAGTACCGGCAAGTATGTAATCGCGGATCATCCGTCAAAGAGTCGTTACGGCCAGCCGGCGACTTTTTATTCCGGCGGCGGCGGTCTCGTATCGACTACGAATGATTATCTCCGCTTTTGCCTGATGATGCTCAATGGCGGCACATTGAACGGTGTTCGTCTACTCAGTCCCAAGAGTGTTCAGTTGATGACGATGGATCACACGGCGAAAGCGCAAAAGCCCAACATAGGTGTTGTACTCGGAGATGGTTCGGGATTCGGACTCGGCTTTCGGGTCATCACAGATACGGCAGCCAACCAGAGAATTGGCTCGGTTGGGACTTATGATTGGAGCGGTATGGCTTCGACAGCCTTTTTTATTGATCCCAAAGAGCACCTCATAGGCATTATCATGACCCAGAAACTGCCGACGGACCTGCGACTGATGGACGAATTTCGGACCATTGTCTATCAGGCCATTATCGAGTCGACCGATCATTGAAACGCTGATAACCAGGAGAACCCTTTTATGCAGCGGCGTGAATTTATTCGTCAAAGCGCGGCTTTTGCGATAGCTCCGGCAGTGCTCCGCAGGAACTATGCATATGCCGAAGAGTTCGCGCAGAAGCGTCCGCGTGTCGGTCTAATCGGCGCCGGGTGGTATGGTAAAAGCGATCTGTTTCGATTGATTCAGGTCGCGCCGGTGGAGGTCGTCTCTTTGTGCGACGTGGACAAAAAGATGCTGGGAGAGGCTGCCGATATAGTGGCCGAACGTCAGGAGTCGAAGAAGAGACCTCGGCTGTACGGCGATTACCGGACGATGCTCAAAGAGAAGGATCTGGACATCGTGCTCATCGCCACTCCGGATCACTGGCACGCGCTGCCGATGATTGCGGCGTGCGAAGCGGGCGCGGACATTTATGTTCAGAAGCCCATCAGTGTGGATGTCACAGAGGGTCAGGCGATGCTTGCCGCCGCGCGCAGGCACAAACGCGTGGTCCAGGTCGGCACGCAGCGCCGTTCGACTCCTCACCTGATCGAAGCGCGCGAGCAGATCGTTAAGTCCGGCCGGCTCGGTAGAATCGGCCTGGTCGAGATCTATTGCTACTACCAGATGCGAACGCGCGAGAATCCGCCTGACACCGCTCCGCCGGATTATCTCGATTACGAGATGTGGACGGGGCCTGCGCCCATGCGGCCATACAACAAACTGGTGCATCCGCGAAGCTGGCGCGCGTTTATGGAGTACGGCAACGGCATCATGGGCGATATGTGCATTCACATGCTCGATTGCGTGCGCTGGATGCTGGATTTGGGCTGGCCGCAAAAGGTTTCGTCAAGCGGTGGCATCCTCGTCGACAAAAACAGCAAATCCAACATTACTGATACGCAGACGGCGACCTTTGATTTCGGGGAGCTGCAGGTCAACTGGCAGCATCGTACCTGGGGGCAGCCGCCCGACCCGCAGTATCCATGGGGACTGACGATCCACGGAGACAAGGGAACACTCAAGGCCAGCGTCATGAGCTACGATTTCAAGCCAATGGATTCGAAAGAGAAGCCGATTCACAGGGATGTCACCTACGAATTCGAACAGTATCCGATTGACCGCACCGAGAAAGATCTTGAACGTCACGTGGCGCCGGCGATACGCGGCCATATGTCAGACCTGCTTCGCGCCATCGAAAATCGCAGCCATCCAGTCGCAGATATTGAACAAGGTCACATTTCGACGGCCAGTTGCATCCTGGCGAACAACGCATTGAAACTGGGCCGCACTCTCGCCTGGGATTCACAGAATCATCGCGTCATCGGCGACGAAGATGCCAACAAATTGCTGCAACGCGAGTACCGCAAGCCATGGCAGCATCCGAAAATCTGAGCGTGACATCATTCATTGATACGGTTGGCTAATTCGCCAACCGTATCGGTTATCAATTCCATTTTGAAGTCGTTTCGGGCTGTCCCGGCCGGCGATTTAGCATGTTTGGCATGTTTAGCAGGGAGTTGGATTGTCACAGGGCAGGCAAAGGGTTTATGATGCCCGGCACGGAAAGGGGATTATCCATGAAAAGACTATCAGTATTGATCGGGCTCTTGCTCGTTGGCGGGATCTCTCTGATGGCTGCTGGACAACAGCAACCTCAGAGGCCGCCGGTTTCTCTCGAAATTCAGAAGGTGAAGGACAACCTGTACATGATCACGGGCGGAGGCGGCAACTCCGCGGCGTTCATCACGGAAAAAGGCGTCGTTCTTGTGGACACGAAAAATCCAGGCATGGGACCCGGCATCCTTGAGAAGATCAAGTCCATCACAGACAAGCCGGTGAGGATGATCATCAACACGCATACTCATGGAGACCACGTTGGAAGCAACAGCGCTTTCACCGGTGCCATAGAATTCGTCGCACAGGAAAACTGCAAGACGAGCATGGAGAAGATGCCGATTTTTCAAACCGAGGAAAGCAAGAAGTTTCTCCCCTCGAAGACTTATAAAGACAAGCTCAGCGTGCTCAAGGGCAAAGAGAGGATAGATCTCTACTATTTCGGCCCCGGCCATACCGGCGGGGATTCGCTGGTCGTCTTTCCGGCACTCAAGACCATGCACTCAGGCGATCTGTTTTCAGGCAAGGTGGCTCCCATTATGGACACCAACAACGGCGGCGGCGGCCTGGAGTATCCCAAAACGCTGGCTAAAGCCGCGGCAGGAATTCGAGGCGTCGAGACCGTCATCACCGGCCACAGCCCCGTCATGAACTGGAATGACTTTAAAGAATATGGGGAGTTCATGCAGGTTCTGGTTGACGCCGTCAAGAAAGCCAAAATAGGCGGCAGGACCGCCGACGAGGCCGCCGCGGAACTCAAACTTCCCGAAAAATTCAAGGAATATGGCATGGGTCGTCTGAAGGCCGATGTCGCCATTATTTATAAAGAATTGAATTAAGGTCGTGGGCGAATCAAGAATATTTCATGCGGTGTTGCTGATACTTGTGTGTATGGGGTTTGCAGCGCCGGCACACGCCCATCCTGTGCCGTTCAGCTATCTCGATCTGCGACTCCTCAGCCAGGGGCGGATCGAAGCCGTTCTGACTATTCACGTGATAGACATCGCGCATGATTTGAATATGACTCCGGCCGAGGTGTTGCTCGACCAGTCGACTGCAGACTCGAAGAAGGAAGCGATCGGCAATCTCTTGCGATCGCGTCTGCTGCTGGCGACTGACGGCGTGACTCTCGACCCGCAATTGGTGCGCATCGAGACATTGCCGGACCGTCAGGCTCTCGCGCTTCATCTGAGTTTCGACAAGCAGTCGTTGCCGGGTCTCATTGAAATTCAATGCGCCCTCTTTCCATACGACCCGCTACATCAGACCTTCCTCAATATTTATGAAGATGAGAAGCTCCTCCACCAGGAAATCTTCAACAAGGACGAGACGAGATTCGAGTATTTCACCGGCAGCCGGCAGGGCGCTCTGGCCGTGGTCAGGAAGTTCATCCCCGGCGGGATCTATCACATCTTCACGGGACCCGATCACATTCTCTTCATCGTCGGACTGCTGCTTCTGGGAGGAAGCATGCTGCGGCTGATGTCGATCGTGACGGCATTCACCATAGCTCACAGCATCACGCTGTCGCTGGCCGCTCTGGATATGGTCAGCCTTCCGGCTCGCCTGATCGAGCCGGCCATTGCTCTGAGCATTGTTTATGTGGGTATAGACAATTTGTTGATCGGCAAAGAGGGCAGGGATGTCCGAGCCTGGACCGCATTTTTCTTCGGCTTTGTGCACGGATTCGGTTTTGCCGGAGTGCTCAAAGAATTCGGTCTGCCGAGCCAGGCGCTCGGCTGGTCTCTCTTTTCGTTCAATTTCGGCGTGGAGATCGGGCAGGCATGTATCGTCGTGGTCGTTGCCTCGCTGCTGGCGGCCCTGCGCAAGCGCAATCCGGATCTCAGCCGTCAGGTAGCGATGATCGGATCGGTTTGCGTCATCCTCGCAGGGAGTTACTGGTTCATCCAGCGCGTCTTTTTTTAACCTGAGAAGATTCCGAAACAAACGAAACTTTTCTCATTCTCTCTTTTCGTTTGTTTCGAAATATTCTTCAGGTCAGATAATCACTTCGTTCAATTGTAAAGCGATCTGGCTGTCGATCCTGTCCGGGTAGTTTATTCATTTATTGGAGATCGAGATGAGAGTTGTTTAGCTCAATCCCGCCAGAAGCCCTTTGGCATATCCCACCGATTCCGCAAGGCCCGGCAATGGATCCTTGCCGTCCCCCTTCTCGTATTCAAAACCCGCCAGCCCCTGAAAATTGATCTTGAGCAGAGCCGCGTAGATCGATTTGAGGTTGAGGATGCCCCGGCCGCCTTCTGCCGCTACATTCTTGATGCCAAGCTGTGCGATATCCTTCAGATGCACGTCATACAGGCGCTCGCGACATTTCAGGATCGATTCAGCCGGATCTACCCCGGCCCGGGCAGTGTGGCCCACGTCGATGCATAGTCCGATCCGCTTGTCATATTTTTCGATGGCCTTCATCACGTCATACGGGGAGGGGAAGTTCTTGTCCTCCGGCCCGTGATTGTGAATCGCCAGTTTGATGTTGAACTCCTTGACCATCTTGTCCAGGATCGGAACCGAATTCATGTCCGGTGCGCAGACCATAGTCGAGACGCCGATATCCCTGGCATACTCGAAGGCCCGCCGGATGTCGGCTTCGTCGTTCTTCATTCCCACGTTTCCGACGCTGAGCGGAATTATCCCGGCGTCCTTCAACATCTGTACGCGCTGCTTGCGCTCCTCGGGCGTGTGCGTCAGATCGATGTGATTTCTCACGTTTTTGACCGAGATGTATTTCAGTCCCACTCGAAGCACTCCCTTGATCATCTCTTCAATCGGAAATTCGCGGAATGTGTATGTCGCAACTCCGATCTTCAGCCCTCGCCACGGATCAGAATTGACCGTCTGAGCCGCCCCCATTACTTCGATTCCGGCAAATGGCCAGATAGCCGCGGAAAGCGCGCCGGTTTTAATAAGATTTCGTCGGGATATCGTGTTCATGGATTTTGCCTCCAAAAATCAGTTGGTAAATATAAAAAATTAGATTGAGTCAGATGGTCAAACCATACTGCTCCCGTTCAGAGAAAATCAAGCCGGTTGATGCATCGGACATCGATGCACGAAAGGGGTTGTTGAATCCATGGTGGGAGAGATGAGAGTCTTTTAGCGCCGGATTATTCCTGCTTTCCTTTGGCCGGAATCTTTTTCTCATAAGACTCGGTCAGACCAGGCATGAAATAAGGCCCGCCCGGCGCCATCGTGCCTTTGAGGAAGACTACGTTTGAAGAAATGGTCAGGCTCTGGCGAAGATCGAGCGCCGCTTTGCATTTCGCCCAGTCCGGGCCGTTGCCGCCATGCTGAATCATATTTCGAGAAGCTTTCCAGTGTTCGACGCTGGCGTAGCGGGTGGAGAGATAGACTTCGTCGAAATCATTGCTTGCCTGTGGTCCGTCCTCGACGCCGGCAGGAGTGATAACCTGCCACATTCCAATGATGCGCGAACCGAGTTTTTCGAAGTATGGCCAGACGCCTTCAACACTGGCTTTGAGGAACTGATCGAAAGTTCCCTTTTTGATTTTGAAATAGCGCAGGGTGACGATCTCTTCGCCGGGTTGAGCGACATCGTTGCGAACCGGATGCGGTGTGTCCTGATCCTTGACCGTGGCCATGCCGCCTCTGAATTGCCTGTCCTGAGCCGACTGGGCCAGGCAATGATTCGCAAAACCGATCGCTATCACAAGTATGCCGGCGAATGAAAGCCGCCGGGTGCAAATAAGAAAAAGGTTGAACATCGTTTTGCCTCCATGACAATTTCAGAGTTCAAGCATCAGCTTGAACTCTTTACTATGGTCACGCCGCGTTTTTTCATTCGCTCGATCTCGACTTCGTCATAACCGAGCGAGCTGAGAATCTCATGTGAATGCTCGCCGATCTCAGGGGCCATGGCCGGGGTTTGCTTGGTCACGCCTTGCACGTTGAGCGGGCTGCTGACGGTTTCAATTTTTCCGAGTTCGGGATGATCGAGTTCGACAAAGACTCCATTGGCCTTCATTTGATCATCAGTCGCCACGTGATCCATCATCGGTATCGGCCCCCAGATGACTCCCTGTTCGTGAAATAACACCGCCCATTCAGACATGTTTTTTCCGGCTAGTGCGTCATCAAGCAAGGCCACCACCTCTGCCGCGTTTTCGGAGCGTGCATGGACTGTTGAGAAGCGCGGATCGTCGATCAGCTCAGGTCGTCCGATGACGCGGCAAATCCGGCCCCAGTCATTGACAGGATCAAGGCAGCAGAAGATAAACCGCTCGCCGTCGCCTGTCCGGTATTGATTGACCAGGGGATTGAGCGGGGTAAACCGGTTGCGCCGCTGCGGAAACTCCGCGCCGACCTGCGCCGCCTGTATCTGACAACTGTTGCTCCAGGCGCCTGTGGCCATCAGCGACGTTGATACTTTCGAGCCGCGGCCGGTCACCTGTCTTTGATAGAGCGCCAGCATGATCGATCCGAACAGAGCCAGCGAGACCGGATGATCTCCCGTGCCGCACGGAGTCGCTCCGGTCTGAACCTCCAGGTCATAGATGATCCCGGTCAGCCCCGATCGCGCCCAATACGCCGTCGTATCGTAGCCCGGCTTGTTCGTGTCTTCGCCTTCTTCGCCGTAACCTGTCACGTGAGCATAGATCAGGCGCGGGTTTATCGCTGAGAGGTCTTCGTAGCTGACTTGAAATTTTTCGGCAATCTCCGGAGAGTAGTTCGTAATAAAGACATCGGCCGTTGCCGCAAGCCTGTGCAGCGCTTCGCGCCCGGCTTCGATTCCAAGATCCAGCGCGAGGCTCTTCTTGTTTCTCCCGTCCAGCAGCCAGCAATAATTGTGCTCCGATACCGGCATCCCTTTGAGGAAAGAGAGATATCGATACGGATCGCCGTGTGGCGGGCGCTCGATCTTGATCACTTCGGCGCCAAAATCCGACATGATCGTCGCTGCCGCCGGCCCGGCGATATAGGTCCCGCAGTCAATCACTCGCAAGCCTGAAAGAATATTATTCTCCATCGTCGGTATCCTCAGGTCTTGAGTCCCGCCTTCAGGCGGCCAGAATTCGATTCACAAAGCAGCCGGCTGAAGCCGGGACTCATAACGGCACTCAGAACAATGAGTCACTGTTTGGCAAACCCGCCGAGCCTGCTCAGAGACACGAACGCAGTGAAGATCTCACCGCCATTGGTTTGTTGAAACAGATCCTTATTCTTTGCTGTGAAGTCTTTGAATGCGCCATTGAGGTGGATCTGTAAAGATTTCTTGTCTTTATAAACTTCATAAAATACGACTTCGAAAGGCGAAGCGATCGGAAGGGAAAGGGCCTTCATATCGGGCGTGTGTACAAAATAGATGAGCGTCCCCTCTTCCTTTTTGACCTTTCTGGCCAACTCCTTCAATGCAGCCACAGCGGCATTCTCACTGCCGGGTTTGATGAACATTCTACCAATACTGGTGATCATATTATTTTCTCCATGTTAATTTGGGTTACACTTTACGAAGATGTCCGTTGCTTTTGTCGCGGCAGGGCAATAACGATGAGCCGCCCAGCCGAAGGCGATGGCAGCAGAGAGTATCACGGCAAACGGAATCCATGTTGCTTTGAAAACGCTCCCTTTCCAGTCTTCATTGTCCATTCCCTTTGATGCCTTGATCAGGCCGGAAGCAAGTGCCGCGTGAAATGCCGCTTCGCCGAAGATGGCCGGAGCCTGGTAGATCAAAAAGACTGCCGAGCCGAAAATTCCGAGAATCAGGACGATCAGCAAAACCAGCGCCAGTATTGCCCAGAAACCGTCATCTCCCAAATCCAGATCAACGCCACCACCCGAGCTTTTCCCACCACCCGATGAAGACGACCCGAGACTACCCGGATTGAAAGACCCTCCGCCGGCCGAAGGGCCAGGATCTGACGCGGCAAGGAAATTTACTTTGGTTGCAGCATCACTCCAGTTGTCGCTCGCGCCGCCTCCGCCCGAGCTTCCCCCGCGGAATCCGCTCCATCCGGAGCTACCACCCCCGCCACCCCCGCCACTTGAACCGATATCGAGCGAAACCACGCCACCTGAACCCGATCTCCCCGATCTGCTTGAAGATAACTGTTCCCTCGCCCGAGGGCTGATGCCGATGTACCACAACCAGAGCCTGATCAGGATGAAGAAAACTCCATATGCCGTCATGACTGCAATCGGATAGCGAATCATCAGTGAATGCAGTCCAACCATCAGCAATAGCTTGCTCGAAATTACACCTGAGAAGCCGACTGCCCCCAGTATCAGCAACATATGAAGTCGCACGAAATATTTTGACAGCAAACGCTGCTTGAATTTCGGCTCAGTCAGGTTTTCGGCCATCGATATCAAATCTCGCGTTATTTGCAAAGTTATTGTGTCTGATCTCGCCTTGTAATGTATGTTCCGCGAAACATGAAAAGCAAGGTCTCTTCAGCATTCCATTTAATAACGCTTTCTTGTAAACCAATATTTGCCTTGACGCATGTGTTCCGCCGGGTGTAGGCTGTTAATATATTCGAATAAGCGGATATGTTTTCGAGATCGGATAAATCAGGAACCTGCCGGGAAGCAGGCGGGAAAGAGAGGGGAATTTATGACTGAAAAAATTGTAGAAGCCGTGAGGTCGAGATACGGTTCGTTGGCGGTGAGCGGGCTGTCGACGGAGCATGAGGGAGTCAAGGCCGTGGCCGAAGCATTTGGTTATTCGGCGGATGAGCTGGCCTCGATACCGGCGGCGGCGAACATGGGGCTTTCTTGCGGGAATCCGACGGCGACGGCGCATTTGAGGGAAGGGGAAGTGGTGGTTGACCTTGGGTCAGGCGGGGGGCTTGATGTCTTTCTGGCGGCTGCGAAAGTCGGGCCTTCGGGTCGAGCGATTGGAATTGATATGACGCCGGAGATGATAGAGCTTGCGCGCCGCAACGCAGCGAAGCACGAAGGCGGGGCGAAGAATGTCGAATTTCATCAGGCAATGATCGACGATTTGCCGCTCCCGGATTCGACGGTTGATTGTGTCATCAGCAACTGCGTGATCAACCTGGCTCCGGACAAGAAGGCTGTGTTTCGTGAGGTTGCGCGGGTGCTCAAGCCGGGCGGCCGTTTAGCCGTAAGCGACATTGCGCTCAAGCGTCCGCTTCCGCCGGAGATCGGTGCCGATATTATGGCGTATGTCGGCTGCATCGCCGGGGCAATTTCGATTGAGGAATACAAACAGGGGTTGATCGATGCGGGCTTCAGCGAAGTGGTGATTGTGGATTCGGGTTCGGATCTCAACGCTTATGCGAAAGTCGAGAATCAATCGGGTTGCTGCTCGCCGCCCATGAAAGATGCTTCAGAAAATACAGGTAAGAGCCTGCCGATAGCGGCAGCAAGCTCCTGCTGCAGTCCGGCAACGGAAACGGATCTCCACGATGACCTGAGGGATCTGCTCTCGCGATACAACGTGAATGACTATGCCGCGAGCGTCAAAGTCTTCGCGGTCAAACCGTAACCGGTAATAGAGCGAAACAAACGAAAATTATAAGATTTGACCGATTGTTTTTTTCGTTTGTTTCGTTCATTTTGCGTGTTTCGTAATCTTTCCCGGCTGCCGAATTACAAGCAACTCGCTGAATTTCCCGTCTTGGCAATTAATCTATTGATTTTATTTTGAAAAAGGATAATATTCGCCCCGTTACAATTTTCACCGGTAATAATAAAAGGCAAATATAAAGACAACGCCCGATGGTTTAGTTGAATTCAGCCCTGCTCACCCGTTTTCTTACCAGATATTTATTTGCCCCGGTTGTCCCCTCTGATATTTGAACCTGTCGAAGCGCTCCAATAAAATTCTAAGATAGCAATTATCAGCTTATTCGCTTATTCGTTTATTCGTTTATTCTAAAGATATATCTTGATTGACAGGTGATTTTCTTCCTCCCACCGTTGCCCGTTTGAGTCCGTTTGAAAATGATGGCTCGTCGTAAGGTGTAAAGTCATGGGCGTCAGAAAAACTGAAAGCCGAATACCCGCGAACATGCAGGCGTCCGATCTGGGGCAGGCCGTCATGGCCGGCGACAATCGGTGTGCTCTGGTGTCGTTCATCAGCTCGCCTCTGGTGGTCAATCGCGACAATGTCTATGTCGTATTTGTGACTGATGCCGGGCTTGCCGCTTCCAGTCAGACGTATGAATGGGCAGTTTCAGAGGGTGGAGGTGCGCCCGTGACACAGACTACAGATCACGGAGAGTTCACTTATCGCCCGCTGACTGCCGGCAGCCTGAGCGTCACAGTTCGCCTTCTTGGAGCGGGAAATGCGGAACAGGCGAACCTGCAGATGTCGCAGGAAATAGTGGCGCCGAACGCCGAGCTTGAAGGCCTGATCACAGCTGCGGCGAATGATGCAGGTCCGACTGTCCCAAGCCCGGACGTTGCACGCGAACTGATCAACGATCACAACCCCTATTATCAGGCCGTCACATTGCAGACTCCAGAATCCGGAGACGGGTTCAAGAGTCTAGTCTTTTCAATGGTATTTGACGGGGCATTGCAGCGTAATCCTCAGAGACGAAAGCAGACCTTCGATCAGCTTGCAGCTTCGCTCAACAGCCAGGGAACCGATTACGGAACGCTGGCGGCGGAAGGGGCCGGAGTCTGCCGCATCAGGCTGGCATTGCTGGCAATGGTCTGGGGGAATCCAGGGCCCGTTCTTCCATGGACCGAACTTCCTGAATCTTCATCGCAGCGTGCTAACGCCGATGAACGGCTGAGACAGAGTCTCGCTGCCCTGGATGAAAACATCAGGATCGATCTGTTCAATATTGTCCGTTTTCCCAAAAGCAATATCACTCAATGCGGCCGAATCATCGAAGCCCTGCGCGACAGATACTTCGCCGGAACCAATTTCAATGACGTGTTGACGGGCATGTCGGGTACGCGGGCGCATTGGATTACGCGTCATTTTCGTGAAGGACCGATAAAGAGGGATTGATGAATTGGTCTGCGAAGGTGAATTCGAAATTTAATAGAATTTTTGAAAGACGATGGGCAAAACATCAAAAGGCACACAGGCGGCGAGCCAGGGCAGGCTCAGGCAGATTCAGCCAAATGGCGCCGGCGGAGGTGGAAGTGGCGGTGCGGCCGGTCCCGATCCTGAGGCGCTGACGGCATCTCCGATCTTCGGCGAACCCGATTATGCGCCGGATCTTACGTTCATCCAGCAGGCGGCTCCAAACGATAATGGCTTCATCGCCATTGCACTGCAGTTTCATCAGAATTCGGGGCTCAGCCCGAGAACGGTTCAATCGATCGAGGAGATGGTCAACATTTTAAGCGATCCGGCACAGAGCGGAACCGGGATAATCAATCGAATCCGGATAGTTTCGCACGTCTTCTTCGATCCGTCCGGAATCGGCAATCCGACGAACATGATGCTTCGTTTTCTGACCGCCGGAGTCCGGCCGAGCCTCAAGCGGCATTTCAACGGCTTTGCCGGGACCAGTATGGACGCGCTCAAATCCATGATGACATTCGAGGTCGTGACGTTCACGAATACGACGCATTTCATCACTACCGACTCATCCATGCTTCTGATGAATCATTTGAAGCCGACGCATAATGCCATCCTGGCACTGGTTCCGACAGACGCACTTGGCGAGGCTACTGGTGAGTTCGACGATTTCTTCAAAATATGCGGCAGCAAATGGACGTTGCAAAGAGGAGCCATACCGAATGCCGCGGTGACCGCTTCGCTTCAGCAGGCATACGATCTTCTGCTGGCGGATGTCGTTAGCAGGATTCGCAGCACAATTCCTGAGCCGCAATTGAACACACTGAGAGATGCGATACTCAATCTCGGCGACAGTCAGTCTATCCACACTCAAACACCGCATAATCTTGCGGAATACGGCCAGAATCTGGCTGCGGCCTTGACGGCGATTCAGGGCAATGGCTTTTTGACAAAACTGAATCGCGTGAGGCAGCGGATCAATCGCAACAGTAAGATAGACATTCGCGGCTGCCAGGTGGGCAGGGATCCGGAATTTCTGCAGGCGATGCAGAAGTTTTTCGGGACGAATGCCACTGTTCGACCGGCGGTTTCCGGACCCCAGTGGTTCCAGCATTTCAACGCAATCGGCAACATCACGGGGCTGAACAGCAATGCCGGAATCGGCACCTTGTTCAACAACGGGTTTGCGCCGTACAACGCAGTTCAGGTCCGCCAGCATTTTGAAAACTGGGCGACGGGATTCGGCATCACAGCCGCACATCTGACTTTCTGGCAGGAAAAACTCGGTCTGAACGCGCTTACGTTCAGCGCTCTGCAGTGGCGAAACAATCTGCCTGCCACGACGATACCGGTTACAAGGCTGCAGGCGATTTCATCCGCATCGTTCAGGGATGTAATCTCACGGCTTATCAATATTTTTCAGACGCCGGCCGCTGACAGGCCTAATAATGCGGCCCTTAACATTGTTGATCCTCTTCTGCCGAATTTGAGCACCTGGGCGACGCAGCTGGATGCAGCCGTTTCAGCAACGGCTACACCCTCACAGTTAACCGATCATTTCAACAATTATAAAAATGTATACGAGCATATGGATAACCGGTTTACCGGAAGCGCGTCTCCGTCAGCCGCTCAACGGATCATTCCTGCGACACCGCCCGCCAGTTTGACGGTTCAGGTGATCAGGGATTTTCAAACAGCTTTGAAAAATTTCATCGATACACATGCAAACTCGCGTTTGAGGCCGATCAAGAGGTTTATGACTGCGACGGTTGCACAGACTCAGGATGCGCCGGCCAGAATGAGGTACTTCCTGTGTCTGGGATTGCCGTTTTTGCTTTATAACCCTGCGGCGACCAATTCAAATCACAATATTCTTATTGTTTTTCAAGATACGGCTGGAGCAGACAGGCGGCAGAATGATGCGATCAAATACTGGATCAGAGCCCAGTGGCGGGGAAATATTCCGGCCGATCTGGGCAACGGCACGACGTTCGATGCTTCGCGGCAGACGCCCTGGCTGGTCGAGAACCACCAGCCGACAGGGTTATTAACTGTGCCTCCATACAGAGTAAGTCCGACTGTCGAATTCCATGACAAAATCGTGATAGTGAACCCGTAAGGCTTTCGCATATGCCTCAACAAGACGCACTACAATCGATACTCACCGAAATGGGGCTGGCGCTCAGCCCTCTGAGGAGCATTAACACGCCCGAGCGCGGCGTGGAGTTCTTCAAGAAGCTGGGATACGACTTCACAGCCGGAGCCTTTGGCGGAGCACTGCCGGGGCTTGCATCTCAGGCCGGTGAACTGGTCAACGCCATTCGAATGCTGGCCGAAGCGAGCGGCGAGGGTGGAGTTGCAGCGGCCATCGTCAATCTGCTGGCGCGGCTAGGAGCCACGGTCGATGCGATCGGCGATCTTCATACCCAGCTCCAGGCGGGTGGAGGCGGCGCGCTGCCGCATATCGGCGATCTTCCGCTGAGGCTGACCGATTTTCTGATACTCGACTATTTCGAACGACAGAAGGCCCAGTTGCACGACATCATGTTGCTGCTGGGGCTGATCGAGCTTGAAGAGAGTCCCGCGCCGGGCCAGTCGATGAGACAGGTGAACTGGGATCGTTTCGGAAAGATTCTTACTGACCCGGCGAGCATTGCCAAAGACGTCTACAAGTGGGACACGGATTTTGATACCGATAAATTCCTGGCACGGCTTGAACGACTGATGAAATCCGCGGGGCTGCCCGGCGGCCTTTTTCCGCAGGCGCAGACGACGAAGACGATTCTCGGAAACAGTTCATCGACTTTGAAGGAGATGAGGTTCCCGCTGTTTCAAAAAGGTTTCACTGCGGAAACATACAGCCAGTTCGGAATCACATTCTCGCCGGCTGAAGCGCAGGGAGGGAAGAAGAAAGGCATCGCGCTGCTGCCTTATCTGATGGGTGCGGCGGCATTCGAGTTTGACGTATGCAGCCGCGGTCAACTGACATTCGAATCGACAGCGGACATCAAGGGGGTTGGGCTTGTCGTGCGCCCGCCTTTTGATGCCGAAGGGATTCTCAATCTTACGGGTGCATTCAATGCAGCTATCGGAATTCGAGAGAGACAGGATCGAACCGATGAAATCATCCTGATCGGCTCACGTGGCGGAACAAGACTGGCAATGCAGGGGCTTGGCGTCAAATGGTTCGCTCAGAATCCACAGGGAAAACTCGATGTCGGGATGGAGGCTGAGCTCCAGGCTTTGAGACTGGTCATTGCCGGCGGCGAGGGCGACGGATTCCTGGCGAAAATTCTTTCAGGCTTGCACGTCGAGGCGGAAGCCGGATTCGGTTTGGGCTACAGCCTGCTGGGAGGCTTAACTTTCCGCGGCGGGGCGAAGCTGGCGATCGAGATCAGCACGCACATCGATCTCGGTCCGCTTCAGATCAATGGCATGCGGTTCGCGCTTGAGCCGACGAGCGATCAGTTGAATCTTGAAGCGGGCGCGGTCTTCAAGTTCGACCTCGGCCCGTTAAAGGCCGTAGTCGAAAACATCGGGTTGAAGACGGCGCTACAGTTTAAACAGGGAAATCTGGGGCCGGCGAATCTTGATATCTCGTTCAAGCCTCCGAACGGTGTTGGGCTGTCGCTCGATGCCGGTGTGATCAAGGGCGGCGGTTATCTCTTCTTCGATTTTGACAAGGAAGAGTACGCGGGAGCGCTGGAGCTGGTCTTCAGCGGGTTCATCAATCTCAAGGCCATCGGGCTGATCACGACGAAGATGCCGGATGGATCGAAGGGCTTTTCGCTGCTGATCATCATCACGGCGGAATTCGGGACCGGCCTGCAGCTCGGTTTCGGCTTCACACTTCTGGGTGTCGGAGGTCTGATCGGGCTCAACCGCACAATGCTGCTGCAGCCGTTGATGGAGGGAGTCAGGACGGGAGCGATCAACAGCATCATGTTCCCGCAGGATGTTGTTGCCAACGCTCCACGGATCATCAGCGATCTGCGCGCGATCTTTCCGCCCGAAGAGGGCAAGTTCCTGATCGGCCCAATGGCCAAGCTCGGATGGGGAACGCCGACGCTGATCAGTCTCGCTCTCGGAATCATCATCGAAATTCCCGGCAACATCGCGATCGTCGGCGTGCTTAAAGTTGCGTTACCCACCGACGACCTTGCGATATTAGTGCTGCAGGTCAATTTCGCGGGAGCCATCGAATTCGACAAGAAGCGCGTCTACTTCTTTGCGGCGCTTTTCGAATCCCGCGTGCTGTTTATGACGATCGAAGGCGAGATGGGAGTGCTGGCGGCGTTCGGCGATGACGCGAATTTCGTAGTCTCGGTCGGAGGATTTCATCCGCGTTTCAATCCGCCGCCGCTGCCTTTCCCGGTGCCGCGCCGCATCTCGGTCAATATCGCAAATACTCCGACAGCGCGTATTCGTGTCGAGGGATATTTCGCGGTCACGACCAACACCGCACAGTTCGGTGCGGCCGCTGAGCTGGTCTTCGGGTTCGATTCATTCGGCGTTCAGGGGCATATTGCATTCGACGCGCTTTTCCAGTTCTCGCCGTTCTATTTCATCATAGAGATATCGGCCTCGGTGTCGCTCAAAGCCTTTGGAGTCGGGCTCTTCAGCATTCACCTTCACTTTTCGCTCGAAGGGCCGACGCCGTGGAGGGCGCGTGGTGAAGGGTCGATCTCGCTGCTCTTCTTCGATATCTCGGCTGATTTCGATATCACCTGGGGAGAGTCAAGAGATACCGCTCTGCCGCCCATCGCTGTCGTACCGTTGCTCAAGGCCGAGTTCGACAAGCTCGACAACTGGAAGGCGCTGCCGCCGGCGTCGAGCAACCTGCTTGTCACGCTGCGCAAGGATGCGAGCGCTCCTGAAAGTCTGGTGCTTCATCCAATCGGATCGCTGAGACTCAGCCAGAAGGCCGTGCCGCTCGATCTGGGGATCGACAAGGTCGGCAGTCAGAAGCCGAACGACGCCAGACGGTTTACGCTCAACGTTGTTGGCGGGGGCTTCAGCAAGACGAAAGATTCGTTCGAATCGTTCGCCCCGGCTCAGTTCCAGAACATGGACGATGCCGCGAAGATCTCCCGTCCGGCATACGAACCGATGCATGCCGGCGTTGAACTCAGCGTGCAGGGACAGGATCTCGCTTCAGCCAAAACGGTCAAGCGCATAGTTCGATACGAACAGATCATCATCGACAATAATTTCAAACGTTTCGTCAGACGGTTCTTCCAGTTCTTCGGCGGGCTTTTCAACCATTTCCTCAACGGGGAATGCGGTCGCTCAATCGACATTATCGAAGAGCTATAAAGAAAAGCTGCAGCCATTCGAAGAGAAGATCAAGGTCAGCCCGGACACTTACACGGTCGCTTTCAATCACAACAACAAGTCATTCGGCTCTGAGGCCTCGTTCACCAGCGAGGCCATGGCGCGAGACTTCATGCAGAAGCAGACGTCTCTCAATCCGGATCTGTCCGATTCGTTGCATGTGATTCCCCAACACGAGGTCAACATAGCGGCATGAGCAAACCAATCGCCACATATTCATTTCTGCCGTGGCTGAGGCAGGGCATCGCCAACCGTGTGACGGCCGCCGACAATGATGCGAGCGTGAAGCTGCGCGCGACAGTGCCGGTTCAGCTCGAGCTTTCAGCCGAAGGGCTCGACGGCGCAGCGCTGCCGGCCGTGCCGATCAACCGCAATGTAGAGCTTTACGGTCCGGGAGACATCGTCGGCATCGACAGCCGCTCCGTGGTCAAAGTCGAACCGCGCAACTGGATCACCAATTTCGAAACCAACTACCTGCCGTACATCGATTTTTATGATGAGGACTTTCCGTGGCGCTACACGCCGGCGGCTCCGGATGCCTCCACGAAAACGCGTCTGCGCCCGTGGATCATGCTTGTCGTATTGAAAGACGGTGAGTTCGAGGAAGGCGTCAACGTCAAGGACAAGCCGCTTCAATACATCAAGGTTGCGGACCCGGCGGTCTTTCCTCCGGCCGATCAGCTCTGGGCGTGGGCTCACGTCCATATCAACCGCAGCCTTGCGGATTCGATTGTATCGACCGATATGAATTCAGTGCTGCCGAAGTTTCAGGCTGTGCTCAACGAAAACCCGGACCTTGCATATGCCCGCATCGTCAGTCCGCGCAAACTGGATGAGAATGGCTCATACCACGCATTCCTGATTCCGGTATATGAAAGTGGCCGCCTTGCGGGTCTGGGGCTGGACACGACGAAAGCTCCAAACGCGACGCATTCCGCGTGGGCCGGATATGACGGAAAAGCCGAGGCGGAGCATTATCCAGTTTATTACCGCTGGTATTTTCGCACCGGAACGGTGGGAGATTTCGAGTATCTGGTCAGGTTGCTTCAACCGAAACCCGTCGACAAGCGCGTCGGCACGCGTGATATGGACGTTCAGACGCCTGGAGCAAACCTGCCCGGCATCAGGATTGCAGAACTGGAAGGGATACTCAAACTCGGCGGCGCGCTCAGAGTCCCCGTCGATGCGATGAGCCCTGAAGATAAAGCCGAGGTCGAGAAATTCGACAACTGGGATAAGCCCTACCCGCAACCTTTTCAATCGGCGCTGGCAGCCTTCATCGATCTGGCTGACGAATACTCGACAAAAACCTCATCCGATGCCAACCAGCAATTCGATCAGACTAATAATGAAGCGAGGACGGACGCCGGCGAGGACGCAGTCGACGCAAGCGATCCTGACCCGATGATCACTCCGCCGCTCTATTCGCGGTGGCATTCGCTGACTCAGCGATTGTTGATAGATCGCGATGGGAATCCGATAGCGCTCAACGACAACTGGGTTCACGAGCTGAATCTCGATCCGCGTTTCCGCGTTCCTGCCGGGTTCGGCACGAAAGTCGTGCAGGACAAGCAGGAAGAGTACATGAATGCGGCGTGGGAGCAGGTCGGCGAGGTGCTTGAAGCCAACCGGCGCATTCGCGCGGCTCAACTGGCAAAGGAGGTTTCGTGGATCTGGTACGATCGCCATCTCATCCCGCTCAGATCGGCTTCAACTGAGAAGGCGATGTTGATGATGGCGCCGGTTCAGAAACGAATCATCGCTGAAGGTTTGACGGTTTATCACCACGTTAAAAACAGTCATCTGCAGCAGGCTGCAGTCTCGGCGCCGCTGCGCAGGATTACGCGACCTCGTGGCAGAACCATGCTCACACTGCCGTTCGCCGGAGAAATCAAGCCCGCCAACCTGCTCGCTCGAATCAACAAAGGAGAAGTCAGCGCGGCGCCGCCGAAAGTGGTTCCTCCAGGCGTCGTCACGGTCAACGATGTCGTCAAAACCGTCTATCCGAAAGACGTCCCGACACCGGTCGCCGGCTGGCTGAAAAAGTATTCGTGGCTGGTTTATCTGCCGCTGGTGATCGCTGTTCTTATTCTGCTGCTGCTTTTTATTTTCGGAGTGGGTGGAGTTGCATTGGCGATCGGTCTTGCTGTGGCAGCCGGACTTGTCTATCTGTATCGCCTGTTGAAACGCTGGGCGGATGCGATAAAGCAGACCGAAATGATCAGCGAAGAGGGCCAGACCCCGGAATCAGTCGATCAGTTGCCGAAGAGCCCTGATTTCACGATCACCGAGCCGGGCTCGGGAATCAAACCCGGCAGAGGCTCGACCGATAGTACTGAAGCAGTTAAATTCAAACAGGGGTTAAAAGATCTAGACACTCTGCTGGTTGCCGGAGCGAAAGCCGGTGCGGCCCCTGTGCGGTTCACGCTCGACCTGGCGAAAATCGCCGATACAACTCTCGCCGGAATCAATCCGGAAATCACTATCCCTCGCAGGACGATGCAGGGGATACTGCTTCCGCCAAGGCTGATTGCCCTTCTGGGTGAGGAGTTTCGCGAGGTCATGGCATATCCCGAGATCGATCTGCCGATGTACAAGCCGCTGACGGACATCTCGGCGGAACTCTTCCTGCCGAATCTCAATCTGATCGAGCAGAACAGCATCACGCTGCTCGAGACTCATCAGAAATTCATAGAGGCATACATGGTCGGGCTCAACCATGAGTTTTCGCGAGAACTGCTCTGGCGCGAATATCCGACCGATATGATGGGCAGTTATTTCCGCCAGTTCTGGGATGTGAGCACATTTCTCAGCTCAGAGAATCTCGATAAGGAAGCTCTCAAAGAGAAGCTCCGCGACATTCCTCCGCTTCACAAGTGGAAGCGCCCCTCGGAACTCGGGGATCACGACAATCGTGAAGAAGGCGGAGCCAAGGAAGAAGAGGTGGTGCTGGTCATTCGCGGCGAGCTGCTCAAGAAATATCCGAACGCCGTCATCTATGCCCACAAGGCCCAATGGCGTTTGAAAGACGACGGCACTGTCGACAAGACCAAAGAGAGAGATCTCGTCGCGCTTTCCGATTCGGAAGAGGAGAAGCCTCCGAGAAGCAAGGTCAAAACCCCGCTTTATCAGGCGAAGGTCGATCCGGACATATACTTCTTCGGTTTCGATCTGACCGCGCTCGAAGCCCGCGGAGACACAAGCGATAATCCGGACAAGAACAAACCCGGCTGGTTCTTCGTCATCAAGGAGCGCCCGGGCGAACCGCGCTTCGGCCTGGACATCAAGCGCGACGGCGATCTCAATGTCTGGAACGATCTGGCATGGGATGATGTACTTCCGGGCGCCGCTCCAGGCGCCTTTATCCAGATCAACAACTCCTTGCCTGTAAAGACGCTGGTCGAACCCACTTCAGCGGACCTCATCGAAAAGAAACCGCAGTACGAAGATGACAAGTTTGTCGCGTGGAACAAGGACGCCAGTTCCGCGGACATCGCGTATGTTCTGTACCAGGTGCCGGTGCTGGTGGCTGTCCACGCATCGGAGATGCTGCCCAAATAACAGCTTTCACCGGAGATACCCGATATGCCGGATTTCAATCAATCGAGAGAACAATTGCAGCAGTCGCGCGACGAAAAGGCGCAGGCGCAAAAATCTCTCTTCGATGCGAAAGAGCAGTTGCGGACGATCGAAACCCGGCAGGCCGAGCTCGAGCGTACTTTCGATCCGCACAATCAGGATCACATCGTTCGCCGGAACCGGTTGAAAGAAGAGCGAGCCGCCGCTCATGCTTCTGTCGAAAAAAACAACTCGCTTCTCAACAAGTTCAAGGAAGTCGAAGCCGCCCATTTCAAAGATTGGGCCGTATTCACCGATCCGCGCACACAGATTGCAAATTTCAGCGATCAATATCCGTTCCTCATGCTTCCCGTCCGAATCGAGACCAGATTCAAAGTCGACAATCAGAAAAAGCAGATGTGGGTGCGCATTTATCCGGACGAATGCGCTGTCGATACTTTTGAAGAGACCCTGACCGAGATCGAGGTGGCGAGCGCAAAACAGTACTGGATTAATGTCTGGCGCGCCGGTGGAATCGAGGATCAGGAACGCGGCGCCTGGCGGAGCATTGCTGCCAGTCACCGTTCTGGGCGCGCCGCCTGGATCATAGAAAATTACCGTCCACTCAATGAAACCAAAAAACCGGTCAAGGCGAAAGCCGATGATATCGTCCTCGTGATCGCCACAGATCAGCCTTTGAGCGATGCTGATCTGACTGCTGCGGCCGAATTCTGGCAGGTGATCTGGCTGGCCGCCGGCGACAAGACGAAAGTGGATGAAGCGACGGATAAGCTGAAGCTCGCCGTCGGAGATGCGCGCGCGGCGGAGATAATCGAAAAATACCAGCCTGCGAACTTCGATCAAAAACCTGCAACGACCGATACGGCTTTTGATGTTAAGGTATCGACCGTCGTCTTCCCGCTTCCGGAAGATACTCAGACAAAGAAGCATTCGTGGTCGATGCGCCGCGGGTCAATGTTCTGCCGGACAGATTCCTTCTGATCGGCTACAACGGCGGCAAGGAGGCATTCACGGCCATCGGCAATCCGATACCCTCGCCGCTGATTGCCGGCCCCGATCCTTCGGCGGCTCCGGCAGATCAGCTTAAGCAGAAAGACGGCGAGATCGTCGTTCCGGATGAGATGCGATGGATGGTCGATTTCGACAAGGCCGTCGAAGTCGGGCTCGGATTCAGAATTGACCTCGACGATATTCAGTCTCACAGGGGATTCCAGCGATTGCTGGCTGTCGGCATCCGATTGAACTCTGATGAGCAGAAAAGCCAGGCGCTGATCGAAGAGCTTTTCAAACACCACCAGTATGGCCGCAGCGGTCTGAGCCTGCTTCCTCAAGGCACGCCAACCAATAACACTGAAGATGACAGCTCGGGTTTCTCACACCTGGACGATCCCGATGCCGCCTTCGACGATTACTTCAAATCCGAAACTGCGGATCTCTTCGTCAAGCCCGATGAATGGGCGAAAAAACGAGACGGACAATGGCTCGCTGAATTGCTGGGCATCGACCGCGAGGTTTTGAAGAAGACGGCTCACGCCGATGGAACCGATCAGATCGAGGCCCGGGCGATGAACATCGCTCTCTGGCCGGCGACGCTCGGCTACATGATGGAGACGATGCTACACCCTGTCTTCGATACCCGGACCGTAGAGAAGACCCGGTGGTTCTTCAATAATTACGTTTCGGGCCGCGGCGCCATCCCTGCCATACGCATCGGCAAGCAGCCGTACGGGATTCTTCCGACCACTGCTTTTTCGCGCATGAACTGGTTGCTCTCCGAAAGATTCCGTCCAAACGCCGGTGTGTTCACCGGTCCATTCATAGGTATGACCGAGTTGCCTGATCTCTCGGGCTTTTTCAGGCGCCTTTACGGGATCCTGCGAAAGATGGATGAGGACTGGAAGGGAATGGCGGCTGGTGTCTCACACGTCGGTAAAGCGGGCGATGCCCATCAGTTATTGCTTGATGTGGTTGGGTTGCATCCGGGTTCGGTCGAATATTACCAGCGCTATTCTCAGAGCCTCGAACAGCTCTTCAATATGTTCAACCTCGGCGGGCTTGGCGGTGCGTTGATCGCGGCGCTGATTGCCGCGGGGTATCAGCAGATCGGCGTTCAACTGCTCAACAAGCTTGGATACACGGGCGAGGCGACTCCAGACATCATCAACAAATTCTTCATCACCTCACAAAACCTGCTCAAAGGGCCTGTCGTCGATGCCGGCGAGTTTTCGGAAACCGAAAAGATAAAGCCCTCGACGACCGACGGGAAGAACTACATTGAATGGCTGATCGCCGCTTCACACAGTTCGCTCGACACGCTGCGCCGCGAGCAGGGCTTCAAGGACGACAAGGCGCCGGGCGCTCTGCTCTATCTCATGCTGCGCCACGCACTGATCCTCGGATACTGGGACACCAGCATCAGGCTGCACAGGGATTCGGGGATCGAGATCTCTCCAGGCGTCTTACGCGAACCGTCATTCATTCACGTCCAGCGAGAAGGCCGAATCGAGCGAGAGCCGCTGGAGTCATCTTTACAAGGTCGATCCCCGCATCACAACAAATCAGAATCAATCGGTTGCCGATTTTATTCCCACGATCATTAAACTGCGGCCGGCGGCGCGTTATCTGAATGAACAGCTCGAAGCGCTGGAACTTCTGAAAGATACTCCAACGGCGCGTCTGGAGCGGGCATTCGCGGATCACATCGACAGTTGCAGTTACCGGCTCGACGCCTGGCAGTTGGGGCTTGTCAATTATCAGCTTGCAGCAATGCGGTACGGCCGTGACGGTAATGATGTCGTGGCGAAGAAAGGTCTGTACCTCGGCGCTTTCGGCTGGCTCGAAGATGTCAAACCTGAAAACAAGAAGTTCTCGTCCGTTGATCTGACAGGCGATCTGGACCTTGAGTTCAACAAGCCGGGCGATCCGCCGCTGATGCGGGATAATACCAACGGCGGTTATATCCACGCCCCGTCGCTTAATCACGCTGTGACTGCCGCGGTTCTGCGAAACGGCTACATTTCAAACGCTGAGCCGGGCAATCCGCAGACGCTGTCGGTCAATCTCTCTTCAGACCGTGTGCGACTGGCGCTTTCGATTCTTGAAGGGATTCGCGGCGGCCAGTCGCTGGGCGCTCTGCTCGGATACCAGTTCGAGCGGGGTCTGCACGACCGCCACAACGAGGCCGAAGTCGATCAATTCATCTTCAGAATGCGCAAGGCCTTCCCGTTGCGCGCAAACAGGCTGCTGACAACCAAAGTGGAGAAGGATGAAGACGGCAACGAGGTCTCGATCGAGGCCATCGAGGCGCGTAATGTGCTGGATGGCGTCAGACTTGTCGAACACATCAAAAAGACCGGCGTCAAAACTTTTCCTTTTGGGATCGCGAAGCTCAATCAGCCGAATGCTCCGACTGTGGCTCAGGCTGCGGCAATCAATGCCGAGGTCGATCGCGTGCTCGATGTCCACGATGCCGTTGCAGATCTGGCTCTCGCCGAAGGCGTCCACCAGGCCGTGCAGGGGAATTACGACCGCGTCGCTTCAACGCTGGACACATACAGCAAGGGCAATTTTCCGCCCGAGCCTGACGTGGTGCGCACGCCACGCAGCGGTTTCACGCTGACTCACCGCGTCGGGCTGAATTTAGAAGCGGGACTGGCTCCAGGGGCCACTCCGCGCGCCAAGGCCGAACCGGCCGTCAATAAATGGCTCGGCTCGATTCTGCCGCCGGCCGCCGATGTCTTCTGCAAGGTCGAGTATTTCGATCCGATTGCAAACGCCGCCGCCGCGCACGACGTATCGCTCCAGGACCTTCAACTGCAACCCATCGATCTGCTCTACATCGTCCATTCCGAGAGCCTGCAGGCGATGGATGAGCTCAGCGACAGAATTGTGCGCCACATCATCGCAACTTTCGATCCGCGACCCGATGCTGTCATGAAAATAAGTTACCTCTTCAAGCCGGCCGGAAAGATCAGCATTTTCGAGCTGATGCCGCTGGCCGAGAGTCTGCGCTCGATCCTGCTGCGGTCGCGCCCGCTTCGCGCCAGCGACATCACGCTGCAGACCGAGTCGGGTCAGGAACAGGACACCTCCGTCTTCGTCGACAAGCAGCGGATCGTTCTGGTCAAGGATGGAATGAAAACCTTGCAGACGAACCTGGCGGCATTCAACGCCACGGCTGCAACCGTCGATGCTTCGATCACGGCAATCACCGATCTTCTATCCGAAGCAGGGAAGTATGCCATTCCTCAATCGGGATGGGGATTCGCCTTTAGCTGGAAGCAGGCGGCATTCGCCGGAGTTTTGAAGAAAGTTGACGAACTCCTCAATCGCTGGGTTGGCAGGCTGGCCGATTACGATGCGCTGATTGCGCAATACACAGCGCTTTTGCCGGCCGCGACCGATCTCGAGAAGTTCGACATCCTGCAGCGCGCGGAATCGCTGATCACCGCGGCGCCGACGCCGCAGCCGCTTCCCGCTCCGGATACTTTCAAGACCACAGTGCTCGATCCGCAGAGGATCTCTTTTGTCAGCCGCCTCGATGATTTCAAGCTGACAATTCTCAAGACCTCAACCAGGTCTTTGACCTCCTTGATAGCTTCAGTCAAAGCCCTGTCGGTCACTCAATTCGATCTGACCGGCATCGATCTCGAAGATAACGAAAAGGCGATAGATGTTTTCGCTGCGGATTTGAACAGCCGGGCGCAGTCGGTTGCCGCCGATCTGGACAAACGCATCAAAAGCGCGGAGAAGCTGATCGATGATCACGATAATTCCACAAAGCCTGCGGAACGCGTCCAGTTCCTGGACACCGCTGCCAAGACTTTGCTGGGCGACGATTTCAGGATAGTTCCGGAATTCGGCATGTCTTCAGAACAGGCTGATGAATGGGATAAGTCGCTTGTCGCATCACAAAGCGGTGAACTGCTCAAATATCTCACCGATCCGCCGAATGAGGTCGATTTCCCGGTGGATGACTGGCTTTACGGAGTCTCACGCGTTCGCGAAAAGATGCGCCACTGGGAGAAATGCGTCATGCTCTCAGAGGCCTTCAAGAGCGGAGAACTCAGGCTGGTACCGGTTCAGCTCCCCTTCAAGCCGAATGACCGTTGGCTGGCGCTGGAGTATCCGGCTAATTACACACTGGACGGCGACAGGCTGCTGTTCACCGCCGCTTACGCCGCACCTTTCCAGAAGCTGCAGCGTCAATGCGGCCTGCTGATCGACGAGTGGAACGAAGTGATTCCGGGCAAAGACGAGACGACCGGCATCGCGTTCCATTACGACCGCCCCAATGCCGAGCCTCCACAAACCATGCTGCTGGTCACGCCGGCCAATATGGACGGCCCATGGCAATGGCAGGATCTCGTCGATGCCATCAACGAAACTCTTGAGATGGCCAAAAAACGCGCGGTTGAACCGGTCCACGTCGATCAGACAGCTTATGCGCGATTCCTTCCGTCAACCGTCATGGCTGTGACGCTCTATCAGATTTCCATCGCTGCAAACCTGGCCGTCAACAACAACATTTACCATTTCATCGAACAGGGAAACAATGGATAGCAAATACGTTGTCGCCAACATAACCGAGGCTCTCAGCAGCAAGCTGTTCCCGACCGTCACGTTGTGGAACAGGCTGGAGGGGCGACCGCGGACTGAAAATTTCAACCGCGCGCTCAGAGCCGAGGTTCGCGACGCATTGTGGATGCTCACCAAACAATGGCAGATGGGAGAATTCCTTGGCGACGACGCGGGGACTCCCGTTTTCGCCAAAGTCCATCTGACAACCACACGGCTGACCGCTTATCGCCCGGGTGACGAAGTGAACTCCGCCGAAGCTTTCGATGACACTCTGCCGCTCGAGACGAAAGTAGAAAGTCGTCCGATTCAGTTTTCGATCGATTCAAAGCAGCTTGCGCTCGACATCCGCCTGCAGATGGGGCGTCAATGGCTGAAGATGGCCGGCAAGATCGGGGACTATTCTCAACTCTTCATCGACAAGTATCAGATCGAGCAGCCCGATCCACACAGCAAGGATGATGCAGCGCTGTGCGCTCACCAGCAGGTCTGGCAGACATTCGCTGCAGCCTCAGGGCGAATGATGGACGGCGCCGCGCTCTATTTTTATCTCAAGGCCGATCCGTTGCATCACGCCTATGACGGAATAGCCGTCAATCCACTGCATCAAGGCGATATCGATCAGGCGGCTTTGAAATTCATCGCATGGTTCGAAAAACTTTATTACCAGCCGCCCGATCAGAATGCATGGGAACCGTCGCGACTCGAATACAGATTTGCCTGCTCGGCGCCCGAAACTGACGGCGAGAAAGATCTTCACCGCCGATGAGTACTACCATGGCCATCTGGACTGGTACAACTTCGACATCGATCCAGAAGCGAAGGGACTTTCAGGCGACCTCGTCACTCCGCCGGCCGATCCACGCGGCAAGGATACTCAGACGCTGATGCCGACTCAGCTTGTCTTCGATGGCATGCCCAATACACGCTGGTGGACTTTCGAGGAAGGGAAGACGAACTTCGGCGATATCAAACCCGATACAACCGATCTCGCCAAACTTCTGCTGATTGAATTCGGTCTTGTTTATGCCAACGACTGGTTCTTAATACCGTACACGTTGCCCGAAGGCAGCATTGCCAGTATCAAAGGCATGGCCGTCACCAATGTTTTCGGCGAACGCACCTGGATTGAGGCCGCTGGCCGCGGCTCGGACGATGCGTGGCAGCGCTGGAGCATGTTCACCATTAACACCAAAGGGCAGGGAGCTTCAGGCGAGCAGGCCGATAACAGCCTGCTTTTGCTGCCGTCGACTCCCAAAGTCCTCGAAGGCCGCCCGCTCGAAGAGGTCCTCCTGATCCGCGATGAGATGGCAAATATGGTCTGGGGCATAGAAAAGACTATTCCTCTCCCAACTGGTGAGAGCCGACCGGGCGGAGAAGCCGGCATCGAGACGCTCAATTTTTACAGAAGAATTTCTGGCTGAAAGCCCGGCGCCTCCCGCTCCCGCAGTTCCGCTTCTCGAAAACGAAGCGAAGATTAGTTACCAGGTGATGAATACCGTTCCCGAGAACTGGATACCCTTTATTCCAGTCCACATGGAAAACGATATTCGCGAGACTCAGTTGCAGCGCGCCGCCATGCCGCGCATCCTCGAGGGAGATACCGAGACGCCGGCCAGAGTCCGACCGCGCACCAGCCTGCTCAGGGCAGGCCTCGACGGTTCGACGAAGTTCTCTTATTTTCTGCACGAAGAAGAAGTGCCGCGGTCCGGCGTCAGGGTTACTCAGTCATTTCAGCGAACCCGATGGCATCAGGGCAAAGTCCTTGTCTGGCTCGGCGTTCGCAAACAGACCGGCAGAGGCGAAGGCTCAAGCGGTCTGGCTTTCGACAGCATTCTCGATAAGAAGACACCGCAATAATCATTTGCATTATTGATACTGTTGGTGAATTGAATTTAGAGCCTGTTTCCCCTGCTTTATCGATATTTTGGAATGGTCGAAATACGAGCGGGCGCCTTGCGTCAATTCGATTAACGCAAATCTGATATGAATGTGCAGATATTTCAATACAAGCAGGCGGGACGCCTGCGTACCCGCTCGTATTTTGATTCGGTAATTCCTGACAATCTACATTCGAATAGTCTCGCCCTCACTTAAAGTGGATCTTTACCGTGTTGGCCAATTTACCATCGACCGTCAACACCAGATCTATTTCGCCGCGACCCGCCAGAGAGCGCGGCAAAACCAGGTTTATCTGATCTAGCCCGACATATCCGCCCTGGGGGCCGGCGTATAGAATTTCCATACTGACGCCACCAATCGTGCAGGTGACGGCAGCGATGGCGCTGCGATAACGCCAGCCGGTGCCGAAAAGAGTCAAAATCAGTTGGTCGCCGGCAGTTCCCAGATCCGGGCCGAAGTCGATCGGCTCGGCGACGAACTGATTGAGCGACGTGTCGTATCGAGAGATCGATTCGTAGATCTGGGCCCCGTTGGCTTTCAATCGAAGCACCTGGGCGGCTGCCACTCCCTGGCCGCTGGCGTTGGCGGTGAATATCCCCGGCGCAACCACATCGTTCAGAACGGCGCCCACCGAAACCGATTCGCCGCTGGTGGCAATCACGGTCGCTGTGCCGGGGAGGAGCCCGGTCGGCATCACGAAATTGATCTGGTTTGGTGAGACGAAAACAATGGGGCGAACAATTTGTTCCCGACGAATCTCTTACCTTAACAGTCGTCCCGGCGATGGTGGTTGGCAACGGACGCTCGGCGCTTGACTCTTTGTTGCCAGCGAGGTTCCGTATGCGGCGGCAATCGCATCGCCGGCCAGACCCAGTCGTTGATAACTTGCGCTGGAGACGCTCGCTACCTTCTCGGCCTGCGCGATTGGCGAATGGCAGCCCGGCTATTGTTACGGCGGCTTGTCGCGGCATGGTACCGGCACCGACGGTAAATCCGGCCGTTCCATTGCCTGTGCCGGTGCTATTGGCATTGAAGGTTATCCAGTTCGAGGAACTGTTCGCCGCCCAGTTGCATCCGCTCGGCGCGGTCACTGTGACCGTGCCGCTGCCACCCGTGTCGGTGAAGACCTGGCTGCCGGGACTGATCGCATAAGTGCATAAGCCCGCTCCGCCGATAATGCCCTGCATCATTATGTTGACCGGAGTGAGACTGCCCGTCTGATTCTGGATACCCCCCAGCCTCAAGTAGCTCGTGCCGTCATTGGTCGAGTAAAACGCGCGCTGTTGTTGTGGGCCATTCGAATCCGCGGCAAAGACCACACCCTCCGTTGGTCGCGGCGCCTGAAAGCCGATATATAAATCTCCGCTTTCGATAGCGAGGCTGCTTGCGGCTTCCTCTGCCGAAGCGAATGCCGACAACGCCGTAGTGACCGGGAAATCGACAAAACCGCCATTTGCCGGGAAAGCCGGGATCGTTACGGTCTGGTTGACGATCAGTTGTGGATTGGCTGGTGGTTGCCCTGATCCGGTCGGATCGACAAAGGCGATCAGCTTGATCTGCCCGCCGACAGGCGAGGGCAACCCTTGAAACTGCGCAAAAAATATGCACAGGCTGCGCAGCGTCACCGGGTAACGCGGCGGAGTAAGCCGGTTGACGATAATCAGCCCGTCCAGCAACGCTCCCGTTTCCACCGTGCCGTCGTCAGTTGCCAACGTTTGCCCGCCCGGCGTATCGCCTCGCACCTGTATGGCGACCGTGTTTTTGTTCACGGCGCTGCTGGCAATCAGCAGCGTACCCGTCTGCGCACCCGTGGACGTTGGCGTGAAAATGGCCGCCATCGATGTTACTCCTCCGGCAGGGATAATGAGCGGCGCAGGGGGCAGTGTCACACTGAAATTTGGGTTGCTGCTCGTGACGGCGTAAAGCCTCAGCACGGCATTACCTGGATTGCCGATGGAAAGAGACCTGCTCACGGTTTGCCCCACCGGGACAGTGCCGAAATCCAGAGTCCCCGGTGTGATGACGATGTCCGGCGCGCCAACCCCAGTGCCTGTCAGTGCAATGTCGAAATTCGGTCGATTCGTGGCGTTGCTGGTAATTGTCATCTCACCAGACTGCGCCCCGGCGTCAACTGGAGAGAACCGAATGATGAGTGATTGCTGCGTCCCTGCGGCAATGGTCACAGGCAGCGCAGGAGCCATCACACTGAAGCGAGGATTGGCGATCGCCAAGGGGTTGATTGTAAGGGTGGCCTGGCCGGTGTTGCGCACAGAAAGCGCAAGATCTTTACTTTGCCCGGTCGGCACACCGGCGAAATCCAGTCTCGAAGCATCGGCCTCAATCGCCGCGAAAGCGCCGGTCACCGTGAAAACATTGAATGGACGCAATCCACCACTGTCGCCGTTAGGATTGGTGACGAAAGCCTCGCGCTCGCCGGGCGCTGCCCGGCAGGATGTTGATTCGCCTTCGTAACTCACTTGTCCTGACAAACCAAAATCTGGCGGTGTCGTAGGAGCACCTCAATGCCTGAGTTCGATTGAAAACTCACGACCGTCGCCGGAACAAAACAGACCCTCGATCTTCAACTCAAGATTGCTGCTGCCCGGTGGCCCGGAAGCCGGCGTGATCTTCGAGATCCCGGGCGGCGACACTCGCACGGTTGCGGTAGCGACTTTTCCCACCAACTCCGATACCTGAATGCCGTTATTGACCGGACGGCCCACGACCGTGACGATGTCGACAAGCGTCCCTTTTTGTTTAAGGCCAATCTGGCCCTTGTAGGTGATCGTCCTGGATTCCCCGGGCCCTAGCGGGTCGAGTTGGATCGGAAATTCAGGGTTGCCGGCCACCGGCTCGGTGCCCGGATAGAGGCTCAACCGCAGGCGATCCAACGTGACTTGCCCGGTGTTTGTGACCACGGCGGTATAGTTAATGATGGTTAAAGGACATCCCGCGGCCGGCGCTGCGGTCAAGGTCAAGTCGACGCCGGTGCGAACCGACATGACCATGACGGTCACCTTATTTGAAGCGGCGTTGATCATTCTGGTTCCCGCGGCGGCGAAATTTGGCGTCGTCGCCTTGGCGAAGGCCTGATCCACCAGTTTTGCATCCGCGGGTGTGTTGGCGTCGATCGTTACGGAGTAGCTTACGGGCAATGCGCCGCGCGCATTGATCGGGCCGAGCCCGCGCCATTCGATTCTATTTCCGACTACCCGGGTCGGCGGCGGATCTATACTGCCGGGAACCAGTGTGGTGTTGTTCGGAATGATCGCATCCAGATCGAGGGTTTGTAAAAAGATGCTCCCTCCACTGAGCGCGATGACGGTGAATTTCAGCGTGTCGCCCGGCAACCCCGTGGTCGTGTTGGCGTATTTCTCCAGGGTAAGGCGCGGCACCAGTACATTGGTGTCAGCACATATCCCCCCTCGTTCAAGCAGCAGCCTTCCCGTCACGGCATCGTTAAAACGCATCGTGATGCAGTTCTGTTGCGGGATTCGCTGTTCAGCCAGATCATTCAGGAAAGCGAAATACTCGAAGCTGATCCTGAATCGTTGAAGAACGGTTTGCGGCGGCAGTTGCAGCAGGATCGGATTAAATGTCAGAACATTGCCGGTATAGCCGGCTACCGTGAGTGTCGGGCTGGAAGCCGTCAGCCGGTCGAAAAAGAGGCCAGGTGAAAACCCGTCAAAGATCGTCAGGGTGACGGGGCCGTTGTTTCCGGAGACGCCATCCAGCACGACCTCGGCCTCGAATGTGCACCTGATCTGTGTCGGCGGCTGCTCCGGGATGGCTCCAAAATTGGGCCCTGCGGCGGGCTGCGCTTCAATCCGCGGGTAAGCGTCAGTCGGTATGCAGGTCTTGGTCGCACTAGCCACACTAACCGTGGCCGGCGATGGCGTCGGCGTCGGTGTCGGTGTCGGCTGCACATTAATCTCGGATATTTTCGTGACGAAAACATCGCCTACACCGCTCAGACCATTCTGAATGGGATTTTGAACCGGGAAGTTGGTGGAAGTCGTTCTGCCTGTAAGATACACATTGCCGACCGTGTCGAGCGCGACGGAATTTGCATCATCCTGGCTGAAGCCGCCAAGATAGGTGGAAAAGACCAGCGCGGAGCCAATCGTGTTGAACTTCGACACAAAGATATCGTAGGAGCCGGCAGGCGACGCCAGCAGGGGGTTGACCGTGGGAAAGTTGGTTGAATCGACGCTCCCCGCTACGACGACAGCGCCGGAGGCGTCCAGGGCTATGCCTCTGCCAAAATCACTGCCGTTGCCTCCCAGATATGTGGAGTAGACCAACGCGGAGCCTGTCGAGGTCACGATCGAGACGAATGCATCAGATTGCCCGCCCAGCGAAACCTGAAATGGGTTTTTTGTCGGGAAGTTGGTCGAAGCCGTATCCCCCGTCACGAAGGCATCGCCGAAACTATCCACGGCGATGGCTGTGCCCGTGTCGCTCCCATTGCCTCCCAGATAGGTGGAATAGATCAGTGCCGAGCCGGCCGGATTCAGCTTGGCGATAAAGGCATCACTGCTGCCACCACCGTTAATCGATTGCAACGGGTTGGCAGTGCTGAAGTTGGTCGAGAAAGTTTGCCCCACGATGTGCGCTGAGCCCATTGAGTCCACAGCGATATCGCGCCCCTCGTCGCCGCTGCTGCCGCCAAGATAGGTGGAATAAGCCAGAGCCGAACCGGCCGGATTCAACTTCAGGATGAAGGCGTCCCGATTGCCGTTGCCACCGTTGGCCGCCTGCACCGGATTGGCCGTGGGAAAATTGGTTGATCTCGTGAACCCCGTCACGTATGCTGCGCCAGCGCCATCCACCGCAATGCCGTTACCTCCATCTTCTTCACTCCCGCCAACGTACGTGGAAGATTCGATCGGAACCAGCCGGATTCAACTTCACAACAAAGCCATCATCGCCTCCGCCAGGGGTGGCCTGCAATGGATTTTTTGTCGGGAAGTTGGTTGAGCGAGTCACTCCCGTCACGTAAGCATTGCCCAAAGTATCCACCGCGATGTCCAAGCCTTCATCTCTGCCGGCCCCTCCCAGATATGTTGAGTAGACAAGCGCCGTGCCCGCCGGGTTAAATTTCGTCACGAAGGCACTTCGTTCCCGGGCGACGTTGGTCGGATTAAAAGCTTTTTCAATGGGAAAATTGGCAGAACTGGTTGCACCCGTGACATAGGCGGCGCCGGCGGCATCCACCACAATGCTACGGCCTTCATCGTCGAAGCTGCCGCCAAGATAAGTGGAGTATGTCAGAATCGGGTCAATAACCAATGGCCTGCTTGCATCATACTCTCCCAGATGAAAGCCGGCTTGCCTGCCTCTCAGTGCATACTCACCGGCGACTTCCCGCCGCACTCCATTTACTTCCTGGTAAACCATCGGCTTGCGAAACGTGATCTCGCCGCCGCCGACTCGCAGCGCCAGATTGCCCAGTTCGTCGACCTTCAAATTTTCCGCGCCGTCGAAAGAGATCCTGATCGCGCGCGGATCGGCACCCGGAGCGACCACGAAGTCGTATTCCAGTTGACGTTGATTGCCGTAATAAACCAGATCCACGCCAGGCCATAGCTGTTGATATTCGACTTTGGCATAGCTGGGAATATTCGTAAGCCACTTGCTGGGATCATTGCCGATGAGGTAGTTGCTTTTGCCGGGTAACATCTCGCGTCCGATAGCCGCAGCCTCGGGATTTGCGCCAACAAACTTCATTCGCACAACCGGTTGTCGCCCGCGTGACGGATTGTCCGCCCGATCAAGCGCCAGCGCCATCTCGTTTGCACTCAAATAGAGTTGATAGCCGCTCCCGCGTGATAGGAATAGTGTGTCGCTGCCTGCCTGCCCCTGATTGACTTCAAAGCTCAGCGGCAGTCTGCCATAAGTTTCGTTGATGTGCGGAGAGATCGTCTTATCAAGATGAGATAAAGGCCTGTTAACCAGCTCCCGGGGCTTGTTCACCCCGCGTTGCTCTTGCCAGGAAAACAATCTGGTGATCCCCATGATCAACGCCAGGGTAATTCCTATCCAGATACAAGTCGAACGAAAGTCCTCATAACTTGTTTCCTCCCCCAACTGATTGAGCTAAGAGCGAACGCCGGCAAACACGGTGGCTGCCGCTAACGGTCATCAAATCATCTTACAGCGCCATACAAAAACAGAGGTTGAATAATCAGTCAACTTGTTTTTAGAGGATACATAAAGAAAAGACTAAAAAAGAAAAAAAGACGAAGTAAACGAAACAGACTTTTTAATTTCCATCAATGGAAATTTATAGTCTGTTTCGTTTATTTCGTCTTTTTACTACTCGATTCTTCTCTACTGACCTGAGACCGGCGGTTTCGGCTGCTCACCGACCTTGGTATAGGAGAACCAGCCGATCATCATCTCTTCCCATGTCTGGTCGCCCCAGCGGACGGCCTTTGACGCATCGGGATTGAACTTATTCTTATCAGAATTGTCGAAGACGGCGACTGAATCGAGACGGGTTCCCTTGGGCAGCAGTATCGGCTTGGCGGGGAGGTAGGTATGCTGCCAGTTGAAATCGTAATTCGGACATTGAGCAGGATTTCGGAACGGCCATCGGGATAGACCGCAGTGTAGCGGAACGACTTGCCGCGGACGTGCATGTGGGGCATAAACGAAGTGATGATGACGTCATCGTCGAAGGTCTTCGACGCAGTGACTTCGTGATTGGCAGCCCCTGCCGGGATGACGAACCTTGTGTTGATGGTGTTGCCGGTCACCAGCATCTTGCGGCCCGGTTCTTTCGAAAATACAAAACCGATCTTCGTGCGATCTTTGGTCGCCTGTCCGGTAGTTGTGTAATGCATCTGGAAGACGATGTTGCTGCCCTTTTTGATCAGACGCGCCATGCCTTCGCCGAAAGTGACGCCTGTCTTGTTTGGCGTAATGCCGCCGAGATGAGTGCGGCCGCTGCGCAGTTCGCCTTCGCCGCCCGGCGCCGTGTCTTTGGATTTCGAATCCTGAGCGTAAGCGATGACGTGATGAACGACACTGCGATTGCCCGGTCGAATCTCCATCGCCGAGATCCATTTGTCTTCAGTAAAATTGGTCGGCATCGAGAAGTAAAGGTACGGCACTGTCCCGTCGGCGGGTACGCTATATTCTTCCGGCATCTCAATCACGACATCAGGCGTCCCGATCGTCCAGCCTTCAGCAAACTTCGGCGCCGGTGGCAGATCTTTATCTTCTCCCTTTGGAGAGCCTGCATTGACCCAGTTAATGATTGTGTCTTTCTCAGCCTGCGACAGACGAGGGTCATTCGCCCAATGGCCGTATTTGGGATCGGCGCTCCACGGCGGCATGGATCCATCGACGATGCGTTCACGTATGGCCTTGGACCACGGCCGCACTTCCTGATAGGTCATCAGCGACATCGGCGCAATCTCGCCCGACCTGTGACACTCTACGCAGTTCTTGTAAAAGATTGGCGCTATATCCCTGGTGAATGTGACGGCCGCGGGTTTGGATTTTGTGGCGGCGGCCAGGAATACAATCGCTGTGAGACTGACCGCGATAATCAATAACCGGCGAACTTTCATAATTTGATCCCCCTACTGTTTTCGATCTTCAATGTCGAACGCTGATGTCGAACGCTAATGTCGAATGCTAATGTCTAACGCTGGAGTGAATTTCCAGCCACGGAGTTGCTGGTCCGGAATGGGTCGCGATTTTATCCGATAGTTTCTCATTGAGCAAGAAATTTCATTAACTTGACGATAAATATTGACAGCCGGGAAAACACGTCCTAGACTTGCGTCCCGTTAAGCGATCAATTTTCCAAATACGCGTCTTTTTATAATGTAACAACCAGCCTTGCAGACGACCGGTCTTATAGTTTCTCAACCGACCGGCCACGAACATCAACGAAAAAAAACTGGCGAAAGACATGCCAGTCAAGGAGGTCCATCCATGTTGCATTCGGTCACGCGTTTGATCCTGCTTCTCTTTGTTTTAACTGCTCTTGCAGGAATTGCACCGGCACAAGCGACGAACGGCA
>JADJLO010000016.1 GCA_016710075.1 Acidobacteriota bacterium | reverse complement strand
AAACGATTGAAATTCAATTGTCAGAACAAATAGCGGCCAAGCTTCTTGAGGCGGCGCAAAACTTGGCGTCTCTGTCGACATTCTATTAAGGGCGAGTGTTGAGGAAAAGCTTGCACGTCTTGACGAGGATTTTCTCTCGGCTACCACATATATTCTCGAAAAGAACTCTGAACTTTATCAACGGCTCGCCTGATGCGCTACATAACGATCGACCAAGTGATCGAACTACACCGGCTTATTATTCATCAATCCGGTGGGATCAAAGGGCTTCGCGATCAAAACTCGCTTGAGTCAGCGCTGGCTCAGCCAATGGTGACCTTTGATGGAAAAGACCTCTACCCTACCCTTGCTTCAAAAGCTGGAGCGCTCGCACACGCGTTAATTCAAAACCACCCATTTCTCGATGGCAATAAGCGGATCGGTCATGCAGCAATGGAAGTGTTTCTTGTCCTGAATGGGAAAGAGCTAAATGCTTCAGTCGATGAACAAGAGAATCTGATACTTGCCGTTGCGAGTGGGAAGGTCTCTCGATCTGAGTTGACTGATTGGGTTGAAGAGCACATTGTGTCATATCTCCAATAAAAGGACTTAACTCCACGTTTTACCGGAGGCGCCGCCGTCTTCTTGATAAAGCCTTTGCGGACGGCGGCGCCCCGGTCAACTAGTCGTTGAACTATGCGCTCCGCGCAGCCGCAGCATTTCCCGCGCCTGAATCAATCCCGCCATTCCCTCGGCAGTCTCAATTTCCATACTTCCAGTAGTAACCAGCATCAACAATCGGAGGTATAGATATGACACATCTGCGACAAAGAATGATCGAGTGGCTCCAGCTCAGGGGGCTCTCGGAACGGACTCAAGTATGTCCCTTTGCCTTTACGGAGGATATTTTTATCAATGACGCCTTTTTTCCCTGCCGGTTATTTGAATCGGGACCAAATTTCGCCGATAATCCCAATGTCTGATTCGCTGTTAGTTTAAATTTTCGGGAAAGAAGCCGGCGGCCATCGGCTGTTTTAAACTCCAAGTCCCGTTCGCTCCGGCTTAGTTCAACCAGAATTGTGTGGCGGCTCCCCTGGGGCTAAAGGGTCGTTTTGCGGACTCCGCGCCACACGAATTCTTAATACGTTAGGCATCGCATTTTCCACCGCTGCCATGTCCACCGCCACGAACAGCCGATCTCAACTCACGCTCTTCGTGCCGCCACCATGGGGCACGCAGTTGGACTCATTCCGCCGCATACTCGATCCCGTGCAGGCATCGCTCATCGCAGCTCACGTCACACTGTGCCGAGAAGATGAGATTGCAGAACTGGACCCAAACTCAATCTTCGACCGAGTAGCCGAGTGGCAGCTTGGGCCAGTCGCCCTTGACTTTGGTTTGCCACAGCGCTTTTTTGGCCACGGAGTGCTTCTTCCTTGCCTGAATGGGTCCGACCGGTTCCAGGAGCTTCGCAGGTGGCTGCTCCAGGACCAAGGTGCCCGGGCTCACGAAGCCCACATAACGCTGGCGCACCCAAGGAACACGAGATCGCCAGAGAATACGGACGCTGCCCTTGAGGCTTGTCCGCATGGGCTGCACCTGGAGTTTCCTTCTGTCGCGCTCATCCAACAGGAACAAGGGTCAACCTGGGCAGTGGTGCGAGACGCAGTGCTCGGTGGCACGAGGCGCAGCGATGCCTAACCCCTTGCTCATGCGGAGCGACAACGGCAGGCCACCAGGCCCGGGCCTGGCGTCCTACCGTTGGCGCCCGCTTAGCTCGAACGTTAGGTGTTCATGATTCAAATTAAGACTGACGTGACAGCTCGGATCAGTGTAATATAATATTTCGTCAAATCTGGATGGCTATAAGGAGGTATCAGATGGAGCTAACTATCACAATCACATTGCCAAAAGAGATTGAATCTGCATTGGAAGAAGCGACGCGCGAAGAAGGGCTTTCGCAAAGCGAATTTATAAAAAAGGCGATAGCTGATTATTTGTTTATTCGCAAATTCCGATCGTTGAGGGATCGGTTGATCGGGAAAGCCGAAAAGGAATATTCGGATCAAGACATTTTTGATGCAATCTCGTGAAAATCCTATTTGATACCAATGTTCTTATTGCATCATTTATTGCACGTGGCGTTTGTCATGAGCTGTTTGAGTATTGTGTGGAGCATCATTCTTTGGTTACGTCCGACTTCATCCTCGGTGAGTTTCGAGAGAAACTTGTAAGTAAATTTAAGTATACCGACAAAGATGCTAATGATGCGACGGAGCTTCTAACGTCAAGAATGGAAGTTATCACACCCACTCTCCTTGATGAGGCCGTTTGTCGGGATGCAGATGATGATAATATTCTGGCTGCGGCCATATCAGCTGGTTGCAGATGCATAATCACTGGTGACAAAGATTTATTACTACTCGAGCGGTACCAAGAAATAGATATCCTTAACCCTGCTAATTTTTCCAAATACGAAGAAGATAACCAATAAGAGGCGTAACCTAACTCCAGGTTCGACCGGAGGCGCCGCCGTCTTCTTTGAAAAACAACTTCGGCTGGCGGTGCCCCGGTAAACTGGTCGTTAGGCCCGCTTCTCCATGGATAAACAAGTCCTCACATTCCTCCCGTTGATGTTTCTGTTGCTGCTCCGGCGTCAGCTTCGTGGTAATACTAAGAAAGCCGATGAGAGCTCTCGAATCTCCGGCCCGATCAGGAGGTTTGTATCGCTCCGGAATCGGAGTTTTTTTCGGGAAAGCGCGTTAAAGCCGGCTAGCACCAGAGTGGAGGCTGGAAACGTGACTCATCGCGTTTGGCGCGATGCTTTACTGGCGATGCCCGGTGAAATTGGAAACATAACTCGCTTTGCATGGACGCGCAGGCGGCCAATGTTACTTTTTCGTCCATCAAGTCGCCGCACGAAAGATGGGAACTTATCGACGCTATTCGAGCCATACATCCAAGCACTTGGATTGCGGAATGGGATGGCTGCGCAAACAGTCAGTCAAAAGAGGCTGAACTCTATCGATGCACTGTTTGGGGATCAGTAGCCAGCTTCATCAAGTAGAAGGATTGACATCAAGCCGAGATGGGGGTCAAGACTACTGACTCGGCCACGAGAGATCTTGGTGTCACTTGGTTGCCGACATGACAAACGCGCTCAACAAAGCTGAGCCAGCTGACGGCCGGTGCGAATATTTGCTCATACAGTTAGCCATCTTTCCTTTCAGCATTGAACGCTGATCGCCGCCGCCTTCTTTGAAGCTGGAAGGCGCCAGCCGTTTGAACTAAGCGCTCCGCGCAGCCGCAGCATTTCCCGCCTTGAATCAATTCCGCCATTCCCTCGGCAGTCTTAATTTCCATACTTCCAGTAGTAACCAGCATCAACAATCGGAGGTATAGATATGACACATCTGCGACAAAGAATGATCGAGTGGCTCCAGCTCAGGGGGCTCTCGGAACGGACTCAAGTATGTCCCTTTGCCTTTACGGAGGATATTTTTTATCAATGACGCCTTTTTTCCCCTGCCGGTTATTTGAATCGGACCCAATTTCGTCGATAATCCCTGTGTCTGATTCGCTATTATTTTCAATTTTCGGGAAAGAAGCCGGCGGCCATCGGCTGTTTTAAATTCCAAGTCCCGCTCGCTCCGGCTTAGTTCAACCAGAATTGTGTGGCGGCTCCCCTGGGGCGAGAGGATCGTTTACCGGACGAATTCTTAATACGTTAGACTTATTTTTGATTGGATAAAGCGTAAAATTGCCAAAATTGAAAAGAGATGTTGTATGAATAGAAAAACTGTTCGGATCGGAGTCTTATCTAAGGTGGATAAAGATGACGATTTAAAAGGGCTATCGCCAAGCGAATTATTGGGAATGATGTGGCAATTAGCTTTAAGCGCTTGGTCATTTAGGATGAAGATCAATGCTGAACCAAGATTACAGAGAAATGTTGTCGTGCTTAATAGAGGAAAAAGCTGATTTTCTAATTGTCGGTGCCTATGCTTTGGCTGCTCATGGGAATCCGCGAGCCACGGGTGATATTGATATCTGGATAAAGAACGATCCAGAAAATGGTAGGAAAGTTATCGAGGCATTGGCGAAATTCGGTGCGCCAATAGACAATTTGTCAACTGAGGACTTCGTCAAAACAGATACGATCATTCAAATAGGCGTTGTTCCTTGCCGTATCGATATCATTACGGGAATAGATGGCGTCAGGTATGCAGAGGCTTGGGAAAATAAAATAGAAGTCGAAGTCGATGGCCTAAAGTTATTCATTCTGTCAAAAGCTGATCTCTTAAAAAATAAACTTGCAGCGAATCGAGATAAAGATCAAAGCGATATTGCCTGGCTAAAAAAGAACCAAGGTTAATGAGTCGTGTCCTTTCGGCAAAAAAGCGTATCCGAAAAAAAAGAGAGTCACCAATAAGAATCGGGACAAAGATTAATGAGAGCATGATTCGGCATTCATAAATGGACAACTTCCGGCAGCACACGCCTGGCAATATTCGGCTTGAGGGACTTCTCCATAACCAGATCGACTTTGCCGCCTAGCAGGTCACTCAACCGGTTCTCCAGTTCGATGAATTTTAAAAGGCCCGGGGTCTCTTCAAAGCTGATCAAGAGATCGATGTCGCTCCCGGGTTTCTCTTCGTGGCGGACATAGGAGCCAAAAACACCGATGGACCTGACATGATATTTGGCGGCAAGAAACGGCCACTGCTCCCGCAGCATCGTTATGATTTGATCCAGGTCTGGAGAAATCGACATTTTATTACCTCTCTCTGGAATTCACAGCGAGATTATTATTAAGGCAGACGCTGGTTTTGACAACCCGGCCACGGTTCGCCCCGATACGGCAATTCACCGAATGGCTGTATTCACCGCTCATTTTATCGCAGTCGAGCAACCTTCTCATCCTCGCCCCTCGAAACATCGAAGCAAAAATCCAATTGGCGATTCTGCTGCTGGCGGTCTGTTTCGGCATGCAGTCGCTAAATGTTTTGCAGAATGTTTGATCGCGGAGCTGACATCTTTGATCATATGAGCGCTTGCAGGAGGCAAAATCATCGATACCTGCCTGAGGCCGAAGCTGAGGCTGCTGGATTGAGCCCACTTGAGCTGCAAATCTTGCGAGTCGAACCCGCAAACCATTGACCACTGTTCGCGACATTGCATTGGCAATTCTCCCCTGTCGCATTGTAGAATCCCGAGTGCTGCAAATAAGGAATAATAATAATCTTGCCCTGAAAACAACCCCAAAGCAGCCGGCCGAATTGACCCTTCATTAATGAATGAATGACAGTAATCATATATGCCAAGAATAGGAATAGAGCTAAATAACGTCTGTAATCTCGATTGCACGCATTGTTTTCGCAGCATTTACCGTGGTGGGGCGGAGAATAACAAGGACCTTTTTCTGCCTCTGGATGTGCTGGAAAGAATTCTGTTGGAGGCCGGACCGCTTGGTTACAACCACGTTGCCATCACAGGCGGCGAGCCGCCGATGCACCCTCAATTCGGCGAAGCGCTGGATATCATCGCGAGGCTCGGATTCACCTATCATTTTCTGACCAATGCCAGGAATTTTCAGAAGACATTGAAAGCCATCAGCACTCCGCTGCGACGGTCGAAACTCTCCGGGATTTCATTCAGTCTGGATGGGGCTACTGAGGCGACTCACGACGGCATTCGGGGAAAGGGATCATACAGGGAAGTCGTGACAGCCATTGCCACCTGCCAGGCCGTAGGGATTGAAGCTTCAATCATCACGACCATCAACAAGGCCAATCGCCACGAAATCGACCAGCTCGCCCTGCTTGGAGCCCACCTCAAAGTCAAACGCCAGATCTTCGGGCATCAGAACCCGACTGAGCACAACATGGGAGAAGACCTGATTCTCCCACTGACCGAGTGGCGCGCCGTTGAGCGCGATGTCGCCAGGGTTATGACCGGATTCAGACACGATATCTCGATGGCTGTTGGATTTTATACGGATTATTTCCTCCCGCGATGCGCTCCGCTGACGCTCGATGATCTCAATATTGATTATCGCGGCAGACTGACGCTCTGCTGCCAGCTCTCAAATTACCGTGATGCCGGCGGTGACGGCGAGGATGTCGTGGGTGATCTCAAGAAGGAGAGTCTGACATCGGCACTCTCAAAACTGATGAATCTGGTCACCAAGGTCCACCAGGAGCGCCTCGAAATGGCGGCCGACCCGAACCAAAAGGATAAACTCCATTATCCCTGCCTTGTCTGCGTTGAGCGATTCCAGAAGACAGGCGAAAAACCGATCCTGGTGCAGATGGAACAGGCCAGGCTAAAAGTCTAAAGTTTAAAGTTTAAAGTTTAAAGTCCAAGGTTCAAAGTATCATGATACTACGCTTTGGACTTTAAACTTTAAACTTTGGACTTTAAACTTTAGACTTTGGACTTTAAACTCTGCCTTTATTGTGCATTGACGGACACAGGTATCTCAAAGACCTTATTGACGGGGCTTGTGACCTCGAAAGACAGCTTGCCGTTGTGAATGCCTTTGGGCGGCTTTTCACTGAAGCTCACTCGATAAAGGACCGTCGCGCCGTCCCGGGATTCTATCTTGACCTTGATGAAGGGCAGGTCCGAAGATGCACTTTTGACCTCGATTCCCATTCCCTTAGCCTGCCGGACCCAGACAAACCTGCTCAACGACTGGAGGTTGAGATCGGGACTGGAGACGGGGACGTTCTCAAAGTTGAGTGATGTCGGATTAAGAAGAACCGGGGAGATGATGATCATCTCAAGGTTGATCGAAAGTTCAGGGTATTGAGGATCGTCCGTGGTCAGTTTTACAACCTGCCTGTAGTTGCCAATCTCCAGATCATTGGATGAGTTGAAGTTCAGTGTATAGCGCTTGCCTTCTTCCAGCGTATCGAGAGAAGCCTTGAAGGCATTGCCTTCGCCGGGATTCAATTTTGTGAGGCGAACCGGCTTCCCCGAGTTATTGGTGGTGATCGAGATGATTCCGCTGCCGCTTAGACCCTGAGGCAACCGGCCTGACCATGTATTTGACGGGCCGACGATGAACGGACCCATTTGAAGTCCCTTGGGCGTCTCATTAGCGGTGTTGATCACCAGGCTCATCTGTAGAAAGAAGCTTCCCTTAACGGGATCGTTGGTCGTCACCTCGGCGGACTTTGTAACCGGCCCGCTGAAGCTTGCAGTATTGACCAATAAAGTGATTTTACCCTCCTGACCAGGAGGGACGACTTTTGTGAAGTCGCTTGCCGTGCACCCTCAACTCGGAGCCACGTTTCTGATGAGCAGATCTGCTTCGCCCTCATTTTTGAAAACGAAAGTATGGCTGACTGTTTCGCCCTTGTTGACCTCGCCGAAATTGTGCTCGGTTTTGGCGATGCTGATCTTCGGTTCTTTGGCCTGTTGTCCAAATCCGGTGAAGGGAATCAACATGAGGAGCGCCAGCAGCGGATAGAAAATTGTCCTTTTCATAATTGATAACATCCTGCCATAACATTCAAACTAAAATGACATCCTGATTGGGAAGTCGTGAGGCACTTTGCGATGCGCAGTTTAGCAAAATGAGATTCTCGTGTCAGTAATAATCCTCCGTTGCGGATAGTTTAAAGTTTTCTGCAACGGAGAACAAAGGCAGCGTTACTTCTCCTTCTGCATCTTCTCGAGAACGGCGCCGAGTTTCTTTATCTCCTCGCCGTAACGGGCCCAGTCACCGTCGCGTTGTGCCTGAATGGCATTTTTGTATAGTTCACTCGCCTGGATTGAGAGACTTCGGACATCGGGAACGACGGCAGGTGCGGATCCTGGCTGGGTTTGGGCGGCGGCCGTCGTTTGTGGTTGAGCCGTCGTGGCGCCGCCGAAGATTCTGGAAAGACCGGCTTCAAGCGTCTCTTCCATTGCAATCCGGTTTTCGACCGTGACAATGACCCGCTTTAATTCCGGAATCTTTCCGGTATCTGCTTTGAGGTAGAGCGGCTGCACATAGATCAAAGACTCCTTGACCGGAATCACCAGCAGGGTGCCAAAGATGACCTGTGAGCCGCGCTGATTCCAGAGCGTGAGCTGGCGTGAAATCTCGGCGTCCTGGTTGATCCGCGCGACAATCTGCTTCGGCCCGTAAATCAGTCGCTGTTTCGGGAACTGATAGACAGCCAGTTTGCCGTAGTTCTCGCCATCGGCACGGGCAACCATCCACGCGGCAAGATTGTCCTTGCTTCGCGGAGTGAAGGGCAGCATGAGGATGAATTCTTCCTTCTTTTCACCGGGAAGTTTCATGATGGTGTAATAGGGGTTCATCGGCAGCATTTTGCCTTCAGCTTCGTTGGCCGATGCTATCTCCCATTGATCTTCCTTGTTGTACAGCGTCTGCGGCTTGTCCATGTGATAGGTCGAGTAGACTGATGCCTGAATGCTGAATATGTCTTCAGGGTATCGCAGGTGTGTGCGCAAATCAGCGGGCATTTCAGAAAGCTGCTTGAAAGTGCCGGGGAAGATCGCCGCCCATGTCCGGATCACAGGGTCGGCTGGATCGGCAATGTAAAAATCTACTTTACCGTTATATGCATCGATCACGGCTTTCACCGAGTTGCGGATATAGTTGATTCCGCCGACGGATTGTGAATATGGATAGCGGTCGCTTACCGTATAAGCGTCTTCTATCCAGAATAATCGCCCATCCGAGATGACCATGTAAGGATCCTGGTCGTAGTGCAGGAACGGAGCGATCCTGGACAATCGCTCTCTGATGTTGCGGTAGAAGAGGACGCGACTATCAGCGGTCATGTCATCCGACAGGATCAGTTTCATATCGCCGAACCTGGTGGCGAAGAGCAGCTTGCGCCAGTACGAGCCAATCGATACTCCACCCTCGCCGGTATAGTTCGTGTAGACATTGTTTTCTCCCGATGGGTAGTTGAACTCTTCCGCGGTGGTTTTTACATATACGGGTTCGTGCGTCAGTTCTCCGTAATAGATCTCCGGCACTTTTACCTTGAGTGTGGGAATCGATGAAACCGGGGGAATATCCTTGATATAGAGCTTGGGCAGACCTTCTGCCGTAACCTGATTTGCAGGGCTGAGCGTCAGGCCGAAGCCGTGCGTGAATGTCAGTCTTTCGTTGATCCAGTTGCGATTCGGCAGGCTGGCTATTGATAATTCGCGTGGTGAGATGATGATCTGCCTCATCTCGCCATCGATCATATACCGGTCATTATCGGCCGACAGGAAATCGTAATAAGTCCGAATCTCCTGAAGCTGGCCGAAAGTCTCCAGGATAGGCTTGTGATCCCACAGCCGGATATTGTTGATTGTCCCCGAGTTCTCCTGAATATCCTTGAGCGTAATGCTGACGTCGCCTGAAAGCTCTTGCTCTTCGATGCGGTCAAGTCCGTATGCTTTGCGTGTGGCATCGATGTTGTTCTTGATATAGGGGGTCTCCTTGACCAGTTCGTTCGGGGCGACCGAAAATCGCTGAACCATTGAAGGATAGAACCAGCCCCCGCCTACCAGGACAAGCAGGTAAAGACCCAGCCCGACCCAGAGAGGAGTGTTTGCTGAAATAAACATGCTTGCAATCGCGATCAATGCTATCAGCAGCGCGATAAAGACCTGGATTTTCAAGACCGGCAGAGTGGCGTTGATGTCGGTATAGTTCGCTCCGTCAACGGTTCCATTGTTCGAAAACAGCAGATCCATCATTTCAAGCCGGGCACGCCAGGCAATAACGATGAAAAGCCCTGCCCCCAGAAACAACAGATGGCGCCGTGCCGCCGGATTGAATCCCAATGATCCGCCCCTGCGCGAAAACAACGTAGCGGCGCGCATGAGGTTGATTATCAACGACCCAACCAACGTTACAATCACCAGTTGCATCAGCGATTCAGAGATGAGATCAAAGAGCGGAAGCGAAAAGAAGTAATAAGCAATATCGCGACCAAAGACAGGATCGCTGTCACCAAATGGAGTCTGGTGCCGGTACTGCAGGACAACCTCCCACGAATCCCAGTATTGCAGCCCCAGAAACAGCCCTCCCAGAAGGGATAAAGGCAAAACCCATCGCTCGATAAAACCGGCGATTTCCGGAATCTCCAGTCTCTCCTTGTTGACGGTGATGTATCGAACAAGCTTCGAACCGGCCTGGCTGACCCGTAATGCGATCTTCAGATTGATCCAGATGAAGAGCGCCGACAAAACCACTGCACACAAGGCGAGCAGCATTTTCGTCAACAGAATTGTCGAGAAGATGCGCTGATATCCGACCTCCTGAAACCAGAGCCAGTCGGAATAGAAACCGGCAAACCCGGGCCATCCCAGAAGCACAATCGCCATCAGCACAATCGTTATCAGGGTTCCTGGCCTTCTCAGCAGGCCACTGGCCGGCTGTCTCTCACCATCAAAATCATCATCCGAAACGTTATTAGCCATTTTGTTCTCCGGGGAATACTGCTTTGTGTTTTGATTTTATCTGGTTTGATGCTTGACGGGGCAGAGTTCGCAGATCAGCAATTCGAGTTGCAATCGCGGAGTGGCCAGTGAAGTCTTCAATGCCAGATCGGTACGCGAAATGCGCTCGATCCCTCTGATTATTCTTTCCGTGTCTATCTTTCTGATTCGCTCGTTGAATTTTGTCACTCCGTAGGGCGACATTCCGACGGCCTTGGCGACCTCGGAGTTTGGTGCATTCTGTCGCATCAGATCCTTGGCCATCAGTATCCGACGGTAATTGCTGGCGATCGCTCCGAGGATCATCAGCGACAAGGTCTGCGTCGATTCCGTCGGATTGGCGAAGATGAGATCCAGCAGAGTCAGCGCCCTTTTGCGGTCACCGTCGATGATCGCATCGGTCAGTTCAAAACTCGAATGTTCGCGGGAATGGCGAACGACCTCGTCTATCTCGGTTCTGGTAATCCTGCCTTTGAACCCGATGTAGGCCATCAGCTTATCAAGCTCATTAGAGAGGGTCATCATGTCCACTCCGACCATGCCTGTCAGATATGAGGCCGATGCCGGGTCGATCGAACAGCCCGCACCGCCGACATACTGACGGATCCATTCGGGGGCTCCCTCGCGCTCATCCAGCTGCTCGAAACTGACTGTCTCACAACCCTTTTTTAAAATCGTGGCGATATTGCGCCGGTTGTCCAGTCCGCTCGTGACGAAGACAAGCACCGTGGTCTCTGCCGGATCGCGCAGGTAGTCCTTGAGCATCTCTAGCTGAGTATCGTCACTGATTGCCTCGAATCCAGTGACCACAACCATCCGCCTCTCTGAGATCATCGGATACTGGCGCGCCAGCCCCAGCGCTTCGCCAAGATCGCCTCCAGCAACCGAGATCACGGCATGATTGAACTGGCGAACCGATTGATCCACCGCCCCATCCAGAAGCTTGTTCAACGCCTGATCACGCTGGAAATTCTCGCTCCCATCGAAGAGATAAACCGGGGCTATCTTTTTGTTCTCAAGATTGCGGAAGAAATCAGACTGCGATTTCATCGCGTCTCCCGATGTCTGTCGTTTCATAGTCAGGATAAGATTACGAATCAGAAGAAGAATAAGAAGAAAGATTACGAAACAGACGAAATAAACGAAAAAGTTTCAAAGAATGGACAGGCCAATCTTCTTTGATCGGTCGTCTAATCGGGAAACTGGAACATTGACCGCCTTGAAATTTTTCGTTTGTTTCGTTTATTTCGTCTGTTTCGTAATCTTTCTTCTTCTTCTGATTCGTGATCTCATTTTTAAAATCCTTCAAGAATAGTGGTCATGACGCTTTTGGCGAAATCGCGTGCAAGGCGATCGACTGCCGGGCCTTCTTCAGTGAAAAAGGTTTTGGGGTCGCCGGAGATTTCGTATTCCCCTTTAAATATGTAGTTCTGGTTGTCGAAAATTATTTTGTTCTTGACCTGGTCGCGGACCGTGAGCGCAACATTGATGGTTATCTCGAAGATCCTCGCTCGGCCCAGATCATCGAGCAGCACCGGGCGGATGTTGAAGCTTCTGATAGTTCCGAGCATGACGGCATCAGCATCGGCAGTCGTCGATGTAACATTGAGCGAGCGTGCCCGGCGAAGCGTTTCATCAATGATCGCCGAGGTGAATCGCTGCTCCACCTTGAATCGCAGGCTTGGATTCTGAAAGGGAGGTATTGCCAAACTCCTGATGTGCTTCGGCAGATAATCGCCCCGCCCCGCCGGCTTGGCATTCCGTGAACCCGGCACTCGTTAATATTACCAGTGCGGTGATTACCAGTCTCCATTGCGGCTTCATCATGACCAACCGATCCTTCCTCGAAATCATCTGCTTGTCTTTCAACTGAGCATTATTCCACAAACAGCAGCGAATTATTACTCACCTCATCGATAAATTCTTGAACAGTCCTTTGTTTGCAAATTCTCATTTTTGCCGGAAGAGCCGGATTACAAGGGGATAAAGTCGAAAGGAGGCGTTTTTCAAATCATTTCGAATGCGATCAGATTCTGGCACCCGTATTGCGTAAAGGTAGCACAACCCCAACTCTTCCTATTGATAATAATCATGGCAGAACATAAATCTCGATAGCGGAGGAATCATGAGGAAATTCAAGCAATTGGTTAAGTTTTTTTTGATACTCGTTACAATCGTATTCATTTCGAACTATATCCTTCCTACTGGAGTAGTGAGCGCCGATTCGGATGTGGCGCCTTCGGCCAGAACGGGAGCGCCGGGGGAATCGACGTGCACGTCGTGTCATGGAAGCTTCACCTTGAACAGCGGCCCCGGAGTCCTGAGCGTTACAGGGGTGCCGGCAAGTTACACGCTCAATCAGGGAATAACCGTCACAGTGAAGATTCAGCAGGCAAACCGGGCGAGGTATGGATTTGAAGTCACGGTTCTGGATGAACTGAACAACAGGGCTGGAACCTGACTGTAACGGATACAGTGCGAACAGCGGCCATCACAGGAAACGTGAGCAGCAAGCAGCGCAGTTATATCACCCAGACATCGTCGGGCGCTGATCCGACCGCTACCGGTGAGAATAGTTGGAGCTTCAACTGGACGGCTCCGTCAGCCAACGTCGGCAAGGTCACATTTTATGTTTCATCCATAGCCGGCAACGGCAGCGGCAGCTCCGGTGACTATGTCTATACGACAACAGCCAATCTTACGGCTCCTCCCTCCATCGTGAATCTTTCAGCTGCAAGTTATAACGGCTCGGCTCTGGCCAGTGAAGAGATTGCAGCCGCATTCGGCACCGGTATGTCGGTCGATACTCAGCTCGCGAGCACAACTCCCTTGCCGACCACGCTTGCCGGGACGACGGTGAAAGTGAAAGACGGCGGCGGCACCGAAAGACTTGCGCAATTGTTTTACGTTTCGCCGGCGCAGGTTAATTACCTGGTCCCGGCTGGATCGGTCAACGGAAACGGGACTGTCACTATCGCCAATACCAACGGCTCGACTTTCTCGGCTCCGGTGGTAATCAACACGGTGGTTCCGGGATTATTCTCGGCTACTAAAGACGGTAAGGGATGGACGGCTGCGGACGTTCTCAGAGTGCGCCAGGACGGATCTCAGATCTATGAGGCTGTCATCCAATACGACGCTGTGCAGAATAAATACTTCGCTGTTCCGATCGATCTGGGGCCGGCGACGGATCAGGTATACCTGTTGCTTTATGGGACAGGCGTGCGATTCAGAAGCTCGCTTTCTGCGGTGACATCTACCATCGGAGGAACCGCGGCTGAAGTCACGTTTGCAGGGGTGCAGGGACAATACATAGGGCTCGACCAGATCACCGTTCGAATCCCACGCAGCCTTGCCGGCAGAGGGAATGTGGATGTCTCCGTCACTGTAGACACAAAACCAACGAATATTCTGTCGGTCAATATCAAATAGTAGTATTCAGGATTTGTGGTGCCGTATGTTGAGCGCAAGCGGGACGCTTGCGCTCAATTTTTGTCATGAGACGAGCAATTCAATTTCGCGGATCAGTATTCCGGACGGGAATCTTTGAGAAGCTCACTTTTCCGAAGACCGGTCTGACCGGGAGAGTTTGTGCCTCCGCATCTGAAAGACCGAGTGAGAGTGGGCCGCTTCCGATGCCGATCTTTGTCGCTCCGGCGCCCTGATTCAATACTTTGAACCTGACAACCAGTATCTCCAACTCTCCCGCGAGGAAGCTTTCACCTGGCTTGAGCAGTAATCCGAATCCGGCCTGACCTCTGGAGACCCTGCTTGTGTTGACGATCGCGCTTGGGCCGGAACCGATATCACGGCCGAGAACATAGCTCTCATAACTCAGGACCGCAGGGTTAAAGGTCAGAGAGAGTGTCATCCCGTTTTCACCTCCCTGCGCCATCAATACCAACGGTACATCGACGTATTCCTCATCGCGAGACACAATCTGGCTGGTCACGCGCAATTCACGAGGAGACTGTTGTTGCTCAACATGTATATCCTGGGTCTGAGACACTGCGAGTGAAGTCGTTGTTGCAGGCCCGCCCGTCTGTCTTAATGCGTCAAGCCCCATAGCGTATCTGCCTGCCTGCACCCAGTCTGCTACGGTGATCCGGCCGTCTCCGAGCGTCGCTCGCGGTGCGCAATCGGCTCGCCGGAATTCGTTCCCGACAGCCGGTGTATCAACCCCGGATACAAACCGGCCCGCCTGCACCCAATCAGAAACCTGAACCGTTCCACCTCCATTGGGACGCGGCGATATGTCGGCCTCAAACCCCTCACTGCTGATAGCGGCATTGAGCGTGTCAATGTCGCAACCTATGTCCTTGCCGTCAGTTCCAGCATTCTTATAAGGACTTGTCGATGCAAGCCTGTAATTTCCTGCCGCAAAATCGATAAAACCAACCTGAGCAAACGATACCGGGAAGAAATTATCAGCGGGATAATCCTTGCTTTGCGCTCCTATCAAAGCATTTTTCCTGAAAATTGAATCTGCGAAGTAAGTGGTGATTGTATCGTTGCCGGATTCCCGATTGTCGCCTTTGATTCCGTATTCGTTATGCGGAGTAATATTATTCCGGAAGATCAGACCGGGACTCGCTATATCATCGACTGCAATAATGCTGCCATCCTGGAAAGTTGTATTATTCTCGATGGTGATATCCTGCGGCCCGCGAACAATCTGAAATACAATTCCGCCACCCGACCACCGCTGACCATCCACCTCATCAAAGAGGTTGTTGGCCACCCTGATACGCCGTGTCCGCAAACTGACATTATTGTTATCGTCGCCGAGGATGTTGACCCCCGATGCCGTCCGCCGAACTATATTGTTGGTGAAAGTCACATCCTGAACGACGGACCAGGGTGCCGTCCCGTCCTGATTACGAACCGTGAACAATATCGCAATTCCGTTCTGCCCATATGTCCAGTTGTGTTCGAAGATGTTGCCGTCGATCCAGACCCGCTGCGCGTTCTTCAACTCAAACAGGTTTTTCACACCCCAGGGAATTCCGGCGTAGCTGGGATCTTCGATTCTCCATGACAATGGCTTGAAGCAGTAGTTGCGCCTGAATTCAATGTCGGATGGGACAAGGTTCGGTATCGACGGATCCGCACCGCCAAAAATGATATTTTCACCAGCGCCCTCCAGGTAATTGTTGACTATCTTGAATGGACCGGGTCCGTTCCACCCGCCGATTGCCTGCGAATCGATCCCCACCTCGTGGCAGTCTGAAATGTATGAGTCGATTATTGCGGTAGAAGCGCTGTTGAGCGCAATGCCGCGCCTCAATGTGAAATCGGGACGGCCGTGAATATAGACTCGGTCCAGTATCAGATGATGAGGCGTCTGGGCAAGTGTGGATTGCTCTCCTCCCAGATTGATCATGTTGTAAGTAAACGGTGCGCTGGGCGTTGCCGTGAATTCCACGCCAATAAAACGATAGTGATGTGCTCCGTCGGCGGTATCAAGCGCAGCCTCTACGTTTGATGTGACGATTTTTGGAAGCACACCGGCATAAGCCGGCGTAATGCGGGTGCCCGGCGGTGGAAGGGCGCTCTCAGGCGCCGAACTGCGGATGACGATCCAATTGGCACCGGTCTTGACGGGAAGTGTGAAGGTCCCAACATACGTCGCTCCGGCCTGCAATGTAATGATATCGCCGGGCTGGGCCTGATCGAGTGCCGCCTGAAAATCTCCCCCGGCAGACACCGCAATTGTTTTTCCCGTCGGAGCTACATATGTGGTATCCAGATATACTCGCGGAAGCTCTGGCGCAGCCCCTGTAGTCTCCGCTCTGACTCTGCTCGCTATCCCTGCACCGGCTAATATCCTCACATACCAGCCTCCTCCACTGCCCAATCCCGCCATTGCGAAAGCCAGTGTCAGAAAACCTGATACTGCTAATATCTTTATTCTTATAGCCATCTTTTTATTGAATATTCCTCTTCTCATTCAATACACTTCCGCCCTATGCTTCGCTAATTAAGTAAAGTTCAAAGGGGGATAGTGTGCAGTAATAAGAAGAGTGATTAACTCTTTGATCCTGGGAATATCCTTGAAGGGATGGTTGAATCACTGATAGATCTTGATAACTTCATATGTTTATATCCTGGTTATTATGGTCCGATTCAATGATCAATTTCAACCGGGATATAATTAAGCCTTGTTAACCCTTCATAAAAAACTCACTTGGGATGAGAGCGTCGCATCTCTCCATAGTCTTGCAATATGAAGGAGTGATCCTTAAACTCGCTCCCGGTTGAAAACAGATATGTCTGAAAATAAGGAATCCACAAAAGAGAAAGATCACGCACAGCTTTCAGGGAGATTGACCTCACTTGATGTTTTTCGCGGGCTGACGATTGCGGCAATGGTGTTGGTCAACAATGCCGGTGACTGGAATAACGTCTACTGGCCGCTTGAGCACGCGTCGTGGCACGGCTGGACGCCGACCGATCTGGTCTTTCCGTTCTTCGTCTTCATCGTCGGAATAGCCATTCCGCTAGCATTTCAGCGCCGGGTGGATCAGGGCGGCTCGCAGCATGACCTATACGTGAAGATCATCCGCCGGAGCCTGCTGATATTCTTCATCAGTTTGATAGTGCTTCACGGATTCCCTTACACTCTCGAAAAGTTCCGGACTATCAGAATTCCGGGAGTTCTGCAGCGGATAGCGATCTGTTACTTCTTCGCATCGATAATTTTTTTGAAGTTCAGAATCCGGGGGCAGGCGATGATCACTGCGATCCTGCTGCTGGGATACTGGCTGGTGATGAAGACTGTTCCGGCACCGGGTTATCAGCCAGGTGACCTGAGCATGGAAGGGAGCCTGGCTTCATGGGTCGATCGCACACTGCTCCCCGGACATATCTACAAACCCTTCTACGATCCTGAAGGGATACTGAGCACCATACCTGCGATAGCCACATGCCTGTCGGGGGTTATCACAGGCCAGTGGCTGATGACAAAACGAGAGCCGCTCGATAAGGCCGCCGGCATGTTTGCGGCCGGCGCGCTCTGCGCGATCGTGGGCTGGTGCTGGAATCTCGCCTTTCCGATCAATAAAGCCTTGTGGACGAGCTCTTATGTGGTTTTCACGACGGGAATGGCGCTGCAGTTGCTGGCTCTGTGTTACTGGTCAATTGATATCAAGGGCTACAAGCGGTGGGCGAAACCTTTCGTCATATTTGGGGTCAACGCGCTGGCTTTATATGTTCTGTCCGGTCTGATGACAAGGATTCTTGGCTTTATCGAGAAGCCCAGGCTGGACGGTAGAACAGGTGATCTGAAAACCTTCATCTATGAACGGATCTTTGCAACGTGGCTCTCTCCGATCAACGCATCACTTGCTTTTGCCCTGGCTTATGTCCTGCTATGGCTTGGATTGATGACCATCCTTTACAGGCGGAAGATTTTTATCAAGGTATGATCGGCCGCCAGATCGAAATTATTCCGGTTTGAGGCGGAACAGGTAGCAAAACGAGTCTTTGTAAACGACCTCATACTGAGGGCCATCTTCGGAAAAGATTCTTGCATTCTCCGGCAGCTTTTTTTCCCTCCTTAACAGTAACCATTCCGGTTTGAGTATCCTCAACTCGCTTTTATCAGGGGTTCTGGTAACCCATTCGATGATTCCCGAAGTTTTGTTGAATCGGCTTCCTCCAGCATTCCCGATGACTTTTCGATTGCAGTAATAATTAAAATAATTGGCGTCAACCAGAAAGACCCTGTCTCCGGGAGCGCTGTTTTTGTTGATGAACAATACGGAGTTGAATCCACTATCCGCCAGATATTTTTCGCGGGAAGTTAGATCGGTCGGAGGCAGTTTTTCGGATAGATGGAGAATCCTGTCGTGATATCTGATGATGACCGCGGCGATCGACAAGAGAACCGTAACCGCCGGCAACAGGGCAAAAGCTCTCAGCATCTTGTCCGATATCTTTATTTTCGCGGTAATCAGTGAGGCGCCTTCGCACAATCCAATGGCAATGAGCGGCAGGACGGGCAGCCAGTAACGAAGATATGATGCCGAAGCGAACCAGAACATGGTGTATGCGAATATCCAGGAACTCCACCACCTCAGCGGCTTCTTCCAGATTGAGAGCAGTAGAATCAAAGGCCAGAATCCGAAGACCGGCAGATATCCAAGATTGTTGTCCTTGAAAAAAATTTCCTGATGGAATGCCTGATAAAAGGGCAGCCTGATCAGGCCGGATATTGTTTTAGGGAGCCCGGCGCTCTCGAAAAAATACTTATCGCCGGGAGCAGATGCGGATTCCGGTATTTTGAACTCGCCACGGTTGAACTGCCCAAAAAGGGGATAAAGAGGATTGCCCGTGTGATAGACGATGAATCCATACCAGGGAGTCATGATAGCCAGTGCGAGAATACAGCAGCGCGCAAGCGAGTTGAATTTTATGGCGCCTTTCAGTGTCAGCAAAGTTGCATAAGCGAGCGCCAGGAGAATGAAAAAAGCGCCGGTCAGCTTTACTCCTGCGGCCATTGCCAGCAAGGCGATTGAAAGATACAGCCACTTGACGTCGCGCTCCCTGTCGTATCGAAAAAGAGCCTGCAGTCCAAACAGTACATATGCAGCAAGGCATACATCGATGTATCCGGCCACTCCAATCCAGTGGAGCAGGGGATTGCCGATCCAGATCAAGGATGCGGCGATGCCGTGAAACGGCAGATTGATCCTCAGAAAGTAGGCATAAATTCCGGCCGCGGTAAGTAAAAAGAAGGTGAACTCGATCAACTGGGCAACGATGTCGTCGAGCAGCGCCATACCCCATGTGAAAAGTAAATGGTTGAGAGCGTGTATCACCTGATTGGGGGATCCCGGAACAGCGACAATCCTGTGTTGAATGAGATATTCACGTGCGATCACCAGATGATTGCTGATCGCATCCCACTGAGTCGGTGGATAGAGCGCCTTGATGCCGATCATCAAGGCAATTGCCGTTGTCAGCAATATGAAGGCGAATAACAAGCCGGTTCGGAGATCCGCCGGCTTTAGTTTGGAGAAAGACAGTTTGCTTGTATGTTTTATTAAACTGATTGAAGCCGGGACTGCTGCGGCCACCGTCAGCGGCCAGAGGACCTCCCAGTAGATCAGATGGAAGCCGCCAAGGCAGAATATGAAAGTCGACCAGATGCCGAAACCCGTCATCAGTGAATAGACTGCTCTTTCAAAATGAGAATGAAAGGGAATCCGCTGCAACAGCAATTGTCCTGCCCCGCCCGCGGCAAGCAAAATCAGAGTCAATACCCCGATGTGAGCGGCCAGCCATTTGATAAATAAGAGATAAGCCATGTTTTTATTGAATTGACGCGCAGGGTATCAGCCGGTTACCAAATCATTCGCACACTGGATGATTGGGTACTCTGTGCATTCTGCTTTCCCGACATATAACGCTGGGCCTGTTGTCAGATGAATACTTCGTTTGACGTTAATTTCGCAATCTTGAAAAAATACTGCTTCGCAATCCATCTGCCGCCAGCACCACTGCTGCCGATGCAGTGACAAACAAAGCCAGGGCGGCAGCCACAGGATGCAGAAAGCCGGATATCTCTGAAGTCATTTGCCGCCAGATCAGAGTCATCGTCAGTACCGCCAGGGCAGGCAGCCCGATGTCCCTGACAAACCTGGTACATGGTTCGCCTTTGAGCAATCGGGCGTGTGTCAGAAAAATGGTGGCGATCATATTAATTCCGCTGCTCATCACCCACGCAAATGCCGCGCCGACGGGCCCGTAGCCGCGACTCAGGAATATAATTGATGGCACAAACACCAGGAGTTGAACCAAGCTGATCCGCAATGCAATGCTTGTCCAGCCGTGAGCCAGTTGCACTGCAAATGGAATCAGCATCAGGCTGTTCATCGCCGTCCCCATCACGTATACGCTCAAGACAGGTGCGGCATTTTTCGATGATTCGATATTGCCTGTCCATAACAGCAAAAGATCGAAGGCGAAAAGCGATACCATCCCAGCGGCCGGCATCACCATCAATGACATCAACTGTGAGTTGAAATGGTATGACGCACGCAGCGAAACATCATCGCCCGTTGCAACCAGCGCGGAGAAATGCGGGAAGATTGCGATGAACAACGAAATCGTCAGAAGCGTCAGACCCGTAGCCGCAGTAGTGGCAAGAATGTAATAACCGTAAGTATCCAGGCTAAGCAGCCGGCTCAGTATGACTTTGTCGATCTGGGTGAGGATCAATGCCAGGAGAGTGATGCCGCTCAAACCAGCCGCGAAACGGGATTTGCTGCGCAGCAATCCGGGATGGAGTCGAGCCGGGCGTTCAGCCGCCGGCAGACTCCACCATAACACCATCCGAATCGCAACGACATAAATCAATAAAGCACCGGTCTGCCAGAGAAAAAAAGCCGTGATTGTCGGTCGTACCCAGCGCAGGACAACAATTGAGCCTCCATCCCGTAATGTGACCATAATTATCTGTATCAGATTCATCAGCGGCTGCCGCTGTAATCCCGACAAACCGCCCTGATAAAATCTGATCAGCAATTGCATCGTGACCAGCGCGCCAAAACAGAAGACGACCGGTCTGATTGCAGTTACAGAAATTTGGTCTGTCTGAGTCCAGCGAGTCACAAAAAACGTCGCAGCCAAAAGTATGGTAACTCCCGCCAGGACCGCTACGATCCAGGATGCGAACTCAAAAGTGCGCACAAAATCACGGACTTCACCCGATCTTTCAGCCTGCGCTGAATAATGGGCCAACTCGCGATTAAGGGTCGTTCCCAGACCAAGGTCAAACATCTGTGCCATTGCCTGCAAAGCGAGATAAAAGCCGAATAGCCCATAGGCTTTTATTCCCAGCAGCCTGATGAAGACCGGAACCAGTATGATCTGCATCAGCGCCAGCCAGCCGTTCCCTGCGAGATTTGAAATCACATTGTGCCAGATATTCGAACCGCCGAATTTAAACTTCATCCCCTTCACGCCTCAATCAGATCCGATGAAACATGCTCAGGATCCTGTATATCATTATCATGCGAGCCGTCTTCCATTGTTTATGCAACAGTATCCAATGACGGTCTTTGGCATGCCTTCGTGCGACTTCGTAGTCTTCTCTGAATTGCTCGCGGAATTGAGATCCGCTCTTGCTGGTCTGGTACCAGCGAAAACTGGCCTGACGATCATTGATGTAAAAGGGATCGCTGCGCTGCGCCAGCCGCAGCCAGTAGTCGTAATCGAAGGCAAAATTGAGCGATTGATCCGGATAGCCTGTCTCTTCCATCAGATTTCGCCGCCAGAAGACGGTCATCTGGCTGATGAAGTTTTCAGTCAGCAGGCGCGAGAATGAATATCGCCGGCAGAGCCAATGTTTGTAGAGGCTGATCAGGGGGCGGATCAATCGGCCATCTGCATCGACGATGTCACAGCGCCCATCTACCCATTCGACGTTTGGATAGCGCGTGAAAACTTCCACCACCCTTTGAAGCGCGCCGGGCGCCAGCAGGTCGTCGCTGTTGAGCCACCCGACGATATCGCCGCCGGCGCGACGCAATCCTTTATTGATCGCATCGGCCTGCCCTTCGTCAGCAGCGATCTCCACTGTTATTCGTCCGGCATATTTCCTCAGGATCTCAAGAGTATTGTCCGTGCTGCCGCCGTCCATGATCAGATACTCGATCTCGAAATCGCCGGCCTGTTGCAGGACGCTCTCAATGGTGCGTTCGATGAATCGCCCCTGATTGTAGGAAGGTGTGATGACGGAGATTTTCAATCGCGGCATCGATCACTCTCCGGCCGCTGGGGCAGGCGTTTCCGCAGCTTTTTCCACTTGCAGTCGCAGCAGCGCCAGTTCCTGAGCCAACCGCTTGTTCTGCTGATCCAGACGCGAAAGCGAAACGGAATAGTGCATCGACACAAGAAATCCTGTCGCGATCACACCCAGCAGCAGTACCGAGGGAGGATATGCAACTCCGACAAGCCCTGCCACCGTATGCAACAGGCCGCGCCAGAGAGATAAGACCAGCAGCACTATGCCGCCGCCGAACCAGAGTAGCGCATATTCTTCGCGCAACATTCGACGCCGTATCAGATGTATGACCAGCAGCAGCACGGCCAGGCTGCCAAGAATCGCCAGAATTTGTATCTCAGATTTCATCCATTGGCCTCCTTAACGGTCGGCGCGTCGCACCGATCAGAATCGCGAGCATCACTTTGCACATGTAATAAATCGATCTCAGGAAAGTTATGGAAGACTGCCCGTTCTGACGCTCCCGCATCTCCACCTGGACTTCGAGTATGCGGAATCCGCTCCGGCACAGAATCATGACCGACTCCGGCTCAGGATAATCGTGAGGATAGTTCTGCGCCAGAAATTCGATTGTCTTGCGATTGTAGGCGCGGAATCCGGAAGTGCTGTCCGATATCCTGCGGCTGAGAATCAGTGAATTTACGGTATTAAATGCGGCAATTCCGATGCGACGCATCAGCGGCGGCCGGTACTGCGAAGGCACAAGGAATCGCGATCCGATCACGGCATCGCATTGCCCGGATTGAATCGCACGAAGAAGTTTGGATACCTCATCTGCCCGGTGCTGCCCATCACCGTCGAATTGCACCGCAATGTCATAACAATGCCGCGCAGCATAAAGCAGGCCGGTCTGCACGGCCCCGCCAATTCCAAGATTGAACGGCAGATCGAGTAATGTCACCTCCAGCCCCAGTGCCGCCTCCGCCGTCCCATCCGTCGAGCCGTCATTGATGACAATAATGTCAGTTTTGGGATAATGCTCACGCAGATCGGCTATCGTTCCGGGTAGACTTTCGCTCTCGTTATAGGCCGGAACCATGAACACAATCCGCGACATAGGCAATAGACTTTCCAGAGAGTTTAAGAACTGATGTTACGCAAATTGCATTTCTGAATCGGTTTGACACGTTCTATTGAAGTAATTTAAACATCCGGCTTCGTCGGCTGTTTGAATTACTTCAAAAGAACGTGTCAAACCGATTCAGAAATACGATTTGCGTAACATCAGTAACTACTTCGCGACCAGATTGACCAGCCGTTTAGGTACCACGATAGTCTTGACTATCTGACGCCCGTCGAGTCGGGCCTTGACGCGGTCGTTTGCCAGGGCCATCTGGATCAGGGCGTCTTCGGCTATGTCGGCCGGGACGGTCAGCTTCGCTATCAGCTTGCCGTTGAGCTGCACCGGTATTTCCAGTTCTTCGTCTTTGGCCAGTTCCGAGTCGAATTCGGGCCATGAAGCAGCCAGTACGATCTCGTCATGGCCAAGATGAGTCCACAGCTCTTCGGCAATGTGAGGCGTGAAAGGAGAGAGCATCTTCACCAGCGCTTCCATCGCTTCTTTAATTGCAAAAAGGTCAGTGGAAGATGGAGTGGCTTTGATAGTCCCATCGAAGGCATAGATCTCATTGGTCAGTTCCATCATGGCGGCCACGGCGGTGTTGAAGTTCATGCGTTCGCCGATGTCGTGAGTGATGCGCTTGATTGTCTGATGAGTCTTGCGGCGCAGCGATCGGGCTTCGGTCGAGAATTCGCCTTCAAGCGCCGCCGAACTTGTCGTGCCATTTGTAGACGATTCGCCAGACGCGATTGAGGAAGCGTGAAGATCCTTCTGCTCCGGCCTCGCTCCACTCAAGGTCTTTTTCAGGAGGAGCGGCAAAGAGCATGAAGAGGCGAACGGTGTCCGCGCCGTAGATTTTGATCATCTCGTCGGGATCGACGGTGTTCTTCTTCGATTTGGACATCTTCTCGATGCGGCCGACCACGACATCGCGTTTGCAGAAAGAGCATTTGCCGTCGATGACTTCGTAGGGGTAGAGCCAGTCGTGCTGCTCGCAGCGATAGCTTGCCAGACAGACCATTCCCTGAGTCAGCAGTTTTTTGACGGGTTCGCCGAAGGTGATCAGGCCAAGGTCACGCATGATCTTGGTCCACAGCCGGGTGTAGATCAGATGCAGCACGGCGTGTTCGATGCCGCCGATATATTGATCAACTGGAGTCCAGTACGCGGCGATCTCGGGAGCGAAGGGCAGCTTTTCGTTCTTCGGATCGACGTAGCGGAAGTAGTACCACGAAGAATCGACGAAGGTGTCCATCGTATCGGTGTCGCGTTTGGCCACGCCGCCGCACTGCGGGCAGGTTGTGTTGACGAACGGAGCGTGCTCGGCCAGCGGAGCGCCCTGCGTGTTGAAGTTCATATCGACGGGCAGAACCACGGGGAGCTGCTCTTCTGAGACAGGCACGATGCCGCACTTCCCGCAATGGACGAACGGAATCGGTGTGCCCCAGGCGCGCTGGCGCGAAACTCCCCAGTCACGAATCTTAAAGTTGGTCTGAGCGGTGCCGAAACCTTCTTTTCCGGCTTTGGCCGTCATCGCGGCGATGGCTTGTGGGACGGTCTTTCCGCTCCACTCGCCTGAATTGACCACGATGCAGCTTTCGTCTTTCGAGGTGAAGGCTTCGGCGAGTGGCTCGTTTGGATCTCCATCAAAATTTGCGGGAACTATTACACGTGGAATCGGCAGCCCGAATTTCTTAGAGAATTCGAAATCGCGTTCGTCGTGAGCAGGCACTGCCATGATGGCCCCTGTGCCGTATCCGGTCAGGACGAAATTGGCCGTCCAGATTGGCAGTTTGGCTCCGTTGAACGGATTGACGGCGAACATTCCTGTGTTGACGCCCAGTTTCTCCTTGCCCTCGGCAATGCGGTCTTCGGGTGAGATGGCCTTTTGCACTTCGACGAATGTTTTCAGCTCTTCGGAAGCCCTGCCTGAAGCGATCAGTTCCTCGATCAGTTCGTGATCCGGAGCCAGGATGACTGAGCTTGCGCCGTAAATCGTATCGATGCGAGTCGTGAAGACGCGGATATGTTTGTCGCTGCCGTCGACCTTGAAGTCGATCTCGGCGCCGCGGCTGCGTCCGATCCAGTTGCGCTGCATCGCCAGAACTCGCTCGGGCCAGCCGCCTTCAAGCGTGTCCAGATCATCCAGCAGTTCATCTGCATAATTGGTTACGCGGATGAACCACTGCTCCAATTGGCGCAGCTCGACTGGAGTTTCCTCATGCCGCCAGCAGAATCCGCCCTCGGCCTGTTCGTTCGCCAGAGAAGTGTTGCACTGAATACACCAGTTGACCGTCGCATTCTTGCGATAGATCAGCCCCTTCTTCCACATCTGAATGAAGAACCACTGGTTCCAGCGGTAATATTCAGGCGTGCATGAAGCGATCTCGCGGCGCCAGTCGTAACTGAAGCCCATGCGCTGCAACTGAGTTCGCATGGCCGCGATGTTTTCGAACGTCCAGATGTCCGGCCGCGAATTGTTTTTGATCGCGGCATTCTCGGCCGGCATCCCGAAAGCATCCCAGCCCATCGGGTGCAGTACGTTGAATCCCTGCATGCGCTTGAACGTAGAGAGCGCATCGCCGATCGAATAATTCCGGACGTGCCCCATATGAATTCGCCCTGATGGGTATGGCAGCATCTCCAGGCAGTAAAACTTCTTGCGCGCCGGATCCGGCTCGACTTCAAAGGTATGAGCATCAGCCCAGCGCTCTTGCTGCCTCTCTTCAATCTCTTCCGGGAAATATTTTTCTTGCATGTTCGGTGTCCTTCAATTCAAAACGCGGGAAACACTACTCAGGCTTCCTGCGATGAGCTTCCTGCCCTGTGCAGACGGGCGCTCAAAAGATGATTTTATTATTTCTGAATGAATGCGTCGGGAGGAGCAGCGCAACAGGACCCTCAAGGTCATTGCACTGCTACGTAAGGGAGAGGGTTGTTAAAGTCATACTGCGCATTGCCATTTGATTCTCCGGTGCAAAATTAACAGAGCCGCGATTTTACACACCGAAGTCACTGCATTCAAGGAAAAGAGAGAGATTACGAAACAGGGGCAGGGGAGACCGGCATTTGGAGTAAGGCGCCTAAACAAATAGTCATCATCAAGCCGCGATTTTAGTCACGAAGTCTTGACCGCATTCAAGGCGAAAAGGAAGCGAGAAGAGCAGGAGACAAGAAGAGGTACGAAACAGACGAAATAAACGAAACAGACGAAAAAATCAGAGGGTCAATGTTCGAATTATTTCGGATGGACGAACAATCAAAGAAAATCGGCTAATTCACCTATTGAATTTTTTTCGTCTGTTTCGTTTATTTCGTCTGTCTCTCTTCTCTTCCTCTTCTTAAACCACACGAAGTACGAAGCATTTCAGGTAGTAAGTCTCCGGCACGGTCAGCAGGATTGGGTGATCCCTTGACTGGGTGCGTTTCTCGACGAGCTGGATTGTTCGGCCGGCGTCGCGGGCGGCATCGATGATAGTTTCGATGAACATTCCTTCATTGACGTGATATGAGCAGGAGCAGGTGATCAGAATGCCGCCAGGGTTGAGCAGTCTCATGGCGCGAAGGTTGATTTCCTTGTAGCCGCGCAGAGCAGCTTCTACGGCGCCTCTGTTTTTGGCAAAGGCCGGCGGATCGAGGACTATTGTGTCGAATCGTTCTCCGGCGTCGTCGTAATCTCTGATCTTGTCGAAGACGTTAGCCTCGATGAATTCGACATTGGTGATGCCGTTGAGTTGAGCATTCAGCCGGGCACGCTCGATCGCAGGTCCAGAGACATCGAGGGCCGTGACGTGTTCGCATCCTTTAGCCATGTGCAGAGCGAATGAGCCATGAAAGCTGAAGCAGTCGAGTCCTCTGCCGCGAGCGTAACTTTGCGCAGCGGCGCGATTTTCGCGCTGGTCAAGGAACGCACCTGTTTTCTGGCCTTCGAGCAGGTCGACGGTAAAGCGGATTCCGTTTTCGGTGATTTCGAATTCGGCATCCGACTTATCGCTGACCGACCCGTGCAGGACGGAGTTGATCATCGGGAGTTTTTCGAGCTGCCTGACTTTGGCGTCGTTGCGTTCGATGATCAGCCTGGGGTTGAATTCTTCGATGAGCAACTCGACCCACATCCCCTTCAATTCATCCATGCCGCGTGTCAGAGTCTGGATGACGAAGCAATCGGCGTAGCGGTCGACGATCAGACCCGACAGGCAGTCGCCCTCCGAATGAACCAGCCGATGGCTTTCAGCATTCGCGGCAATTTGCCCGCGCCAGACGGCGGCCTCGCGAAGTTTCGATCGCCAGAACTCCCGATCGACGGGAATATCTTCTCTCGTCAGAAGCCTTAGTGTGATCTCCGATTCGGCGCCGAAATGGGCTGATCCCATAAATCGCCCACGTTGATCCACAACTCGCACGACCGATCCGCTCTCCGATTTTGGTCGAGTTATGACATCGCTGCGATAGATCCAGAGGTGGCCGGATTTGATCCGGGAAGCTCCCTTGGGTGATACCACGGCGGTGGCGCTGTCGTCATTTTTCGCTCTCTCTTGACTCTTACTCATAAATGCAGAAGGATGATGACCCTCTAAATAAAATGTTCGGTGGAACCGATTTTAGATTGCCGAACAGTCATACTTCATCATTTCTGATAACTGGTCAATGCATTACGGTGAACAAACCATTGCGTATCTGAGTCTGGGTTCAAACCTTGGGGACCGTGCGGCCAACCTGCTACGGGCCCTGACCAGATTCGTCTCCTCGCAAATGATTCTTACGGCTGTTTCTCCTGTCTATCAAACCGAGCCGGTGGATTATTCTGATCAGCCGGAGTTCCTCAACATGGCAATTGCCGTCACAGGGTTTTCGGGTGATCCATTCTCGTTGCTCAAATTTTGCCTGGAAGCTGAAAGGGAACTCGGCCGGGTCAGGACAATACCTCGCGGAGCACGGATCATCGATATCGATCTGCTCATGTTCGGTGATCAGGTAATCGATGACGCAAGTCATGGAGTGAATCTGACCCTGCCGCATCCGAGAATGCATCTGCGCCGTTTTGTCATGACGCCGATGAAAGATATTGCCCCGCTCTTGAGACATCCGCTTTCCGGGCATACGATGTCCGGGATACTCGACGCTCTGGAAGATTCTTCATCTGTTCGAATTTATCGAGGTTGAAAGTGAGATTTAAGGATCAGGTGAGTTATGGAAATCATCACTAAGTCCGCGCGTATGGAGGTTCTTACTCAAAAGCTCCGTGCGGAGCAGAAGGCGATAGGGTTTGTCCCGACGATGGGGGCTCTGCACGAAGGACATCTGAGCATGGTCCGCGAAGCCCGCAGGATGGCCGATGTCGTCATCGTATCGATCTTTGTCGATCCTGGGAAATTCAGGTCGGAAAAAGAGTTCGATCAGTATCCCCGGGATCTCGCAAGGGATGCGGATATGCTTTCGCCAATCGGCGTCGAATACATTTTTGCTCCCAGTGCAAATGAAATGTATCCGCCGGGGTTTTCCAGTTTTATCGACGTTGAAGGCTTGAGCGACAGAATGGAAGGAGTTTCGAGGCCCGGTTACTTTCGCAGCGTGGCGACAGCCCTCATCCTTCTTTTCAATATCGTCCGTCCCAAATTCGTCTTTATGGGACAGCGCGATGCTCAACAGGCCGTGATCATCAAAAAAATGGTCCGGGATCTTCATCTGCCGATCGAGATCGTGGTCATGCCAATCGTCAGGGAAGAAGATGGCCTCGCCTGTTCCTCAAAAAACGTTTATTTGAGCCCGGAAGAGAGAACTGCCGCCGGGGTGCTCTATCGCGCATTGAAAAAAGGCGAGGAGCTTTTTAACAGCGGCGAACGCAGCGCGGGCCGGATCATCAAAGTCATTCGCAAAGAGATCGAAGCCCAACCCCTGGCGCAGCTCGATTACCTGGCCATCACGGATGCCGAACATCTCGATCCGCTCGATGATCTGACAAATCAGAATGCGCTGGTCACGGTTGCCGCGACTTTCGGTAAAACACGCCTGATAGACGACATCCTCCTTTGCGAAGAGAAAATGAAATCAAAGACCGGCCGGCTCAAACTCGGTTGAAGAAGAAGAGAGATTACGAAACAGACGAAATAAACGAAACAAACGAAAAAGTTTGAGGCCGTCAATGTTCGAATTATTTTGGATGGACGATCAATCAAAGAAAATCGGCTAATTCACCCCATTGAATTTTTTTCGTTTGTTTCGTCTGTTTCGTAATCTCTCTTCTTTCGTAATCTATTCTTCCCCCATCTCGACAACTTCTCATCAATCAAGTAATCTCAGGGTTACCTCTCTACTAATCGAATCAAGGAAATCATCTTTATGTTACGAGCCGGCATCGTTGGATTGCCCAACGTTGGCAAATCGACCCTGTTTAACGCTCTCACGGCGGCCAAAGCCGAAGCTGCCAATTTCCCATTCTGCACGATCGATCCGAACATCGGCATCGTCGAGGTGCCGGATCAGCGATTGAAAGTCCTTGCCGATCTGGTACAGCCGCAGCGGGTGGTGCCGGCGGCAGTGGAGTTCGTTGACATTGCGGGGCTGGTCAAGGGCGCATCTACTGGTGAAGGTCTTGGAAACAAGTTCCTTGCCAATATCCGCGAGACGGACGCCATCGTCCACGTGGTCCGCTGTTTCGAGGATCCTGATGTGATACACGTCATGGGATCGATCGATCCGGTCAGGGATCGGGAAGTGATTGAACTCGAACTGGCGCTGGCCGATCTTTCGACCGTCGAAAAAGGAATAGACAGATTGAAGAAAGTCGCCAAGTCAGGCGACAAGGACGCGCTTGCGCAGATACCCGTTCTCGAAAAGGCCCTCAAGTTTCTCGGCGACGGGCAGCCGCTATGGATGGCTGGGATGGAGCCGGATGAACTGGTCACACTCAAGACGCTGACTCTGCTGACAACAAAGCCCACGCTCTATGCCGCCAATGTGAGCGATGCCGAGCTGACGGGCGAGGAAGGCCCGCATCTCAAAGCCCTGCGAGAGGCTGTGGCATCGAGCGGGGAAGTTGCTCAGATCGTGCCGTTTTCCGCCAGGATAGAAGCTGAGCTCTCCGAACTGGCTCCTGAAGATCGAGCCGAATTTCTGGCTTCGCTGGGAATTGAATCCGCCGGGCTCGACCGTTTGATTCAGGCAGCCTATTCGCTGCTCGGTCTGCAGACCTATTTCACGGCGGGCGAGAAAGAGGTTCGCGCCTGGACGATTCACAAGGGCGATACCGCGCCAAAAGCCGCCGGTGTCATTCACACGGACTTCGAACGCGGATTCATTCGCGCAGAGACGATCAGTTACAGCGATTTCGTCGCGAATCAGGGTTTTAAAGGCGCGCGCGAAAAAGGCTTGATCAAATCCGAGGGCAAGGAATATGTCGTCAACGACGGCGATGTCATGCTCTTCAGGTTCAATGTCTGATCAGTGGCTCTCGGCGAGGAATCGATTCAATTCAGTTTCTGACGGCAATCCGTCGCGGGCTCCCATTTCGCGGCATTGCAGCGCGGCCACGGCATTGGCCACCCGCATTGTCTCTTCGATATTCAACCCCTTGCATAAACCGTAAACGAACCCGGCGCGGAAAGCATCGCCTGCGCCGGTCGTGTCCTTGATCACCGGTGGCCGGAAAGCCGAGGAAGCGATAAATTCGTTTCTGACATATGCCAAAGCGCCCCTCGATCCCTGGGTCATTGCAACCAGGTAGCACCCGTATTTTTCGTTGAGCCTTTTGAGGGCTTCCAGCTCATCCATTGAACCGCCCAGCTCGTTTGCGAGTCCCTGGGAGGTAATCAGGCAATCCACGTGAGGCAGCAGTTCGTCTATCCCGGGATATGCCGTATCAAGGTCTATCGTCACGGCCATCCCCGCTTCGTGGGCCCATTTTGCCGCCTGAATGGCCGCCGGAGTATCGAATCCGTCGAGATGCAGGACCCGGCCGCGAGTGATCCATTCGCGGCGAAGCTCCTCAGGTGAGATTCTGGTTCCGTCATCGTGATACCACAAGATCGTTCGCTCGCCGGAAAACTGCTCGATGACGATCACCGCTCCCTGGGTCTTGGCGCCGACTGCGATCAGGACGCAGGTGCAATCAACCCCTTCGTTCTGGAGCGATTCGATCAGCATCCGGCCTTCGTAGTCGTAGCCAACTTTGCCGATGTAACTGGTGCGCAAGCCCAGGCGCTGAGCTCCAACCATCGCGGATGAGACCTGGCCTCCAGGCATCTGCTGGTGATCCGTCAGCCGGACCTTGGTGTTGAAATTGGGGTAGCGTGGCACCGTGACGAGATGATCCACTGCATTGAGGCCAAAGCCCACTACGTCAAATTCGCGGTCTGTCGGAATTGTAAGTGAAAAGTCCATGGAAGAAAGAAGTTTGAAGTTTAAAGTTTAAAGTGCCTCACGAGCTGGGGCGCAAGTTGCTCGTTTTGCGAATATTACAATCGAACCAGTGCACTCGTCTTGCGGAAGCCCCCCCGCCACCAAATATCCCGCCTGTGCTCAGGATACTTTAAACTTTAAACCATAAACTTTAAACTGTTTTCGCATGACACTCGACGAGAAGCTTCAAAATCTGCCGACCGATCCGGGATGCTATATTCACAAGGATGCCCGTGGAACCGTCATCTATATCGGAAAAGCGAAGAACCTGCGCAATCGTGTGCGCCAGTATTTTCAAAGTTCGCGATCAATGGATGCGAAGACGCAGGAGATGGTTTCGCGGATAAACGATCTCGAGTACATCGTCACCGACACGGAAGTCGAGGCGCTGATTCTCGAATCGAATCTGATCAAGAAGCACAGGCCGCGCTTCAATGTCATGCTCAAGGATGACAAGGCCTACCCGCACCTGAAGCTGACGGTCAACGAGGACTTCCCGAGAATTTTCAAGACCAGGAAAGTTGAAAAAGATGGAGCCGCGTATTTCGGCCCATATCTGCCTTCGTCGCTTGCCGACAGGACGGTCAAGCTGATCAACCGCGAGTTTCAGATGCGGACCTGCACGGATGAAGTTTATGAAGTCTACCGTCGCGCCGGCCGCCCGTGCATGGAGTACCAGATCAAGCGATGCCTTGGTCCCTGTCAAAAGGATCTCTGCAATCCCCGGCAATATAAGGAGACGGTCAACGACGTGCGGCTGCTGCTTGAAGGCAAACATCGCGAACTGGCCGTCGATCTTGAATCGAGGATGCATGCAGCGGCCGATGAGACAAGATTCGAGCAGGCGGCAAAATACCGCGACCTGCTCAAGACCGTTCGTGCCCTGAGCGAGCATCAGAAAATGATGGCTCAGACGGATCAGGATCTCGATGTCTTCGGATATTACCGCGAGGCCGGCCAGCTTGCCCTGCAGCTCTTCACCATGCGTGAGGGGCGCATCGTCGGTCGCCGCGAGTTTTACTGGGAAGATGTCCCGGTGGAAAATTTCGATCCGAGCCAGTTTCTCGGAGAAGTGCTCGAACAGTATTACACCATCGGAAATTACATCCCACTCGAAATACATGTACCGGTTGACTGGGAAGGCCGTGATGTTCTCGAAGAAGCGTTGAGCACGATTCGCGGCCAGCGGGTTCATATCCTCGATCCTCAGCGAGGCAGAAAGCGCGAATTGATCGATCTGGTGGAAAAGAATGCGAAGATCGGCTTCGACCAGAGGTTCCGTGTCATCAGACCCGACTGGAAGCAGGTGCTGACCGAGATGCAGGAGATCCTGGGATTGCCCGAATACCCGCAGCGCATCGAATCGTTCGATATTTCAAATATACAGGGATCGGAGAATGTCGCGGCAATGGTCGTCTGTGAAGAAGGCGAGATGAAGAAGGACGATTACCGCAAGTTCATCATCAGGTCGGTTGAAGGGGCAGACGACTTTGCGTCGATGCGTGAGGCGGTCTTCAGAAGGTATTCGCGACTGCTTAAAGAAGAGAAACAGCTTCCGGATCTGATCTTCATCGACGGCGGCAAGGGGCAGTTGTCCGCGGCTGCCGCGGCGCTTTACGAACTTGGCCTTGCGGATCTGCCGCTTGCCGGCATCGTCAAACCTCGCGGAAAGCACGAAGAGATCAGCCATATTCTGGTAAAGGGCAGGGAAGACGATCCTGTTTTTCTCGATCGTCCGTCGCCGCTGCTCAAGCTGGTGCAGATGATTCGTGATGAGACCCACCGGTTCGCCGTCACCTTTCATCGCAAGCGCCGCGCGATGCGCGATTTCAGGTCCGAGCTGACATCCATTCCCGGTGTCGGTCCGATTCTCAAAGAACGGCTGCTGCGCAATTTCGGGAGCCTGAAAAATGTTTCTCAGGCATCAGTAGCCGAACTCAGACCATTCGTCGGCGAACGCCAGGCGGAACGCATAGTCGAGCATTTCAAGGAAAGACAGGATCCGAATGGAGACTGAAGCGCCACAAAATTCTGAAGTTGCCGATCCGAGGGAGTCCCGGTTGCGCAGCACATTCGGCGCCTTGAGGCATCGCAATTATCAGCTCTTCTGGTTTGGGTCTTTTCTTTCAAACATAGGGACATGGATGCAGGTGGTGGCTCAGGGGTGGCTGGTCCGCGATCTGACGGCTCTGCCTTTACTTATAGGTTTCGTATCGTTCGCAGGCTCGCTTCCGCAGTTCGCTTTTTCACTCTTTGGCGGAGTCACGGCCGATCTCTTCAACCGGCGCAAGCTGCTGCTGCTGACTCAGACTGCGCAATTGATCTGCGCGGGCTCGCTTGGCCTGCTGGTGCTCATGCGCGATCTTCAGATTGGGCCCGTGCTCACCATCTGGCACGTCATCGCCGTATCTTTTGCAAGCGGCCTGGCCACCACTCTGGCCAACCCCGCATATCAGGCGCTGACCCTGGATATCGTGGGCCGCGAAGATCTACCGAGCGCTGTCGCGCTCAATTCCGCTCAGTTCAATCTTTCCCGGATCATCGGACCCACGGTCGGCGGCTTGATCTTTGGTGTCATTGGAATCGCCGGATGCTATTTTTTCAACAGCGCCAGTTTTCTCGCGGTCATCATTGCCCTGTGGATCATGAAATTTCCCGAGTGGAAGGCACCCGAGCACAGAGGCGTTCGCGAGGTCGGCCGCCAGATCGTCGCCGGCATCCGATACGTCAGCGGCAGGCCCAGAGTCACGACTCTTCTGGCAATTGCTTCAATGACCAGTATTTTCGGGCTGCCTTACCTGACATTCATGCCGGTCTTTGCGCGTGATGTTTTGAATCTCGATGCCAGAGGGCTCTCGTATTTGTGGGCGGGAACAGGCAGCGGCGCTGTGATCAGCGCGATCCTGATGGCGTTCACCCTGACCACATCCCGCAGACGCGGCCGGCTGCTGCTGATCGGAACGGGCTTGTTCGGCCTGGCCGTCATTGCCTTTGCGCTATCTCGCAGCTTCACGCTTTCGTTCTTCTGCCTGATGCTGGTAGGCGGCGGGATGGTGAGCGTCACGACCACGGTCAACAAATGAGCTTCTACAGCGTGGCTTTTCTGGGTTTTCCTCCGTTGGGAAGTCTGATTACCGGTGCGCTGGCGGGAATTATCGGCAACAGGTTCGGCCATCACGGAGTACAACTTGCGCTCGGACTTGGCGGCCTGTTGATCGCCTTGATGGCGATCATCGTGACTTTCGCCGTCCCAAGGCTCAGAGAACTCGAATGACCGTTGCCTTACCTGCCGCCGTCGATGCCAAGCACTTCGCCCGTGATGAATCCGGCTTCGTTCGAAGCGAGAAAGGCCACGAATCCTCCAACCTCTTCAGGTGAGCCCGCCCTTTGGAGCGGTGTGGCGTTGATCACTTCCTGCAGCCTGTCGGGCCGCGAAAACCGATCGTGGAACGGTGTCAGGATGATTCCCGGAGCGATGGCGTTGACCGTGATCGAGTACGGGCCAAGCTCGTTGGCCAGCCCCTTGGTGAAGACATTGAGTGCCGCCTTCGCAGTGGCATAGGGAATCGAGCCTCCGCGGCCTCCAAGCTGGGCGGCCAGCGACGAAATGTTGATGATCCTCCCGCTGCGCTGCTCCTTGAAATAAGGTATCACCGCCTGCGAGCAGAGAAAGGCGCTCTTCAGGTTGACATCCATCACGGCGTCCCAGACCTCATCGGTGCAATCTTCAATCCGCATCAACTTGACTATGCTGCCGGCATTGTTGACCAGGATGTCCACCCGCCCGAAATTGTCCATCGTCTCGGCCATCAGCCGCATGACATCCTCGCGTTTGGTGACATCGGCCTGAACTTTCACCGCATTGCCCCTCATCGCCTGGATTTCACTGACTGTTTCAGCGGCGCCTCGCTCGTTGTCCTTGTAATTGACGACTACCGCCGCGCCGTTGCGCGCCAGGGTAATGGCCGACGAGCGACCTATGCCTGAACCGGCGCCCGTGACGACGGCTATTTTCCCGCGAAGATCATATTGTGCTGTCATAATTTGGGAGGATTACGAAACCGAACGAAATAAACGAAACAAACGAAAAGTTAAATACGGGAAGTAACTTGTTGACTTCAAAGATTTACCATTTTGAGTTTCTCGTCCAATATCCGTCTGATTATTTTCGTCTGTTTAGTTTATTTCGTTCGGTTTCGTAATCTGTTTTTCCTCAAGATATTTTTTGCCTTTTAGTTTTTCAGGCAGGCAGACCATGTCGGTTTTTGCCTCCTCGAAATCGTGCGCATACTTGTAATCTTTGCCATAACCGAGGCCTTTCATTAAACCCGTTGGAGCATTCCGCAAGTGCAAGGGAACGGGTTCGGCCTGTGTGGCTCGGGCATCGGCGGCCGCGGCTTCATAGCCCACACAGACACTGTTCGATTTGGGCGCCAGGGCCAGATAAGCCGCAGCCTCAGCCAGTGTGAGCCTTGCCTCGGGCATGCCGATGAGATGAGTCGCCTGGGCCGCGGCGGCCGCTATCACCAAAGCCTGCGGATCGGCGAGACCTATGTCTTCAGCCGCATGATGAACGATTCGCCCTCGATCATTCTGGCCAGCCAGTAAAGAGTCGCATCGACATCCGAATTTCGAATCGACTTGATGAAGGCGGAAATCAGGTTGTAATGCTGCTCGCCGGTCTTATCGTAGAGCGCCGAGACTCTCTGCAGCGCTTCCTTCAGATCTTCCTCGGTGATGAGGCGATGGCCTTCCTCATCGACCCTGGCCGAAAGGACCGCCAGTTCCAGCGTATTGAGCGCCGTGCGCGCATCGCCACCCGTATGAACGGCAAGCAGTCTCAACTCGTCTTCTGAAATCGTGACACTGAGCGCTCCGAGGCCTCGTTCTGCGTCATTCAAAGCCTGCTTCAGAATCATCAGAATCTCATCTTCTGTCAGCTGGTTGAGAACATAGACCTTGACCCTCGAAAGAAGCGCCGAATTTATCTCGAATGACGGATTTTCAGTCGTTGCGCCTATCAGAATGATCGTCCCGTTTTCGACGTATGGCAGAAAAGCGTCCTGCTGGGCTTTATTGAAGCGGTGAATCTCATCGACGAAAAGAACCGTCCGGCGACCCATCGAAGCGCGAATTTCCGCGGCCTCCGCCATTACCTGCCGGATCTCCTTGATCCCGGAAGTGACCGCGCTGAATGGGACGAAGTTCGCTGCTGTCTGCTCGGCGATGATCCGCGCCAGCGTCGTCTTGCCGGTTCCCGGTGGTCCCCAGAAGATCATCGAGGTTAGCCGGTCCCCCTCGATCAGCTTTCTTAAAAGCTTGCCATCGGACAGCAGGTGCTGCTGGCCGATGAACTCAGTCAGCGTTTGCGGCCTCATCCTCTCAGCCAGCGGTGACGATGGATCGTTTCGCGTGGTCAGGTCGCTCCGCACCTTCGCCGGCGGCTCCATTTCGGGAAACAGACTTGAATTTTTTGCTCTCCCTGGCATAAGTTGAAGGATACCTCTGTGAAAACTCAAAACCAGCCCCATAATTCAGCAGCTTGCCCCATGTTTTCAGGCGAAGCATCAATGAAAATTCACGTGGCTGAGGCCTTCAGGCAGGTCGGGAACAGGTCGGAGCCGCCAGAGATCCAGGTGAGCTTCTATCCATTCGCCGGTTTGAACCACACCATCCGCATCCGCAAGCAACGCGTTTATGTCCGCGTTTCAGACGTTCTTCGTGATGCTCCGCAGCAGGTATATCGAGCGCTGGCGTTCATGCTGGTCTCAAAACTCTACAACAAGCGGGCCAGTACTGAGGACGTCAAACTTTATCGACAGTATGCCTATCAGCCCGATGTGCTGAGAGCATCCGATCTGGCGAGACAGCAGCGCGGTAGAAAGCGCCTGACCGGATCTGATGGATTCACCTACAATCTTGACAAGCTCTTTGCCCGGCTCAACCGCCAGTATTTCGACAACGAGCTGACCAAACCGACTCTCAGTTGGAGCGCCCGCAGGACCAAAAGAATCCTCGGTCATCACGATTATGTCCACGAGACAATCGTCATCAGCCGCTCGCTCGATGATCCTCAAATTCCGGAATATCTGATATCGTTCGTCATGTATCATGAGATGCTCCACATGAAACACAGGTCGCGGATCATCAATGGCCGGAGGATTTATCATACCGCCGCCTTCCGCGCCGACGAGCGCCGCTTCGATCGCTATGAGGACGCCGCTGAAGAACTCGATAAACTGGCTGGAAGATAAGGAGGAAGAAGGAAGAAAAGATTACAAAAAAAAAAAAAAAAAAAAAAAAAAAAAAGAAAAAAACTTTTTATTTCCTTTTTTTATCCTTTGGTCATTTTCCCAACTTACAATTCTTCAAAATTTTTGTTTATTCTGTTTCGTAATCTTTTCCCTCTCAACAAAAATTGAGCAACCGGACTATTCACATCGGAATTGATGCTCATGCGATCGGAGCTCGCCAGGGAGGCAACGAAACCTACATCAAAAACCTGATTCTGGCTTTGTCGGAGATCGACACAGTGAACCGTTATACCGTCTACCTGACGGACGCGCAGACTGCAGGGCAATGGCGCGAAGAGTTCATCCCGCGGCACCCGAATTTTCAAATTAGACGGCTCCCGCCTCCGACGCCTTTGGTCAGAGTTCCTCTGGCGCTGGCATTCGATTTGAGAATCCATCCGGTCGATGTTCTTCATGTTCAATACACTGCGCCTCCGTTTTGTCCGGTTCCCGTTCTTGCTACGATCCACGACCTTGCCTTCGAGCATCTGCCTGAAACATTCACACGCCGCGGAAGCATGCAATTGAAGCTGACGGTCCGTCGAACAGCCCGCAAGGCTACCAGGATTGCAACGGTCTCGGAATATTCCCGCCGGGATCTGATCGAAACTTATGGCCTGGCGCCGGAAAAAGTCGCTCTGACTTATAACGGCATCGAGTCAAGGTTTTCCTCCAAACCTGAATCTGAAAATGAAGCGATCGAGATCAGGCAAAAATTCGGTATCGGCGGGGATTTTCTGCTGGCTGTCGGCAGTCTGCAGCCGAGGAAGAACCTGATCCGATTGATTCGAGCTTACTCACAATTGAGAGAAGATAATCCTGATTTCAGGCATCAACTGGTGATAGTCGGGCGCAAGCTCTGGTTGGCGGATGAAATCTTTTCAGAAGTCAGAAGCCATAAATGGGCCGGCGATGTGGTCCTCACCGGGTATGTCGAAGACCAGGATCTCCCTGCGCTCTATCGCACTGCCGCCGCATTTGTGTATCCTTCAATCTTTGAAGGATTTGGCTTGCCGCCGTTGGAGGCCATGGCTTGCGGGACGCCGGTGATCACCGGTATTACTTCGAGTCTGCCGGAAGTATGCGGAGATGCCGCTCTCTTAATCGACCCTCTCGATGAGTCCGATCTGCGGCAGGCGATCATCAGAATCATATCTGATCATTCGCTGAGAGAGGGATTGAAACAAAGAGGGATAATTCAGGCGGCGAAATTCTCGTGGCGCGAAACGGCAATCGAAACTTTGAGGCTTTACCGGGAGTGTTTTGAATCGCGGCAATGAAATAAAAAATACAAGTTGCGATCTGTGCGGCTCTGCCGATGCGGATTTCATCCTTGCTGCCGAGCGTCTGACGGCCCGCTGCTGCGCGCTGCCGCGGCTGCGGCCTCTTCTTTGTCGAACTGCCTCCTGAAAAGAATCAGTCTGCAAAAGAAACAGAAGCCGATTCGTTGAATCAGGGCAGCCTGACCGCATCAGAGATGACCCGCCTCGCCGACCGGGCACGCCAGCTCTCGCTGGTCGAGCCCGATGTCGAAACCAGTGAAGCTCCCTGGCGACGGATCACCGCAGACGAAAGAGTCTCCGATTTGAAGAGATTCATTGATCACGGCAGGCTTCTTGAAATCGGTTCTTCGACCGGAGATTTTCTTGCTTCAGCCGGCCAGACTTTCGGCCAGACTTTCAAGGCTGAAGGCGTCGAAGCGGATGTCAACAACCTGGCCGTATGCCTGTCGCGCTCTCTGGACTGCCGTGGCGGCACACTGAGTGATGTGCATTATCCGGCCGATCATTTCGATGTCGCGGTTCTTTACCACGTGATCGAGCATTTCAGGAGCCCGTCCTCAGAGCTTCGCGAACTTCACAGAGTCATCAAACCCGGTGGATTGCTGGTGATCGAAACGCCGGATATCTCCAGCTTCTGGTTCAGTCTGCTCGGCTCAAGATGGCGCCAGATTATTCCGGACCACGTTTTCTTTTTCACTCCCGCTACCTTGAAAATCCTGCTGGATCAGACCGGGTTCGAAATACTCGAGTCGAGAAGCGTCGGCAAGGCGATGAGTGTCCGACTTTTCATCAGCAGGCTGGGAAGGTACCATCAATCTTCCGCCAGGCTGATCGCCAGACTGAGCGAAAAACTGGGAATCAGTGATCTCACCCTCAGGCTCAAACTGGGAGACGTCATCAGAGTTTATGCAAGAAAGAAAGATTAAGAAACAGACGAAATAAACGAAACAAACGAAAAGGACTGAAAAAAGTATGCTTCGTACATTTCAAATATTTCGTCTAACAAAAAACATGGTTGATCTCCGTTGCGGAAAGGCCGTTAGAAAAGTTTGACGCTCCAAACGCACAAATTTGCGGTCCTGTTAAACGGTGGCGTTGCGATTTTTCAATATTTGAGTGGCCACGACACCAAAGCCACCCGCACCCCGCCTTTTCAATGATCCACGTATCATCGGTTCATGCTTTAAACTTTCCGCAACGGAGTGGTTGATCACTGATATTGACAGCCTGAAAATTTTCGTTTCGTCTGTTTCGTAATCTTGTTTTTCCCAATGATTTCATTTGAATATTTGATCGATCCAATTGAAGTGAAGGAGGCGCTGGCCTTATTCAGGAATCAGCCGGTCATCGGGCTGGACACGGAGACCTTCTTCGATCCGGGGACCAGGCAGAACTGTCTGAGCCTGCTTCAACTGGCTTCTCCGACAGGAAAGGTCATCGTCATCGATGCTCTCTGTGCGGGGATTGCCGAAGCCAGGGAACTCATCGAAAACCCCGATGAAACCATGGCCGCACACAATGCCAGGTTCGATGAAAATGTTCTGCTCGGCGCCGGATTCGATGTCGCGGGCCTGGTCGATACTCTCAAACTTTCACGCAAGACACTGAAACTCAAATCTCACAGCCTGACCTCGGTCTGCGAGCACCTTTTCGGCTATCCGCTCGATAAGACCTACCAGCGCAGTGACTGGTTGCGTCGCCCCTTGAGCCGCCATCAACTCTCATATGCCGCTCTGGACGCCAGGATCGCTCTTGAAGTCTATCAGGAACTCTGCCTCAGGCTTGAAAACGAAGGCCGCCTGAATGTCGAACTTCGCAGGGCTCGCCTTCGCCATAGATCTGAACAGCCCGAGCCGCCCGAAACCCCACGCAAGACCAAAAGAAGCTCGATTCAACTCCGCCCCCTCACCGCCGATGAACGATTAATCGTCGAGCGCCTCAATGCCTGGCGCGAAATGACAGCTAAAAACGAACGATTGCCGCTCTATATGATCTGCCACGACAAAACTCTCGAACACCTTGCCATAGCCCGTCCGCGAACTCTCGAAGATCTTTCACCTATCTACGGCCTCGGTGAAATCAAGATTTCCAGGTACGGATTTGAAATTCTGCAGATTCTTTGCGTTTCCTAAAGGTTTTTTATTGACACTCGATGCTCTTCTGCGCTAATCTCCGCCCGCAAATTTTCACTTTTTTATATTAAAGTCAGGTTAGTGTAGACGTTGCTGGTTCTTTGTTAGCTGCTACCTTCCCCAAATCACAAGATTTAGTTAGCGGTGATATCAAAGTAAAGATAAGCAAGATGGATGATCAGTCCAGCTGTCGCGGGTCTCAGACAGGGGGGACTGATTGATTGCCATCAGATGTTTATCGTCGGCTGCGCCTTTCTTTCTCGTGCTTCATCCTGAAAAACTGGTGCAATCCCCGGGAATGCAAAAGGTATTCAGATCCAAATAACAGGGGAATACTATGCTCGCCCCAATCAATGCCCAAACCGCTATACGCCCCATTGGATTGGCTGTCCCACCAATTCAGAGTGATATCTGCGTAGGAGTGCCATCCTGCGCCCCGCTGATTCAGCACGAACTGCTGAAAACGGTTCGTCATCAGATTCCTCACGCTTACGCGCGTGCCGAGCGGGAACTCGGATTGAGTATTTCCCGCACGCATGAACTCATCGAAAGACGAGTGGAGATAATCAGCGCCGCAAAGGCCATCAGACTTGCCAGGCTGATCGCTTATGAGCCGAACGCGACCGATGTTTTCGACGAAACAGGGCGAAATGTTCTCAGGACTCTCAATAACCGGTTTCCGGGAATTTTTAGAAATACGGTTCGCAGCCTGCCTCGGTCTCTTCGATCGAGAATGGCGCTGGCTATGACCAGGCATGTCGCCAATTCCTTCGCCGGAAGCTTCAATCACATCATCACCGAGAGTCACAAGGGTGGAGTTCTGGTGACAATCGATAAGGGCGTATTCTCGGATCGGCTCGATACACTTAATTGCGCGCAGGCCTATTATCGCCAGGTCTTCGAAACCATGCTCCAACAGGTCGCTTTCGTCGATTGCGAAGTCAGCGATGCAAGGCGCTCACGAACCCGCCTCAATTCCTGCAACTTAAGTATCGTGTGGGAGGCCTGAAGGTGCCCCTTGAGCCTCCTACTCGATGAGGAGCCGTGTGAATAAGATGATTGAGCGGTGAGGACCCGATTCGATTCGTCCTTATTCATGTGGCTCCTCTCCATCCAACCAATTTTCAAATCACTCAAAAAAACCTCTTCAGAGTTCAAGCTTCAGCTTGAATCTTCCAATGTTGTCCACGCTCAGGCGTGAACTTTGGACTATTTTGTCCAATTATTGATAAAGACATGATTGGGTTATCCGAAAATTTGCAAATAAATTCATTTTCTTGAATAGGGCGAGCCGCAGGAGAAATATTAATATCAATGTAAGTTGTTCTTATTAGTAATGTTGAGCCCTTATCGAGGGTTGGTCAGGTAGTTGGAATGATAATTGCCATATAAAAAGGAAAATCAGGTGCGCAATTAATCACCTGAAAGCAATAACGTAAATGCTGGAAACACTGAAAACTAAAAGATTTACAATTTTCATCAGTCTGAAAATCAAGTAGCGACAACAAATTGGGATCTTAGTCGAAGATTAGGAACCAGTTTTGATGGGTCGCTGATTTTTCTGTTTATAACATCGTCTAAAGGAGTTTAAGAAATGAACCCAACTAAATCAGCCAAAAGGATGCTGGGCTTGACCCTCAGTCTTCTCTTCGGTTTTGCCCTGTTGGTCTCCGCTTCGGCAAATGCGTTTGCCCAGGAGACATCGGGAGCTATCGAGGGAACGGTTTCTGACGTGTCAGGTGCCCGTATTCCTGGCGCAACGGTGAAGGTGGAAGGATCTGCATTCTCCAGAACCTCTACTACCGACAAGGAAGGATTCTTCCGATTCACACAGGTTCCTTCCGGAACCTACAAGATCTCGGTCTCATCGACCAATTTCAGCACCGGCATCATTGAAACCGTCAACGTTGCTCTTGGTAAAACCACCGAGCTCAACTTCTCGCTGAAAGTCGGTCAGGTATCCGAGCAGGTGATCATCACCAGCGAGGATGTCGTTCGCATCGATCCGACCGACAACAAGATCCAGACCAACATCACCGCCAAGCAGCTCGAGCAGTTGCCGAAGGGTACAAACTTCACAAGCTTGCTCAAGCTTTCGCCTGCGACGCGCCAGGAACCCCTGAGCGGCGGTTTCCAGGTTGACGGCGCCAGCGGTTCAGAAAACGCCTTCATCATTGACGGTCAGGAAGTCAACAACTTCCGTAACGGTGTTCTCAACACAAACAATAACATCCCGTTCGCGTTTGTTCAGGAAATGCAGATCAAAACCAGCGGTTTTGAAGCTCAGTACGGCGGAGCGACCGGTGGTGTGATCAACATTGTGACCAAGGGTGGAAACAACGATTTCCACGGCGAAGCCGGCTACCAGTGGGAGCCGTCATCAACGTGGGCTGGTCCGCGTCCGATTCTTCAGGCCTTCCGTGGCGCCATTGACACCACAAGGGCTGCGACTGGATCTAACTTCATCCAGATCAACAGATATGTCCGCGGCGAGCGTGACTCGTTCACCAATCACTATCCTTCAGGAACGCTCAGCGGTCCGATCGTCAAGGATCGCCTCTGGTTCCTGGGCAGCTATGCGCCGCAGATTTTCAACACTTCGCGCAATGCCAGGTATATTGCTGCCGACCCGCGCATCAATTCGGTCACGGCGACACAGACTTATAAGACACGCGTCAAAAACGAGTATGCTTTTGCAAGACTCGATGGCGCTCCGTTCAACAATCTGCGACTGAGCAGCACCTACACCTGGAACCCCATCACTCAGCAAGGTGTTATTCCGGGCAGTTCAGTTGGTAATACCTACCTCGGCGGCGCACCTCCGTCAGCCAATTTCGGCGGTTCGATCGGAACCCTGGTCGGCAATCAGTTGACCGACAAGCAGGGCGGACGTCAGAACTCCAACAACGTGACATTCCAGGCGGTCTACACTCCAACCAGCAAGCTGGTCACGACGTTCCGCTTCACGAACGGCTTCCTGAACGAGAAGCTCGGCTCCTACTTCATCCCGTCCGAAACGCGGTTCATCTGCGCCGGCGCACCCCCGACGAATGCCGGTTGTGCGGTTAATTTCCAAAATATCAGTACAAACAGCCAGGTCAGCTACGACGCTTCGGTTCGCAGGGCCTACGATGCCGACCTGAGCTATCTGGTGAACAATTTTGGTGGCCGTCATGAGTTCAAGGGCGGTTATCAGCACTCCAAGATTTCAAACAGTGTCCTTCGCGGTTATATCCCTTATGGCATTGTTCAGCTTTCATATGGTCAGACAATTAATGACCTGACTGGCAGAAATGATGCGGTGAACCCGGCTGCCATCGGCGCCGGCTCCCTGACCCGTATTGGTACACAGGGTGATGCCAGCAATACGGCCCAGTCGCTTTACTTCCAGGACAAGTGGCAGCCGACCAGCCGACTCTCGCTCAACCTCGGCATCCGCCTGGAGAAGGAAGACCTGCCGTCATTCAACGGCATTGCTCCTCCGATCAACTTCGGCTGGGGCGACAAGATCGTTCCGAGACTCGGTGCGGCATATGACATCTTCGGCGATGGCAAGACCAAGATGTTCGTCAGCTATGGCCGATTCAACGATCGTCTGAAATTCGAATTGCCGCGTGGATCATTCGGAGGCGACTTCTACCGCGTCGACTACTTCGACATTCTGCCGGCCAACCCGGTATACAACTATTACACGCTGGCCCGCATTCTGGGGAACAACGTGGATGTGCTCAACGGCAAGTGCCCGATCAACAATCCCAGCGGTCTGACCCGTTGCCAGTACGATTTTCGTATTGCTTCGAATAACCCGTCCGCGTCGATTGAAGACGGCAAAGTCGATCCCGACTTGAAGCCCTTCCGTCAGACTGAGTTCACGGTCGGAATGGAGCGCGAAATCACCCGCAACTGGCTGGTCAGCGCCCGCTACACCTACAAGAACGTGGACAGCGCGATTGAAGACGCCGGCTTCCCGACTGCCCAGGGCAGCGAGGCCTACATCATCGGCAACCCCGGTTCCGGTCTTCACGCCGCGGCAGCCAAGCAGTTCGGTTATGCCAAGACGACCACTCCGCAGCGCCGTTACGATGCCTTCGAGATTCGTCTCGATCGCCGGTTCTCGGAAAGCTACTTCTTCAACGTCAACTACACATACAGCCGTCTGTATGGCAACTACTCAGGTCTGTCGAGCTCGGATGAGGCTGGTCGAAATTCACCAGGCGTCAACCGTTTCTTCGACCTGCCGCACCTCGGATTCACTGCTGAAGGCAAACCCGACAACGGCCGCCTGGCGACCGATCGTCCGAATGTTTTCAACTCATATGGCGGATACGACTTCAAGTGGTTTGGCAAGACGAAGAGTCAGTCAACCCTCTTCTCGTACTTCACGACCATCCAGCAGGGAACGCCCCAGACAACCTTCTACACGTTCTATGCAGCCGCGATCCTCAATGGTCGTGGTGATCTGGGACGGTCGCCGACCTTCACTCAGACCGACTTCAACCTGACTCACAAGGTTCGTTTCACTGAGAGATATGCACTGACGTTCGATTTCAACGTCATCAACATCTTCAATGAAGCCAATGTTCTCACTGTCAACAACACAGGTTCAGGCGTCTCCGCCAGTATCTCGACCCTTGGCCTGCCGTCGACGGTTAATGACGAACCGAAGGCGATCAACTATGTTCTGACCAACGGAATTCTCAGCAACTTTAACGCTTTCGTTAACAGTACTGCTGAGCCCCGTTACAAGAACACCGCACTTGGATTGGCCAATGGCTTCCAGGGCGGACGTCAGATTCGTTTCGCTCTGCGTTTCAACTTCTAATTAAAGAAGCTGAAGCTTAAAGCCGAAGCCTTAAACCAAAAGCCCATCCGGAGAAATCCGGATGGGCTTTTGCATTTAGTGGATAAAGTCTTCTTTGCAGTATGGCGAATTGAATTTATAGCCTGTTTCCGTGTTTTCCCGTTGTATTGATATTTTGGAATGGTCGAAATACGAGCGGGAGCGCAGGCGTCCCGCCTGCGTGTATTGAAATATCTGCACATTCATATCAGATTTGCGTTAATCGAATTAACGCAGGCGAGACGCCTGCGCTCCCGCTCGTATTTTGATTCTGTAATTTCTGACAATCTACCAAAGGATGAATTCGCCAACAGTATCAGTCAGTTATTATTTCGCCTTGGCGCGGAGCTGAGCGATCAGGTCTCTGATATTCGCTGCATTTGGGGCATTAGGTGTGGCCTTGAGATAAAGTTCCAGCTCATCAGCGGCTTCCTTATAATGTTTACCATCGGAGTGAATCTGAGCCAGAGCCATATGACCGTCGGGGGGAACATGTTTATCACCCATTTGATAGGCTTTCTTAAACGAGGCCACAGCTTCGGCGGGCTTGTTCTCTTTTAGCAGAGACATTCCAAGGTAGTAATGGGCCATTGGGGTATTTTGAGATACCGGAGCAAGGTTGACGCAGCGTTGAAGAGATTCTGTGGATTCCCTGTATTGTTTCAGTTTGAAATTTGCCACTCCAAGCGCGAAATAGCTCAGAGCGCCTTTGGGATTGATCTCGATGGCCCGGGTCAGCACGATGCGAGCGGGTTCGAATTGATTGAAACGGACATATTCGGCTCCGAGACGCTCGAGCGCGAGGTAATAATCGGGATATAACTTTATCGCTTCCAGCAGATTGTCGATTGCGGTTGGAACATCACGATCTCCGGTGAGTAACTCCACGGCTTTCTCATAAGACTTGCGCGCATTTTCCGGGATGTTCTGTGCAAAGGTTATGCCCGGGTTGATTGGTCCCTTCCTGCCTTTGTTCTCTTCAATGGTTTTGAGGGTGATCTCGATCTGCTCCTGATGGGTACTGTTAGGGCGTAAATTAATAAGTTCCACCCTGGTTATCTGTTCGGCGAAATTTGTGCCACCGGTGACAACCTTGACCTGGAAAGCTCCCTGAGACAACCCCGTAAATCGAAAGCGGCCAGTGGCGTCAGTGCGAGTGCTGGTTAGCAGCATGTTGACATCGTCCAGAAGTTCGACCCGGATGTTCTGAACGGGATTATGGCTCGTATCGATTAACGTGCCGTTGATGACATTTCGATTCTGGCCTATTGATTGCGGTACTGCGGCGTCAATGCCGGTACGTATTTCACCGGCAGGCGTGGTGCCGGTCAGGGAAAGGACCAGTGACAGCGAAAAAACAAAAGGCGCCAGAGAAGGCATGATGCTCACTCCTTAAACCCGGAGGTTAAACAGACGGTTTATTGTTGAGAGAAAATAGCGTCCGAATTCTACCAATCTCCGTGACATGAATCTACAAAAATTTGAGAAGAGAGTTGATCCCTTGTCACCGGCATCCGAACTGTGGCAAATAGATCAGTGTATCTGTGGGTATCATCAATCATTCGAGACTTTCAGGAGCTGAAAAAATGAACAATCGACGAGATTTCATCAAGACCGGTGCTGCCGCCGTAACTGCCATGGGATTTAATGTGACGAATTATGCGGGCAGTCCCAATGAGACAATCAGAGTTGCAATCATCGGTGTGAAGGGCCAGGGCAACTCACACATCAAAGAGTATCTCGGCATGAAAAATGTCGAGATTGCGGCGATCTGCGATGTTGACGAGACGGTTCGCAGGGAGCGCATCGGTGAGATTGAGAAGGCGTCGGGCCGTCGGCCGAAGGAATTTGTCGACATCCGCAAGTTGCTCGAAGACAAGTCGATCGATGCGGTCTCAATCGCAACTCCGAACCACTGGCACAGCCTCATGGGAATCTGGGCATGCCAGGCGGGCAAGGACGTATATCTCGAAAAGCCGTGTTCGCACACTTTCTGGGAGGGCCGGCAGCTCGTCTCCGCCGCCAGGAAATACAATCGCATAGTTCAGCACGGAACCAACAGCCGCTCGACGGTTGCCCTGCGCGAGGCCATGCAGAAGCTTCAGGAAGGCGTCATCGGCGATGTCTATATGGCACGAGGGCTTTGCTACAAGTGGCGCGACACGATCGGGAAGAAACCTGACGGACCCGTGCCGGCCGGCGTGGATTACGATCTCTGGCTTGGGCCTGCGCCGAAACGAGCCTTCAATCCGAACCGGTTTCATTACAACTGGCACTGGAACTGGGATTACGGCAACGGAGATATCGGCAACCAGGGAATCCACGAGATGGACATCTGCCGCTGGGGGCTTGGCGTGACGCTGCCTTCAAAGGTCAGCTCGATGGGCGGGCATTTCATGTTCGATGACGATCAGCAGACACCCAACACTCTTATCTCCAGTCTGGAGTTCGACAAGAAAGGGAAGAAGGCGATGATCGTCTTCGAAGTTCGTCACTGGATGACAAACAACGAAGCGGGCATCGGGCAGAAACTCGATCCTTTCGGGCCTGTCACGGATACCAACTGCATCGGTAATATCTTTTATGGCTCTGAAGGAATCATGGCCATCGAGGGATACAATTCCTACAAGGTATTTCTGGGCAAAAAGCGCGAACCAGGCCCGAGCCGGCGCGAAGGCGGCAGCAACTGGGCCAACTTCATCAAAGCCGTCCAGAGCCGTAAGCGGGAAGACATGAACGCAGATATCGAGGAAGGTCACTTGTCTTCGGCTCTCGTCCACCTTTCGAATATCTCTTACAAGCTTGGAAGAACTGTAGACTTCGATCCGGTCAAAGAGCAGATACTCAAAGACGCGGAAGCCAACGCAATGCTCAGACGTAAATACCGTGACCCATTCACGGTCCCTGAAAAAGTGTAATAGCAAGAGTACGAAACAGGCGAAATAAACAAAACAGACGAAAAAGTTATCAAAGAGTGAAGTTCTGCAGTTGAATTTGGAGATTCTTTTTTACGAGGATACCTGCCGTTTCAAAACCTGTAATTTTTCGAATGTTTCGTTTATTTCGTCGGTTTCGTACTCTATAATTACTTTCCCTTGCCGCCCCCCGCATATTGAACCAAAGCTAAAGTTGTTGACCTATGAAATTCTCTCCGTTCCTTATTGTTGTTCTATTGTTGTTGGCCGTGTCGGCTTACGGGCAGACAGCCAGATTCACCGTCCAGCTTGAAGCGTCGCCGGCTCTTGATGTTGCACAGGAGAAGGTGAAGAAGCTCAGAGAATCGGGCGTTGAGGCCTACATTGTCAGAAGCGAGGTGCCGGGCAAGGGGACTTTTTACAGGGTCAGAGTGGGCATCTTTGACAGCCTCGCCGAGGCAAGAAGTTCGGCGCGGATCTTCAGAACCAGCGGAAGATCAGGGATTTTATGCTGCTCCATATGAGAGGCCGCAGGCGGATCTGATCGGGACTGTAAAGGAACAGCCCAAACCGGTTGAACCTGTCAAAGTACAGCCGAAGCCGGTCGTCAAAGAGACTGCTCCTGTAAAGACTGAAGTGAAGGCCGCGAACATTGCGGCAACCAATCCGACGGCCGCAAAAGCTAAACCGACTCCGAATCCAGGTGTAGAGTCGATTCCTGGGAAAGCCGCGGTCTCGACGCCAGTTAAACCAGTCACACCAGCCACACCAGCCACCCCCGGGCTCAATTTAGTCAGGTTCCAGGATGCCACGGTTGGATTTTCATTTGAACGGCCTCAAGCCTGGGAGGGCGGGCCGCTCGATTCCAAAGAGATTCAGGATCAGAAGGTCAATGCCGGGGCTTTCTTCAAATCCTATCAGGACAGCGCCTTTATCAACGCCATCTGGAACAACCTCGAAAAAGCCAACAGTCCTGAAAACGATAACGATCTGATCGTCGAACTGATCATCAAGAGCATGGCCTCAGGCGATGGAACCGAGCAGATGCTTGAGACCGCGCGGAAAGTCGTCAGCGAAAATGGCGTCATCAAAACCTATATCGATCTCAACGCCCGTTTCAAAACACAGGGCCAGGACGCCCCGCTCGATTTCCTTGGTAAAGCTGTCATTGTTCGAGCCGGCAAGGGCATCTTGCTGGTCGTAACCTTCTATTCGAAGAATGGCCCGCCTCACGTCTCCGGTCTGGCCGACCGGATCATCGCCTCGGTTCAGGCTCCTGAAAAAATATTTCAGTTGCCGTTCAAGTTTTCAGTCACTCCTGACGCTTATGTAAGTGGGAGAGGAAATCCCCGTTAACACTGGGCAGTGTTAATGTCGACTCGTCAGGTGTGACAGTAGCGGGGCAAAAATGGGGCGTCACACCGGGCGGAAAGAAAGATTACGAAACAGACGAAATAAACGAAACAAACGAAAAAATTCAATGGGTGAATAAACGGATTTTCTTTGATTGATCGTCTACCAAAAATAATTCAAGTATTGACAGTCTGAAAATTTTTCGTCTGTTTCGTACTCCACTTTATCCAATATGATCCAATAGATGCAGGCATCAAATTGAGCTTTAGTTTCAATGGCTTGGAATTATTTCCAGTCCAATGCTTTTGCTGAGTCTAAAAGAATTCAACCACGTTACAAATACGTGACTATACGAACGACGAGGGCGCACCTAGTGCCCCCCAAACGGCCCGATTATACTGGCCTGAGAGAATTTTTAAGGGCGGGCGCACACAGGCGCCCCTTTTTAGAGCCGCAACAATCGGTTCGTTTTCGCATCTCTGGTTTGGATAAAGTGGAGTCGTATTCTTTTTCTTCTTCTTACTCTTCAGCCAGAAATTTCTTCGTTTCGGTAAGGACAACATCGAGTTGATCGTGATGGACCCAGTGCCCGGCATTGGGGACTTTGATCAGCTTATGGTTTTTGATGACGGCAGCGCGGCCGTCCTTTTCAGGATCCACGGCCCAGCTCTCCATTCCCCAGAACAACAAAGTCGTGCAATCGATATGGCCTAAAATCTCTCTTGCGTCTTCGATATTGGTTCCGTAAGGCGGGAAGCCGCGGGCGAAATTGTCGAACTTCCAGATGAGCGATCCATCGGAATTCCAGTTGGTGCCGTGCAGAGTGAGATGCCGGGCAACGTCATCAGAGAGATGCGGGTTGGCCTCCTGCATACGGCTGACAGCCGTTTCCAGATTTGGATAGCTGCGAGGATCTCGCTTCTCCGCCTGCCGAACCTGTTCGATCCAGTTGCGCATGCGTTCTGAAGCCGGCCGATGAATCTTGTGATTGGGCGGCGGGCCCAGCCCCTCGATCGAGACCAGCTTCTTGACCCTGTCAGGATAGATCCCCGCATAGTGCATGACGATAATCCCGCCAAGGCTGTGGCCGATCAGATAGACCGGATAATCATTGATCACTTCGATCAGAGCCGAGAGGTCGAGCACGTGCTCCGCGATTGTGTAGAGCGCTCCAGGGGCCCAGGCGCTGTTGCCGTGCCCTCTGAGGTCGAGAGCATAGACGTGAAAATCATCGCGCAGCGCACGAGCCACCCAGTCCCAGTTGCGGGCATGATCGAGCCCGCCATGCACCAGGATCATCGTGGGTTTGCCTTCCGTACCCCAATCCCAGAATTGCAGCTTGAGACGATGTGAATAAAAATAATGAGAAACGGGTTCCAATATGTGAGTCCTCCTTGGGGCTGCCCCCGGGCTTTATGCTATCGCGGAATATTATTAACGGCAAGAATCAGAAGTCTCATTGTATGGGGCGCCGGTAACGAAATCTATTGTTGAATTTTGGCTTATGGGGACTCAGCAGTTGAGCGAAGCGATGGTGGGAAAATTCATTCAGATCAGTCAAAATAAAGTCAAGACGCCTATAAATGGATCATTTATCAGAGCCTCTATATCTATTAATAGTTTCACGCCGGCATAACCATCAAGCTTTTTTCCCGGTCTGCGGCAAAACTCAGACATGCCAGAATGTCATCGGGTGTCAAGTAAGGGAAGTCGTCGAGGATTTCCTGAGTCGTCATTCCTGATGCAAGATATTCAAGCACGTCATAAACTGTGATCCGCATCCCCCTCCTGCATGGTTTACCACCGCGCTTTCCCGGTCCAACTGTAATGATATCTTTGTAATTCATGCGCAAATGTTAAATCCTGAGACACAATTAGACAAGCCATTTTAAAATTGGCGTGTGCCTGGCGTCTAACACGTCGATCATCTCCCTTCTTTGACGGAATATCTGATGTGGTTCAAGTGACCTTGTGCTAAAGAGTGGGTACGCAGGCGTCCCGCCTGCCTTGATTTCGCTTATTGCCAATAAAGGCAGGCGGGACGCCTGCGTACCCACTCATAATGTCAAGCGCCGTAAAATTCGTGAGATTCAAAGATAAGCTGCACTTTTGTTGGACTGAAATACGAGTTGATAATAAAATTCTTTGCGCACTCAATACTTAAAAACAGAATCAGAGACCAGATAATATCCTTTTCAGCCTGCCTGCAACAGGCGATATACAAAAAACACAGGAGATAGAAAATGGCTAACAGAAAATTGAGGTCGTTGATGCTGCTTGCATTGATCACCTCATTGTTAATGGCTGGAACGGCCCTGGCCCAGATAACCTCGCGTGTAACGGGAGTGGTTCAGGATACAAACAAGGCGGTTGTTCCGGGAGCCAAAGTGTCGTTGACAAATGAAGGGACGGGTGTGGCTTTTACTACGGTCACGTCCGAGTCCGGGGTCTATGTATTTGAAGCCATTCAGGTCGGCAGTTATACGGTGACCGTCGAGATGAGTGGGTTCAAGAAGTACGTGGGCAAGGGGAATGTGTTGACCATCGGAGCGCCCTTGACGGTCAACATCAACCTCGAGGTCGGTCAGACGAGCGAGCAGGTTGAGGTTGTCGGCGCGTATGAGCGTGTGCAGACATCGACATCGGGCAATATTGGCGGCCTTGTGGACAACAAGACGCTGGTCGATCTGCCATTGGGGCTGGAAGCAGGCAACGGCGGACGAAACCCGCTGCTCTTCCTGAGGCTGCAGCCTGGTGTCAACGTCGGGTCGAATACCGGCGGTGCTACGCACGTCAATGGGGCGCGTGATCGCGCACAGAATCAGACGCTTGACGGCATCGACATCAACGAGACGAGCGCGGGCGGTTCGGACTTTTCGCCGATCCGCACCAACCCTGATTCGCTGCAGGAGTTCCGTGCCATCACCAGTAATGCTTCACCGGAATTTGGCCGCGGCAGCGGCGCCCAGGTGGCGTTGGTGACCAAGTCGGGGACAAATCAATACCACGGAAACCTCTTTTATTGGTATCGCGGCAGCTCGCTGTCAGCCAATGAGTGGGAGAATAATCTTAATGGTGTGGCCAAACCATTCCTTCTGCAGAACCAGTATGGAGGCAGCATTGGCGGCCCGATTTTGAAGAATCGAACATTCTTCTTCTTCAATTTCCAGGGGCAGCGTCAGACGCGGTTCAATACCGTTACCAGGACGGTCTTCACGCCGACGGCTAAGCAGGGAATCTTCCGATATCGTGTAGGCGGGCAGAACGGTCCGGCGGGAGGTGCGAATGCCGTTGTTGATGCGGCAGGCACCCCGATTTTCCCGGCCTGCAGCAGCACTGTGACTACAAATTGCATTGCGAGCTACGACATAGTGGGCAATGATCCGCGCCGGCTTGGACTGGATGCAAGTCTGCGACAATGGTATGGGCTTCAGCCGGCTCCGAATAATTATTCAGCCGGGGGCGATGGCCTCAACACGGCGGCATTTATCTTCACGGTTCCGCGTTACGATCCGCAGGAAGATTACACCTTCAAGATCGACCACAAGTTCAACGACAACAACACGGTCTTCCTCCGCTATTCATGGGGGCGCCAGGACACGCCGAACGATATAGGCAACGGCGGCGATCCGCGTTTTCCGGGGTTGTCCGGAACTGTCGACACTTTGCGCAAGCCGCGCAACTGGGCAGCCAATTATCGCTGGGTGATCAATCAAAGCATGGTCAATGAGCTGGTGGTCGGCCAGAATCGTTTTACTTTCTCATTCTTCAACCCGATCGCAAACCAGCAGCCATATTCACCCGTTACGAACGTCACGACCGATCCGCTCTCTTTCCAGGAAGGGAATGCGAGGACACTGGATACCTATCAGGTCGTCGACAATTTCAGTTGGACCAAAGGTTCGCATCTGATCAAAGCCGGCGTCAATCTGCGTTACCAGATTCACGAAGATCAGCGTGCATCGATCGGTGGTCAGAACTCGTTTCCGATAGTGACTTTCAGCACGGCCGTCAACACAGTCAACACCGGCTGCGCATCAGGCGCGTTCGGCGCGGGCGGAACGACCGGAGTGGTCGGTGGGGTCGAGCGTTTCTGCCTGCCGGGTACGGCAACCACCGGGCCGCAATTTATCAATGTTAACGATCTCGGCAGATTGCAGTCGACGATCAACGATATGCTCGGCCGGGTCGGAACGATCCGCCAGGGCTTCACGGCAGCACCTGATTTCTTTAACTATTTGCCGGGCGGCTCGCTCTTCATCAACGATGCCAGATACGGCGAATACGACTGGTACGCCCAGGACACTTGGAAGGTCAATCGTCGCCTGACGATCGACTACGGTGTGCGCTGGGAGGGTCGCCTGACGCCGTTTGCTCGAAACAGGCTGTTCACCCCGAATCAACTGGTGACGGTTGGAGCAGCTCCGAGCAATACATTGAAGTGGATCGACAACGATCTTTACAAGAGCGACCTGAACAACTGGTCGCCGAGCTTTGGATTCGCGTGGGATCCGTTCGGCAACGGCAAGACCGCCATCCGCGGAAATTACCGTCTGGCGTACGATCGCATCAACACCTTCGTGATCTCTTCGCAGATTTACAACTCGATTCCGGGTGTCGTGCTTGGAGTATCGAACTCCACTTTCGGACAGACCGGCGGGCCAGGTGGAGTTGGCGGGCGTTTACGCGACAACCTGCCGAGCATCACCCCTCCCGCAGGAACGAGGCCGGTCGATTTTGCGCAGCCTGCGCCGGTTGGAGCCGCTTCAACGGCCATCACTGTCATGGATCCGGATTTCCGTTCGCCGATGACCAATATGTGGTCGTTGAATGTCCAGCGTGAGCTGCCCTTGGGGCTGGTAGTTGAGGCCTCGTACATCGGGCGCCGGGCGTCGGGTCTTTTCGGCGCATACAATGTCAACCAGATAGATATCTTCAGGAACAATGTCGACGGCGAGAACTTCCTCCAGGCCTTTAACATCGTCAAGGGCGGTGGAGACAGCAAGCTGATGAACAGGCTTTTCGGCCCCGACACCCGTCGCCAGGCCGCAGAGACCGGTTCCCAGTTTGTTCGTCGTCAGTTCCCGAACCAGATCGGACTGAACAATGTCGCCAACATCGCTCTCGATGCCTCGCGTCGTGTGCAGGGCGGCAGGACATTGATTGACCTGGCGGGCCTGAGCCCGTTTTTCTTCCGGCCGTTCCCGCAATTCGAGGCGCTCAACGTGATCGATTCGAATGATTTTTCGACCTATCACGCAGCCCAGGTTATGGTGCAGAGGAAGTTTTCCAAAGGGCTGACCTTCCAGGGCTCTTACACGTTCTCGAAATCGCTCGACTCACGCTCCTATGATCCGGCCTTCACAGTCGTCAGCGGAGCCAACAACCAGTCGGCTTCATCGACTCCGTTCAACATCTACAATCGCCGGCTCAACTATGCCCGTTCGGATTTTGACCAGACACATTACTTCGTCGGTTATGCGGTCTGGGATCTGCCGTTCGGCAAGGGACAGCGCTGGGGTGCGGGCGCGCCGCCTGTGATCCAGCAGATAATCCAGGGCTGGAACGTCAACGGCGTGTTCTCGACCAGTTCAGGACGTCCTTTCACTGTCTATTCCGGTTCGAACCAGATCGGCGACGTCAACCAGGTTCCGGCAAACTGCAACGGCTGCCCGAGAACCATGGGCGATGTCAACAGGACGGCTTCGAATTTCGGCGGCGTTCCTGGATACTTTACCGCTGAAGAGATTGCTCGCTTTACCCAGCCTGATGCGGGTACGATCGGCAACACCGGCCGCAACTACTTCAACGGCCCGAGACGCATCAACCTCGATATGGCATTCATCAAGAAGACCAACCTGCCATTCCGCGAGGGGATGACTCTTGAACTGCGTTTCGAGTTCTTCAACATCACCAATACACCGACCTTCGGGCTTCCGACGGCGACGATCACGAGCGCGGTCTTCGGACGCATTCGTGACAGCGTCATCAGCGAGTCCCGCAAGGTGCGTATCGGCGCGAAGATCAACTTCTAGAAAAAGAAAGATGACGAGACTGACGGAATAAACGAAACACACGGAAAAATATCAGGCGCTGAGCCCCCGAGTTTCTTGATATTGTAACTGATGTTACGCAAATAAGTATTTCTGAATCGGTTTGACACGTTCTTTTGAAGTAATTCAAACAGCCGGCGAAGCCGGCGGCAGCATGTAGCCCAGGGTGGAGCGAGGCGAAGCCGAGCGGAACCCTGGGTACAGTTAAAAATAGAACTCAAGCCCACGAAGTGGGCGGCAGATTTAGGGCCAAAAGTTTAGCGGCTGTTTTTCTGTCGCCCGTTTCACGGGCTCGGAATGATGTTGATTACGAAACCCAGGGTTCGCTCGGCCTTCGGCCTCGCTTCACCCTGGGCTACATGCTGCCACCCGCTTCGCGGGTTGTGGGCTAGTCAAATCAAAATAAAGAATATTCCGCGCTTAACATCAGATTGTAATTTTTCATTTGATTCGTTTATTTCGCCTGTTTCGCTATCTTCTAAGAAAAAGAAAAGCGGGAAAGACCAGGTTGATTCCTGATCTTTCCCGCTTTTTTATTCAGCGCGGGTTATGAAATCCGCGTTATCGGGTTTAGAACTTCAACTTCAGTGCAAGCTGGATCACGCGAGCAGACTCACCTGTCTGAATGATGGTCTGCGTGGAGGGCGGAGAGACCGCCTGACAGCAGGACTGACCGAACACCGTTGAGAGGATGCTCGGCGATCCGCTCGAAGCATCGCGCGGATTGTCGAAGTTGGTATGATTGAGCGCGTTGAAGAACTCGCCGCGGAGTTCCAGTTTGAACCTCTCCGTCAACTGGAAATTCTTGGTGACTCCGAGATCGAGATTCCAGTAGCCGGGAGAGATGAAGATATTGCGGCCGGCGCCGTCAGATCCGGGCGCAGGGATTGCGAAGGCGCTGGCATCAGCGAAGACTGAAGGTCCCGCCACACCGGGCAGGTACTGCAGCTTCGCTTCAACCGGTTTAATGATGTCGGCGCGCGATTCATGCGAGAAGTTTGACGTTCGCACACCGCTGCGCACCGCGAACGGCTCACCGGTCATGGATGTAAAGATGGCGTTGAGGTTCCACCCGCCCACTATCGTATTAAGAATCCCGTTTTTGGCATCCAGCCATTTGCCTTTGCCGACGGGCAGTTCCCAGACTCCACTGCCTGTCAGTACGTGTGTGCGGTTGAAGTCTGAAAGCGCTCTCTCGCCGCGCCAGTTGCGTATGTTGGTCGGCGTACGCGAATTGGTCGTTGAGAGTCCGCCGCCTGATGAGGCTCCGACCGGGTCGACCGACTGGTTGTCAATCGACTTGCCGAAGGTGTAGGCCATGCCGAAAAGGAATCCCTTTTCAAATCGCTTGCGCAGAGTAAACTGCGCCGAGTGGTAATAAGAATCTCCGCCGGCGTCGATATAGGTGATTATACCGAACTGCTGATTTGGCCGCAGCTTCAACGCCAGTGTCGTCTGTTCAACGAAACCCGCGAAGGAGCCTGCGCCGTTCCGCTGCAGTTCAGTTAAAGGGTTTCCTGTGTTGACGAATGACTGACTCAGTGGCCCTTTCGGACTGTTCGGGATTGAAGTCGGATAGTTGACGATTGAGATCAACGTTCCGGTCGTCCCAACAGGACAGTTCAACCCGTCAGAGTTGCAGCCTTTGGCAAGATTTGCCTGCATCAGCTTGAAGTCGCCCAGAATCGGCGTGGCGTCGATCTGGTTGATGTCATACGCCCGCTGCAGGTGAGTCCCGCGACGTCCGATGTAGGCAGCCTGCCCGACGAATCCCCAGGGCAGCTCATACTGAAGGTTAAGGTTCCACTGGTGAACAGTAGGCATCTGATAGTTCGGGTCGAAGACCGCTACCGGAGGCGCATTATTCAACAGAACATTTGGCAGAGTGAAGAATGACGACGGCTTGGTCGTTGGGGCCGGCAGCACCTGAGGGAACCCTTCGGCGATGCGAACGTTTACAGGCACGCTTCCGCATCCGACAGTTGGCGCCGAGCCGACGGTCGCAGTACAAGTGCTGACCAATCCCGGGGGACGTCCCATGGCAGCAGTCACCTGGAACGAAGAGATCGGATCATAGGCAATGCCGTATCCGGTACGGATGACAAATTTGGCGCTCTTGCCGGGACTCCAGGCAATGCCGATCCTTGGCCCGAAAGCCAGGTCGTGATCGTCAGTGTAGAAGGACTTGCCGGCGCCGAAGGTGACCAGTCCCTGCGAGCCGTCAATCGGCTGGTTGGGGACATAGACGCGCTTGGCGGCCTCTTTAGGCGGAGTATTCAATTCCATACGCACGCCGAGGCTGAGAGTCAGGTTCTGACGTACTTTCCACTCATCCTGCAGATAGGCGTTGTACTGCTTCAGGCGTGTGCCGACGGCGAAGAGTGAAACCTGTCCGTCTTTGATGAACGGCAGGAAACCGTCGCTCTTAAGATCGCCGATGAATACCTGTGAAAGTCGAGCAGGTATTCCCAGCAAATCATTTACTGCGCCGCGCAGGCGGGGCAGATCATTCGACGTATTGATGCCTGTAGTTGTTCCAGTCGGGATTGTCGGGGCCAGAATCGTGGCGCTGAATGAGAGCGACGGCGTCACGTTGATTCCGCCGGGCTGTCCGCGCTGGTCGTTATGCTGGTAGAAACGCACATTGATCCCGGCGCCGATCTGATGAGCGCCCTTGAGGATGCTCAAGTTGTCCATAAACTGCGGCGTCGTCACACCGCGAGCCGTGCGGGGAGTGTTGATGTAGGGCAGGCTCGCGTTATTGAAGGTGAATGGCACGATGTTCGGAAAGTCCGGGTTCGCCTCGCCCTGCGTGAACAGGAAGTTGAAACGCGCGAACCCGATGATGAATTCATTGCTGATATTTGACGTCAACTGAGAACGCCAGCCAACCGACAGATTCTTCGATGCGCGAAAGACTTCTCCGAGGGGTGCGAATCCCGGGAAGACCTGAGGACGACCATTGAGCGGGTCTCCCTGTTTTGTGTTTTGATCCGCATAGAGGAAGCGCGCGAACAGCGTGTTCTTATCATTGAGAGTATGGTCGACGCGGATGGCCCAGTTCGGTCCCTGGTTCTGAGTCGGCGGGTTCCAGGCGTAGGTGGCCGTATTCAGACCGTCGCCAATCGAATAATCGTTCGGCTTCGGATACAGACCGAAGAGCTTGCCAATCACCGGGTCGATGCCGATCTTGCGCGGGTCGTTGAGGATGATGTCATAGCTTGCGACACACCCAATATCCGTGGCACTGGTGCAATCACGTACACCAGGTGCATAGGCGCCGGTCTTGCGATCAACCAGCGCGGGAACGTTGCGTGTGATCGTCGCCCCGTTGATCACCAGCGGTTTTGCCGGGTCCGCTTTGAAGTAACGGAATTTGCCGGCCAGAGCGCTTGGAGTGTAAAGGTTTGGGAATCCGAAGGTCTGATCGATCGGCTGGGTGAACTTTACATTCTGTCCCTGCCAGCTGCCGAAGAAGAAGGTCCTGTTCTTGATGATCGGGCCGCCGCCTTCGAGACCGTACTGATGAAGCTTGATGTCGGGCTTGATCGTGCCTTTCGCATTGGCGTAATAATCGTTCGCATTGAGGGCGGTATTCCTGAAAAATTCCCACAGCGTGCCATGGTAATTGTTGGTCCCGCTGCGAGTTGCAATCGCAATCGAGGCTCCGCTGTTGCGGCCTTCCTCGGCAGTCGCGTTGTTGGTCGTGACTTTATATTCCTGAACGTTGTCAGGGTTGATGCGATAGAGGTTTGAAACAGGATTCGGCACCGTCGACTCGTTCGCCTCGATACCGTCGATGGTCACGTTGAATGCGCGGTCGCGCGAGCCATTAACGTGCACTCCCGATCCGGCTCCGCCGAAAGATCTCTGGACGACTCCGGGCTCAAGCACGAGCAGCGTCAGCGGATTACGTCCGTTGAGCGGCAGCGACTCGATTGCTTTCTGCTGAACCACGTTGCCGATGGTGGCATTGTTGGTCTGCAGCCTCTCCTGGCCGCCGGTGATGTTGACGATTTCGTTGGCCTGCCCGATTTCCATGGAGATATCCACGGTTACCGGAGTGTTGATCTGAATCACAACTCCGGCCTGAGAGGCTGTCTTGAACCCTGCCATATCGATAGTGATCGTATAGCTTCCAACCGCTAATGACGGGAATGAATAGAGACCGGATTCCGTAGTCATCTGAGTTTGCGAGATTCCGGTGGCTTCATTTTTCGCCGTCACCTTCGCTCCCGCAACCACGGCTCCGTTCGCATCGAACACCGTGCCGTTAATCCGGGAACTGGACTGAGCCAGGGCGCTGCTCGCAAGAAGCAGGCTCAAGCTAATAGCGGTAAGGAGAGCTGTAAAATTATTTTCCAGTCTCTTTTTCATAGTTTGTCTCCGAGTTCTTAAGGGTAGTTGATTATTGTGATTTGCTTCATTAAACAACCTGCAAGTCATGTTCCAGATTATGCGATTTGGTCAACAGTCGACCAAATAATGCCGGCGAAACTTTAACTGTCTTGTTTGCAGCTTTTAATGACGACCCAAGGCGACCGGATGATCAACCTGAGGCTTTGCCTTTCCAGTTGGGCTACGAAAATTGAAACCGGACATCCGAAAAAATGGAAAGAAAGTCGAAAAGATGAGGATTGATCTTGAAATCAGGCAGGCGAGTTGGAGCGCAGGCGTCTCACCTGCGCTCCAACTCGTTCTGCATTCAAGGGGGGTCTAACCGTCAGATTCACCTGAAATTAATTCTACTTTCGCGCAGCAGCGGGTCATTGATGCTTCTTTGCCAGGCCGTCAGGCGTTTTTGCAGGCCATTGCGAACTTCTTGATATTGCTGATTGTTGTAGAAATTCCTGGTCTCGCCTGGATCATTTTTAAGATCGTAGAGCTCATCGAGTTGATCGGCAGCGTGATGCCTGACGAGTTTCCAATCATCGGTTCTAATCATTCTCATGAAAGCCAGACCGTTGTTGTGAAGATCATACTGGCCGAAGAAGGTATCTCGCCATTTCAGATTCAAATTTTCGCTTCTGAGCAGGGGAGAGAAATCCATGCCATTTTGTTTGAGGGCGGCGGGAGATTTTATTCCGAGCATCCCGAGCACCGATGCAAACGTATCGAGATGGATGATCGTCTCTTTTATTTCAGTCCCGGGTTTGACCACGCCGGGCCAGCGTATGAGCAGCGGTATTCTCAGCGAGGTGTCGAACATGTTCGGGCGCGTCGGGCCGGCGACTCCGCCGGCGATCCAGTAGCCGTTGCCCTTGGTATGAATCATGTGCTGGCCGATGTTATAGCCGTGATCGCTGGTAAACATGACTATGGTGTTTTCGGCAAGTCCCAATTCATCGAGTTTAGCCAGAAGCCTGCCCAGGTTTCGATCGATGGCGTGGACTGCGGCGTAATATTCGCGGTGCCATTGTTTCACCTTGGCGATATCCAAACCGTTTAACCGGGGGATTGTTGGATCTGAATTTCTAAAGAGTGCGGTATCTTCCTCCGGCATCGGTGTGTATGGAGTATGCGGCTCGCGGAAATGAATCAACGCCGCAAAATTCGTGTCCTTGTTCTTCTCTATGAATTTGAGAGCATCTGTCATCACGAGATCAGATGCGGGGCCCTGTAGTTTCTGAGGCTTGCCGTCAACTTCCAGGGTCGGGTTCATCGGCTCGAATGATCCCGCAAGCGAGCCGAAAAAGTAATCGAACCCGGTTTTTGTCGGATGAAATTGAGGTTTCGTGCCGAGGTGCCACTTGCCGAAGAGTGCGGTTCGATAGCCACTTCTCTGGAGCACCTCGGGCCATGTGGTCGTCCGCGGAGGCAGCCCCAATCCGTTTTCCGCTTCTTTCGGAGAGATCCAGTCGGTGATGCCGGCCTGCGTCGAGTAGAGCCCGGTGAGAAAGCCTGCCCGGCTCGGCGAGCAAACAGGAGTGGTCACGAAGGCATTCGTGAACTTCGCTCCTTCACGCGCCAGACGGTCCATATTCGGAGTGATCGATTCGCGATTGCCGTATGCACCGACAGTCCACGAGGCCTGATCGTCGGTAACTATCGAAATGATGTTGTATCTCTTTGAAGGTTTGTTGGCCGTCGATCTTTGGCCGGGAAATGCCGTCAGGCAGACGAGCAGCAGCAGGCAGGTGATTGAGCACCGGCGGATAATTTTCATCTTTTTCCTTTCAGATATCGAAGAGGTTTCCCTGATTGGTGGGACGTCTGAATGTGTTTTTCGCTCGCCGGTCTCGATTCTTTTCTGATTGAGGCCGAGTCTGCGAGTGTGTACTTCGAACGATTTTAAGATCATCTCCCAGTATGGGCCCTCGCCCTTCATTCGTTCGCCGAATTCGCTCTTGTTTAAAACTCCGCCCTTGGCTTCTTTTACTTTATTGATGATCTTTCGAGCCTTGAGCGGCAGCCTCTCTTCAAGCCTTTCGAGAAAATAGGGTTTGACGCTGCCGGGCAGTCTGAGCAGATTGATGAAGGCCGATTGGGCTCCGGCGTCGCGGGCTCTCTCGAGAATTGCTGGAATCTCATGCTCATTGAGACCTGGAATGATCGGAGCGATGCCGACTCCAACTCTGACGCCGGCATCGGCAAATGCCTTCATCGCACCGAAGCGAGCTTCAGGAAATGGCGCATTAGGCTCGACCGCCCGGTTAACGGCATGATCCAGAAAAGGAATGGTAAAGAAAATCGACACTTCGGTTTCGCGCGAGAGCTCGGCAATCAGATCGAGATCGCGCCTGATCAATGCGGATTTCGTGATGATGCTCACTGGATTTCTGAATTCCAGGCAGACCTTGAGACAGCGCTGTGTCAGTTTATAGTTGGCCTCGATCGGAATGTAAGGATCCGAAGTGAAGGAGAAGACCAGAGTCTCGCCCTTCCAGCTTTTCTTCATCAATTCTTTGCGCAACAATTCAGGCGCGTGGATCTTGGCCACGATCTTGCGTTCAAAATCGGTCCCGGCGCCAAACCCCAGGTATTCGTGTGTCGGGCGCGAAAAGCAATAGGTGCACGCGTGCTGGCAGCCGCGATAACAATTGATCGAATAATCGAAGGGAATGTCGGGGCTGTTGTTGCTGGTGATGATCGTGCGCGTCTCGGTCTCCTCGAAGATCTCAAGCTTTGCTTCAGGAGGCTCTCCAATCCATTCGTGTTGAGTGTTCAGCCAGGGATTCGGCGGATTGTTGACATAGCGCATATGATGAATATAGCAGGATTACGAAACAGACGAAATAAACGAAACATACGAAAGACTTTCAATCGTTCAATCGGCAAGATCTTCCAGATGGCCGAAATAATCAAATAAAATTCTGGTTTTTACCCTTTTGCTCTTTTCGTTTGTTTCGTATATTTCGTCTGTTTCGTAATCTTTTTTCTTTAACCTGGGCGCAGATTTATGAAATTCAAGGTACTGGGGTTGATCATATTTTTACTGACCGTGGCGGCTCAGATATCGGCGCAGCAGCCTGAATACAGGGCTTTCTGGATCGAGACATTCAATACATCGATCAATAATCACGCCGATGTGGTTTCAATCATCAACAACGTCAGACTTGCCGGCTGCAATGCCGTTTTCGTTCAGGTGAGGCGTCGCGGAGATTCGTGGTATCTCAATTCGCTTGAGCCGCCGGCGGACAGGGTGGCGATACAGCCCGGTTTCGATCCGCTGGCGGATCTGATCACCGAGGCGCATGCAAATGGAATTGAAGTTCATGCATTCGTCATCATCGGCGCCATCTGGAATTCTGATCCGACCACGAGGCCGCCGGAAAATCCGAATCATGTTTTCAACAAACACGGCTACAATCAGGCCGCGGGCAAGCTTTATGAAGGCCGGGACAACTGGCTGACGCGAACATTACTGCCTGACAGCGGATCGACCATATCATTCAACGGCCAGAGATTCAGCGGAGAGTTCTGGATCGATCTCGGCCATCCTGATGCGGCCCAATACACGGTCGATGTTTTGATGCATCTGGTGAGGAACTACGATCTGGACGGGCTTCATTTGGATCGTATCAGGTATCCCGAGCTTTCAGGTTCGGCCGCATCGGGAGCGAGCATCGGCTATAATCAGACCAGCGTGGAGCGTTTCAATAAACGTTACGGGATCATTGCCGGGACTCAGCCGGCTCAGAACGATCCGCGGTGGAATCAATGGCGCCGCGATCAGGTGACGAATGTCGTTCGCCGGATCTATCTCAATGCGCTGGCGGCAAAGCCGAAGCTCAAGATTTCCGCCGCGCTCATAGCCTTCTACCCCGGGCCGGTTACGGAAGCCGACTGGCAGTTGACTGATGCATACTGGCGCGTCTTTCAGGATTGGAACAGCTGGACCGCCGAGGGAATCCTCGATATGCCGATGCCTATGATCTACCGGCGCGAGCATCAGACCAGCCCCAATCTTGCAGCAGATCTCGACACCTGGGTCGAATGGACCAAAAACCACCAGTATGGAAGAAATGCGCTGATCGGACTTGGAGTCTATTTGAACTCGATAGAGGCGACTCTGCGGCAGATCAGGCGCGCCCGCAACCCATCAAATCAGTCAAAGTCGGCTTCAGGCTTTGCTTTTTATTCCTATGCCAATACGAACGAAGCTGTGAACGCTAATCCCTTTTCACTGCCGGCCGGACAAAATACTCCAAAAAGATCTTTCGCCGAATTCGCTTCCGGACTGGTTAAGGGGAAATCCATTGACAGTACTCAGAATTATGAAGATCCTGGAGGCAATCCGAGCCCCGTCTTTGCTCAGCCTGTGCCCATTCCCGAAATTGCATCGAAGTCATTGCCCATTGGCCATGTCATGGGCGTGATGAAGGACAGGAATGGCGCGGCCTACGATTCAATTGATCTGACAATAACCAGAATCGCAGACGGAACTACTCCAACCGCCGGGCGCACCAGCATCACTACCAATACCGACGGCAACGGATTTTTCGGAGCGGTGGGACTCGCGCCGGGGAACTATCGAATCAGAGCCACTCCAACCGGAGAGCAGGCATTTGAGCCATTCTGCAGCGTTCCGGTTGTTGAAGGTCAGGTGATCTCGTTTGACATCGTCATCGACCGCGGGCCGTTTCAGTTGATACCGGTCTCAGCGGCAAGCTTCTGTGGGCCGATCCTCGCGCCCGGGTCGATCGTGACAACTTTCGGCGCCGGAATTGCGACGTCTACTCAGTCAGCCGAGATCACGCCGCTTCCGACAACGATTGCGGGCACCAGCGTCAAAGTTAAGGACTCTTCAGGAATTGAAAGATCGGCTCCGCTGTTTTTTGTTTCTCCTCAGCAGGTCAATTTCCAGATGCCTGCGGAATCCTCAGCGGGTGGAGCTTCAATTACCACAATCAGCCCGATCGTCAATCGGAACGTTAATGTCATGGTCTCCCCGGTTGCGCCGGGAATCTTTTCGGCCAACTCCAACGGCATTGGTGTGGCGGCCGCAGTCGTCTTGAGAATCAAACCGGATGGCGCTCAATCGGCCGAGTCAGTTTCAACCTATGACGGTCTGCTGATGCAACATGTTCCGCTTCAGATTGCACTCGGCCCCGAATCTGATGAAGTATATCTGTTGCTTTTTGGAACCGGCATCAGGGGCAGAAGCTCTGAACTTAAGGTGAAAGCTCTTACCGGCGGATTGAAATCCGAGGTTACCTTCGCCGGCGCTCATGAAATCTATGTGGGACTCGATCAGATAAACGTCAAACTCAACCGAGCCCTCGCCGGCAAAGGACTCATCGACGTTGTGCTCATCGTCGATGGTTATGCTACAAATATCGTACAGATCAATGTCAAATAATGCGGAATGAGGAATTGAGGTGCGGCAATTGAGATGGAAAATTGGATTTAGATTCCTGGCAGGACTTTTAAAGCTTGTCACCATATGCCTGGTTATGATTTGCCCGACGTCCGCTCAGTCCGACAAACCTTCGGTCAGGAATAAAGAGATCGAGCTTCCATTCGGCACGGTACTACAGCAGCTTGCCCCGGGAGGCTGGACAACAGGCGTCATTCCGGTTCCGATAGATGCGCCGGAGCCATTTCTCGCTCTCGGCGTCAAATGGCTTTCTGAATCTGCTGCCATGATCAGTTTCAGATCTTCAACCGATGGCCTCAACTGGACGGTATGGGCGAAGCTCAACCTCGACAATCACGCGGAAGATTCGCCGGGAGAGTTTACCGGCTCGCTGGTTTTTCTCGACAGAGAATCAAGGTATGTTCAATTCAAAATCGATTCTGAAACCGGACAGCCGGGATTGAAAAAGATGAAGCTGAATTTCATCAGTCCCGGCGCTACGACACGGCAAATGCAGGATCAATTACAGAATAAAATGTTCGAGGAGCTTGCCGCAGATCAGATGCAATCAAACAAATATCCAAAACCAAATGTCGTCACTCGGACCGAATGGGGCTGTCCCGACGGCCAGGTGACCACTCACGGAACGCTCGGTTACACCACCGTCACTCATCTCATCGTCCATCACACCGCTGATGTCAACACTCATAAAGACTGGGCGGCCGTGGTTCGCAGCATCTGGAATTTTCACATCTTCTCCAATGGATGGTCGGACGTCGGATATAACTATCTGATAGATCCCAACGGTGTCATCTATGAGGGCCGGTCCGGCGGCGACAATGTCACAGGCGCTCATTTCAGCGGCGTCAATAGCGGCACGATGGGAGTTTCGATGCTTGGAACTTTCACGGATGTGAAACCCACTCCAAAAGCTCTGTCGAGCCTCAGAAAATTGCTTGCCTGGAAGGCCGATCAAAGGAATATCGATCCGACCATCAGGACGTTGCATTCAGCGTCCAACACGGTTATCAACACGGTTTCGGGTCACAGGGATGGACCGGCTCCGACCGAGTGCCCGGGTAACATGCTTTATACGCTTTTGCCTTCACTCAGGACGGAAGTCAAAAATCTGATTACCAGTATCAGCCCGGTTGTCGGAGTCTCCGCCGCAAGCTACAAGGCCGATCAACTGGCGCCCGGCTCGATCGTCGCGGCATACGGGACAGAAATGGCGTCGTCCGCCGAGCCGGCCCCGGGGCTTCCTCTTCCCAAATCACTTGGCGATACTTCAGTGATCATTCGCGACAGCGCCGGAAAAGAGATAACCGCACCCCTCTTTTTGTTTCGTCGGGACAGATCAACTTTCTGATTCCTGAAGATGTTTCCACAGGGCAGGCTTCAATTCAGGTTGTTGCGCCTGACGGTCGAATCTCCTCGGGAACTACAATGATTTCTCAGACCGCACCGGGATTATTCTCCGCTGATGCGAGCGGGAAGGGAATTGCCGCTGCACTCGTTCTGCGCATCCGGCCCGATGGTTCGCAGAATTATGAACAAGTCTCCCGGTTTGATGACGCACAGCAGAAATTCATCCCCCTGCCAATTGATCTGGGACCGGAATCAGACCAGGTTTTTCTGGTAGCCTTCGGCACCGGATTCAGATTCAGAAGCTCTCTCGGAAATATTTCGGCAATGGTCGGAGGTACGGCTTTGGTGGCTGAATATGCCGGACCCGTGGCGGATTACGTCGGGCTCGATCAATTGAACCTGCGGCTTTCCAGAACCCTCATCGGCCGGGGCGACGTGATCCTCGAAGTGTCTGTCGATGGAAAAGCCGCCAACATGGTCACTCTGGCCTTCAAGTAAGAAAAAAAGATTACGAACTGATACTGTTGGCGAATTGAATTTATAGCCTGTTTCCGTGTTTCCCTGTTTTATTGATATTTGGAATGGTCGAAAACGAGCGGACCGCAGGCGTCCCGCCTGCGTCAATTCGATTAACGCCAATCTGATATGAATGTGCAGATATTTCAATACAAGCAGGCGGGACGCCTGCGTACCCGCTCGTATTTTGATTCTGTAATTTCTGACAATCTACCAAAGGATGAATTCGCCAACAGTATCAGTTATTAATTTTCGTTTGTTTAGTCTCTTTCGTAATCTATTTCTTCCTACCTCTTCAACTCGAGCCGGGAGAATGGCGATGTCAGTCCGAGCATTTCCTGGAATTGCTTGTTGTCACGAAGTCCGGAGAAGTCGGAGTCATTCAAAGCCTGAGATTTTAACCGCGGTTGAATCAGGATCGATTTCTTGAGGTAATCGATCGCCTGTTCAAGCGATCCTGTCTGTGCATGAGTTGCGGCGAGCGAATAGAGCAGGTGCGGCTCATCGGGCTTCAATCGCAGGGCTTTCTCGAAAAACGATTTAGCCTGCTGAAAATCCCCGATATTGAGCGCAAATACTCCCCGATCGTAAAGCTCATCCGCATTTCTCGGCGTGGCTGAGTGATGAACCAGTTTCTGATTGCAGATCTGGATATAGGTCTGTGATCGAGCGACGAATTCAACCTCGGCATGATAGCGGGTGACGACATTCTCAAACATAGCCCTGGCCTCTTCAAACATTCTCTTGTTGAAGACTCTCACGGCATGCTCGAAAGCTTTCATCGCTCCTGATGGTGAAGGTTTGCGCACTGCTTCCTGCACTGGCGGTGCAACGATTGCCGCGGGGATCACCACCCGCGGTGATTTTTTCCTGACTATGACCGCGGATTTTGCCGGGACAGGCTTTTTCGCCAGGACTCCCTTTGCGGGCACTGATTGCCGCACAGCCTGCTTCGCAGGGCCTTTTACTTTCGGCTTTGCTGCCGACACCGCTAACTTCTTCTCTTTGGCCCCTTTGGCTACTTTGCTCTTTGTCGCAGACTTCGCCTTAATCACCTTGACTGGCTTGACCGGTTTCCTGGCGGCTTTTTGAGTTTTTACCGGGGATTTTTTAACCGTTACTTTTACCGCTGCCTTTTTTGCAGACACTTTCCCGCTTGCCACGGCTTTTTTTATGACAGGTTTTGCCTTGCCCTTTGTGGCTGCCGGCTTTGCTTTCGCTGCAACTTCAGCTTTCTTAGCTGCTTTCTTAATCTTTGGAGAAGCTGTTTTAACCCCAGCCTTTGCTTTGGTTTTCATATTTTTTTTTGAGAGTAACTCCCTCATGAATTTTCCTGAAAAAAGGTAAATAATTAGTGCAGGTGCTTCTCCTCGTACTCGCTAAGTGCCTGTTATATAACCTATTAGCAAAATGATGTCAAACCGCCATGATTAAAAGATCAGTCAATCTCGACCATTTCGGGGAATTTCCTGCCCGAATCATGAAAATTAATTATTGATCAGATCGGGGCCGATAGTTCGCAGTTTGGCTTAACTGCTTGATTTTAAAGGAGATTTGTCTTGCTTTGCCAGATATTAGAGTGGTTTAACCATCATATAGCCATCATCGCCATTAGAGTAATAACCGAGGAGTCTCTGGATAACGACATAGCCCAATTGTTCATAAAGTCTTTGAGCGGGGTAATTACTGACTCTGACTTCAAGTCTTACGGTAGAGATATGATGAGCGGAGAGAGATTTTTCAATTTCGTGGAGGAGGAGTCTGGCGAGGCCTCTTCTGCGGTGCTCGGGAGCGACACCGATGGTGGTGATATGACCGACGCCGTCGGATTCGATGATGGTGATGCCGAAGGCGCACATTTCGTCGTCGATTGAACGGATCTGCCTGGAGATGGTGTTGGGATTTGAGAGAAGGAAGCGGAAAGTATCGCGTTCGTAAGTTTCTCCATCGACGAAGCAGCGAAGGTCGAGATGCCACAATTCATCAAGGTCTGAAAGGGTGAGAGGCCGCATTGCGCCTCTAAAAGCCCTTGGCATGTTGTAGTTGATTGCGCGCATCATCGTGAAGAGAGTTTAAAGTTTTCTGATGCTATCGGTTATTGTGGTGGCGATAAAATCACCTTCGCAAGTTAGCATCAATAAAGTTTAGACTGCTGGGCTCCAGTTTCCTATCAGCATACAATCGCCGTAGCTGAAAAAGCGATATTTTTCTTCGACGGCATGGTTATAGGCAGCGAGCATCAGTTCGCGATCGGCGAGAGCCGAGACGAGCATGAGCAGGGATGACTGTGGCAGATGAAAATTGGTCAACATGGCATCAATAGCCCGGAATTTGTAGCCGGGATAGATATAGAGTTCAGTGCTTGAGTGTTGGGGTTGCATCTTCCCTGTGGAATCCGCGGCGCTTTCAAGGGCGCGAACAGAAGTTGTGCCGATGGCCACGATTCGACTGCCGCGGGCTTTTGTCTGATTAATTAAAAGAGCGGAGTCTTCGCCGATTTCGTAGTTTTCGGCTGCGATTTTGTGCTCTTCGATCTGATCGGTTCTGACGGGTTGGAAGGTTGCGTAGCCGACGTGATGAGTTATTTCGGTGACGCCGATTCCGCGTTGCTTCAATCTGTCGAAGATCCGGGGAGTGAAATGAAGGCCGGCGGTTGGAGCAGCGATTGCGCCGCGCCGGCTTGCGTAAACGGTCTGATACCTCGGTTCATCCAGTCTTTTCTCTTCCGATTGATCCCTTTTGATATAGGGTGGAAGCGGAGTATTACCGATAGTATCGATGATTCGTTCAAGTTCGCCGCCGGCCATGAAAGTGATGATTCGCCGGCCTTCTTCGAGGACTTCGGTGACCACGCCTTTCAATCTGCCATTTCCGAAGTCGATTTCGGCTCCGGCGCGAAGCGCCCTGCCTGGTTTGGCAATTACCTCCCATTGATTGAGGCCCACGCTTTTTACCAGCAGGGCTTCAACCTGGGCTCCTCTCTCCTCGCCATTCGGCCCCTTGATGACGCGGTGGCCGATCAGTCTGGCAGGGAATACTCTGGTGTTGTTGATGACGATCAGATCCCCTGGATTCAGGATATCCGGAAACTCTTCGAAAGTGCTGTCGCGCCATGTCCTGCTCATGCGATCGACAATCATCATTCTCGACCGGTCGCGCTCGGCCAGAGGTTCCTGGGCGATGAGCTCCGCGGGCAGATGGTAATCGAATTCGGAAATATGCATAAACTAACTTAATTAAATTAATGGCGGCTTATTTGAAGAGGTCCTTTTGTGACTCGTCAAGCTGTGCGGAGAGGTCCAGTCCCAGATGGTGGCAGGCAGCCGGCGTGACCACGCGCCCGCGCGGCGTTCTGTTGAGAAAACCTATCTGAATGAGAAACGGCTCGTAGATCTCCTCGATCGCATCTTTTTCCTCATTGATAGCCGCAGAGATGGTGCCGACCCCGACCGGGCCGCCGTTGAATTTTTCGATGATGGTGACGAGCAGTTTGCGGTCGATTTCATCGAGCCCGAAGCGATCGACCTCCATCCTGTTCATCGCATCGGTCGCGACTTCGCCTGTGATGACGCCGTCATATTCGACCTGTGCATAATCGCGGACGCGTCTGAGCAGGCGATTGGCGATGCGCGGAGTCCCTCTGGATCGAAGGGCGATCGACCGTGCGCCTTCAGTTTCGATCTGTGCATTGAGTATCGACGCCGAGCGCTCAACGATGACCTGCAGATCTTCAACCGAATAGAAATCCAGATGGAAATTGATGCCGAAGCGCCCGCGCAGAGGTGGTGTGATCATGCCAGGACGAGTCGTGGCGCCGATCAGTGTGAAGCGCGGCAGATCGAGTTTGACCGACCGTGCCGAGGGCCCCTGGCCGATCACCAGATCGAGTTCGAAATCCTCCATCGCAGGATATAGGATTTCTTCTATCGCCGGGTGCAGGCGGTGTATCTCGTCGATGAAAAGCACGTCGCCCTCTTCGAGATTCGTCAACAGCGCCGCAAGGTCTCCGGCTTTTTCAATGACCGGGCCGGCTGTCATCCGCAAAGATGCACTCATCTCTCTGGCGATAATGGCGGCAAGTGTTGTCTTGCCGAGTCCGGGAGGTCCGTTGAGCAGGACGTGGTCGAGCGCCTCGGCCCTGGCCAGCGCGGCTTTGATGAAAATGCCAAGATTGTCCTTGACCTTTTTCTGGCCGATATACTCACGCAGGTTTCGGGGCCTGAGCGAAAGCTCGCCCTGCGCGTCGTCTTCCATCGTTCCGCCGCCGAGAAGTCTCTCGGTGCCTGTCATCTCAGTGTCTGGATCTTTTTTTGCCGGCATAGATGAATCAACTCAATCAAATGGCCAGCTTTCTCAGGGCCAGCTTCAGGACGGTTGTGAAATTGGCTTCGGGATTGTCCTTGATAATCGCACCGACGGCCTTTTCAGCCATGGATTTCTGATAACCGAGATTGATCAGCGCCGATACGAGGTCTTCTCTCATTGCATCGCCGGCGTTGGCTACGATGCCTGATCGTACCCTGTCCTCGATTTCCGGTGTCGTCAGCGCTGCAGCCTTGTCTTTGAGTTCGACGATCATTCTTTCCGCAGTCTTTTTGCCGACACCGGGAATTCCGACAAGCCTTGCCAGGTTGCTCTGCCGCAGGGCCTCGATCAACTCCTCGGCGCTCAAACCGGAAAGGACCGTGATCGCCAGTTTGGGGCCGATGCCTGAGACGCCGAGCAGAAGCAGGAAGAGTCTCTTCTCGCGTTCGGTCCGGAAACCATAGAGCTGCAGGGCATCTTCGCGCACATGAGTATGCACGCGCAATGATACGACTGCTCCTTCATCTCCAAGGTCATAGAAGGTCGAGAGCGGAACCGTCAGCTCATAGCCCACTCCCCCGGCATCGATGATGACCGAGTTGGGTTGTTTCTGCGCCAGTTTCCCTGTGATCAATGCGATCATCTGTTATTTCTCCGGGAGCAGTGTAAAGACTGAATTAATGCCTGTCAATTTAAGCGGCAATATTGTGCAAGCTGCTGAGTTGACAGTCATTATACGCCTGGGCTATCGTTCAATCGAGATTTCGCATGACGCGAAAATATTGTTCCAACCATTCGATAGGATGAAAACAGAAAAGATCTCGGATCTGACTATAGGGCGCCTCTCGGTCTATCTTCGTTGTCTGAATCATCTGGCGGCGTCCGGAGTCAGGACCGTTTCATCAAAAGGGCTTGCAGAACGGTTCAATCTGAAACCGGCACAGATTCGCAAGGATCTGGCCTATTTCGGAGAGTTCGGGGTGCGAGGAGTGGGGTATTACGTCGAGGATCTTCGCCGGCAATTGATGAAGATTCTGGGCTTGAACGAGCGTCACCGGATTGCAATTATCGGGCTCGGCAATCTCGGCATGGCCCTGGCAAATTATCGCGGATTTGACCGGACCGCCTTTGAGGTCGTCGCACTGCTCGATGACGACCCTCAGAAAGTAGGCGTAGAGGTTCCCGGCGGCCTGGTGATTCATTCCGTATCGAATATCAACAGGATCATCAAAAGCCTGGGAGTCAACATCGTGATCATCGCTGTTCCAGCCTCCGCGGCTGAAAATGTAACGCAGGAGGTTCTGGATGCAGGGGTTCGCGCAGTGCTTAATTTTGCGCCGGTCCGATTAATGAAAAGGCCCGGAGTTAATATTAAAAACGTCGATTTGACGACTTCGCTTGAAAGCCTCTCCTACTTTCTCGCCAATCCGGGTCATGATGTCGGTCAATTGGAGTACGTCGATTTGCTGGAATTCGATTCGGAACCAGATGAAATAAGCCGGGATGTTGAGCCTGGCTGAAGACCGATCCTCAAACGGCGGCAAATAATTATAGCTGCATACGGTGGGTAAGAAGAGATGAACGCAGAAGAGCAGAAAGTTCGCGAGGAAATAGTCAGGATCGCAACACGGTGTTATGATCGCGGCTTGCTTGTTGCTGGAGACGGGAACATCAGTGTGCGCGTGGCTCCAAACCGGGTGATCTCGACGCCTTCGGCGGTCAGCAAGGGTTGGATGACACCCGAAATGATGGTCACGGTCGATCTTGAGGGCCGTCCTCTCGAACCGTCCGAGTACAAAGTCTCTTCAGAATGGCCGATGCACCGTGTCATCTATCAGGCCAGGCCGGATATCAATGCAGTCGTGCACGCGCATCCTCCTCACGCCACCGGATTTGCAGTGGCCGGACTCTCGCTCGATAAGGCGATTTTGTCCGAAGTGGTTTTGACGCTCGGCTGTGTGCCGCTTGCGGCATACGGCACTCCATCAACACGTGAACTGACTGATGGAATCGAACCCTTTCTTCAGTATCACGATGCTTTGCTGATGGCAAATCACGGGGCCGTCGCCTATGCCGATACCCTCGAAAAGGCCTTCAACAAACTCGAGACGCTCGAACATACTTGCAAGATAAGTTTCATCGCACGGACTCTCGGAAACGAAAATACGATCCCCGATCGCGCGATTGAAAAACTTTTTGATATTCGCGAGAGAAATGGCGCGATGAGACCAGAGGCCAGATACGGCCAGGTCTGCGGATACAATCCGGGCCTTGATCCTGCGGAGCAGAACTTCGAAGGGGATCGGATCACGTTGTCGCGCGATGAACTCCTCGATCTGCTGACCCAGTCGGCACGGATTTTGAATGGATTTTGATTGGATTTTGAATGGTTTGAACATGTAGTTTTCAACGAACAAGGAGCACAATTCCAATGGAAGCACTCGGAATGATTGAGACCAAGGGGCTGGTATCGATGATTGAGGCCGCAGATGCCATGGTCAAGGCGGCCAATGTGACGCTGGTCGGCTATGAGAAGATCGGCGGGGGTTTCGTCACCGCCATAGTTCGCGGCGAGGTGGCCGCGGTCAAGGCTGCGACCGATGCCGGTGCGGCTGCAGCGCGCCGCGTCGGTGAACTTGTCAGCGTTCACGTGATACCGCGTCCCCATTCATCTGTCGACGAGAATATGCCCGTCTCTCTCATCGCTCGCGATAAAAAGTAGTCGAATTCTTGACTCCAGTCGCAGCTCCGATCGGAAATCCGGGCTGAAGGTTATCTATGATCATTGGACGCATCATCGGAACTGTCGTGGCGACACGAAAAGATCCTCGTCTGGAAGGCAAAAAGCTGCTCCTCGTTCGCCCGATAACACTCAAGGGAGAAGACGAGAACAACTATCTGGTCGCAATCGACACCGTGGGAGCAGGCTTTCGCGAGAAGGTGCTGGTAGTCTCCGGCAGCAGCGCACGCATGGCCGACGGGCTTAAGGACAAGCCTGTGGATGCTGCAATCGTTGGTATTATTGATACCATTGAAGTGACTGACTGAGGACCCGAAGCTGAATCCATGAGCACCATCCGCATAGCACTTGCACAGATCAATCCTACCGTCGGGGATTTTTCCGGTAACAAGCGGAAAATAATAGCCGGAATCGACCGGGCTCGCGAGGCCGGAGCAGAGATAGTCGCCGTGCCTGAGCTCTCTTTGACCGGATACCCTCCGGAGGAACTGCTGCTCAAACCTCAGTTCATCAAGGCCAATCTGGAAGCGCTCGATGAGATTGTCGCGGCCTCGAAAGGGATCATCTCCATTGTTGGTTGCGTGGCAAAAACCGCTGATATACATAATGCCGCGGCGATCATCTGCGACGGCGAACTCAAAGGTTTTTATCACAAGAACTATCTTCCCAACTACAGTGTCTTTGACGAATACAGGTATTTCGATGCCGGTCAGTCGGCCCCTGTCTTTGTCTACGGCGATGTGCTTTTCGGCGTCAACATCTGCGAGGATATCTGGTATCCGGGCGGGCCGACTCAGGTTCAGGCGCTTGCGGGCGCACAGATCATCATCAATATTTCGGCTTCGCCATATTATGCCGCCAAGGGGAGCGCCCGTGAACGGATGCTGGCTACGAGAGCTGAAGATAATTCCGTGGCTCTGGCTTACGTCAATCTGGTCGGTGGTCAGGACGAGCTCGTCTTTGACGGGCAGAGCCTGATTTTCGATGAACAGGGACGGGCGATTGCGCGAGGAAAGCTCTTCGAGGAGGACTTCATCGTTGCCGATATCAATGCCGACAGAGTCTTCAAGGAGCGGCTGCACGACCCAAGACGCAGGCAGGAACGCATTGATATTGCCGCCGGCGGTATGAAGATTGAGAGGATCGTTCTCCGTGATAAGCTCTTTGACCATGGCGACCGGAAGGACTACACCACGCGGATTGTCCCGGTCGAATCCGTCACGACTTCCCTGGCCGAGGAGGTTTACCGGGCACTCGTGGTCGGCACCCGTGATTACGTTCAAAAAAACGGATTCAAAAGAGTCGTCATCGGTCTTTCAGGCGGAATCGATTCCGCTCTGACGGCTTGCGTGGCCGTTGACGCCCTCGGTTCAGATCAGGTCTCGTGCGTCTTCATGCCGACGAGATATTCATCACACGAAAGTGCACGTGATGCCGAACTGCTTGCAAAAAATCTGGGAATCTCTTATCAAATAATCCCGATAGAGGAGACCTTCGATCAGTACCTGAAGATGCTCGGGCCTGTCTTCGAAGGTTCGGCCATGGGAGTGGCCGAGGAGAACATTCAAGCCCGAATCCGGGGCAATATTCTGATGGCGCTTTCGAACAAATTCGGCGCCCTTGTTCTTTCGACCGGCAACAAGAGCGAAGTGAGCACCGGATACTGCACTCTCTATGGCGATATGGCCGGCGGGTTTGCGGTTCTCAAGGATGTGCCCAAACTGCTTGTCTATCAGCTTTCTGAATATCTCAATCGCAGGGGGGCGGCTCCGATAATCCCTCAATACATAATTACACGACCGCCTTCGGCCGAATTGAGAGATGACCAGAAGGACTCGGACAGTCTGCCACCCTATGAAATCCTCGATGCGATTCTCGAACTCTATGTCGAAGAGGATTTGAGCGCCGATGCGATTATCGCCGAAGGGTTTGACGATAAGACGGTTCGCTGGGTGATCAGGCAGGTTGATATCAATGAATACAAGAGGCGCCAGGCGGCGCCCGGTATCAAGATCACTCCAAGGGCCTTCGGCCGTGACAGAAGGATGCCGATTACAAACAAGTTCCACGGCTGAGTATATTAAAATCTATTTTCAATGGTAACGTAAATTTTTATTGAGCATTCAACAGGAGGAAGCTTTATGAAATCCAGAGTAGCAAAACTTGCAACAATCATTTCATTAACTGCATTGGTTCTGGCCCTGGCCGGTTCGAATGTCGCGATCACGACATCCGCCGCCCAGGGAAAGGGAAAAGCCAAACAGTCCCAGGGACAGAAACTTTACCTTTCGCATTGCGCCAGCTGCCATGGAGATGACGGCAAGGGAAATGGTCCTGTGGCCTCATCTTTGAAATCATCAGTCGGCGATCTGACGCAGATCAAGAAGGTCGAAGGCAAGTTCCCCGTAAAGGAACTCAAAGGAACGATCTCGGGCACTTATCTGGTCCAGGTTCACGGCAAGCGCGAGATGCCCGTCTGGAGCAATGTTCTGACGAACAAGCAAATAGATGACCTGGTCAAGTACCTTGGTTCAATCCAGAAGTAGAACCTTTCGAGATCGTTACAATTACGCAATTATTTTTTCAAAAGACTAAGCAAGCGAAAAGAGGCGATCTGTTCGTTTGTTTAGTCTCTTTCTTTTGTTCTTCTCTCATGAAAAGTGATTTAAATGAATCTTCCCAACATGCTGACGCTTCTGAGGATTTTCATAGTGCCGCTTCTGGTGGTGGTGCTGCTGACGAAATTTTCGGAAGACTATGTTGGGCTGCCGCAGCACATTGCGGGGGTGATTCTTTTCCTGACGGCCGCAATCACCGACGCGCTTGACGGCTGGATCGCGCGCAGGCGCGATCAGATTTCGAAATTCGGAATCCTGCTCGATCCGATTGCCGACAAGTTGCTCATCTCGGCGGCCTTCATCTCTCTGGTTGAAAATCAGCTTGCGCCTGCCTGGGCAGTAGTCATCGTTGTCGGGCGGGAGTTTGCCGTCTCCGGATTGCGGTCGATCGCGGCGACCGAAGGCTGGGCGATTCCCGCTTCAAGAGCCGGCAAGATCAAGATGTTCTCCCAGGTCGTGACCATTGCCCTGCTGATAACCTCATCGGTCAATGGCGGTCCGCCGGTTGAGACACGGGCGTTCCCCGTCATTACTTTCTGGACGGTTCCGGAAATGCGCACGGCGCTCGATCATATGTTTGGTCCCGTGGCAATGAACTGGCTCGACTGGAGAGTTGTCTTCTACGGGCTCGGGCGAGGCCTTCTCTGGCTCGTCGTCTTCTCTTCATGCTGGTCGATGTATGGCTATTTCCGCCAGTTCTACCTCAAGGCTAAAGAGAATCTGATGAAGTTGTGACACCCAAGAAAAACAAGATTACGAAACAGACTAAAAAGTTTCAGGCAGTCAATGTCCGAATTATTTCTGATGGACGGCTCAATAAAAGAAATTCGGTTAAACCACCCTTTTAGTCTGTTTCGTTTATTCCGTAATCTGCTTGTGATTAAAGAGTGAGAATATGATTTTTGAATTTGACGGGAAGAGACCGAAGATCGGCGCGGGAGTATTCATCGCTCCGACTGCGGTGGTTATTGGAGATGTCGAAATCGGCGATGGCGCCAGCATCTGGTATGGGGCCGTGTTGCGCGGGGATGAGGGGAAGATAACCATTGGCCGAGGCTCGAATGTTCAGGATAACTCTGTCATTCATACAACGCATGAAAAACCGACGGTCGTCAGGGAAAATGTGACAATTGGCCATGGGGCCCTGCTTGAAGGATGCACGATCGAGGATGGAGCCGTAGTCGGCATGGGCTCGATCGTGCTGCATGGAGCAATCATCGGCGAGTGCGCCATGACGGCAGCGGGCAGCGTGGTCACCCCGGGAACTGCAATCCCCCCGCGATCACTTGCCGCAGGCTCTCCTGCCGTGGTGAAAAAAGAGCTTTCAGGCGCGGCGCTGACCTCGGTTGAGGAAAGCTATCTCGCCTATCACGAACTGACGGATCATTATCTGAATCAGAAACTGGATGATCCATCTGCGGCGATAGATCACAAATAGATCATCGAAAGCATGACCTCGTCCACCGATTTGCGCGGAGTATGTTCTTTGGCAGGCTCTGCAAAGCCCAGAAGGAAGGGCTGCAATGGTGTATTTCCCATAGCGGGCAGCAGCCCGGCGAGCTCCTGCTTATGTTCGGCCACCTGGCAAACCTGGCTCATCGGTCTGACTCCTATGCCGAGGCTGGTTGCACATAGATAGAGACGCTCGAAAACCTGACCGGCTCTGATTTGATTGAGCCGACTGTTTGTCGTCGTTGAAATTATTCCTATAACCGGCGCGCTCATGAGCGCGGCCTCATCACCTCTCATGACCATATCGCCGAAATTGAGATAGGCCATTGCCAGACGACCGATCTGCGATATGAGCCACGGCGTTCCGAATGCTCCTTTCCCGATCCAATAGGCCAGCTCTTCACGATACTCCGGATTCGAATAGGTAACCGCATCACTGCGAACGATGAGATCGTCGAATTTCTGACGGAACTCCGCATTGATCGTCAGGTAGAGACTTATCCCGGGTTCACTGCAATTGTTTTCGAGAAATTGGAGTACGCCGGGTTCGATCGACCGCCGTTCGTAATTTTTATGATTGGTATGACGTTCGGTAATGGCTTTGAACTGCCTTGAATTATCGATGTTGCCGTCAAAGCCGGACTTTTTCAACTCGATGCTCGCGATATAATCGCTGTCGTTGGCATCAGGCAGGTATTTTACCTTTGGGTCGAAGCCGAAATGGCGGGCTGCGATCAAGAGGTTTTCAATGGCGCAGCCAATGCTCAGATTCAGTTCGCGCTGATCCGGGTCCGCCACTCGCAACCAGCCGTTGAGATCCGTAAAAACGTCAACCACTCCCCCGTCACGAAGCGCAAATTTCCATGGCTGGGTATTGTGGCTCGATGGCGCCAGCACCGCATAACCGAGAAGGAACTTCATCTGCTCGATCATTCCTGATGTTGAAGGAAAATCGTTCTCGCTCAACTTCCATGGAGACACTCTTGGGTCGTATTCTGCCATTTTTCCCTCCTCGATATAGATCCCGGCAAATCGCGTTCCTGAAATTATTACCTCATTTAAAGAGGTTAGGAGGACAGAGGAGTCAGTCTGTGTGGAAAATCACACATCCAAGCGGGAAATTTCGTGAAGCCGGATGTTGAATGGCAGAGATCCTCGCTGGTTATTAAAATCCCCTGGAAACGGAGAAGAAGACCATGTTGGTTTCGTTGCTGTGGCCGACTTCGAGTCTGACGGCGACGCTCTTGTTCCAACGGTACTGTAAGCCGCCGCCGGTGGCGAAGCGCCAGTTTTTTGAATCGAATTTATTATTGGCGAGAATCTGAGGATCGAGCGTCGAGCGGTTATCGCCCCAGACCTGACCGGCATCGCCGAAGACGAAAATGTCCAGGCCTTTGGTTTCCTTCTGTTTCCAGATGGTCTGGCGTGGCTCCACCGAAAACATGAGCAATTTGTTGGCGCGGAATCTGAAATTACGGAAGCCACGGTGGTGATTACGACCGCCCAGCCATGAGAGATCATAGAAAGGAATCTGGCTGCCGCCCTTCGGCGCCTTGAGTTCGGTGAATGCGCGCAAAGCCAGCGATGTGAAGTCGCTTCGCAGCGGGATATAGACTCTGCCGTCCAGCTCGGTCTCATGCCAGCCGAAGTCGGAGAATGGTCCGTTCTGCAGGCTGTCGAATGAAGCCGCCAATCCCGCCAGAGCGAAAAATTGTAGCTTCTCTGATCGGAAGCGAAATTTGTCTCGGGATCTTCGGCAGTCCGTGGTCCGATGCCGAAGAAGTTGTCTCTCGTTCGCTTCTGATAATTGAACCAGACGCTTGCATGATTCTTTTCATCCAGAATTTTGGGAAAGTAGGCTTCGGCCTCGAATCGCCTGTACAATCTGGTAGATCCGAGAAGTTTTGCCCGGAGCTCGATTCCAGGGAGTGAGTCCGCGGTGGTAAATTCGACTCCGAATCCGAACCCTGCTCCGGTCTCGAACCCTCCAACCAGTGCGTTGACGTGATTGACCAGTTTGAATGCCTGCAGGTTTATCCGGCGCGGAGCATTTCTATCCCGGGATATCGCCCGATCCGAAAAGCCGGGCGCGCCGGCCGCATTTTGTGGTGTGCCCGCGGGATTTCCCTCCGAGTCTTTTCCATTAGTGACATTTCCGCTAATGTTACCATTCCTGACCGGTTCATCAGGATTAATTGCAGGCTTTTCCTGAGCCTGAATGTTACCTGATGATGCGATGGTCAATAGTATAAAAAACAAACCTCCAATGATCTTCTTGATGGGCCCGATTAACTTGATTGGGGATACGATCATTATCCTGTTCCTCTTTCTTTGATTCATTCTGGCTTTGATTGATTCTGGTCGCTTCCGGTCTCCGGAGAATTCGAGAGTGTACATCACCAGACAAGACTATGCTAAAAATAAAAAACAAAAAATCTATTGGAATAGTTACTTGTGCGGCAATTATATTGTTGCTTTTGACAATGCCGGCCGGTTATTTCAGCACATCTGCGCAGAGAGGTGGAAATGTTCCCGTCATCATGATTTCGATAGACGGGTTGAAGCCCGACTATGTGCGACACTGGTGACGGGCGTGTCGCCGGCAAAGCATGGGATCATCAACAACTCCCCCCTCGATCCTTTCGGGAAGAACCTAGGAGGGTGGTACTGGTATGCCGAAGACATCAAGTCGCCGGCATTATGGGATGTTGCAGGCAAAGCCGGTCTGGTGACGGCAAGCATCGACTGGCCGGTGACGGTTGGAGCCAATATCGGATTCAACATCGTTCAATACTGGCGCGGAGCGAATCCCGACGATCACAAACTCACAAGAGCGCTCTCAACCCCGGGGTTGCTCGATCAGGCTGAAAAGGATCTGGGAAGTTATCCCACCGGGTATTTATTCGATATCGAGGCTGATTCCAGACGGGCGAAGTTCATCGCCTGGATGATCGAAAAGAAGCGCCCCCATCTGCTGACGGCCTATCTTTCAAGTCTTGACGAGGAACAGCATCACACGGCTCCTTACTCTGACACGACTCGCCGGACGCTCGAGAGGCTCGATGCGCTGATCGGCGAGATTCGCAGCGCCGCCGACAGAGCATTTGGAAACAGGTATGTCATCTGCATCGTATCGGATCACGGGCACATCACCGCCGACAGAGAGACGCATCTCAATGCGGCGCTGCAACAGGCCGGATTGATCCAGCTCGATGAGCAGAAAAAGCTGAAATCATGGAAGGCCTGGGCCTGGGGCGCCGGTGGCTCGGCCGGAATCATGCTCAACGATCCTTCGGACGAACAGACTCGCAATCAGGTCAGGCAGGTTTTGAAGGAACTCGCCGCCGATCCACAAAACGGGATCGATAAGATGGTTGAAGGCGGAGATGCCAGGGCTCTCGGAGGATTCCCCGGCGCGGCGTTCATCGTGGGGCTCAAATCGGGTTACCGAACCGGCGGCAGCCTGACCGGTAATGTCGTGAGGGCCGGAAATCCGGGAGGAACACACGGATACCTGCCCGGATACAAGGACATGGAAGCCTCATTCTTTATCGCCGGATCGACTATTCCATCAGGGCGAAATCTGGGCACGATAGATATGCGCGACATCGCTCCGACAATTGCCGTAATTCTCGGGGTCAAAATGCCATCCGCCGATGGACGGAACTTATTCAAATGAATGTCTCAAACGAACATGGACCTCACACCGCGCAGGACGATGAACAGGAGCTCGGCAAGTTGGGTTATGCCCAGGAGCTGTTTCGTTCGATGGGCGGATTTTCAAATTTCGCGCTATCGTTTTCGATCATCTCGATTCTGACCGGCGCAGTGACGCTATACGGGCACGGGCTGACGATGGGAGGCCCGGCTCAGATGGCGTACGGCTGGCCGCTGGTGACGGTTTTGACGCTGGCTGTGGTGGCGAGTATGGCTGAACTGGCGTCTTCGCTTCCGACATCGGGGGCGATGTATCACTGGTCGTGCAAGCTTGGCGGCAAGGGCTGGGGCTGGTTCACCGCCTGGTTCAATATCATCGGCCAGCTTGCCGCGCTCGCCGGAATCGATTACGGCTGCGCGCTGTTTGTCACTCCGCTGATCGGGCTACAGGCTTCGACGCGTAACCTGCTCTTTGTTTATGCGGTGATTTTATTGTCACACGGCCTGATCAACCATTACGGGATAAAGATCGTATCCTGGCTTAATGATTTCAGCGTAACGGTCCACATTGTCGGAGTGATTGTGATAGTCGGGGCGCTCATGATCTTTGCGCCAAAGCAGCCGGCTTCGTTCTTTTTCGCGCGCGTGACCAGCAACACTGAAGGATGGCCCTACTGGTGGGCATTCATCATCGGGCTGCTTCAGGCGATGTGGACATTCACCGGTTACGATGCCTCGGCCAGCGTTTCGGAGGAGACGGTCGATCCGCGGCGGCGGGCTCCGTGGGGAATGATGATGGCGGTAATTGTCTCCGGCATTGTCGGCTATCTGCTGCTGATCGCCCTGACGATATCGATCAAGGATATTCCATCGGTGCTCAGTGCGACGGATTCAGGCGGAAACAGCGTGCCTGCGGTTATCGCGATCATGAGCAGCGCGCTCGGCGAACGCGCCGGGACCCTCTTTTCGGCGCTTGCCGCCATGGCCATGTGGTTTTGCGGCCTCTCTGCGGTCACCTGGAGCTCGCGCGTGATCTGGGCTTTTGCCCGGGATCATGGAATGCCGATGTCCAACGTCTGGAAGCATATCAGCTTTACTCACGCCACTCCGATATATGCCATCTGGTTGTGCGTGACCATGGCCTTTTTTGCAGCCGTCTACAGCCGGGCATATTCGGTCGTCACTTCAATCAGCACGATCGGGTTGTATATTTCATACATCATCCCCGTCTTTCTTGCCGTCAGGGCGAGAAATACGGAGCGGCGTGTTGTGCGCGGTCCATGGAACCTGGGCCGCTACAGCCTCGTGATAAATATCGTGGCGATAATATGGGTGGTCTTCCTCTGCACGATTTTAAGCCTGCCTGATAACCGGCGTGCGGGGAAGACGATGCTTGCCATATCGATCCTGCTTGCGCTGTGGTATGCCATTCACGAACGAAAGCGATTTCCGGGCCCTGCCTGGGCCATTGAAACGGGAGGCCGAGATTGAATAGCAATAATGTCAATAAATTAAGAGGCATGATCACTTTTGAGGATTTGCAGGAACTGGTTTCTCAGGAGCTGATTGAAACGGTCATCGTCGGGTTCACGGATCATTACGGGAGGCTTGCGGGCAAGCGTTATGACGCCGGGATGTTCGTCGAGGATACGATCAGTCACGGCACTCACGGGTGCGATTATCTGCTGACGACAGACATGGAGATGAATCCCGTTCCCGGTTTTAAATTTGCAAACTGGGAACTCGGCTACGGTGATTTTCACCTTGTGCCGGATCCTTTCACCCTGCGAATCGCAAGCTGGCTCGATAAGACGGCGCTCGTGCTTTGCGACGTCAAAAGCGAGAAGACAGGTGATTTCATCCCGATTGCTCCGAGGTCTGTTCTAAAAAAACAACTGGAAACCCTTCATTCCGCCGGGCTAGGATGTTATGCAGCATCGGAACTCGAATATTACCTTTTCGAGAACAGTTACAGAGATGCCGCTGCCGGTGGTTATGCCAACCTCAATCCGGCCGGCTGGTATCTCGAGGATTACCAGATTCTGCAAGGCACACGAACTGAGCCCTATACGGCAGCCGTTCGTTATCATCTGAAAAATTCCGGCGTCCCGGTTGAGAATTCAAAGGGCGAATGGGGGCTGGGCCAGCAGGAACTGAATGTCAGATATGCCGAAGCTCTTGAAATGGCCGACAGACACGTGGTCTACAAGCAGTGCCTGAAGGAAGTTGCCGATCAGATGGGGTTGAGCGTGACCTTCATGGCTAAGTTCGCTTCCGACCGTGCGGGTTCGAGCAGTCACATCCACCTCAGCCTCTGGCGTGACGGCAGGAATGCCTTTGCCGGCGATCAGGAGTTCGGGCCGGTGAAATGCTCGGATGTCTTTCGCTGGTTTCTGGGCGGCTGGATTGCTCACGTCCCCGATTGCATGGTTTTTTACGCCCCGACGGTCAACTCTTACAAACGATTCGTCGATGGATCGTGGGCTCCAACGCGCCTTGCCTGGAGCTATGATAATCGCACGGGCGGTTTCCGTGTTGTCGGCAGAGGCGAGAGTCTCAGAATCGAATGCCGCATACCCGGCGCTGACTGCAATCCTTATCTCGCTTTTGCCGCCTCCCTTGCTTCAGGCCTCGACGGCATTGCCAACCGAATCGAGCCACCGGCACGATTTGACGGTGATATCTATGCCGCTCAACATCTGCCCCGCGTGCCCTACACTTTGAACGAGGCCACCAGCCTCTTTGAAAATAGCGAATTCGCGCGAAAAGCCTTTGGAAATGACGTCGTCGATCATTACGCGCATTTCTATAAAACTGAACAGAACTCTTTCAATATGGCCGTCACCGACTGGGAAAGAAGAAGATATTTCGAGAGAATCTGAGGGGAAGAAAGATTACGAAACAGACGAAAAGAGAGAGTACGAAACAGACGAAATAAACGAAACAGACGAAAAAGGCTGAAGTGTAATTGTTCGTGAGACTCAATTATTCCGTCTTTTGTATGATTTGATTTTACTGGTGCATTGACCCATTGAAAATTTTTCGTTTGTTTCGTTTATTTCGTCTGTTTCGTACTCTCTCTCCCTCTTTTATTTATTCAAAAGGAATCAAACAATATGAGACTCAAAGACAAAGTAGCATTGATAACCGGAGCGGGCGGCGGCATAGGTCGTGAGTCCGCGCTGTTGTTTGCCTTGGAAGGGGCAGCCATCGTAGTCGCGGACGTCAAGGATCAGGGCGGTCAGGAGACCGTCGAGATGATCAAGTCAGCGGGCGGTCGGGCGGTTTACATCCACGCCGACGTTTCGAAGGCCGCGGACTGCGAGAAGATGGTCGATCTGGCCGAGAAGGAGTTCGGCAAGCTCAACATCCTGTTCAACAATGCCGGCATCATGCATCATCAGGATGATAATGCCGTCACGACTGAAGAATCGATCTGGGATCTGACGATGGAGATCAACGCCAAGGGGGTTTTCTTCGGCTGTAAATACGGCATCCCGGCGATACGCCGTGCCGGCGGCGGTTCGATTATCAACACGGCATCATTTGTCGCCGTGCTTGGAGCCGCGACTCCGCAGATTGCCTACACTGCCAGCAAGGGGGCGGTTCTGGCGATGACCCGTGAGCTGGCGATTATTCATGCCCGCGAGAACATCCGCGTCAATTCTCTTTGCCCAGGGCCGCTCAGAACCGAACTTCTCATGAGCTATCTCAACACCGAAGAGAAACGACAGCGTCGACTGGTCCACGTTCCGATGGGCAGGTTCGGCGAAGCGAAAGAGATCGCCCAGGCCGCGCTGTTTCTTGCTTCTGATGAATCTTCTTTCATCACCGGCACCGATTTTCTGGTGGATGGGGGCATCACCGCCGCCTATGTCACACCCGAGTAATATTTCATTATGAGCATTCTGATACAACAAACTTTTACACCGGTTGACGGAACACTTTACCTGGAGCGAGAACTGGCTTCGGAAAAGCTGATCGATCACACGCTAAACAGGGCGATCGCAGCTCAAAAAGACTGGAGGCGCGTAAGCGCATCGGAACGTGCTGCGATATGCAAACGGATGATGGAACGGCTTGTCGAGAATGCCGGCGAGATCGGCAGGGAACTCACCTGGCAGATCGGGAGGCCCATCGCATACTCGCCTTTCGAGATCAGCCGCGGCTTTCAGGAGCGGGTCAATTACATGGCTTCGATTGCGGCTCGGGAACTTGCCGATATCAGGCCTGAGCCGAAAGAGAATTTCGAACGTTTCATTCGCCGAGAGCCGGTCGGTGTGGTCATGGTGCTTGCACCCTGGAACTACCCGTGGCTGGCTTCGGTCAATGCCGTGGCGCCTGCGATCATGGCCGGCAACAGCGTTATTTTGAAAATCGCACCTCAGACTCCGCTTGTAGCTGAACGTTATGCCGAGGCTTTCGCGGCCGCCGGCCTGCCCGAAGGCGTCTTTCAATTTCTTCATATCGACCACGAACAGGTGGCCGCTTGTATTAAAGATCCCCGAATCAATTTTGTCGCGTTCACCGGATCGGTCGCCGGAGGGCATGCGGTTGCGCGGGCGGCGGGCGAGCGTTTCATCGGCACCGGACTCGAACTCGGCGGCAAAGATCCGGCTTATGTCAGACCCGATGCCGCGATGCAGGCGACGATTGAAAACCTCGTCGACGGCGTCTGCTTCAATTCGGGTCAGTCCTGCTGCGCAGTCGAGCGGATCTATGTTCATCGCGATATCTTCGACCAGTTCATCGATGGTTTTGTCGAGTTCACCAAACAATACAAGCTTGGCAACCCGCTCGATCCCGCTACCACACTTGGGCCGATGGTACGACCTGACGCAGCCGACAAGGCGCGCAGTCACATCAAAGACGCTCTTGCCAAAGGCGCAGAAGCTCTGATCGATGAAACTCTTTTTCCCATGAGCCGCGAGGGAACTCCTTATCTGGCTCCGCAGGTCCTGATAAATGTCGATCACGGCATGCTCGTCATGACCGAAGAAACCTTCGCTCCGGTGGTCGGCATCATGCCGGTAAAAAACGATGAAGAGGCGATCAGTCTGATGAATGACAGCCGCTACGGTTTGACGGCCTCGATCTGGACCGAAGACCTTGATGCGGCTTTGCTCATTGGAGATCAGATCCAGACCGGGACATGGTATATGAACCGCTGCGATTATCTCGATCCTGCTCTGGCCTGGACCGGAGTCAGGGATTCAGGACGCGGCTGCACCCTGTCAAAGCTTGGTTTCGACGCATTCACCAGGCCGAAATCTTTTCATCTCAGGCTGAAAATATGAAGATCGGGCTGCTCTTGTGCGACCACGTCGCGGATAAGTTCGAGAATATCTCCGGAGATTACCCTGAGATGTTCTCGAACTGGATCAACCGTTGTGATCCGGAAATAGAACTGGTCTTTTACGACGCCGTCAACGGCCGGTTTCCGCTTTCACTTGATGATTGCGCTGGTTTTATGACCACCGGATCGCGCTACTCGGTTTATGATGACAAACCCTGGATTCATCAACTCAAGTCTTTCACCATCAGCCTGCGTGAAGCAGGCAAGCCTTATGCCGGCATCTGCTTTGGCCACCAGATGCTGGCCGAGGCGCTTGGCGGCAAAACTCTCAAATCCGATTACGGCTGGGGCATAAGCGTCCGCAACATCGAAATCATTGAGCGGGAGCCATGGATGATTCCGCCAAAACAAAGCCTTAATCTTCAGTACATGCATCAGGATCAGGTCGTCAAGCTTCCCGAAGAGAGCGTCGTTCTCGGCCGCAGCCGACATTGCCCGGTGGCGGCTTTCCGTGTCGGGCAAACCATGCTCGGCATCCAGGCTCACCCCGAATTCACCGCTGATTACTCAGAGGCATTGATGCGCGATCGGATTCACAGAATCGGCGAAGAGATGGTGCTCGAAGGGCTTGAGCACGTGCACGACAAGACTGATGAAGACTTTGTCGCCAAATGGATAATCGGATTTCTATCTGCCGAGGGGGTTTAATTTTTATGCTTTCAACCCCATGATTCAACCAGCCTGTCAATTTTGCATTTGACAGTGCTGGCCTTAACTCTATTGCTCAGGAGGAAAACACAATGTGGACCGAATTCAAGGAATTTATCAATCGCGGTAACGTGATGGATCTGGCCATCGGCGTGATCATCGGAGGCGCGTTCGGAAAGATAGTTTCATCGCTCGTTGACGACCTGATTTCGCCGATCATTGGGAAGGTACTGGGCGGTATTGACCTTTCTGCAATGATGTTCGTGCTTGGATCGAAAACCGGAGCGGATGGAAAAATCGTTGAAGTCGCCCTGAAGTACGGCAGCTTCATTCAACACTTCATAGATTTTCTGATCATTGCCTTTGTCGTCTTTCTGATAGTCAAGGCATACAACAGCCTCAAAAAAGCTGCTCCGCCCCCGCCGCCTTCCCCATCAGAACAACTACTTGCTGAAATTCGCGATCTGTTGAAGAAATAGCGGAGAAGGAGAAGATGATTACGAAACAGACGGAATATACTGAGCAACCGAAGAGCGCTTAAAATTCGGCTACTGGAGCATTCAGTCTGTTTCGTAATCTATCTTCCTTCTGGCTTCTGGAGGTGTCCAACGTCGTACCTGCAAACTTTCAAATTCTCGAAATGGTTCAAACCCGCGGCCATTGTCTTGAGTCTTCTTGTTCTCTTGATCGTCGCGATTCTGGTGATACCGAGTCTGATTGACATCAACTCATACAAAGGCAGAATCCAGAGCGAGCTTGAAAGCACGATCGGCAGAAGCGCCAGATTGGGGAATCTCAAACTCAGTCTTTTCCCCGGCATCAGAGTCGAAGCCGGCGATGTCGCAATCGGCGAGGATCCGAAGATCGCATCCGGAGATTTCATCACATCAACCCGGGTGAGACTCAGTATGCCCTTGTTTGCGCTTTTAAGAGGCAATCCACAGGTCAGTGGCATTGAACTGACAGAGCCGCAGATTTCAATAATCAAGATGCCGGACGCGAGGTGGAACTGGGAGACACTCAAGCCATTGCAGGAGCCGGACAAGGGGTCGGCGGAGATGGCCCCCCTTGATCTTGTCGTGACCAACGGTCAGTTCACGATAGATGACCGGTCGGTCATCCCGGCTACAAAAAAGATTTACAACGGGATCAATCTGGATCTGCGTAATTTTTCAACCAGATCCGAATTTGATTTCAAGGCGTCGATGATTGTTCCCAATGGGCAGGTTGGAAGATTGGAACTCGATGGTTCGGCAGGCCCGATCGACCGCGTCAACTTTGCGAATACGCCGATAGATGCCAGGGTCAGGGCCGTCAATGCCGATCTTTCCAGTCTGGAATCACTTGCCGGGATCAAGTCTGTGCGATCCGGGAATCTGACATTGGATGGTCAAATAAAAGGCCGGCTGGCGCAGGGGCTGAAGATGAGCGGAAAAATGGTAGCGGATAAATTACGCCTGGTTTCAAATGTCGAGCCGGCGCCTCATCCGCTGGAGACGGATTTCAAATTGAACCTCGTCTCGACAGGTGCACCCGGATCAAAAGAGAGCGACTACAATATCGAGATTGAGCGAAGCGACATCGGCATCGGCAAAACCCGGTTCACGCTTTCCGGACAGGTATCGAAGCTCGTGACCAAACCATATCTCGACATCAAGCTCAAGGGGGATAATGTCGACATTGCAAACCTCCTTGAATCCGCGTACGCCTTCGGCATCGGTCCTCCGAAAGGGACAACCGCCGGCGGGGTTGCCCGCGTCGATCTGCAGGCCGTCGGAGATGCCTCGTCGCCCGAGTTGACCTGTCAGGCCGGAATTCGCAACCTGAATTTCAAAAGCGCCGGCCTGCCGCAGGCTATCTCTGTCTCCGAACTCAAACTCGACTGCAAACCGAACATCATAACCGCAGCCCCTTTTAAAACGACGCTCGGCAGCAGAACTGCCGTCGATATCAGCGCCCTCTCCATCAGCGATTATGCAAAACAGCCACGGGCCCATGTCGAAGTCTCAACCGACAACGGTCAGATCGACGATCTGCTCAGGATTGCCGAATCCTTCGGGATCAAGACCAATCTGACCGGCTCCGGCGTCGCCTCGCTCAAAGCGGTGATCGATACAAAATCCGACGGCACAACCAACAGCGATGTCTCTATCAGCGGCCAGGGCAGACTGCAGCAGGCCAAATTGAGCCCGCAGGGGTTCGCAAAACCCCTCGAAATCAACCAGGCTGACATCAAATTCACAGGCAACAGCGCCCGCGTCGATAATTTCAATGCCCAGCTCGGGCAATCTGCCGCTTCAGGCTGGCTGGATGTCAGGAATTTCAGCCGCCCTGATATCGGATTCGATCTGAAGATCAATCAGGTCAACGTCAGTGAATTGCAGCAGATCATCGCCGGATATAAATCAACCGGGACCGCATCGGGCTTGAGCGCCGCGGGCAAGGTCTGGATCGGAAAGGTGGTCGTCGATAACCTCTCATTCACCGATGTTCAGGGGACCCTTGCCTACAAGGATGATATCCTCAAACTCGATCCCATCGGTTTGAATCTCTATGGCGGGGGCTATCAGGGCGCCGCCACCATCGATCAGAAACAGAAAGAACCCGCCGTAGCTCTCAACGGACGTGTCAGCGGCGTCGATCTGAATCCATTCCTCACCGCTTTTATGGGGCAGAAGAGCGTTATTTACGGCCACACCGACGGCGCTTTCAATATCAGGGGTCGCGGAATGTCCGGCGACACCCTGATGAAATCCCTCGCCGGCCAGGGAAACATTCTCATCAGCAACGGCAAAATCACCAGCTTTGATCTCATGAAGCAGGTCGAGATTTTCGGCAAACTTGTCGGGCTGCCCTCCGGCGGCGCCGGCACGGCTTTTCGCAGTCTGAAGACAAATTTCAGCATCAATAACGGCAGGCTCAGAACCGATGCTCTGGTGATAGTCATGGACGATATCACCGTCAACGGCGATGGCTATATGAACCTCGGTGATGTCGTCACGGCCGATTATGACATTCTGGCAAAACTCAGCCCCACCCTCAGTAAAAGAGTCACCGGATCATCCGATCAACAACAACAGCAACAACAGGGGGGTGTCAAATCCTCCATCGATAAGTTTCTCGGTAAAGTCACCTCCGTCACCGGCAGCTTTTTCGCTGATCAGGGCCAGATTGTCGTTCCTCTTCATATGACCGGACCAATCAACAGCCCAAGCTTCAGTCTAAATGCCGCTCTCATTCAGAAAAGAGCTACTGAAAAATTTATTGGAAAACCAGAAGAACCAATGAAGAAAATTTTCGAGCTCTTTCAAAAGAAGAACCCTAAACCGGAGTAGGAGAAAGGGAGAATGAAGAATGGAGAATGGAGAATGAAGAAGAAAAAAGAAAAAAGAAGAAAGGAAAAAGAAAAAAGGGAAAAGGAAAAAAAAAAAAAAAAAAAAAAAAAAAGGAAAAAGGAAAAAGGAAAAAAGAAAAAAAAAAAAAAAAAAGAGAAAGGAGAAAAGAGAAGAATCTAGAATGAAGAATAATGCCCATTCAAACCATTTCGCATTCTGCATTCTGCATTCTAGATTCTGCATTCTAGATTCTTCATTCTCCATTATGGCTACTAAATTCATCCTCGAAGTTATCGCCTGCTCGGTCGACGATGCCGTCGCCGCTCAGTCCGGAGGCGCCGATAGACTCGAAATAATCAGCCATTTCGAACTCGGCGGTTTGACGCCTCCAATCAATCTCGTCCAGGACGTTGTTTCCAGCGTAAAATCCCTGTCCGCGTCATGATCCGCGAAATTGAAAATTTTTTTGTTGAAGATGAAAGAATTATTGAAAGAATGTGCGACCGGATACGTTCTTTCTCCAGTTTATGCGTAGATGGCCTGGTGCTGGGTTTTTTGAAGAGAAATAACGGGATCACTGCCATCGATCATGATCTGCTGGCGCGCCTGCTTTCCTGTGCGCCGGGAGTAAAAGCAACATTTCATCGTGCATTTGAGGAACTTCCCGACCCGGTCCGCTCGATTGGTGAACTTAAACGATACAGTCAGATTGACAGAATTCTGACAAGCGGCGGGCCACAATTAGAATGGCCTGAGAAAATGACTGTCTTTCGGGAGATGGAGGAAGCGGCCCGGCCCGGGATAGGCATTCTGGCCGGGGGCGGGGTTGATCAGGAAGCGGTTCGGCTGCTTATTGATTCGACGCCTGTCAGAGAATTTCATCTTGGGCGTGCAGTGAGGGCCGATAATCGCATCGATGGAGTTGTTGAATCGGACAGAGTCAGGGAATTTGCCCGGCTCCTTAAAAATAAGAATGGCACAAAATAATTAGCGTGTTAGAATATGCCGCGTTCCCGGGCCCCCTCGGGATAAGAAAAAAATAAAGAGTGGCCATTTGCTGTGATGAGTAAAGAAGACTTCATCGCGCGAAACAAGAACCTGATCGGGTCGCTTTGGCTCGGTGTAGCGCAGCGTTACAACGTGACACAGGAACAGTTCGCCGAGAGGATTGCCTCGATAAGTTCGCGCGCGTTCAAAAACATGGGGGAAGATGAAGATGCCGTAAATCATTCTGATTTCATCTCCGGCATCAGATCGGAAGAGCTTTGTCTTGCCATAGCCTGTGAATCCGGAGACGATTCAGCCTGGAGGAAGTTTGAGGCTGAATACCGGTCATCGATGCAGGCAGCCGCCAGGACCTTGACCAAAGACGAACCCGAAGCCGATGATCTGATCCAGTTCGTTTTGGGTGAACTTTACGGCATCAGGCTTGAAGGCGACCGCCGGCTGAGCAAGCTCTCGCATTACTCCGGCAAAGGCTCGCTCGGCGGCTGGCTACGAGCAGTCGTTTACCAGTGTTTTATCGACCGCAAGCGTCAGAATGCCCGTTTTGAACAGGTGGAGGAACCCGAAGATTTTGATCGCCTGGTCAGCGGAATGCCTTCGCATTTGAACGGAGTGATGCAGTCGCCGGCGGTCATGCCGGATGAAATTGAAGATACTCACCTTCATCGCGCAACCGATCAGGCACTTGCCCAAGCCTTCAAAGAGATCGAGGCGAAGGACAGACTCCTTCTCAACTACTACTACTTTGACGACCTGACTTTGAAAGAGATTGGCGTGTTGATGAGCGTTCATGAAGCGACCATCAGCAGGTGGCTTGCTCGCGCCCAGCGTGAGGTGAAAAAGAAAACAGAGGAAATACTCCAGAGAACTCACGGGATGAGACGCGCGGAGGTCGCAGAATGCCTCCAGATAGCCGCGCGCACTGAAATGGATGTTCGGAAGATACTCACTTGATTCTTTCCCTCTTACCCGAGGGAATCCTGGCGAACGCAAGTAATTTACAACCCTTCGTTCTATAAACGTGCAATGGGGAAATCATTCCCTGCATTTGTTCAAGGCATACGCAAAAGCGTGAACTCTGAACCCTTAAAAATTTATACGGACTATTAACTACCAGTGGTATTCGATCGTAACAATTCGGCGCTTGAATTTGAGTCGACGCTTCGGCGGCATCTTAAAAAAAGCAAAGGCTCGGTTGAAACAAGCAGCTCTGGCTGCTTCGGTTTTGATGCCGATCTGACCAGTTCCTATCTTGAAGGCGCAGTCACTGGAGCGCTCAAATCAAGCTTTGAAGCTCATCTCGCCGGATGTCCTGACTGTCGTCGTCATCTGATTCAACTGTCGAGACTGACTCAACAGTCGGGCCCTGAGACGGTTCAGGTTCCGGCCGGTAAGCGGACTGATGACTGGTTGTCGGTTCTTCGTGACCGATTTACCTGGATCGGAAGCCAATTGCTTGATCCGTCCTCATGGCAATGGAACTGGAAACTGGCCGGAACAGCGCTCGCAGCGTTTGCTGTTATCACGACTGTTGTGGCGATAAAACCCTGGCGGCAAACGGATTTGTCCTTTGCCTCAAATACGAGTATAAGCGGCTCGGCCGGACAGCCATTGGGCGTTACAACCGAGACTGCAGCAGCTTCGCAGGAATCGCTCCCGGTTCAGGCTGAATCACCAGATCAACCAGGTCTGATTGCGGCGAGAGTCCCCAGACCGGATGTCCGTCCGTCATCGACTCTGGATTCCCAGGGGGTTGAGCGCATCCTTTCCCGGTCATCGAGCGAGAATCTGATTTCTACGCTCAATGCCCGGTCAGAATCTGTACTTTTTGAACAAGCGGCAGCGACCCGGCCACAGGCTGTCACTTTACCTCCACCGGACCCGCAGATTTTAAGAATCACTCCCGTCACCCCTGATATCGCAGCGGATTTGGTGAATCTGGAGGTCGTCCAGGAGCCTGATATTGCCCCCAGGATCTTCGCTTCGCCAAGCGATAATCCGATGCGGTCAGTCTCCTACGGCAATCGCAGGACCAGTTCCAGAAGCAGGGAAGCCACTCTACCGGGCAGTCGCCCGGGATGGTACGACCGCGTCATGGGTTTTATGCCGCAGCAAAAAGCCGAAAAGAGCCCGGCGAAAACCCAGGCGATCCCCGATGAGGGCGTCGCCCCGCTTACCAGAAAGGTTCGCGATAAATCGTTCCGCTTCGAAAGAGGCGTTTGGATCGATGATGCTTATAAGCCGGAATTAATGGCTTGGCGAATTGTCAAAATTTCCCGGGGCAACAGCGAATATGACGCCATTCTGGCAGCCGAACCTGTGCTCAGAGACTTCTTCAGCCTCGGAAGAGTGATCCTCGTCTGGAAGGACAAGGTATACAGAATCAACTGACAATAGTTGATTGATTTTAGATCGGAATTATTAAAGGCCGCCGGTTTTACAAATAGACCTGCGGCCTTTGGTCTTTTTCACTCCACCTGTTAAATTAAGACTCTGGATCACGGTCGCCGGCGAACCATATTTTGTAATCGTCAGCTACCTGCATTGCATCCACCTGTCACCGCATTCCGTGAAAAAACATTTGTGGGGGATATCCGTGAAGCGCAGAGCCATCATTTTATCGATCTGTTTTCTGGGGATGATTTTAACGGCATTTCAAGGCGTTCGACCTGCCCGAGCGATACAAGTTCAGCAATCCGGAAAACCGAATCCTCAGATCGAAAAAATACTGGGTGAGATATCATCGACCAACATTGAAGCGATCATCCGCAAGCTGGTGAGTTTTGGAACCCGCCACACGCTCTCGTCACAGGATGATCCGGCAAGAGGCATAGGCGCAGCGCGCCGCTGGATCAGGGAAGAGTTCGACAGATATAGTCGTGAATCGGGTGGGCGGCTGCAGATCACTGAAGACGAGTTCATCCAGGAACCGACTCAGCGTGTGCCGCAGCCGGCAAAACTGGTAAATGTCGTGGCCACCCTTCCCGGCACGCAAGGCGAGTCCAAAGACAGAATATATCTGGTCAGTGGTCACTATGATTCCTGCGTCTGTTCGCAGGGGATGCTCGATGCGACAAGCGATGCTCCGGGCGCAAACGACGACGCCTCTGGCACTGCGGCAGTCATGGAGATGGCCCGCGTCATGTCGAAATACCAGTTCGACGCGACCATCGTCTTTATGGCCGTTCCCGGCGAGGAGCAGGGACTGCTCGGGGCGACTCACTGGGCCGAGAATGCGCTGAAGAACAAGCTCAACATCGGCGCCATGATCACCAACGACATCATCGGCAACACCATCGGCGGCAACGGCGTGAGAGACAACGCCCGCGTCAGGGTCTTTTCGGAAGGCGTGCCGTCGAATGAATCCGAAGCTGAGGCGCGCACGCGCCAATCCGTCGGCGGTGAGAACGACAGCACGTCGAGGCAGCTTGCACGCTATATCAAGGAGACGGCCGAGCTCTATCTCAAGAACTTTAACGTCACGCTCATCTTCAGGCGCGATCGATATGGCCGGGGCGGCGACCATATCCCATTCCTTCAACGCGGATTCACCGCTGTCAGATTGACCGAACCCAATGAGGATTTCACCCGACAGCATCAGAAAGTCCGCGAGGAGAACGGCATCAAATATGGCGATGTGGCCGACATGGTCGACTTCGCTTACGTCGCACAGGTCGCTCGCGTCAACGCCGCGGCTATGGCCGGCATGGCGCTCGCTCCCGCTCCGCCTCTCGGCGTAAAATTCAAATCGGGACGCCAGGAATACGATACTTATCTGACCTGGCAGACCGGCAAAGAGCCGGATCTGGCAGGTTATCGCATTGTCTGGCGCGAAACTTTTCAACCCTTATGGCAGCACAGCATCGATGTCGGAAACGTCACCGAATTTGTCATGAGAAGCCTCTCGAAGGACGACTACATCTTTGCCGTCCAGGCTCTGGACAAGGACGGCAATGCAAGCCTGACTTCATTCCCCAAATCGCGCTGATTGAAAAACAGGATAATTGAAAAATGACGGAATCAATTCGAGAATGACTCTCTGACTGGTTCCGTGCCAAGTGAGAACTCTATGCAGTATATTTTCAGATTCGCAATGACATTCGTTCTGGCATTGGCCGTGGCCGGTATCGCCGCCGCTCAGGATCCGACAAAGGTCAAACGGCCCGTCAAGAACCCGCCGCAGTACCCGAACATCATCGATCTTGAGAACAAGGAACAGCAGCAACAGCAGGATAAAGAAAAGGCCGAAAAGGCTGAACAACAGGCTGCTCAAGACAGGCAGTTTCAGGATGCGCTGGTGCAGGCCGTCACTTCGCTCACAGGCGAATTGCGAATGTTGTCCGATGAGATGCGGCTGATCAATCTGAGGCAGCAGGCTCAATTCGATCTGATGAAGATAACTCGCGTGGATGCGAGGATAGAAGCTTACGAACGCGAGCTGCGTTCTGTCAGGGAGCGGATCTACGCCAATGACACCGAGGAGCAACGGCTTTACCAAATGCTGACTCCCGAGAGTCTCCAGGCTCAGACCACGAACGCCGCGACCTTCAATCGCGACCAGGCGATTCAACAGCTCAAGGCCGCACTTGAAGCCAGAATCCGGGCCATTGTGACTGAGAAAGAACGACTCCGAGCCATCGAAGCCGACCTCGTCTCGGCCATGAGCCTCTACCAGAATGTCGCCGGCGAGGCCGAAAAACGCATCGATGCCGCCGAAGAGAAGCTGCGCCAGATCGAATCTCTCCCGCAGGCAAAAAAAGACAAGATCCCGGCATCGGATAAAAAACCAAAATAGACACTCACGTCATCATCAACAGGATGGCTGATCCGGTTGAAATGTTTTTCAACGGAAAGAAACAAGAATCCCCTGGAGGAATAATGAGCAAAAATGGCATGAAGCGTAGAGAATTTCTCAAAAATTCCGCGGCCGCCGGGCTGGCGGCGCCGCTGCTTACGGGTGAATCCATTTCGACAAATCCGACACAGCAGCCGGCCCGACCCATAGTGATTTCAAGTGCCAATATCAACCGCACACCGAAGGGTGAGGTTTTCAACGGAGGCCTGGCCTGTGTCTCAAAGGCGATGGAGATCATCAAAGCCGGCGGCGACACGCTCGATGCCGTTGTTGCCGGCGTCAACATCGTCGAGGATGATCCGCGCGACAGCTCGGTCGGTTATGGCGGGCTTCCCAACGAAGAGGGCGACGTCGAACTCGACTCAAGCGTCATGCATGGCCCGACTCACAGAGCGGGCGCCGTGGCGGCCATCCGCAATATCAAGAATCCTTCAAAGGTCGCCAAGACCGTGCTCGAACGCACCGATCATATCCTCCTTGTCGGAGAAGGCGCTTTACGCTTCGCCCTCAAGCAGGGGTTCAAAAGAGAGGACCTGCTGACAGAGGAATCCCGCAAGGCATGGCTGGCATGGAAAGAGAACCTCAATCAGCAGGATGCCTGGGGACCGAGCCCGCTCAAAACCGCCGGCTCAACCGGAGGAGGCAAGGTGTCCCGGACTTTGCTCTCAAACGATGACATAGCACTCAATAACTGGATTGAAGACAAGCTCCGAAATCGCCCCACCGGCACGATCAACTGCCTCGCACTAAATGCCGACGGCGATATCTCGGGTGTCACGACCACTTCCGGCATGGCCTGGAAAATCCCGGGTCGCGTCGGCGACTCTCCGCTCATCGGCTGCGGTCTCTATGTCGATAACGAAGTCGGCGCTGCCGGATCCACGGGCCGCGGCGAAGAGTGCATCTTCATCAACGGCAGTCATACCGTAGTCGAAAATATGCGTCGCGGAATGTCTCCCACTGACGCCTGCATGGAGGCTCTCAAACGCGTCTCGGCCCGCTACGGCCACAACAAGCAGGAACTGGCCAAATTCAACCTCGACTTCTACGCAGTCAATAAACGCGGTGAATACGGCGCAGTCTCGTTATGGAAAGGCAGCAAATTCGCCGTCCACGACGGCAAAGAAGCCAAAATCCTCGATGCCGCTTTTCTCTATGACAGGAACTAGTTTCCCCCGGTGGATGTCGTCAGTTTTTCTTTTAGCAACTGATACTGCTGGCGAATTCATCCTTTGGTAGATTGTCAGAAATTCTGAATCAAAATACGAGCGGGAGCGCAGGCGTCCCGCCTGCGTGTATTGAAATATCTGCACATTCAAATCAGATTTGCGTTAATCGAATTGACGCAGGCGGGAGGCCTGCGGTCCCGCTCGTATTTCGACCATTCCAAAATATCAATAAAGCAGGGAAACAGGGAAACAGGCTATAAATTCAATTCGCCAACATTATCAGTACTTGATGTAACGCACGGAATATTCTCTATCTTGATTTGACTAGTCCATAAGTGCGCGAGGCGGGATTGCCCGCTGTCTTCAAAAGAACGTGTCAAATCGATTCAGGAATACTTATTTGCATAACATGAGTCAGTAAAATTGAATGATCTTTCCGCAACGGAGCTTCTTTAAGATCAGGATGACAGTCACTTTTCGTTTTGTTATAGTGCGATATTCATTTCCCAGCCGCTGAAGCAGCAACAGGGCTACAGTCTGGAAGTTCTCGATCATTCCCGCTTGCGATTTTCAGGAGGTAAGACAGTGGATGTTTGTGTGGTAGGCACGGGTTATGTCGGTCTGGTGACCGGCACCTGTCTCTCATATCTCGGCAGAAATGTCATCTGTGTCGATATCGATGAGAGAAAGATCAATATGCTGCTTGAAGGGAAGTCACCCATCTACGAGCCGGGGCTCGATCAATTGATACAGATGGGGATTACCCGTGGCAACCTGAGGTTCTCGACTAATCTGGCGGACTCCGTCCGGGCGTCTGAAATAATATTCATTGCAGTCGGCACTCCGCCACAGGCCAGCGGCAAGGCGGATCTTTCCTATGTTAAGGCCGTGGCTCAAGCCATCGGCCGGTCGCTCGATGGCGAGCGCCGTCGCGTTGTGGTCAACAAATCCACGGTCCCGATAGGTTCCGGCAACTGGGTCGAGATGCTCGTCAGGGAAGGTTTGAATGAAAACCCCGTTTACACCGAGAAACTTGCAAAATCGTCCGCTACTCAGACCTCAAATACATCAAATACCTCGACATCGACACAGGGAGGCGCCGGCGGGTCAATCAGTCGCAAGCTCAACGGTGCGAGACCGGATCAATTCTTCCTCGTCGCTTCAAATCCCGAGTTTCTGCGCGAGGGCGCGGCGATCAGCGACACCTTTTATCCGGATCGAATAGTGATCGGTGCGACCGACAGCTATGCTACCGAAAGGCTGAGGGCGCTCTACACTCCGATCATCGAGCAGAATTTCAGCGTTCCTCCGTCTGCGCCAAGACCCGCGGGGCTCAGCGCGGTTCCGGTGGTGACAACCGATCTCGCTTCGGCTGAGATGATCAAATATGCGGCGAATGCATTCCTTGCCACCAAGATCAGCTTTGCCAACGAGATTGCCAACATCTGCGAACGCGTCGGAGCCGACATCAAGGAAGTGGTTCGAGGATTCGGCCTCGATTCCCGCATCGGGCCGAAATTTCTCAACGCCGGTGTCGGCTGGGGCGGCTCATGCTTTGGCAAGGACGTCTCGGCGCTCATCGATATCGCGAGAGAATACGGATACGAACCCGCCCTGCTTAAATCCGCGGTCGATGTGAACAAAAAACAACGCCTCATCCCGGTGCAAAAACTTCAGGAGGTTCTCAAGATCATCAAGGGTAAAACCATCGGGTTGCTCGGTCTCGCCTTCAAACCCGAAACCGATGATTTGCGCGACGCACCCGCACTCGAAATCGCTCGTCAACTGATCGAAATGGGCGCCCGCGTTAAAGCTTATGACCCGATTGCAAACGAGGCCTGCAAGGCCCAGAATCCCGACCTTAAACTGGAGTATTCCGATGATATCATCGCTCTTTCGGAAGACTGCGACGCTCTGGTCATCGTCACCGAATGGGAGGAGTTCCAGCACCTCGACCTGGAGAAAATCGGCCAGGAGATGAATTCCCGGATTCTTATCGACGGGCGAAATATTCTCAGCAAGGCGATTGTTGAGGCCGCCGGCTTCACCTATCGCGGCATCGGCCGTTAATTCCACTGAATGATGAAATGAAAGGATTATGGGAGGAAGGAAGAAAGATGACGAAACAGACGGAATAAACGAAACAGACGAAAAAAATCAAATATTGACAGGACAAGAACCTCAAAAGGATGAATATCGAAAGTCAAAAAGTAAATTCCTCCCATTGATTTTTTCGTCTGTTTCGTAATCTTTCTTCTCTTCCATGAAGCGATAAATGAGAATTCTGATCACAGGTGGCGCAGGCTTTATCGGAAGCCATATGACCGACAGGCTGATGTCCGAAGGACACCAGGTCGTGGCGATGGACAATCTGGTAACAGGCGGCATCGCAAATATCGAGCATCATCGCTCAAATCCGAATTTTGAGTTCATTCATCACGATGTGAGCAATCACATACACGTGCAGGGCCGGCTGGACTGGGTGCTCAATTTCGCCAGCCCTGCCAGCCCGATCGATTACCTTCAACTCCCGATCCAGACCCTCAAAGTCGGCGCCTTGGGAACTCATAACGCACTTGGACTGGCCAAGGCCAAGGGCGCGAATTTTCTGCTCACCTCGACATCGGAAGTCTACGGAGATCCTCTGGTTCACCCTCAGCACGAGGACTACTGGGGCAACGTCAACCCGATTGGCCCGAGGGGCGTCTATGATGAAGCCAAACGTTACGCAGAAGCGCTCTCCATGGCCTATCATCGAACCCACGGCATAGATGTCAGAATCGTTCGAATCTTCAATACCTATGGCCCGCGGAACCGGGTCAATGACGGTCGGGTCGTCCCCACATTCATCAATCAGGCCTTGAGAAACGAACCCCTTACGGTCTTCGGAGAAGGGAACCAGACGAGAAGCTTCCAGTATGTCGATGACCTGATAGACGGCATCAGGCGCCTCATGGATGTACCTTTCAACAAGCCGGTAAATATAGGCAACCCCAACGAAATGACAATTCTGCAGTTTGCCGAACTGATCATCAGGCTGACCGGCAGCAGCAGCCCGATTGAATTCCGCCCCCTCCCCGAAGATGATCCGAAAACCAGAAAACCCGATATCACCCGCGCAAAATCAGTCCTCGGCTGGGAGCCTCGCGTCCCTGTTCAAGAGGGACTCGAAAAGACCATAGACTGGTACCGAAGAGTTCAAGCTCATGATCGAGGAAACAGTTGACTCCATTCGGTCTTTGGGTTAAAAACAAAATTGTTTTTTGACCGGGTTGTTCACCGGATCATATCTTTTAAGAATTCTACTGTAATACCTGATTCTATTTGAAAATAGCGGCTGATTAATGTAAGCTTCGTTTTCAATCAGGGCCAATTCCGGCTCATCAAGCTTTTTAAGCTATAGTTCCTAACCAGCATGACTGGTTTAGATGAAATTTTAGGGACTGAAATTATTTCAGCCTGAACGACAAAATTCAGGTGGCAAAATTATCAACTATTTGTTAACGGGAGGAACCATAATGAGTCGTAGAACATCCACAATGAAGAAGATGCTAACAGTTGCATTGATGATGACGGTAGGCAGCTTCTATTCGTTGGTGACAACCTCGGCATTCGCTCAGACTTCGCAGAAGTCGGCCGGTGAGTTATCAGTGACCGGTTCTGTTTCAATGAACGGGACCTCGGCGATCTCTGGTGCCACGATTTTCAGCGACAGCAAGATCAAGACATCACGCAACAGCGGTGCGACCATTAATCTTGGCAAGCTTGGCCGCGTCCAGCTTGGACCTGAGAGCGAGATGGTTGTCCGGTTCAACGATGGCAATGTTGGTGGCAATCTGACCTCTGGTCGTGCGGTTGTCAGCGCTCCCGAGGGAGTTTCAATCTCTGTCGTCACTGCCGAGGGAATCGCTTCAGCCGATGGCAAACAGGCGTCTACCGTTACGGTTGATGTCACCTGCGGAAATACCCGCGTGGCTTCAGCTCGCAGCAACGCCAAAGTCACTTCAGGCGCCAAGGTCGAGACTGTCGCCGCCGGCAGTGAAGTCTCAGTCGGAGCCCAGGGTGGTCCGCGTTGCGCCCGTCTCTCAGCCGCTGGAAACACCCAGGGATTGAGCGCCGGCGCCATTGCAGCGCTCATCATCGCCGGAGTCGGCGGTGGCGTTGCAGGCATCATCGCTGCCGCTCAGTCAGACAACGTTACTCCGTCTTCAATAGTGGTCAGCGGCTTCCGTCCGTAACCAGTCAACTGCCAGTCAACTGCCAGTCAACTGCCAGTCAACTGGTTGTTCATCAGAACCTGCGCTGGAGCCATTGTTTGGGCTCCGGCGCAGGTTCACTTTAAACAGGCAGTCCTAAAGAGGTATCCAACTGCCGGGTTAATTGAATGTTGCCGCCCCGATTCTGTCAGAATCATGTTTTTATGGGGCAGAGCTTGAAACCGGCAATTATAAAGATCCCAAATCGTCCCCGTCAGATTCCGGCGCGCCCTTTAATCTCCTCACCCCATAAAGCTTAAGCGCTCAATTATCAAAGCATACAGGTCAAAGCAGTTATGTTTTTTGTAAAGCCAGTGATGTTTTTTGCAAGGTTTGTAACAAAGGATACAGGCCTGGTTGTTGCCCTGTTATTGAGTCTTCTGACAGCCTCAACGACGGTTGTTTTTGGGCAGCAGACAACTTCCGCGGGCGAACCGACCTCCGCAAACCGAACGGACGAGAAGCGAAACGATTACCGCATCGGTGCAGGAGATGTTCTGCTGATTGAGGTGGCCGGCGAGCCCGATCTCAGGCGCAAAGTCAAGGTGATGGAGCAGGGAACGATCAGGCTCCCCTACATCGATCACGATATCAAGGTTTCAGGCTTGACCGAGCGCGAGATGACCGAACTGCTTCGCCAGGAATTCATCGTCATCCTCAAAGAACCTCAGGTGACTCTCTACATAGACGAATACCACGCCAGAATGGCATCCATTGCCGGGGCGGTAAATCAATCCAAACAGGTTGCGCTGACAAGGGAGATCAGGCTCTATGATCTGATCAGCATGGCTGGAGGCTTGACTGACAAGGCGGGTAATATCGTTCAATTGATACATACCAGGCCGGAAGACAGCCTTGATATTATCGATATTCGCGAATTGGTCAGACGCCCGGATCTCAATCGAGTCATCCGCGACGGCGATTTCGTCAATGTGCCTGAAGCGGGGATCATCTATGTCACGGGCAATGTGAACAAACCCGGATCGTTCCCGATCAAGGATTCAATCAAGCTGTCACAGGCCATTGCCATGGCCGGCGGAGTCGCTGCGGATTCGAGAAAGAAAGAGATTCGACTGGTGCGGGCAAGCGATGCCAGCCAGACTGCCGCCACTGAACAGATCGTCAATCTGCTCGAGATCGAAAAAGATCCAGGCAAGGACATCATTCTCAAACCCTATGACGTGGTCATGGTCCCGGAATCGACTCGGACAAAGCAGACCAAGACATTGATTCAGGCATTCGCAGGAGGTCTGGCCAGCGCTCTGGGATGGGGAATCCTGCGCTGAAACCTTTTTTGCGGCTATTTCAATACCTGAGGTAAAAAAAAAGAAGAAGCGCCCCGGCAGGGGGGGCGGAATCTTATCCGAAACCCCTTCCGGGGCGCGTGAGTGAATATGAACAGTTTCGATGAAAACCAGACTGCAATCGCCAATGTCCCACAGCAGGGCAAGGAGCTCAGGAAGCCCGGCGGTTACGGTTACCCGATGTACAGCCGTTATCCGGCCATAGACGTCGAGAAGAATTCGGTTCGCGAGTACTGGCGAATCATCCAGCGTCACAAATGGGTCATTCTCGCCACACTCCTGGTTCTGGTAACCATCGTAACCATCGGCACGGTCATGACCAGACCGGTCTACCGGGCCGATGTCAAAATAGAGATTGGCAAGGAGACCGAGAGGGTGCTGGCTGGCCAGCGCATCATGGAGGTTGAAACCGCGAACGTCTTCAATCCGCTCTATCTGCAGACGCAGGTAGACATCCTCAACAGCAGGGACCTCTCTCGCCGCGTCATTCAAAGGCTGAACCTGCCTCAAAACGACGAATTCAAGCCGAGAGAGAATGAAGCCCTCAGCGATAATGAGCGCGAAGTGAGGATGGTCAATGCGTTCGAGCGCCGCTTTGGAGTCGCAATCGGCAGGCAGAGCCGTGTCGTGACTGTGTCTTTTGACGCATACAACCCGAAGCTCGCCGCGGATGTGGCCAATTCAATGGCGTCGGAGTACATCAACTGGTCGATGGAGAGCCGGCTGCAGGGTGTCGGGACAACCAAGGATTTCCTGGGCAAGAGGGGTCAGGAAGCAGAGTCGCAACTTCGTAAATCTGAGATCGATTACCAGCAGTTTCTCACGAGCAACAAGATCATCTCGCTCGACGACAAGGGAAACATCACGGTTCAGCGCGCGGAGGAACTCAACAGGCAACTGGTGGAGGTTCAGAACGAGAGACGCGCTTCGGAAGCGATCTTTTATCGCAGCAAGGAAGTTCCGGCCGATGAGCTCCCGCCGGTGCTCAACGATCCAACGGTTCAAAGCCTGAGCCGCGAACTCGGCAAACAGAAGCAGGAGCTCGCCAACCTTTCCGCCAAATATCAGCCCGGCTATCCGCTGGTCAAACAGACGCAGGAACAGGTCAAACAGCTTGAAACCCAGCTCACCGAGGCCAAGCTGAAAATAGTCAAAAATATAGAGACCCAGTATCAGGTCACGCGAAAGCGTGAAGAAGATCTGAAAACCGCGCTTGGCCAGTCCAAGGGCGAGGCCGTCCAGCAGAATATTCAGGCAACCGAGCTCAATCTGCTGAGGCAGAGGATCGAGACCGATCGCAAGAACTACGAGGATCTGCTCCAGAGGCTGCGCCAGGCCGAGGTCGAAAGCGATTTCCGCCCTTCGAATATTCGCATCGTTCAGGCCGCTGAAATCCCCATTGCGCCGGTCAAGCCCAACAAGGTACTCAATATCGGTTTGAGCGTGTTGATTGGTCTTGCGCTCGGCATCGGCCTGGCCTTCTTCATCGAATATCTCAACAACACAATCAACAATGCCGAGGATGTCGAGCGGGTAACGCAGTTGCCGTCGCTCGGTGCGATCCCTTCGTTGCAGAGTCTGGCCAAGACGAAGATGCTTTCCAAAGGGAAAAAATCGAGCGCCCTGGCGATTTCGAGCAGCGAACTGGTCTCCGGCCACGAACCCATATCGTCATTCGCCGAGTCATACCGGGCATTGAGAACATCACTGCTGCTCTCATCGGCCGAGCATGCTCCACGGACCATGCTTGTCACGAGCAGTCATCCTGCTGAGGGCAAGACGACGATCGTGGCAAACACCGCGATTTCGCTGGCTCAAACCGGAGCGCGCGTCCTCGTTCTCGATGCCGACATGCGACGCCCCCGTTGCCACAAGATTCTCAGCGTCAAGAACGATGTCGGGCTTTCAACCTTCCTCTCAAGAGACGTCAAACTGGATAACATCATTCAGGAGCACGAGATTCCCAATCTTTTCGTGATCCCGGCCGGGCCTGTGCCCCCGAATCCGGCTGAGCTGCTCAGCTCGATCAAACTTCGTATTCTGGTCTCGGAACTGCAGGATCGCTTCGACCACATCGTCATCGACCCACCACCGGTCATTCATGACGGATGCCCTGATCATCTCCCCATACGTCGATGGCGTCATGATAGTGGTCAAGAGCAACCAGACTCCGCGCGAAGCCGTTCTCAGGGCCAAGCAGGCTCTGATGGACGTCAATGCCAAGATCTTCGGTGTCGTGCTCAATAATGTCGATCTTAAATCGGAAGCCTATTACTACAACTACAAGTATTCCTATTACAACAGCAATAATTATGATGAAAGTTAGGCCATGCTCAAACGCCTGCCGCTTCTCGTCATCGCGCTGCTGGTAGCGACCGCCGCCGGCAATTTCATCGTCAGGGATTTTCTGGCCTCATCTCTCGTGGCCTTTGGCGAGGATGGAGCCAGCCGCGACCTTGCCCTGCAGTATTCGCCGGCAGACCCTTCAGTCGTGGCCGCGCGTGCGAAATATCTTATTTATCGTGCAGAACCTCCCCGTCCTGAAGAAGGGATTTCAGGGCTTCAGCGCGCCACCCAGCTTTCACCCCGGGATTATCGTTTCTGGCTGGAACTGGGCAGGGCATACGAAAACACAGGCAATCTGCCCGCCGCCGAAAAAGCTCTGGCTCGTTCAGTCGAGCTTGCCCCGGCCTATTTTGAGACAAGATGGGCGCTGGCGAATTTCTACCTGAGAACCGGCCGGAACGATCTGGCCTCAAGCGACCTGCGCGAAGCCATCATTCTCTCGGGTCGGGACGGCCGCCCGGACGAAAGGGCGACACTCATTACGTTCAATGCCATCTCAGGCGCCACCGGCAACGATTTCGACTTTCTCAAAAAAGTTGCACCCGCCGACGAGGTCTCGCAGGCTTATCTGGCTGGCTTTCTCTCAAATCACGATGGACTGGATCAGGCATTCCAGATATGGAAGCGACTCACCGGTTCGGATCTGGCATCATTTCGCAGTCTGACACTTCAGTTGATCAGGGAATCACAGCTCAAGGGCCGCTTTCAGGATGGCTATCAGGCCTGGGAGAAACTGGCAATCATCGAGGGACTCAATAGCCGCGACCCCGGAAATCTCGTCTTCAACCCCGGCTTCGAGCAGAAGCCATTAAGCGAAACATACACTGAACTGGCCGCATCTCAATCGGGTTTCGACTGGATCATCGGCAGGCACCCGGAAGTCAGAGCCCGAAGGACCGATCTGGAAAAACACAGCGGCTCGTTTTCGCTGGGCCTGAATTTTGCCGCGGCTATGAGCCAGGAGCTGCAGGAGATCTCGATCATCGTCCCAGTCGATCATTCCGGCAGGTATGAATTGACCTGGTTCGTCAAAACGAAAAATATCCCGCTTCTTGAGGATGAAGCCCCTTTCATAGAGATTAGCGACCCGCTGCGCCCAGCGGAATTTTCTCAACGCACACGCATCCCGGCCGGCACAAACGAATGGTCCGAACAGAAGCTGTCTATCGATATTCCAATCGATACTCGCGGACTCAAAATTACGATAAGATCTCCAAGGATGCGAACCGTCGATCGCTCGCGTGTCCCGGAAGTCTGGTTCGATGATTTCAAGATGAGATAGATTACGAAACAGACGAAATAAACGAAACAAACGGAAAAATTTTAAGGGGATAATTAGCCTGACTCATCCAGTTGTACGTCAATTTTAAATATCATACCCAATGAACGTCCGGAAAATTTTTCCGTTTGTTTCGTTTATTCCGTCTGTTTCGCAATCTTTTTTCCCATGCAGAAGCAAACAGTATCAAAACTCGATCGCATAATTTTTGCCGATCTGCTGGCGACGGTCTTGTTGTCAGTCCTGGCCTTCGGCACGGTCGAGCCGTGGTCGCTGGCCGTCTTTGAGTTGAATGCGCTGCTGCTGCTTCTTCTGCTCTCGCTGAGATGCGTCCTTGTTCCAATTGGGGATCCAGGCAGGTTTAGAATCGCCCTGCCGCTGCTAGGCCTGCTTCTGCTCGGCGTCTGCCAGTTCATCCCGTTCTGGCCGGTAAATCCCGTCACCATGCCTGAAGCCTCCCCGCTTGCAAGTCTCGGCGCTCGAACCCTGTCTCTCGAACCTTATGCGACACGCCAGGCGGCTCTAAAACTTCTGGCTCTACTGATCTATTTCCTCGCCGCGATTCACGTTCTCAAAGATTCACGAAGGCGAAAATTCACCCTGATAACCCTCACCATTTTCGGGTTTGCGGTCTCTCTTTTTGCCATTGTCCAGAGGTTTACCTACAACGGAAAGCTCTACTGGTTCCGGTCAGTATCGCCGTATATCGCTCCTTACGGGCCTTACGGAAATTACAATCATTTTTCAGGCCTGGTCGAACTGATTTTGCCGCTGCCGCTCGCCTGGATCGCGATTACGCGAACACGTCTGGAGATGCGGGTAATCGCGTTATTCAGCGTGGTCATGATGGCAGTGGCGCTGATCTTCTCACTCTCTCGCGGCGGGATGCTTGCACTTGCGGTTCAGGGGCTGGCCTTCATCATTCTGCCGCGACTCATCAGCCGGAAGTTGAATCCAATCCATGAGAATCCCAATTTCGGCGGCAACAAGTTACTCATCCCGGTCGCTGCAATCGCCGTTTTGGTCATGGCTCTCTGGATCGGTTATGAGCCACTGCTCAAGCGAGTCGGCGGAACTCTCAGTCAGGGCGCCGGCGAATATTCGGTGACCACGAGAATGGAATACTGGCGCGCTTCGTGGCGGATCTTCCTCGATCATCCTCTTGCCGGCGCGGGGATCGGAGCATTCCCGGCAGTCTATCCGGCCTATGGTAAATCGACAGCAAAATTCGAACGTCTCGAACAGACCCATAACGATTACCTGCAACTTCTGACCGATGCCGGAATCATTGGAGCTCTCCTCGGCGTCTGGTTCCTCTTTGAACTGATTGCCGCTCTCCGACGAATCTGGCCTGATATCAACCTGCTTCGTGGGTCTGACTCGGCCATAGTCGCCGGAGGCTGCATCTCAATGATCGGAATTTTCATTCACAGCTTTCTGGATTTCAATTTGCAGATCGCCGCCAACGCGTTACTATTTCTGTTTGTTGTTGCACTGCTGACTTCCTCAGGGAAGTCAGCCACTGACCCTTTATCCAGATTGTCTTAATGCCAATAGTTTTTTTGAAAGTAGAATTTTGATAATGAAAATTCCATTGCTTGATCTGATTGCCCAGCACCAGACTATCCGTGAAGAAGTCATGGCCGCGGTCAACGGCGTTTTTGAGACTCAGCAGTTCATCATGGGCGCTCAGGTAGAAGCGTTCGAAAAGGAGGTCGCCGAATATTGCCAGGTCAAACATGCGATCGGCTGCGCGTCCGGTTCAGATGCCCTTTTCCTGGCCCTGATGGCCCTCGGAGTCGGCCCCGGCGATGAAGTCATCACAACCTCCTACACCTTCTTCGCGACAACCAGCGCCATTACCAGGCTCGGCGCCAAACCCGTCTATCTTGATATCAACCGCGACGATTTCAACATTAACGTCGACCGGCTTGAACAGTCCATCACCTCCATGACGAAAGCCATTTTGCCCGTACACCTCTACGGCCAGTGCGCCCGCATGGATGTCATCATGGCTGTCGCTGACAAACATGGCATCCCCGTAGTCGAAGACGCCGCACAGGCGATCGGCGCCGAATTCGACGGCCGAAGAGCCGGAACCATCGGCGCCATAGGCTGCTTCAGCTTCTTCCCGTCAAAGAACCTTGGCGGAGCCGGCGACAGCGGTCTGATGACCACAAACGATGACCAACTCGCCGCCAGACTTCGCATCCTTCGCGTTCACGGCATGGAGCCGAAGTATTATCACCAGGTAGTTGGCATCAACAGCAGGCTCGATGCCCTTCAGGCCGCAGTCCTTCGCGTCAAACTGAAATATCTTGATCAATGGAATGAAGCCCGCTGCGTCAATGCCGGGAGGTATGACCGGCTTTTCAAACAAGCCGGAATCTCACAGGTGACGACGCCTGTGGCTCATTCCAATTGCCGGCATATCTACCATCAATACACCATCCGCTGCACTCGCCGAGACGAGCTCAAAGCTCACCTCCAGCAGGCCGGAATCGGGTCCGAGGTCTATTACCCCGTCCCGCTTCACCTCCAGCAATGCTTTGAATTCCTCGGAATCGAGCAGGGAACACTCCCCGAAACCGAACTGGCCGCGCTCGAATGCCTCTCGCTTCCGATCTATCCCGAACTGACCGAAGAGATGCAGCAGTTCGTCGTCGATCAGATCGCAGGGTTTTACGGTTGATTGATGTTTTAGTGACCAGGCAGGCCAAGGAATGAAGAATCATAAATTGCTGCAAAGAGTAGCGAATCGACTAAATGCGGCTGTCCGTTATCTTGAGACTCCGAGGTTGCTTTCTCACATCGGCCATGACATCACAACTGATGTCTTCCAGAAATTGGACCAACCCTGGTTTCACGCGCTGAAAATCGGAACCGTCCTCGATATTGGAGCCAACGTTGGCCAGTTTGCCTCGACTATGCACGCCGTCATACCTGAAGCAGTAATCTATTCATTCGAACCTGTCCCTGCATGCTTCGAACAATTGTTGCACCGTATGCAGAGAGCCCCTCAGTTTAAAGGGTTTAATCTGGCGCTTGGTGATGTGGCAGGAGAGCTGACCTTCGAGTATAACCAGTTTGCCCCGTCTTCTTCTTTGTTGAAGATGGCTGAAGCTCATAAAAAGGAGTTCCCGTATACGGCTGAGAGTCATACCATACGGGTCAATGTTGAAAGACTCGACGATTTCGTCATCAACCTTGTAACTCCGGGCGGATTGATGATCAAGATCGATGTTCAGGGATACGAAGATCGTGTTCTGATTGGCGGTGAACAGACCATTAAATCGGCAGAAATGGTCTTGATCGAAACCTCGTTTGAAATGCTTTATGAGGGGGAAACCTTGTTTCCTGAAGTCTATCGCAGAATGATCGAATGGGGATTTCGATATGTCGGCTCACTGGGCCAATTAAACAGCCCAATAGACGGCAGGGCCCTGCAGTCTGACAGTCTCTTCCTCAAATGATGGCTGGCTTTCATTATTTACCGATGCGTATATGTTTCAATCGCGCGTGGAAATCTCAGCCGGTTCGAAAGCATGGATTCTCGCAGGATACGAATTGCATAATGTGGAAGGTTGCGTAACCGCCACAAAACCATTTTTGCCCAATCGCCCGGGTGGGCACTCATATCCCCGCTATCGTATAACTTGCGGGCTTCCATCGAATCGACCTCGCTATACTGATTGCTGAACTGTTTGCCGTGGAGTCGGAAACATGCAACGGAAGGCCCTTCGAGACAGGCAAACTTGAGTCCCAATTTCAGAGCTCGGATATAGAAATCAGCATCGGCGCGAAATCTGAAGCTCTCATCAAATCCTGACTGCTTTTCATAAACTTCGCGCCTGAAGATGGCAGTCTGTTGAGCGAATCCCATTGTCGACAATCGGAAAAGCGAGAGCAGTTCGTCCGGTTTTGCGGCCGAAAAGGAATAGACGAATCGGCCCTGCCAGTCTACGTAATCACAATTTCCATAGACAATATCGGCTTCCAGAGATTCACCCAGGGAGATCAGACGGGAGTATGTGTCTGTGTATACAAGATCGTCAGAATTGAGATAGGCAAACCATCTGCTTTTAGATTGACGCAATCCGGCATTGATCGCTCGATACATATTCCCCGGCTCGGCATAGATAATCTTCACTGACCAGCGCCGGCAGATTTCAAGGGTGCCGTCGGACGATCCGCTATCGGCGACTATCACTTCAATGGGTATATCGCGCTGTGACAACAACGACAAGAGGGTGAACTCCAGAGTCGGTGCGCTGTTCAGTGTGGGAACTATGCAACTGATCGAAGCCTGGTTCATTGCTTAATCGAATCGGGTGAAATATATCGGCCGTTAATCTTTCTCATCATGAAATTAGTTGGGGCCCCCCTGGTAACCATATCGTGGTGGCACTTGCAATGCGGGGTCTGGAGTCAGACGCCAATCATGATCTTCATTCTTATTCAGGCCTTTGGATGACGCTGATAGTTTGACAGCCGCCCACCCGATCCCAAGAAAAAGACTCCAGATCGGAGAAGAACTGACTTGCACCATATAGAAAACCGAACCGATCATAAATAATGCATATGCGAGTTCAGCTTCGTCCTTCTCTTCCTTCAGAGTTTTAGTTCGGTATAGGTAGCGCAAGGCTGCCCAGCATGCAATAACCTGCACAAACCAGCAAAGAAGACCTATTATCCCGCTGTTAGTCAATTCCAGCAGCAATCCGTGGAAGGGGAGGCTGTTGATGCCTACTTCGGGAGTCCAGATCAAGCTGTAGAGGCCTGGAGGGACATGGGAGGAAGCGGGAAGCGACACCAGTCCAGGTCCAGTTCCGCTAATGGCATATATTGGTTCGTCAAGCAGAAACAGCAAGGCGCTGGCGTCAAATACATCCAGGCGGTAAGCAACCTCCTGCCCAAAGCTTCCCGGTGCAATTCCCTGAAGCTTATACGTCGGATCCATTCTCAATTGAACAGTCTCGACTCCTGCTGCAAATTCACTGGGAAGATAGATCGAGGCTGCAAGCAAAAGGGCAGCAGTCAAACCCACGCCGCCGAGAACCATTCCACGCACCCAGTTCGAGAAGAATAGCCATGCTGTTACAATTCCAGTCGCAAACAGCGCCAGCGAGCTGGCTGAATATGTCGCTAGCATGCCTGCAATGTTGATGATCAATAGCAATATCCATGAACCATACAACTTTCTCTGGCCGAGCAGCAGGACCATTGCTCCATAGGCGCAGATAAGTCCAAGGCCTCTGGGTTCACCCGCCAGCCCGCGCGAACGATCAATTGCCAGAATCTGTTGACCCATCCCGGTAATAAGGTTGTAAAGATCGACTCTGGTCGCGAATTGCAGCAGACCCGCAGCCGCACTCAAGGTGGATCCGACAACCAGTATGCGAGCTGCTCTTATGATCGAACCGGGACGGGTGAACTCGTTGGCGACGAAAATCGTCAAAGAGATGTCGCTCAACACACGTACCAGAAAAATTATGGTTCTTCCAGGCGCCGTCAGATTAAATGGCCTGCTCATGGTGATGTCCGGCCAGGGCCATAGAAATCCGAACATGATACCGAGGATGATCAGGTAGCAATAATTCATCAGCCATGCTTTTGCAGGTTTATGCTCAAGCCAGCTACGAAACTGTTTGATAGCTTGCGGAATGTATATCAGCCCGACAATTCGTCCGGGTGGCAGATTAGTGATGATTGCCGTATCAAAAATCTGAATCATCATTGTCAGGCAGACCCACCCAAGAAGGGTTCCAGTACGTCGCGTTTTAAGAAGGAACAGCGGCACGATTACTGCAATAGCCAGTAAAATAAATTGCCGAACATCAACTTCCATTCAATCAATTCCCCTTTATGATGTCGAATGTGCCACAAGGGCCTGGTTTAATGTTTTTCTAAATCAGAATTCGTGAAAGCTCAATCTCGAAGCCACCGCCGGAGCATTCGACGCGTCCGGCTGAAAAGTCCCGGACTGTAATTTTGTTGATCAGTGTGGCGATCAGCGGCAATCAATCGTGTTACGTCGGACGGGTGTTGTAAAGGGAACTGTAGCTCCTCTACTGGCATGCGGCTGAATCTGCTGCTGCGTATCGTGTGGGTGGCGCCGGCCCCAAATCCGATGTTGGAGATCAGGTTGACCCGGGGCAATGCCGTCAACCCGTTCAGTCGCAAACAGGCGTATGTCCATTGATGATCCCATGTGTCAATGCGACCCTCGTAAACGGATTGAAAATTGTAGTTCCAGTAGTCGGCAACGCGGGGGTCATCGAGGATCTGATTAATCCAACCCTCAGACTGTGCCTGCGGCCACGATTTCATAGCGACATCGTAATGGCGCCATACTCGGCGCCATGTTGCCCACCCCCATGCGTGCGGGTAACGCGAAAAGTAATAGCTGTCATCAGTCCACTGTCGACCGAATTGAAAATTGTCGCCGGAGATGGCCACAACACGTTCGTCATTACGGTATCGATCCAGCAGCTCGCTGCAATAGCGAAAGAACGAGGGATGAGGCAGGCAATCGTCTTCGAGCACAATGGTCTCATCGACCAGACTGAAAGCCCAGTCTATTCCGCTTGAAATTCGTCGCTTGCAGCCGAGGTTCGTTGGAGTGTAATTGCGCATAACCTCGCAATCCCAATCGACCATCTCAGTGATGGCGCGTGTCTCTGAGCATTTCTCCTTGTCTTCAGGGTGATTTGCCCGTGGGCCATCCGCAACTACCAGTAGACGATCAGGTCGCGCGGCGCGGATTCTCTCGAATACCTGCCTGGTGTTTTCCGGTCGATTGAAAATCATAAAAACCACTGGCGTGGTAAGCCTGAACTCGTTCATCCTGTTAAATCTCTTGGAATATGATTAATCAATTCTATTTTTCTGAGGCGCCTGGAAAAAATCGCGTGCGATTTTATATCCATCGAGCATGCATTTGGCAATGACGAATAAAGATTTCGTTGAAACATCCAGAGGCAAATACCTGAAGCGCCAGGAGATCATTCGAGGGTCTTCGTTGTTTTGCATGTTGTCATGATAGAACTGGTAAAGAACGTCCTGAGCGATATGGCCCCAGCGATCGTTTGGCATCAAATCAATCAACATTCCGGCGTGAGCTGAAGGCAACAAAAGACTTGACCCGTGCACTCCGATCACCAGCCGGCTTTCGGAGTATATCCGGCAAGCGTTATGTTCCCGCTGTTCGTCGAACCGGTCTACCCTTTGATCATCAATCCACTTAGGAAAAGAAGTGAAACGCCCAATCCTGCGATGGTGAAAGTTGCATCAGGGAAATAGGGGCGCAAGCTTGCAAAGAATCTTCGTATTCTCCAGTTTTGCCATATCAGGAGGATGCGCAGAGGCTTGATTCTTCGTGCGGCACGTCGCAATAAATCCCCACTCCACCACGGGCGATCCTCTCGCCAGATGAAGGTGATGCGGAATCGCTCAGATCCAAATTGATGGCGTTCAACACGCGTGAAAAGACTTATGTCGAATTCGCGGGGGTGCGAATAGGCAGGGCTGAGATATATTTTCGAGAAACGCATGCATTCGCGTTCGATCCTTTCATGCAGTTTTGGGAAATACTCCTGGGATTGTGCAAGTCGTAAATCAACGGTCCATATCTCAGCCATACCATCCGGTACCAGCCACCTTAAGTATGTCGGGACAATCAGAATTAGTCCCGATTTATCAGGGTCCCTCCTCCGTATCTCTCGCAGGTGAAATTCAGCGTTAAGAAGTTTTAGCAGCGCATGGCCATATAGAAAGTCAATGCAATTGAGGATAATTACTTCACTGACATCGTGAAGCTTTTCGATTTTCAATCCGACTTCATCCATCCGTGGATGACGCAATGAGCGTAGTAAAGGCAATCCGAACCACCGTCGAGCAACATCGTCGGAGCCTAGTAACCGGCCGCTCTTCAACTCGACACGATACGGGGTGTGGAATGCCTGTCCAATGGGCAGGTCTTCGACCAGTTCAATACCGCAGGCAACACATCTCATTTCTACGCAGATGTGAATTCCTTGCCAGATAACTCTGCCTGGGATCAACTCCTCACTGCAATCAGGACAGTTTGATTTGATCCTGACGGTGGGTTTGATCTGCACCAGATTTTCGACAGGAATGACAGAATCCATCCCGTTTTTCAATTGGTGTGAATTCATTACTTTCATCAACGATCTTGAGCCGGTTTGCGAAAATGAAACAGCCCAGTGCCGAATCCGCGCTCCGCATCGTAATCCTCCTGGACATTCATTCCGTATACGTATTGTTCTTCAATCAACTGCAAAGTATCAAACAAATCGATTATATACTGTCGCGTGAATGTTCTATGAGCGTTGAAATAGACTCGGCATTCCATGTCTACCGGGACTGAAATCAGCAGATTACCTTCTGGTTTCAGCACACGCTGTAATTCTTTTACAGCTTTTCGCTCCCCATGAATCAAGAGGGTCACCATATCGTCCAAGTCCGATATGTTCTATCACGCAAAGTGAGGATAGGCGTTCGATGCTGTCATTGGCGAAGGGCAGATCGAGAATCGATCCATATTGAAAACTCAGATTCTCCAGGGATACCTCCAGGGGGCGGAGGTCGATCATTGTAACCGGGGAAAATTGCGACAATATTCCCATGGTGACTGCACTTGACCCAATATCGAAATGGTGACCGGGTTTCAAGGCAAACAACTTCCGAGCTGCCCACGTATCTTGAAAAAAATAGACTGGCTCGACCGGTGTTTGAGAAGTCCTGTCGATCAAACACGGGTAGAGATATCCGGTGGAGGTTCTGAAATTCGGATTGTCGCTCTGTTTCAAAAAGGTCTGATACTCTGCTATGAAGGACATAAGAGCGAAAAGTCCCTTTACCCATGAAAATTTCATGCCATATTGATGTCTCAATGCCGACCAGAACCGATAAGCGGAATGGGCGAGTGTATCTCTTACGGTTTCTTCATTGATTCTCATATATTCGAGCATTCCGGAGACGATGCTTGATTAGATATCATCTTTTCCATTAGATTTCAGCGCTGATTCCGAGACGGTCGAAAACTGGATTTTCCAGGGAGTTACGATCGCCAAAACCATCGTATACAAATTTTTCCGGGCTTTCGAATAAAAAATATCAATCAAGAATGTGCTCAACAGATAGGAGATGCTCATTGCCAGGATCGCACCTTTCGATGAGTATGCGGGGATAAGCATGAAGTTCAATCCCAGATTAGTGAAAGCGCCGATGCATGTCGCAATCAATGAGAATTTGAAAAGGCCGTCGTTGATGATGAAAAGATTCTTAGCCACGCCGAAATTAGTGAAAAAGAGCCTGATGGAGAAGAGGGGCAATAGCAGACCGGCAGGCGCATACTCCTGACCAAACAGGATCTCGATCAATTGTCTGGAGAGGATTAGCAAAGGAGCTGCAGTCAAGACGAACAATAGAAACATCAATCGATAAAAATTCAGCAAGAGTCGATAATATCGAGTTTCATCTTCAGATTTTACCCGGGCTGCAGTTGGTGCCACCGAACTGTAGAGGATCATCGGGATAAAGCCCAGAACCTCCACCAATCTCAGGGCCACCGAATACTGTCCCAATTCAGCATCTCCGGCCAGATCGCCGATCAAAACCTGATCAGACCTGGATTGAAGATAGGATGCAAATCCGGAAAGAACCAGCGGCCAGCCTCCTCGCAAAAGACCGATCGTTCTCTCTGAATTCATTCGCCAATCGATCAGGCGAAAGCCCTGGGTTCGGTAGGCGATCATCATTCCAATAGCTCCAACCAATAGTTCTGCTGTCGCCGCCCAGGCAAATGTAATGAGTGAGGCGCCAAATGCGATCAGAAGCAATTTTACTGATCCGATCAGTAAAAATGCCGCATTCTTTGCGTAAACAGTCAGACGTGATTGTAACCTCGATTGAAACCAGAGGTCGATGGCGTCGAAGGATAGGAAGACTGTGCCAATCGCAGTTACCCCGACAAGCCAGTGCACCAGAAAGTCATTCGGGCGAACCAGCAGAATGGAACCTGTTATCAGTGCTATGGCTACGACGGATCCTACGAGCCTGAGTCTAAAAACGGTACCTAGAATTTCATCTTTGTCGTGGGGCGCGCGCACCAGATCCCGGACGACTATGCTGTCGAAACCAAGCGTGGCGATTGGAAGAAAGAGCGTGGCGAAGGCGGTTGCATAATTAAGTAGCCCGAATTGCTGTGGTCCCAGATACTGTGCAATACGAATATTGAGATACAAACCCAGACCCAGCCTCAATATTCGATCGGCAAATAACCACAGAGTATTGCCTGCGATCAAGCGCAGAGGGCCCCACCGCGCGATTCTGTCACGGATGAACTGCTGCACTGCTTTCGCTGAAAAGGGATAGTTCGGATCGAATGGACTCATTTTCGCCGATGATTCAGGCTCGCTTAGGGTAAAGGTGAAGCGCCCGCTTTCTGCCTTTCGCAATTAAGCCGATAACATGCCATAGTTGTTTATCAATGTCTAACTTTGATAAAGTACGCCGCCATCGAAGAGGAATCATTTTTTGATATTGTCGGTTACGCTAACAGCCCCAATCTTCACTTTGGTGTAATGTTTAATGCGAATCGTTATTGATGCCACGGCCGCCGTCAGCGGCGGGAAAGTTTATCTCAATCAGCTTCTGACTCAGTTCGCCCGGATGAACGGAGAAGATACTTTTACCATCTTTCATGCCGGCGATTTCGATGACTTCACCCTTCCCGGATCTTCTGATCGGTTTGAATTCAACAGGATTTCCATGCCGGTTTTCAGTGGGAGGAACTGGATCGGTTCGAGTATTGTGAAGATGTTGTGGCGTCTGTTCGTCCTGCCTTCACATTTGAATAGAATCAAGCCTGACCTGCTCTTTTCGAATGCCGGATTCGTTTCAAGGCGAATGATAGCCGGGATGAAAACCGTTCTTGCCCTCCACAATTCAATGCCGCTCAGATCGGAACTGATAGCCGAAGAGAAGTCCTTGCCGGGTAAATTGCGGCTGATATTTCTCAAAATACTGATGGGCAGGGCGCTCGCATCAAGTGACGGTGCGATAGTTTTCAGTCACGACACCCGCGACCGCGTGATCGATACATTCAAACACAACACGAAACCCCTTTTCGTCGTTTATCACGGTATCGACTGGGGGGTAAGTGAACGTGAGATGAAGACTTTTACTCCCATGCCGGCGATCACCCAATTGCCGGGAGATTACCTGCTTTATGTCTCACAACTTCACCGCTACAAAAATATCCCCAGACTGATTCGCGCTTTCGCCTTGATCGCCGATCAGTTCAAGGACCTCAAACTCGTGCTGGTCGGAGAAAAAGCTGACCCCGACTACTGGCGCGAAATTGAAGCGGAGATTCATGCCTTGAACCTCAAAGACAGAGTCGTTCATATTCCAGCCTGCCCGAGGGAGGAATTAATAGCTGTTTATCATAATGCTACCGCCTTTGTTCACCCATCGCTGGCTGAAACCTGCTCTTTCCCCCTCCTTGAAGCCCTGGCCATGGGATTGCCCATCGCCGCCGCCAACCTCAGCGCTCTCCCTGAAATGGCCGCTGATGCAGCGATCTATTTCAACCCCTACAACCCCGAAGATATCGCCGATAAACTCAGATTGGATCGTCGGTAACCAGGATCTGAGAAATTACCTCAGCCTAAAGGCCGTCAAAAGAGCTCAGGATTTCTCCTGGCAGCATACCGCCTCCCAGACTCTCAAAGTCTTTGAATCCATCTGCCGGCATTAATTTATTGTAACCACTGAAAAAACCGGTTGACATAATCTCAATTTAGAACTAGTCTAAGCGGGATGACGAGATTGCACCAAAGAAAGTAGAGTCGATGGTCGAGAGTTGCGGGCTTAAGATGACGCCGCAGCGTCGAGCCATAGTTTTGACGTCGAGAGCGACGGTATACAATACCCTCAACTGGCTGAAGGAAGCAGGGATGGTCAGGGAAGTCTTCGAGGGAGGGTTTGTCAGATTCGATCCCAACACATCGGATCATCATCATTTCGTCTGTCGCAAATGCGGAAAGGTTGAAGATATCGGGTCCGAGCTCATCTCAAAGATGGCGTTCGACACATTAACCGGCAATCACAAGGTGGAGAACTTCGAAATAACACTTCGAGGGATCTGTTCAGGTTGTCATAAGCAATAGGCTGAAAAGCCCCTTTTTTTGACTGCTAATTTAGACGAGTTCCAATTTTGGAAGAATAACAACTACGATAAGGAGAAGAGATAAAATGTTGACAGTAGGAGATAAGTTTCCGGAATATTCTTTAACGGCGGCGGTGAGTTTGGAGAAGGGAAAAGAGTTCGAGGAGATAAACAGCTTCAGTTACAAGGGTAAGTGGCAGGTGATGTTTTTCTGGCCGATGGATTTTACCTTTATCTGTCCGACAGAGATTGCAGAGTTCGGGAAGCGGAACAAGGATTTCAAGGATCGAGAAGCGCAGTTGCTGGGGTGCAGTACGGACACGCATTTTGTGCACCTGGCTTGGCGTAACAACCATCCTGATCTGAAGGATCTCCCTTTTCCGATGTTGGCGGACACCAAGCGTGAGCTTTCAACGGAGTTGGGGATACTGCACAAGGATGCGGGGGTTCCATTGAGAGCGACCTTCATAGTGGATCCGGAAGGGGTAATTCGCTGGGTTTCGGTCAATGACCTGTCGGTCGGCAGAAATGTCGATGAAACGCTGAGGGTGCTTGATGCGCTTCAGACTGATGAGCTCTGCCCATGCAATTGGCAGAAGGGTGAGAAGACGCTCGGAGCGACGGCCTGAATTTAATTGTGTTCAGGGTTCACGCAAAAGCGTGAACTCTGAACGCCTGGTCGCCGAACTTTAGCGGGTGAAATTCCGCAGAATTCATTGGTGTCGTAGGGGATTTATTCGATTACCAGTGTTGAATTTCGTCCTGTAATCCTGGCAGAGAGATGAGACAGGGAGAAAAATCATGATAGAAATCGAGAAGTTGAGGGAGCAAATGCCGGATGCGGCAAAAGATATCAAGTTGAATCTTCAGACGGTATTTCAATCGACGACATTGACGCCTGCGCAGATTTGGGGAACGGCGTTTGCGTCAGCAATAGTTGCGAGGAATGAAGATTTGACGGAAGCGATTTATAAAGATCTTCAGGGCAAGGTTGATGTAGCGGTGATAGAAGACGCTAAAGCTGCCGCGGCATTAATGTCGATGAACAATGTTTACTATCGTTTTCGCCACATGATCGGGAAAGAGAGTTATTCGACCAGGCCGGCAAGGCTGCGAATGAACTGGATTGCGAAGCCCCAGAGCAACAAGGTGGATTTCGAGCTGTTCTGTCTGGCGGTGAGTGCGATAAATGGATGTGAAGCCTGTGTCAGGTCGCACGAGCAGGTGGTTATAGATGGTGGAATGACGGAAGATCAGGTTCACGACGCGGTCAGGATCGCTTCGACTATCAATGCGGCGGCAGTTTCGTTAGAAATGAATTATTTTAGTTCACAAGTAGTCGGGGCAACTGTGTAGGCTTTTGAGACAATCTAATGCGCGTCAAGAGTTGGCAGATTTAGTGGTAAGCGGGTCAAACTGGAGCAATTCAGGCAGAAATAACAGACAGATAGCAGTGAAGGAGGAGGAGCACTATGAGAGTTCCAGCAGATGTGATGAATACGGTCAATTCATTGCCTGAAGACAAGCGCAAAAAGGTTGAGGCTATTGTGCGTCGACACCTGGATGCATGTAAAAGCGTAGGTGTCGAACCGGAATATCTCGATCGTGTTTGGATTGAGGCAATAGAGGTCGCCCAGATGGAGGAGAAGTTCCCGGAACTCTTCGTCACTGAAGCCTGGCCGGAAGCCGAACCCCATCGTCAATATGACGTTTACCAGAGTCCCCGTGCGGAATGGTAATCGATCAGGGCAAATCAGTAAAAAAAACTCTAAAATAAAAAGCTGAACAGGTAGAGAAATTTGCCTGTTCTTTTTTTTCTTAACGAAGATCCGTACATTTCAGTGGAAATTCTGTTGGCTCTTCGTATATCCAGTTTCTGAAAAAAAACTGGAAGATGGTCCTCTGAGGATTACATAAAAATAAAATAATGCCGGGAAGCTTGAAATAAGACGATTGATCTAGGATTCTGATAGTTAATATCTCGCAAGCAAATAAACAATAAAAACCCCTGGAGAAGTGAAATGAGAATAGTGTTCTCGTTATTGTTGTCAGTTTTAATACTTTTGACAATTAGTGGAGAAGGATACGGACAGTCAGCCGGCAAGGTGAGCGGTCGGGTAGCGGATTCAACCTCTGCGGCAGTCGACTCGGCGACGGTGACGCTCAAGAGCGCTGCGACGCAGAATGACATTCAGCTCAGGACTGACAGTACCGGAAATTATCAATTTGAAAACCTGCCATTTGGGCAATACAGCATCACGGTTCAAAAAACCGGTTTTTCGGCGATATCCCGAACATTCATCGTTGACGCATCCAGTTCGAACATTCAATTTAATTTCGAGTTGCTGCCTGGAACGATAGCGGATGTGATATCAGTGACGGCGGTTCGAGGCGAGCGGGAAATACAGGATATTCCAGTGCGAGCAGAAACGATAACTTCTGACGCGCTGCTCAAGGAGAATATCACCAGCACGCAGGATGGATTGACGAAAGTGCCGAATATTACGGCAGTGGGGAACGGGCCATTTCAGATGCGTCCGAGGCTGCGAGGTCTTGATTCATCGAGAATTCTGATCATGGTCGATGGCGAGCGTTTGAACAGCTCGCGAGTGGCGACTGACAGGGCGGGGATAGAGATCGGCCTGGTCGATCCGTCATTGATTCAGAGTATGGAGGTTGTCAGCGGCTCCGGATCGGTGCTCTATGGTACGGATGCGCTCTCCGGGACGATCAACATTCTGACCGATCAGCCTCGGACTACTCCAACACTGAGAGTCGGAGGGGCGCTCAATCTGTTCTACAGCTCGAATGAGACAGGGCGACGAGGGTACGGCCGTTTCGATGTTTCAGGAAAGAGGTTTGCGTTTCGTTTTGGCGGAGGGCTTGAGAGGTTCGACAACTATCACGCCGGCAGCCCGTTCAATGAATCGAGCAATTACCTTTTCACAACGGGAGTTCTGAAATCGACCGTATACAGTCGTGTCCTGACCGATCCTTTTAATGCGCCTTTCGCCCGGACGAGTTCCGAGATCCCGAATTCGCAGTCGCAGGGCAATACGATGAACGCGACGGCCCGGTTTTTTCGAGCGACAAGGGCGGGATGCGCATCAACTGGCTGCGACGTCGCAATCAGAACATCGGGTTCCTGATTTCGTCGAGCCGTTCTTTTCACAGAAGATCAGCCTTCCTTTCAGCAATCTGGACAAGTACGGTTTCCGTTATGAGCGATACAGGATCACGCCATGGTTTTCGCGAATTGCCCTCAATTTTTACCATCAGCAGCAGGATCGAAACCTTCAGAATGACTTCCCCGTCTATTTCAACTCGCCTCCGAGGCCGAATGATCCGCCTCTGGACTCGATTTTCAGAGTCAAGCTGTTGACCGAGACGCGGCAGAATGTGAAAAGTTATGGATGGGATCTTCAGGCCAATTTCCAGCTCGGCAGCCGGAACATCCTGACGGCCGGATCGAGCTGGTTTTTGGATCACAGCCGGGATTTCCGCAAGAACAGATCTCAGACCTCGATCATCGGATTTGCCACAAGGCTTCCCGCGCCGGCGCAGTTCATCCCAGCGAATATCGCTCTCGGGCCGCCGTCGACAACCTACCCACAGCGGGTTCCGAAATCGGATTTTCGAAATCTTTCATTCTTCATTCAGGATGAATTCAAGGTAAACAAATGGCTGCGGATCATTGGCGGCGGGCGTTTTGACAGGTTCTCAATCGAGACAAATCCCACGGCCGGTTACAATCCGGCGCCTCCTGAGATTACAGGCGCCAAGCCACCGATCAACCTTGCAACTCTGCCGAATGCCAATGGCGATCAGATCACGCGTCAGACCGGCACCGGGGACATAGGCTTTGTGCTCAGCCCGAACGAGACTATCAACATCATCGGACGGGTCGGCCGCAGCTTTCGCCATCCCAATCTGGAAGAACTTTTCTTCACCGGCCCGGCGACTCTCGGATTCATTGTGGCCAACACAACGGTCAAACCTGAAACGGGAATCAACACCGATCTCGGAGTGCGCATACGCAAATCCCGGTACACAGCTTCTTTCAATTACTTCAATAATTTTTACCGGAACTTCATCTCGACCGAACCGGTCTCCATGGGATCCGGCACCCTGCTCTACCAGGCGATCAATTTTTCGAAGCTGAGAATCCAGGGGTTTGAATTCGACAACGAATATTCGGTGAATCTCGATGGTTCGCTTCTTACTCCGTTCATCAGCGTGGGATATTTGCACGGACAGATTATTGAAGCGGTCAATCCTTTTGCCGGCACGACTTTGAAGGATGCCCCGGCCGATAACATCACCCCGTTGAAAGTCATCGCCGGCGCCAGGTGGAGTTCGAGAAGCAGCCGTTACTGGACCGAATACAATGTCAGGGCTCAAGCCCACGTCGACAGGGTTTCGCCGCTGCTGACCGAATCGCCGTTCAAGATCGCTCAGGATCTGTTCGGTCTCAATGGCTTTGGAGTTCACACTGTTCGTGCCGGATACAACCTCCAGCGCGAGAACGCAAGGTATACACTGACCCTCGGGCTCGAGAACCTCACCAACGAATTTTATCGTGAGCAGTTCCAGTTCGCTCCCTCGCGGGGCAGATCGCTAACCATGGGATTGTCGGTGAAGTTCTTTTAATGCAGTACGAAGGGTATGGACCTGAACTTTTAAGGGATATCGCCGAACAGATGCTGTGATAGGGCGACGGCGGCGATTGCGGCGGTTTCCGTTCGCAGGATTCTTGGGCCGAGGTGAGCAAAGAGAAATTTGTTTGCCTCGGCCATTTCAATTTCCGCTTCGCTCCAACCGCCTTCGGGTGCGACGCAGAGCGCCAGCCGGTCGACCTGCCGGTCGAGCTTGTTGAGTTGAGCCGAGATCTCGCGCAGAGTACGGCCGCCTTTCTCATTGAAGATCAGATTATGTTCGCCTGCAACCTCGCAGAATTTATCGAATCTCAGAGGTTCGGTGATTTCCGGGAGCTTCCTTCGCCCGCACTGTTTGACCGCTTCCATTGCAATACGTCGCCAGCGTTGCAGCCGGTGTTCGATCTTCTCTTCGGCGCGGCGTATTTCGCAGTGTTCGGTTATCAATGGGACTATTCGGGTGACTCCCATCTCGACCGATTTCTGAACGACGAGGTCGAACTTGTCGCCTTTGATCAGCGCCTGTGCCAGAGTCAGATCCAGAGGAGATTCAACCGTGTTGAGCAGCTCCCGGCGAATCGTCAGCTCGACCGAGTTTTTACCGGCTTTGATGATCTCGCATTCCCACTCACGTCCCTCGCCGTTGAGGACGAAGACATCGTCACCCTCGGACAGCCTGAGCACTCGCGTCAGATGATGCGATTCATCCGCGTCCAGTGTGATTCTGCCTTCCTGAACATTTGAGGCGGCGGCGAAAAATCGATGGCGTTGCATTTAAAATGCAGATTACGAAACAGACGGAATAAACAAAACAAACGAAAAATATCAGACGGTCAAGAGACAAGATCAGCCAATTCACCCACTAAATAACATTATATAAATTCACGAACAATTCCCTTATAACCTCTTTTCGTTTGTTTCGTAAATTTCGACTGTTTCGTAATCTTCTCCTATTTCTGAAGGTACCTTAGTGCGAATGTTACCCATTCGCCGTCGGGTTTTTCTTCGATGATATTGAACCCTTCGGGAATGAGGGCGCCTTTCACGTCGTCGCCCTGTTCGAGCAGAATTCCGGAGACGATGAGGACTCCACCGGGTTTGATGATTTGAGGGAACTCCCCCGCAAATGGAACGATGACATCGGCCGTCAGATTGGCCAGGAGAACATCGAAATCGCGTCCGCGATAAAAAGAGAGCTTGTTCACCTCAAGTTCGAGTTGATTCGACACATCATTGATTGCCGCATTTTCTTCAGCCACTTCGATCGCCTCCGGATCGACGTCGAAACCGGTGACGATCGATCCGGGATGCAGTTTGACTGCCGCGATGGCAAGGATGCCCGTGCCGGTTCCGACATCGAGAAGGGAACCGCCCTGCCAGTATTTTTCGAGCAGCTCAAGGCAGCCGCGAGTTGTCTCGTGCGTTCCGGTTCCGAAAGCCATGCCGGGATCGATCTCAACGACAATTCTATCAGTTTCGCCGACATGTGGCCGTTTCCATGACGGAGCGATCATTAGTTTGCTTCCGATCTCTACGGGCTCGTAACCTTTTTTCCATTCAGCGAGCCAGTCCTGATCGGCAATAGTCAGTGGCCGGATGTCGCGAAGCGCGGCTTCGGGAAGATCGATCAGACTCAGCCCCTGAACTATCTTTTCTTTGATTCTTTCAAAGTCGGGGGCGGCATCGAAATAAGCGCGCAGTGTGATGAATTCGGGCGAGTCCTCCGAGACTTCGAGGCCCGTGGTGTTGAATGCCCAGAGTTGCGCCGTCGCAACGGATTCGGCGACACGGGCTATCTCAACATCGATGGCGTGCCAGATTTTCGTCGTCATAATCAGCTCACTTGTTCTCTTCAATACCAAGCTCATCGAGCGTGTGCGGATCGTTTCGCCACTGGTCCTGAACGCGGACAAAAAGATTCAGCCTGATGTGGCGGCCGAGCATCTTTTCGATATCGTGACGGGCCCGGGTGCCGATCACTTTGAGCATCTGTCCGCCCTTGCCGATGATGATGGCTTTCTGTGAATCGCGTTCAACATAGATGACGCAATGAATTTCGACGGCTCCTTTGACCTCCTGCCAGCTTTCGGTTCTGACCGCGGTCGCGAAAGGCAGCTCCTGCTTGGTCAGCTCAAGGATCTTTTCGCGGACGAGTTCGGCGGCTATGTTGCGTTCGATCTGATCGGTGAACTGTTCCGGATCGAAGAGTCTTTCGCCTTCGGGCAGATGCTTGAATATTGTCCCGATGAGCAACTCGACGTTGTCGCCCTTGAGAGCGGATAACGGGATGACTTCGATGAAATCATACTCTTTGGTGTACTGCTCGATGCGGGGCAGGAGTTTGGACTTGTCCTTCATCTGATCGATCTTGTTGAGCAGCAGGAAGGTGGGTTTGGCAGCCTGTTTGACCAGATCGAGAGTGAAACGATCGCCGCTGCCGAAGTCGGCCGCGGCATCGCGCATCAGCAGGACGACATCGACCTGTAAAAGCGCATCGGTCACGAGGTTCATCATCCTTCTGTTGAGGACGTATCCGGGTTTGTGAATTCCCGGAGTGTCGACAAAGATGACCTGTCCTTCCGGCCGCGTGACTATCCCCTGAATGCGAGTTCTTGTCGTCTGGGGTTTAGCCGAGACCGCTGCGATATGCTCTCCAACCAGGGCATTGAGAAGCGTCGATTTGCCGGCATTGGGTCTGCCAATGAGAGCGGCGAATCATGATTTGTAACTGTTTTCCATAGATGGTTGCCCGGGGAGCGAAGGCGCGCCGCGGTTATTTACCGTTTTTGATATTTCTTTGATTTGCTGACGTTTCGGCCGTTCCCTGATCGATCGCTTGATCTTGATCCTGAGTCACGCGCTCGATCCTGATGCGAGAAACGCGCCGTTCATCCGCTTCGATGACATGAAATCTCAGGCTGCGAAAATCCAGGGTTTCGCCGACCGATGGCAGATGCCCCAGTTGATTGATGACCAGGCCGGCGACTGTGGTGAAATCATCGGCGGCAAGCTCGACATCGAAACGACGTTCGATCTTGCCCACTTCAACGATGCCTCGGACGATGCAGGCATTCACGCCAACTTCGAGCATCTCGGTCTCAGTCTCCTGCGGCTCAGGCTCATCTTCGTCTTCAATCTCTCCGACGATCTCCTCGATCAGGTCCTCGATGGTCACCAGCCCCGAGATTCCGCCGTACTCATTGATGACTATCGCCATCGGGTTCTTGGCTTTCTGCATCTCGGGCAGCAGCGCATCGATGGCTTTCGTCTCGGGAATGAAGTATGTCGGCCTGACGATCTCTATCGCTTTGCGGTTTGTCTCGCCGTTTTGCCAGTACTTGAGCAGGTCGCGGACAAAAATGATTCCTTCGATATCGTCAATGTCGCCACGGTAAACAGGCAGGCGGGAATATTTCGATTCGATCATCAGATCGCGCACCTGATCGAGCGGCGTCTCGGCCTCGACCGCAACGATATTGGTTCGTGTGGTCATCACTTCATCCACCGTCCGGTCACTGAACCGGATGATCGACTGGATCATCTCGCCCTCGTTTTGCTCGATGATACCCTGCTCTTCGCCGACATCTAAGAATGCCTGCAGCTCGATTTCGTCCGAGGCGCTGTCGCCCTCCTCATCCTTTTCCGTTTCGATGCCGGGCTCTCGCTGAAGGCCGCGCAGCGAATGATACAACGGGTGGGCGATCGAACCGAGCACCCGCCATAACACCTTCAACGGGATACGCAGCCGCAGCAGCGTCCGCGCCGGGTCGTTCTGGGTGATCACCAACGGCAACACCTGGCGAAAGACGATTACCGTCAATATCATCCCCCCGAAGGCCGACAGCAGAAAATGCTGCGGATAGATTCTGAGTGCGATTGAACTCATCAGAATGGCTATCGTGGCGATTGAAAAGTGAATTCCAAATGTCAGGGTGAAACTCAAAAGGCGACGGCGCTCCAGTATCGACTTCCAGAATTCGGCGTGTGGAGACTCTTCCGTCTCACTTGCGAGCAGTCGCAATGAAACATCGCTCAGTTCACCGAGGGCGCTTTTTGCTGTCGAGGCGACGACCAGCACCATTATCAGGATGCTGGCCACAACTATTTCAGATTCCATGTTCTATTCAATGATGGGATATTTTGAAGCCAGGTTTAAACCTTTTTGATCAGAGATCTTCTCAATCCCTTTTCGAGGGCCGTCATTTCTCCGTTATCGGTTTCATGATCGTAACCTGCGAGGTGCAGTGTGCCGTGAATGACCAGATGATCGATCTCGCGCTGGAATGTCAGCCCCAGCTCAGCCGCATAACGCGCGGCTGTCTCTACCGAGATGACCATGTCGCCGAGATTCGAATCTTCAAGCCCCTCGGTCGGGCCCTCCTCGCTTTCGCCATAAGCGAAAGAAAGGACGTCGGTCGGCTTGTCGAGACCTCTGTAGTCCCGGTTGAGCCTGCGCATCACCTTGTCGCGGACGAAGGTTATCGTCAGAGTCGCATCCGTACGACCGATGCGATTTAAGACCTGTCGCGACAGCCTGGAGGCTCTCCAGGCATCGATCTTCATCAGCCTCTGTCGATTCAAAATTTCAACTCCGCCGGAACGAGAGGCGTCATCGTCTCTGACGTGATTCATGTGATCTCTGAATGTTTAGAGGCTGATTTTCCGCTGGTGTTCGTCGTAGGCCCTGATGATCATCTGGACCAGTTGGTGACGAACGACGTCTCGTTCATCAAACTGGATGAACTCGATCCCACTGATCCCGTTGACTACGCGCTGAGCCTCGACGAGGCCCGATTTTCGACCCGAGGGCAGGTCGATCTGGGTTACGTCTCCGGTGATGACCGCCTTCGACCCAAACCCGATTCGCGTCAGAAACATCTTCATCTGTTCGGACGTGGTATTCTGTGCCTCGTCAAGAATGATGAATGCATCAGCCAGCGTTCGGCCCCGCATAAATGCCAGCGGAGCGACTTCGATGACTCTTTTCTCAAGGAATTTTGTGGCGCGCTCGTAATCCATCAGATCGAAAAGCGCGTCATAGAGCGGTCGTAGATATGGATCGACCTTGTCCTGTAGATCTCCCGGAAGGAAACCCAGCTTCTCGCCGGCTTCTACGGCGGGCCGGGCGAGAATGATCCGGTTGACCCGCTTCGAAAGCAGATACTGAACGGCCATCGCGACTGCCAGATATGTTTTGCCGGTGCCCGCCGGCCCTATGCCGAAGACGATGTCTGCCTGCTCGATGCATTCGAGATAACGCTTCTGATTCGGGCCCCGCGCCGTAACCTGTTTTCTGCCGCCTGGATTGATCTTTTTCTGACTGGTCAGGAGTTCGCGAAGCGTCGAGGTCCGGTCGTCGGCAATCTGTTTGAACGCATTGCGCATTTCGCTGGTTGAAGGAGTGCGACCTTCGTTGAACATCTGACCGTAATCCTTGAGGATCTTCTCGACGATTGCGACGTCGGCTTCATCGCCCTCTATGATCAACTCGGCTCCGCGACCTCCAACCCTGACGCTGAGCAGCGATTCGAGATATTTGATGTTCTGGTCGTACGGGCCAAAAAGGGCCTCCATACCACGCTCCGGCAATGTAATCTTAATACTTCTCAGTTGCTTAACTTCTCCTCAGTTCGTTCGATTGGTTTATTATTCGAAATCAAAAGCTACTATACGGCTTTGACGGGTGTCAATGGAATGGTTTCAGGTTATTTTTCAGGCGTTTCGTCTGCTCTTCACGAGTTTGACGAGGTATGGTCGTGGACGATCTTCCAGCCCTCCCTGAACTTTCTGAAGATGAGGGTGTAGAGACCGCCGGGCTGCTTTCCATCGGACATGGTCAGCTTCCACCTGCCCCTGACAACGGCCGCAGCCTCGCCCAGTGGAGTTATCTCCAGTTCGAAGAATTCGAGCTTGCCCATTTCAGCCCCGCCCGACTGATAGGTTTTACGATATCTTTCAATGGTCGCATCCCATCCTGAAAGCTTGCGCCCTCCTGAAAAAAAGGTCAGCTCGGGGGATTTCCAGTAGCCTTCCATGAACTCTTCCAGCTTGCCGGAATTCCATGCAACCACCTGTTTATCCAGAACCGCCCTGATATCGGCTCCCACCCGGTCTGTCCGACCGGCTGCGCTTTTGCCCTGTGCCTCAACCGGCGAATAGGTGACCCAGGCCACAATGATAAATAAAACCGCGGTAAAGACTGTTTTTTTGTTTTTGAGCATATAGTCCAATTCCTGTTTTCAGCAAAAAGATTAAAATTCGCAATGCAAATTAAGATTGACAATGTCACGCCAGGTCTTGAGCAATAATCGCAATTGGCTGTTATAATCCGGTTTGTTATGGCGGATAACTACTATCACACCCCCGATGACGAGCCAAAGGGCTCACAAAGACCGTCAGTGGCCAAATCACTGAAGAACTCGCTGCCCGATAAGCTAACAGAAAAGCTGTTCAGGTTGGAAGAGTTTCTGCGCGGTTCCACTCTTGGCGCGCTGGTCGTCCTCTCGCTGATAGCAGGCGGATTGACTGGCCTGGTCGTGGCGTATCAGGCGAGCTTCACTTCATTCGCGGCGGAAGTCGATGCCCTGGCTGATTTCCGGCCGGCTGAGATCACCAAGGTCTATGCCGATGACGGCAAGACCGTGATCGGCGAACTCGCTCTCGAACGACGAATCCCGATCGGCTACAAGGACATTCCTGAACAGTTAAAGCATGCGATCCTTGCGATTGAGGATGCCCGCTTCTTTGAACACTTCGGGGTAGATCCCGTCCGTCTTGTCGGGGCCGCCCTGCAGAACGTCATCCGCCAGCGCCGGGCTCAGGGCGCTTCCACGCTGACCCAGCAGCTCGCACGAATCCTCTTTCTCAGCAGGGAAAAGACCTATATCAGAAAGGTCAGGGAGGCGATGTATGCATTGCAACCGGAAAGGGTATACACCAAGGAGCAGATACTCACTTTATACTGCAACCAGATCTTCCTCGGAGGCGGGGCTTATGGATTTGAAGCGGCTTCCCAGTATTATTTTAAAAAGACGCTGAAGAACCTCTCGGTTGATCAGTTTGCCCTGCTTGCGGCATTGCCGAAGGCCCCGCAGCAATATTCTCCAATCCTGCGTCCGAGAGCGGCTCGCGATCGCCGGAATCTCGTTTTGCAGTCAATGGCGGATGAGGGCTTTATCTCTCAAAATGAAGCGGAAGTATATAAAGCAAAATCCCTCGGAATCGATCCCGACGACCAGCGAGGGAAGAATGACAGGTCTCCCTACGCCTATTTCGTCGAAGAGGTGCGGCAGGAACTGCAGCGCATCCTCGTTGAAAAGCTTGCCCAGGATGCAATGGATGCATATCGCACGGGGCTGAGCATTTACACGACTATTGATGCAAAGGCGCAACTGGCTGCCGTCGAGGCAGTACGCAAGGGCGCTAAATTGTACCAGCGCCGCCATGGATGGAAAATCAAGTTCGATAATGTGACGGATCAGCAGAAGGCGTCGGTCGACTCCTACACCGATCCGTCGTGGTTATCCGCGGCTCCTTCAGTCGGCGATCTGATGACAGGGCTTATCAAAGAAATCAACGACAGAGGGACGAAGGTTTCATTCGGCAGTTTTTCAGGTGTCATCACTGAAGAAAACACGAAAATCCTGAATCGTCCACCGTCTAAAATTTTCAAGCGCGGGGATCTGGCTCAGTTCAAGGTAACGGGGGTTGACCTTTCAAGAAAGTTCATCAGCATCGATCTGGAACCTGAACCTGACGTCCAGGCGGCGCTGGTCATGATTGAAGCCAAAACCGGCGAAATCAAAGCCATGGTCGGCGGTTACGACTTCGCCACCAGCAAGTTCAATCATGCGACACAGGCAAACCGCCAGACCGGCTCGGCATTCAAACCCTTCATCTATGCCACCGCCCTCGAACAGGGCCTCAAACCGGACGATGTGGTCGATGACGCACCATTTTCGAAGGGTAACTGGACCCCTCATAACTACGACGATACTTTCATTGGCCCGATCCCGATCAGAAAAGCTATCGCATTATCGAGAAATATTCCGGCAGTCAGGATTCTCGATGAAGTCGGTGTCGCGAATGCCGCCGATCTGGTCAAGCGCATGGGACTCCCAACCCCGATGGCCCCATTCCTGCCCTCGGCCCTTGGCGCAACTGAAGAGCCGCTGATCTCCATGGTCTCTGCTTATTCGGCTTTTCCCAACGGCGGAGTCCGCGTCGAACCTGTTCGCATCAAGCGCGTGGTCGATCGCGACGGGAATGTCCTCGAAGAGACAAAACCCAAATCCTATAAAGTTCTTTCGGATTATGTAGCGGCTCAAATGGTCGAACTGATGCGCGGCGTGGTCCAGTTCGGCACCGCAACGGCGGCAAATTCCATCGGCCATGAACTTGCAGGTAAGACTGGAACCGTCAACGATTTCACTGATGCCTGGTTCATCGGCTACACGCCTTCTGTCGCCTGCGGCGTCTGGATCGGTTACAGCGATCAGAAGAAGCCTCTCGGCAAAGGAGAGTCCGGCGCTTCCGCGGCCCTGCCTTTCTGGATCGATTTCATGAAGGATTATCTCAAGGACAGACCCAAGGAGAAGTTCGGCAGGGTTCCTGAAGTCCCCGACGACCTGAGGCAGATTCAGATTTCCAGATCGGGTAAGCACGCCGCGGAACGAGCCAGATTCGCCCAACTCAGCGGAGAAGTGCTACCCGGTTCGATCGATGTTCCCACCATTGATCCCCTCGCCGGCAGCGAAACGACTCCTGAAAAGACTCAACCGGTCACCGTCAAACCCTCTCCTCAAACCCGGCACGAGGAACCTCAACAATCTCAAACGCCGGCTCTCAGATCCGATCAGAATCCCAAGATCCTCAAGGCTCCGGCTGAATCCAAACCGGCCAAACTCGATGAGCCTCAGAGAAAAGGCAAGAAGGGCAAAATCGAGGATCCCTAGGCAATCCATCTGACGCGCTTAATTGAACCATTTCATCGGCCGGCCACCTGAGCTTTAGATTTTCGCCACCCCGACTTTTTTCAGCAAACCATTTATTTATTGCAACCTCTTTGGAGAGCGGCGACCTGGTCAATTGCAAATCTCAAACCTCATCATTGAACTTGTAGCCCACGCCCCAGACGGTGAGGACCAGTTTCGGTTCGTCGGGGTCTTCTTCCACTTTCGAGCGCAGCCGGTTGATGTGTGAGTCGATCGTTCTGTCATATCCGCCGTATGTGTAATCCCAGATATTCTCAAGCAGGTACTTTCTGGAATAGACCCGGCCGGGGTGGCTTGCGAAAAGCGTGAGCAGTTCGAATTCCTTGGGGGTCAGGTCGATTGAGCGCCCGGCAATTGTGACTTCGCGGCGTGCCGGATCAATTCTCAAATCACCGCGTACGATCGGCGCCTGGTCGGAATCATCTTCTTCAACCGCTTTTGTCCGTATCCGGCGCAGAACGCTCTTCAATCTGGCTTCGAGTTCGCGCAGGCTGAAGGGTTTGGTCATGTAATCATCAGCGCCCATCTCCAGCCCGAGCACCTTGTCGACCAGATCATCCTTGGCCGTCAGCATGATGATCGGAATATTCGGAGACTTTTCCCTGACCTGGCGACAGACGCTCAATCCATCCAGTTTGGGCAGCATGAGATCGAGGATGATGACCGTCGGTTTGTCACTCAATGCCATCCTCACGCCAGTCTCGCCGTCGCCGGCGGCGATGACTTCGTATCCCGTGTGCCGGAAATAATCGCTGATCATTCGCTGAATTGCCGGATCATCCTCCACTACGAGCAGCTTTTCTCGGGCCGACGTTGTTGAAGAATTTTTGGTCGAAGATTCTGCCGGGTTCTGTGTGTTCTTTGTCATGATTTTCACCGATATCGATAATTCGGACTTTGCGGCAACGGTTATTATTGAATATCGCTGCTCGGTTTATTCAGTGGATTCAAAAGAAATTCACCGCTCAATCATACGTTGCACCCCCGAGATGGGGCAAGCCGGAATCTTTAATGCGCCTTTTTCAAAACTCATCTTGACAAAGAAGCATCGTGTGCAAATAATGCCAACCCGTTTGTCTTTCAAATAGTTTGATGTTTTTTCCGAGTTGCTTCAATCGTTCAATATCGACGACAGCCTTTAGGGGAGGGATTTGGTGTCTTCATTCGCAGATGATGCAAAGGCCGGCAAAGGCGATGACATATCGGTTCAGATACCGGAACTGAAATTTCTTCGCAGCGGCAAGGTCAGGGATATTTACGAAGTCGATGAGGACAGGCTGCTCATCGTCGCCTCAGACCGCATCTCTGCATTTGACTGTATTCTGCCAAACGCGATTCCGTTCAAGGGGCAGGTCCTGACACAGATCTCGAAGTTCTGGTTCTCCCGATTTAAGGACCTCGTCAGAAATCATCTGATCTCGGCAAGTGTCGACGATTTCCCGGCGGATCTTAGCGGCAGGCTTTCTCAAAGCTCCCTGAAAAAGATCGAAGGCAGATCGATGCTCGTCCACCGGGCGGAAGTCATTCCGTTTGAGTGCGTCGTCAGAGGCTACCTCGCGGGCTCGGGCTGGAAAGAATACAGGGAAACCGGTGCCATATGCGGCCACAGGCTGCCACAGGGATTGCTCGAATCATCAAGCTTGCCTCAACCGATCTTTACGCCTGCTACAAAGGCTGAAGAAGGGCACGATATCAATGTCTCGATCGATTTCATGGCCCAAAAGATCGGTCAGGATCTGACCGGCAAACTCGAAGCAGTCAGTCTCTCGCTTTACCGCGAGGCCGCTGCTTATGCCGAAACCAGGGGAATCATCATCTGTGATACCAAGTTCGAATTCGGCATCCGAGACGGCGACATCATTTTAGTCGACGAGGTCCTGACGCCCGACTCCTCCAGATTCTGGCCGAAAGATCTCTATCAGCCCGGAAGATCACAGCCTTCTTTCGACAAGCAGTTCGTTCGCGATTATCTGGAGACCCTGGACTGGGATAAACAGCCGCCGGCGCCCCTGCTGCCCGGCAATATTGTCGATGCCACCAGCGCCAAATACCTCGAAGCCTACAGATTGCTTGCCGGCCAGGAGTTGCCCTTCGCGCTCAATTCTGATGGTCTTGGTGGCTGATGGTCTCGGTGGCTGATGTGCCTGATGGTCTCAGTGGATAGATAGTTTTAGTTAATATTATTAATTGACCCCGTAATACCCTTTGTCATTCGTTCAACCAATGAACGGGCAATTAACGGGAATTTTTTCAAGGTGGGATAAAGATGAAAACAGAACTCGAAGCCCTCGTCGAGGAGATGATCACTCGTGGAATACTTTTTGAAGAAGCAGTCAAGGAGTTCGAAAAACAATTCATCCTTAATGTCATCAACAAAAACGGAAAAAACCTCTCAAAGGCCGCAACCACACTCGGCATTCATCGCAACACTTTGAGCAAACGATTGGCTGAATACAATAACGGTTCTCACCCCCCGGTTAAGAAGAATTCTAAAAAGAAGCATCAGGTCGCTCATCGCCGGAAAGCCCGGAAGTGATTCGGATTTCCATTCATCTCCTCATCCTCTTTTTTCTCATTTATATCCTGCCCTCATCATCCACAACACTTTTTTAACATTATTGACAAACACCGGGCATTGACAGAGACCGGGGGCGCAAAATATACTTGGCACTCTCATGCGGAGAGTGCTAACGGGAATTATTTTAAAGCAATTGTAAAGAGTCTTGAGTCTCTCTCGCTCAGGTTTGTCCGCCGCCAAGTGGGCAGACCGGCGAGGAAATAACAACTAAACCAAGTATTGAAAGGAGTTAGAGAAATGGCAACATCAATTCGTCCGCTCAATGATCGGATTATCGTTCGCAGGGTAGAGGATAATGAGCAGATGCGGGGAGGTCTTTACATCCCTGACACGGCAAAAGAGAAGCCGCAGGAAGGTGAAGTGATTGCGGTGGGGAACGGCAAGTTGCTGGATAATGGTCAGCGTATAGCGATTGACCTCAAGGCAGGCGACAAGGTTCTTTTCGGCAAATATTCCGGAACCGAGATCAAGCTCGATGGAGAAGAGTATTTGATTCTGCGTGAAGACGACGTTCTGGGAGTCGTCGAGAGCTCCGGCAAAGCCAAGGGCGCCAAGTAATCGTTCAATAAAATAAAATATCAAACAAGACACATTTGGGAGGAATTAAAATTATGGCAAAGCAGGTTATCCATGGCGAAGATTCTCGCCAGGCCATATTGCGCGGCGTCAATCAGCTCGCCGATGCAGTGGCTATTACACTTGGCCCGAAGGGCCGCAATGTGGTTATTGACAAGAAATTCGGATCGCCGACGATCACAAAAGACGGCGTGACGGTAGCAAAAGAGATTGAATTGAAGGATTCCCTGGAGAACATGGGAGCGCAGATGGTTCGCGAGGTCGCGTCAAAGACCAGCGATGTTGCCGGCGACGGCACGACGACTGCGACTGTGCTTGCCCGCGCCATTTTCAAGGAAGGCGTCAAGACAGTGGCCGCCGGAGCCAATCCGATGGCGCTCAAGCGTGGTATCGAGAAGGCTGTTGAGAAGGCGGTTGCGTCAATCCATGAGATGGCCAAGCCGGTCAAGGGTGATGCGATTGCCCAGGTCGGTACCGTTTCAGCCAATGGCGACACGACGATTGGCGGCATCATCGCCGAGGCGATGAAGAAGGTCGGCAAGGACGGCGTGATCACGGTTGAGGAGTCGAAGTCGCTTGAGACGATGCTTGAAGTCGTCGAGGGTATGCAGTTCGACCGCGGATATCTCTCGCCGTACTTTGTCACGGATCCGGAGCGTATGGAAGCAGCTCTTGAGAATGCCTACATTCTGCTCAACGAGAAGAAGATCAGTTCGATGAAGGATCTGCTTCCGCTGCTCGAGCAGGTTGCCAAGATGGGCAAGCCGCTGCTGATCATCGCCGAGGATGTCGAGGGCGAGGCTCTTGCCACGCTGGTGGTCAACAAGCTGCGCGGCACGCTGCAGGTTTGTGCCGTCAAGGCTCCGGGCTTTGGCGATCGCCGCAAGGCGATGCTTGAGGACATTGCCATCCTGACCGGCGGCAAGGTCATCAGTGAAGATCTGGGAATCAAGCTTGAAGGCGTCAAGCTCGAAGATCTTGGTCGCGCGAAGAAGATCACCATCGACAAGGACAACACGACCATCGTCGAGGGCGCCGGCAAACAGTCGGACATTCAGGGCCGCGTTGCCACGATTCGTCGTCAGATTGAGGAGACGACCTCGGACTACGATCGCGAGAAGCTCCAGGAGCGTCTTGCCAAGCTGGTTGGCGGCGTTGCCGTCATCAAGGTTGGAGCCGCAACCGAAACCGAACTCAAGGAGAAGAAGGCTCGCGTCGAGGATGCAATGCACGCGACTCGCGCCGCCGTTGAGGAAGGCATTGTCCCGGGTGGCGGTGTCACTCTGGTCCGCGCCGCCAAGGCTCTCGAGAGCCTCAAGCTGAAGGATGAGGACGAGCAGATCGGCGTCAACATTGTCAGACGTGCTCTTGAGGAGCCGCTGCGCAAGATTGCCGAGAATGCCGGCCACGAAGGCGCCGTCATCGTCGAGAAGGTCAAGCTCGAGAAGAACGACAGCATGGGCTTCAACGCCGAAAGCGAGATCTTCGAGGATCTGGTCAAGGCCGGCGTCATCGACCCTGCCAAGGTTACTCGCACCGCACTGCAGAACGCTGCTTCAATCGCCGCGCTGATGCTGACAACAGAGGCTCTTATCTCGGAACTCCCCGAAGATAGGAAGGCTCCCGCCATGCCTCCCGGCGGCGGAATGGGCGAGTTCTAATTCCAATCAGATTTTCCTGAAGTCTGAGTTAAAAAAAATGCGGTGGCCCGAAAGAGCCACCGCATTTTTTTTCTTCTGGTGAAGTACCTGAATTCCCGAGTTAGCCCGAGTTAGATGACTTGCTTCAGAGACTCCAACCGGTTCGATATTCGCGCTTGAGGTATTGATTGGCCTCGGCTACGTTGGTGATAGTTCCCGAGGCTCCGTCGTAGAGAATGCGCTTGCCCTGGCCGGTCTTGAGGGCAACGACGCCGAGCAGCATGGTCTCGGTAAGCCTCGAAGCGTACTCGAACGGGCAGGTGGCTTTCGCTTTGCCCATGATTGCGTGGGCCCAGTTCATGCGGTGCTTTGGAGAAACCTTGGGATCGCTCTCGATGCGCGGATAGGTTTTTGGAACTTTGAGCGCCACTTCCATCAGCGATTCAGGGTAGAGCTTCGGATTCGATCCGTAAGTTTCATGCATCAGGATGCCTTTTTTGCCGTAGAAGATAACTCCGCCGCCACGATCCAGCAGGACATTATCCGGGAGTACATCCGGACGGTCCGGCATCAATCCACCGTCTGCCCAGGTGAGTTTGACCGGTGGTTGAGATCCTCTTGCCGGGAACTTGTATACGACCTTTGTCGATAAGGGGAAGCTCGCCGGATTGTTTTTGTTGTCCATTCCCCAGGGAGTCGAGGTCCCTTCAATGCTTGTCGGGTAGGTCAGCCCCAGAGCCCAGAAAG
>JADJLO010000015.1 GCA_016710075.1 Acidobacteriota bacterium | reverse complement strand
GAAGCCGAATTCTGATACTGCTCACAGGCACTGATGAAACTTTCTCGCAGACGGTTCATTCCAGGTCATCCTACAGGGCGGATGAAGTTATCTGGGATGCGAGATACGTCAACATTTACAATCCTCCGACTCCGTCAGGTCGCCTGACCGTGGATGTCCGCAAACTGCACAATGTTGAATCGATTCGGAAGAATGACCAACACATTTGAGAGCGCCAGAACACCCGACAACAAAGTCCCGTTGATCGTCAATGGGGATGATTTTGGATATTCAAAGGCGGTCAACGAAGGGATCATCCGGGCGCATCGAGAAGGGATTCTGACTTCGACGAGCCTGATGGTGAATGAGGAAGCGGCTCAAGATGCGGTCAGGCTGGCCTTTGAAAATCGCGGGCTCGCAGTCGGGCTTCATCTCGTCCTGGTGCTCGGAAGATCAGGATTGCCGCATTCGGAACTCCCCACAATCACGGATCAACGCGGGCGATTCACCGATAGTTCCTTCAAGGCCGGGGTTCAATACTATTTCAGCGGAGCCGCAAGGGCGGAGCTCAGACGCGAGATGAGGGAGCAGTTCGACAGATTCGCATCAACTGGTCTTCCCTTCTCCCATGTAGACGGTCACACGCATCTTCACATGCATCCGGTGATTTTTGACGAACTGATACGGCTTTGCGAAGAATACGGGGTTCGACGGGTCCGCGTGGTCAAAGGCGAGATGAAGCTCAGCCTGAAACTCGATCGAAAGAACCTTGGCATCAAGCTCGTCTGGGGCACCGTTTTCAACCTGCTCGGCAGGTGGTGCGAGAAGAAGCTTGAAAGGCGCGAGTTCCTCCGGGCCAGCAGGGTTTACGGACTGCTCCAGTCCGGGGACATGAACGAAAACTACCTTCTCCGATTGATCGACCAGATGGACCACGAAAGCACTGAAATATACGCCCACCCGCTGGCGCTCGATGCTCAATCCGATTCGATCAGAGAAAACCCCGGAGGCCCGATCGAATTGCAAGCCATGCTCAGCGATCGGATCAGACTGGCCATCGATAATTCAGGCTTCAGTCTGGCCACTTACGATAATTTATCAATGAAGAAAAAGGCATGAGTATGGCCGGTTATCATCAGAGTAAACCTGGATTTTTTATTAAATGAAAACACTTTTTGTATTATTCATAGCAATTTGCGCCCAGACTCTGGGGGATGTCTGCCTGACCAAGGGAATGAGGTCCGTCGGAGAGGTGGACACGATTGATCCGGTGCAACTGTTTCATATCGGGGTTCAGGTATTTTCGAATCCGCTGATCTGGGGCGGCATTTTTATCTTGAGCATCTTTTTCGGGTTATATCTGGTTGCGTTATCATGGGCCGATCTGAGTTTCGTCTTGCCGGTGACGGCTTTCGGTTATGTGTTGAATGCCTTCATGTCGTGGAAGCTGCTGGGCGAGCATGTGTCTATCGTCCGATGGATAGGCACATTGATCATCTGCGTGGGCGTCGCCGTGGTTTCAAACACCGAACAAAGAACGACCAGGCAGGACGAGATCGATATCGATGCCGGGGTGAAGGCCGCATGAAAACATTGCTTCTTCTATGCTGCCTGATTGCCGGAAGCTCGCTTGGAGAGATTCTTTCCGCCAAAGGAATGCAGCAGGTCGGGGATGTTTCATTCCAGCCTCGCCGTCTCTTTGGCGCAGTTTTGAGCATGCTGCGAAATCCTTATCTCTTTGGGGGAGTGGCCTGCCTTGCATTTTCCTTCTTTTCCTTTATCAGCCTTTTGAGCTATGCCGATCTGAGCTTCGTGGTCCCGCTGACAGCCGTCAGCTACATTACCAATACTGTTGGCGCCCGCTTCTTTCTCAAAGAGAGAATTTCCAGAGAGAGATGGATGGGAACCCTGCTCGTCGCATTCGGGGTCTCGCTGGTATCGCTTTCAGGAAAGCTGGAGGAGATATTCAATGCGAGTGCAACAGGATGGTTGCGCAAGCTCGCAGGCTTGATCACCCCGGACAACATCGTCGATCAAAGCAATCAACCATTGTTATTCTGGCTGATCACTTCGGCTCGAATCGCGATCCTGATCTGCATCATATCGGCCATTGTTTATTATGGAATCGCATTCGTTGCCGGATTGCTTTGGTTCAGAGACCGGAAAAGGCAGCGCGCACTGGGATTGAATTACACTCCGCCTGCGTCAATCCTCAAACCAGTAAGAGGCGCTGACGCGGGCGCCTATGATAATTTTGCGAGTTTCTGCCGGCAGGATTATCCCGAATACCAGGTCATCTTCGGAGTCCGCGATGAAACGGACCCGGCCGTGCCGATCATTCGCCGATTGATCTCGGATTTCCCGGGCTCCGATATAGAGCTGGTCGTCTCCGACCGGGAAATCGGCTTCAACGCCAAGGTTTCGAACATGCAGAATATGTATGAAAGGGCGAAGCACGGAATTTTACTCATCGCCGACAGTGACATCAGGGTCGGTCCCGATTACCTGCGCCGCGTAATAGCGCCCATGCAGCAGCCTCAGAATGGCATGGTAACCTGTCTTTATCGCGGAGCCGGTGCCACAACACCCGCAGCGCTGATTGAAAATATCGGGATCTCATCGACCTTTGGCCCCGAGGTCTGCTCTTCTCGCGCACTTGAGGGAATCGCCTTCTCGCTCGGTTCGACAATCGTCATGCGCAGGGATATTTTCGAGAAGATCGGAGGCTTCCATGCAGCCGCCGACTATCTTGCCGACGACTTCATACTCGGAAATCTCACCGCTCGAGAAGGTCATCAAGTCGTCCTTTCAGATTATGTCGTCGAACATATTTCCGGTCCCGACTCTATTCTGACCATGCTCAAACACCAGCTCCGATGGGGCAGATCCACGAGAATCTCCAGGCCCTGGGGCTACCGTGGACTGATTCTAACCTACGGAACGGCAACCTCCCTGATTGCCCTCTTGCTGTGGAACTTTTCCCCTTTCGCCTGGTGGCTTTTTGGTGCGACCATGATCTTCAGGTTTCTTCCGGTTTTTCTTGTCGGAGTCTACGGCTTGAAGGATGTCGTCCTGGCCAGATATTTCTGGCTTGTCCCCGTGCGCGATCTGATCACTTTCGGGATCTGGGTTGTCAGCTTCATCGGAGACGAAATCGAGTGGCGCGGCACAAGGTTCAGAGTCCTGCCTGGCGGCAAGCTGGCGCCATAAATCCTGCTTATTTACCCCTGAATTTTTTCGTCTGTTTCGTAATCTTGTATTGTCTATACTTTTTGTAACTGCTCAGCCCCTGTTCTTTAGATTAAATGGGAATAAAGGTCTTTTTCAACGCCAGGAACGCCAAGAGGATTTCGGGGAGTGATTCATAATTTACTTTTAAAACCGGCTAAAATCGAGATGTCAGGCCAAATCATGGGCTATCCATCCTTGGCGTTCTTGGCGTTGAAAAAGACCTTTATTCCCGCTTAATCCATCAAATACTAAGGGGCTGAGCAGTTACGTCTTTTTTTTCTTCTCTTCTACTGATACGGAATCTAAGGTTTTGCGACGCCGATGACAGCGCAGGCCTGGCGGCCTCCGGCGTTGCCTGTCGGCTGTGTTTTCAGGTCATCGGGGTTGGCGTGAACGATGACGCCGCGACCGATGATTGCCCCTGCTCCATCCAGTTTGAGCATCGGGTCAGAGAATTCAACGTGAACCTTGCCGTCCTGGCCGGCAACAAGATTTCCGAGGTCGCCGGTGTGGCGCTGTTTATCCGCTGGCGCTCCGTGAGGTGCGCCGGCAGGATTGAAGTGCCCGCCTGCCGAAGAACCGTCTTTGGCGCTGCAATCGCCGAATTCGTGAATATGGAATCCGTGATTGCCGGGTGTCAGCCCCTCAATATCTGCGACTACTTTGACCATATTCCCATCTTTGGTAAAAGTGACAACTCCGCGGACATTGCTGCCTGAAGCCGGATTGAGGACGGCGACGGCTTTGGAAATGCCAGGAGCCTGCTCCATCTTCATCGAGGTTTTGGCCTTGTCCTTGGTCTTATTCTGGGCAACAGCCTGAGCCGTAAGCATCAACGTTGCGGCCAATGCTAAAGCGACGATCTCTAGTTTCCTTCTCATCAAATCACCTTTTCCTTTGTAGTTTTATTTCTCATTCGAATTTTCGGCGAATTTCCGGTCTGATTCTCATGAAGCAAATTGTGCAAAATGATCCTTGAATTCTTCGACCTGCATCGCGCCGGCTTTGGCGAGTTTCTCAAGCCAGGCTTGATCGATAAAGTCATTCGGCTCGATGCGGAGCATATAGTCCCGGGCAACCTGATAGCTTTCCGTTCCGGTATCGACCGATCTCAGCCTGCCCTTGCCGGTCCTGGCATCAATAACATCAGGGAGAGGAACGGGGGTGAACTCGCCATTCTGCATTGTGATCAGTACGCCGGAGCCTCCGGCCAGCAGGAAGTTGACTGCGGCGTATCCAAGATCGCGAGCGTGTTCGGCATCGTAAGGAATCGGGTGAGCGCAGCGCAACTCATAACCGATGGTCTTTTCGACGATGGTGACTTTAATATCACGCTTCTCGAACCGCGTCTGAAGCTCATTCTTGACCTTGCGGCCAAGGTCGATCTCGGCGACGCGGATTTGACCCTGGGCATCGCGATCGACGTCTTCAAGCTCCGCGACTTCTTCCCTGCTGAATCGTTCGGAAAGAGCCTCGGAAAGAAGAATTACTCCGTGTCCTTTGCCCATCGCCCGGCGCTTGATGATTGTCCCTTCGATGATATCGCAAATATCGGATAATTTGATCACGCCTTCGGGAAACTCTTCAGGAATGATCGTGCAGGTGGCGCTCGCAGCCGCACCGATTCCGAGAGTCAGGTGACCGGTCGGGCGCCCCATTGTCACTCCAAGATACCAGCGGCCGGTGGTTTTGGCATCCTCCATCAGGCTCTTGACGATGCCGACACCAACGTGACGGGCAGTTTCGTAACCGAGCGTAGTCAGCGGAGACGGCAACGGCAGATCGTTATCTATGCTTTTCGGAATTTGCACCACTTTGATCGTATCCCCCGCCTTCTCGGCAAGCGCTGCTGTGCTCGCTACCAGATCGTCTCCGCCTATCGTTATCAGAGCATCGATCTCGAGCTTCTTAAGCGCGGATACGGCATTCTCGAAACTTGCATGATCGGTGATCGCCGCTCGCGATGTCCCCAGTATCGTCCCGCCGTCAAGATAGATGCGGCTTACTTCATCCCTCGTCAATTCGTGCTGCTCGTCGGTATAGCGCTGCGAGAGCCATTGAAATCCATCATGAAAACCTATCGGAGTGCAGCCTTTCTCGATGGCGTGCAGCGTCACGGCTGTAATCACTCCATTAATCCCCGGCGCCGGTCCACCGCCTACTAATATTCCCAATTTTTTAATTGCCATAAAATTATATCTCTTGAATTAAATCATCCAGGCCAGATTATTTTATTTATTGAATCTCTCTTTGAGCTGATCGACCGTCAGATTAGCGGCCTGAGCCAGTTTTTCAACGACATTCACATCCGTGAAATCGTTGTAATCGAGTCTGAGCATGTAATCGCGAGCAACGCGGTAGCTTTCGCTGGTGATGTCGACGTTGCGAACACGGGTTCTTCCGGTGTCCTGATCGCGGATATCCTCGAACAGAAGCGGGACCAGCCGGCCATTCTGAATGCTGACCATTGCGCCGCTTCCGCCATCGATCAGGAATCTGACTGCGGAATTCCCAAGTTCGCGACAATAGGCCATATCGAACGGGATCGGATCGGTGCATCTCAACTCGTACCCGATATTTTTGTTGCTGATCGAAATGGGGATGCTTATTTTTCGAAGGCGTCCCTGCAGCTCCACCTTAACCTTGCGTGCGAGATCGACCTCCGCAAACCGGATGTGACCATGTTCGTCAAGTTCGACGTCCTGCAGTTCTTTCAATTCATTGGGATCGAGCTTCTCAATCAACCCTTCCGCCAGTACGGCAACTCCATAGTTCTTCTTCATCGCGCGGCGCTTGATGATTGCGCCCTCAATGATGTCGCAGATGTGAGCGAACGGCACGGTCTCGTGCTCGAACTCTTCCCTGATCAGGGTCAGGCTCGCTCCCGCCGCCTTTCCTATTCCCAGCGCCAGGTGCCCCGCCTGACGTCCCATCGCAACCACGATGTACCAGCGATGCGTGGAGCGCGCGTCCTGCATCAGATTCTGGACCAGCTCCACGCCCACGTGCCGGGCGGTCTGAAACCCGAAGGTCGGAATGTGTGCCGGAAGTGGAAGATCGTTGTCGATCGTCTTGGGAACGTGAACCGTATGAATGTTCGATCGAGACGCAACCGTGCTCGATGAAAGCGCAGTGTCATCTCCGCCGATAGTTACCAGATGCGTGACCCCAAGAGTGGTCAGCGTTTCGACCACTGCCTTCATCGATTCTTCAGACTTGGTTGGATTCTCACGCGCGGTTCCAAGTACTGATCCTCCACGAAGGTGGATCCTTGAAACATCGTCAATTCCCAGAGGCCTCGCATATGACGTATCGCGCCTGACCAGCCACTTGAACCCATCCTGAATGCCGACAACATCAAATCCTTCATTAATCGCCTTGATCGTCGCCGCCGATATCACCGAATTGATCCCGGGAGCCGGACCTCCGCCCACCAGAATCGCTAATTTGCCTGATGTCATTGATTATTCTCCTGAAATGTATAACGAACAGAGAAAAAGTAAACTAGGATTTTACATGAGACGGGTTGGTTTGACCAGATGGAGTTCCGCATGGAGTCCTGCATGGAGTTCCGCCTAAAGGCGGAACTCCATGCGAATTCAAGTTGTTCCGCCTGAAGGCGGAACTCCATGCGGCTGCCTGGAGCCGATGAACTTGTCGATCCAGTTGAATTCCCTGCGCATTTTGTCCAACTGATAGCTTGGGACAGTCAGGACATGCCCTTCATTCGGATAAATGATAAGTTGAGTATTAACTCCGAGGCGTTTCAATGTCCGGTAGGTCTCCTGAGACTGTCCCAGCGGGACGCGTTCGTCCTTCTCGCCGTGGAAGATCAGCGCGGGAGTTTTCGCGTTCCGAAGCCATGTCAGGGGCGACTGATCTTCATACGATTTTCGCGCCTCCCAGGGAACTCCTCCATGCAGGCGCTCGCGCTGGGAGACGATATCCGCAGTCCCCCAATACGAGACCGCGCTCGAAAGGCCTGCGCCATACACCGCACATTTGAAGCGATTGGTCTTCCCAATCATCAGGGCGCTTAGATAACCGCCGTAACTCCAGCCGGCAATTGCCAGCCTCTCCGAATCAGCCAATCCTTTTTTGATAAGATCGTCAATTCCTGTCACGATGTCGTCGTAATCAATCTTCCCTGCCAGCCTGGCATTTGCCTGGGCGAATCTTGCACCATAATTCGACGAGCCGCGAAAATTAGGCATGAAGACGGCATAACCGCGTCCGGCGTAAATCTGTGGAAAAGCCATCCAGCTTGAATTGAGTCCCCGTGTATAAGCTCCCTCGGGGCCTCCGTGAATGTAGGTGATCAGTGGGTAGCGATTGCCTGTCTGATACCCGATCGGGTAGTAGAGCAACCCTTCGATCAAGGCGCCGTCACTCGATTTCCATCTGATGGTTTCAACCTGACCCAGGGCGACGGGCTCAATCTGCGGGTTAAGCCTTGTGATAAGGACCGGGATCATTATCCTTGAGCTGAGGTAAACGACCTCCGCAGGCATGCGTGGATTCTCATGAATGTAGACAATTGTCATCCCGTCGGCGGTCATCGAGAAATCCGAGCTCACGCCTTCGTCCCGCGTCATTGCCTGTGGGGCCTGTGGGGCCTGTGGGGCCTGTGGGGCCTGTGGGGCCTGTGGGGCCTGTGGGGCCTGTGGGGCCGGACTATTGCCAATCCCTATGGAAAAAATATGAGCCCTCACGCCGAGGCCGGCAAGAAAGACTATCTTTTGAGAATCCTCCACCCACTGATATTTGCTGATGTAACCATCGAATTTTCTGCCGAGGACTCTCAAATCACCACCGCCGGCCGGAATGAGATGAATTCTCAAAGGGCCGGTATTTGCGTCTTCATCAGCGTGGGCCAGATAGCTGATCCACTTGCCGTCGGGTGAAAACTTCGGATCTGATTCGGCGCCATTGCCTTTCGTGATTCGTGAGGTGACGGCCGTATCGTATGGAAGCTCTTTGATCACCGCCGGAGTGACAAAGACATCCGTCGAAGGACTGCTGATCAGTTTTGAGCTGCTTCTCGCCGTAAAAACTATTTGCGATCCATCAGGCGACCAGTTGAAATCGACAATGTGAGCGGTCCCCCGGGTCAGTTGCCTGACCTGTTTGGAGACGGGCTCCAGAATCCACAATTGCGAAGGGCTGCTATCTTCATCCACAACTATTGGCGGCGGGGTCTTCGATCTGTTCTCTGCGGGCTCTTCGGCGGTAAAGACAATGAAGCGTCCATCGGGAGACCATTTGAAGTCCCTGACGGGCGATTTATGCGATGTCAGTTGCACGGGTTCGCCGGCATAAACATTCAGGAGTTGAATCTGTGCCCCGCTCGCCCCCTCATTGCCGCGCTCGGAGAGGAACGCCAGTCGCAGTGAATCGGGAGCCCAGCGCGGGTGATCATCACGCCTGGGATTGAAGGTCAACCTCACTCCCGATTCGCGCATATCGAACGAAACCCAGAGATCCGAATTGTACCGGTCATTTTCACGATCCCATGAGGTCACGACAAAGACCACCCTCCGGCCATCCGGAGAAATCTCCACCTCGCCGGGACGATTGAGCGAAATGACATCCTCAAAGTCCAGTGCCCTTTTGCTTTGCGCTCCGACGACTGCAAAAGCCGCGACAATGAAAAACAACAAGCCTATGGTTTTAATTCTGATTAATTGATTGATCAAATCGATTCTCTATTTCTCAAGTTTTCATGGCGATTCAGGGGAAGAGTTTAAAGTTTAATGTTTCAAGTTTAAAGCCGGCGGGGGCGGATCAGTCTGAAAAATCAATAAACATTAAACTTAAAACTCCCGGTATCGGGCTTGTCAGTATCATGCAGTAAAGCTATGATGCCGCGCGTACCAGATATTCCACAAACAGCAAAATCTAAATTCGTCGGATCACACGGGAGGCAATCATGAAGAAGTCACTGAAGTTTCTTCTCTCACCCCTTATTGTAATTTCAATACTCGCCGGGTTGTCGATTTCTACGCGGGCCCAGAAGCGGATGACGATCGAGGACAGCCTTGCGGTCAAACAAGCCGGCGCTCCGGAGATCTCACCAGACGCAAGGCGGGTGGCTTATACGATCTCCGAATGGGACCAAAAGGAAAACCGCAGGGTTTCACATATCTGGATCAGTCCATCAGATGGAGGGCGCGCCATCAAACTGACAAACGGCGAGAAAGGCGAGAGCGCGCCGCAATGGTCCGCCAATGGCGACCGCATTGCATTTCTCGCCGATCGCGGCGGTTCGAACCAGATCTGGATCATTCCATCGGATGGCGGCGAGGCCGAGAAGCTGACCTCGGAAGACAATTCTGTTCAGAGTTTTACCTGGTCTCATTATACAAACACAATTGCATTCATCACCCGTGATGTTCCCAAAGACAAAGCCGAACGAGAAAAACGCAAAAAGGATAAGTTCGACACCATCCTTGTCGACGCCGATTACACATACGCTCATCTGTGGACAATCAATGTCGAGACCAAAGAGAAGAAGCGCCTGACCGAAGGGGCATACAGCGTCAGCAGCCCTCAGTTCTCTCCGGACGATAGATTGATTGCTTATGTCGTCTCGCGCACCGGCACCCAGGAGAGCACCTACACCGATATTTCAGAAGATCGGAACACTGATATCTACATCGTTCCGGCTCAGGGCGGGACACCGAAGCAGTTGACTAACAGTCCAGGTGTTGAAACCAATCCACAATGGTCTCCGTACGGCAATTGGATCGCCTACACCGGCAGCAGCGACCCAAAATCATGGGCGGCAAAGAACGATCTGATGATCATCCAGCCTGATGGCGGCAGCCCGAAAAACCTGACCCGGAATTTCATTGAATCGACAGGCCAAATCGTGCAATGGTCCAGGGACGGCAACTCGATCTACTTCAACAGCGGCGTCGGCGTCTATACGCACATCTACCAGGCAACAGTTTCGGACGGCAAAATCGCACAGATCACAAAAGGCAATCGAAACTGCGCGGCCTTCGATATCACCGGATCCATGATCGCCATATCGATGGGAGACAACCTCTCATCCGATGATATCTGGATCGCCCCGCTAGACAGGGCCGACAATCCAAGGAAGATCACTCAGATCAACCCGCAGCTCAAGGATTTCTCGCTGGCTGAAACCTCGGTCATCAAATGGAAAGGTCCCGACAATCTGGACATCGAGGGGATCCTCGTAAAACCGCTGGGCTATGAGCCGGGCAAACGCTACCCGCTGATCCTCCAGATTCATGGCGGACCATATGGCCGATTCAGCGACACTTTCAACAGCCGCGCTCAGTTCTTTGCGGCCAACGGCTACGCTTTATTGATGCCCAACCCGAGGGGATCGACAGGTTACGGTCACGAATTCACCGTAGCCAATGTCGGCGACTGGGGCGGAAAAGACTTCAAGGACATCATGGCAGGCGTCGACGCAGTGATCGCCAATGGAGTCGCCGATCCCGACAGGCTGCTGGTGATGGGAGGCAGTTACGGCGGATTTATGACCTTCTGGACCGTCACACAGACTGACCGGTTCAAGGCTGCAATCGGGCATGCCGCAATCAGCGACTGGTACAGCTTTTTCGGCCAGAGCGATATTCCGGGGCTGATGGAATACGGCTTCACCGGCATGCCATGGAACGCCACTGAAGTGTTCCGGAAATGGTCGCCGATTACTTTCGTCGAAAAAGTGAAAACCCCTCTCATGATTACTCACGGCGAACGCGATCAACGCGTGCCGATCGCCCAGGGAGAACAATATTACCGCTCCCTGAAAAAACGCGGCGTCGAGGTCATCTTCCTTCGCTACCCGCGCGAGGGCCATGGAATCCAGGAACCCAATCACGTCATCGACCTGAGCAATCGCCAGCTTGAATGGTTCGATTCTCATCTTGGCATCAAACGCTCAAAACCCGCTGAAATAAAGGCCGTTTCAACCACAAAGTAAATAGAGGATTACGAAACAAACGAAAAAAACCGCGGATTTCCGTGGTCGAAAGTTCTGCCCTATTCCCTGGCACAGACCGCCGGCGCATTCACGGCCTCCGCCGCCGTCTTTTTCGTATATCGCCAGGCATTCAACGCTTTCGATGGCGGCACTCGAGCCATCCTCGGCGAAAAAGGATCCGCCGGGATATTCTCAACCTACCCCCAACCATTTCTATCGACTTTCGGAGGCCTCGTCGATCAGATTTTAGGTACTGCCATTTTACTGCTTGTGATCATGGCAATAGGTGACGCCCGCAACTCTACTCCCGGCAATGTCGGCCCACTCGCAGTCGGATTCCTTGTCATGGCTCTGGGCATGGCTTTTGGGTTCAACGCCGGATATGCAATCAATCCCGCACGCGATCTCGGCCCAAGGCTCTTTACGGCAATTGCAGGCTGGGGTTCAGGTGTCTTTACCGCAGGGAATTACTGGTTCTGGGTGCCCATCGTCGGCCCACTCGTTGGAGGAGTCCTGGGCGCCTGGATCTATGACCTTTTTGTCGGGGATAGATTTACAGAAGAAGAGGCTAAAGTTTAAAGTTTAAAGTCCAAAGTTTAAAGTTTAAAGTTTCTGAACCCGCCGGATTTTGCAGGTATGAAGTAATTTTCATCGCCAAGTATGTAAAGCCTGAATCGGCATTTACCTTGAGCTTGCTATAATTGTAAGCCAATTATCATATTCACAAGCTCGATTTTCTTGGCGTTCTTGGCTTCACTTGGCGTTCTTGGCGATGAAAATTACTTCATACCTGCAAAATCCGGCGGGTTCAGAAACTTTAGACTTTAGACTTTGGACTTTAAACTTTAAACTTTAGACTTTGAACTCTTTTTTACCCCTGCCCATTCCCCATGGTGGAGTGTAGTGTATCGGTGGCCTTCTGCCTTGAGACGCTGATCACTGCCTGAACCCGCTGTCCCGAACGCGAAACTTTCAGATTATTGAGCATCATCATCGATGCCGGATCGGCTGATTTCCGAATCTTCGCGAATAACAGGACGGTATTTGCCAGATCGACTATCGCTCTTGCATCCTGCTCAGAGTTGGTAAACCCGGTGACGTGCAACTGTGCAGTCTGGTCAATCTCCAGAACCATGCTCAGCGAGGAGAGGTTGTGTAACGGCCCCAGAGCGCGGCTCACACTGACTGCTTCAAGTATGGCAAGTGCGGCCTGATCGATCTCGGCCACCCCCGAAGGAATAATGATCCGGTAATTCGCCAGGGTTCCGTCAGGTTTGATGATGCCGGCAACTCCCACTTTCACCTTGCCGTCGGGTATGACCAGCTTCCCTGCTTTGTTTGCGTTGTATAACTGCTGAATCTGATCGCGAATCGGCGCCGTATTAATCTTGCCGAAACCGCCGGGATAGCCATCGTTTGCGGGTGCAGGGGCCGGGGCAGGAGCAGTTTTTGCAAGCTCTTCACCCCTGGCCTTCTCGTCCGCTTCGCGTTTTGCAAGTTTCTCCTGATCCTCAAGACGACGCTCCTCGTCTCGTTTGCGCCGCTGTGCTTCAAGACGAGCCCTCTTCTCTTCCTGCTTCTTTATCTCCTCAAGTGAAAGAGTCTTCTGCGGCGCGCGAAATCCGATATAACCCGGCGGATAGCTCAGCTTCTTTGAAAAATCTATCAGAATAGCCCTGTCGTAATCCTCGTCGACGAACTCCACCCCTCTCATTCCCAACGCAACACTGATTATCGGCATCGTTCGAACGATCACGTAAAGCCCAAAATGCACGGCCAGCGAGATCGCTATCGCCGCCATTAATCCGGCTTTTCTACTTGGATATTTGATTATATTAATCATCTTTTATCCCGGACTGTTCACGACACGACTGCCTGCAAACTCGACTCCTCGCAATCTATGATCCATCAACCATTCAATCGATTAATTAACCACTTAGCCAAAAGATGATGATCGCCAAATACTTTAAACTTTCAACCTTGAACCTTGAACTGCTTTTTTAGCGTCCGGTTTCGATCTGCTGTCGGAGAGCAACTGCGTCGCGGTTCTGCGGATCGATTTCGAGAGCCTGCTTCGAATGAGCCAGTGCCAGCGCCCTGTCTCCTCTCGAAAGATACAACCGTCCAAGCGCGACGTGGGCATCTATCAGTCTGGGATTCCATGAGACTGCCGACTGGAAGGCGCTGATGGCGGCATCGGCCTCTCCACGCCGTTGCAGGATCACTCCTCGCAGGTAATGTGCCTCTGCATTGGTCGCTTCAATTGCCAGTACCCGCTGCAACTCAATCATCGCCTCTGAATCGTTTTTGGCTGCAATCAGTTGCCTTGCTTTATCGAGGCTCTGCCGCTGCGAGATCTGCTGGGCAGACGGCCGGTCGGAGGCAGATTGCTGCCGCTCCAATTTATAGAACGCCGCTTTATTGAAATCCTGCTTGAGCCTTGCCAGAACCGGGATTTTATCAGGTTCGACAGACCATCTGGCATAACTTTCCAGTTGTTTGCGGGCTTCGTTGTCCTCCTGCGCGGCCTCATTATTCTGCCCCGTAGCCGAAAGACATTTCGCCAGCAGGTAATGAGCCTCGCCATCCCGCGGGTTGCTTCTCAATACCGCTCTGAAATGCTGTATGGCTTCTTCGTTATTCTGATTCAACCAGAGCGCGTAGCCGTAATTAAAACGATACGTCGCATCATTCGGGCTGTTGGCCACGGCCTTGCGCAGCATCGAGAGCGAATCAGCCTTGTTCCCTCCCGCAATCATGGCCACGCCGGCATTGTTATATACTTCGAACAGTTGTGTGGATTCAGCCAGCCTGTTAAAGGCAGCTGCCGATTCGACAAAATCCCCCGCCTTGTATCCAGACAGCCCGAGATAAAACAACCCTTCGGAATAATGCGTATCATCGACCGAAAGCTGTTTGAACAGCTTGATTGATTCAGCAAAATTGCGCTGCTGATAATTTAGCATCGCCAGCTCGAAAATTGCCTTTCCGAAGTGGCCGGCCTCACCGGACTCCTCGAATTCCTGAATGCCACGCTTCAAATAACCTTCGCGGATCTTCGGATCACCGGTTTGAATCGCCTTGACCAGGCTTTGATAGGCCAGAGGCGGAATCGATGTCGCTTTGCGCACCAGTTGATCGCTCGTGTATGGAAGTGACGGGTTTCTCAAATAAAGAATATTCCAGGCAAGCTGCCCCTGCATCTTCTGCAGGTCTGAAATCGGCCCGCTGTAATTGAAGACCTTGTTGCCGACAAGCCTGCCTTCCCGCGTCTCTATCAGACGCGCCGATATTGCAACCGTGACATTCCCCTTTTCACCCCCGACGTCGAACTCGCCGATCAGCGCGATATTTGCCTGAGCGACCTCGGCTACGCGAATCATCGCCGCCCTCGTCAGAATGTCGTTCGGACTCAGCTTCAGCTTGTCGAACGCCAGATTCCTCTCGTCCGTCGTGATCACCTTGATTCCCGGAACATTCAACACGTCCACTATCAGAATCCCAAAACTTTCACGTATCCAGTTGTACTCGCCCTGCTGAGACCGGTTCTCAAAGGGCAGAATCAAGAACAGTGTCCTGGGCCACCGCCACCACAGCCGTTCCGGCCAGCAACATCGTCAAACTTATACTCAATAACAATTGTTTAAAAATTTTCATCTCCAGCAGTCCTAAACTTAAAAAGCCGCCCCTCAATTGCATTCACCTTATCTCCGGCAAATGCCCTGTGGACGGTCTCTCTGAAATAAATTCATTTCATTTTACGTTATGTCATTATCGACAATATATTCCTGCATTGACGTTGGGAGTCTATCACAGCATACCAGTTCTTTGTAGCCGGTGATTTTCACACGACTACCGCGCCAGCCAGGATGGGAAAAGTCACCCGGATAGTCCGACAGGTTGACGAATCGGAATTGAGCTTGTATTATTCCCGCTTCGTTCATTGATCGGCACTCTTAACAGTAAAGATCGTCTGAGCGTATGTCCCGTTCGTCTAGCCCGGTCCAGGACACCGCCCTTTCACGGCGGCAACACGGGTTCAAATCCCGTACGGGATATTTTTATAAAATCAAACACTTAAGGCCGGTCGCAAAACCGGCCTTTTTCTTTTGGCCGGGTTTGGAGTACTGCCTTTCCATAATTCTCATCCATCGGCAAAGGTGGCGCAAACCGGACGGTGTGCGTTACTTTTTCAACTCTACCATCCCCGTTTAGCATAACCATGAATCACTGATCAGCCCGTCCCTGTTTGAAAAGGAAAAGGGTTGTGGTATAAATCGCATCGTTAAGTCAGCCTCAGTTCAGATAACTCTCAGAATCAGGTCTTATTTGATTTCTTCGGTCACCCCATAAACCGGCTTAAATGCCCGCATAATGGAGAATCAAAAATGAAAGACGAAGAAACCGACAAAGGCAATCTCGATCAACTGACCCGCGTAGAGGATTTGAGGAAACAAGTGGAAGAACTGCATGGTGGAGTTGGATTATCTTTCAAATCGGACGATCTGCCGGCAGAGATTGAAGAAGAGTTCTTAAAGCATATCATCGCCTACGAGACGGCAACTCCAACAACTCTCTTCGATGAGCTCGTTAAATCCGGAGTGTCTTTACCGGCGCCTGAAGAAATACCGGATGCCGATCTCTCCGACAAGCTGTGGGAGATAATAGACAGGATCGCTTCATTTGGAGTCAGTCTTGAAAACACCGATCACTTGAGTGATCGTGAGCTATACAAGGATTTATGGCAGGAATTGTTCCGAGAGGAAGCAATTCTCTTTCCGGATGAGCCCAACTATACCTATCACCTCGATGTGATCGGCAGCGGGAGTGAAGAGGACACTCTCATTTATCTGAAATATTACGCCGATGAAGATTACCGGGAGAATTGGATGAAAGAGTGGCCTGATTACATCATGCCGGAGCGAGAGCCGCTACCATACGATCGGGATCGGCACATGCCCCAAAGGCACCAGGCAGAGAATGATTCCGTAATGTAATTGAATGTCAGGCTGCCTGACATATGTTAACTCGGAACCGGGCAGGCTGAAATCGAGCATTTGTCGGATTTCAGCCTGTTCGGTTACCCGGTTTAAACCTCAAAATCTTTAGTGAGTTTATTGAGAAAGATGGTCCTGCAATGGAATCTGACCTAAATGAATTTATAAGGCAAAGTTTGCGATAGTCTTTGCCGTGAGATTTTAGCGACGAGGAGGAATATTAATGTCAGTCAAAGCTGTCGTCAGAAAGGAAAGATCGATTGATCGAACAAATCAATCTCCTGAAGGAGCAGAAGTCCTTGTCACAATTCTATCCGAAGAAGAGCAATTCTGGACTGACGCAAGTGAACCCTCACTGAGCAAAATTTGGAATAACGAAGAAGACGATATTTATGAGCAACTACTCAAGAAATGAAGTTGTCCTTATTCGACACCCCTATTCAGATTTATCAGGATCCAAAGTAAGGCGTGTCGTGCTCCTCATCTGTGGATGTTCATTGTTCTCTAACCAACAAGTTTACTTCCCTTCTTGAAGGATTTTTTAAGATTGGTCACGGGGGGCTAAACGTTCCATCGTCTTTAAAAGAGATATTCACGGTTCAAGAAAACCTCATTATCAAAAAGTGGGTAAAATCTCAACCACCGACTCAAAAAATTGAATGATTCATTCCGCATGGTTGGGGATATAAACTCCAAGCCAAGCGACAAAGTAACTCCTATGAAGTCAGATCTGAGGCCTTTTTTTGATGAGCTTGTGGAAATTGAATAATCAGAATGGCCGGCAGCAGCCGGCCATTCTGATTTGCAACGGGTCTTTTATACCTACTGGAAATTGACGGTCACGGAATTTGAGTCGCGAGTATCGACCCTCAAAATTATAGAGACCTCTCCCTTGCCCTTGAAGGTGCGAGGAATCGGGATGTTGATCTGATCGAGGCCGACAAAGCTTCCCTGAGGGCCCGCGAAATCGACTGGGAGTTCCTGCCCGCTGAGCAGTGCTTTGACGTTGTTGACGGAGGTTCGGCCACGAACGCCGGTAGCGAAGATGACCAGGACTATCTTGTCGGTTTCAGGCCCAAAATCTATGGGTTTATCGACGAAGCGGTTCTGTGCCTGATTGAAAACAGCGACAGGTTCGATACTTTGGGATCCATCAGGTTTGATTCTCAGGACGTAAGCGGCGGCGACATCCTTGCCGCTTGAATTGGCGGAGAAGAGACTTGGAGAGACCGACTGAACCTGGAGGCTTCCTGAAGCGACATTCGTTCCGTTGACAAACATGGTCACGGTAGCGGTACCGCTGGCAGTGCCGGCAGGGGACCTGGAAATTGACCTGAGAAGGCGAGACATAAAAGAGCGGTGACGAGCGATTGTTCAGATTGGCATCGGTCACGCGAACGCTGGTTCCGTTGAGGTTGGTCGGAAGCGGAGTCACGTCCGAATTGAAGACACCCAAAGCCAGATCCGCGCCGAATGCAGTGGCGATGGATTCCGGAGAAACAGGCAGACCGTAATTCGCCGACGAAACGGTCGTCACCAGTCCTGCCTGGCTGATATTAAGCGAAGAACTACCGATGGTTATTTTGCCTGTGCGCAAACCCGCCTGGCTATTGCTCAGCACGCGATAATTGACCACATACTTGCCTGAACCGGAAGCGCCAATTGGGTTGGTGATGGCGATCCATTGAGCATCACTCACGGCATTCCACGGGCAGGCGCTGTTTGCCGTGAGGCTGAAGCCGCTGGTGCCACCGTTTGAAGAGAAACTCTGCGAGGTGACGGAAAGGAAATAGGAGCATTGAATAACACTGAAGGTTACTTCATTTGACGTTCCGCCTCCGGGTCCCGGAGTAAAAACAATAATTTTATTTTCGGTAAAGGCGGCCAGATCCGAAGCCCCGAGAGTTATCGATAGTTGAACGCTGCTGATGAAATTTGTCGGTTTGTCGCTGCCGTTCCAGCGGACGACCGATGAATTGGTGAAATTATTTCCGAAGACATTAACGGTGGCGCCGGAGATGCCCTGTGCGCCGACTGAAGGGTCGATTTTAACGATTGATGGAGCAGGATTGTCCGCGGTAATGCTCACCGTCAGGTTATTCGAATCGCCGCCTCCCTGCCCGGCAGTGAAAATGGTGACCGTCGCATTGCCCGCACTGGCGATGTCGCCGGATGAGATTGCAGCCTGCATCAGCGAGCCATTGAGGTAAGTGGTCGGACGATCCGTGCCGTTCCACTTGACGACTGAATTCGGCTGAAAGCTGGTGCCGCGAACCCATAGAGTCAGGCCGGCGCCTCCGGGCTTTATCTTATTGGGACTGGCGCTGGTCAACCCCGGAATCGGCACGGCATCAAACGGCACTGAGACATCGGCACGGGCCATGAAATTCGATGCGGTGGAACCATCCGTGAGGGTATTGAGCGGCTGAAAGCTCCCGCCATTGTTCTGAGAAATAAAGGAACGCTGATAGGCGGGCCCGTTGGTATCGACGGCAATTCCCATGGGTGTCGTCGTTGACTGCACGCCGATGTAGATATCACCGGCGTTTATCGTCGGCCCGTCGAAGGTGAATTCCACGAATCGACTGGACGTGATATTCGGCACGATGAAAGTGCGATCGAAGAGCAGCGCCGGATTGTTCGGAGGTAGCCCCGTCCTGTTGGGATCGTTAAAGACCACCAGCCGCAATGGAGCCCCGGCAGGGCTTGGCTGGCCGGAAACGAAGGGCAGGTTTACCGAGATGCCCGTCACTTTTGCCGGGTAACGGGACGGAGTCAGCCGGTTGACCACAAGGGCTCCGGTTGCTACCGGAGAGACTGTGCGCGACCCGTCATCCGCGGATAATACTTCGGTGACTTTGACACTATTCTTTAACTGATAACCGAAGCTTCGCAAAGCCAGCAGATCGCTGGGTGATACATCCTCCCGGTTACCATCGATCGCAGTGGGATCCATGATTCCGACGTTGATGCCGGTCTGTGCATCATCCTTCCAGTGAGGAGCCTGGCGCCCATCTCCGCCCTGCCCGTCAAGCCGGCTTGTCGAAAGCGGCAGTTCATCTCCTCCGGAGAAATGGGTGTGCTCGCCGCCTGAAATCAGCAGTCTGGATGATGCGGAGAAGCTTCCAAGAGTTACCCCTGGCCGGAATCTGTAAAAATCCCAGGGTGATGCCGTAACGGAAGAGGTTGGAGTCAGCTCACGGTTTCCAACAAATGAGCTGAATCCAAGCACATGGCCTATTTCGTGAACAGCGGTTGCGTTGAAGTCAATGGTATTGATGGCGATTCCGTCACTCGGATCGAAGTCGAATCCGAAATTGGAATTGAAACCTATCGAAGGCGGAGATCCATACTGTCCCTCTCTCGAAGGATCAGCAACAGGATCAATGAAGTCCAGAGCCCGAAGGATGGGAGATGAAGCGAATACCGAAGTAGTTGTCCCGGAATCGGTCGGCAGATTGCTAGACGGCAATGCGCTGAAAACCGCGGTCTGCTGCGAATTGTTCGATGTCGAAATGAGCTGGTCGCGCACACCGGTGTAGAGATTGCTTGCGCCGAGCGTCTGGTTGGAAGTAGATCCGATGATGTTCGAAGAGCTGTACGGATTGCCGAATCTCGTCGGCCCGAAATCGACGTCGATAACGACGGTGATGGGCGACTGAATGATCCCTTCCCAGACCGCCGCCGCGCGGATGAAGGCCTCTTTCGCCTGAGGAAAGTTATCCAACTGGCTGGTTGCGCGAAGCGTTATCTTGAGCCCGGTCTGGGCTTCGAGCCTGAGTCCCCTGCCGTCGCCACCGTCATTGATCACCCTCAGACCTTCCCGGATGCCTGCGACTTTCATCTTCAGCGCCTCTTCCCTCGTCATCAGCCTGCACGAAGTTCCATCCTCGGATTTGACGATGACAAATCCATCAGTAAATGGTTCTGAGGTTGCCGTATCTGTCTGTGGCATCTGAGACTTCATCCACTGATCGTATGTGATCAGTTCAGGCTTCTGAGGACTCTGGGCTCTATCCCGCTGCCACGGAAAAGCCATCAACAATAGCGAAATTAAAGCCAGACTGCGCAATAGACCGAACTTCGAGGACTTCATTAAAACACCTTTCAATCGTTTTTATTTATTTTCAAAATCTGAGGGGAAAGATGATCACTCGGGACATTCAGGTTGGCCGGGGCCTTAATTATTTTAATCCTGCAGCAAACTCCGAAAGCCCTGTTTCCCAATGTGGGAGGACAATCCCGGGATCCTGTAATGTCGTCAGCGCCGAAAATCCCGGTCTGGCCGCCGGTCTGGGGAATTCGGCTGTCGACACAGGATTTACAAACGTCTTTATGTCAAACAGGCGAAAAAGAGTTCTGGTCAGCTCATACCAACTGGTGAAACCGCTGCCTGCAAGATGATATAACCCGAAAGCATTTGTTTCAATGAGGTCGCCTATTGCTTGAGCCAGATGAGGGACGAAAGTCGGTGATCCGAACTGATCGCTGACCACGTTGACCTGGTCTTTGCCGGCGAGGCCAAGCATGGTTTTAGGAAAATTTCTGGCGCTTGCGGGGGCAAAATGATAAAGCCAGGATGTGCGAACCAGGTAATGCCTCGGGTTGAGCGAAGCTACGGCAATCTCTCCCGCCAGCTTGCTTTTGGCATAGACTGAGATCGGGTTGGGTCTGTCGAATTCGTGATAGGGCCTGTCGCTCAAGCCATCGAAGACATAATCGGTTGAGACGTGCAGCAGTGGGATATCATTGGCAAAGCTCGCAACCGCAAGGTTGCGAGGGGCAAGAGAGTTCAGCCTGAAGGCAGATTCCTGATCGGACTCAGCCCCATCGACATTGTTATAAGCCGCGCAGTTGATAATCAGGTCGGGACCAAGCGAGTCGACGGCAGAGCGGACGGCCTCGAAGTTTGTGACATCCAGTTTTTCGTGGCCGAGCGGGAGCAGATGGTGTTTTTGCAGTTCATTCCGGAGCGCGGTGCCCAGTTGGCCGCCGGCCCCTGTAATCAGAATCTTCATTGACTACTTCGCCTCAAGATAAGGGAGCATGTCCATCAGTTCGCGCAATGGTCTGGCTGCCATATCTTTTCTGGAAAGAACCGGCATTAACCGGATATCGGATGGCCAGTCAATGTCAAGATCGGGGTCATCCCATTGAATGCTGATCTCACTGGCCGGATCGTAAAAATCGGTGCATTTATATTCGACCTGGGCGATTTCACTGGTCACGCAGAAGCCGTGAGCGAATCCGGGTGGAATATAGATTTGTCTGAAGTTTTCAGCGGAAAGCCAGACTCCAACCCATTCGCTGAATGAGGGAGAGCCGCGTCGGATATCGACGGCAATGTCATAAATCTCGCCCTCGATGACGCGGACCAGTTTGCCCTGTGGACGTTGCAGTTGAGCGTGAAGCCCGCGGACTGTGCCGCGAGCCGAGCGGGAATGGTTATCCTGAACGAAGACGGCATCGATCCCGCCGCCGGCATATTTCTGCTGGTGGTAGGTCTCAAGAAAAAACCCTCGCGCATCGCGAAAAACCTGGGGCTCAACGATGACCACGCCGGGAATGTCTGTCTGTGTGAATCTCACTGGTTCCGCCCCTCCTGCACGAGCATCCTGATGAGATACTGGCCATAATCATTTTTCTTCATTGGCTCTGCGATTCTGAGGACCTGTTCGGCCGTAATATAACCCATCTTGAAAGCTATCTCTTCGAGGCAGGATACCATCAACCCCTGGCGCTCCTGTAAAACCTGGATGAAACTCGAAGCCTGCTGAAGTGATTCGTGGGTGCCTGTGTCGAGCCAGGCGATGCCGCGCCCGAGCTTTTCGACGTGGAGATCGTTCAAAGAAAGATAGGCCTTGTTGACGTCCGTGATCTCGAGCTCTCCCCTCGCCGAAGGCTTCAGGTTTTTTGCGATATCGAGCACGCGGTTGTCGTAAAAGTAGAGGCCGGTGACAGCCCAGTTGGATCTCGGTGAACTCGGTTTTTCCTCAAGGCTGATGGCCTTGCCTGAGGCGTCAAATTCGACGACACCGTATCTTTCCGGGTCTCGAACCTGATAGGCGAAGACGGTTGCGCCGTCGCGCCTCTCGAATGCGCGCCTCAGATCTTGAGGCAATCCGTGCCCGTAAAAGATGTTGTCACCCAGAACCAGTGCGACATTGTCCGGGCCTGTGAATTCGTTGCCGATGATGAATGCCTGGGCGAGCCCTTCGGGCCTTGGCTGAACCGCATAACTCAGGCTCATCCCGAATTGAGATCCGTCGCCTAACAGCCTGATGAATTGAGATTGATCTTCAGGCGTGGTGATGATCAGAATTTCACGAATCCCCGCCAGCATCAGGGTTGAGAGCGGGTAATAGATCATCGGTTTGTCGTAAACGGGCAGCAGTTGTTTGCTCACCGCTTTGGTAATCGGGTAGAGACGGGTGCCGGAACCGCCGGCGAGTATGATTCCCTTCATTGATGCTCCACGTTTTATTTATTCGGCCTTCAGCCCGAGTCTTTCGCGCTGGTACTTCCCTTCCAGAACCGTTCGGCACCATTGACGATTATCGAAATACCATTTGACGGTCTTTGCCAGCCCGGATTCGAAATCATGGATGGGTTTCCAGTCGAGTTCCGAGCGAATCCTGGAGGCATCGATTGCGTATCGCCTGTCGTGACCGGGCCGGTCAGAGACGAACGTTTTGAGGTCTGAATATGACTGTTTGCCGAGTTTAAGCAATGCAGGATTTGATGCCGCTGGAAATACCTTCTCGACCTCTTCGCATATTCTGTCGACGATCTGCAGATTGGTGCGTTCGTTGCCGCCTCCGATATTGTATTTCCCGCCCGGCAATCCGTTTTTAAGTGCCAGCATTATTCCCGAGCAGTGATCATCGACGAAGAGCCAGTCTCGGATGTTGCCGCCGTCGCCATAAATCGGGAGGGCCTTCCCCTCGATTGCGTTGAGCAGCATGAGGGGAATCAGCTTTTCAGGAAACTGGTATGGGCCGTAGTTGTTTGAGCAGTTGGTAATCAGAGTATTCAACCCGTACGTCTCGTGCCAGGCCCTGACCAGATGATCTGCTGACGCTTTCGATGCCGCATATGGAGAATTGGGCGAATAGGGAGTCGTCTCGGAAAAAAGTCCTGTTTCTCCAAGCGTCCCATACACTTCATCGGTCGAGACGTGCAGGAATCTGAATCCGCTTCTCTGCTCGTCGCTTCGCCCTGCAATATACTTTCTCGAAACTTCCAGAAGAACGAAGGTCCCGACGATGTTGGTTTGAACAAACGGGCTCGGATCGTCGATCGAGCGATCGACATGAGATTCCGCCGCGAAATTGACCAGACGATCCGGCTTGAATTTCAGAAAGACATCAGTAATGGATTCTTTTTCTGAGATGTCCGCCTTGATGAAGTGCACACGCGAATCTCTGAGCGCGCCTTCGAGACTGGCGAGATTGCCTGCATATGTCAGATTATCGACTATCACCAACCTGTCAGTGGTATTTTCAAGCGCATAATTGACAAAATTGGCGCCAATAAAACCGGCTCCGCCGGTGATGAGCATGGTTTGCATATTATAAAGATAGTCTCCAAATCGCGACTTATGTCAGGGCTTATTGCAGGTCAGAAATCAAATGCTGAGCTGATTTGATAAATTACACTCACTGGCCGGGTTTGCACAAGCTTCATTGTCCGGAATGTGGCTGCTTGCAAAATGGCGCTCCAATCGTTTAATTTAATCTTCGTTACCAAAGATACTATACCCGACCATTACTGAATTCATGCTTTGATCGCCTGAGATAAAATCGCAGGTGAGACACCCAAATTTGCGCCGGTGAACTGGCTGGAATGGATTTTCAATGGAGTACACACCTCGTTCGGTCTCTCGTCTTCTCAAGTTTCTTGCAATCGGATTGCTCTTGATTCTGTTTAACAGCTGCTATCTCGCAGGGTTTGAAAATCCCAATGCAGTATATATCGCAAACCTTGGAATCCATTTCGGGTTGGGATCGATACTAACTCTGGCATTTCTGATTTACCTGTTCAAAACGTGGCGGACAGGAAGCGTCATTGAGCGGTCATATTCGATCATGTTTCTGATCAGCGCGGGATGTGGTACTGCGATACTGATTTTCGGTGCAATCAGGCCATTTCTCCTTCCGGCAAAGCCGCTGCATCTGGCGGCGAAAGCGCACGTAATCACGGGGATAATCGGAGTTGCGATACTGGCGTTCCGGATAATCAGAAATAGGGCGCAGCAGCCGGCCTTTGCCTGGGCTTTTGGCGTTGTGCTGAGCTTGTCGCTGGTCTTCGCTATGGCGGGTATCGGGTATAGCAGGTATGCGAAAGCCGGGCGAGACAACATCAGGAATCCGAATACGCCGCCACTGAGCATGGAAGACGAGGCGCCGGACCCAAAAGCCCCTTCTGGCCGTCGTCTGCAAACACCAACGTCAACGGGATCATCCCGGCAAATTTCTTCATGACATCCGAGTCCTGCGCGAGGTGTCATAAAGACATTTACGACGAGTGGAATTCATCGGCTCATCATTTCTCGTCATTCAATAATCAGTGGTACCGCAAATCGATCGAGTACATGCAGGATGTGGTCGGCACCCAGCCGTCGAAGTGGTGCGCCGGATGCCATGATCACGCGGTTTTCTTCAACGGCAGGTTCGATAAACCCATTAAAGACCAGATCAACACGCCTGAGGCTCAGAACGGGCTTGGATGCACATCGTGCCATTCAATAGTTCACGTGCGCTCTTCGATGGGCCAGGCCGATTTCGAGATCGAATATCCGCCGATGCACGATCTGGCAGTGAGTGATAACAAACTCCTCAAATGGGGCCACGATTTTCTGACCTATACCAAGCCGGATCTTCACAGTAAAACATTCATCAAGCCGTTTATGCGTGAAAACACGCCGGAGTTCTGCGCTTCGTGCCACAAGGTTCACCTCGACAAGCCGGTCAACAAATACCGGTGGTTCAGAGGATTCAACGACTACGACAACTGGCAGGCATCGGGAGTTTCAGGACAGGGAGCGCGTTCATTCTACTATCCGCCCAAGCCGCAGAAATGCGCTGACTGCCATATGCCGCTGGTGGTTTCGAACGATCCGGCAGCGAAGGAGGGAAAGATCAGGTCACACCGTTTCGCGGCGGCAAACACCGCCCTTCCCTTCGTCAATGGAGATAAGGCGCAGTTGAAGGCAGTGACGGATTTTCTGCAGGACAAGCAGGTCAGTGTCGATATTTTCGGGATGACGCCTGGAGAGTCCGGAGAGATCAAGGAGATCCGCAATCGCTCGATGAGCGATGAGCAGAAGATCGCATCGACCTTTGCCATAGGCGAAGAGTCGATGAATTTCGGCGCATCACAGGCTTTTATCACAAAGCCGACCGAGGTCATCGCTCCGCTCAACAAGATCCAGAATGCCACCGTCAGGCGCGGAGATACAATGCGCCTCGATGTCGTGGTCAGGACTCGCAGGATCGGACATTTCTTCCCCGGCGGAACGGTCGATGGTTTCGATGTCTGGGTTGAATTGCAGGCAGTGGACAACAAGGGCAAGACGATTTTCTGGAGCGGCATGGTTGAGGATGAAGGCAAGGGGCCGGTGGAAAAAGGCGCCCACTTCTACAAGTCGCTCATGCTCGACGAGCACGGAAACCCGATCAACAAGCGCAACGCCTGGGCGGCGCGCAGCGTCGCCTACGTCAGATTGATTCCCCCCGGAGCCGCCGACACGATTCATTACAGATTGAATATCCCGAAGGACTGCGGCGATCAGATCACCATCAAAGCGAGGGTCAACTATCGTAAATTCAACTGGTGGAACACCCAGTGGGCATTTGCCGGCGTGCGCGATCCGAATCAGAAGGATTTTGCACTTTCTCACGGTTACGATGACGGCAATTGGGTTTTCAACGGAGATACGTCCGGCGTTTCGGGCAAGGTCAAATCCATTCCGAATCTGCCGATCATTACGATGGCTGACGACACCGTCATCATGAATGTCATCGGCAAAGATGCGAAGCTGCCGGAGATGAAGCCGGTGACGGGCAAGGAAGTTCGCGAACGATGGAACGATTACGGCATAGGCCTGCTGCTGCAGGGCGATATCAAAGGCGCCGAGAATGTATTTCTCAAGGTCACACAGATGGATCCCGGGTATGCTGACGGCTACGTCAATGTCGCCCGCGCAAGGATTCAGGAAGGCGAGATGGCGGCGGCGGCGGAGATATTGAAAAAAGCTCTTGAGATTGACGCCAGGCTGGCGAAATCCCACTTCTTCTACGCTCTCACGCTCAAGGCCGAGGGCCGCTACGACGAGGCGCTCAAGCATCTCAACATCGCCGCTGAGCAGTACCCGCGTGATCGTGTGGTTCAAAACCAGGTTGGTCGCCTGCTTTTCCTGCAAAGACGCTATCAGGAAGCCGTCGGCGCGCTTCAAAAAGTCCTCGCGGTCGATCCTGAGGATCTGCAGGCTCATTACAACCTGATGCTATGTTACAAGGGACTCGACAATGCCGATCTGGCGGCACGCGAAGAGAAGCTTTACCTCAGATTCAAGGCGGATGAGTCGGCACAGGCCATCACCGGCCCTTATCGAAAGCTCAATCCCGAAGACAATAACGAGAGACAGCAGATTCACGAACACGCCTCCGTCTCGTTCGAAAGAATATACGGCAAGGGCGGCTCCTGGAATTCCAACAAAGTCGCATCCAAATCGACCGGGCTTTCAAAAAAACAGATACTCGTTCAAGCGAAGTAAGACTCAATGATAACAAAACTATTTTCAGGCAAATTCAATGTATGGTTGATTCTGATGATGGATTTCGAGGATGCGCCGAAGAAGCGCCGCTCGGTCATGGCTCTCTATCACAACAACCAGAATGGGACGTTTACGGACGTCACGGCTCAGGCTGGCCTGGCCAGACCGATGTACGGCATGGGCGCAGCCATCGGCGATTATGATAATGACGGCTGGCAGGATATTTATGTCTCCTGCCTTGGAGCCAATCATCTCTTCCGCAACATGGGTAATGGCAAGTTTGCTGATGTCACGGCAAAAACAGGCGTCGCAGGCCTGCCCGGAGATTTCTCCACAAGCGCCGCCTGGCTCGACTACGACAAGGATGGCAGGCTCGATCTGTTCGTCGGCAATTATGTTGCATGGTCAATAGACAAGGATCTCAATTGCACACTCGACGGCACCAACAAGAGTTATTGCACTCCTGAAAGCTACAAGGGTCAGACCGCGCGGCTTTATCACAACCTCGGCAACAAATTTGAGGAGGTGACAGAAAAAGCCGGCCTCAACGATCCGACCAGCAAATCGCTGGGAGTCGCCACGTTCGATTTCAACAGAGACGGATGGCTGGATATTTTCGTTTCGAACGACACACAGCCCAACAAGTTGTACAAGAACAACGGCAACGGAACATTTTCAGAAGTGGCGGTGACGGCCGGTGTCGCCTTCAGCGAAGAAGGCAAGGCCCGCGCCGGCATGGGAGTGGATGTTGCGGATTATGACGGATCGGGTTATCCAAGCCTGATCATCGGCAACTTTTCAAACGAAATGCTCGGCGTCTATCACAATGAGGGCAAATCAGGCCTGTTCATAGACGAAGCCCCGGCTTCCACGCTCGGACAGGCAACGCTGCTCTCGCTTACTTTCGGGCTTTTCTTCTTCGATTACGATCTTGACGGCAGGCAGGACATCTTTCTGGCCAACGGACATGTGGCCGACGACATCAACAAGGTCCAGCCGAAGATCACTTATGCCATGCCTCCAAAGCTTTTCCGCAATGAAGGCCGCAAGAAATTTTCGGAGGTCAGCCGCAAGTCGGGCAAGCCTTTTCAAAAGGCGTCCGTCGCTCGCGGAACTGCCTATGGAGATTTCGACAACGACGGTGATCTGGACATTCTCGTCACCACAAACGGCGGGCCGGCCATGCTGCTGCGCAATGACGGCGGAAACCAGAACAGATTCGTCAAATTCCGAACCGTTGGATCCGCTACAAATCACGACGGCATTGGAACCAAAATAACCGTGGTCCTGCCTGACGGCTCGAAACAATGGCAGATGGTTCACAGCGGCTCCAGCTATTGTTCTCAAAGCGAGCTGGCACTGACTTTCGGGATCGGCTCGGCCGACAAAATCGAAAGAGTCGAAATCGAATGGCCCAGCGGCAAGGTGGAAAAACTCGCCGGCGTCGCAATCAATCAATTACATACTTTGAAAGAAGCCAACGGAATAGCTGAGAGCAAGGCGTTGCCAATGGCAATGCCCTCTCCGTCTCCATCACCGGCCGCCACCACAGTGGCGCCAAGGTAAAAGACTACGAAACAGACGAAAAGAGCTGAGGGATGATTAAAACAGAATATCAATTGCCTTTGATATATTCGTGTGTTTCGTAATCTTCTTCAGGACTGGTAAAAAACTCCATGAGACCAAACAAAATTTTCATCATCGCACTATTGATCGTCAGCATATCGACAGCCATGGCTCAAAACAGGGTTACGGCATATTCCTATCTGATGCCGATGCCTGCATCGCTGCAGTACAAAGAAGGCGGGCTCAAGGTGACATCGGCATTTGCGGTTGGGATCAAAGGTCACAATGATGAGCGGCTACGCGCAGCGGTTGACCGAATGCTCAACCGGCTTGAGATGCGAACGACGCTGGCGACTTCCAGAAAACCGCCTGCCGACGCAGCTTCGGCGGCTCTGGTGATTGAATGTGGAGGACCGGGCAAAACCATACCGGCGCTCGATGAAGACGAATCCTACAGTCTGGATGTTTCGGGCAGTCAGGCAGTTCTGAAAGCTGCGACGGTGGTTGGCGCCATGCGCGGGCTCGAAACGTTCCTGCAACTGCTTGACGGCTCAAAGGATGGATTTGTCATCCAGGCGGTCAGCATTCAGGACAAGCCCAGATTCCCCTGGCGCGGGCTGATGATCGATATTGCCCGGCGCTGGCAGCCGATGGAAGTGATCAAACGCAATCTGGACGGCATGGCCGCGGTAAAACTCAACGTTCTGCATCTTCATATTACGGACGATCAGGGATTCAGGATCGAAAGCAAACTGTATCCAAAGCTGCATCAGATGGGCTCGGACGGAAACTACTACACACAGGCCCAGATGAAAGAGATCATCGAGTACGCACGCATGCGCGGCATCCGTGTCTATCCTGAATTCGACACGCCGGGTCACACGACATCCTGGTTTGTCGGACATCCGGAACTTGCCAGCAAAGTGGGACCATACGAGATCGAACGCGGATGGGGAGTCTATCAGCCGGTAATGGATCCATCCAACGAGGCTGTTTATCAACTGCTGGACGGATTTTTCGGCGAAATGGCCGCGCTCTTCCCCGACCCATACCTGCATATCGGCGGCGATGAAGTTGAAGGCAAGGATTGGGATGCAAATCAGAATCTGCAGAATTTCATCATTCAAAAAGGGCTTAAGGATAAGGAAGGACTGCATGCCTATTACAATCAGAGGCTGCTCAAGATAGTCCAGAAACATGGCAAGAAGATGATCGGATGGGATGAAATATTTCACCCGAACCTGCCGAAGGATATCGTGATCCATTCCTGGCGAGGCCCTAAAAGCCTGGCTGAAGCTGCCAAAAAAGGCTTTACCGGCATTCTCTCAAACGGTTATTACATAGACCTCATGCAGCCGACATCGGAGCATTATCTCAACGATCCGGTTCCGGAAAATACAACGCTCAACGAGGCCGAGCAGAAACTCATTCTCGGCGGCGAGGCAACGATCTGGGCTGAATGGACTTCACCGGAAACGATCGATTCCAGGATATGGCCGCGCACGGCCGCCATAGCTGAAAGATTCTGGTCTCCGCGAAATGTCCGCGACGTGGCGGATATGTACCAAAGGCTCCCGGTAATCAGCGTTCAGCTTGAAGATCTGGGGCTGCTCCATAAAAAGAATCCTGAAGCGATGCTGCGCCGCTGGATCGGTACCCCATTCGGCGGCGCTGACTTCATCGTCGACAGATTGAGAACCCTGATCTCGCTCGTCGAACCCGTCAAAGGTTACCGGCGCGGCTCGATGCAAAAGGCCACGCAGTTTACGCCCATGACCAGAATGGTCGATATTGCTCAGGCCGACAGCGCCGCTGCACGCCAGTTTGCCTCCGAGGTTGAGACGATCATCAAGGCGGATTCGCTGAAGAATGGTGTCGCCGCTTCTCTCAAGGGGGTGATCGCCGAATGGGTCTCGATTCCGTCAACTATCATCGGGATAGACATACAAAAGCCCAATATCATCGCTGAAGCCCTGCCGTTGGCCGGGGATCTGATCCAAACCGGCATGATCGCTCAGGAGGCAATCGCCTGGCTGGAGGCTCAAAAGACCCCGTCAGCAGAATGGGTGACAGAGCAGTTATCCAGGCTGGATGAAGCGGCCAAGCCGAAGGCGGCAGTGGAACTGATGATCGTAAAGCCGGTTCGGGAGCTGGTCATTGCAGCAGCCGACCAGAGCAGGCGCGCGTCGATGTCGGCCGACGAATGGCTCAAATATGTGAAGACAAAGGCTGCTCCACAAAAGACGCCCCGGTAAAATCAATGCAGTTCGACCTGTTGATCGAGAACGCTTCGGTTGTAGATGGAACCGGGCAGCCGGCTTACCGTGCCGATATCGGCGTGACTGCAGATCGTATCGCCGCTGTCGGCAGTTTTCATGGCCTCGGCAGAAAAAGGATCGATGCAGCAAAGCTGACGGTCATCCCAGGAATCATCGACCCGCATTCTCACGCCGATCTGATCCTGCCTCTCGATCCCGCAAAGCAGGCTCAATTGATGCGTTGCAAGCTGACTCAGGGTGTCACCACGACGATCATCGGTAACTGCGGGCTGGGCTGTGCCCCGGTTGCCAATTCCGAGGCTGAAAAGATCCTGCGGGCAGTCAACTCCTGGATGACTCCGAATCAGGTCGAATGGAGATGGCGGACTCTCGGAGATTATCTCAAGCGGATCGAGAACAACGGTTTGCCTTTGAATGTTGCAAGCCTGACGCCCCACGGCCCCGTCAGGATCTCGGCAATGGGGTTGTCAAAGGGGCCTCCCTCGCGGGCCCAGTTGAAAAAGATGCGATCTCTGGTCGAGCAGTCTATGAAGGACGGCGCCCTGGGCCTCTCGACCGGACTGATCTACCCTCCGGGGATGTACTCGAACCCCGAGGAATTGAAAGACCTCGCCGGGATAGTTTCAGATTACGGTGGAATTTATACCAGCCATATTCGCGGCTCAAGTGAAACTCTGATCCCGGCAGTCCAGGAGCTGCTCGAAGTCGGCCGGCAAACAGGCGTGCGGATACACCATTCTCACAACGAAGCCGTCGGCCGCAATCATTGGGAGAAGATCGATCGTGTGCTCGAACTGGAAGAACACGCCGAACGCGACGGCATTCGGATCAGCTTCGACATGTTCCCCTACACCGCCGCCGCAACCATGATGATCGCCATCTACCCCCCATGGGCGCTCGAAGGCGGCGTCGATCAGTTAATCCTCAGACTCAAAGACATCAAAACCCGCGCACGCATACTTCGAGATATTGAACGAAAAAGCCCATCATGGCCTCCATGGACTGAACATGGCTGGCCCCATAACCTGGTCAAAGCTACTGGATGGGATTCCATCATGATCGGTTATGTCGAAGGCCGCAAAAACCGTAAATTCTTAAACCGCAGTCTGGGCGAACTTGGCCGGCTGACCGGGAAAAGTCCCTTCGATGCCATCTCTGACCTGATTATCGAAGAGAACGGCAAGGTCTCGATGCTCATCTTTGAAGTCACAGGCGAGCGTCAGCAATACAATCTTCTGGCAAAATATGCCACTCACAGACTTGGCGCCTTCTCTACCGATGCCGAAGACTATGGCCGAGGCCTGCCTCACCCTGCGGCTTTTGGCGCTTTCCCCAGAATCCTGTCCAGGCTTGTCCGATCCCAAAACCTCCTTACTTTCGAAGAGGCGATTAGAAAAATGACCTCTTTCCCGGCAACCATCTTCGGTCTCAAAGACCGCGGAACCATCAGACCCGGCGCATTTGCCGATCTGGTGATTCTTGATCCATTGAAGATTTCCGACCACGCCACTTATAAAAATCCAAGGCGAGAGGCAACCGGAATCCACTCGGTTATCATCAATGGATACGTATATCTCGAAGAAGATGAGTTTATTGGCGGTTTGAACGGGAAATTAATAATTAGAAGTTGAACCTGTTCTTCTTGAGGAGACTCATCAGCGCCTTCTTCTCGCCCTATTCATTGAAAGAAAAAATATTGTTGTACAGCTCAGGATGACTATCTGTTATCTTGAGATGAATAATTCCATGATTCGTGGGATCTGATCGCGTCTTGTCAGTCACCCCGGTTCTGACTATTAAAATTAATAACCTTCATCCATCCGGCATCCATCCGGCATCCATCCGGCTTGATGCCCGGTTATTTGAAGTACGTTCTTCCCCAAAAAAACAAAGAATCTCAAAGAGGTAAAAAAACAATGATGGAAGTAAGCAAATCATTCATAAACAGATTTGGGGCTTTTATTGCCATGGCGTTGCTGGTGTTCGGAATGATCCCGCGAGTTTCAGCCTATGACATTCAGGTCGACAATAAATTCAGCATAACCGGCCCGATAACCAAGTTGCCTGATCAGGGTTTGATCGGCGAATGGACAATCGTTCGGACGACGATAAAAGTCACAGCCACCACAAAGATCGATGAGACCAAAGGCAAGGTCTCACTGGGAGCACTGGTGGAAGTCAAGGGCACAAAGCAGAACGATGGGTCATTGGTTGCCGAATCAATCGAGGTCAAACTGAGTCCGCCGACAATCGGCGCGATGATCAAATTCACCGGCAAGGTGGAGGAGATACCGAACACACCCGGCAGGGTCGGCGACTGGAAGGTCTCGGGAAAGACAATTCACGTATCCGCTACAACGAAAATTGACGAAGAAAAAGGCAAGGCATCAGTCGGCTCAATGGTCATAGTCGAGGGAATGGCTCAACAAGACGGATCGATATCCGCGCTTGAAATAGAAGTCCTCCCCGATATGGGCATGAGTCTTGCGTTCAGATTTACCGGCAAGGTTGAAAAGCTGCCCGACACAAAAGGCAGAATCGGCGACTGGGTTATCAGCGGTCGATCCGTCAAAGTCACGGAAAAACGACGATCAATCAGGATAAAGGCCAGGTTATGATCGGTTCAGTTGTAGAGGTCGAGGGATACTACAGATGGATCGCTCAGTTGTCGCATCGAAAATCGAGGTAAAAGCCAACACCGAGCCTCCATCGATGCGGGTTCAGTTCCGCGGCAACATCGAGTCATTGCCGGCCACTACAGGTTTCATCGGCGAATGGAAGATCAGCGGACGCAAGGTCGCAGTCAGCCTGGAGACCAAGATCAATACCGAGAAAGGCAAGGTTGAGGTGGGCGCACTTGTCGAGGTAACCGGCATTCTCGATTCGACCGGTCTGGTCAAAGCGCAGTTGATCGTGGTCGCGGGCAATACGCCTGAACCCGGTTATATCAAATTCACCGGAGTGATCAAATCACTTCCTCCGGTTATTCAGATCTTCCCCACCCCAACGCCCCTCGGCGACTGGAAGGTCGGCGAGAAACTGGTTCATGTCACCGCCGACACAAAAATCGACCAGGAGAAAGGCCGAGTGGCAATCGGAGCCCTGGTCGAGGTTGAAGGTCTGCTCAAAGCCGATGGATCGGTTCAGGCCATCAGGATCGAAGTTAAGAATGTCTTCAATGACACTCTTAACTACATCCGGTTCTTCGCAAAAATCGTCAGTGTTCCCGGGAACACATTAATAGGCGACTGGAAGATCGGGGACAAACTCGTGCATGTCGGCGAGCGGACAAGGATCCGAACCGAGCACGGGCGACCAGTTCCCGATGCCTTTGTCGAGGTCGAGGGCAATCAGCGGTCAGACGGATCAGTTGACGCCTTCAGCATCGAAGTCGAGCGCGATGCCAAGGCTCCGGAGGGAACCATTGGATTCATCAACTTCTACGGGCCGATCAAAAGCCTTCCAGGCAATACCCTGATCGGTCGCTGGACTGTTGGAAACAAACTCGTCCTCGTCACCGATACCACCAAAATCGACAAGAGTCGCGGCGATGTCGTAGTCAATGCGTTTGTCGAGGTTTATGGATATCTGATCGGCGACGGCTCGGTCAGAGCCATCAAAATCGAGGTCAGACCGGTTCCTCCGACCGACAATGCCAATATCAATCGCAGCTTCATCGAGTTGATCGGCAAGATCACCAAGCTTCCGGACACCAAAAACTATGTCGGCCAGTGGGTGATTGACGATAAGATTTTCGTCAACGTCCGTGAGCACACCGTAATCAATCGCGAACGCTCACCGATAAATGTCGGGGCCATGGTGGAAATCTATGGGGCCGAACTTCCGAACGACGATAAAAATGTCGTGATGAAGATCGACGCCAAATTCATCGAGGTCGAACACGGGCCGTTGAACGCAACATTTATGAGCTTTGCGCCCGTGACTTCGGTCAATGCGGGCAGTTATCTCGAGAACAATACTGGTTCGTCGATCATTGCGGCGTTTGGATCAAGCCTGGCCGACACTACGGCGGCGGCGCCGAGTCTGCCGCTTCCGACAACGCTCGGCGGGGTTTCGGTTCTGATCGATGGTGAACCGGCAGGCCTCTTCTTCGTCTCGCCGAACCAGATCAACTATCAGGTTCCGGACGGAGTGCTGCCGGGCAAGGCGCAGGTTACGGTCATGAAATCGGGGGCTGTCGCTGCGCAGGGCGAACTGGCCATAGACAATGTCGCTCCCAGCATTTTCACTGCGGACTCAAGCGGCCAGGGAGTCCCTTCCGGGTGGCTTCTCCGCGTGAAATCGAGTGGCCAGCAATCGTATGAATCACTCGCCAAATTTGATTCGGCTGCCGGCAGGTTTGTCGCGAATCAGATCAAGCGCAATGCCGGTGACAAGCTGTTCCTGGTATTGTACGGAACCGGAATTCGAGGTGCGTCCGAAGAGGACGGAGATGCAGGCAACGGCGTTGCCGAGAGTGTCGATGTGACAATCGGCAACAAGGCGGCCAAAGTTGCATTTGCCGGCCCGGCGCCTGGATTCGCGGGACTCGATCAGCTCAATATCGAAATACCGGACAATGTGAGCGGATCGACTATTGTTATCACGGTCACAGTAAGCGATGGCGAAGGTCACGTCATCAGATCCAATTCGATAACAATCTCACTGCAATAAGCTCCGGTTCCTGACCGTGAGATCCCTGCGGCCGGAAGGCCTGAACAACCTTCCGGCCGCACTTTTTTTATCCCGGCATGATCATCGGCCATACGGTTATTCTGCAGGCACTCTCTCATCCTGTAACCGGCCTTCACAAAGCACCGTCATATCCTTTGCAATAAGTCTTTAAATAGTTTTATATTCGGTCAGATATAACCACCATCAATCAAGAGGTTTACCCATGCGAAGGATTCTTTTCTTGCGTCCGGTTCTGGCGTTGATTCTGTGTCTGTTCACGGTTTCGGCGGGGGCGGCTCAAACCAAACTGACTACCCCGAAAGAACATTTCGGTTTCAATATCGGGGATGATTTCCGCCTGGCAAATTACGCTCAGTATGAAGCCTATCTCAAGAAGCTCGACGCCGAATCCGACCGGCTCAAAGTGGTGGAGATGGGAAAGAGCGCCGAGGGCCGGACGATGTACCTGGCAATCATCACTTCGCCGGAAAATCATGGAAAACTCGATCGATATCGGGAAATCTCGAGAAAGCTGGCCCTTGCCGACGGGCTGACTGACCAGCAGGCGCGCGAGTTGGCGAAAGAAGGGCGTGCTGTTGTCTGGATCGACGGAGGCCTGCACGCCAACGAGGTACTCGGTGCACAGCAATTGATCGAAACCATCTGGCAACTCGTCAGCAACAACGATGACGAGACTAGAAGATTTCTCGATGACGATATCGTTTTGGGCTGCCTGGTGAATCCCGATGGCATGGAATTGGTGTCGAACTGGTATATGCGCGAACCGGATCAGACGAAGCGTTCGACGGGCAATCTGCCGCGCCTCTATCAGAAATATATCGGCCATGACAACAACCGCGATTTTTACATGTCGGCGCAGCCCGAATCAGAGAACATCAACCGGGTTTTCTATCACGAATGGTTCCCGCAGATCGTCTACAATCACCATCAGACAGGTCCGGTTGGGACGGTCATGTTTGCTCCGCCTTTCCGGGATCCATTCAATTACAACTACGACCCGCTGGTGCCGATCGGCATTGACCTGGTCGGCGCCGCAATGCATTCGCGGTTCATAGCCGAAGACAAGCCGGGCGTCACAATGCGATCAGGGTCGAGCTACTCTACGTGGTGGAACGGAGGGCTGCGAACAACAGTATACTTTCACAATATGATCGGGTTGCTGACCGAAACCATTGGCAATCCCACGCCAATCGAGATCCCGCTGGTTCTCAACAAACTGCTGCCTAAGGCTGATTATCCCTTCCCCATCACGCCGCAGAAATGGCATTTCCGGCAGTCGATCGATTACTCGATCACCGCCAACCGTGCCGTTCTGGATGTGGCTTCAAAGCATCGCGAAGATTTTCTCTTCAATATTTACAAGATGGGCAAAAATTCGATCGAGCGCGGCAGCCGGGACAACTGGACGCTGACTCCGAAAAAAGTCGCCGAAGCTCAGGCAGCGATGAACAAGGATCAACCGCAGTCACCGCGCGGGCAGCAGAGAGGCGCAGCCGACCAGTTCGCTGCAGGAAGAGATGGCGGCCAGTCGCTCAGGTATCTTGAGATGATGCGCTCGCCGGAAAACCGCGACCCTCGGGGATACGTTATCCCATCGGATCAGCCCGATTTCCTGACTGCAGTAAAATTCGTCAATGCGCTGATCAAGACCGGAGTCACCGTACACCTGGCAAAGACCGATTTTCAGGTCAGCGGCAAAAGCTATCCGGCCGGTTCATACGTTGTGAAGACCGCTCAGTCATTCCGCCCGCACGTTCTGGATATGTTCGAGCCGCAGGATCATCCCAACGATTTTCAATATCCCGGCGGCCCGCCGATTCCCCCATATGACAGCGCGGGCTGGACGCTCGCCTATCAGATGGGTGTCAAATTCGATCGCATTCTGGATGGATTCGAAGGCCCGTTCGAAAAGCTCAATGGCTTTGCGACCGTGCCGGCAGGCAAGGCAGCGCTTCTTCCCAAAGCCGCCGGCTTTCTGCTGAGCCATAAAACCAATGATTCTTTCATTGCAACCAATCGCCTGCTCAAGGATGGCGAGGAGGTCTACTGGCTCAAACAACCGTTCAATTCGAGCGGCCGCAACTATGAGGCGGGAACCATCTTCATACCATCGAAAGCCTCTACAGCATCAAAAGTTCAAAAGCTGGCGCAGGAATTGGGTCTGAATTTCGATGCCACCTCGGCAAAACCTGCCGGCGAACTGCTCAAGCTCAAACCCTTGAGAATCGGTCTCTGGGATCGGTTCGGAGGCTCCATGCCATCGGGCTGGACCAGATGGGTCCTTGAGAAATTCGAGTTCCCTTTCACCGTCGTCTACCCGCAGTCACTCGATGCAGGCGACCTGGCAAGCAAGTTCGATGTCCTGATCTTCGTGACCGGCGCCATCCCCAACTTCGATTCACGTGCATCCGTCGGCTATCCTGAAGATGCGTTCGCTGGTAGAATGCCCAATCCAGAGACCATCCCCGAAGAGTTCCGCGGGTGGCTCGGCAACATCACACCGGCTAAAACCATCCCTGAACTGAAGAAGTTCCTCGAAGCAGGCGGATCCATCCTGACCATTGGAAGCTCGACGAGTCTGGCTTATCACGCCGGACTCCCCATTGCCAACTCCCTCATCGAGAAGTCGCCTGAGGGCAATGAGCGCCCGTTATCACGCGAGAAGTTTTACATTCCCGGCTCCATCCTTCAGGCCAGAGTCGATAATTCAAACCCTCTGGCTTATGGATTGCCGGATAAAATCGACTTCTTCTTCGACAACAGTCCCGTGTTCCGCCTGAAACCCGAAGCCGCCTTGAATGGAGTAAACCCTGTCGCATGGTTTGACAGTGACAAACCGCTGCGCAGCGGCTGGGCATGGGGACAGAAATACCTTCAGGACGGCGTCGCCGTTGTCGAAGCCAATGTCGGCAAAGGCAAACTGTTCCTTTACGGCCCGGAGATCGCTTTCCGCTCTCAACCTCACGGGACATTCAAATTCCTCTTCAATGGAATCTATTACGGACGCGCAGAAACCGTGAAATGGTAGGTGGAAGAGGAAGAGAAAGAGAAAGACAGATTACGAAACAGACGAAAAATTCTCAGGGGTTCATTTGACGAGAACTCCCCCGGTGAACGTACTTCTAAATCAAGGAAGGAACATTCAACCCCTGAGAATTTTTCGTCTGTTTCGGTTATTTCGTCTGTGTCGTAATCTGCATTTCTTTAAATCTGATCGCGAAGTGAGAAGACTTCGGCCTGGAGCTGGGCGATGAGCGGAAGGCTGGCGGAGATTCTTTTGACTTCATCTGCTCGCTGCTGATGCCAGTGGCAGAGGCCTAGTTTAGCTACCGAACGCAGGTATTTACGGCGGGCATTGAAAGTCGAAGGATTGTTTAAAGCCCTTGCCACCCACCTTGTCCGCTGGAAAACCGAGATGGTTATCTCAAGCTGACGATGACTGATCAGTCCCCTTTCGACCTCGCAAGCAAGAGTCTGGCGCAAGATCCGGCCCTCACGCATGACGAGATAGAATGTCAAAGCGACGAATGTCAGGAACAAGGGTATCTGCACCAGAAAGTAACCGACAAGAAAAGTCCCGCCTCCCAGAGTGGCGAGCAGGTTCCAGAAGGCATGCAGAAACATGGCGCAGCACAGCCCGATCATCGGGGCCGTGATCTTCGTCAGGTACTTGTTACTCTCGCGCGCTATTCCGATGCCGATCCCTGTCATGCTGGTGAAAAGAACGTGCGAGAATGGAGCCATGATCCCTCTGACAAAGAATGTGCTGAAAAGCTTATCAATGCCCCCATCGGCAAAACTCCTGCCGTAATATTCGACATTTTCCATGGCGGCAAATCCGAGTGCGATGACTCCCGCATAGACTATGCCGTCAACGACGCTGTCGAAGTCTCTCCTGAACAGGATGGCCACCAGCAGGACGCCAAGCCCCTTTGACAACTCCTCGATAAACGGTGCGGAGATTAATCCGGCGGCCTGCTCACCAAGTAAGTATCCAAAAAAGTCATTGACCAGTGCCGAGAAAAAGATGGAAATCGTGGCGCCCCAGATGAAGGCGATGAGAAGCGTGATTGGCGGCTCAGGATCGAAACGATCGAGCCAGAGGAATATGGCGAGGTAGAATATCGCAGGGATGAAGGCGACGAGGCTGCTCATCGCGGCAATGGGCATACCGAGGTCGAAAACAGTCAGTCCAAGCACGAGGAGCCCGGCGACCGAGCCCATTACCAGAAGCAGTCCTGCACCCACAGATCTGGGAGCATCGCCGGAATCCCGTGCCGGATCATAGAGACCGAATGATGTCATATCAGTCTACCTGCTACCTGCTTAACGCCTTCTTGAGCTGAGCATGAACTGAAGCAGCATAGTGAAGAAGTTGGCGAATGAAAGGTAGAGACTGATGGTCGAATCGACCGCACGTTCCCATGTATTCTCGCTCCGGCTGATCCTGAAGAAATTGAGCAGGAAGAAACCTGAGAAGACGAGCATGCCAATGCCCGAATAGACAAGGTTGACGGTGCGCGAGAACTTGACGAAGATCCTGACAAGCCCGACAACGATCAGTCCGATCAGTGCAATCAGCAGCAACGGCATGAGGAAGCTGAAATTGATGCCGGTAGCCATGGCGATGACCCCGGTGACCAGCATCACGGCCGTCGTTCCGGTCAATGCCTGCAGGACGATCCCGGGCCCCTCCTCGCTGACGGCAAAAGCCACGAGCGGGCCGAGCATCATCCCGTTGATAAAGCCCCAGCCCATCAGCAGTCCGGTTGCCGCAAAGCCTCCGCCCGCTGAACGGATGATGAACATTCCGATGATCGAAAGAATCAGCAGTCCGATCGCAGGAAGCAGCCCTGTCAGCCTGCGTCCAGCGTAAGCCCCCACGCCCGCCGTTGCAATCGTCAGGCTCAGCAGGCACATCACCTTGGCCAGCAGCGGTGTGCTCTCTTCCGGCAGGGCCTGAAAGCCCGCATACATCAGTAACAACCCTGCAAAAACGGCAATCACAACCCCTTTGATCGAATCAAAATCCGCCTTCATATAATCGGCGATATGACCGGCATTGCTGCGAATATACTTTTCACTCTGCATGGAAATTATTATCCTCCTCAAACATTTTACTTTGGACTATTAATTTTGAAGCCCTGGATTCAATCCGAAAATCTGCAGTCATCAAGCATGGCCTCAGCGAGCAAGGCCAGATATTCATCGTGCGTCAGATCGAGAGCTCCGAAATAACCGATGTGTGACGTCCGCATCTGGGCATCGAGCAGCCGGTACCCCCGCTCACGCAGCCTTCCGACAAGAGCGACAAGCGCCACCTGAGAAGCTGAAGTGGCGCGGCTGAACATTGATTCCCCAAAAAAAGCGCCTCTTAAAGCGATACCGTAAAGCCCCCCGACAAGCATCCCATCTTGAGAGACTTCGACTGAATGAGCGAATCCGCGGCTGAAAAGCTCGATGTATAAGTTGATCATCTCTTCGCTCAACCAGACTTCCTCATCGTCTACTTCATCGTGGCGCGCACAGGCACGGATGACTGCCGGGAAATCGGTGTCAAAGCTGATCTGATAACCGGATTTTCCGGTAAATTTCCTGAGCGACCTTCTGACGTGAAACCGGTCATCAAGAGGGATGATGGTTCGCGGCTCCGCCAAAAACCAGTCGATCTTTCCCAACCTGCCCCTCGACATCGGGAAATAGCCGTGCTTGTACCCGGAGATGACCTGTTCAGGGGTAATCGGCTGCTGCGTGGCTGACTTACGACTATTCATACCGAAACATTAGCACGCTCAACGCCACCAAGCCAAGAGGGACTTTAATCCCTCCCGCCCCCCCCCCCCCCCGCCCCCCCCCCCGCCCCCCCCCCCCCCCCCCCCCCCGTCGGGGCCCGGGACCCCCCCCCCCCCCCCCCGGGGGCGTTTTTGGGGGGGACGCCCCCAACCTTTTTCAGCGGCCCGCCCCCGGTCCCCCCCCAACGCCGTCGGTAAACTATCATCAAGGGTATTAAAAAGGTTTTAAAATCATGTCAAACGGCGGCTTAGCTTTTGCAGTGTATCGTGTTATCTTTCGCAGGTAATCCCGACTTGCATGATTCCGCATCAAGCACGAAAGATCTTTAATTCAGTTTCTCTCTGTCTGAATGTTTGCGAAAATAAATCGAGGAAATATGATATCCCCGTTAATCAAATCATTTCTGATAATTGCCGTAATCCTTTCGACAGGCATGACTCAACAGGCCGGAATCAGGATTGGGGGCAGACTGACGGTGGAGGGTAAGCCAGCCTCCAATTACCGCGTCGAGTTGACCAATCTTGAAACGAATGAGGTGTTCAAAAGCGACTCCGATTCCGACGGCAACTATGTAATCCAGGTGCCCCGCGGCAGATACAATCTCAAGGTTTATCTAAGAAGGATAGAGGTTGAGGAGATCAAGGAAATCATCGTTGCACCAGGGCGCAGCAGTCGTTATGACCTGGCTCTTCAGAATATTTTATTCTTTAAGTCCGATGAGAATGAAAAGCCCAAACCGATCATCCAGCCGCCTCCGCCTCCGCCTCCCTCTATCAGACCTTTTCCGATACCTGTTCCGACAACTTCGGGCACACCCGGAAAAATAAAAGTTGAACGCCCACCGACAGCGGGAGAGACTCCTCCCTCAACATCGGCGACTCCTCAACCTGCACCTGCGCCGGCCCCATCGCCAACGCCACAGTCATCGACATCCAGCAGTGATATTGATGAAATTTTTAAAAACCTGCGTCCCGGCAATATCGCCTTCAACTCGCCGAGCGTAATGAGATTGGACCAGGTTGCCGGAATCGAGCTTCTACTTTCACCATCAAAGACCATAGAGGAGCTCAAACAGGCTATCAGCGAGCCGGGCAGAATTGAGACAGCTCAGATCAAAATCTCGGATTACATGGAAGCGACACTGACTGGCCCCGGATTCGAGATCACAGCAGTCACGCCTCAACGACAACTCGTCAGCAAGTCGGAAGACACAATGTGGAAGTGGAATATCATGGCGACCTCGCCGGGGGTGCAGCGTCTCAACCTGACACTCAATGTCATCATTGAAGACAAGGGCAAGGAGCGACTCAGATCATTGCATACCTTCAGCAAGGAAATCGAGATCGAAGTGACAGTCGCCGATAGAATCAAGGGGTTCGTTGGAAAGTACTGGCAATGGCTCTGGGCAACCATACTTTTCCCGCTGGGTCTCTATCTTTGGAGAAAAATTCTTCTCAAAAAAGAAAGATGAGGACGGCAAGCCATAGTGTTCAGTCAACCATTAATTACAAACAGCTTTTCCTAACTAATCGTCATGTCAGCACCAGCAACACGAGTTGAAATAGTTCAGAACAACATTGACAACTATCTAGCCAATGCTCACCCGGCCGGACAGAAACTGACAGTGGAAACGCTGTTGAGTCCAGGCAGCAGCCTCCTTGTTAGACAGGCCCTCGAGATATTTGAAGATCAGTTAATCAGCCGGCTGCTGGATGTGGCCGCCAGAGAGTTGAAGAAAAGAAACCAGGGTTTTTACACCATCTCCAGCGCAGGACATGAAAACAATGCAGTCATCGGCGCGCTGCTGCGGCTTGACGATCCCTGTTTTCTGCATTATCGAGCGGGCGGTCTAATGATGGCGCGTTCGCGCAAGCTCGAAGGCTGCGACCCGATACTCGATACCCTCCTCTCTTTTGCGGCGTCAGCGGAAGATCCGATCGCACAAGGGCGACACAAGGTCTGGGGGAGCAAGCCTCTCTGGGTGCCCCCACAGACAAGCACCATCGCCTCGCATCTTCCCAAAGCGTCCGGACTCGCCTTTGCCCTGCGTACGGCACGCAGGATCGGTGAGAGCCGAGGTCTGAGCGATGATTCGATAGTCTGTTGTTCCTTCGGGGATGCATCAGCCAACCATGCAACGGCGCTTGCCGGCATCAACTCCGCGCGATATACCGTCCGTCGAGGCGGCTCCGCGCCGATTATCTTTCTTTGCGAAGATAATGGAATCGGCATTTCCGTCGAGACTCCGCGAAACTGGATTCACGACTCATTCTGCAATCTGCCGCATCTGCAATATTTCGAAGCCCAGGGCACACTGGATGAAATCTGGAATACTGCGGAAGAGGCCGTAGCCGCCTGCCGCAAGATGCGAGCGCCGGTATTTCTGCATCTTCATACGACTCGTCTCTGGGGACACGCCGGGACCGATGTCGAGACGACCTATCGAACTATGGAGGCAATATCCGATGCGGAATCCCGTGATCCGATTCTGAACAATGCAAGGAGACTGATTGAAACCGGCGCGGCGACTCCTGACGAGCTTCGCGGGATGGTTGAACGGCTCCGCTCGGAGATCGATCAGAAGCTCGATCAGGTCGTGACCAGGCCCAAACTGATCAGCGTTCCCCAGATCATCGAACCACTGGCGCCCTATGATGAAAAGAAGATCAGGGAGACAGCCAGGATTCAGGCTTCGCCTGAAAGCCGATTGAAGCTGTTCGATAACGCCCTGCCCGAGAAAACGACAACTCCGACCAAGCGGACCATGGCTGCTCACATCAACTCGGCGCTCGCCGATGAGATGCTGCGCCATCCCGAGATAATAGCTTTCGGCGAGGATGTCGCCAAAAAGGGCGGAGTTTATTACGTCACGGCGAGTCTGCAGAAAAAGTTCGGCATTGCCCGGATCTTCGATACCTTGCTCGATGAGACGACAATTCTGGGAGTCGCACAGGAGCCGCCATGGCCGGGCTGCTGCCGATACCTGAAATCCAGTATCTGGCATACGTGCATAATGCGCTCGATCAGATCCGCGGCGAAGCATGCTCGCTGTCATTCTTCTCTTCGGGGCAATTCACCAATCCGATGGTCATTAGAGTTGCCGGTCTGGCTTATCAGAAAGGTTTCGGAGGGCACTTCCATAACGACAATTCAATCGGAGCGCTGCGAGACATCCCGGGTCTGATCCTTTGTGTCCCTTCACGTGGCGACGATGCCGCAAGGATGCTGCGCGGCTGCATCTCAACAGCAAAGACCTCCGGCCGCGTCATCTGCTCCCTTGAACCTATCGCCCTCTACCACGAAAAGGACCTCTACGAAGACGGCGACAGCCGGTGGCTGTTCGACTACCCACCAACCGATGAAATCCTGCTGCCGGGCGAGATCGGCGTCTACCATCCAGAAGCAAAGGATCTGTTGATTGTCAGCTATGCCAATGGCCTGCGGCTCTCACTGCGAGCAGCAAAGGTTTTGCGGGAAAAACACGGAATCGAGTCACGCGTTCTTGACCTGCGGTGGCTCAATCCATTGCCGCTCGATGCCGTCAAACATCACGCCGAAGAGTGCGGGGCCGTACTGGTGGCCGATGAATGCAGAGCGACCGCGGGCGGCATTGCCGATGCCGTCATCGCTTCTCTTGCCGAAAACGACTTCCATGGAAAGATGCGCTCCGTCCGGGCCGTCGACACCTATGTGCCGCTCGGCGCGGCCGCCAATCTGGTGCTCTTATCCGAAAGCCAGATTATCGATGCGGGAAGAGAGATTACGAAACAGACGAAATAAACGAAACAGACGATAAGATTACCCAAATGAGGAGAAGACAGGCTTGTTAATATTAATTTCGCAAATTACGTTCAGTCTTCTGTTAATCATTCGGTAATACCTTGTCGGCCGCCTCTGAAGATGTGATTACCGGAAAAACCTCAAAATCGACGAGGTCGATCCAATGACCAATCCATTGGTCGAGTAAGACCCGGTCATCGGTCTCCATCAGCTGGAAACACATCAGCAATTTATCATCCACCCAACTGGTGACGTAATTCAGGCCGGGGGGCGCCAACCGTCCTTTCTCACGAAATCGACGATAAACCGGGAGAGCATCCTGGTTCCTGAATTGTTCTACAACCATATAAAGCATACTGATAAGGATTCCTGATGTTTCTTAAAATCATGGTTTGTCTGCGAAGATGTAATGAGTTGTGATCAGATCGTTGTATGAGGGATATAAACCTTCATTGAAATCCTTGATGAATACAGTCATCTGCTGCAGCAATGTGGCCAGCCTGTGGCCCGGCAGCCTTGCCGGATGAGGCATCCGTCCGGCGATGGCCCTGATAAAGAGGCTCTTGTCATTCACCGGGAGTCTTTTCACATTGTTGGCCCAGGCGTTGAAAGAATCACTTCCGAAAAGATACTGCTCGACATTCGACGTATAATAAGCGGTGACGGTCAGGCCGTGACTTCTCAGATAGTCGCCAATCGCCACCAGCGCTTTATTTCCGCCAAAATCACCGACGATGGGAATCAGCAGATTCCTGCGATTGAATTCCCGCAGGAAATCATAGTCTTCCCTGGCGGCAAGAAAGTTGCCCTGCTTGCCGTTGAGATCGGTTCCGGCAAGTATCTCCTGCAGCGTGGGGAAATAGTTGTATCCCCAGGAACCGCCATCCATCCGGTACGAAATATCGAGGCCGTCTTCCCGAAAACTGTTGTAAACGTATTCAAGGCTTTTCTGGTCACTCTCGGATAACTTGAACTTGAACTCTTCCTGAATGGCTTTTTTGATATCTTCGAGGTTTGACTTATAAGCCTGTTCATCTGCCGGGACCTTGGTAAAAAAGGCCAGCAGATCATTGAGCGGCGCATCGGGCTCCGGGGGCTTCTCTTTAGGAAGCGGCCGACTCAACAGACGTGAAAGAAACTGAGCGCGGGTCGGCGATAGATGAAAGATCGCTTTATACATCAAATGCTGGATGACCGCCTGACGACGAATATCCATGATGAAGGCTATCTTCGGGCGTATTTTTGCGATGTAGGTGAAATTCTGTTCGGGGCCGACGCCGATGTATGCTCCACCGGAGGCTCCGAGCTGGCGCATCTTGTCCACGATATGCAGATATGAAGTCTCATTCGAGGTGAAATTATCCGACCGGAAATACCCGCCCTCTTCCGACATCTCGTTGATCAGCTTCGAAAACTCGGCGGCACTCAGACTCTCAGGCGCCTTTTGTTCAGGCGCCTTTTGTACGGATGCGGGCGCCTGGCCCATTACTGTCAGAGCAAAAAGCAGCGACATCACCAAAGAGAGCATCGACGATTTGAGAATGTCGTTGAGGCGGGATCCATTGTTCATAGTTGTGTGTTCCTTGTTTAACCCGATTTCGGCAATTTCCTGATCACCCAAACGGCGACATATTATTTCAAATCGCCTGAGCAAGCGAATTTTATCACCCTCTCTGGAAAAAAGAGCCACATAATTAATCTTCGCGAGACAATCTGATCTCGAATTCCGTATGAATTCTGACAAGGCTGGGGACTCAACAATCCGGCAGCAGTTTGCATTGAAATTTTATTTCCAAACAGGAAAGGACAACGATCATTGGATTGACTAATCAGGATTGATGGAATGATTTATAATTCCGCCAATCCTGATTTTTATTTTATGGTCTGATTATTTTCAGTTGGAGAGAAGCAATAATGAAGTTCTTGATGATTTTAACGATACTGGTGTGTGCCTGTCCCGGTGGATATTCGCAATCCCTGCTGGAAAAGAGATTCAAGGTAACGGTTGAATCCGAAGCGGTAATCGAGATAAAGGCGAGAGCGCCGGGTTCATCGTGGAGAGGTGCGGGGCGCGAAGCGGCAGCGGCAACTGTCTTCGTTGACAGGCTGCGCTCACAGGACTGGATCCTGTTCGGCGGCGAAGGGGATTTTACCTATCGGTTGATGCTCGGCAGAGTCAAGCCCGGCGAGCACGAGGTAAAAATACTATTCAATCCTTTTCAGTCGGCGCCGCAATCCAGGAAGATCGAGATCAGGGATTCGAGGATCAGGCTGCTGGACAGAAGAGATCCTGAATTCGCGATGGTTGCAAATGCCCCGGTCCTTTATGCCAGGCAGAATACGATCGGAAAATTCACCGATATTCCGCTGCTCATCTATTGTGAAACGATACGAAACGGCAGTTTGACGTCGCTGCGATACACGATGATCTTCAGCAACGAGGACGGCGGCACGCAGACGAGCGGTCTGATGTCGCGCTGGGGCCGGACAACTGACATCGAGTGGGTGATCGAGACCCAGATCGACGAGGAGGGCAATCCTCTTAAATCCATCTATCAGGGAGTCAATCACGAGACCAAAAACTTCAAGGGGCAGTATGAGGGGAATCATCCCGTGATGCTTGTCGCCTCCGATAACAATAACTTCTCGGATCAGGGTCAGAGCGAGATGCGGTTCGCCTTGACGCCTGTTGCCGCCGATCTGAGCCGCGCTCCTCGCGAACATGTCATGGATCTGCATCCGTGGACTCACACAATCATGGCTCAGGAGATGGTCCGGGAAGGAAAGATCACCGATGAGCGAACACTGGGCGCCAAAATCAACGATCTGAGAAATTATCTATACATCGATGCCGGTTCAACTCAGCAGAATGGCTCGGCAATCAGTTTCGCCGTAAAGCTCAAAAACAATCCTCTTTGGCATACATCCGATCTCGGAATCGGGTCTTACAAGATCGATCGAAGCGGATATTTCAGAACCAGCATCAGACTCCCTGGCAGAATCAGTATCGATCAGATAGAGAAAATCGCCGCGCGCTGCGACCTGCCGTCTTCGCCGAAAACGCGAGAAGAGGTGGCCCGAGCCGCAACCGCATTCTGCGAAATCAGCTCTGTGGACAGGGTGTTCCTGCTCGATGACAGGTTTCATCCAGGGAAATCTTTGACAGTCAGGCCTTCCGGGGCAATCAAACTACTGCACGGCGAGATGATCGAACTGCCGATCGTCCTTCAATAGAAAATTCATGCCGACAATTGCAATCACACGAGCAGTGAGCTCCAGCCTCGGATATTGCGAGCTGACTTTCATCGATCGCTCTCAGATGGATATTTCGAAAGCGATCGATCAACACAAAACATACAGGAATCTTCTCTCCAGCCTTGGGGTTGAATTAATCGAACTGACATCAGCCGACGACATGCCTGATGCTGTTTTCATAGAGGATACGGCTGTCGTGCTGGACGAGATTGCCATCATAACGCGGCCCGGCGTGGAAAGCAGGCAAAACGAAACTCAGGCTGTCAGAGAATGCCTGCGCAATTTCCGGCCCGTAAATAACATAGAGGAACCCGCCACGCTTGAAGGTGGCGACATCCTGCGCATCGGCAAAAAACTATTCGCCGGTCTGACTGGAAGAACGAATCTTGATGGAATCAGGCAGCTGCAATTGATTACTGCAAATTACGGCTATCAGGTGATCCCGGTTCCCGTCAAAGGTTGCCTTCACCTCAAAACCGCCTGCACTTTCATCGGGAATAACACAGTTCTGATCAACCCAAACTGGATCAATCCGGATATCTTCAGCGGGTTTGAACTGATCGAAATCGATCCGTTTGAAGCCTGGGCGGCAAATACTTTGAAGATCGGAAACTCATTGTTGATCCCGGCCGGAAATCCCAAAACCGGAGAAATACTCGAATCCAGGGGATTCAAACCAGTCGAGATCGAGATAGGCGAATTACAGAAGGCTGAAGCCGGTCTGACCTGCCTCAGCCCTGTTTTCGAATACTGAGCCGGAAGAAATGAAGAAAGGAAGAAAGATAGATTACGAACTAGATTGGGTGATCTGCGTTCGAATCGAAATTCAGCCTTGCCTTGAAACGAATGTTATCGAAAGCTTATGATTATAAAATTACATTATGAATATACTTGTTCTTAACTGTGGTAGTTCAACTGTGAAATTCCAGATTATTTCGACCGATCTGGAAAAGATAGCCAATAACAATGACCGGCGACTCGTCAGAGGTGTAATCGAACACATCGGAGGCGAGGCCATCTGCACGATGGAGGCTGAAAACAAGCCCAAGTCGAGAACTACGGCGCAGCTTCGCGACCTGCGATCCACAGTCGATTTCATATTAAGATGGGCCTGCGCCTCCGGGGAGGGGCCGGAAGATATCAGGAGCATCTCCGACATTCATGCAGTCGGACACAGAGTCGTCCATGGAGGTGAACGATTCACCCAGTCCGTCATGATTAACGATGATGTGCTGAAGAGCCTTGACGACTGCATCGACCTCGCACCGTTGCACAATCCCGCCAACATCAAAGGTATCATTGCCTCGCGGGATCTCCTGGGAAAAGCCATTCCACAGGTTTCTGTTTTCGACACGGCTTTTCACCAGACACTTCCGGAACATGCGTTTCTGTATGCCCTGCCGTACCAGCTTTACCGGCGGCATAAAGTGCGCAGATACGGATTTCACGGGACTTCTCACCGCTACGTGGCATACAGATATCGGACCATTCGCGACATTCCACGCGATCAGGTCACCATCATTACGATCCATCTCGGCAACGGCTGCTCTGCGACGGCAATCAAGGGCGGGAATTCAATCGACACTTCGATGGGGATGACTCCGCTTGAAGGACTGGTCATGGGAACCCGTTCGGGAGATATCGATCCATCGATACTCGACTTTCTGGCCACGAAAGAAGGCCTCACGTCGCACGAACTTGAGAGCCTTCTCAACAAACAATCGGGGCTGCTGGGAATATCGGGCCTGACCAATGATATGCGCGAACTGCTGGAGGAAGCACATGAAAACAAGGATCGACGCGCTATCCTGGCCATCACAATTTTCTGCTACCGAGTGAGGAAATATATCGGCGCTTATCTTGCAGCAACGGGAGGAACCGATGCAATCATCTTTACCGGGGGAATCGGGGAAAATGCTCCTGAAATTCGCTCTCAAATCTGTGAGGGATTGAACTGGATGGGGCTCGAAATCGATCAAAGCCGGAACATGGAATTGACCGGCGGAAGCGAAGGAAGCTTCTCAAAACCAGGTTCGAGACTGACGGCTTATGTGATTCCAACCGATGAAGAACTGCTGATCGCCCGCGACACCGCAAGGTGCGTGCTCAAGGGCGACCCGAAGGCCTGAGACAGTGAAGATTACGAAACAGACAAAAAGTTTTTCAGGCGCTCATTTGACCTGCCAGCCGGCGGCTGTCCAACCCCCCCGTTTTTTTTTCCTCCTTTTTTTTTTTGTTTTGTTATCTCTTTTTGTATGTTTCGTAATCCTCTCCGTCTCAGGAACGCAGGTACGAGGCCCCGTTGATATCGACGATGCAGCCTGTCAGAAAATCCGTGCCTTCGGAAGCCAGAAAGACTACGGTTCTTGCAACCTCATCCGAGGTGGCTACGCGATTGAGCGGGCTCTGATTACGTATGGCTTCTCCGGCCGATCCCTGAACCTTGTAAGCGACTCTTTCGGTATCGACGAATCCAGGCGCGACGACACAGACGAAAACATTGTGAGGAGCAAGCGCCTGAGCCAGCGACTGGCTCATTGCATTGAGGCCCGCCTTGCTGGCGCCGTAGGCGGGTGCGTCCGGCTCACCCCGAAATGCCCCGCGCGACGAGACATTGACTATCCTGCCGCCTCCCTGACTGATCATCTTCTGAGCCGCCCAGTAAGTAATATTCGCCGGAGCGATCAGATTGGCATCGATCGTCCTTCGCCACGCGCCCTGCCAGTCATCGAAGCTGACTTTCGCAATCGGATGAGGCTCGAACATGCCGGCATTGTTGACCAGAACATCCAGCCGGCCGAACTCAGCGATTACCTGTTCCACCATTTTTTTCGCCTGATCGTTATCTGTCAGATCCGCCTGGACAAGCATGTGCCCGCTTCCACTCATTGATGCCAGAGTCTTTTGAGCCTCATCCAGTTTGCGAAAGTAATGAATGGCCACGCGAGCACCGAGACCAGCGAATTGCCGCGCTATTTCACGCCCTATACCCTGTGACGCTCCAGTGACCAGAACTGGTTTCGCCGCGCAATCCACCTTGCCTCCTGAGTTAAAAAAGAGAGATCACGAAATATCGAGACTGTCGTAGTACCACTTGAAAGCCATTTTAGCGAGTTTCCACATTTTGCCCCATTGAATTTCGTCGGACTCGCCGTAGATCAGCTTCTTGATGATCATATCGCGGAAGTAACGACCTTCGCGTTTAAGCATGAACTCCTTGGCGTATGGCTTAGCGACATCGAAGAAGCTGAAATTGGGATCCATGACGATACCAACGCCTTCCAGGGTCATGATGGCTTTCATGATGTAAGTGAAGTGAGCAGGGATAACGAAAGGATATTCGTAGATCACCTCGGCAAGCTCATAGGTCAGGTCCTTGAACCGAATATCGCCGAGTTTAAGGTTGAGATAGTCGGTAAAAAGCTTTTCGACCACGGGTCTGATGATATCCGGATCGATCGAGGGGGCAAGGAAATTGAGATTGATCAGATCCTGAGTCAGTCCTTTCACATCTCGTTCGATGATGTGAAAGAAGGCATCAATCATCATGGTCTGAAGCTTCGGCGAGATTCGTCCGACCATGCCGAAATCGAAGAAAGCCAGCCGCCCGTCGGGCATGATGCGTATATTTCCAGGGTGCGGATCGGCGTGAAAAAATCCGTCTTCCAGAAGCTGCTTGAGATAAGTCCTGGCAATCAGCTTGACGACATCGGGAGGATGGATTCCGCGCTCGCTGAGGGATTGAAAATCGAGGACTTTCGTTCCCTCTATGAATTCCATGGTAAGAACGCGAGGAGACGAGTGAGTCCAGTAAATCTTCGGGACGTGTACATTCGGCCACTTGCGGAAGTTCTCGCTGAAGACCTCGGCGTTACGGCCTTCCTGGACATAATCCATCTCTTCGAAGATGACGGCGGCGAATTCATCGAGTGTGCCTTCCCAATCCACTCCTCTGATCAGGTTCGGGTAGCGGGTCAGGAATCGAGCCATCCGTCTGAGGACGGCGAGGTCGAAATTGATCGTCTTTTCGAGGTTCGGGCGCTGGACTTTGACGGCTACAGTCTCGCCGGAGTGCAGCCGCGCCCGGTAAACCTGGCCAAGAGATGCCGCAGCGATCGGCTCCGATTCGATCTCGGCAAACAGTTGATTGACCGGCTTGTCGAGCTCCCGTTCGATAATTCCCATGGCATCTGCCTGAGGGAAAGCCGGGACGCTGTCCTGTAGCTTGCTGAATTCCTTGACGTAGGCGAGCGGCAACAGGTCTGCGCGCGTGGAAACTGCCTGACCAATCTTGATGAAAGTCGGGCCGAGTTTCAGGAACTGCCCGCTGATCCACTGAGCCTGCCATTGCAGATGCTTCTCTTCGGATTCTTCTTTCTTCCCGATAAACCAGCCGCGATGGTAGGAGAAGACGAATAAATGATAGAGCGCAAATGTGCTGATGATGTAAAGAGCGCGCAGCCAGCCACGCCAGCCATGGCCTTTCAACAGTTCATCGCGTTTATATCTGGCGATGTATGCCGACGAGGCCGGCTCGACCAGTTCGGCCGTTTGAGCCTGCATCGCATTTCGCTGCTCGATATTTCGATCAATCTGACGTTCCGCTAATGCCATCTCTTTCCCTGTTTCCGCTATCCTTAGAAATCACACTTAAGCTTTACGATTCAAACGTATTGCAGGTTGCGTCGAATAAAATCCGAGCTGAAATATCTTACCGCACGATCACAATCATACGCTATTTGAGACTTCAACTGATCGACTCCCGAAAATTTCTTTTCGCCTCGCAATCTGTGGAGGAGCCTGATTCTGATTGTCTGATCGTAAAGATCCCTGTCGAAATCGAGCAGATGAGTCTCGACTTTTGATTCGATTTCTCCGCCAAAAGTCGGGCGCTTGCCGATATTTGTCACGCTGCGATACCAGACCTGGTCAACCAGGCAAAGTGTAATGTAGACGCCATCCGAGGGGACGACGCGGTTCTGAATTTCGAGATTTGCAGTGGGATAGAGCAGTTGCCTGCCGATGCCGTGCCCGCGAGTGACAATGCCCTCGATGCCGTAAGCCCGGCCAAGCATCTTGCGCGCCAGGTTAACCCTGCCCGACTTGAGCAGTCTGCGGCTCATGGTCGAGCTGATGCGGCGGCCTCCAAGCTGGATTTCAGGAACCTCGGCTGCATTGAAACCGAGATTGACGCTCATTTCCCTGAGCAGATCGATGTTTCCCCGCCTTTGATTGCCAAAGGCGAAACCTTTTCCAAGGAATACCTCGCGAGCCTGAAGAGCTTCAACCATATATCGCCTGATAAAATCCTCCGCCGGAACGGAAGCCAGTTCCTGGTTGAACTCCAAAACCACGACCTGCCGGATGCCGAGTTGCTTCAGGCCTTCCATCTTCTGGGAGAATGTCTGTAGCAGAGGGGGAGCCGTTTCGGGCTTGAGCACCTGCCGCGGATGAGGGTCGAAAGTGATCAGAGTCGGCACCGCATCGAGAAGAATCGCCCTTTCGACGACGGTTCTGACTATCTCCTGATGCCCAAGATGCAGGCCGTCAAAGACGCCGAGTGTGAGCACCGATGGACGTTCAAGATCGGAGTGATTTATGCCTCTGAAAATTTTCATCAGTCGCCAATAATCCTGCCGGGGGTAACAAGGTTTACAACTCGATTTTCAAGCCATCATAGGCCAGATCCACGCCATAAGGGAGATGTGGGCTGGCATCGGAGAACTTGATATCGTGCCCGATGTGAGTCAGCAGAGCCCGCCCCGGCTTGAGATCCTTGATATAAGCGAGTGACTGTTCGAGGTGAAGATGCGTCGGGTGCGGTTTGTATCTGAGCGCGTCGATGATCAGCAGATCCAGGTCTCGCATCTTGTGCAGGGACTCTTCGGGAATCATGTTGCAGTCGGTGACGAATGCGACATCCTTATTGCCATCGCTGAATCTGAAACCGGTCACCTTGCCATTTCCGTGAATCACATCAAAAGGAGTCACGCGCAGCCCGCAGACTTCAAATTCACCATCGATCGTCTGAGGAATGAGCTGCGGCAGCCCGCCTCCGATATGTTTCGACTCGAAAATATAGGAGAAGACCTGGCGAAGATATTTCCATGTCGTCTCGCTACCGTATACCGGTATCGGTCCCTGCCTGAAATTGAAAGGGCGGATGTCATCGAGGCCAAAGACGTGGTCGGCATGACAATGAGTGATCAGCACAGCGTCCAGCCGGTGCAGATGTTCGCGCAGAGCCTGCTGGCGAAAATCCACGGAGATGTCGACGATCAATCGCATGCCATCGTTTTCGATGAGCAATCCGGTGCGAAGGCGTTTATCCCGGGGATCATTTGACCCGCAAGTAATGCAGTCGCACCCGATCATGGGGATGCCTGTCGATGTGCCTGTCCCAAGAAATGTTATACGCATCTCTGATTAATTGGAGATTGGAGCTGGATACGGCCAGTCACAGGGCATCACTGCTTTCTCATCGAGACAAACTGCATGCGCAGATCGGAGAGAATTTCCTCGAAAAATCGCTCTTCACCGCCGGTCAGATTGCCTCTGGTCTTGTCCCTGAGCATGCTCAGCATATCGATCGATTCTTTTGCAGCCATCAGATCGACCTGCCGTTTGCCGGTGGCCGGATGTTCAACAAGACCGAGATAGATGAAAGCTGAAGATGCAATGCCCATAAGGAATTCAGTGAACATAGTCTGCTCAGGCATGGCGTTGGGATCATCTTCATCCAGGTATCCATCCGGCGCGATCGAGTGCTCCTGCGCCGGAGCCGGGGAAGTCGGCAGTACAACAGCCGGTGGAAGCTCCTGCCTCTCTTCCTGCGCGGGCAAGTCCTCACGCATGGTTCCATCCGGTTTAAAAAGTCTTCGGTCTGTGACCTTAAAACCTGACTGGTTTTCTTCTGACATATAGCCGGTTTACTCTCCTGAGATTATTATTATGAATCCGATAAGATTTTAAACTTTACCTTGAAAATCTGAAACTCGAAACCTGAAAACCGCTTTTGACCGATTTACTTTACCGAAACATTATTACTGGAGAGTGTGGTTGACATGACCCTTTGAAGTTCGGCAACAGCTTTAGTGTAATCGGTGAGAGCCTTGAGTTCCCTGCCGCGCGCAGCGGAGAGCGCATTCTGGCGATCGAGAACGAAGAAATTGGTTGACTGTCCGGCATCGAATTTGCGTTCTTCGCTCTGATACTGGAGTTCGGCATTGATCCGGGAATTCGTGGCAGCCTCGACGCGGCGGCGTGAAGTCTCGACCGCCTGAAGTGCATTTCTCACCTCTACTTCGATATTCTGTTCGAGTTTCTGCTTCTGGACATTGATTTGTTTACCCTCAGCCGCCGCCCTGCCTAATTGTGCCAGAGCCGTGCGGTTACGAATCGGAAGATTGATGTTCAATCCGACGCGCCATGTTCGGAAGTCATTTTTGAACAGATTGGCAAGGCTCTGTCCATTGCCTCCGATAATGAAGGCTGGGAGCGGAGTAGCGTCAGTTATAGGCAGAAGCGGTAGCCCGGAGAGTCGAGACAGGTCGTTCACCCGCTGAGTCAGCAGCAGGTTCGACTGGGTGAAGAAGTTTGCTTCCGTCCGGGGATCACCGGCAACACCGACAGTACCGTAGTTGACGACGAAATCTATCTGCGGCTTTGTCTGATTCCTGAAAAAATCCAGGTCGATCTTGTTCAGTTCGCCTTTGAGCCTGTACTGTTCCATTTCGGGGCGGTTTTGAAAAGCGAGCCGGACGGCGTCCGGGAGGGGCATCTGACTGGTCGTGTCAATCTGCGGCGTTTCGACGGGGACCAGCTCTGACTGCCATTCCTCCGAATTTACCGGTTGAAGCATGAGGGATTTCAAGGAATTTTCAGCCCTTTGAATGGCGTCGATTGTCGCTTCGGACTCATCATTGCGGCGTTCGAGTTCGACACGGGCAGAAATGATATCGGCGGGCGCCAGTGAGCCGGCTTCAACCAGTCGCTCGTTATGCTTCAATTGAGTTCTCGCCAGATCGACCGATTCGCTTTTGATCTCGTAATCGCGCCGGGCGAAAACAAGATCCCAGTATGCGCGCTGAACCTGTGAAATGATCTCTATCGCTCGTTGCCTGAATTGCGCATCTGAAATATCCAGCTTCTTCTTGTTGATCAGAATCTGGCGCCGGCCCTGATCGGTCACGCGATTGCGCCAGAGCGGCTGGGTGTAGCTGATATTGAGACTCGAAGTGAACTGGGGGTTGATGGCATTGAAGACGTTCTGAGTTGTCGCACGGTCGTTATTGAACGTCGCCTGCAGTAATCCTCCCTGGTGCTGAAGCCGCTGAGAAAGCGACATATTGCCGGTGACATTATCCGTCAGAAGTCCGCCGTTCTGTCCGCCGGCCAGCGGATTTGCCACCGGCGTATTTCGGCGATCATAAAAGATGCTGGCAGTCAGCGCCGGATCATAAAATCCCCGGGAAGCGGCAAGATCGAAATCGGTCATCTGAACGTTGAGCCTCTCGACTTCGATGTCACGGTTATTCTCAAGAGCCATCGTCAGAGCATCGCGCAGCGTCAGGCTGATCCTTTTCGCCTTGTCGACTCCAACCCTGGTCAATTCCGCTTTCTGCACAGGCTTTTGTGCAACCTGACCAATTGCCGTAACCGAAAGCAATAATGTAAGCGATACCGCCTGCAGCAAGATTTTATTGATTCTATTCATTTTTTTACAACTCCCTCCCCTTCTTTTGCTCCACTGCTTTTCTATACAAAACTCCGGCAGTGGTGATGTCCTCGATAGCAATGCCGAGAGACTTGAAAAGCGTGATGTCCTGATTACTGGTGCGTCCATGCATATCACCGCTGACGACATATTTAAGCTCTCTGACGCGCTCCCAGATGAGCAGGCCTTTCTCGACGGCGGAGACGAACTCTCCGGCTTCGATTTTCGCCTGATCGATCGAATCGACAGTAACGATCGACGATCGGATAATCGCCTGATCGTCGATCTCGCGACGGAGGATCGAGTTTCCGCCGGCGGCATTGATATGAGCGCCGGGTTTCAACCATTCACCGAGCAGAACCGGTTCGCGGGAGCTGGTAATAGTGATCAGAATATCGGCCGCGGCCGCTTCTTCCGGATTGGCGACCGGAAAGAAACTGGTACCGCCCGCAAGACCGCTCATTTCAGCGCAGAATTTCTCTCGATTTTCAGGCTTGCGGCTATAGGCCAGGACGGTTTCGATGCTGCGGACTTTCAAGACGGCTTCGAGCTGAGCTCGGGCCTGCCATCCGGTTCCATAAATACCTACAGTCCTTGCGTCTTTCCTGGCCAGGAATTTAGTGGCGATGCCGGAGGCCGCGCCGGTGCGCATCTGGCCGAGTTTGTCGGCTTCGATGAAGGCCAGCAGCTCGCCGGTCTCGGCGCTGAACAGAGAAACATAAAACCGGGCGCCGAAGCGGGTCACAGTGTACGATTTCAAACCCAGCAATCCCTTGAATTCGGCGAAATTGGCGACTCCTCCGCTCATCACCTGCAACACTGAACCCGCCGTGCGAACGCGTCGACGCGATTCATTGACGGCATCGCCTCTTGCCTGCAGTCTGAACGCCTCCTCGACTGCCGGCAGCACGTCATCCATCGTCAGCAGCTCCGCGACATCGCGTTCCGTGAGATAAATTGCCATTTTCTGTTTCTCCCCTTCAATCAATCATTTGCCGAAGGTTCCGAACAACGACGAGACAGCCGCAGTTGTCCTGCGCCGGGCCGAAGCGGCAATCGCTGCGGCACTTGCCGCAATTCGCCCCAGATGGTCGAATTGACCGCATCATCGAATAGTGAATAGGCCACCGGAGTGACGATCAGAGTCAGAAGCAGGCAAAGCGTCTGGCCTCCTATGACCACGACCGAAGTGGATCGATTGATTCCAGCTCCCGAGCCCTTGCTTATGGCCAGTGGCGTCATGCCGGCGACGAAGGCTATGGTGGTCATGAGAATCGGACGCAAGCGGTCGCGACTCGATTGAACCAGAGCGAGGTGGCGCTCCATGCCTTTCGCCCTCAGGCCGTTGGCATGGTCGATCTGCAGAATCGAATTCTTCTTGACCATTCCGAACAGGACCAGCAATCCGAGCGCGGTGAACATGTTGAATGACTGCCCCGCAAGAACCAGGGAAAAAATCGCAAACGGCATGCTCAGCGGCAATGCCAGAAGGACCGTCACGGGATGAATGAATGACTCGAATTGAGCGGCCAGCACGATATACATGAATATGATCGAGAGAAGGAACGCGACCACGAAACCCTTCATCGTCTTACCGAGCTCTTTTGTTCGACCGGCGAGTCCCGTCACATAATCGGCAGGCATCTTCATGGATTTAATTTCTTTATTGAGAAGTTCAATGATGGTGCTCTGTGAAAATCCCGGCTTGAGGTTAGCGGTCAGCATCACCTGGCGCTGCCGCGAGACACGCTCGATCTGCGTCGGCCCGCTCGACTCCTGAAGCTTGATGATATTGTCCAGACCGATGCTGCCCAGCCGGGTCGAGGGCACATTGAGCAGCCTGATTCCCTCGGCATCCGTTCTGAACCCCTCGTCAGCCCGGATATGAACTTCATATTGCTCGCCGCCTTCGTTATAGGTCGAAACCTGATCGCCGCCGACCAGCAGACGCAGGCTCTGGGCTATATCGGCCGGATTGACTCCGAGATCGGCAGATTTTGCCCGATCGATGCTGACCTTGAGTTCCGGTTTTCCGAGGATCAGAGAGGAATCCGCATCGACAATCCCCGGCATCTGCTTGATCTTGTTGAGCAGCGTGTTCGAATATTCCGAAAGCTTTTCAAGATCAGGCCCCTGAATCATAAACGCCACGGCGGCATTCTGCTGCGAACTGCCTCCAATACTTGCCACCGTGCTGACAACCGCCCGCAGGTTATTCTGCTTGTACCTCGGTAAAACCTCATCACGGGCTTTCCCCATGATCTCGAACTGATTGAGTTTTCGTGTCTCAAGCGGCGTCAGTCTGACATAGACTTTCGCCAGATTGGTCGTTTGCTGCTGATCGTCCCCGATGGTCGTGAGCGTGTAGTCCACATGCGGCAATTTGCGCACATCGGCTGCCACCTTCTGGGCAATCGCCAGCGTAGCCTGCAACGATGTGCCTTCAGGTGCACGCATTGAAATCTCAAACTCCCCCTGATCGTCCTCTGGGAAGAAGTCCTTGCCGACAGACATAAACAGCGGAACGATCGAGATAATCACCAGGATTGCGAGCGTGACGACCATCCATCGATGGTGCAGCGAAAAATTGAGGATCTTCGTGTATCCGCGATCAAGCCCTCTCATGATGAAGTTCTTATCGCCGGAATGGCCGCCTTTTCCCTTCAATTTTTCGCGATAGTTACGGTAAAGACGGGCGCTGAGCATTGGTGTCAGGGTGAAGCTGACAAGCAGCGAGACCATAATGGCAAATGCCATGGTCAAGGCAACGCTTTTGAAAAACTTTCCGGCCACGCTCGGCATAAAAGCTACCGGCAGAAAAATGACCACCAGTGACAGCGTTGTCGCCATGACGGCCATGCCGATCTCTTTCGTCGCTTCAATTGCCGCACGGAAGGACTCGTAGCCTTTTTCCTCGATGAAGCGGAAGATGTTTTCCAGCACGACAATGGCGTCATCGATGACGATGCCGACTGAAAGGGTCAGACCGAGCATCGAGGGACCGTTGAGCGTGATGCCCGCATAATCCATCGCAGCAAATGTCGCGATGATGGATGTTGGAATCGAAATCGCCGCTATCAGCGTGGCGCGAATATTCTGCATGAAGATCAGCACCACCAGAGCGGCGAGGATCGAGCCCAGAATCAGGTGTTCACGAATTGTGTGGAAAGAAGCGAGTATGAACGCCGACTGATCGCGGACAATCTTGATCTCATAGCCACCTGGTATCGACTTCTTCAACTCATCTAGGCGTCCCTTGATCCCGTCGATGACATCGACCGTATTGGTTCCGGACTGGCGGCGAATCTGCAGCAGCACGGTTGTAGTATCGTTAATACGGCCGGCCGATAGCTCCTCCTCCTCGCCGTCTTCCGTATACCCGACATCGGAAATTTTGATCGGGTAACCCGCACGATTGGCCACGACTATGTTGTTGAACTCCGCCGGGGACTGGAGCCTGCCCAGCGTCCTCAAAGTCAGCGTTCGATCGGCCTGTTCGACTCTTCCTCCAGGCACTTCGAGGTTCTGAGCCTGCAGCGCCAAAGAGACCTGCGCCACTGTCAGGTTGTAGGCTCTGAGCTTGTCGCCATTGAGCTGTACATTGATCTGACGTTTACGGCCACCAATGATCTGAACCTGACCGACTCCCGTGATCGATTCGATCTGTCGTCTGAGCACCTTGTCTGCAAATTCAGTAGTCTCTCTGATCGATCGTGTCGAAGAAAGCGCCAGAGTCATGATCGGCGAGGAATCCGGATCCAGCCTCTGAATCACGGGCTGCTCGATCGTTTTCGGCAACAACGGAAGGACTGTATTGATCTTGTCACGCACATCCTGGGCGGCCGAATCGAGATCACGCTCGAGTACGAAGCTGACAAAGACCAGCGATACGCCTTCCGACGAGGTCGAACGCAACTCTTCAATCCCGCTGATCGTGTTCAGCGCTTCCTCAATCTTGTCGGTGACTTCAGTCTCTACCTCCTGCGGAGCCGCGCCCCGCAGCTGTGTGATCACCGTGATTGTCGGAAATTCGACCCGAGGGAACCTCTCAACCGTCAGCCGGTTGTATGAATAGATGCCCAGCACCACCAGCGTCATGATGAGCATCGTGGCGAAGACAGGCCTTTTTACGCAAATTTCAGCTAATTTCTGCATCAACGTCTCCTACTGTCTGAGCATGTAGTTCGGATTTAACCGTTCCGCCTGAAGGCGGAACTCCATGCGCGGAACTCCATGCGCGGAACTCCATGCCTACCTGACCGGGGTTCCTGAATGGAGCTTATCCTGGTTGCTGGAGGCAACCATCTCGCCCTCTTTGAGCCCTTCCCTGATCTCTACCAGGTCGCCGTCGTTGTCGCCCAATTTGACCAGGCGTTCTGTCGCTTTGCCGTTTTCGATGACAAACAACTTGTTCAATCCGGCGACCGTAAGAACGGCTTTCATCGGTACCATGACAGCTTTTGCATCAGCCGCGGTAATCAGTCTGGATTTGGCAAACATGCCGGGACGCAGGATATTACCTGGATTGGTGACTGCCGCCTCGACCGTCAGCGCCCGTGTCTGCTCGTTTAGTGAAGGTCCGATGCGCGCCACCTTGCCGCTGAAGGTGCGGTTCGGAAATGAATCGACAGAGAGATTGATGGTCTGGCCCACTCGAACCGATCCGGCGGCATACTCCGGTATGTCCGCACGAAGACGCAGCGGGTTTATCCTGACTATCGTCACGATCTTTCCGTTGACGGGAAGATAGGTGCCTTTGGAGGCGAACTTCTCCTTGACAGCTCCACTGATCGGCGCTCGCACTACCGTGTCGGTTATCGCTTTTTTAGCCAGCGCCAGCGATGCGCGCTGCTGTTCGAGGAGCGCAAGCTGCTGATTGATGGCATCGGCTGCAGCCTGATAGCGCGCCTGTGCCGAATTGTGGTTGATCATCGCCTGATCGTAAACGGATCTTGAGATGTCGCCGTTTTCAATCAGCTTCGCGGCGCGGTCCAGGTCCAGCTTCGCCCAGTCAAGGGCAGCCTTTGCCACCTTTACATCAGCAGCCTGAAGCGGATCGAACTTCTCTCCTTCTTTCATGCCGAGACGAGCCATTGTCTGTTTGAGCGTGGCCTCGGCCTGCTCGACCTTGAGCTTGGCATCCCGCTGGTCGATGATCGCAATGGTCTGTCCCTGTGTAATGAAGCTGCCAAAATCCACGTTGAGTTGCGCCAGCTCGCCTGCCGCCTGCGACGCAATTACCACTTCTTCGTCGGCCGCCAGCGATCCCACTACCTCAACGCTCCGCTGCAAATTCCGCGTAATGGCTGCAACTGTGGTCACCTCAACCAAAGGCTCCGGAGTCGCCGTAGCCGCAGCCGGCGCCGCTGCCGCCTTCGACTGATCAGATTTGCCTGCCATAAAGCGGCCGACCGCAACCCCCAGGACGAGTATCCCCACCAACCCAATCAGACCTATTGCCCAAACCCGCCTGCGCCTGCCGGTCAATGATTGCTCTACACCATTTTTCACCGTCATCTCACTCTCCAGTAATGAAGATCTCTCCCTCATTTATTTCCCCTTCTCATTTAATAATTATGGCTCAATCCCGATCCACCAGATCCGTAGACCTTCCAGGTCCTCGGTTCATTATTTTATTTTCGTTTCGCTTTATTCAGATTGAATGAAAGATTCGTCATCGACGCCAGAAAAATATCCGTAAATCTCACCGCCGCCTCGCGGTTGTCCAGATCCAGCAGATCCCGGCTGCATTTTCCGTAAAATTTACCGACTATCGCATGATAAAAGACCATACCAACAAAGCTTCTTGCCGCCGTCATCTCATCAACACTCTGAAATACCCCATCTTTTGTCCGCTTTTTGATATACCCCGCCAGCTTTTTGAACATCTCTGTGATATGTGTCCGAAATACTATCTCCGCCAGCTCATGCCCTTCGAGCGCGCTGTACATCATCACCCTCATCGCTGAGTCGTTAACCCCATGAAAATCGAGCATCTGATAGGCCACCATCTCAAATACCCTGCGGTCATCCGACTCCTCCATCGCCTTATCCAACTCTTTTTCCAGCGTCATGATCTGCTCTGAACTCGCATTCTGATCGATGATCGCCCTGTATAACTCTTCTTTGGTCGCAAAATGCCTGAAGATGATCGCTTCGTTGACCCCCGCCGCCAACGCTATCTCCTTCGTCGTCGTCCCGCGAAACCCTTTTTGCGAAAAAAGCCTGACCGCAATGTCAAGTATCTGCTGCCTTCGATCTTCAGCAGCCATCCTCGGTGCCGTTCGAATCTCCCCTATCTCTGTCGTCTTCTTGTTAAATGTCATTTCTTATCATCTCTTATCATCCAAGCTGTTTTACGTCTCCCTCACTTGTCTCTTCCTTCAATCCGAAAACCGGCCACAAGTAAGTATGCACTTACTTACCATATTTCTCGACTGCGGGCAAGGTCGGGTTGTAAGCACTTACTTACATGTAACGCAGATCAATGGCGAGAATGTTGCAGGAAAATGAAAAACTGTATTCAAAGGTGAAGGAAATCAATAAATGAAACTGGAAATGATTGCCATCGGTTGATGAATCTTGATAGGCTTGTGAGGCAGGGCAATAAATCAAACTCCAACAATGACAATGAAAAATGAGGCGAAAGGCGGGCAAATGAAGAGAATCATAACGATTGCAGTAACAATGCTGGCAGTGGCGGGTATGGGGCTATTGAGTTCCTGTTCGACAAATGGGCCATCGACGGAAAGCGGGCTGACAAAAGAGACCTTGGTGAAAAAATTCCAGGAAGAGTTGATCAAGGTGAAGCCGGGCAGCGTCCTGGAATTACCTGAAGGGAAATTTCAGTTCGACAATACGCTCTCGCTCAACATCAGCAATGTGACGATCCGGGGCAAGGGGATGAACAAGACGATACTTTCGTTTTCGGGGCAGAAAGCGGGATCGGCCGGGATGCTGGTAAAAGCAAACGACTTCACGATAGAAGATCTCGGGATCGAGGATGCGGCAGGAGATGCCTTAAAGATCGACGGCGGGACTAATATCACGATCCGCCGGGTGAGGGTTGAGTGGACCGGAGGATCAAAAGAGAAGAACGGACCGTATGGGCTCTATCCTGTGACTTGCAAGAACGTGCTGATTGAAGATTCGGTGGCGATTGGAGCATCGGATGCGGGGATCTATGTCGGGCAGTCCGATCAGGTGATCATCCGTCGCAACAAGGCCGAGAAGAATGTGGCTGCGATTGAGATCGAGAACACCAAAAACGCCGATGTGTATGAGAACGAGGTAACGAACAACACGGGCGGGATTATGGTCTTCAATCTGCCCGATCTGCCGGTTCAGGGTGGCGGCATGGTGCGGGTATACAACAACAAGATCATAGCCAACAACAACCCCAACTTCGCACCCATGGGGCAGACTGTCTACAACCTGGCTACCGGAACCGGAATGCTGGTCATGGCCGTCAAGAATGTAGAGATCTACAAAAACGAGATCAGGGACAATAACAGTGCGGGGATCAACGTCGTCTCCTATCTCTCGGCGTCGAGTGCGGCTGAGATCAAAAATCCGAACTACAATCCATTTGTGGCATCTATCAACATTCATGACAATCAGATTTCGGGCAGCGGCAAGGAGCCTGACAGCCGGTTGCCCAAATGGGAAGCGCTGGCAAAGGCTGCCGGCAAACCGTTGGCTGATGTCATTTATGACGGGATAGTCGAACCGGCAGGCGGCAAACCCGCAAAGGTCGAAGACGCGAAGATCTGTCTGGAGAACAACGGCGAAATCACATTCCTGAACTTCGACGGAGCGGGCGGATTCAAGAAAATCAGCCGGGATATGAAGCCTCATAAATGCACATTGCCTGCCCTGGCGGAGATCAAACTGCCTCAATCATCCGCGACAAAAGCCGGAGGTGGAATGTAATGCGCCGGTATGCAACAACTTTTCTGGTGTTTATGGCTTGCTGCATCTCATTGAGTTGCAGCCTGCTCAAAGGCACCGATGTTCAGTCTTATGTCGAGGAGCCGTTTCCGGAAAAACTTTCCGATTGGAGGTTATTCAATGCCGGAAGCGGCCCGCTCCAACCGAACAAAGGGGTCATACCGTATGATCTCAACACTCCGCTCTTTTCGGATCATGCCTCAAAGCACAGATTTGTCTGGATGCCGGCAGGGGCGTCAGCCGTCTACAATGAAGATGGGCCGTTTGAATTCCCTGTCGGCACGGTGCTCTCGAAATCATTCGCTTTCCCTGTCGATGGAAGCCCCGGCAAGGAGAAGTTGATCGAAACGAGGCTGCTGGTCAGGGGAAAGGATGGATGGGTCTCACTGCCCTATGTGTGGAATGACGAGCAGTCGGATGCGAAACTTGAAATCGCCGGTTCATCGACCGAGATCGCACGCAGCGACAAGAATGGCCGGGCCATGAAGGTCAGTTACAACATTCCCAACAAGAATGAATGCGCCCAGTGTCACGACAATGCAAAAACGCTGATGCCCATCGGCCCGAAGGCCCGCAATCTGAATCGCGATTATGCCTATGCCGACGGCAGTTTCAACCAGCTGGACTACTGGACCAGAATCGGGTACTTGAAAGGCGCTCCATCCTCGAATCAGGCTCCAAGAATCGCAGTCTGGAACGATCCCGCATCAGGGTCCCTGGATGCCCGTGCGAGGGCCTATCTCGACAACAACTGCGCTCACTGTCATCACCCCGGAGGCTCAGCCGGATACACGGGCTTCCTGCTGACCTGGAAAGAGCGGGATCCTCGCAAACTCGGCTATTGCAAGAATCCAAACTCGGCCGGATTCTCGGGAAATCTGGCTTTCGATCTCGTCCCCGGAAAACCTGACGAGTCGATCCTTATTTACCGCATGCTCTCGACAAAACCCAAAGAGATGATGCCCGAAATCGGTCGAAGCACGATCCACCAGGAAGGTATCGATCTGATTCGCGACTGGATTAGCTCGCTCAAGGGGAGTTGCGGTGACGAGAGAACGATCGCGGGGAAATAATAGATTACTAAACAGACGGAATAGACCAAAAATACGAAAAGATTTCGGGCGATCAATTTTCAAGATCAACTATGCGTTTGTCTTTTTACTGATTGTTTCGATTGTTTCGGCTATTCCGACTGTTTAGTAATCTCCCTCACTGATTTGAACCTCAGCGCACAGCTTTTGCGTTTTCATTTTTCGCTGTGCTATTCTGCCGTTTAATTTTCGCTATCCTGTTTATTATTATAGTTTTCATCCTGAAAAATTTTGACCCGGCGAGAGATTGTCCGCGGTCAGAGGAGGAATATTGAGCGTTCTTGTAGATAAGAATACACGGCTGATTGTTCAGGGGCTGACCGGCAAGGAAGGAACCTTTCATGCTCTTCAGATGCGTGACTACGGCACAAATATCGTTGGCGGTGTGACACCTGGTAAGGGTGGGACATTGCATGAGGGCTTTCCAGTTTTCAACACCGTAGCGGATGCGGTGAGGGAGGCGGGCGCCAATGCATCGGTGATCTATGTTCCGCCGCCGTTCGCTGCTGACGCGATCATGGAAGCAGCCGAATCGGGGGTGGCGCTGATTGTCTGCATCACCGAAGGGATTCCGGCGCTAGATATGGTCAAGGCTTACAATTATGTGACTGAGAGAGGAGTTCGTCTGATCGGGCCCAATTGTCCCGGCGTGATTTCGCCCGGCAAGTGCAAAGTTGGAATCATGCCCGCTAGAATTCATCTGGAAGGGCGAGTCGGCGTGGTTTCAAGAAGTGGAACGCTGACCTATGAAGCGGTCGGACAGTTGACTTCGCTTGGAATCGGGCAATCCACCTGCATCGGAATCGGTGGCGACCCGATCATAGGCACTTCTCAGCGTGATGCAATCGAACTTTTCCATAACGATCCGGATACTGACGCGATCGTCATGATCGGCGAGATCGGCGGATCGGCCGAAGAAGAGGCTGCTGAATTCATCAAAGAGAACGTCAAAAAGCCTGTTGTCGGCTTTATCTGCGGGCAGACCGCACCTCCCGGCCGCCGCATGGGTCACGCCGGTGCAATCATCTCGGGCGGCAAAGGGACGGCCGCTGAAAAGATGACTGCCATGACCGCCGCGGGCATCCACGTCGTCAAAAGCCCCGCGGATATCGGCTCGAAAATCAAAGAAGTTCTCGGGCTCTAACCGAAAAATCAAGACGGGATTACGAAGCAACCCTGCAATACTCTATTTTGGTTGCGCTTGTTTGCTTCGTAGTCACTTCCTTTCCGCCTGATCATTCATTCGAATACCGATTCGATTACCGGGCATTCGAATACCGGGCATTCGAATACCGGGCATTCGAATACCGGGATAAGTTTATTTTCCGGCTGAACCTTTTGGCTGGCGCAGTTCCTCCCGAATCAGAGAAAGTATTCCTTCAGCAATGGCTACCATTACAGGGCCAATGAAGATTCCCATGACGCCGAAAGCCTGAACGCCTCCAAGCAGGGCAAAGAAAACATACAATGGGTGAAAATCGACCTGTTCACTGATGACATAAGGCCGGACGATATTGTCGGACATGCCTACGACTCCCGCTCCCCAGGCGATCAATAAAATTCCCTTGATGAAATGCCCGCCTATGATGAGAAAGACGGCCGCCGGCAGCCAGATGGTGGCCGAGCCGATGATTGGAATGAATGAGAAGATCGAGGTTGCAGCTCCCCACAGAATCGGTGACGGCAGGCCGAGAGCCCAGAAAGCCAGCGCAGTCAGACCTCCCTGGACTACTGCGACGGCCAGCCCTCCATACATGCTGGCCGTGATCGTTTTGCCGACTCTGCGGGTCAGCCTTTCGATCTGATCGGCCCTCAACGGCGTGACCACTGTGATCCGCCTGTATAGAGATCGCCCATCCCTGAAAAGAAAAAAGAGGGTGAAGAATGTCACCACGCCATTGACTATGAAAGAGAGCAATCCGCCGGCTGTATCCGCGGCCTGTCGCAAGAGGTAGGAACTCGCCTGCTGAACCCTGGACATCAGCTCTTTGCGCAGATCTATGTCCGAGATATCGACATACCTCCCTAACCAGAGCGAAATACTGTCTGCCGCATTTGAGAGATACTGAATCCAGCCTCCACTCCTGTCGGTCTGCTGGCTCAGCTCGTGGTAGACATCCACGAGTTCTCTTCTGATGGCTGCTCCAAGTAGAAAAGCTGGAATGACAATGATCAGCAGGACCAGAATGGTCGAGATGAGAGCCGCAAGATTGCTCCGCCGAACATAGATATAAATCCGCCGGTGCAGCGGGGCAAAGATCACTGAAAAAACCAGCGCCCCGATGACCGGCAACAGAAACGGCCTGGCAATCAGATAACAGAACCACCCTGTAATCGCTCCCAGCACGACAAGAAAGATGATTCTGGTTCTCCTGTTATTTTGAGCTGAGCCGCTTTTCTCTTTTTCCACTGATGATAGAAAATGCCGTCAATGATTTTCAGATGGATCGACGGGGGCCACTGAGTCTTTCTTTGAGAATATTGAGATTCTTCTCCATGCCGTCACGGAGTTCGCCGGCAATAAGTCTGCGCTTGGCGTCGCTGAATCTTCCACGCAATCCATCCGCCCGCGATCGGTTAAGGTAGATCAAATATGCTGCCGGTTCCCTGCTATTTTGAGTGTCATCCAGGAAATAAGTAAACACAAGTGAAGACTCGAAGTAATGACTTGCGTATAACTGCTTCGAGGCGATGAAAAGGTCCGTGCCTCCCGTGCGGCTTTTTCTGTAGATCGAAATGTGAGTCAGGCTGATCACGGGCTTGAGACCGAATTTCTCCCTGGACCAGTAGATGAAATCTTCTACTCCGGCCGGTTTCGATTGCGGGAATTGTTCAAGGTATCGCAGAAAATCGGGAGCGTAATTATAGATATATTGTGTCTGCCGCAGCAGAGATACGACATCGTCGGCCACCTTGTGGGCGTACTCCTTGTCCTGATAAACGCCGAGTCGGGCATTGCCGCCCGCAAGATATCCCTGGGCATATTCAACGAGCATCTGTTTGATCATTGTCGATGGGCGGATCTGGTAATCCGGCGCATTCCAGTCAATGCCCTTCTGCAAACGGTCGATCCAGGCGGCGGATAACTTCACGCCGCAATCTCCGACCCTGCATTCCCTCAAGGCATTAATATCGTCCTCGTCGATCGTCAAGCCCCTCAGATCGTCCAGCTTTGGAGTTTTTCCAAACCTGCCAATCTCCAGGACATTGGAACTGCGTTTGAAATTGGCGATGTCACGTATCCGAGCTACAAAAATATCCTTCGAGACATTTACCCTGACCGCTCCAAGAACCGCCACTTCACGCGAATCCGGTACGGGAGGCAGCCTCGTGATCACCTCGCCTCGATCCAGCGCGTTAAACTCCGTCGCTGAGAAATTGAAATACCGGCGAAGGAATGCATGGGCCTCCCGCTCCGAAGAGACCCCGAATGGCACGATCATAATCAGAATAACAATTGCGATCGGCAACCCTATCTTCGCTGACGCGACTATCCCTTTTTTTATTCTCATAAGACCCAGGCATTATCCATAATTTATGAATTTCATGGTTACTTCTTCTCGCGACCGAGAATCCACCCAATCAAGGCTCCAAGTCCCAACCCAATTCCAAAGGTTATGGCGACCGACTGCAGCGGGTCATGCTTGATCTTGTATGCCGTCTCATCGATCATATCTTCAGCCGCATGCCGGCTTCTCTTGACAGCTTTTCTTGCGGCATCAACCCCGTCATCAACAGCCTGGGCCATCTTGACCTTCATCCGGTCCACCTCCATCCCGGCATACGCTAGCTGCTCTCCAACCTGAGCCGTCACCTTCTTGAAATTTTCCTTAGGAAAAACATCTTTGACCTGTATTGACATTTTAGTCTCCCCCTTTTTGATTATTTAAATTTAACCGCAAGAGCGGTCTCAATTATCCACTCTATTCACTGTGTTCACTGCAATCAAAGTGCCGTGCGATAAATATATCTTTTACATCAACTTAGAAATTAACATCGAGCTAACATGCGGAATGTCACCCAATCATTGTGGGAAACTCCGCAGCTTCAGACCTGCCGGTCGCGGAGGCTTAAAAACCCTGCAAACTGGCATACGTTTTACGAGTCGCCCCGGATCCCTGTTAATTATTGATCGGTATGCGATTACTAAAAATAGACCGATTCAGTCGACGCGATATTTACGGTGAGTGTGTATCCTATGTTCCAGGAGTCAAGGCACATTGATTGCACAAACAAAATGTATCGTCACCCCAAAGACGCCACATAATATAGATTAGAGGAGAAGAACATGATGGAGAGAATGAAAATACTGATTGCCTACGACGGATCAGAATATTCGGATGCGGCTTTGACTGATTTGAAACGCGCGGGATTGCCGGTTGAGGCGGATGTATCAATCATCTCGATCGCGGAATCGTGGTTGCCGCCGCCGTCGAGTTATGAAATTCTGGAGGAGTCAGGAAAGGACCCGGCCCGATCCGGCGTTGCCAGGTCCCTGGCTCTGGCAAAACGCGCCGCAGATATTATCGAGGCTTTCTTTCCAACCTGGAATTTCACGGTCGAGGCGCATCATGGTTCCGCCTCGGGAGAGGTAGTCCGGAAGGCGGAAGGCTGGCGGGCAGATCTGATCGTGGTCGGGTCTCACGGGTTCAACGCACTCGGCAGATTTGTGCTGGGCAGTGTATCCCACAAGATAGTGACTGACTCTCATTGTTCGGTGCGGGTTGCTCGAAAGCGTCATCAGGTCACAAATGCACCGCCACGGATTCTTATCGGCATCGACGGATCGGCTCAATCGGATCTGGCCGTCAGGACAGTGGCCGCGCGTCACTGGCCACATAACACCGAAGCGAGGCTGGTGACCGCAGTCGGGCCATTTATGGAACTGCCCGAAGAATCCGTGGAAAACCAGATGCAACATGTCAGGGAGATACAGACAAAGGCCTGCGAACTGCTGCTTAAAGGCGGGCTCTCGGTTTCAACCCTGATTGAAGTAGCCGATCCTAAATTGCTTCTGATCAGTGAGGCCGAAAAATGGGACGCCGACGCCATCTTCGTCGGAACCAGAGGACATAGCAGGCTTGACCGAATGCTTCTGGGTAGTGTGGCCACGGCGGTGGTCAATCGGGCTCATTGTTCCGTCGAGGTCGTCAGGCCCACTTGAGCTGTTATACTCAATGATCCAGAAATCAAACGGTCAGTCAGACTGATTCACAGTGAGGCGGGATGCAGAATATCTTCGGCAAAAGAGCGATTATCATCATCATATTGCTGGTTAAGGTGATAATCATGACCTCGATCGGCGTGCTCTCCTACCGGAACATCAACCGTCTTGCCACCGAGAATGATGAGATGGGCCGGATGCGTGAAGTATTGAGACTGCTTGCCGACACCCGCTCTCATCTCGCTTATGCCGAAGCCAGTCATTTAGAATTCATCGCTTCCGGAAATAATGAATTCCAGAATCGTTTCAGGGACGCCGGCGATTTACTCAATCGCAATCTCGATCAGATCAACCGTCTGACACTGAACAACCCTGAAGAACAGAAAATTCTGGGCAGAATCAGAGAGTTGAGCAGCGGAACATTCGAAGATCTGAAACTGGCCTCCCTGCTGAATGATAAAAAAGAAGCCCGGCCGCCGATACAAGTGATCAGCCCCGGGGAAAGTGTCAGGGCAATTCAGGAGATAGAAAAACTCATTCATAATGCCGAGGATGCTCAGACAAGCATGCTGAACGAGCGATCTCGTTTCGCGCAAATCAGCACCATCAATACTTTGCGGACCTCCGCAATAGGCTCATTGATCAGTCTGGGACTGCTGCTGGGAGCCTATTCCCTGATCCGCCGGATGATGGTCGAGCGTCGCAGAGCGGAAAATGAAATGAGCCGTCAGGCACGGGAATTCGAAGACCTCTACAACAACAGCGGTTGCGGGTATCACTCGATCAATGCCGAAGGCGTCTTTTTACTGGTCAACGATACCGAACTCAAGTGGCTGGGCTACAAACGTGAAGAGCTGGTCGACAAAAAGCGATTCACCGATCTGCTGACCCAAAAAAGCGCCCGCAATTTTCGTGATTTCTTCCACGTCCTGCAGGAACGCGGGTGGGTCTCCGATCTTGAATACGAGATGATCCGCAAGGACGGGACGGTCATCCTGGTTCTGCTCAATGCCACGGCGATTTATGATTCCGACGGCAGGTTCCTTATGAGCAGAGCGGCGATCTTCGACATCACCGACCGTAAAAGACTTGAAGCCGCTCTGCGCGAAGCCCGCGATGAACTGGGTTTCCGCGTCATGGAGCGAACCGCCGAACTCGCCGAGTCCAATCAATCGCTTCAGAACGAGATCATCGAGCGCAGAGAGATGGAAAAGGCTCTCAGGGTTAATGAGTCGCTCAAGAACTCTATTCTCTCTTCCCTATCCGAGCACCTTGTAGTCCTCAATAAAAACGGAGAAATAATCGCCGTCAACGATGCGTGGACATCATTTGCCGCTGAAAACTGCAACAGCAAAAATGATGCCGCGGCTAAAACCGGCCTGGGAGTCAACTATCTTGCAGTTTGCCGCAATTCGGCGGAAAGGCAGAGCCCGGAGGCTGACAAGGTCCTGGCAGGCATTGAGGGAGTACTGGCCGGCTCGCTGGATACTTTTTCTCTCGAATATCCCTGCCACTCGCCCAGGGAGCAGCGATGGTATCTGATGACCGTTTCTCCGATGAAAGGCGAAGGCGGCGGCGCAGTAATCACCCATAAAAACATCACCGAACGTAAACTTGCCGAAACTGCCCTCAACGAAGCGCAATCAAGATTGAAAGACATCTTCGACTCATCGAACGATGCCATTGCCTATTCATCACTCGACGGCTTGCTGCTCGAGTTCAATGAGGCTTTTGTCGAACTGGTCGGCAGCACCAGAGAAGAGATCCTCGGAAAGAAGCGTTTCCAGGATTTCACCCCGGCTGAATTTCATGATCTTGATGATTCGATCGTCAAACAGGTCGTCAGTCTGGGCAAGGCATCGGATTACGAAAAAGAGTTCGTGAGAAATGACGGTTCCAGAGTCCCGGTCCTTCTGACACCCTTCGCCGTCAAAGGAAATAACGACAAACCTGTGGCGCTGGCGGCAATCATCAAAGACCTGACACAGAGAAAGCTCGTAGAACAGGAGTTGCAGGAAAACCGCAAGCGGATTACCAACATCATCGAATCGGCCATGGATGCGATTATCACGGTTGATTCATCGCAGAATATAGTTCTTTTCAATACGGCGGCCGAGCAGATGTTCGGTTGCCCGTCCGATGACGCAATAGGCAAGCCAATCATCGACTTCATTCCTTCGCGATTCAGGGATTCGCATCCTTCCCACATAACCAATTTCGGCAACACCAGGACAACCAGGCGCTCCATGGGGCTGCTGGGCTCGGTCTTCGGGATGAGATCGAATGGCGAAGAGTTCCCACTTGAGGCCTCAATTTCCCAGATGGAGACAGGCGGGCAGAAATTTTTCACCGTCATCCTGCGCGACATCACCGAACGCAAACGGGTCGAGGAACGTCTGCGCGAACAGGCCGCACTGCTCAATCAGACTCAGGATGCGATCGTGGTCTGCGACCTCGATGGGCGAATCCTGTTCTGGAATCGGGGAGCGGAGCGAATCTACGGCTGGATGGCCGAGGAGGTTATCGGCCGCACTCTTCATAAAGAGTGGTACCCCAGCGAAGTGGCCAGACAAAAACACATCGAAGCGACCAGATTGCTTCTTGAGTCGGGTGAGTGGAGCGGTGAAATGCAGCAACTCACCAGGGACCGGCACGAAAAAATGATCGAATGCAGTTGGACCCTGATTCGCGATGATGCCGGCAAACCCAAATCATTCCTCATTGTCAACAGCGATATCACCGACAAGAAGAGATTCGAAACCCAGTTCCTGAGAGCCCAGAGAATGGAAAGCATCGGCACTCTGGCAGGCGGCATCGCTCACGACCTCAATAATGTGCTGACACCGGTATTGATGGCGATTCAAATGCTCCAGATGAAAATCGGCGACCCCGATTCCCAGCGGTGGCTCTCCGTCATGCAAAAGAATGTCGAACGCGGCGCAGATATGATCAAACAGGTGCTCCTGTTCGCCAGGGGGACTCAGGGCGAGCAGATTTCGCTCCAGCCAAGGCATATGATCAAGGAGATCGTGGCAATCCTGAAAGAGACGTTTCCGAAATCCATCGATATCAGATTCGCCGCTGCTGAAGAACCCTGGATGATCAAAGGCGATAACACTCAACTCCATCAGGTGATGATGAATCTCTGTGTCAATGCCCGGGACGCCATGCCCGGCGGCGGCAAAATCTCGATCGAAGTCGAAAACCGCATCCTCGACGAGTTGTATGTCAAGATGCATATCGACGCCAAGCCAGGCAGGTTCGTCATGATCAAAGTATCGGACACCGGGCAAGGCATTTCGGCTGAGAATGTCAACCGCATATTTGAACCTTTTTACACGACAAAGGACCCGGGAAAAGGGACCGGGCTGGGCCTGGCCACCACCCTGGGCATCGTCAAAGCCCACAATGGGTTCATCAACGTCTACAGCGAAATTGGAAAAGGGACTCAGTTCAGCGTATATCTCCCGGCGACCGACATGCCTCAGTTGGACGACTTAGTCTCGGCCAATGCCGGAATTCCTACCGGCGATGGCGAGACCATACTGGTCATAGACGATGAGGCCTCGATCAGAGAGATAACCAGGAACACGCTTGAAGCCTTTGGTTATCGCGTGCTTACCGCCAATGACGGAACCGACGCTCTGGCGATTTTTGTGGATAATATCGGCAGGATTAATGCGGCCATCACCGACATGATGATGCCTTATATGGATGGGCCGTCGACGGTCAGAGCGCTGCAGAAACTCGATCCGAATGTCAGAATTATTGCCAGCAGCGGCCTTGACGATAACAGCAAGTTGACCGACGTCATGAATGCCGGAGTTCGGCACTTTCTGTCCAAACCCTACACCGCCGATAAACTACTCAAGACCCTTGCCGATGTTTTAAACAAATATTGAAGGCCGGAGATTGTCAGAGAAGCGGCTTCTGTTGCCGGTCGTCGCTTCGTGGATTGGCGCGCCTGCCGATCAGTTCAGTCATCTCTTTTCTGTTACAGGCCATGGCGCGATACTTTGGCAGCACGCCGGCGAGCGATATCTCATTGACCAGTCTTTCGTGGTTGACGAGTATCGGTATATCTGAATGGGTTCGACTTGCTCGCAATTCAGCCAGTGTCTGATTGACCAATCCAGGGTGAACATCGACCAGCGCCAGATCATGAACCTCATGGCAGGCCCTTCTCAATTCGGCCAGCGAAGAGATACCCGTCAACTCCACGGCAAAGATATCCAGCAGCCTGATCATTGAATCAAGATTCCCTTCGGAATCGGTGACTATCAAAATACGCGGCTTAAGTTTCTTTGAATCATCCGCGCCGCCTCGATTCGCTCTGATCCCGCTGCGGAGCGAGAACTGCAACTCGGCGATATTGACCGGCTTGCTCAGAAAATCATCCGCGCCCCTGCGCAAAGCGCCAACAACATTTTCGACCGTGGAATCGGCCGTGATCATGATGGTGAAGGTCGTCGGGTTGATATGCTTGATCCGGCTCAGCAGATCCAGCCCTGATCCATCAGGCAGATTGATATCGAGCAGAACCGCTACCGGTCGCTCCGACTCGACGATTTTCCTCGCACTCTCGGCATTTCCCGACTCAAGCGGATCATACCCCCACCCTTTGAGCATCTCGCCGAGCGCCCACCTGACTGAAGATTCATCATCGACTATCAGAACTTTCTTGTTGCTCATACAATCACCAGCAAAATCAATTGGATCATAAAGACAGCTTTGATTATAAACATTATTTGGCATAAGTGGCCAAAAAAGAGTCCTGAAATATTATTTAACCGATCGGCAGAAGAAGTTTACTCTGTAATCGGTGGCATTAGTGAGGCGGAGAACATAAACTGTTGCAGATGAATTTCGATAAGAGTCAGACATTTGTGATAAGCGAAAGCGATGCGGGCCTGCGTCTTGATAAATGGCTGGCGGCGCCTGAACGCCTGGGTTCTCGTTCGCGGGCGCTAGCGGCCATCGATCATGGGAAGATCTTCCTCGATGACAAAGAGCAGAGTGCCGCCGATTCGGGCCGGCGTCTGGTTGCAGGTGAATCGCTGCGAATCTGGATTGACCGACCCGGGAGTTCGCAAAGACGATATTCCGAGCGGCATGCATCGGACCTGCATATTCTTTACGAAGACTCGTGCCTGCTGGTAATCAACAAGCCGCCGGGTCTGCTCTCGGTCCCGCTCGCCGCGCAGCCTGAAGCGCCTTCCCTGCTCGACATGGTGAGAAAACATCTCAGATCAAAAGGGAAGATGGAGCCCCTTGTAGTGCATCGAATCGACAGGGACACCTCAGGCATTGTCCTGTTTGCCAAATCTTCCGGCCATCAAAAAACTCTGAAAGACCAGTTTGAGCGGCGCGAAATTGAAAGAACGTATCTCGCGATCGTCCATGGGATTCCCAGCCCTCAGTCCGGAACCTGGCAGGACAGGCTGGTCTGGGATAAGGATGAATTGCTGCAGAAGCTGGCGGAGAGAAACGACCGAATGGCAAAGGAGGCGTCCTGCCGTTACAAGGTCATCGAAAAATACAGCAATGCCTCGATGCTTGAAGTAAGCCTGATAACCGGCAAAAGAAATCAGATAAGGATCCAGGCGGGATTGCACGGACATCCGATCATCGGAGAAAAAATGTATGTCTATTCGAGCCCTCCGCCGAATGCAATAGATTTCAGCAGGCAGGCGCTTCATGCATTCAAGTTGAAGTTCAAGCATCCGGTCGATTCAAGGGTCATCGACATTGAAGCTCCGCTGCCCGAGGATCTCAATTCCTTGATTGCCAAATTGAAGAGAGTAACGACTAAGGGATGATATTCAGTCGTTTCAAAACCTGCCGAGCGGCATCTCGTCCCTGCCATTCAACATAAATCTGCTGGCGTGAAGCACCGATCGGGGGGATACCCATACCCGAGGGTTGCTGGGGGTAACCGTTGCCCATGGCGAGCACTTTCCCGGTTTTCGGCTCATAAACAGAGTAGCGCAGATCGACTCCTGACATGGTCGTCCCCATGCGATCAAGTTCGATCTCCAGCAGGACGACGATCATCTGATCTTCCTGTTTGGCTATTTTGATGGCATCGGATCTGGTCTGATTCCGTTCTTCGCGCAAATCTATGCTTTGAATTTCACGGCGCACTTCTGCAATAAATCCCTGTCTGGCGAGGTCGGCGATATAGAGCGGGATGCTCATGTCAGGCAAGCCGGACGCGACCATGATCGAGCGACGCGGCTCCGTGCTTATCTGCGTTTCCGGGGTGACTTCCGGTTCGGGTTGAGTCCGGGCATCGGGCTGATTGACTCCCTGCACGGGAGGTTGCTGTTCAACCTTTTTCTGCTTTCTCCCTGATTGGGCCGAAGCGACGCCGGCCGAGATCAAAAGACAAAGCGAAACAACCAGCGTGTATTCAATTTTGTGTCGCATCTGACGGCCTCCGGGTTGATAATTGCGTGACTCAAACTCTCAGATGGTAACCCTTTCATGAGACAAGCTCAAATTGCCCGGACATTTAATGGGTTGTATGATGTGATGCATGGCTACCAGAACAGCAGGCGATTCCAGGCTCCCGTATGTCCTGGCTCTTGATGTAGGGACATCCTCGGTGCGCGCAGTCTGTTATGATGCGGATGGATATGCGATCGAGGGCATCGATGCGCGGACACAGTATCAAATGGACTTAAAGCCGGACGGAGGCGTCGAGATCGACGCGGAACGACTGGTAGAGATCATCTGCACAACAATCGATCAATGCCTGATAAGGGCGAGGGCGCTGCCCGGCGGCCGGCGGCCGGCAATCTGCGGCGTTGGATACAGCAATTTCTGGCACGCGATGCTTGGCGTCGATCAGATGGGTCAAGCGATCACCCCGTTATACAGTTGGAACGACACGCGCAGTTCCGAGGATGCGACCTCGCTGGCTGCAAGGATCGATCCTCAATGGATCCACCGGCGCACCGGCGTCATTCCGCACGCAAGCTACTACCCCGCCAAGATTCTCTGGCTGAGACGCACCAATCCTTCGCTTGCATCAAAGGTCCACAGATGGGTATCTATTGGAGAATACCTTTACAGCAGAATCTTCGGGCAATTCGTCTGCAGCGTCTCGATGGCATCGGGAACAGGACTGTTCAATCCTTCGGAGATCCGCTGGGACGAAGAGATGCTCGAGGTTGTCGGGCTCGGCTTGGACCAGCTCTCGCCGCTGGGAGAAGATAATCAAGGTCTCACACGGATGCATAGATCATTACGCCAAACGCTGGCCCGAGCTGTCAGAAATTCCCTGGCTCCCGGCAGCCGGCGATGGAGCGTGCAGTAATATCGGCTCGGGCTGCGTCACCAGGGATTCGGTGGCGCTCAATGTCGGGACTTCCGGCGCGATGCGCATTTGTTGGCAGGAAGGAAGACTTGAGGCGCCCCGGGGTCTCTGGTTTTATCGCGCCAACAGTCGTTACGCCCTGCTTGGCGGCGCCCTTTCAAACGGAGGCGACGTGTTCGCATGGTGCAGGAAATCGTTCAAACTACAAAATATCGATGACGATTCGATCGAAGCGCGGATTGCCGGCGTAAGACCCGACGAACATGGCCTTACCGTGTTGCCCTTTTTTTCGGGTGAACGAAGCACGGGCTGGCACGATTCGGCACGCGCTTCCATCATTGGCCTCGGCCTCGGGACAACCGACATCGAAATTATGCGAGCATCCCTGGAATCGGTCTGCTACCGTTTCGCTTCAATCTATGAGCTGCTGCGAAGCCGGCTGCCGGAAAAGAACCGGATCATCGCCTCCGGTGGCGGCATTCTGAACTCGGAAGTATGGACTCAGATGATGGCGGACGTCATGGGAGTTCCCGTCATCGCTTCAGCCGTACCTGAGGCTTCCAGCAGAGGAGCCGCGATGCTTGCGCTCGCTGCTTTCGGCCATGCAAGCAGTCTTGAATCGTTTCCAATTCCTCTCGGTAAGGTTTACGATCCTGATTTGACCTCGCACGAGATTTATCTGACCGGCAGGATCAGACACGAGAAATTCTACAATCTGCTTGTGGACGGAAAGACAGATTCGATCAATCAGGGTGAAAGGAAAGAGTAATGAATCCATTAGTTGAGCTGCAAAAGCTGGGACAAAGCATCTGGTATGACAATATCCGCCGGGCGATGATCGATTCGGGCGACCTTGCAAGGATGATCCGGGAAGACGATCTTCGCGGCATCACATCGAACCCGACCATCTTCGAGAAGGCCATTGCCGGAAGCAATGACTACAACGAAGCCATGCGCAAGCTGATAGACGATGGCTTCAGTGTGGTAGAGATTTACGAAGCCCTGGCCATCGAAGATATACGGAACGCCGCGGATCTCTTCAGACCCGTTTACGAGCGGACTAAAAAAATAGACGGCTATGTCAGCCTGGAGGTCTCTCCCCTGCTGGCGCACGATACCGATGCAACGATCGCCGAGGCCAAAAGGCTCTGGGCAACGCTCGATCGTCCAAATGTGATGATCAAGATTCCGGCAACCCCTGCGGGCATCCCGGCCATTGAAGCCTGCATCGCCGAGGATCAACATCAACGTGACCATGATCTTTGCCCTCGAAAACTACTCTCAGGTGGCCCAGGCCTACATCAGCGGACTTGAGCAAAGACTCGCAGCAGGCGATCCAATCGATCATGTCGCATCAGTCGCCAGCGTCTTCGTCAGCAGGATCGATTCCGCAGTCGACAAAAAACTCGAAGCTAAAATATCCGGCGGGCAGGAGACCCTCAAAGCGCTGCTCGGCGGGACGGCGATAGCTAATGCGAAGATTCAATACAAGAAATTCAGGGAGATATTCGGCGCTGAGAGATTCGCCAAACTCCGCTCTGCCGGCGCCCGCGTGCAGCGCCCACTGTGGGCAAGCACCAGTACGAAAAACCCCACTTACAGGGATGTCATGTATGTCGAGACGCTGATCGGCCCCGACACGGTCAACACCGTGCCGCCGCAGACTTTCGACGCTTACCGCGATCATGGCCGCGTCAGTCTGAGCATCGAGCAGGACCTTGTCGAAGCCGAAAACCTGCTCGACGATATCGCCAAAGCCGGCATCGATCTGAAACAGGTCTGCCAGCAGCTTCAGGACGACGGCGTAAAATCGTTTGCCGATTCATTCGAAAGCCTGATCGACAGCATCACATCCAAGAAAGCCCTGCTGACAAGCGGGCTCAACGATCGAATGACGATCAATGCCGGAGGGTATTCCGATTCCTTAAAAGCAGCGATCAAACAATGCGAAAGCGGTCAGTGGGTCAAGCGGATCTTTTCCAAAGACGCCTCGCTGTGGAAGGCTGAAGAAGATCATCAAAAGATCATCAAAAACTCGCTCGGCTGGGTGAGAATCCCTGAGCTGCTGGTCAAGGCCGCGGACGATCTGGCGGTATTCAGTGCGCGCATACGCAATGAGGGATTCAAACACGTCATGCTGCTGGGAATGGGCGGGAGCAGTCTATGCCCGGAGGTCTTTCGCAGGACATTCGGCAAGCAGACCGGATTCCCCGAACTTCACGTCCTTGACAGCACGGATCCGGCGACGGTCAGCGCTTTCGAACAATCAGTCGATCTGAAGAAGACTCTCTTCGTTGTCGCCAGCAAATCCGGCGCGACCATCGAACCGCTGATGTTTTACAAGTATTTCTACAACCGCGTGAAAGAGCTTAAGGGCGATCATGCCGGTGAAAACTTCGTCGCCATAACCGATCCCGGGACTTTGATGGAGAAGATGGCGACCGATGACGGCTTTCGCCGGATCTTCACCAATCCATCAGACATCGGCGGCCGTTATTCGGCATTGTCATATTTCGGGATGGTGCCGGCTGCGTTACAGGGGTTCGATTTCAGAACGCTGATCGAGCGGTCTCAACGGGCGATGACGGCGTGCGCCCCGGTGGTTCCAGCGGCGGATAACCCGGCCGTCAGGCTCGGCACGGCAATCGGAGCATTCGCCAATGCGGGCCGCAACAAACTTACGCTGATCATAGCGCCTGAAATTGAATCACTCGGCCTGTGGATCGAGCAACTTGTGGCTGAGAGCACAGGCAAGGAAGGCAAAGGAATCGTTCCGATTGCAGGCGAGCCGCTCGCCGGAACGGGAGTTTACGGCAACGACCGCGTCTTCGTTCACATCGGCATCGGAACAATCGACGCTTCAACCGATGCTTCAACCGATGCTTCAACTGATGCTTCAACCGAATCAGGGCTTCGTGATCTTGAATCGGCCGGGCATCCCGTCATTCGGCGCTCGCTGCAGGATGCCATAGATCTTGGCGAGGAATTCTTCATGTGGGAGATGGCAACGGCTATCGCCGGAGGGTTGATGGCGATCAACCCCTTCGATCAGCCAAACGTCCAGGAGAGCAAGGACAATACCCGCCTTCTGCTCGACGAGTTCAACAAGAACGGCCGGCTTCAGGGGCAATCGCTTGCGGCCGAAGGAAAGGGGCTTGCCGTATTCTGCAGCGATCCGACGATCGCGGAACTCGGCAAGGGAGCGGCAATCGATTCTTTCATCGCCGCGCATTTGAGACGCGCCGGCAGCGGAGATTACATCGCATTGCTGGACTACATTCAGGAAACGGCGGACAACGAAAGTCTGATCCAGTCGATTCGCACTCACCTTCGCGATGCCCTGCTCACGGCCACGACCACCGGATACGGCCCAAGATTTCTGCATTCAACCGGCCAACTGCACAAGGGAGGCGACTCCAGCGGAGTCTTCGTTCAGATAACAGCCGACGATCTCAAAGACATTCCGCTCCCTGGTGAAAAGTTCAGTTTCGGGGTTCTCAAGCAGGCTCAGGCGCTTGGAGATTTTCAGTCGCTGGCGAGCCGAAACCGGCGCGCCATACGCATTCACCTTGGATCCGACATCAAAGCCGGACTCCAGGCCCTGCTCGATATTGTCCGGTCGTCATTCCCTCTCGGCAAGGGAGGCAAGGGGCAGGCAAAATGAAGACGCTGAAGCAATCTTCACGCGAGATTGTCGTCTGCGCCGATGTGAATGAAATTGCTCACGAAGCAGCGAACCGTTTTTTTCAACTCTCATCAGAATGCATAAGCCGGAGAGGGCGATTTACAGTCGCGCTCTCCGGCGGCTCAACCCCGGCAAAACTATACGAAATACTCTCGGCGCCCCCATTTTCCGATTCAATCCCATGGGGTTCAATCTGCTTCTTCTGGGGCGATGAGCGATGCGTCCCGCCCGACGATCCTCAGAGCAATTACCGCCTGGCAAATGAAAAACTCCTGACCAGGGTTGGCGTTCCAATTGCCAACATATTCAGAATAAAAACGGAAAATCCCCCGAAGATCGCCGCCGCAGAATACTCCGAAGCTGTCAGAAAAACCTTTCATGGCGAGTTTCCACACTTCGATCTGGTATTTCTGGGAATAGGGTCTGATGGCCACACGGCATCGCTCTTTCCAGGTACAGATGCGCTTCGGATTGAAGATCAAATCGCTGTTGCAAATTATGTGGAGAAATTCGATTCCTGGCGGGTCACACTGACATTACCGGCGCTCAATAATGCCGGTAATGTCATCTTCCTGGTTTCAGGAGCCGATAAGGCTGAGACTTTAAGACAGGTGCTCGAAGGCGAATATCAGCCAGAAAATCTGCCCAGCCAGTTGATCAAGGCAACTCCCGGCACGCTTACGTGGATCATTGATGAGCCCGCAGCCGGGCTGCTTTCATTTTAAGATTACGAAACAAACAGAAAGATCTAAAGGGTCAAAACACCTGGCTTGTTTGACCCTTGCACCTCTGATGAAATTTCTCGCTCAATCAGAGTTTGGATATATTTTGTTATTTCGTTTATTTCGCCTGTTTCGTAATCTTTTCCTGCCTTCAAGCTTTCAGCCCGTCTTTTGAACGATCCCAGAAGACAGGCATCTTCCTTGATGCGGACAAATTTATCATCTGAGCGACGGCAGCGGCGCGGTGACCGGCAAATACGTCTTCAATCGGCTGCTTCCGGTTTCTGACTGCTCTCTGGAAGTTCTCGAGATGAAGCATGGTCGAGTTTCTGCCGATTCCGCGCCAGCTCTCACCTGCGGGGATCACTTTCGGATCCCATCGCTGCGGCTGCTCGGACTGGCGTATTTTCGGGTCCTTGAAATATGCGTCTTCAAGGGCGCGCGCCCATGAGGCAACGATCCAGTCGTTATCCTCGATCGGATTTTCCGGGGTGAAGGTCAGTTCACGCCCGAGGGTGAGGGTACCTTTGGTTCCCAGTATCTCGATGCCTCGCTCACCCGCTGACTGATTGTTGAAGGTGGCGCTCAGATTGACTGTGAATCCTTCGGGATACTGGATCAAAGCATTGAGCGTGTCTGGCACATCCCGGCTCTCTTTCCACCGATAAAGATCCCCGGTAGCCATAACGCATTCGGGCGCCTGTGCGGCCATGATGTAATGAATAGTCGTCATGGTATGGACGAAGAGGTCTGTTGCGATGCCGCCGGAGTAGTCTTTATAACAACGCCAGCGGAAGAACCGCTCAAGACTGAACGGGTATTTCGGCGCCGGTCCCTGGAACATGTCCCAGTTGACGGTCTGGTCATTCGCATCGGGAGGAATCGGATAGATCCACGCGCCTCCGGCGGTGTTTCGATTCGTCGTCGAGCGGATCATCGTTATCTGACCGAGCCGGCCGGACTCAATGATCTCCCTCGCCTTGAGCTGAGTTGGCGAACTGATATTCTGACTCCCGACCTGAAGTATCCGTCCTGTCTTTTTCACAGCCCTGATAATTTCAAGCCCTTCGTCGACGGTATAAGTCAGCGGTTTTTCGATATAGACGTCTTTGCCTGCTTCGAGAGCGGCAATGGCGTGCGATTTGTGCCAGTGATCAGGGGTTCCGATATAAACGGCATCGATTCCAGGGGCAGCCAGCAGTTCGGAGGCATCACGGTACACTTTGGCGCGTCCTCCGGTCTTTTCGACTGCCCGGTCAACCCTGCCCCTGTATGCATCGCAAACTCCCGCGACCTCGAAGCCGGGCATTCTCAAAACCTCTGACAAGACCTGATGAGCCCGGGCGCCGACACCTATGAATCCAAGCGTGAGCCGCTCGTTAGGACTGTTCTGCCGGTCGTAGAGATCAGTCAGTACAGCCGCCCTCGATGAGCCGCCAAATGTGATGCCGGTTACGGCTCCTGTTGCCGCGCTCTTCTTGATAAAGTCGCGGCGATTTATCCTGCCAGTCATATGACATCCTCCAATTTTGTTTTATTGAAAATTCCGGTGTTTCATACTTCTTTTCCGGCAAGCAGATCCTTGATCAGATCTTCATATTCCCTGACGAGCCTGGTGTGCCGTTCGCCTGTCGCCTTGCCCTCGAAACCCGCATGGATACGCTTCACCAGTCCATCACGGCCGATAAATAAAGTAGTCGGATAGGCGCCGCAGTTGACCAGTTGCGGAAGTTTGCGCTGCAGGTCTCCTTCTTCAGTACTCCCCGCAAGCAGCATGGGATAAGTCAGCTTATGCCTTCCGGCGAAGATTCGCATCTGTTCAAAATCTCTCGGCGACTCCGGTGTATTCAAAAGCGAGGGCGACGATCTCCAACCCCTGACCTTTGTATCGCTCGTAAAATTCCTGCATCAATGGAGCTTCTTCGTGACAATTCGGGCACCAGCTTCCAGTGATCGAAACAATCAGAACCTTGTTTTTGAAGCGATCATCGGTTGATGAGACCGTTTTACCATCAAGCCCCGGAAAGCTGAAACGGAAAGGCTCGGCTGGATTTGCCATCCGCGTGTAGACGTTCGGATCGGGCAGTCCTTCCACACTCGCCTTATTGTTCTGATCGAGCCTTTCGGCAATTACTTTACGCACTGGATCGAGCAATCCCAGATCGACAATGCCTTCGAGATTACCATCGGAATTCAGAGTGGCTCTGAAAATACGCGAGTTGATGCCGTCGAATCGATTGAGCGTCACCCTGTTGTTTTCGATTTCACCGGTGAACTGTCCCCAGTCGCCTGTCACGGGAATGATTGTCCCCCGCAGATCGCTTCCCTTCTGGCTGAATGCCGCGCGCCAGAGGCGCTGATTTGGCGCCTCGCCGACCCGCAGAACCCAGTCGCCGCTGATGTCGGCAGCAGTTGCAGACGATTGACCGGCACTGATTTTACGCCCCGCCCTGATTTCTCGCCTGAGTATCTGCTTCTGCCACTGACGGACGAATTCGCCCTTGAGATCGTCGCCATCTATCGTGGCATTGAGTTCTCCATCGTAATAATCGAATCTCAATTTGAGATTGTTGCCCGTGAATGCTCCGCTCGTCGATGAGGTGCGATCATCGCCGTTGACGAGCTGACCAGTGAGCTGATCGCCGGATCGTTTCACTTCCAGAGTAAACGCCACCTCTTCTCCCGAGTTGTTTCTGACAAATCCTTGCCAGATACCCGAGGGATCGCTCGATTTCCCGCTGCAAGCGCTGAAAACCGGGATGAGCAGCAATAATGAAATGATTCGGATGAGGTCTGTTTTTGTTTTTAACATTTGTAATGAGGTTTTAGTATGGACTATCACATGGAGTTCCACGCATGGAGTTCCGCCTTCGCATGGAGTTCCGCCTTCAGGCGGAACGTTCCCGCCCGAAGGCGGTTTATATAAAAGAACAGGTTTCCTGGGTTCGAAACGTTCCGCCTAAAGGCGGAACTACATGCTGAAACGTTCCGCCTGAAGGCGGAACTCCATGCGTGAACTCCATGCGCGGAACTCCATGCTCCATGTAGGAATTAAAGGTGGCGGCGAGGGCTCTGAGGCTGTTTCAATCTCGGAAAATTCAGTAAGCCTCCTCACCACATCATCAGCGTCAGCGTCAGGACTGACATAGGCATAGCAGAGCCGTTGCAACAGGCCGAGTTTCGCATCCCGATTGAGATGGGAGGCTCCTTCAATCTGCTTCCAGCCGGCTATTTCATTCAGGATTTGATCCTGCCTTTCACGGCTCACGTCGGTGCGAAAGGAGAATGTGACGACACGACTTCTCATAAAAAAGAGTGGTTAATGCTTTCGCGTTTCCGGGATAGATCAGGACAGCAACTTTAGAAGATCGAGTCTGCCTGCGCCGTAATCCGGATGGAAGCTTTTACCCTTCATGCTCTTAACCCTGAATGCAGAAGCCATCAATTTCGTTCTGACTTCCGCCGGGCTCAACTTGCCGCGATTGGCGAGCAGCAGAGCAGAAGCCGCCGTCACGTGCGGAGTCGCCATCGATGTTCCATCCCAGGCATCATAATCGGTCTCGCGTTTATTCGGCTTGCCCTCTCTCGGTCTGCCGTCCGGCCCCCTGTCTGCTTTGAATCCGGATTGCCCCGGAGTTGTCGGCAGTGTCGACCAGATGCCGGCTCCAGGGGCGCAAAGCGATATGTGATTTCCTCTGTTTGAGAAGCTTGCAACCTTGTCGTCGATCTTTGTCGCACCCACTGCAATGACATTAGGAATTGCTGCTGGATAGGAAGTCGGACTTCCTGACTCCCGCTCATTGCCCATGGCAGCGACCACAGTGGTCCCTTGAGAGATCAGCGTCTCGAAGAGTGTCCGTTCAAAATGATCGGGGGCGCCCCCGCCACCGATACTCAGATTAATGACATCCACTTTCTGTTCGATGCAGTCCGACAACGCTCTGTAATACATGATCGGCTCTACGAAATAGGCGAAACCGTAACTCCACGAATAGAAATCTGCAACATCGTCAAAGATCTTCCAGATCTTCAAATCGCACTTGCAGATGCCATTGATACCGATGTCATTGTTTATCTTCGCGGCGATGGTGCCCGCGACGTGAGTTCCATGACCAATGATATCCTTTTCGCCCGAAGGACGGTTCTGATCGGGATGCGCCGAGACATACGAGCTGACCAGCCCCTTCAAATCCGGGTGATCCTTGTCGATGCCTGTATCGAGTATCGCGACTTTAATCAGGTCGGCATCCTTGAAACCGCTGAGGCTCCGGGCTTCCTGCCATTTGATCTTCTGCAGATTCCACAATTGAGACAGACTCGGAGCGCTTCGTTGAATAGTCATCCGCCCTGAGGCGCTCTTTTTTCTGGCGGCTTGCAGATAGCGAATCGGAACCCGCGAGACGAATTCAACATTTGGATCCGCGGCAAGGACAGATTGAAGCTCGGAGACGTGGCTGTCCTTTTCCATCTCTATAACATTCACTCCATAGCTGAAATCAGGGGTCGCAGCAGTCTCTTCGGTAAACGATGCTGCAAAAGACGCCATCGCGCGACGCGGTCCCCGCGTGGATCTCTTCGAGGTCCTGGGTGAAACCGGCGTGACCCGTTTTATCATACCGCCCCGTTCGTACATAGCCAGCGCACTCAAACCCGGGCTGGCTCCAGCCACCTCCCCCGTTCCCGATATCGCAAATGACGCTATTCGCGACTGCGCACTCTGATTCATCTTCACTACAAGCAGTTTATCGTGATAGGCGGGAATCTCCTCGGCCGAGAAATATTCTTGCATGTTTATTCTCCTTAGTTTGGAAATGGCTCCCCCACTGATGGAACCGATCATATTTCAATAAGCGCTGATTAAGTTGCAGGGCAGTGTGGCTCAAGTATCGACTCCCATTGATCGTTTTACAACTCCCGCAGGATATTTCGGACACATGGCGCAATTTTTCGATGAGATTGTCTGATGAGGTGCTTCCTGCAATCAGGATAAATGCAGCAGAAACAGCAGGTTATTTACTCTCCGCATCTCTGGCACCGATCTTGCAGACTATCTGGACGCAACCGGAAAATCATTGATAGTCTTATAAGGAGAAATCTGATGCGTCAAATCACTTTCGCTCTCGCACTTGTTATTTCATTGTCGGCTGCCGTTGCGGCTCAGACGGCTTCGCCCAAAGTTAACCAGACAACAAATCAAACTGGTAACAGCTATGGCTACATTTTTGCCGCGCCCGGCGGCAATTCCGAAGGAGGTGACGGAGCGTTGCACATTGGCGGCGGCGGTGAAGGTGTGTTCAAAAACGGAGCCGGCATTGGCGCAGAACTGGCCTATCTGGCTCCATTTCAATCATTCGGTGACGGGATCGGCACATTTTCAATCAACGGATCCTACCACTTTTTGAAATCGAGCAAGTCCGGGAAGGTCGTACCGTTTGTGACGGGCGGTTACACGGGATTCTTTCGGGAGGGTTACTCCAACGGCGTCAACTTCGGCGCCGGCGTCAATTACTGGTTCAAACCGCGAATTGGATTGCGCCTCGAATTTCGTGACAACGTTTTCCCTGCAAGATAGCTCGTCTCATTTTCTGAATGTCCGTTTTGGACTGACGTTCCGTTAATAATCCATCTCCTTCAAGTTGTAAATAAAAAAGGCAGGACAGTCTATCAACCTGTCCCGCCTTTTCACTGAAAATATCTGCCCTTACATCGGTGGAGTTTCCCCGTTCGCGAAAGAAAGCGACAGCTTCGGCTTCTGGTCCGGTGATTCATTCCTCGCAATGGTTCAAAACAGAATTGCACGGGAATTTAATTGCAGCTTTCCAAATTCAGGAGACATCATGTTCAAAAGAAATCTAGCCCTGATACTCGTTGGCTCGCTCATTTTTTCTCTGACTTTAACACCGGCGGCCTCAGCGCAAAGCAAGCCCGAGCCAGAAGCAGTGCAACTTACCAGGCTCAAAGCCAAATTCGCCAAATTCGACACCAGCAAAAAGCCCAAGATTGAAGTTACGTTGCGGGATGCCTCCAAACGGTCTGGCCATCTAAGCCAGATCAAGGATGAATCCATCGTTTTAACGGAAGCCAAGACCGGTGCAGACACCGAAATCGCCTTTGCCAATATCGTCGACGTCAAAAAAAGAGGGATGTCCATCGGTGCCAAAATCGCGCTCATTGGCGTGGGCATGGCTATCCTGGGGACCATTATCTTCTTCAAGACGTGTGGGAATCCCGACGTTTGCGGCTAGGGATGTGAACGTGGCGCTGTCCGCAGATGGCCAGAACCCCAACATCGTGCGCCTTAACATCAAGTGACAACCGAAAACCCTGACAGCGTCCTCAGCCAAATCAGCCCGTTGATCAGTAAATTGCCCGTAAAATAAAAGTAACTCTTCAAATAAGGAGACAACTAATGCGTCAAATCACTTTCGTTCTCGTACTTGTTATTTCATTGTCGGCTGCCGTTGCGGCTCAGACGGCTTCGCCCAAAGTTAACCAGACAACAAATCAAACTGGTAACAGCTATGGCTACATCTTTGCCGCGCCCGGCGGCACTTCCGAAGGAGGTGGAGGAACGTTGCACATTGGCGGCGGCGGTGAAGGTGTATTCAAAAACGGAGCCGGCATTGGCGCAGAACTGGCCTATCTGTCTCCATTTCAATCATTCGGTGACGGGATCGGCACATTTTCAATCAACGGCTCCTACCACTTTTTGAAATCCAGCAAGTCCGGGAAGGTCGTACCGTTTGTGACGGGCGGTTACACGGGATTCTTTCGTGGTGGTTACTCCAACGGCGTCAACTTCGGCGCCGGCGTCAATTACTGGTTCAAACCGCGAATTGGCATGCGCCTCGAATTTCGTGACAACGTTTTCCTGCAAGATAGCTCGTCTCATTTTCTGAATGTCCGTTTTGGACTGACGTTCCGTTAATCCATCTCCTTCAAGTTGTAAATAAAAAAGGCAGGACGGGTTATCAACCTGTCCTGCCTTTTCACTGAAAAAATCTGCCCTTACATCGTCTGAATTTTTCGTTTGTTTCGTTTATTTCGTCTGTTTCGTAATCTGTTTCTGTTTTCTGTTTCTTATCTTGGCTTGATCTCTTTGCCATTGATGGCCGGGGCGGTTTCAACCGCCTCTTTGAGCTTTTGAATGACATCCTTGCTCAGGCTCTCGAAATCGGCATTGATGGTGAAGCCGGCGGCATTGCAATGTCCGCCGCCGCCGAAAAGCTCGGCGATGCGGGCGACATTGACGCGATTCTTGGAGCGGAGGCTGATCCGGTAGGTGGAGTTTCCCATTTCGCGAAAGAAAGCGACGGCTTCGACATCTCCGACGGTCAGCGGATAGGTGATGATTCCGTCAGAGTCGTCTTCAGTGGCGCCGAGGCTGTCCATGGCCTCTTTTGACATGGTGATCCAGGCAATCCGTCCCGAATCATCTCGCTGAAGCGTCGACAGAACATCGCCAACAAGCCGGACCTTGGCATACGGATAGTTGTAGAAGATCGCTTGAGAAAGCTTGGCAGGTTGGGCCCCGTGGCGAACCAGTTCGCTGGCTATTTTGAAGGTTCGTTCCGTGGTATTGGAAAAATGGAATGAACCGGTGTCTGTGAGCAGAGCAGCATAGACGCAACTGGCGACCTCTGGAGTGATCCTGGCGCCGATGGCCTTGGCGAGATTGTAAATCATCTCTCCCACGGCTGCGGCGGTGGAATCGATCCAGTTCAGGTCGCCGAAAAGCATGGTAGTGGAGTGGTGGTCGATGTTAACCACGAACTGAGTATTCAGACTCGGGATTCCGGGACGCGAGACATCGCTGCATTCGATGACGAAGACCGCATCGTATTCCCGATCGATATCACTGATCACTCTCACCATTTCCGTTCCGGGCAGCTTTGAATAAGCGTGCGGAACGTGATCGCACATGATGATCTCCGCATCTTTTTTCAAGCTGCGAAGAATCCAGCAAAGCGCAAGCGATGATCCGAGACTGTCTCCATCAGGTCTGATATGCGACGTGATCGCAAAGCGATGGTTTTTTTCAATCAGCTCTATTACCTGGCCTAGCATAAACGACAAACCGCAATCATTGCGGCAACTCCTTTTTGATATCTTCGAAAATGCGCATCATGCGGTCGCCATGCTCGACTGTATCGTCGTAGGAGAAGGTCATTTCCGGAACATGTCGCAGTTTGATTCGCAGACCGATCTGCCGGCGGATGAAGCCGGCAGCGCTTGAGAGCGCTTCGAGTGTGGCCTTCTTTTCGTCTTCGGAGCCCAGGACGCTGAAATAGATCCTCGCATATTTAAGATCCGGGCTGACCTTGACAGTGGTAATAGTGACAAACCCTACCCGCGGATCGCGCAGTTCCTGATTGACGATTCGGCTGATTTCATTTTTCAGTTCTTCAGCCAGTCTGTTGGATCTGTATGCCATAAAAGTCCGGCTAATCCAGTCTGGTCGGTGCGACCTTTTCGGTGATGAAGGCTTCGATGACATCCCCGAGTTTGTAATCATTGAATCTGTCGACGGTAATACCGCATTCAAAGCCCTGCTGGACTTCGGAGGTATCATCCTTGAACCGGCGAAGGCTGCCGATGTTGGATTCAAAGATAACCACGTTATCCCTGATCAGTCGCGCCTGGGCAGTGCGTTTGATCGAACCGTTAAGGACCATGCAGCCCGCGACCGAGCCGACCTTTGGAACTCTGATGACATCGCGGACCTCCGCCTTGCCGATGATGACTTCCTTGAGAGTCGCATCCATCAGGCCGAGCATCGAATTGCGTATTTCTTCCTCGACCTTGTAGATGATCGAATGGAGGCGGATATCGACATTTTCCTGTTTGGCTATCTCATCAGCGCGAGTTTCAGGCCTGACGTTAAAGCCTATGATGACGGTTGCCGCGCCGGCGGTTGTGGCGTTCGAAGCGCTGGCGAGAAGTACGTCCGATTCGGTGATGGCGCCAACGCCTGAGCGAATGAGTCGAACCTTGACCTTCTCGGTCGAAAGCTTGACGAGCGTATCCTTGAGTACTTCGACCGAGCCCTGCACATCTGCCTTGAGGATGACGAGCAATTCCTTGACTTCGCCTGTCTCCAGTTGAATTGCCAGTTGATCCAGTCCTCTCGCGGCAGATCTGGCCAGCGAAGTGGCGCGGGCCTTGGACTGCCTGAACTGTGATATCTGCTGTGCTTTTGAAATATCATCGACGACCTGGAACTGGTCGCCTGCCGACGGCACGCCTTCCAGACCCAGGACCTCCACCGGGGTGGCCGGCCCAGCACTGGTGATTCGCTGGCCGAGATCATCCACCAGCGCTCTTACCTTGCCGAAATAATTGCCGACGATGAAGGGCTCACCGACACGGAGCGTGCCGTTCTGAATAAGCACCGTGGCGACGGCTCCTCTGCCGCGGTCGAGCTTGGCTTCGAGTACCGTTCCTGTCGCTTTTCTGGTCGGATTGGCTTTCAAATCGAGAATGTCGGCCGTCAGCAGCAGCATTTCAAGCAACCCGCTGATGTTCTGCCGCTTCTTGGCTGAGACCTCGACCATAGTGGTATCGCCACCCCAGTTGTCCCAGAGCAGACCACGATCGGCCAGTTCCTTCTTGACTCTTTCAGGGTTGGCATCGGGTTTATCGATCTTGTTGATGGCGACGACGATTGGAACCTCGGCGGCCTTGGCATGCTCGATGGCCTCAATCGTTTGTGGCATGACGCCGTCATCGGCCGCGACAACCAATACGACAATATCGGTGACCTTGGCGCCGCGCGCGCGCATGAGTGTAAACGCTTCGTGACCCGGCGTATCGAGGAAGACCACACGGCGAAGCTTATCGGCTTTTTCGGGATCGGAAACCTGTACCGAATAGGCGCCGATATGCTGCGTGATGCCGCCGGCCTCGCCTTCGGCAACGCGAGCCTCGCGAATTGCGTCAAGCAGACTTGTCTTGCCGTGGTCGACGTGTCCCATGACTGTGATCACGGGTGCTCGAAGGTTCGTGTCCTCCATCGCCTCTGGTGTGATTTCGAATTCCGATTCAACAATCATCTCCTCGAAATCGCCCATGGTCACATCCCAGCCATATTCCTTGCCGATCTCTTTTGCCATCTCCGGATTGATGGTCTGATTGATCGTGGCCATGACGCCGCGCTGCATCAGATTGGTGACGATATCCCTGGGTTTGGCATCGATCCTTTCGGCAAACTCTCGAACCGTGCTTCCCTCAACGAGGCGAACCGGTTTGAGCTCGACCGGAACCTGGCGCACTGAAGGCTGCGCCTGGAGACTGCGTTTGTGCAGCACCTTTTGCTGGCCTTCATGCTCCTTCTCTTTTCTCTGCTGGTGACGCCCCTTTGGGCGTTGATCCTTGGGTGGAATATATTCACGCAACTGCTTGTTTTCGGCCGGAGCCGCGGCTGCGGGTCCTGCCGCAGCAGGTTTTCCCCCTCTGAGCTCACGAAGAGTCTCCTTGAATCTCGGCCTTTGCGTGCCCTCTGTGGTTTTCTGATGCGTCTTATGAGCCGGCGCAGCGGCGGCAGGTGCCGGCAAGGGGCTCGGCGAAGGCGTTATCCTGAAGACTTTTGTCCCGGCCTGACGCTGGTCTCTTGTCGGAGCATGAGCGGATGCGGGATGGGCCTTCTTCTCGGCCTTATCGGCCTTTTCTGCATGCTCTGCCGGCTGCGTCGCCGGAGCGGCTTCAGCAGCGGGTTGCTCAGGCACCGGAACCGGGAACGGCTTTGGCTTGAATTCTCGTATCTTTGTCCCCTGAACAGCTTCCGGAGCTTGACCGCCGGTTTCGATAACCGGCTCTTCCTCCTGAACTTCAACCACCGGCTCTTGAGACACTTCCTCAACAGGAATCGGTTCCTCTACCCGGGTTGGAGGTGGAGGCGGTGGCGTGATCCGGTGAATCCTGGCCTTTTGCGGTTCCGCCCCGGCCTGTTTCGATTCCTCCCGGTGCGGCGCAATTCCAGTCTCAACATGATGCTCAACATGGGCTTCTGCCTGTACGCCAGTAACAGCGGCCGTCAAGGCATCATGTAAGGCAACGGCATGATCCGTTTGAGCAACCAGCTCAGGGTGCACCTGTGCGGCAACGGCCCTCTTGATAATCTTGGCTTTTGGTGCCGTCACTTGTTCCTTCTTTGGATAGTATTTTTCACGAATCTTCGCTGCAATAGTGTCATCAAGTGAATTTGATGCCACGCTGGCATCTACGCCAAGCAGACGGGCGTCTTCGAGAACTCTCTTGTTCTCCAGTTTTAACTCTTTAGCCAAATCGTAAATTCTGACCTTACTCATTTATACCTTTCAGAAAAAGCCAGCGCACATAATTGCAGTTTAAAGGATTAACCCTTGAACCCTGGGGCTTCGCTGACCTTCCTAAGCTGGAAGCGACTCAGAGCAGAAGCCTGTTCACATAATTCCGGGTTGAATCCGAACCATGCGCGCCGGCTGAACGCCAGCTTGAACCGAGTCTCATAAGACCGTCACCTTTGTAATCATGATTTCCTCACCCGGTTGTTATCGTTTGCCCTCGGCAGATTCTTCATCCGCCTCTGTATCCGTTTCTTCATCGTCTTCGTCAATTACAGCTTCATCTTCAGATTCTTCAGCTTCTTCAGCTTCTTCAGCTACATCATCATCCTGATCGATCTCGTCTGTTTCTTCCTGATCATCGTCGGAAGCTTCATCGTATTCCGCAGTTTCGTCCTCATCTTCCTCATTGCCTGAGTCTTCGTTTTCCTGGGCACGACTGAGACGGCGAGCTTCGGCGATCTCATTGGCCATTTCGAGCAGTTCCTGAGCATCGTCCACGCTCAGGTCAAGCCAGTCTGAGATATCGTCAACAGTGGCTTCGGCAAGCTGTTCGATGGTTTCGATGCCGTGCTCGGCGAGAGTTGCAGAATCACTGATAGAGATGCCCTCGATCGACGAGACAGGAACGAATGGGGCTGTGATCATCTGCTCCATTTGCGAAACGATTTCTCGCTTCATCTCTTCCTCGCTTCGATATCGATGTCCCAGCCGACAAGCTTGGCGGCGAGTCTGACATTCTGGCCGCGTTTGCCGATTGCGAGGCTCTGCTGTTCGCTTTCGACCGTGACCTGCAGTTTCTTGCTTTCGAAATCGACGATGGTGACCTTGCTGACCTTGGCGGGTGAGAGCGCGTTGGCGGCAAAAACCGCCGGTTCTTCAGACCATTCGATGATATCGATCTTTTCGCCTCTCAACTCGCGAATGATGGATTGAACGCGGGATCCTTTCATGCCGACGCAGGCGCCAACCGGATCGACATCGCGCTCATTCGAGACGACTGCGATCTTGGCGCGCTCTCCCGGTTCGCGCACGGCCGCCTTGATAACCACGGTGCCGTCGTATATTTCAGGGACCTCCATCTCAAAGAGCCGTTTGAGCAGGTCCGGGCTGGTGCGTGAGACCTCGATCTGTGGGCCTTTTGTCTCGCGATTGACGTTGCTGATGACGACGCGTACCCGCTCTCCCTGGGTGAAAGTCTCGACCCTGGATTGCTGCGATTTCGGCATGACGGCTTCAATACCGTTGCCGATATCGATGATCACCTTGCCACCCTCGAATCGCTTGACGAAGCCGTTGACCAGCTCTCCTGTCTTGCTGATGTACTCATCGTTTATGTTGTTTCGTTCAGCTTCGCGAACTTTTTGAAGGATGATCTGCTTGGCGGTCTGAGCTGCAATTCGGCCCAGATCCTCGACCGGACGGGGCAATTCAAGCATATCGCCGACCTCGGCGCCTTCCCCACCTCTGCGTTGGCCTCATCGACCGTCATTTCGCGCGAAGAATCGACAACCTCATCCACCACGATCTTGACCGCGTACAACTCCACGGTCCCGGATTCGGGATTGTAATGAGCATGCAGGTCTTCACCCGATTTGAATTGTTTTCGCGAAGCAGTGACGACAGCGTCCTCGATCGCGCTGATTATCAACTGCGGATCGATTTTCTTCTCTTTGCTGAGAATGTCTATGTTTTGTGCAATCGAACTTAACGTATTCATTTTTTTATTCAGTTGTCAGTTGGCGATTGTCAATCGGCGGTAAAAATTGAATATCCGTCAATTGAGATAAGCGCCGGCAAACCAGTCATGGTTCAATTTCAACATTAGCCTTGACGATGTGTTCGAGCGGAAGGCGATGTATATTTCCCGCGGGGCCTTCAAGCAAGACCACGATCTGACCTTCCCGATCAAGCCCCTTGAGCTTTCCGTGGAAATTCCGCTGTCCGTCGATTGGTTCTGAGATCTTCACATGACATTGGAGACCGGCGAACCTTTCATAGTCAGATTCTTTGTAAAGACCGCGATCGAGGCCGGGAGAAGCCACTTCGAGAGTGTATTGACCGGGTATCAAATCTTCGACATCGAGAATCAGGCTCAGGCGCTCGCTGACATTGCTGCAGTCTTCAATGGTTACGCCGCCGGGCTTATCGATAAATATTCTTAGAACGGCGTTCCTGCCTCCGGCCAACTCGGCGTGAACCAGTTCGACTCCTTCACGCTTAGTCACCCGCTCGATTATCTCGCTGACAGGCGGATCAAGCTTCACTGCTATTCCTCGTTATTTTCTTCTTCTTTGGCAGGCTGACAGTCACTCAGGGACCTTGTCTGACAAAAAAGGTGGGCCACTGGCCCACCTTGAAAGTAAAAGAGATGTTAGCTGAAAGAGACAATGAAATCAAGCATTCCACGTCAGAGGGCTTAATGAGTTTAAAGTTTAAAGTTCAAAGTCCAAAGTTCAAAGTCCAAAGTCAGAAGAAGTTCAAAGTACTCGTGTGAAACCGGTGCATTGGCCAACGAGCACTTTAAACTTTAAACTTTGGACTTTGAACTGACTTTGGACTTTGGACTTTGAACTTCCGTCTTCAGTCTCTGGTTAATTGGCGATATTTGAGTCGATGAGGCTGATCGGCGTCGGCACCGAGCCGGGATCGCCTGTCGGCCTCATATTCGGAGTAATTGCCGTCAAACCAGGTAGCCTTCGAGTCACCTTCAAAAGCGAGGATGTGGGTGGCGATGCGATCAAGAAACCAGCGATCGTGGCTAATGACGACGGCGCAGCCGGCAAAATTCTCAAGCGCTTCTTCGAGTGCGCGCATGGTATTGACATCGAGATCATTGGTGGGCTCGTCGAGAAGCAGGACATTGGCTCCCGATTTGAGCATCCTGGCAAGGTGGACGCGGTTGCGTTCACCGCCCGAGAGCCCCCCGACTTTCTTCTGCTGATCGGATCCGGAGAAGTTGAATCTTGCAACGTAGGCGCGAGAATTGACCTGCCGGCTGCCAAGTTGAATCGTGTCCTGACCGCCGGAGATCTCCTCCCAGATGGATTTATTCTGGTCGAGAATATCCCTGCTCTGATCGACATAAGCAAGTTTGACTGTTTCGCCGGTTTTGAACGAGCCGTTATCCGCGTGCTCCTGACCCGTGATCAATCTGAAGAGGGTTGTCTTGCCGGCGCCGTTGGGGCCGATGACTCCCACAATGCCGCCGGGAGGGAGTTTGAATGACAGTCCTTCAAAGAGCAGGTTGTCACCGTAGGCTTTGCTGACATTGTCCGCTTCGATGACAATGTCGCCAAGACGCGGTCCGTGAGGAATGTAGATCTCCATCTCCTCGGATCTCTTCTCTGCCTCCTGGCTGAGCATCGATTCATAGGCCTTGATGCGGGCTTTGCTCTTGGCGTGACGCGCCTTGGGCGCCATGCGAATCCATTCCAGTTCGTGATCGAGGGTTTTCTGTCTTGCGGTTTCGGCCTTCTCTTCCTGGCGGAGCCGTTCCTGCTTTTGTTCAAGCCAGGAGGTGTAGTTGCCCTGCCATGGTATTCCCTGCCCGCGGTCGAGTTCGAGAATCCAGCCGGCCACGTTATCCAGAAAATAACGATCGTGGGTGACTGCGATGACGGTGCCGGCGTATTTTTTGAGATGCTGCTCGAGCCAGCCCACAGTCTCGGCATCGAGGTGATTGGTCGGCTCGTCGAGCAGCAGGATATCGGGTTGACGAAGCAACAGCCGGCACAAGGCGACTCTGCGTTTTTCACCGCCCGAAAGAACTTTTATCGGCGAGTCTGCCGGAGGACAACGAAGCGCATCCATGGCCATCTCAAGGCGGCTGTCCAGATCCCATGCGTTCGAGGCATCGAGCTTGTCCTGAACTTCGCCCTGTCGTTCGAGAAGGCTGGTCATCTCGTCATCCGACATCGGCTCGGCAAACTTCGCGTTGATCTCGTCGTATTCTTTCAGAAGATCGACAACCTCCTGAACACCTTCTTCGACTATCTGGCGGACCGTCTTCGTCTCATCGAGTTTCGGCTCCTGTTCGAGGTACCCGATCGAATATCCGGGTGAAATCACCGTCTCGCCAAGATAGTCCTTCTCCATGCCGGCGATAATCCGCAGCAGCGTGCTTTTGCCGGAGCCGTTCAAGCCGAGCACGCCAATCTTCGCTCCATAGAAATAACCAAGATAGATATCCTTGAGAACGGCTTTCTTGTCGTAATACTTGCTGACTCCGACCATCGAATAGATGACCTTGTTGGGTTCGTTACTCATTTAGAAGTTTATTAATGCCTTTCTTTATTGCTGTTGAATGAAGAATCTGTACTGCCGGTGAATTCGCCTGCAATACCGGTTGCGAAATTGAATGACTGTCATTTCCCGAGGATATGCTCACGAGCCCAGACTGCGGCGCCGATGAGTCCGGCGCTGTTGCCGAGCTGGGCAGGAACCACATCGATATTGCCGGCATCGGTCAGGAATACCCTTTCATGGATTGAACGCCTGATTGGTTCGAGAATCAGTTCGCCTGCCGCTGCTACACCCCCTCCAATGACGATGCGACGAGGATTGACCGCTGTGATGACGTTAGCCACCCCGCGCCAATGACCATCCCGGCGAAATCGTAGATCTCGCGGGCAATGGCATCCCCTGCTTTTGCAGCTTCGCATACCAGTTCCGGAGTGATCCGATTGAGGTCGCCGCCGCAGAGGTCGGCGATGAGAGTACCGTGTCCCTGGACTACGGCTTTCATGCCTCTGGCGGCTATGGCCGGGCCTGAGGCAAACACCTCGATGCAGCCGCGGCTGCCGCATCCGCATTTGGGCCCGTTGAAATCGACGCTGATGTGACCGAGCTCGCCCGCAGTGCCCGAAAAACCCAGATGAAGCTTGCCGTTGATGACCAGTCCTCCGCCGATACCGGTTCCGAGTGTGAAGCAGGCAGTATCGAGCCCCCTGCCGGCTCCGAATTTATATTCCCCAAGGGTCATCGCGCGCGCATCGTTGATCAGCGAAACCGGCAGATTGGTCCATTTCGACAACTGGTCGCGAACCGGCACGTTGCGCCAGTGGCCCGGCAGGTTGGTCAGAAACAGCGTCATCCCCTTTTCCAGATCCAGTGATCCGGGCAGCCCGACGCCGATCCCGCCGACATCATCTTTTGTCCTTCCGCTTTCGGTGATGATCTCATCAACCAGCTTTGCCATCTGAGCGATGACGGCATCATGGCCTCCACGTCCGTTCGTCGGCAATGAATGCGTCGCATTGATCTCGCCCGTGTCCGTATTGACCAGCGCCGCTTTGATGTTTGTCCCACCCAGATCTATTCCAATGTATCTCTGTTTGTCAGCCATGATTCCTTCTTTGATATCAAGTGTTTGAATTCTCGACCGCTTGCAAAATTCTGTTTTTATCTAATCTTCGATGAGATAGCAAGAAAGTTTAAAGTCTGAAGTTTAAAGTTTAAAGTCTGTGGCTCCAATTTCATCCAAGTCTTTAAACTTTAAACTTTAAACTTTAAACTTCAGACTTTAAACTTTCGGACGCTTTCCACAGCATAATCTCTTCATCTCTTCTTCCAGACTCGCCATAACATGAGGAGTCATGTAGAATCAGACGCGTCAATGCCTGGACGATCGGGGCATGTGCATTGAATACAATCAAACAATAAATTTCAACGAGAGAAAAAGATGAACCTTAAACTTCGCCTCCAACTTTCGGCGATGATGTTCGTGCAGTTCTTTGTGTGGGGAGCGTGGTATGTCACCGCGCCGAACTATCTTGGCACGATCGGCTTCACCGGTAACGACCTAGGCTGGACATATGCGGTTGGTCCGATAGCTGGAATGATATCGCCCTTCTTTGTCGGCATGATTGCCGACAGATTTTTTGCGGCGCAAAGAGTGCTCGGCGTCATGCACATCCTCGGCGGGGTAATAATGTTCTATGCCACGACGATGATGAGGACTCAGTCGTCGTCTCCGGACATGATCAACATGGTCCTTTTCGGTTACACACTGACCTTTTACCCGACGCTCGCGCTGACCAACACTCTGGCCATGAAGAATGTCGGCAATGCGGAGAAGGACTTTCCATTACTGCGCGTCTGGGGAACGATCGGTTGGATCGTCGCAGGTCTGACGCTGAGCTGGATCGGATGGGAAAAAGGGGTTGAGATGTTCTATCTTACCTCGGGCGCAGCGCTCGCACTCGGGCTTTACAGCTTCACGTTGCCGCACACCCCTCCGATCAGGGAGGGAAAAATTACGGTCCGGCAGATCCTCGGACTTGATGCATTCGTGCTTTTAAAAGACAGCAACTACCTGATCTTCATGCTCTCGTCGCTGCTGATCTGCATCCCGCTGGCATTCTACTACCAGATTACCAGCCGAATCGTCGAGATGTCGGGGCTTCCGATCGGGCAGACCATGTCATACGGCCAGATGTCCGAGATCTTCTTCATGCTGGTTATGCCATTCTTCTTTGCCAGACTCGGCGTGAAATGGATGCTGGGAGTCGGAATGCTTGCCTGGGTGGCGAGATACGCTCTATTCGCCTTCGGCGCTCCGGATCAGATACGCTGGATGATCATTACCGGTATCGTTTTGCACGGTGTATGCTACGATTTCTTTTTCGTCACCGGTCAGATCTACACCGATCAGGTTGCGCCGAAACAGATTCGAGCCCAGGCGCAGGGAATGCTGGTGCTTTTCACTCTCGGGCTGGGCATGGCTATCGGCGCCAAGGTTGCGGGAATCATGGAGGTTCAGCATACACCACCCGCTTCACGCGCCAAGGCCGAGGAGGTGAGGACAAAGAGCATCGAGCTCGAACAGTTGAAGGCCAGGATGGCCTCAGCCGCTGATGCCGAAAAACCGGGTCTTAAAAACCAGGCTGACCAGCTTGAGCTTGATAAAACACGCCTTCGTAAAGAAGAGCTGCAAGCCATCGAATGGAAACCGCTCTGGGGCAAACCCGCAATCTTTGCGGCCTTTATTCTCGGATTGTTCCTGATGCTGTTCAAAAACAGATCATCGGGAATGAAGGACACACATCGTTAAGGTGTTGTTATTAAATAATCATTCTTTGAGGAGTAAACATGAATTTTCGCAAGACGATTACCACAACCATAATTTCAATGTCGATTCTGTTAGGCGCCTGTGCTGCGCCTCCGCAGGAGATAAAGGAGTCGGCGGCACAGCCTGGCGCCGAGAAAGGCGCTGGTTCAGGCTCGACTCTGGCAGTCGGCCATGGCGGCGATGTCCCGGCGCAGGGTGCCCCCGCTCCGGGTGGAATGCCTGGGGGAGCTCCGGCCCCCGGCCCGATCAATCTCAAATGGACGACCCCGTCAAAATGGCAGACCGGACCTGATAAAGCGATGCGTGCGGCTACATATCTGATCCCGGCGACGGCAGGAGACAGCGAGGGCGGCGAATGCGCCGTATTCTCGAATATCGGCGGCGGCGTGGCGGCCAATATTGACAGATGGATCGGCCAGTTCGAACAGCCCGATGGAAGCCCTTCCGCTTCCAAAGCTAAACAAGCCAGGGAAACCATCAACGGGATGCAGGTCACGACCGTCGAGCTGACAGGGACTTTTGCGGGCGGCGGCATGGCCATGGGAGCCCCCGCAACCAAGAAAACCGGCTTCAGGCTGCTCGGCGCTATCGTCGAAACTCCCCAGGGCGAAATCTTTTTCAAACTCACCGGCCCGGCTAAAACCGTTGCCGCTGCGCAGAACGATTTCCGCTCCCTGCTCAAGTCGATCAAGTAGATCAAGTAGATAGTTAGATTTGAGTATCAAAACAAAGAGGCCGATGAGACTCTAACGAGTCCCACCGGCCTCTTTGCTTTATGGAAAAAGAGATTTTCCGCGGTTATTTCTTAGCCGCAGGTTTGGCGCCGAAGGCTCTCACGTATTTGACCATGGCCGAGAGCTGAGCGGGCGAAAGGGCATCTTTGAATCCCGGCATGACTCCCTTGCCGTTGCGAATACCGTCGGTCAAGGCCTTCGTGCTTACCGATGCCTGCCATTTCGCATCGGTGAAATCTGGCGGTTGAAGACTTTCAATCCCCTTGCCATTCTTGCCGTGGCACTTGGCGCATTGCGTGTCGTATGTCGCTGCGACACTGCCTCCACTTTTGCCCTTGCTGCTCTGGGCGGAAACAACCGAGGCCCTGAAGGCCGTTGATATAAATAATGACATGGCGACTACAGGTATTAATACTGAAATTGCTTTCTTCATTTTAGCTTTTAAGACTCTCCTTGAAAATTCGAATGGATAGATCCTATAGCCGCCGGCGTTAAGAAATCAAGGCGCAACGACTATTCCGGCAGCGATTCCTGCTCGGGTTCAGGCAGGAAGAAACTCAGGATCAGCCCCAGGGCATAAACCAGAAATCCGACACCGGCGGCAGCGTATGCCAGATGTTTTGCCGGAGAATCTCCGGGCATCATGACGGCAAGCTGAGTGGTAATCAGAGCGGCGGAAGTTCCGATCATACGGCCGCCGATGTTGGCGGCGAAGCTCTCTCCGGTGCCTCGCAGGTGAGTGGGATAGACACGCGGCAGATAGTTCCCCAGAAACTCAACTGAGCGACGGTCAGCATCCCGGCAAAGAAGATGCCCCATTTAAGAAGTCCGTAGCTACTCACCGCGGGAAAGATGAAGACCAGAGGCAACAGTATCAATCCGGGAATCTGAAATACTCTGATCAGCTTTCTTCGAGAGACGATGCGGATTGCGAGATAAGCGAGGATAAATCTTCCCAGAAGGCCGCCAATTTCCTGGAATAACTGGATTGTTGCAACTCGTTCCTGTTTGAGATTCGGGGCCAGATTAGCGATCTCAGGCAGGCTGGGAACTATCTGAGGCAATTGTTGAATGGCGCCGAAAGCCGCGCCAAGACTGCAGGCGAACATTGCCGCTGTGACGAATGTCGTCCGACGATATTGAGGCTTGAAGATCGCTGCAAAGCTCGGTCTTTTGAGTGTCCCGGCTAACTTCTTCTCCTGCCAGACAGGCGATTCAGGCAGGAATGGGCGGATGATTATCAGCGGTATCGCAGGAATAATCCCGGAGATCAGCAGGTATCGCCAGTTTTGATTTGCCCCGTAGATGGCAGGCAGTGAGTTGATATTTTTGGCGATGATAAACGCCACGCCGCTAACCATGACGCCGCCCAGAGACGAGAATGCCTGCGTATAGCTAAGCACCGCTTCGCGCTGTTTCGGATTCTGGAATAGTTCGGCCAGCCAGGCGACAGCCGCGACGAACTCAACGCAGACGCCGATGAATGTCGTGCATCTCAGAATCAGAAGTACCGTCAGGGATTTCGCAAAGCCTGCTGCCAGAGCCGAGAATGCGTATATCAGGATGCTCCATGTCAGGACTCTGCGCCGTCCCAGCCGGTCTGTCAGATAACCGCCAAGCAGGCCGAAGATTCCCCCGCTTACCGCCGGCACGTAGAAAAACAGATCACGCCAATGATTGAATTCCGGGCTGCCGAATTTCAGACCTCCCAGTCCTTCGAGGGCCGGGCGAATAATCAGTGGCAGCATCAGCAATTCGTATGTATCGAATGCGAATCCGATGACGGCGATAATGCAGATCAGCCATTGAACCGGCGTCAGTGCGGGCGCTTTCTCATTCATTGCAGGGGTGTCCTCCCTTTGGAGTGCGGCGGCTTGCCGCAGCTTTTAATTTTGAAGATACGAAAATATCACAAATTCATGGAGCGAACGGAAAGCGGCGTCGATCCGCCGCACTCCATAACTAATCAAAGTATTTCCCCACCGTCTCTCTGCCCGGGGGCCTGGTGGCGAGTGAAACCAGAATCATCAAAAGGCCCGAGATGATGGTCATGGGAACAACCGGCATGAATCCGAAAACGGCCGTGCCGGCGGGCGTTCTCACAAGCGCATCCATGCCGGCGACTTTCCAGACTACCTGAGGATTCGCATAGACCGATTGAAAAACGGCGACTGAGATGACTGCCGTGGCCGTCCACAAAGTGGTGGCAAATGCCCCCCACTTTGTGCTTCGCTTCCAGAAGAGGGCGGCTATGAGCAAAGGCGCCAGCGATGAGTAGCCGGAAAAGGCATACTGCACGGCAAGGTCAAAAATAGGCTGCGGGAACATGAGAGCGATAACATAAGCAATCACTGTGAGCACGATGACGAAGATGCGCCCGGTTATCACCTGGGCCGCCTCGCCAAATCGCTCCTTGCCTTCATAAAAGGTGAAGATGTCTTCGGAGAACATGGTCGAAAGCGCGAGGATCTGCGAATCGCTGGCCATGACTGCAGCCATGATTCCCGCTCCGAGCAGGCCGGCCAGCCACAAAGGCGCGTAATGTTCGAGAAGCCGCAGCAGGACGTCGTCGCCGGCCGATTTCGCACGAAGCTCACCCCGCTGCTCGGGCGTGAGTGTCGCCGCCTGCATGACCATGGTCTGGCGTGCTTCGAGCTTGGCCTGAATGGCCGGCACTTCAACGGCCCTGTTGGCGACGACCCCAAGGAATGTCGCGGGAAGCCAGATAGCAAGAATGCAGAGCGGATAAAAGATGATCGTCTTCTTGAACTGCGCCATCCTGCGCGCGGTCAGCCAGAAAATGGTGATATGCGGGAAAGTCAGTGATGAGAGCGGAATGAAAGTATAACTTAAGAAGAAGGCCGGGGAGATGCGCTCACGCGTCAGCAGCGGAGCGAGCGCCGGCGAGGACTGCATCTCGCTGATGGCCCGGCTGAACCCTCCCAGCCCTTTTCCGATGACGATTAATGCGATCGCTCCGAAGATCAGAAACATGCTGGTTTGAAATGTGTTGACCAGCGCGGTGCCTCGCATGCCGCCGAAAAAAACATAGATCATGACAACTATCGCAACAACTGCGCCGCCGAGCCAGTAAGGCACCAATCCACCGCTGATGGCAAAGAGCGTCGTGCCTCCGCCTATGACTCCAATGATGATGTACGGCACCAGCAGTGCAGCCTGAACAACAAAGATGAGAGTCCCTATCTGGCCGCATTCCCACCTGTCGCGGTACATCTGCACCGGGGTGATAAAGCCAAAGCGCTTGCCCAGCGACCAGACACGCGTTCCGAACAGGAACATACCCAGCGGGATGATCAGTGCCGACGATGACGCCATCAACCCAAAAGTCACCACCCCGTTTGTGAAGGCATGACCCGAAGAGCCGAGGATCGCAAACGCCGTCATATTCGTTCCAAACAGCGACAAAAGGAAAACATACTGACCAAGCGACCTGCCTGCCAGAAAGAAATCCTCCGCCGGGTGCTCACCCGCCGGTGCCCTGAACATGAAGACGCCGATATAGATGACGCTGCCGAGATATGCGAAGACGAACAGAGCCGGGATCATAATCTACTCTCCTCCTCTGTTCTCGGCCCTTTCGGCCTCATCTTCAAGATGCGATGGCCATGCGGCACGAACTATCAGCGCCATGACCAGCGAAACGGCTATCGTATAAATGGCGTGATAAGACATGCTTGCGGGAAGGAATCCGAACATCAGGGGTTTAGCCGTGCGCCAGTTCCAGAAATCCTGGTGCAAAAGGTACAAAGCCGTGACGGCCAGAATCAGAAGCAGTCGTTTCATCTTTTCATCTTTTGGTATTGATCAACGGGTTGTAATAGAAACTTTGTGCAGAACGGTGCGTACTATCCCATGCGTAATATCCTTTTTGCAACTGCAACCGGCGATTGTTAGAATACGTCTTCAAATCAGGCAGAAAAAATTTACGCCCCGAACTCATATAGAGTTTAAAGTTCAAAGTTTAAAGTATTTTTAAGATTAGCTGCCGGTGAAGATATCCTGCAGGTGGATTTCAACTTCAAACTTTAGACCTCTTAAACTTTCAACTTCTCTCAGGAACCGATAATGATAAAGAAATTGTTGAGCCTCTCCCTGCTGATTGCCTTTCTGGCAGTCAGCGTAAAAGCCCAGACGACCAGTATGATCAGCGGAACGGTGCAGGATCAGAATGGATCGGTCATTACTGGAGCCGCGGTCACGATCAGAAATCTCGAGACGAATCAATCGCGCGCAAGTATCAGCGATGGCGAAGGGCGTTACACCTTTGCCGAGCTGCGAGTCGGAGAATATGAGATAAAAGTCGATCAAAGCGGGTTCAAGACGACTGTCAGAACCGGTATTCACCTCGCGATCGGCGACAAGCTGGTCATCAATCTGGCGCTTGAACTGGTGATCCGCGAATCGATTGACATTTCAGATAATGCGCCGCTGATCAACACTTCGAGCGCGGAGCTGAGTTATCTCGTCGGCGAGCGCGCGATCCGAGATCTGCCGCTCAACGGGCGCAACTACACCGATCTCGCGCTGCTTCAGCCCGGAGTTACGGCATTTCCGCTGCGGGACGGAGGATCAGTAGTTGCACACGGGCTTGGGATGACGATCAACGGGCAGGATATTCGTTCGAATGTCTATCTGCTTGACGGGACGCTGCTCAATGATTTCACCAATGGTCCTGCAGGAAGCGCTGCCGGGACAGCGCTGGGGACCGAAACAATCCGTGAGTTCCGCGTTGAATCGAACTCCTATTCGGCCGAGTTCGGCCGCAATTCCGGCGGGCAGATCAACGCCATCAGCAAATCGGGGACCAATTATTTTCACGGGTCGCTTTATGAGTTTTTTAGAAACGACAACATGGATGCCCGCAACTTCTTCGACCGGCAACCGCTGGGCAAACCCGAATTCAAGCGCAACCAGTTCGGCGGAAATATCGGGGGCCGATCAAACGTGACAAGACATTTTTCTTTGCAGGAGCCGAATTCCTGGTGGAAAGGCGAGGGCTGACGATTCAGTCGATCGTGCCGGACTTGAAAGCGCGCCAGGGAATAATCACCACACGGGCGACCAACGGATCGCTGGTCGATACCAATGTTGGAGTCAATGCTGCGGTCAAACCTTATCTTGACGCTTTTCCACTTCCCAATGGAAGCAATCTCAACGGCGGCGTCGGCAACCTTGCCGAGTTTTTCTGGGGATTCAAACAAACGCTCGACCAGCAATATCTGCAAGGTCGGATTGACCATCAACTGACCGCATCGCAGCAGATATTCGGCAGATATACCATCGACAACGCCGAGCAGTATCTGCCGACGGATTTCCCGCAGTTTCCGAGGTCGTTTTTGTCGCGAAACCAGTTCTTCACGGGTGAGCACTCGTGGGTTTTATCGCCTCAAACGATAAATACTGCGAGACTCGGATTCAGCCGTACGAGAATCGGTCAGGATGTGGAATCCAATGTCCCCTCGACCCTGCAACCATTTGTTCCAGGCAGACTGCTCGGTTCGATTGATATCGGAGGTATTCCGCGTTTCGGGACACAAAGTTCAGTCAACGTTCAGTTGGTTCAAAACCTTTTCAGCTTCAGCGACAACCTGGTTCGCACTCAGGGCAAGCACATTTTCAAAATGGGCGGCATGGTAGAGCGCTATCAGGACAATATGGTGAATCCTACATTTTCGCTCGGCATCTACAACTTCCCCGACATACGATCGTTTCTTGAAAACAAATCCAATCGGTTCATCGGCCTGACTCCCGAAGCGCAGTTCGATCGCTACTGGCGGTTCCTACTCTTCGGATTCTACCTGCAGGATGATTACAAGTTGTCAAAAAGGCTGACGGTCAACTTGGGGATGCGATACGAGTTCACCACGACACCGCATGAGCTCTACAACCGTGACATCAACCTCAAGAACCTGAGCGACTCGCAGGTGACGATCGGCCAGTTGTACAAGAACCCTTCATATACAAACTTCTCGCCTCGCGTGGGATTCGCCTGGGACATTTTCGGAAACGGCAAGACCTCGGTTCGCGGCGGTTACGGGCTGTATTTCAACACTAACAACCAGCAGAACCTGATCGTCACGGTGACCAATCCACCGTTCACTCCAAGGCCGGTTATCGTCAACCCGACTTTCCCTAACCCGCCGTTCAACAGGCTCGGAACTCTCTCAATTCGGCCGATTGAATACGATCTGAAAAATCCGAAAGTGCACATCTACAACCTGAACGTGCAGCGGCAGCTCTGGTTTGGAACCGTGGCGACCGTGGGATACGCCGGCTCTCGCGGCCTGCACTTGCTGCGCAACACAGATATCAACACGGCAGTGCCGGTCAAACAGGCCGACGGGACGTGGCTCTTCCCCGCCGGAGCTCCACGACTAAATCCGAATTTCAGCACCATCGAGCTCAAGAAGAGCGACGGAAATTCCTGGTATAACGCGCTGATTTTCGAGGTTCGCAAGCGATTCAGCAAGGGACTTGATTTCCAGTCTTCCTATACTTTCTCGAAGACGCTCGACACGACGCAGGCATCGACTTTCTTCTCTGATGCCACGAATGCGACCGTCTCGGCACTGCCTGAGCCCGCAGGATTGAATTACAACAAGGGCCCCGCGGATTTCAACGTCCGGCACAACTGGGTCGTCAATTTCAACTGGGAGCTTCCATTCGCCAAGGGGCTCAAAGGCGCCGCCGGAGCGGTTTTTGACGGCTGGAGCCTGATTGGAATCGGCCAGATGCGCAGCGGACTGCCGCTCACTGTCTTTCTCTCAAGCAACCGATCGCGATCGTTGTGGAATCCATCATCAGGGCCCGGCCTTGGACAGGACCGCCCCAACTTCGCTCCGGGCCGCTCATATCAGAGCGCCGTTCTCGGCAACCCAGATCAGTACCTCGATCCGACTGCGTTCACGCTGCAGAATGCCGGCCTGCTCGGCACTCTCGGCAGAAACACTTTCGAAGGTCCGAACCTTAGATCCTTCGATCTGGCCGCAGTCAAATCATTCTCATGGTCGAAACTCGGAGATAAATCGAAGATTCAACTCCGCATGGAATCCTTCAATCTCTTCAATCGAGCAAATTTCGGTACACCGGGCCTGCAGGTATTCGGCGCCACGGCCGATCCCTGCCCACTTTCGGCAAGATCAGATCGACTGTGACCACGGCCAGACAACTCCAGGTCGCCGTCAGATTCCTGTTCTGAAACCATGATTACGAAACAGACGAAATATACGAAAAAACATAAGAGATCTTGTATATTGACCCTCTGACCTTTTCGTCTGTTTCGTTTATTTCGTCTGTTTCGTAATCTGTCTTTTTCCACGATGAAGCCTGCAATAATCGGAATTCCATACGACGAGCAATCGTCATACATGCGTGGAGCCGCGGAAGCTCCACCGCTGATCAGAGAAGCTTTTCATTCGGCAGCGTCGAACTACTGGAGCGAATCGGGCATTGATCTGAAATCCGTTGAGATCTTCGATGCGGGAGATATTGAAGCGGTATCGGGCATTGCAATGATGGCCAAGATCGATCAGGAGATCAGGACGCTGGTCGATGCCGGTTATTGTCCGATATCACTGGGCGGCGATCATGCGATCACGTTCCCGATCATGAGAGGTATTGCGGCAAAGCATCCGCGTTTGAGCATCCTTCATTTCGACGCGCATCCAGATCTTTACGACGAGTTCGAAGGCAACCGGTATTCGCATGCCTGCCCTTTCGCCCGCATCATGGAGGCTGGGCTTGTCGAACGGCTGGTGCAGGTCGGCATCAGAACCATGAGCGGTCACCAGCGGACACAGGTCGAGAGATTCGGAGTCGAAGTGATCGAAATGAAAAACTTGCGTGAAGAGATGGATCTGCGATTCGATACCCCCGTCTATATTTCATTCGATATTGACGGGCTCGATCCGGCCTTCGCCCCTGGCGTCTCGCATCGCGAGCCCGGAGGCTTATCGACCAGGCAGGCGCTAAATATTATCAATCGGATAGACGTGCCGGTTGCAGGCGCCGATATCGTAGAATTCAATCCGCGACAGGACCATACAGGAGTCACCGCATTTGTCTGCGCCAAACTTCTGAAAGAGATCGCCGCAAAAATCATCACAACAAGCCGGTAGTCCGGCTGAGGAGCACTTCGAGTATGAAATTCAAAGCGTTACTGCTTTTTATTGTTCTGTCCACGGGTTATTAACATTTTCGCCTCGGACGACTGGGCCAGGTTTCGAGGTCCGAATGGAAACGGCATTTCCTCATCGACCAATCTTCCGGTTGAGTTCGGCCCCGATAAGAACGTAGTCTGGAAGACCTCGCTTCCGCCGGGCCATTCGTCACCGGTGCTGACGCGCAGCCGTATATTCCTGACGGCATTCGAGAATGAAAAGCTGTATGTGATCGGACTGGATCGCAAAACCGGAAAGCTGCTTTGGAAGAACGAAGTCCCGAGGACTCAGAAAGACATATTACTCAAGCCGAACAACCCCGCTTCGCCAAGCCCCGTAACCGACGGCAACAACGTCTTCGCCTTCTTTCAGGGATTCGGTCTCATTTCATACACCTCCGAAGGCAAAGAGCGCTGGCGCATGCCGGTAAACGAGCCGCTCCAAATTCTGTTTGGTTTTGGAGCCTCTCCGATGCTCGTCGATGATCTGGTGATCCTCCCCTGGGATCAGGACACCACATCGTATCTCCTGGCCGTCGACAAGAACTCCGGCAAGTTGAAATGGAAGGTCGAGAGGCCCGGAGTCATCTCGGGCTACTCAACACCGGCAATCTATCAGGGCGCCAACGGCAAAAAGCAGTTACTCATCGCCGAGTCGTTCCAGCTCTCTTCCTATGATCCGACAAACGGCGAACGACTCTGGTTTGTCCAAGGACTGGCCTGCGAGATGAAATCCGTCCCGTCTCTGGTCGGAGACCAGCTCTTCATCAACGGATGGGGAATGCCCGAGAATCAACCCGGCAAGCAGGTCTACCTGCCGGCATTCGAAGAAGCTCTCTCCAAAAACGATGCTGACAAGGATGGGGGAATTTCACTCAACGAGATGCCCAGCGAGAAATTGAAAAATGAGACCTATTTCGGCTTCTTCGATACCGACAAGAGCGGCAAGCTCAATCAGAAGGAATACAATAACGCCCGCGCCATGATGTCGGCAGAAAACGGCCTGCTCTCAATCACGCTTGGCGGCAAGGGCGACATGAGCGCCTCGGCCATCAAATGGAAATACCAGAAACCCGTGCCGCAGGTGCCTTCGACTCTGCTCTATCAGGGCGCACTGTTTATGGTCAATGACAGCGGCATCCTCATCTCGTTCGACCCCGCAACCGGGAACGTCATCAAACAGGGACGGCTTAAAGGCGCCATCGATAAATATTTCGCATCTCCGGTGGGAGCCGACGGCAAGGTATATCTGATCAGCCAGGACGGAACCGTTTCCGTCGTCAAGGCTTCCGGCGACTGGGAGGTTCTGGCGGTCAACTCACTCGGCGACGAGGTCTTCGCCACTCCGGCAATTTCCGACGGGATGATCTATGTCAGAACCCAGAGCACTCTCTATTGTTTCGCAAAGTCAAACTGACGAATTTTCCCGAATTCATTTGCCGCTCAATTAAGTGCGGGTTAGTATTCACAGGCCTTACATTACTTTTCATTTTGCTTTTGACCGAAATCAAACGAGATAAGTTCAACAAACGAGCCTGCGTGTTCCTGTAGCCCGTTTGAGCCTGTTTCGTGTGTTTCGTAATTCACCTTAACCAAACGATCTGGAAAAACATAAACATGAATATGAACACAAAGGAGATAAAGAAACCTATGCTCTGGGTAGTATTCGCAATCGGCGCAGCTCTATCCTGGGGAGTTTACGGGGCGATGTTGCATCAGGGTCAGATGAGACTGGGTAATCCATTGCGGGCGATGCTATGCGTGGGTGTTGCCTATTTTCTCATCGGCGTCATCGTGCCAGTCGCAGGTCTCGCCACGCAGAACCAGTTGAGCACACAGGGATTCAATCTGTACGGAACCACATGGGCAACCGTAGCCGGCGCCCTGGGAGCGATCGGTGCGGGATGCATTATCTGGGCCTTCAAGTCCGGCGGACTTCCGACCTATGTCATGCCTCTCGTTTTCGGCGGCGCTCCGGTGATCAATGTATTAGTCTCCATGCTGATACATCCGCCAAAATCATCGATCAATCCGCTTCTCTTTCTCGGTTTCGCCCTCGTCGTCGTCGGCGCAAGCCTGGTGCTCTATTTCAGGCCTCAATCCTGATTCCGGGCACAGGGATTTGATTACTTTACATACGAAATAAGCGAAACATACGAAAAGCTCTTTTACTTTTCATGTTTCGTTTATTCCGCTTTTTGATTATCTCGACAAAAGTATGCCTAAATTCAAACATTCGTTGTTGCTGTTAATTCTTCTACTCGCAGTCAAATCATCGTTCGGGCAGGCGCCGGCGGAGCTCAAAGCGCCTGAAGGATTCAAGGTAACGGTATTCGCATCAGGCGTCACCGGGGGCAGGTTGATGGCAATCAGCCCCGACGGCGTGCTGTATGTCGCGCGTCAGCCGCAGGGCGATGTAGTTGCGCTGCCCGACCGCGACATGGACGGCAAGGCCGACGCGGTCGAGGTCGTGGCGAGCGGTCTGACACGGCCTCACAGCGTGGCGTTCAACAATGGATATCTTTACATCGCGACCAATCCGGCAATTCTGCGCGTGAAATACGCCAATGGAAAAGTCGACGGCAAACCGGAAAAGATCATCGACCTGCCGATCTCGACGACGCCGCACTTCACCAGATCGATCGGCTTCGACAAGAATGGGAAGTTGTATGTCTCGATCGGATCTTCATGCAATTCCTGCGAAGAAGAAGATGCAAGAAGAACGACCATCATGCAGTACAACGCCGACGGCACCGGTGGAAAGCCATTTGCCAAAGGACTGCGCAACGCCATCGGTTTTGACTGGGATCCCTCGACAGGAGCCATGTGGTCGACCGATATGGGCCAGGACAAACTCGGTGAGGAGATGCCCTGCGACGAGATCAATCGTATTCAGGCAGGAAAACATTACGGTTTTCCTTATTTTATCTGCAACAACGTTGCAAACCCTGATCTAAAAGATGCGAAGGGGAAGATGGATGTAAAAGACGCAGTGCCGCCGGCCTTTGAACTGCCGGCGCATTCTTCTCCCATCGGCCTGACATTTTACAAAGGCAAAAATTTCCCCGCAGCTTACCGCAATGCGATGTTTGTGGCGATACACGGATCGAGCCCGACGGCCCGGAAGGAAAAGATCGGCTACAACGTCATCCGCGTGATCATAAAAAATGGCAAGCCGGCAGGCACTGAAGTCTTTGTTTCGGGTTGGCTCAAGGACGGCGCAGTTCTTGGCCGCCCCGCCGGTTTAATCACCGGCGCTGACGGCGCCCTCTATATCTCTGACGATAACAAGGGATTCGTCTATAAAGTGAGTTATTCGAAATAATTTCGAGGTTCATCGTGCAAAGGAAAAATTCACCCACCAAAAAGGTCTATGATGCGATCATCATCGGGTCCGGCGCTTCCGGCGGAATGGCAGCCAAGGAGCTAACTGAAAAAGGCTTCGAAGTTCTGGTGCTCGAAGCGGGGCCACCCATCGATCCGTCGCGCGATTTTGCGATGAACAAGTCTTCCTACGAATCGATGTACCGCGGATTCGGCCCTCCGGGATGGAAGCAGGACGAACAATGGATGCAGGATACGGCGGGAGATTTCAGCCGGCATTTCTACGTCAAAGACACCGAGCATCCGTACACCACGGACCCCGGCAAGCCGTTTCTGTGGGTCCGCGCGCGAATCGTCGGAGGCAAGACTCTGCACTGGGGCCGCCTTTCGTGGCGTTTTTCGGATCTGGACTTCAAGGCGGCAACTCACGATGGCTTCGACGCAGACTGGCCGATCGAATACAAGGACATCGCGCCGTATTACGACAAGGCGGAAGAGTGGATCGGAGTCAGCGGCAACCGGGACGGGCTGTGGTGGCTGCCTGATGGAAACTTCCTGCCCCGATGGCCCTCACCTGCGGCGAACAGAAATTGAAAAAGGGATCGGCTAAGCTGGGCATCAATCTGATTGCCCCGCGGGTGGCAATGCTGACAGCCGTCAAACCGCAGCATGCAAAATACGGTCGAGCTCAGTGCCACTACTGCGGAAGCTGTGGAAACGGCTGCACCGTCGGAGCGATGTTCAACTCACTCTCATCCACCCTGCCGGCTGCAAAGGCCACCGGCAGGATGACGCTGCGCCCCAATTCCGTAGTCAGGCACATCGTCACCGACAACAACACCGGCAAGGCCAAAGGAGTCGCCGTCGTCGACCGCGTCACCTTTCAGGAGATGGAATTCACCGGCAAAGTCGTCATTGTCGCGGGCTCGACGCTCGAATCGACAAGGCTGCTGCTCAATTCGAAATCACGCCAGCATCCTGACGGCCTTGGAAACTCTTCCGGAGTGCTGGGCCATTACCTTGTCGACCATTTCGGAGGGACCGGGGCTTCGGGAGTCTTCCCTACCTTCGCCGGTCGCGACGTGATCAATGAAGACGGCAAATCCTCCGGCATCTTCGTCCCGCGTTTCCGCAACCTCGACGCCGCGACGAAACATCAGAAATTCCTCCGCGGGTATGGATTCGAGGGCGGGTCATCGATCGGTGCTTTCCCGGGCATGGCGAAAAGCACTCCCGGCTTCGGCAGCGAATTCAAAAAACAGGTGCGCCGCTGGTATGTCACCCCGGTCAGCCTGACCACAAGGGCCGCCATGCTTTCGCGATTCGAAAACTACGTCGAAATAGATCCGGGCGGAGTCGTCGATGCATGGGGAATCCCCGTGCTCAGAGTGCACATCCAGCACTCGGACAATGAAAGAGAGATGGGCAGAGATGCCACGGATATGGCTGAATCCATCCTGCGCGAGGCCGGCGCCGAACAGATCAAAGTATCTCGGAACCTGACCCTGCCCGGCCGGATCATTCACGAACTGGGCACCGCCCGCATGGGCAATGATCCAAAAAAATCCGTGCTCAATAAATACAACCAGCTTCACGATGTCAGCAATGTCTTCGTCACCGACGGCGCGGCTTTTGTCGGATCGGCAAACCAGAACCCGACGCTGACGATCCTCGCTCTGACCATCCGCGCCTGCGAATATCTCACAGACGAAATGAAGCGCGGCAATATCTGATAATTTTCCGATTGTTTTCGAGTAGAGATCATGTTCAATACAGGTAAATCAACAACCGCATCGCGCAAACTGCATTCGATCCACGTCCTGCAGGATGATAAAAATTTCTCCGGTAAAATCGAGACCGGCAGGATTGGTTACAAATTCACGTTCTCTCCGTCATCCGCGGCCATCTCCGACGGAAAACTTGTCCTGACAGGTGTTGTCACGGTCAAAGCCCCGGCCGGCGCGTCCAGAAAGGTTGAGAACGTTCAGGCTACCTGCATGGCCTCGCAGGGCAACATACAAAATGCGCCCGCAAAACCTGCATCGATCGGTGCATCGCTCAAACACCCACTGCCCGCTCAGCAAGCAGACAAGCCGCTGACAGATGCAACCGATAATCTGAGCTCCGCAGGAGTCATCTATTTCAAACTCTCCAAACTCGACGGCCGGGCACTCGGAGTCGCTCTGGATATGAGCAGCGTTCAACTCAACGCAAGGCTTAATCCGAAATCGGAAACTGAAAGGGATCTTCAATGGCTCTATTCGGCAATCACGGCCGCCGATAATCCCAAACCTTATCTCGATGGGCTTTCATTGATGCTCGGCAAGTAAAGAGTTAATCGCATGGAGTCTTCGCATGGAGTTCCGCCTTCCATGGAGTTCCGCCTTCAGGCGGAACTCCATCCGCCTGAAGGCGGAACCCATAGCGAAGACTGGACTCCAAACTAGGAGGACCAGACCAAAGCGCCCATCATCATCTCGGCGGCGTGGTTGTATGCGGGGACGGCAAGGACGGGAATTTTAGCGGTTCTGACGATGCGTTCGGTTGTGCTGCCTCTTAAAGCGTCCATAAAGCCATGATGGCCCTGAGTCGCCATGACGATCAGATCGGCGCCGACTTCAACGGCGGCGCCGAGAATCTCTTCTTCGACATTTCCCTGTTTCGAAATTCTGTTCCAGTTCCAGCAAGCGCCGTCAACCAGCCTCATTCGGGGGAAGACGTCCGGTTCACCGATGTGGAGCAGGTGGATATTGACCTGAGTGGAGCCCAGCAAGTCAGTGAGAGCCACAGCGGCGTCGACGGCTACCTGGGGATGCGGCCTGGCGTCGACAGGAATCAGGATATTTTTCAGGCTGACGGCGCCGTCAATGACTGAAATGAATCCATCGATTCCAAAGGGGATGAAGAGCGTTCGCTGGGCCAATTGCCGGGCGATCGGTTCGGCGAAGGTTTTATGCATCAACCGGTTGAAACCGTCGTATTGATGGGTTGCCAGAACGATCATATCGTGAGGATGCTTCTCAAGGTAATGGAGCACCGATTCGACCGGATCCCTGCGAGTGGCCGCGACCTTGGCGACTTCGAGGCCAAGTTCGGCGACGGCCTCTTTTGAACTTCCCGGGGGAAGCATTCCCCATTGCTCCAGCGTCTGCCTGACTCCGGGGAAATTTCGCCAGGGGCTTCCATCCCCGTCATTGCCGGTATGCAGAATTGTCAGTTTGCCCTGTCCTGAGACTGCAAGTTTGAGGGAATGTACGAAGGCAACATAACTGGCCTCAGTAAAATCCGACGGGTGAAAAATTTGGTTTAGATTTTCCTGTAGTTCCATGATCCCCGGAAACGTTATGGTTACTTGACGGCGCCCACCAGGCCGGCATCGTAGAGCCTGTTATCCATTCGGCGGCGCGTTCGTTCAATGTGCAAAGGCATGACTCTTGAATGAGCAATACCACAGAAATATTCGCAGACACCCCATAGATCTTCTTCCGTCGTCATCCAGTTCTCACGGTCGAATCGTTTCAGATTTACCGGTTTCGAGAACTCGCGGAGAGTCTTTTCACCGGCGGGGTTGTAGTAATGCTCGTAGTAGGACATGACCAGTTCTCGAACATTACGGTATACCGGTTCACGGTAACGAAGTCCCGCATAGTTCGACTTGGCAATGGCGCCCCAGTGCCCGTGTTCTCTGAAGACGGCAAGCAGATGATCGTCGTCGCGAACGGCCACGAGATCGACGATCAGCGGTTCGTGACCCAGAAACCTCAGGGCTCCGGCTGCAAAGAATGCCCCTTCGGCACAATGGGCAAGACGATCCCGAATAACACGACGAGGAGACCTGCAGGTCTCCCCGTCGGGCTCCTTGTTGTAGCCCACTTCATAATCCAGAAAATATTGAATCTTTTCCGGTGTCTTGAGTTTTTTCAGAACAGACAATTCCTCGCGTTGAAATCCATACCAATTCATAGGTGAGAATATAGACAGAATTTCAAATTTTTCAAACTGCAAAACGTCAGAAAGATTGACGAGATTCAGGCGATCAGTTTCACGGTGCTTGCCTGAAGCCCCTTATCCCCCTGCTCTTCGACAAAAGTCACTTCCGTTCCGACTTTCAACTTTTCAAAACCGCCATTGACCAGGCTGTTTTTATGAAAGTAGACCTCATCACCCTCGAAAGTCTCGATGAAGCCGTACCCTTCATCGTGAAAGAGCTTGTGAACTCTGGCGGGTGGTATGGTTTCGTGAAGTTTGACCTCGCCGCGCAGGCGGTGGGTATAACTTTGCAATTCACGTCGAGCGGTCTTGAAGGCATCGCTGATGGCAAGATAGGCATCCTTGTGCGGAGCCTGAATATTCAGTTGCTTTTTGATCCTTTCTTCCTGCTTCTTACGGTCGTGAAGACTGGGTTCGTGTTTGATGACTAACTCCTTGCCCGGGACAGTAAGATCGATTCTTACATGGGTCAGGTTGCCGCGTTCGTGGTGGTGGTGGGGAATCTCTATAACTACCCTGCAGCTATTGATGTGATCGAAAAATGTCTCCAGTTTATCAACCTCCTCGCGGATTTTAGCCTCGATTGCGTCAGACGACTCCATATTGCGAAAAGTGATTTGCAAAGGAACTAACATTTTATCCCCCTTAGCATTTAAATAAATATGAGTGGTATCAGCCCACTGTCGATATGCAGGCTTCGGCTGAAGTCTGCACCGTGAGGAAAAATTTTCAGGTGATGAAAGCTCATAAACCTGTTAAGCAGCCATCGGGAAAGAATCAATCATTCCGCGAACTTTACGATAAAGACCGAGCAGGAAGCATCGCGAGCGACTTTTATCGAGACGCTGCCGAGAAGATCGTGCTTGAAATCCGAGATTCCGGTGGCGCCAAGAACAATCAGGTCATACTCGCCCTTCTCTGCTTCGCTGAGCAGTTCGAGTGCCGGATCGCCCTCGACAATCATAGGTTCTGATCCGAGGCCGGCCGATTCAAGCCGCTTCCGGGCGGTCTCGATGACATCCTCAGCTTCGACCCTGATTTCGTGATCAAGCATTGTGGTCGGATCCGACCGGTCGAAATTTCTTCCGCGGAAATCGAACCATTCGGGTTCGAGTCCAAGGTGAATCCAGGGAGTTTCAACTATATGCATGACCGTGATATCGGCCAGTTCTACATTGAAGTATTCCGTCATCAGGCTGATGGCTTCTTCGGCTGCAAGGGAGCCATCCGTGGCAATCAATATTCGCAGGGCTTTTTCGGCGGCAAGCTCGCGTGCTATGAGCACGGCAGTCGGAGCCTGAGCGACAACACGCAAAGCAACCGGACCAAGGCCGGGTTTTTCTTTCTCGTACTTGTCGTGGGCTCCAACCACGGTCAGATCATATCCTTCGGACTTGTCGATAATTACATTTGCCGGAGATCCAGCCTCAAAAACAGTTCCGGCTTTGATTCCTTCGCCGGACATGACGACTTTCGACAGTTCGAGTATCTTTTTGCCTCTTCGGTTATTTTGCCTTGATAGTCGGCATGCATTTTCCTGATCTCTTCTTTGGTTTTGTCGCTGCCACGTTTCTTGAGAGTCAACCTGGGCGCAACGCAGAGCAGATCAAACTGATTGCCTTCTTTGCATAGCACACGGGCGGCGGTTCGCATGGCTGTGGTAGCCTGTTCAGAACCGTCGGTAGCAATCAAAACCTTCATACCTGTTCCTCCTGACATTTGACAATTTCGACTGAACAATGAGCGTGATTCAAGACCATCTGGGAAACCGACCCGAGCCATAATCGGTTGAAGCCTCCGGCCATGAGACCCGATAACTATGATATCGGCACCCCAAGCCTCTGCTTCTTTGATTATCTCCTCGGATGCGTGGCCCTGCTTGACGACTTCAGTGACTCTTATAGGCCCACTTCTGCCATTATTCAATCGTCTGGCTGCTGTTTTAAGAATTGCCTCGTAGTGCAATTGAACTGCCTGCACCAGATCGTCAACCTGATTGTTGGTCACTCTCATCAACTGAGGGGTTGGGCTCAATGGAGGATCGATTACAGATATGATCCTCGCTTCGCTGCCCTTTGGCCATGGCCTCTCTTCAACTGCTTTAATTGCGACATCGCTGCAGGCTGAATCGTCGATCGCCAGAAGTAACTTCATACTCCACCCCTTCCAGTTAATTGAACAGGTTTAAGTTTATGCCAGTCACGATATATTGATTACATCACAACCCCGGCATATCAGGAAACGCAACCCTCGTACCAATATTAAAGTCTGTAAAATCAATGATTTGAAGTATTACCATTAGCGCTTTGAGGGTGTTTTCGCGCAAAGGGTGGGTAAGATTTCACAGTTGGCTAGGCCGGCTGACTTCTGAGCCAGTCGGTAACGGTATGAGAGACGGTCAGCAGATCAGATTCTGTGTTGAGCGCGAGGTATGAATCGGCGGATGCGGGGTCGATTGGATCAAATTCCTCGCGTTGATGGAGGTAGGTCTCCCAGGTGGCGTCCGAGAGACCGTCGCCGAGGTCTTCGCGTGCCTGCAATCTCTGTTTGACCAGGTCTTCCTGAAGCCGGCATTCGACGAGCCTGAGCCGGGCTCCAAACTGTCGAGCCATTTCGCGGACCTGATCCCTGTCGCTTCTTCTTCTGAACGTTGCGTCGAGGATGATGCTGCCTTCCCTTTCAAGAAACCTGCGACCGGTCTCCATCATCATCTGGTAGGTGCGTTCATTTGCCAAAGGAGTGTAGACACCTTCGCCATAACTTGCGGGTCGCTTGTCCTGACCGTAAAGAAAATTGCGTGCGGCGTCGGCGGAGACCACCCGCAGCCCAAGCTCTCCGGCAATGGCTCTCGATATTGCCGTCTTGCCGGTTCCTGAAAGGCCGGAGATTAGAATGACAGAAGGTTCGCTGAGCAACGATGCATAACGAAGCGAAAGATCGAAGAAAGCGGAAGCTCTGGCAGCCGCTTCCGCCTTCTCTGCTTCGCTGAATTCGGCCTCGTCGAGTCTGAAACTGAGAACTTTTCCGCGGACGTATGCCCGGTAGCATTTATAAAAAGGCAGCATCCTGAAGAGGTAGGGGTCACCGGAATGAGCGTGATAACGCTCGGTGAAGTAGTATCCGAGGTCGGGGCGCCCGCGCGCATCGAGATCTGTCGCCAGAAAAGCGACCTCGCTGGCTACGTCGCTGCAGCGAAAGCGATTATTGAATTCAATGCAGTCGTAGATGTAGATCTCTTCATTGGTGACGCAGATGCTTTCGCAGCGGACATCCCCGTGTCCATCGCAGATCCGCCCTTCCCTGACGCGGTTTTTAAGCAAGCCTGAATTTGATTCGAACCAGTGGTTAATCCAGTCACGGATGGAATCATAAGTCTGATGAGGGATCGTGTAGCCAATGTAGGCGGATGACTGCTGAAAATTCTCCTCCCAGTTGAAGCGAATCTGATCGATGCTGCCGTTGGCCTCGATTTCAGGGCCTCGTTCGGCGTTTTCGTGAAAGGCGGTGAGCTTCGTTGCGACCCGATCGATGATAGTCTCATTGACTTTTCCGTCGTTCACCATTTGATCGAGCATCCGGGATGCCGGCAGACGATTCATCAGCACTCCGAAATCTATGACCTCACCCTGAGCCGACAACCTCGGCTTGCCGTCAATGATCGATATCGGCTGGACCTTGAGATAAATTCCGGGGCAAAGCCTGCGGTTGAGTCTGATCTCAGCCTCGCATGCTTTGAGGCGCTTCTCCAGCGTCGTGTAATCGAGGAACCCGAAGTTGACGGGCTTTTTAAGCTTGAGCGCATGATGACGGCCAAGAAGGACCGACGAGATGTGAGTCTGCTTGTAATCCACGGGGAATTCGTCGGAGTCCCAATCCGGCGAATGTCTGAGGTCATCGATATATTTCAGCCAGGATGTGAGGTTGATGTGAGGGTCATATTTATTCATAAGATAATCGAACTCAGATAATCCACGCAGCCGTTGAGCGTCGCAAGCTTCGGATAATCCGTTTCGGGGATATCGATCTTAAACTGCTTGCTCAATGCGATCATGAGGTTGAGATAATCCATTGAATCGAGGTCGATCTGCCGGCGCAGGTCCGCATCGGGATCAATCTGCGAAGGGTCGATCTCGGGAGCAATCCTTGCGAGCCTGTTGAGAACCGATGTTTTGATCTCATCCCTGTTCATTTAATTCGATATTCCAATCGCAATTACAATGTTTCCGGGGCCTGCAGCAGAGCATCGACAGCGGCGAGGTAGAGGGCTCCGCGGTGACCATCGCTGACGCGGTGATCGGCGGAGAGAGTCGCAGTCATGACCTTGCAAACTCCAGGCCGGCCCTCGACCACCCAGGGACGCTCGACCACTTTTCCGAAACCGATGATTGCAACCTGCGGCGGATAAATTATTCCGAAGACAGTCTCGACTCCCTGATCTCCCAGACTGGTGATGGTAATTGTCGGGTCGGTCAGTTCGGAGCTTCGAAGCGATCCGCTGCGCGTTCGCTCAACCAGATCGCGGAACCTGCTCATCAAATCGGTGAGAGACAACTTGTCTGCATCCTGCAAAGCCGGTGCGATCAACCCTCCGCCGCGCAGGGAGATTGCCGTGCCGATGTGAATGGACTCGGCTCGCACGGACCTGCCGTCCTTCCAGTAGCCATTGAATTCCGGAAACTGCCTTAATGCAAGAGCGACCGCCTTGATCAGCAAAACTCCATAGAGCAGCCGGTCTTCAATCGATCTCTTGAGATTCTCCTGAGCCAGCCAGTTGATGGCGCGTGTCATATCGATCGTCGTGCTCAGATAATAATGAGGTATCTCGCGTTTGGATCTCTCCATGGCGGCGGCTATGGCCTGGCGCATTCTCGAGGACTTATCTGCCCGGCTCTGTTCGGGTGTTTTTTCAATTGACCGGGCAAGATGTTCAATGTCATCACTGGTGATTCTGCCGCCCGGGCCCGTGCCGGTTATCGTCGTGATATCAACATTCAGATCTTCGGCCATCTTTCGCGCAAGGGGTGAAATTTTGATGCGTTGAGGTCTGGTTGGAGGCGATTGTTCAGAGGTACCTGGGGCTTCCGGTGTTTTCTCTCCCGCCTCGCGAATAATTGCCATAGCCGTGCCGACAGGGACCTTGTCTCCCGGCTCGATCAGAAGCTTTTCGATGGTGCCGGAGGTGAAGCATTCGACTTCTATGATTCCCTTGTCGGTATCGATCTCGGCGATTATCTCGCCGCGCTTGACCATGTCGCCGGGCTTCTTCAACCAGGCGATGAGGGTCCCTGCTTCCATATCCGCGCCGAGAGCCGGCATGATGAATTCAGCCATAAGATCAGAACATCTCCCTTGAAGCTTTGACGATTCTTTCAGGCTGCGGCAGCGCGGCGTCTTCAAGATGCTTTGCGTACGGCATCGGCACCTCTTCGCTGCAGACACGCGCGACCGGATAATCCAACTGGTCAAAGGCTTTCTCCATGATCTGCGCGCTTATCTCGGCGGCGAAGCTTCCGGTTCGCCACCCTTCATCGATAATCACAGCTCTGTGAGTCCTGCTCACCGATTCAATTATCGTTTCCGTATCAAGAGGCCGAAGGATACGCAGATCGATGACCTCGGCCCGGATGCCGTCTTTGGAAAGTATGTCCGCGGCTTCAAGGGTTTTGAACAGAGATCCGCCATAGGTTATCAGAGTGATGTCCGAGCCTTCCCTTCTGAGAGCCGCTTTTGAAATATCGGCCGGACCCTGTAATTGATCGAGATCGCCTTCCATCGGATAGAGCATGGCATGCTCGAAAATGAATACCGGATCCGGATCTTTCAATGCCGCCGGCAGCATCCACCTCGCGTCATTGACGGTCGCCGGCGTCAGAACCTTGATCCCCGGAATATGCGCATACCAGCATTCCAGGCTGTGAGAATGCTGCGCGGCGAGCTGCCGGCCTCCTCCCGTGGCCATCCTCACCACAAGCGGGATGCTGAACTGCCCGCCTGACATGTGCCGCAGCGTGGCGGCATTGTTGACCACCTGATCGAGAGCAAGGAGACTGAAATTAACCGTCATGACTTCGACTATGGGCCGCATCCCGCCCAGCGCTGCGCCAATGCCTGCGCCGACGATTACAGATTCAGACAACGGAGTATCCCGCACTCTGTCGGGTCCGAACTCATCCAGCAGCCCTTTGCTGCAGGCATAAGCTCCGCCGTATCTCCCGACGTCTTCGCCCATGAGGAAGACTCGCGCATCGTTCTGCAGGGCCTCCCGCAGGGAGAGCCTAATTGCTTCGCGATATGTTATTTGTGAGTTCAAAGTTTAAAGTTCAAAGTTTAAAGTTTCTGTGTAAACAAATTTAGTCAGGTCTTCCAATGGCTCCCATTTTCCTGCTTCTGCATATTCAACTGCCTGGTTTATCTCGAGCGCTATCGATGATTCGATTTCTGATAAATCGTGATCATTGAGAATCCCATCTTCCTTCATTGAAGCGATGAGCCCATTGATCGGGCAGCGGGTCTTCCAGAGCTCGACCTCATCCTTGTTTCTGTAAAGTTCAGCGTCATACATCGAATGGGCGCGGAAGCGATAGGTACGGTATTCGATGAGGTACGGCCTGCTGGTCGCTCTGACCAGTTCGATCGCTTTTCCCGTGGCCTCTTCGACTGCAAGGACATCCATGCCGTCAACGGTTTCAGACTTGATCCCGTAGCTTTCGGCTTTCTTTGCAATATTGGTCTGGGATTGATGGCGGTCGAGGGCGGTGCCCATGGCGTAGAGGTTGTTTTCGCAAAGGAAGACAACCGGAAGCTGCCACAGTCCAGCGAGGTTCATCGATTCATGAAATTCGCCTTCGGCAACGGCGCCGTCGCCGAAAAAGCATGCGGTCACGGAATTTGTTTTTTGCATTCTGGCTGCCAGTGCAAGGCCGACGGCGATGGGCAGCCCGCCACCGACGATCGCATAGCCGCCGTAAAATTTAAGCGCGGCGTCGAAGAGGTGCATCGAGCCGCCACGGCCGCGACTGCAGCCGTTCTCCTTGCCGAACATCTCGGCCATGACAGAGCCCATGGAAATGCCGCGCGCCAGCGCGTGGCCATGTTCTCGATAAGTCGCGACTATCGAATCCTCCGGCTTCAAAACTCTCATGGCCCCGACGGCTATGGCTTCTTCGCCGATGTAGAGATGCAGAAATCCCCTGATCTTTCCAAGGCTGTAGAGCTCCGCCGATTTCTCCTCGAAGCGTCGGATGCGCAGCATATCGCGAAGCAGATCAAATTTGATTTGTCTGGTGATCTCGGGTTTGATTCCTGCAATTTCGGTTTTCATATCTAATCGTCTGCAGCTGATGACAATCTTTGAGGATCATTTTTGGCTGCTTTTCGAAAGTAATACGCGGCGCATTCAACCTCACGCCCCCGAATGATCCTGTAGCCTTCGAGCGGTTCTTTGTATGAAGTGATGACGGTGCATTGCCGCTCCCTGTCTCCGCCATCGTAATAGATCACGACCCAGTCTTGCGTCTTTCCCAACTGATGCGCCCGTGCAGTATTTGAAAACAATGCCGTGTAATGTCTTTCGCCGCGGGTCGTGTGAAGGACCGGAAGCCACGCTTCATGGGCTGGATTGAACCTTCGAGGGGCGATTTTTCCAAGCGCTCCGGAAGCGCCTTTTTCACGATACTCGCGATCCACATCAAATATTTCATCTATTGAAGGTTGAGCCTGCAGATTCTCTTTCGGGTAATTTCTGATGCGACCGAGCCTGGTTGCGAGTGAGTCTCTTATACCCGCAATTCTCTTATCGCCAAATCCCGGAAGATCGGCCAGTCTTCCATCGTGAGCGGCGACTTCCAGCTCTTCCAGAGAATCGATGCCGAGTTCGTCGTGAAGGCGCTCAGCCATGACAGGCCCGATTCCAGGCACTGAAGCCAGCACCTTCTCGGGTTCGATCTCGCCGCGCAAACGGTCAAGCATTCCGAGGCGCCCGCTCTTGACAATCTGATAGATCGATCGAGCCAGGCTCTCACCGATGCCGGGGAGCGCTTGCAGTCCTTCGAGACCTTTTCTTTTGATGGTAACGTCAACCGGCTCGTTTTGGAGTCTGATGGTCTCCGCCGCATGCCGGTAGGCGCGGACACGAAATTGATTGGCATTCTGATCTTGTAACAGCCCGGCGACCTCATCCAGACGATCAGCCACCATGTTGTTGATCTTCACCATAAAACTCCTTGCAACTTCATGCGTCGGGGGATGATTCGAGTGTTGAGAGGTCTCCTTCCGGGAGCCCCAGTTCGCGTGCTTTCAACAGTCGGCGCATGATCTTTCCGCTGCGCGTCCTCGGTAGATCCTCTGTGAAATCGATCTCCTTCGGCGCCACAGCCGCGCCAAGCCTTGATCTGGCAAATCCGATGATTTCCAGCTTCAAATCCTCACCGGGCAGAAACCCGGGTTTCAAAACAACGAATGCCTTGACGATCTCCAAAGCCATCGGATCCGGTTTGCCGATGACACCGGCTTCGGCTACCGCCGGGTGTTCCATCAATATGCTTTCTACTTCAAACGGGCCGATCAGATGCCCCGATGTCTTGATCACATCGTCCTTGCGCCCGATGAACCAGAAATATCCATCGGCGTCTTTTCTGGCGAGGTCTCCTGTCAGGTACCAGCCATCTGAAAAGCATTTCTGATAACGCTCAGGTTCGTTCCAGTAGGCGCGGAACATCGAAGGCCAGCCGGGGCGCAGCGCGAGCTCGCCATGCTTGTCGGGGTCCTTGATCGGGTCTAAAGTTCCGTCTTCGTTTCGGTTGACGATCTCTGCCGTGATTCCGGGCAGCGGCTTGCCCATAGATCCGGGGCGGATATCCATCGAGGCGTAGTTTGCAATCATGATTCCGCCGGTTTCAGTCTGCCACCAGTTGTCGTGAAAGGGGCGCCCGAATGTCTTGTGGCTCCAGACCACGGCTTCGGGGTTCAGAGGCTCACCTACGCTTGCAAGAAATCTGAGCGAACTGAGGTCATACTCTCTTGCGACCTCGGTACCGGCTTTCATCAGCATCCTGATTGCCGTGGGAGCGGTGTACCAGACGGAGACCTTCTGATTCTGCAGAATCGAATACCACCGCTCGACGTCGAACTCGGCCTCATCGACAATGACCGTCACACCGTTGGTCAGCGGGGCGATGATTCCGTATGACGTCCCGGTCACCCAGCCTGGATCGGCAGTGCACCAGAAGATGTCTCCATCCTGCAGATCGAGCGCGTAACTTCCAGTCATGTGGTGGGCGACAACGGCCTTGTGAACATGCACCGCTCCTTTTGGTGTCCCTGTAGTGCCGCTGGTGAAATGCAGCAGGGCAACGTCCTCGGGATCGGTGTGTTGAATGATGAAATGGCCACTCGCTTCGTAGATCAACTGGTAATAATCGAGCGTTCCCGGAACATTCGTGTGCTGGTGGTTCTCTCCAACGAGGATTATGTGTTCAAGAAACGGTAATGAATCGCGGATCGGTGCGATCTTGCGCCGATAGAGTGCTTCAGTGGTCACCAGGACCCTGGCGCCGCCTATTGTCAGCCTCGATTTGATCGGCTCGGGTCCGAATGCCGAAAAGAGCGGGCAAAAGACGCTGCGGTTCTTGAATGTCCCCATCGCAACCACATAAAGCTCCGGGATTCGCCCGAGCAGCGAAAAGACCCTGTCGCCCTTTTCGACTCCCAGCTTTCGCAAAACATCCGCAAAATGATTCGTCAGGCCGCGGAGCTGGATGTAGGTGAAATCGCGCATCTCTCCGTTCCTGCCGAGCCATCGGATGGCAAGCTGATCGCGCCTTGCGCCGTTGGCATTCCGGTCAATGGCCTCGTGCGCGATGTTCAAGCCGTTCCCGCCGGGCAGCCCTTCGAGCTCATCCCTGGCACGCTCCCAATTAAAGAACCTGTATTCCTCATCGTAATCCCTCATATTCGGAAGGAGTGTCAGGTAATGGTGTGATTTAACGATTGTTTCCCAGGTCATATCAATCATTCCATACCGCCGTCGATACCTGCGGCAACGGCTCCGGCTTTCTTTTCAGGTTTTTCGGTCAGGGTGGCTTCAGTCAGCAGCAGGATGCTGGCCTCTCGTCGCCTTCGCAGCGTTCGGCCTCAGCCTCGACAGCATCGATCACCCGCAGCAATGCGAGCCCGCCTCCGGGGACAATGCCTTCGGCAATTGCCGCCTGAGTCGAACTGATGGCATCATCAAATGCCTCTTTAAGATTCTTGAGCACCGACTTCATACGGTTCGTGATAATTAAACGCAACTACCATACCGATCATAACCATTGCAGAATCAGCTCTTTTGATGGGTTGACCAGCCGTTTAAGTGGGCTTTTTACGCAGTCGGGCCAAAAGGTGGGAAACTTTTCGCAGGCCGGGGGTGGGAGGGGTGAAAGTCCGAATCAGAATGTCGGCATGGTTGCGCTCACCCGGCATTCGGGATGGCCGCACTTGCAGCCATCCTCGGGCTCGTGATGCTCTTTTTCGCAATACTCGCAGCAGAATTCGCTGTCCATGCGCGCGGGACAATTGCAAATCGGGTTTTCACATTTATCGGTCTTTTGAGACATGGGAACCCTCTCGAATTCCGGATTCGACTTGATCACCGTCTGAAGTTGAAGACGGCTTCAATCAAACTCCTCAAGCCAGATATTCGGCAAACCAGTCCGAAGCCATATACGATACGTAATTGAGGGCGCCAGGCTCTTCGAAGAGGTGAGTTGCGCCGGGAATGACTTTCAACTCTTTTTCACAGTTCAATTTCTCGAATGCTTCCCGGTTAAGTGAAAGAACCACATCATCTTTACCGCCGACTATGAGTAGCGTGGGAGCTTCGACTCGTTTGAGCGACTCGCCGGCAAGATCGGGTCTTCCTCCTCTTGAAACCACGGCCCTGATCGAGTCGCCGAATTCGGCGGCTGCCACCAGGGCGGCGGCTCCGCCCGTGCTGGCGCCGAAGTAGCCAATCGGTAAATCTCGCGTCTCGGGCTCTTCCGATATCCAGCGTGTGGCATTCATCAGCCTTCGCGCGAGCAGATCTATGTCGAAGCGCAGATGTCTTGTATGCCGATCGACCATTTCTTCTTCTCTGGTCAGCAGATCGAACAGCAGAGTGCCAACGCCGGCCTGCCTTATTGTTGAGGCGACGAACTGATTGCGCACGCTGAAACGGCTGCTGCCGCTGCCGTGAGCAAACAAGACAACTCCAGAGGCATTTGCAGGTAAGATCAGTTCACCTTCAAGAAGCACACCGCCCGACGGGATGATCACATTCTCAGTGACCACATCAGACCGGACCGGCGCACGCAGATCGTTCAGAGATTTAACGCTCGTAGCCAACATGATTGCCTCGCAATGATTTGAGACAGACAATAAAAGTCGTGCCCGCCCCGATCTCTTCAATCGCGCTTCCACCAGACATGCGCAAGCTTGTTTTCATGCGAAAAGTCGTAACGCACATCGCCGCTAAAAGCCTTTTCAAGCGCGTGTCCAAGCCTTTGGGCCAGGTGTTCCGTAGTAGTTCTGACCGTTACGGCCCCGTCCTTCTCCTTATCCAGCCCCATGATCCTGGCCAGAGGATTATCTTCTGAAGCGCGTTCAGCCTCATTGTGGAAGTAACTTTTCGATTTCAATAAAGTGAGCCTTCATAAACGAACCGTCCAGATGAACGTACCCGCTGGGCACGCCCTTCTTTACGGCCTCACAGGCAGGGCAAACGACCATTGTGACCGGTTGAACTTCCGCCTGCTTTTCACTCACAGCCGCGGTTCCGGGTTTTGACCATCTGCGATCGGCATATACGTTGCCGCAGACTTCGCACTGTGCAGGCTCAACGCCGGCCCGATCGCCACGATGCTTTCCAGCTTCGTGATCAACTCGCTTCGTGAAGTTCAGATTCGTATATTTCTTATCTCTTGTCATATCTTCACCTCCAACTGATTTGAGTCAGTTGATGATTTTCGCATTGCCTTCATTGTTCCTGAGCGCGAACTATTTCGACAGAGCACTTGGCGTGTGCCGAGACAGCCTGCGATACCGAACCGAGGAGAAACCGTTTATAGCCTCTGTACCCATGCGATCCGACTATGATCAGGTCGGCTCCCCATGATTCAGCTTCTTCAATAATCGCCTCCCGGGCGGAGTCGACAACGACTTTTGACGACACCTTGATATTCTGTTTGTTCAGTTCATTGAATCTGGAGAGCGCCTCCTCGACCACGGCTTCAGCCTTTTCGCGTGAGGCCCTGCCAATATCGTCAATATACTGAGCCGGCAAAGTGCCCACATCGCTCGGCGGCAACATCGGAATTTCAGCCGCCGAAAATATCTCGATTTCCGTATTTTCGGGCCATGGGCGCCGGATTGCGGCCATCAATGCGGCCTCACTGCATTCGGATCCATCTACCGCCAACAGAATTTTCATAATCCCCTCCCCTTATTCGCAATCTTGTAGTGCAACCCTTATGCCGCTTCAGGTGAATCTCAATAAATTACTGAGAATAAAGAGAATACGCTGTTTAATTAAAATAACGGCGATTGCAATTTGCGTCATTTAACGCATCCATATGAGCAACTTTTCGCAGTAGTGCAAGAAGTTTGAAGTTTAAGAGTTTAAAAGTTCAAAGATGTTGTTGCTTCAGATAATGCGGAGCGTATGGAGTGCGGCGGCTTGACGCCGCTTTTGCTTAAGAAGTTGCATGAAATCGAGGGTAAGTGTTGCGAAGGAAAAGCGGCGTCGAGCCGCCGCACTCCATACGCTCCGCTTCTTCAGACGCCTGATTCTAATTAACTTAAATGCAAAGTCCTGCTTCAACAATTCGCAAACCTCCTGATCGCTGGTCTGGGAGAAGTCTTGATACCACATGCCGACGGCGTGGAACTGCTCCGGAGTTTCAAGGCAGACACATGTGATGTTACCTCCCATTCGATTGAAGCGATCGCATACTTGAGCAGCGGCCACCGGCACGGCAACGACGATGGCCGCCGGCTGAGATAGTTCCAGGGCCTTGATGGCGGCACGCATGCTGGAACCGGTTGCCAGACCATCGTCCACAAGCAGGACCGTCCTGCCCCTGAGCTCCGGAAATGGCCTGTTGCCCCTGTTGCCCCTGTTGCCGCGGTAAAGTTTTTCACGCTTCTCCAGTTCGATCTGTTCTACGGCTGTGATTTCATCGATCAAGGCTTGATCTATGTCGAGATAATTGAGGACTTCATCGTTCATCACCCTGACTCCGCCGCTGGCAATTGCTCCCATGGCCAGTTCCTCCTGTCCGGGAACTCCCAGCTTGCGGACGATAAAAACATCCAGTGGGGCCTTGAGCGCCTGTGCAACCTCCCAGGCCACAGGAACCCCTCCACGCGGCAGCCCAAGGACAATCACGTCATCCCTGCCAGAATACTCTTCCAGCAGTTCTGCCAGCCTCCGGCCGGCTTCTCTTCTATCCTTAAACATGACTGGAATACCTTTCATCTCAATTCAAATCAATAAACTGACTTCAAAGCGAATCATCTTCAAGATAAATTCAAGCAAATCTCACACCATTGAAACTGGTCTGGATTAACGGCGGTAAGGTTCTTCAGGCTGTCGAAATGGACGCATGACTGCGTATTTTCCACCACCTTTAGAGTTAAATTTCGCAGATTCTCTCAACTAACCATTCAAAACATTAAACTTAGGATGCGGCACAGTCATTGCTGAGGTTTGTAAGAGTGGAATCTTCGTATGGAGGTCGTTGCGTTTCAAACAGCGAGAATAGATATGATCAGATTTAACAACATCTGGTGTCCGATTGATCTGTCGGTGGCATCCGAAAGGTCGCTGAGATATTCAATTGCTCTGGCAAAGTCGTATGAAGCGAAGCTTTATGTCTGTCATTGCATTGAACCTGGGGGGTTGGAATATTGGCAGACCCGTGAAGAAGCGCTCGATGCCTTGACCAAAAAGATCGACGATGCCGTCATGTCGCATCTGACCCTTGCAGGCCCGCAATCCATCAACTACGAAGCACTGATTATCGAGGGGGACCCCGACACGGCGATAACCCAGGCTGCTGCCAACCTGCACATCGATCTGATCGTCATGTGTTCAAGACGAAGACCGGTGGCGGCGGCGCTGCTGGGCTCTACAGCGGAAGCCATCTGCCGGACGGCCCCTGCCCGGTACTCGTGACTCATCCGAATGAACGTGAGTGGGTTGGTAAGACGACGGGTGAAATAGATCTCAACCGGATTCTCGTGGCTCTGGATTTCTCACTCGATTCCGAGCTGGCATTCTCTTATGCGACGCTGCTGGCGCAGGAATACCAGGCGGAACTTCACCTGATACACGTGATGCCATACAGTTCAAAAGATGCTCTCAAGTCGATGCCTCCGGGCGAAGCCGACGCATTTCACGAAGCCGCCGAGAGGCTGCAGCAATCCGTGCCTCCTGAAGTCTTCCTCTGGAGCAAGGTCTACCAGGTGGTCAGATCGGGACAACCCTATAGAGAGATTCTGATGTACGCACAGGACAAGGAGGTAGATCTCATCTGCATGGGGGTTCATGGAGCAGGTTTTGCCATGCATGCATTGTTCGGATCAAATTCGGACCGTGTCCTGCGCCAGTCCCCTTGCCCGGTGCTCATAGCAAGGCCGTTAAAACCCAATGTCGTGGAGAAATAGAAAATGGAGGGTGAATTATGAAAATCCTGTTGGCAGTTGACGGTTCGGATTGCAGCAAGGCCGCAGCCGCTTCGGTTGCTGCGAGACCCTGGCCTCCAGGCAGCGAACTCAGAATTGTTTCATCGGTCGAGCCGGCGTACATACCCACAACCGATACCTGGGTACTGCCCGAAAACTATTACGCCGAACTGGATAAGATCGCCCGCGATCAGGCGCACGATGCCATCAAATCGTCACTGGAACTTTTTAAATCAGGGGTTGACCCAAATCTGAAAGTCATAAGCGAGGTCCTCGATGGCCCAGCCAGAGACGTCATCCTCGATGAAGCTGAAAAATGGGGAGCCGATCTGATCGTACTTGGATCTCACGGATACAGGGGACTCAAGAAGTTTATTCTGGGTTCGGTCTCTCATGCCGTGGCGACGCATGCCCACTGTTCGGTTGAAGTAATCAGACAGAAGTAGCGCCGATAATCAGATACGGAGTCGCAATACATGTTGATTCAGTTGGGAGAGCAGGAATCGCTCAAGCTGCTCGAAGAGATGAAAATAGGACGGATGGGCTGCTGCCTCAATGACGCTCCCTACGTCATTCCGATTCATTATTTTTTCGACGGCAAGCACATCTACGTCCACTCGCTTCCAGGCAGAAAGATCGAGATGCTACGCGCAAATCCCAATGTCTGCCTCCAGGTCGATGAGATCAAGGATGAATACAACTGGCGAAGCGTGATCGTTTTTGGCAGGTATGAAGAATTGACTGCCGTCGCCGAACACGATACAGCTCTGGCCATGCTCTTCAGGCATATGCCGCATTTGACCCCGGTCGAGGCCGGCATGAACAGGCAATCGGTCCAGAGCATCGTCTTCCGGATCAAACCTGATCAAGTCACCGGCGTCTGCGAACAATGGAGCGAATAGCATTAAAGACCTGATGTTACGCACGGAGTATTCTTTATTTTGATTTGACTAGCCCACAAACCGCGAACCCTGGGATACATGCTGCCACCCGCTTCGCCGGCTGTTAGAGCGACTTCAACGGAATGTGTAAAATCGATTCAGGAATATTCATCTGCGTAACATGAGTAAATCTCCGTTGCGGAAAGTTTAAAGCATGAACCGATGATACGTGGATCATTGAAAACAGGCGGACTCCATGGAGGTCGCAAATTTGATGCGATTTGGGAAAATGCGCTGCTACAAACTTTTAACTAACAGGGCCTTTTCTGCAATGGAGGAGTAAATTAAATTCCTTGACATCGCCACGTCCCGATCTGCTATATTGCGCCCGCCATTAAAACAAACAAAAGATAAAAGACCATCGATTGCCCGTTCCTCCATATTCTGATTCAACGATTTTACTTCGACTGAAATGAATCGATTATTTGAGCATAGTTTCCATCAGTCGCCATAGCCAGGCGGCTGCAGCCGACAGCCAAACGAACGATGACCGGCTCGGGTCATCAGGAGGACAATTATGCGCAGCCTTCAAATGATGAGAACTTATTTGTTAATTTTATTGATAATTATGACCGGTTTAATCTCATGTAGTCGACCATCTAAAGAAAAAACTGGACCGGCCCAACCCGATTTCCCTTTCATTATGGAAAATGAGAAGGCTTCAGTGATTTTTATCGAACCAGAATATTATAATCAAAAAAATATACATCGTTTGTTCTTATGGCATTATAAAAGAGGACTTAAAATCGATAATGCCTCCGATGTTATGCTATTTACAGATAAAAGGTTGCTTGACGCATATCATATAGCATCGCTTAAAAAGTATACTGATTGGAGTTATAGAGAGCCATTGCCGATTGGATCTAACCCTTCACCCTCTCCATCACCTTGGTATTCTTCAAGACTTCATTATTATGATGCTAATTATTTCATTGTGCCTTCGGAGTCATCAATAGACCCGAACAAAGGAGAGGACAGGAGTAGCAGAGGATACAATGTCGAATATTCCTTCGCTCCTGATTTGATTAAACCAAATGAGATAAAAAAGGTCGTTTTAAGAGGGGCGACCTGGAGGGAAGGAAAATATAATATCGAGACCCATGAATTTCCATGGGCACCAGGTAAGATCACCTTGGAGGCCTACGATATCTATAATGTCGAGCCAAAAGGCCGTTACTACACATTTACAGTGCCCCGAATGATTGGTGATTATCGGAGTACCAGCATTGTTTTCAACATCCTTCCCGATAAACCAGTAGAATTCAACCGAAAACTGGTACAAATATTCAATGACAGAATCGCCTATGTCTATCTTGGCTGGATGTATTCAGTAACACTGGATGGCGGGCGAACCTGGCACTTATGGGATGGAGAGAGAAAACTACCTGAATGGGAGTGTTGCGATCCAGGATTGATACAAGAAATCAGTATTTCAGATCAGGGAACAGGCATTATGACATTAAGACCAGATCCGAAAAAAACTGAAAGCCTGATACGCCTTAAGACCTCTGATTTTGGGCAACATTGGGCACAATAATAGTGATCAGAATAGATCTGCTGGCCAAAAGGACTCCGGACGGGAATCTCTACTGGCTGCATACGAACCATCTTGGGAATTCGAGCCGGATGACGGACCAGAACGGAACGATGGTCTATCGCGGAGAGTTCGATCCGTACGGGAATCTGGTCTATGAATGGGGCTTGGCGGGGCTCAATACGCGGAAGTTCACGGGATATGAGCGGGACAGCAACACCGGACTCGATTACGCGAATGCGAGGATGTACGGGCCTGGGAGGGGACGCTTCATGCAGCCCGATCCAGCGGGGCTCAAGGGGCGAACAGGAATAACCCCGCCAGTCTCAACAGGTACAGCTATGTCAACAACGATCCGGTCAATTCAATCGACCCTTCAGGAAACTTCCTTGCCAATCCCTGGTGCCAGCAGATCTACATCGACAATATTTATGTCGGGAATACCTGTGGCGGAGGCTGGGGTGGGTTCTTCGATCTTCCTTATCCGGAATATGGCCCTGGAGAACAGCTTCCTGAGCCACAATTTGTAGTTGATTGCATGATAACCCTTGGCGGAAGAAAAATTAAAGGGTTAGAGGGTTTTGATTATTATCATTTATTTATATTAGTTCAGCAATCTGATGGTGCTTGGAATATAGTGCATCATGCATTTCCATCTGGCAACCTTGTATCTCCCGGCATATTGATAGGAAAAGTAAATGGTTGGGAACCAGGAGACGTCGATTACAATTTATTTAATAAAGCTCCAGAAGAGGATCGGATAAGTATCTCGGTCACCTTTCCAGGAAATTGTGACGGCTTTAGAAAAGCATTTGATGATGCCAAAGATAAAATCAATTCAAAAGAGTTACCTTATCAATTGCCAGTATTACAAAGGGGTGATAACGTAAATAATAGTAATGCTTACGCATATAGTCTATTACGTAATGCAGGTATCACTACTGGACTTTATCGAATTTTATACAATAACACAAAAATCATTGCTCCTGGATGGGGGCACAATTTACTGTGAGGCGATTATGTTAAGATTATGCATTACTGTATTATTGATAGTAGTTAGTCTGCCTTTCTGTCAATCGAAACAGGATTCTGAAAAAGTATTAAAGAATCAGTTAGACTCCGTGAATAGGATAGTTGTCAGATTGCCAGGCAAGGTGTCAGATAAAGGCGATGACATACTTGCAATAATTTCCGATGATAATGTAATTGTTAAAGTGACTTCGTATATTAACGAGAAATCGAATAATATAAACAATTGGGAGTCGGAATCTGATCGAGGGGCACTATTACCCAACCTTTTCTGGATTTGCAGTGTTACCGCAATGAAAAGTATGTACTTAGCTTTGGAATCGGCATCGATTTTTTTCATCATTAACTGATATATACGGATATAGAGTAGCTACTTGCCTCAGAATGGAAAGAAAGAATTTTAGGTTTAATAAATATCAGTGAAGAGGAATATGACAGGCTTTATAAAGAATGGCTTAAACCTGGCCCCTGGAAAAAGAAGCCATAATAAATGAAATCAGAGACCTGTCAGAATATTGTGTAAACGGATGACAGAGCGGGAGCACCGGCGACGACCCGGTAGTGAGCGACAGCACCGGAGCCGCCTTCGGATACGACCAGGCCGGGAACATGACCTCCGCTCCGGGATGGACATATTGCTATGACGGTGCGAACCGGCTCCCGACGGCGACAGGAAGCTCGGGGACGAGCAGCTACGGGTACGATGGGGATGTGAACGAACATGTAAAAGTGATCCATTCTGAATAATGAAAATAGATCCAGGAGACTGCGAGCATCTCACCAGATTCTACACCCACCATCTGTTTACTGGCCGAAAGGACTCCGGATGGGAATCTCTACTCGCTGCACACGAACCATCTTGGGAATTCGGGCCGGATGACGGACCAGAACGGAACGATGGTCTATCGCGGAGAGTTCGATCCGTACGGGAACCTGGTCTATGAATGGGGCACGGCGGGGCTCAATACGAGGAAGTTCACGGGGTATGAGCGGGATAGCAACACCGGACTCGATTACGCGAATGCGAGGATGTACGGGCCTGGGAGGGGCAGGTTTATCCAGCCGGATCCGGCAAAATTGTTGGCAGCAGATCCGCAAGAGCCGCAAAGTCTAAATCTTTACTCCTATACAGGGAATGATCCCGTCAATTATATTGACCCAACAGGACTTGAAACTTGCAGATATCCCGGGTCTTTTCTTTGCCAGACGACATATGCGCCATTTTGGTATGGATTTGGCATGGGTGGTGGAGGTGTTGGCATGGGTGGTGGAAGTGGAGGAGGTGCAGATTGGACATCATTTACAAAGGATGGTTTCACAAAAGATCCAACTGGCAGAAGTGGAGGGGGCGAGCCGCAGAGTTCTGCGAGCCAACAAGTAAAAGAAACAGTCGAAAGATTAAATAATAACTGCAAAGAAATCATGTTTGGCAGTAATTTTCAGAAGGCTTTGGATGCTCTCGTTACTGGAAAACATCGGTCGCTTAAAGTTATTAATTTAAATGATCCGAATGTTGCATCTGATCCGCAAAATAGAAAGTACATTGATTACTTTAACAAGACCACCCAAAGTACAGACGCCGTGACCTATAAGCAGGAAGCAATAATCTTAGGGAAGGATTTTGATAAGGGAATCTAGAATTAACTCTTGCTCATGAATATCTTCACGTTTATTACAATAAAGATGATCCATGGCTAGTAGATGAATTTAAAAGAGAGGGCTGATATAGTTCTTGATATTACTGGTTCCCTATCAAGTGTAAATATGCTTATTTGGCAAGAAAAAGGATGCCCAAAGACACAACAATAGAGTTTGAGAGTGAAATGCAATTACTTCTAAGCAATTTTATCAAATTGAGAGAGGGTAAAATGAAATTGATAATAATCGGGCTTTTGATATTTCTTGTAAGACAAAGTGCGTCTGAGGCTAGAATTGAAATGGAACAGCTTCAAGGCTCTTGGAGTATGGTTGGGGAATGCATAGAGATATTGATATTTCTGCTGGATCATTTAAAGGACACTCTGTTCCAAAGCCTACTCTGACCATAACTGGCGATCGATGGAGTTTTAAGTTTCCACCACCATATGATCGAAATCCTCATACCGTAACAGGAACCTATACTTTATCACCAAATATTAACCCTAAAGGAATTGATTTAATAAAAGGAAAGCAGATTAGCCGATCCCTTTATATAGTGAGAGGTGATATCCTGACTATTTGTTACGGTCTAAATGATGTCACAGAAAGACCCAAGTCATTCGATAATTGTATATCAGATGGCCTAATCGTAATTTCATATAAAAAACTGCCTGCTAAATAGCTATAGTGTATTGCATAAATAGGTTAACCTCTCGTCCGTTTTAGAGTTTGGTTATGAATCCCAAACTGATCCGCAGGCCTGATTGGAAAGAGGGTTCTGGACGTGTCAGAAATTTTGTAATTAGCTTGCCAATGTCACATTTCGCTTGAATTAAAGAATGCTTGCACCTGGAGGTCAATTCGACGCAAGGGGTCTACCGAGCCTACATCTACGCGGGCGGCAAGCTGCTGGCCGAAAGGACGCCGGACGGGAATCTCTACTGGCTGCACACGAACCATCTTGGGAATTCGGGCCGGATGACGGACCAGAACGGAACGATGGTCTATCGCGGAGAGTTCGATCCGTACGAGCCGGAATCAATGTCATCACATAAGACAGGTGACAATATCCCGCCATTCGTCTTCGAGTTTGATACCTGTGGGAAATGGTTTTGAGGCCTGACGGTACCAGTAAGAGGCGTTGCCCTCGTCTCCCTCCCTGCGGTGAAGGTAGGCGTGAATCCAGGCGGCATTCCGGTCATTCAAATCCTGGACGATCTCGTGGGCTTTTTTCCAGTCGTCGCGGGCGTCATACCAGAGAGCTTTGAGGTATGAGTTTAATTCTGCCGGCGGGGCATCATCCCTGAGACTTTCTTCGAACTGTTCGATTTTCATATTTCACACGACACAACTGAAAACCGGGAGAGCGAAGGACGAAACAGGATTCGTCCAGGGCTCTCCCGGTTTTTTCAATTCCCACATTGTTATACAAAGACAACTGTTTGTGAATTCGGAATCTCGAATCTGCTGCGACAACGTTGATTGGGGCAGAAAATCATATCATCGACCCTGACCATGTAATCTCGGGCCTTGGCGAATTTGGCGCGATCAAGCTGGCTTGCGCCGCGGGGCAGTTCTTTTTTCCGGCTTCGCCTGAGCCATCGGATTTCGAATTCGCCTGACTCACGGCACTTTGGGCAAGTGTAAGTGGCCGTTTTAGTCTCCATGCGTTCGGTGTAATAGTCTCTTTCGTCCATGGCTCGCATTTTACTCCCAAAAATGAAATGAGGGGAGAGGAAAGTTAATTCTGCCGAACATTTCTTAAAATTTCTGATGGAATACAACTTCGCGGCGGTATGTGCTAGGCTTGCGCCCATTAGAGCAATTCAATCCATGTAAAAAGCGGAGTGATATCAAGCAATGGCAAGAGAAGCGTCGAATGTAAATGAAGCGGGTAATCCGGGATTGGTAGATACGGCGTCGGATAATACCGGTATAGGGGGCCATCCGAAAGGGCTGACCACGCTTTTTTTCACGGAGATGTGGGAGCGATTCAGCTACTACGGCATGCGCGCGCTGCTGATACTGTATATGACATCGGCGGTGGCGGCGGGGGGGCTTGGATTCGACACAAGGACGGCAGCGGGCATTTATGGAGCCTATACTGGCTCGGTCTATCTGATGTCCCTTCCCGGCGGCTGGATAGCCGACAACCTGTTAGGGACACGAAATGCGGTCTTGCTGGGAGGGATCATCATCGCACTGGGCCATTATTCGATGGCCGTTCCGTCGATCTGGACATTTTACATAGGACTGACGCTGATAGTTATCGGCACAGGGCTATTGAAGCCGAACGTCAGCGCGATAGTTGGAAGCCTGTACAGTGAGAACGATGAGCGGCGCGATGCCGGATTTTCCATCTTCTACATGGGCATCAACCTCGGAGCATTCATTGCGCCATTGATCTGCAGCTACCTTGGTGAACGGATAGACTGGCATCTGGGCTTTGGCGCGGCCGGTGTTGGAATGACTCTGGGGCTGATTCAATACTGGGCAGGCAGGGGCCGATTGAGTCACGTTGGTCATGCCCCGATGCTGAGCAGCGATCAGTGGCGGAAGAATGCCGTGACAGGAGCAATTCTGATTGGGATTATCGGGGGAGCAGTAGGATTGCTCTATTTCGGTCCCGAGATCATCCAGAAGAACAGAATGTGGATCATGGTCACGGGAATTGTATTTTTCCTGATGTGGCTGTTTGCCTTCTATTTGAAGCCTGAAGAGAAGAAGCCGGTGGGAGTCATCGTGGTTCTCTTCTTTTTCTCAATCGTATTCTGGGCGTGTTTCGAGCAGGCCGGATCGAGTTTCAATCTCTTCGCCAGAGACTTCACCAACAGGATCGCATTTGGCCGTGAATTCCCCACCGGATGGTATCAGTCGGTCAATTCGATCTTTTTGATTGCGCTGGCGCCGATCTTTTCATTGCTATGGCTGAAAATGGGGCGAAGCCAGCCTTCGAGCCCGGTCAAGTTTTCGCTCGGTCTGGTCTTTGTCGGTCTTGGAGCGGCATTGCTGGCGATGGCATCTACGTTGATAGGCGGACCGGGCCAGGTCGTCGGGCCGTGGTGGCTGGTCGGGGTCTATCTTTTTCAGACCATAGGCGAGCTTTGCCTGAGTCCGGTCGGTCTGAGCACGACAACCAAGCTGGCGCCGTCGAGGCTGACAGGCCTCATGATGGGAATCTGGTTCCTCTCGATCTCTTTCGGGAATTTCGCGGCCGGCGAGGCTGCAGGGTATTTCGAGGGAGGCTCTCAGCAGGCTCTGGTCGGCCTCTTCAGCAAAGTCGCGGCTGTGCCAATTGCCGCCGCCCTGGTTCTGCTCGCCCTGACCCCGTTTATCAAAAAGATGATGGGCAAGGTGAACTAAAGATGACAGTGTTAATGGCGCACACCAGTGCGCCATTAACACTCAAACCAGACTCAAATCATACAAGCCATCAGACCTGCATTGAGAATTCAGCTCAGGCACAATACGCATAAACCATTACTACTGCCAATCGCCACACTGGACACTCACTCATTACCTTTGTTACATTGCTTTCTTATGTTTCTCGCATTAACAAATCCAATTAATCCAGGTGATGGTCCATGTCATTGAAGCCTCGTGATTTCAGTTTCGTATTAATCGTTCTGGCGGTGGTCGGAGCCCTTTATTTCCTTTCAACCAAGAACAAGGCCAAACCTCTGGGAGCCAACCCGCCCGAGCACTATGCAGGTGACCAAACGCGAAGACTGTCTGAAATGCCATCTGCCTGAGACAATGGCCGAGCTTGAACGACAGCATAAGCATCCGGGCAAGTGGAAAGACGCCCGCGTCAATTGCCTGCTCTGCCATACGGTCAAATCAAAATAACCATCAGTGCATTAATCCTTAAATTCAATTTTATTTTTATGAAAAAAGAAACTTATCAGAACTACATTAACGGACGATGGGTAAAGCCAAAGTCCGGCGCCATGATCGAGAACCGCAATCCGGCGGACAAGCGCGATCTGGTCGGGCTCTTCCCTGCCTCGCAGGGTGAGGATGTCGAAGCTGGGGTCAGCGCGGCGATCGAGGCTTATCCCAAATGGAAGGCCACGCCGGCGCCGAAACGCGCCGAGATTTTATACAAACTTGCACAAATACTCCTCGATCGAAAAGAGCAATACTCTTCAGATATGACCAGGGAAATGGGCAAGGTTCTCAAGGAAGCCCGCGGCGATGTTCAGGAAGCCATCGACATGACCTTTTACACCGCCGGCGAAGGCCGCAGACTGCAGGGATACACGACACCCTCAGAGCTTCCGAACAAGTTCGCGATGTGCGTCCGCCAGCCGGTGGGGATATGTTCGCTGATTACGCCGTGGAACTTCCCGATGGCGATTCCGTCCTGGAAGATGATGCCGGCGCTGATCTGCGGCAATACGCTGGTGATCAAACCCGCCGAAGACACGCCGCTCTCGACAATCAACCTTGTCAAAGCCGCAGAAGAGGCCGGAGTGCCCGCCGGTGTGATCAACATCGTCATGGGAACCGGCGAGGCCGCCGGCGCTCCGCTGACGACTCATCCCGGGGTGAGGCTGGTTTCATTCACAGGATCGACCGATACCGGTCGAATAGTCGCCGAGAACTCCGCCCGCACCGACAAGATCTGCTCGCTCGAAATGGGCGGCAAGAACGTGATCATTGTCATGGACGACGGCGACCTGGATCTGGCCGCCGAAGGGGCTACCTGGGGCGCTTTCGGAACTTCGGGCCAGCGCTGCACCGCATCTTCACGCGTGGTCGTCCATAAGAAAGTCTATAAAAAGTTCGTCGAGAAGCTCACTGAGCGAGCAAGGTCGCTCAAAATCGGCAACGGCCTCGACAAAAAGGTCGAGATGGGACCGGTGATCAACGAGGCCGCACTCAGAAAAATCCTGCATTACGTCGAAATAGGCAAACAGATGGACGGAGCGACGCTCCATCTCGGCGGCAATCGGCTCACCAGGGGGAATTACAGTCACGGCTTTTTCATCGAGCCGACCATCTTTACGGATGTCGAGCCCGGAATGCGCATCGCCCAGGAAGAGATCTTCGGCCCGGTCATCAGCATCATTCCCTGCCGCGATCTCGACGATGCAATCAGGATCGGAAACGACGTCAAGTACGGGCTCTCTTCATCGATCTTCACTCAGGACGTCAACCGCGCATTCAAGGCGATGGAGCAGATGCATACCGGGATCTTCTACGTCAATTCATCGACCATCGGAGCGGAAGTGCATCTTCCCTTCGGCGGCACCAAGGGCACCGGCAACGGTCACCGCGAAGGAGCCATGGTGTCTTCACTCGATATCTTCTCCGAATGGAAGTCCATCTATGTGGACTACAGCGGAAGGCTTCAAAAGGCACAAATCGATGAGTTCAAGATAGCGAAATAGCTGAAAAGCAGTTCAAAGTTTAAAGTTCAAAGTTTAAAGTTTAAAGTCGTAATATCTTCCAATTATTTTTAATCGCACTTTATTATTCTTTCGTGACCCGCGACTTTAAACTTTAAACTTTTAAACTTTAAACTCTTCTTCATTTCACCAGAAACCTATTGGGAGAGTAGCCATGATTATTGGATTACCAAAAGAGATAAAAGACAACGAATCGAGAGTCGGGCTGACGCCTGCCGGAGTCAGGACGCTGAGCGATTTCGGTCATACGATCCTGGTCGAGAAACATGCCGGCGAAGGAAGCGGCATCAAAGACGAGGAATACACGGTGGCCAAAGGCGAGATTGTCGGAACGGCTGATGAGGTTTGGCAGCGAGCCGATATGGTCGTCAAGGTAAAGGAACCCGTAGGACCTGAACATGACAGAATGCGGGCGGGTCAGTTGCTCTTCACCTACCTGCACCTTGCTCCGGACCTCAAACTGACGCAGGTCATGCTTGACCGTAAGGTTACAGGCGTGGCCTACGAGACAATCACCAACGACGAAGGCCACCTGCCGCTGCTGACTCCGATGTCTGAAGTGGCGGGTCGCATGGCCGTACAGGTCGGCGCTCATTATATGACCAAACCCGAAGGCGGATGCGGAGTGCTGATGGGAGGCGTTCCGGGTGTGCTTCCGGCCAAGGTCGCCATCATCGGCGGCGGCGTTGTCGGCATCAACTCTATCAAAATGGCCGTAGGCATGGGCGCCAACGTCGTCGTTCTCGACAATAACCTGGACCGCCTGCGCTATCTCGACGACATCTTCGGTTCAAGAATCAAGACACTGGTATCGAATCCTTACACGGTACAGGATGCCATTGCCAATGCCGATCTGGTCATCGGAGCGGTTCTCGTGCCCGGCGCCAGCGCGCCGATGCTGGTCACGCGCGAAATGCTCAAGACGATGCACAAGGGCGCCGTCATTGTCGACGTAGCAGTTGACCAGGGTGGATGCATCGAAACAACCCATCCGACGACTCACAGCAATCCGACGTTCTATGTCGAAGATGTGCTTCATTACTGCGTCGCCAACATGCCCGGCGCCGTTCCGCGCACCTCGACTTTCGCTCTAACCAACGCAACCCTGCCGTTCGCCATCAAACTCGCCAACAAGGGCTTCAAGGATGCCATCAATTCAGATATCAACCTGAAGAGAGGCGTCAATACTTTTGCCGGCCATATCACTTATCAGGCCGTGGCTGAATCGCAGGGACTGCCTTACAAATCGATCGATGAACTGATCTGAAAGGGAAAAGAAAGATAGATTACGAAACAGACGAAAAATCCAACGGATGAAAAAAAACCAGTTATGGCCGTTTGTCAGACTATTTTGAGTATCTCGCACATTAACGCTTGAAAAATTTCGTCTGTTTCGTAATCTTCCCCTCGTCAAACAAGAATGGCTAAAGGAATCAAGATAATCGGAATTGAGACCGGGTCGCTGGCGGAAGAGCTTCAGCTTGAATCCGGCGACAGAGTCTGGACGATCAACGGAAAGCGTGTCCGTGACGCCCTCGATTTCAAATTCATGACATCAGGGGAAGAGGATTTAACTTTAGAGGTCATCAAAGCCGGCGGTGAAGAGTGGGAGATCGAGGTAGAGAAGGACGAGACCGAAAGCTGGGGGATAGATTTCGAGCCGATGACCCCGCGCCAGTGCGGCAACGACTGCGTCTTCTGCTTCATCCAGCAGAATCCGGAAGGTTCGAGAGCGTCGTTATGGGTGCGCGACGAGGACATCAGATTTTCATTCATGTATGGAAACTACTCGACGCTATCGACGGTCACAAAATCCGAGACTCAGCGGATCATCGAACAGCGGCTCACGCCGCAATATGTCTCGGTGCATGCGACGGATCCCGATCTGCGATCCTACCTGCTCGGCAATGAGAAGAAGACCGACATCATTGCCCAGATGAAGTATTTCATCGATCACAGCATCGAGATCCATGCGCAGGTGGTTCTCTGCCCGACGATCAACGACGGCAGCCATCTGGAAAAGACAATCCGCGACCTGGCAGAGTTGCATCCTGGAATCGTCTCGACGGCAATCGTCCCGCTGGGCATCACCGACAAGCACAAATACCGCGACCGGCTGGTCGCCGTCACCGATGAATTCTGCGCTCAAATCATCGACCAGATAACGTCGATTCAGAATGAACTGAAGAAGAGACTCGGCACTGTCTTCGCGTTTCTCGGAGACGAATTTTACATCCGCGCCGGCAGGAAGATCCCGCCGAAATCTCATTATCGCATCGTCAGAGGCACAGTCGCCGAAGAAGACGAGTATCCCCAGATTGAGGATGGAGTCGGCATGGTCCGCCAGTTCTTCGACGGCCACGCCTCGCGCATGAAACAACTCAAAGCCATGCGCGACCGCGGTGAGTTCACCGCGGCACAGGCCGCCAGGATTTATGGTACTCTGGCAACCGGCCGCATTTTTTATCCCATGCTCCTTGAAGCCGTCATGGAAATGAACGAAAGGTTTGGCACCAGACTCCACGTCGTTGAAGTGGAAAATGTCTTCTTCGGCGAGGGAGTGACGGTCGCAGGTCTTTTGTCCGGAGTGGACTTTCTCAATTCCCGGGACAAATTCCGCGGAGAATTTCTCGTCATCCCGCCGCACTGTTATCGCGAACACGATTCAAAATTTCTCGACGGCCTGACGGTGAGCGACCTTGCGGCTGAACTCGTGCTGCCAATCAAACGGAACTGGAACGATGTGCTCGGGCTGTCCGAAGAGCAGAACCAGCACCGAACGATACTCTCGCACGATTACGGCTCGGTGACCTCTGTCTCTGTTTAATCAAGAAGGAAGAAAACAGATTACGAAACAGGCGATATAGTTCATGCTGTCAATGTGCGTCATATAAAAAAAAACAGACCAGCAACCGAACAAGTGAGACTTTTTCACCCATGAGAGTTTTCGTCTATTTCGTTTATTTGTCTGTTTCGTATCTGACTTAATATGCAAGTCGAAGAAGGAACCAATTCAAAGCTGATCGAGATGTATGAAGCGCGGGAAGCGATTCTCAACAGGATCAATCCCGACGCGGTCAGCATGATCGACATCGACAAATTCCTTCAGGCGGCGGTTAATGAAGTCGGCCAGAGACTCTCGGTCGACCGCTGCAACGTCATCACCCCGACACCGGATGGCGGATTTCTGGTCAGCCACGAATATCTTGGAGACAGCAGTCTCACTCCAGGCCTGGGATTGAATATCCCGACATCGCTGGTCCCGACCGAAACGATCAATCAATATCTGCCGAAAGCCCGCCACTACTCAATAGACGATGTACGTTCAGCCAATATCCCCCTCTGGGTCCGAACCACATTGCAGTTGATCGGAACCCGGTCGGTGCTCGTGGCTCCATTCCTTTTTCGCGATGAGCTTCTGGGGATTATGGGGCTTCATTACTGCCATCAGCCGCATCAATGGTCCGATACCGAGATAAAGCTGGTCGAATGGCTCGCCGGACAGGTCTCTACGGGACTGCATTACACTCATCTATACCAGGAAAAGAGAAGGAAGTCGAACTGACGAGGTTGATGCTCGAAATCTCAAATGACATCAACACGCGCAACGATTTCAGCGAGATCACTGATTTCGTCATCGACCGGGCACTCGAACTGCTCAAGGCTGATTATGGCTGCATCGCCATTCTCGACAACAACGGGGAGTTTCTCCATTTCGATGAGCTGCGCGCGAGGCGAGGATTCGACCTTCGAAAATCGATTGAATCGAAATACAGAGAATCGCGCACGCTGCGGCTGCCCGATCATCCGGACATCACCGACTTGCTCAATGATGGCCGGACGATGAAACTCGAAGATTCTCGACAGTCTCCCATCGCACGCTACCTCTTCGCCCATGTGATCAGAGGCAAATCCGCGCTGATCGCACCGTTGACCAGCAAGGATAAGGTTTTAGGAATCATCTCGCTCGTCTGGGTCAACGAAAATGCCAGGTTCTCGGATTACGACGTTCAGCTTTTGAACGGGATCTCGAACCAGATTGCGATTGCTCTTGAAAAGGACCGGCTCGCGGCCGAAGTCATTCGCCTCAAACGGGAGTTGAACGATGTTCGCTCGGGAGAACGTATCATCGGATCATCCGTCAGAATCCGCCATGCGATCGAGATGGCTCTGTCGGTAGCGGACAGCAACACAACCGTTCTGATTCAGGGTGAATCCGGCACCGGCAAGGAGCTCATCGCCGGCCTGATCCAGTTCAACTCAAGGCGTTCTTCACGCCCGTTCATCAAAATCAATTGCGGCGCCATACCTCCATCACTGCTTGAAACCGAACTCTTCGGTCACGAACGCGGCGCCTTCACCGACGCCAGATCACGCAGAATAGGAAGATTCGAAGAAGCCAACGGCGGCACCCTCTTCCTCGACGAAATCGGAGAGATGAGCCTTGCCGCTCAGGTCAGCCTTCTCAGAGTGCTCCAGGACGGCGAGTTCACCCGCGTCGGCGGCAACGAGGTCATCAAAAGCGATGTCCGCGTCATCGCCGCAACCAATAAAGACCTGGAAAAAGAGATCGAAACCGGACAATTCCGCCGCGACCTCTTCTACAGATTGAATGTCTACCCGATCATCCTTCCCCCGCTTCGCGACCGGTCGGATGACATCGATCAGCTCGTCGCCTTTTTTTCCGAACAATTCCAGCAGAAAAGTGGCAAGCGCGTTCAAGGCATCTCCGATCGCGCAATCCACATGCTCAAAACCTATCCATGGCCCGGCAATGTTCGCGAGCTTGAGAACTGCCTCGAGCGCGCCATCATCGTCGCCGCCGGCCGCATGATCACTGAAACCGATCTGCCCGAAACCATCAGACTGCATTCTTCCCCGGATCAGCTCAGCTCCTTTGAACTCTCCATCCCGCTCAAACTCGAGGATGTGGAAAAGATCATGATCAACAAAACCCTGCTCTACACCCATGGCGATAAGGCCAAGGCTGCAAGACTTCTCGGCATCGGCAGAAAAACACTCTATCGCAAGCTCGAAGAATTGAAATGATTGGTTCTCTTCCCACCCCTCCACCCTCCACCCCTACCCCTTTTGGATCGCCTGAATTTTCAGACTAATTTAATTTCATTGCAGCCTGACCTGCTGCATCCCCCCGAAACATCGACTCATCAAACAGCGGTTAAATGGTTTACAGGTTTGAGATGAGAAAAATAATGGTGCAAGTAATGCATCGGATTAACGTTCCAGTGATAGTTAAATGTTGGGGTATCTTGATTTTGCACTGATCGAAGATTAATATCCTTGATCAGAGGTGAGGCTGCTAATGAAGATTTGTCCGAAGTGTCAGAAACAATTTCCGAATGGTTTTCAGTATTGCCCGAATGATACCGAAGCGCTGATAGCCAAAGAAGAGTTCGTCAGACAGACCGTGCCGCTCGTTCAGGCTCCTGTTTCAGCAGTTGCCGAAGCGACAGCGGTATCGGGGTCGGCCGAACTGCACGATGCGCCGACGGTCGAAATAGTGCCGGTATCCGGTCGTTTTCAGGAAGAGATTCCGGCTGCGACTCAACAGATGCCTGCACCGCCGCAACCCATTGTGAGACCGGCCCAGACGACTCCGCGCGAGACCGCCATACCAAATCCAGTCATAAGACCGGCGGTCACTGAAGTCATTCAGCCTGCACCGGCAGCCAGGGTTGCCGAACCGCAGCCCTTCGCCACTCCGGCGCAGAACCAGGGCAACGGATCTCCAAAGCATCAATCACCGTCTCAACCGGCAGCCTTTAGACAAGAGGAGACCGGCGGGCTGAGTTTCTCACTCCCTGATCAGGGCAGCCTGTTTCAAAGGCTCATTACCGGACTTAGGAACATCGGGGACGCTTTCAAAGGCGGAGGTCCCGTAGCCAGGTCTGCGGCCGGAGAATTTCAATTCCTCCTTCCGGAAGAACCGCTGATAAACAGAATTGCCGTCGAAGTTCAAAGCGCATGGCAGGATTTTCGACGCGATCCGAAGCGCTTCGTCATCGAGTTCTTACGAGGCGAAGGCAGCAACCTCTTCAGGCGAAACGCCCTTCTGGCAGGCATGGAGATGGCGGTGGTCGGCTATGCCACCCTCTATTTCATCAGCGCGATCTTCGGCGCACTGAAAAAAGATAACGGCTGGCTGATCAATATCGGCTTCGTCACTTTCGCCACCTATTTGATGGGATGCTATCTCACCAGAGGCTTCCTTCTCTACCGGCTGATAAACAAACTGAGCAGCAAAATCGCGGCGCCAAAGATCGCGCTGGAATTTTTCAACTGGGTGCCTCTGGTCACAATTCTGCTGCTGACAATTTTTCTCTCCAATTACAACTTTTATTGCCGCATCTTTCCAAACAAATGCGGCCTGATTGAAGATCAGAACCAGATAGACGAGCTATCGTTGCTGACGCCTTTGACCGATATTTCAAAGATGGACCTCAAGCTTGAGGAATCGGCAAAGGCCAAGAGCAAATCGATTGGCGGCAGCAAGCCCGAACCGAAGCCCGCATCGGGCGGCGGCGGCGGCGGGCGACAGCAACCGACACCTCCCAGCAAGGGCGTCCCTCCGCAGATGGCATTGACGCCGCAGATCATCATGCCGAATCCGGAACCACCCAAGATCAAGAACCCTTCGCTCATCGTCACTCCGACCGTGTTTGGAGATCCGAAGGCGCTGCCTCCGATGAAGGGCCCGATCGGTGATCCCACAGGCGTTCCCGGTCCGCCTTCAAGCGGCCCCGGCACTGGAGCAGGCATCGGCAGAGGCTCAGGAACCGGCGTTGGCGGCGGCCAGGGCGGCGGAGTCGGCCCCGGTCGCGGCGGCAACGTCGGCGGCGGCGATATGGGTATCGGCGGCGGCGGAAGCGTGGAACCCATGACCGCAAACCTCAAACCGACCATTCTCTACAAGGAGAAGGCAAAATACACAGAGGAAGCGCGTCAGAACAAGGTACAAGGCACCGTGGTTCTCAATGTGATCTTCACCGCCGACGGACGGATCACCAGCATCCGCGTCGTTCGAGGCCTGCCCGATGGACTGACTGAAAAAGCCATCGAGGCCGCTCAGAAGATCCGCTTCCAGCCGGCCGTCAAAGGCGGTCAGCCCGTGAGCGTCCGCGGCAACCTCGAATTCACTTTCAATCTCTATTGATCTAAGGTGATCGGGGTGATCGGAAATCTTTGAGAACAGGTTGACGAGCCATTGATCAGTTAGTATGATGCCTGTTCGTTTGATCGAAGTTGTAATATGCTTCTATCAGGCGATGGGCCGTTAGCTCAGTCGGTAGAGCAACTGGCTTTTAACCAGTGGGTCGTAGGTTCGAGTCCTACACGGCTCATGTTTTTGTTTCAACAGCAAAAGGGCGCCTACATTGTGCGCCCTTTTTGTTTTGTCTGCCGACACCCGCAAAAAACAATTTCATAAGGGTTTGGCTGCCGACAGGCCAGGGTTGGGTCTTGAGAAACGGAGAACAACATGCCTGAATTTTCGTTTCAAAATCACAAGGTTCATTACGTTGAAGCCGGCCAGGGCGAGCCGCTCGTCTTTTTGCACAACGGCGGCAACGATCATCAAATCTGGGAACATCAGCTTGCCCATTTCGCCACGACACATCGCGTCATCGCCACCGATCATCTCGGCTTTGGCGCCTCCGACAAGCCGCACGTAGAATTGACGCTCCCGCTCTATGGCGAAATGGTGGCGGCGTTGGTGGACGAACTCGCGCTCGCGCCGGTCACGCTGATTGGCAATTGCATGGGTAGCGCAATGGCGTTTCATTACACATTGCATCATCCTGACAAGGTGAAACGGCTGGTGCTCTGCAACATCACGTCGGAAAAGATTCTGCTGGCCGGGCCGCTCGCCAGTATCTATCAGCAATTCTCTGCCAGCAAAGAAGGGCGCGACGCCTACAGCACACAGATCGAAGCCACCGGCTTGCCGCGCGAAGAAACCGACCGGCAATTGCGTTCACAATACGGCGCAACGCCGCCCGACGATCCGGCGTTCAGCGAATACATTTTTGGGCTCTACAACCTGCCAGGACAACAACGCTCGCTGTTCAATGTGCTCTCGAACTTCGATAATTACCGCACGCCGGATGAATTTATCCTGCCTGAAAACTTTCCGCCGACCTGCGTCATTTGGGGGCAGGAAAACTTCATCCTGCCAGCGTCGGCGGGCGAGGAGTTTTGCGCGCGGTTGCAACCCACTCACAAAGAATTTCTGCCGGGTTGTGGCCATTTGTTGATGCGCGAAAAAGCGGCGGAGGTGAATCAAATCATCGAATCGTTTCTCACCCGTCCTTTGACACAAACACACAAGCACAATCTGGTTGCTTAAAACCAGATACTGATCCGGGGCTCTCCTGATACACCTTATCCGGCGGTTCACAACGGCCCAACTATTTCAAAGTCTGCCGTTTTGGATTTTTTGGGGAAATGTGAAAGAATCGGGGCTTGAAAGTCAGCGGGATTGGATATTCACTGAATATTCAGGAATCAAATAAGCAGCCAATCAGGAGGCGGGACAATGATCAGCGAGGTTGATTTACAGCAAATCATGCCGAAGCTGTCTGCATCGCTCAGACAACTTTATCTTCCATTTCTCAACCGGACAATGGAGATCTACCAGATCGATACGCCGTTGAGAATAGCGGCGTATCTGGCTCAGATTGCCCATGAATCGGGCGAGTTGAAGTATATGGAGGAGATCTGGGGACCGACGGCGCAGCAGTTGAGGTACGAGCCTCCCGGATCGCTGGCAGACAGGCTTGGGAACACCCAGCCCGGAGACGGCTTCAGATTCAAGGGGCGTGGACCGATCCAGATTACGGGACGGTTCAACTACAATAAATACGGCAATCTGCTCGGAATCGATCTTGTCTCGAATCCGGAAATCGCTGCTTCACCACAGATAGCCTTCTCGATCGCCGGACTTTACTGGCAATCGAACGGGCTCAACCAACTGGCGGATGTCGAGGATTTCCGCGAAATCACCCGCCGGATCAATGGCGGATACAATGGTTATGAAGACAGGCTGCGGTATTACCGTATGGCGAGACAGGTGCTTGGAATCGACACTTCGTTCACATTATTTGCCGGCATTCACAGCGAGGACTCGGCGATAGTCGAGGCGTCCGGCTCGAGTGCGGCTCCGGCTGTGCCGAACAGTCTCCCACGGGGTCAGGAAGCGATCAGGGAATCAGCTTCAGAAAAACCTCCGCGTAAAAAGACCTCCAGCCCTGCTCCCCCAAAAACAGCTTCAAAGAAAAAGACGATCACGAAACCGGCGGCTAAGAAGACAAGCAGTACTGCGCCAAAAACACCGGCGGCCAAAGCCAAAAAGGCCTCATCATCCAAACCTGCAACTAAAAACGCTGCCAAGAAGGCTCTGAAGAAGGCTGTCAAGAAACCTGTAAAGAAAGCCGGGCCGGCGAAAAAGGCATCAGGCGCCAAGAAGAAGTAATCCGAATCAGCAGGGTCAGCCATGAGCAACGTTCAAAGATTTTTTCTGACTGGATGCGCCAGTGGAATCAGCCGTCATATAGCCGACAACCTCATTCGGGAGGGGCATTGCGTCTTTGCCACGGACATCAACTACGAGGCGCTGGCAGCTCATGCACAGGCAGGCAAATGGCCGGAGGAGCGAGTCAGGCTGCGCCGCCTGGATGTCAGGGATCCGGATGACTGGGCGGCAGCCATGGAAGAGGCCGTTGAGGCTTTTGGCAAAATCGATATCCTCATGAACATCGCCGGCTACATGCTTGCAGGATGGGCGCACGAAGCGACCAGAGAGTCGATTGACCGTCACTTCGATATCAATGTCAAAGGGGTCATCTACGGAACTCAGGCCGCAGCAAAGCAGATGATCAAACAGGGAAACGGACATATCATCAACATCGCTTCCCTGTCGGCGCTGGCGCCGATTCCCGGCATCGCCATCTATTCGGCGTCAAAATATGCCGTCCGGGCCTTCTCGCTGGCGGTCGCGCAGGAGCTGCGCCAACACAACATCTTTGTCACGGCCATTAATCCCGATGCGGTCAATACGCCGCTGCTCAAACCGCAGGAGGGAATCGAGGCAGCCGCCATTCTCTTTTCAACCCCGCAACTGCTTACAGTAGACGACATCTGGAAAACGATCCGAAACAAAGTCATCCCGCATAAACCCATGGAAGTGACTCTGCCGGCGGGACGCGGCTGGCTTGCGCATTTGACCAATATATTCCCGCAGCTCTCATTCAGACTCGGGCCGTATTTCAGAAAACGCGGAGCAGTCAAGCAGGAAAACTTCTTTGCCGGAAAAGAAGAGGAGAAGAGTTTAAAGTTTAAAGTTTTAAAGATGGGTTATATCGAGAATTTAATTAATTTCCAGGGGCCAACTCATCTTTAGACTTCAGACTTTGGACTTTAAACTTCTTTAGCGTTGACGCATTTTGGAATAGCGTTTAATCTTACACTTACCTCTTGTCAAACATCGAAAAAACATAAAAATTGCCCTACGGTTTCACACAGAACTGTATCAAGTCTCTGGGGGGATAAGATGCCGAAGTATATTTTCGTCACGGGAGGAGTGGTCAGCGGGCTGGGGAAAGGTATTGCCGCTGCCTCGATTGGAGCGTTGCTGGAAGCTCGTGGATTGAGGGTCACGCTTCAGAAGTTTGACCCGTATATCAACGTCGACCCCGGCACGATGTCGCCATTTCAGCATGGCGAGGTTTACGTCACGGACGACGGCGCAGAAACAGATCTGGATCTCGGCCATTACGAAAGATTCACCAATGCCCGGCTGACACAGGCCAACAACTGGACGACGGGGCGGATCTATCTGTCTGTCATCGAGAAGGAGCGGCGCGGAGATTATCTGGGCAAAACGATCCAGGTCATTCCGCACATCACCAACGAGATCAAGGACGCCATCAGATCGATATCGGAAGGCGTCGATGTCGTGATCGTCGAGATCGGCGGGACGGTGGGTGACATCGAATCCCTGCCATTCCTTGAAGCGATCAGGCAGATGGCCAACGAAGTCGGGCGCCACAATGCCATTTTCGTGCATCTGACTCTGGTGCCTTATATCGCCGTATCGGGCGAGCTCAAATCCAAGCCGACACAGCATTCGGTCAAGGATCTGCTGGCGATTGGGATTCAGCCGGATATTCTGATCTGCCGCTGTGATCGAGAGATACCCGGCGAAATGAAGTGGAAGATCTCGCTCTTCTGCAACGTTTCGGTGGACGCCGTGATAACGGCGCCGGACGTCAAATCGGTCTACGAGATTCCGCTGGTTCTCAATCGCGAGGGTCTGGATCAGATGATCGTCGACAGGCTGAGACTGCCTCTCGGTGACACCGACCTTCGCAAATGGACCACTCTGATAACCCGAATCCACGGCGCGCGCACAACGGTGACGATCGGAATAGTCGGAAAATACGTCGAGCTTGAAGATTCCTACAAGAGCCTCAACGAAGCCCTGCTTCACGGAGGTTTTGCCAACAACCTGCGCGTCAAATTCAAGTGGATCGAGAGCGAAGATCTGATGACCGATGAGCGATGGGAAGATCAGCTTCGCGATGTTGACGCGATCCTGGTGCCAGGCGGATTCGGCAAACGCGGGATCACCGGAATGATCCGCGCCATTGGCTATGCCCGTCGCGAAAAGAAACCCTTCTTCGGCATCTGCCTCGGAATGCAGTGCGCGGCAATCGAGTACGCCCGCAATGTCTGCGGGATTGAGGACGCGGATTCTACGGAATTCTCGCCGGATAATCCGAATCCGGTGATCTTCAAGTTGCGTGATCTGCTCGGCGTTGAGAACCTCGGCGGCACCATGAGACTCGGCGCCTACCCTTGCGAACTCAAGGAGAATTCACTTGCCCGGTCGATCTATCAGGGCCCGCTGATCCATGAGCGTCATCGGCACAGGTACGAATTCAATCCGGCATTTGAAGACCGGCTTGCCGAAAACGGCCTGATCTTCTCCGGGAAATCTCCGGACGGAAAATTCGTGGAGATGCTGGAACTGGCGGATCATCCGTGGTTTCTGGGATGCCAGTTCCATCCGGAGCTCAAATCCAAGCCACTTGAACCGCATCCTCTTTTTGCAAGCTTCATTCAGGCGGCATACAATCAGCGTATCCGCGATGAAGTCGGAGAGCAGAAGCAGGAACAGGAGGCAATGAGCGCTAACTGACCCTGAAAGGCTCGATGCAAGGAGCATTAGCCAGGTTCGTTCTCATGCTGGATTCCGGAAGATGAAACAAAACAAAATTGATGAGCAGTATTTTTCAAAAGATAAGTGACCGGCGGGGCGAGTTTTTTCTGATCGCCGGTCCGTGCGTGATTGAGTCTGAAAGCCATGCCCTGATGATGGCACGGGAAATTTCGCGCATCACAACGAGACTCGGGATTCCCTATATTTTCAAGGCTTCGTACGACAAGGCCAACCGGTCTTCGAAGCGGTCATTCAGAGGTTTCGGTATTGAAGAAGGCTTGCGGATTCTTGAAAAGGTGAAAGACGAATTGGGAGTGCCGGTGATCACCGATGTCCATGAAAGCAGCCAGGTGCCGGCAGTCGCAGAGGTCGCCGATGTGCTGCAGATTCCGGCATTCCTCTGCAGGCAGACCGATCTGCTGCAGGCCGCCGCCATGTCCGGGCGGACTGTGAATGTCAAGAAGGGGCAGTTTCTCGCTCCCTGGGAAGTCGGCAACATCATTGAAAAGATCGAATCCGCCGGCAATCGCGAAATCATGATCACAGAACGGGGCTCAAGCTTTGGCTACAACAATCTGGTCGTCGATTTCCGGGCATTTCCGATCATGCGTGAATTCGGATATCCGGTGATCTTCGATGTCACTCACAGCCTGCAGCTACCGGGCGGGCTTGGAGATGCCACCGACGGGCAGGCTCAGTACATAGATCATCTGGCGCGGGCCGGCGTTGCCTGCGGCATTGATGGGCTGTTTATGGAAGTTCATGACAATCCGCCGATGGCTCTGAGCGATGCCGCAACTCAATTCGCGCTGGATGAACTTGAGACGCTGCTAATAACCTTGCTTAAAATCCACCAGCTTGTCGAGCATCAAGCATCAGTTATGGAAGAGAAGATTTGATATGACAAGAATCGTCCTTTGCCTCGCAACATTATTGTTAATTTCAACCGCAGCATTGGCCCAGGAATTCGAGATCAAAAAGTACGATCTCAACGCGCGGGTGATCCCGGATGAATTCAAAGTCGATATTCAGGCGCGGTTGAGAATGGTCAACCTTTCGAGCCCGGATCTGAGCGACAAGATCCTGCTTTCCACGGACAACAAGCCGAAGCTTTCGTTTTTCATCAATCAGAAGGCCAGAATCGAAACGATCAAGGTCAACGATACGGCTGTGACATTCAAGACGGCCGAGGATGTGCGCAATAATCTGCTTCGAGTTTCGACTGACATCACCTCGACCATTGCCTCTTCCAAAGAGTTCGATATCGAGATGAACTATTCAGTCCCGTCGGCAGATCGCAGCACATCGCTGCACATATCGGCCGAAGACACATTTCTTTTTCCCGCAAGTTTCTGGGTTCCGGTGGTACACACACCATACGCCGAGCATGGAGCGGATAGCGCGCCGGTGACGCTCAAGGTCACGGCACCCGCAGGCATGAAGGTCATCTCATCGGGGATCCGCAAGAGCGAAACGTCCTTTGAGCAGTCGATGGCGGCGCAGCCGTTTTTTGTGGTGGGCGATTACGAAGTTCTGACCCGCGGCGGCAGCGCTCATCCGGTGGAGGTTTATTATCCCCGCGGCTCGAATGAGACGGCCAGAAAACAGGCTGAAAAGCTGGCCATCGAAGCCGAGAAGATGATCACGTTTTTTGCGGGATATTTCGATGTCGCCGCGATGGCGCCGTTTCGGGTGATAGCGACACAGGCGCGGCAGCTGAGCACGGCCACGACGGATTCGTTATCCCAGACGCGCGAGGTGCTCTTCTCGACTGTCGGAGCCGTGACAGTTGACGACAACCTGTTCCGCAGGGATGCGATCGACCTCGGAACGATAGAGCTCATGGCCGGAGCCGCATCCCGTGCCTGGATTGACGGGCAGGTTCTGCTCCGCGGTCGCGGGACGGCAATGCTGCGCGATGCCCTGCCGATCTACCTTGCGGCTCAGTACATCGGAGAGAGATACGGTGAATCGCAACGCTCGGAGGCCTTCGACAGGTATCGCCGCGCTTATTCGACGATTGCGCGAAGCGACGCTCCTTTGCTCATGCAAAGCCAGATCGATCGCAACTACACGACATCGGTATACAACAAGGGCGCGCTCATCTGGCGACTGATTGAAAGCCAGGCCGGCAGGCAGGTATTTGAAAAAGTCCTCCGCTCATCGCTCAACCGAACGCGCGTCGATGTTCTTTCGCTCAATGAATGGCGCTCACCCCTTTGCGATGTTTCACGCTGCACCAATCTCAAGACCAATTTGACTGCGGGCGGCGCCGATCGCCGATTGATCAACGAAATCTTCGCCAACTGGATCGACACGGTGGTGCTTCCTGATTTCGCCATTGGCCAGCCGCAGAGCGGCGGCGGCGGCCTCGAATCGACGATTGCCAATTTCGGCACCGGGGACATCACCATCGACATCCTCGCCACGACCGACAAGGGAGAGAAGATTCGCCGCAGCGTCACGGTCAAGTCCAGCGAATACGGCACGGTCACATTCCCCGCCGGGACCAACATTGCCTCGATCGAAGCCGATCCCGAAAGACTCTTCATTCAGGCCGACTACACAAACGACATCTATCCACGCAAGGCTTCTGACTCCGAATCATTCGGCCTCGCCAACATGGCATTAAGCAGAAATGACTTTACGGCCGCTGAAACGAAAGCCCGTGAAGCGCTCAAGACCAACCCGATAGCGCCGACGCTCCACGCGCTGCTCGGTCGCGCACTGCTCGGACAGAAGAAGTACGACGAGGCAGCGAAAGTCTTCGAGACTGCTCTCAAACTCGAACCCCAGACGATCCAGGCTTATGGCTGGGCACATCAGGGCCTGGGCGATATCGCAAGTCAGAAGAACCAGAACGCCGAAGCCGCGATGCATTACAACCTGGCGGCCGCAGCCGATCTTGACGCCGCATCCACGATCGTGACTCGCGATGGTGCACTCAAGGCGGAGCGCGCCACCAACTCCATCAAAATACCGGATGAAGTTCGCGGATTTCTCAAGAGCTTCGATGCCGCGGTGCTTCAGAGCACGGCGGCGGCGGTTAATCCCTTTGTCGATCTCGGCAATCTGAGACGGTTCGCCCAGTCGCTTGTAGTGCGAAAGCCGTCCGGCTGGGAAACCGAGCCTTTGCGCGCAGAGGTTTGGGATGCCAACCGCACGGCCATTGACGTCGCTCTCAAGATCAAGATCGAAGGCAAGGACTATTCGGGCCGCGCCGTCTATGTCATCAGCAAAACCGCCGGCAAAATGTCGCTCAGTGAAGTGCCTGTCTTCGATGTCAAATAGTGAGGATGAGGAAGATTACGAAACAGACGGAATAAACGAAACAAACGAAAAAGACAACAGGTTTTCAGGCTCGTGTTATTGTGAATTGACGTCTTTCCGGAAATTAATGGCCAATGAACGCATGAAATGTTTTCGTCTATTTCGTTTATTCCGTCTGTTTCGTAATCTTTTGTTTTCTGATCCGGCACTACCTCAACCGGTAATCCAGTACCAATTCCATTGATCCATCCTCCTGTGTTTGCTATAACCACTGCCCGATGCAAACACTCAACATTCCAACACGTTCTCGAACAACGCTGCTCTGCCTGATCTTTGCGTTGACGGTGATAACGTATCTCGACCGGCTGTGCATTTCGGCGGCGGCTCCGGCGATCCGTGCGGAGTTCGGGTTCTCGACCACTCAGATGGGATACATCTTCAGCGCCTTCACCTTCGCCTATGCGGCGTTCGAGATTCCAAGCGGCTGGTTTGGAGACCGCTACGGCGCGAGACTGGCATTGACGCGAATCGTGCTCTGGTGGTCGTTTTTCACCATCCTCACGGGCGCGGCCTTCGGGTTCATGTCTCTTTTCATACTGCGATTCCTTTTCGGAGCCGGAGAAGCCGGAGCGTTCCCGAATATCGCCCGTGCGATTTCGCGATGGATGCCGGCTTCACAACAGGGGCGCGGACTGAGCATGGCTTTTATTGGCCTGTCCATCGGGTCTGCGATCACGGCTCCGCTGGTCTTCACGCTGCTGGAACTTCAGGGATGGCGGTGGACATTCGTTGAATTCGGGATCATCGGGGCTTTGTGGAGCTTCGTCTGGTATCGCTGGTTCCGCGATAATCCGGAAGATCATACTGGCGTCAACGAGGCTGAGTTGAAATTGATCCGTACGGGCGCAACAGCTTCAAAGCCAGAATCCCACTCCGTTCCCTGGTCACGACTTTTCAGAAGCCGGAACATGATCTTCATCTGCCTCATGTATTTCGCCTTCGGCTACGGCCTCTACTTTTACATCACCTGGCTGCCGACCTATCTGATCGAGGGGCGCGGATTTTCCATTGGCTCCACGAAATGGCTTTCGGCGCTGCCGTGGGCGGTGAGCGCTCCGGCTTTCCTCTTCGGCGGCTGGCTCACGGACAGGCTGGTAGTGGCCACCGGCAGCCTCAAGGTCGCACGCTGCGGAGTCGGCGCCGCGGGCTATATGCTTAGCGCCATCTCGCTCATCACCGTCGCACAGATTCAGAACAATCTGCTCGCGGCAGTGCTGCTGGCGCTGGCGCTCAGTTTTCAGACAATGACGGCATCTGCAGCATGGGGAGTCTGCCTCGATGTCGGGCGAAGAAACGCCGGAGTCGTCACCGGTTTTATGAACACGGTCGGAAATATCGGCGGCGCGCTGGCTCCAATCTTCGTCGGATATGCCGTGAAGAATTACGGCTCATGGACCCTGCCCTTCTACGTCATGGCCGGCGTTTTTATCTTTGGAGCGGTGATGTGGCTGTGCGTCAACCCTAAGACACAGGTAGTTTAAAGTTTAAAGTCCATAGTTCAAAGTAAAGTTTAAAGTTTAAAGATCGTATTTCCAGGCCACCTGATCAGGTCAGAGGACTTGGAGATACGATCTTTAAACTTTGGACTTTAAACTTTAAACTTTAGACTTTGGACTGTCTTTACTTGAGGATGATATTGAGCTTGCCCATCTTCTGTTTTGCCGCGAGGTGGCGTTGATTCTCGTTCGGAGTGACGTCCGGTTCGCGCCACTTGTTGGCCAGGAGGTATTCCTTGTCCTTGACCATCTCGCCGGGGGTATAGACAGCCCACTCGAAATTATGGCCATGGTTGATGGCATCGGTCGGGCAGGCATCGACACAGAAGCCGCAGAGAATGCAGCGACCGTAATCTATCTGGTAGATCTTCGCGTAGCGATGATCCATCGAATGGCGTTCTTCGTATGAACGAGCATCTTCGGCGCCCTCGATGTAGATCGCGTCGGCCGGGCAGGCCGCCGCGCAGAGGAAGCAGGAAACGCATTTCTCCTTGCCGTCTTCGTTAACATCGAGGAAATGCTCGCCGCGGAAGCGGCGGTAGATGGTCACCGCATCCTCAGGATAGCTGACCGTCTCTTTTTGGTCGGGATGTGACTCAGAGTCACGCTCATTCCCTGCGCCGTGGTGTGAGCCACCTCGATGACTTCTTTTGCTGCGTTGATGATGTTCGATAGTATGGACATAGCTTGAATGATTCGGAATCAGTGAATTTCCCAGGTTTCACCACTGTTAATCAGATTATCGAGACTGCCGGTGCCTTGAGAGCTGATGGAGGTCGAAATCTGACCTGCAAGCAACTCTTCGTAGGTCGGTCTTTCGACGGCGCGAAAAACACCCATCGGAACCGGGAACTCCGGATACTGCAATCTACCTAAAATATAAGACAGCGTCGGTTCTAATGATTTTTCATCATGAACCAGTATATCGTCAACAGTGTATCCTTTTTCGCCGAGGGTAACGACTTCGGGAAGGACACCTTTGTTGTGAATTCCCTTCTCCTTATTCTTGCCGAAAAGGAGAGGTTTGCCGTGCTCGAGCAGGATCATCTTGTCTTCTTTGACTTCCCTTTCTGAAAAAGGCTTGAATGCGCCGTCATTGAAGATGTTGCAATTCTGGTAGACTTCGAGGAAGCCGGAGCCCTTGTGCGCGGCCAGTCGTTCGATCATCGTCGACAGGTTTTTCGGTTCGGTATCCATCGCGCGGGCGACGAAGGTGGCCTCGGCGGCGAAGGCCAGGCTCAGCGGGTTGATCGGATAGTCGATCGTTCCCATTGGAGCCGATTTGTTCTTTTTGCCGAATTCGGATGTCGGCGAATACTGCCCCTTGGTCAGGCCGTAGATACGATTATTGAAGAGAATGATCTTGAGGTCGATGTTGCGGCGAAGCGCGTGGATGAAATGGTTTCCGCCGATCGACAGTGCGTCTCCGTCTCCGGTGATCACCCAGACCTGCAATTTCGGATTGGCCAGCTTGACGCCGGTTGCAAATGCCGGCGCACGCCCGTGAATGGTGTGAAATCTCTCTCGGAATGTTGAGTTCCGGCATCACCTTCTGAACCTGCGCCAGAATCGAGTAGTCGCCGCACCCGGGGCACCAGCGTACTTCCTGATCGGTCTGAAAATCCTTGCGCGTCAGTTTTACTGGCGTTTGACCATTTGTCGGGTTTGTCTTATTTCCGTTTTCGCTCATGGTAGTGTTGGTATTTCCTGGCGAGAGCCGGGGGCCGTCAAGCCCCGGGCCATCGAGTTAAATATATTCCTTGACCTTTTTAATCAGTTCGGAGACTTTGAAAGGTTTCCCCTTGACCTTGGAGAAACTGACTGCGTCCACCAGAAATCTGGCGCGAATCAGCATCGAAAGCTGACCGAGGTTGAGTTCGGGGATGATTACCTTATCAAAGGACCTGAGAACTTCACCAAGATCTTCGGGAAGGGATTCAGGTATCGCAGGTGGGCGCTCGAGACCGCCAGTCCCTGCTCCTGAAGCTGGTCGACGGCCGTCGTGATTGAACCGTAGGTCGAGCCCCAGCCGAGCACCAGCACCTTCCCTTGAGGGGCGCCGAAAACTTCAAGATCCGGGATGTCCTGCTGCATCCGCTCTATCTTCTCGGCACGCAGTCGAACCATGAAATCATGATTATCGGGATCGTAACTGACATTGCCCGTGATGTGCTGTTTTTCGATTCCGCCGATGCGATGTTCAAGCCCGGGAGTCCCGGGTATCGCCCACGGACGCGACAAGGTCTTCTCATCGCGCAGGTAGGGGAAGAAACCTTCCGTCTCCGTTCTGAACTCGACCTTCATCTGTGGCAGATCTTCGATGCGAGGAATCTCCCACGGCTCCGAGCCATTGGCCAGATAACCGTCCGAGAGGAAGAAGACCGGCGCCATATATTTCGTCGCGAGCCGGACGGCTTCAATCGCCATCTTGAAGCAATCACCAGGAGTCGCCGGAGCGACAATACCGACCGGGCTTTCGCTGTTGCGGCCAAACATCGCCTGCAACAGATCAGCCTGCTCGGTCTTGGTCGGCAGCCCCGTCGAGGGGCCTCCGCGCTGAACGTCGATAATCACCAGCGGCAGCTCGGTCATGACAGCCAGACCAATCGCTTCGGATTTGAGCGCAACTCCGGGCCCGCTCGTCCCGGTCAGCCCGATGTGGCCGGCAAATGCCGCGCCAATCGCCGAGCCGATCGCAGCAATCTCATCTTCGGCCTGGAATGTCTTGACTCCGAAATTCTTGTGCTTTGAAAGCTCATGCAGAATGTCGGTTGCCGGTGTGATCGGATAGCTGCCATAGAATAACGGCCGCCCAGTCAACTGTGCCGCAGCCACAAACCCGATCGCCGTCGCCTCGTTTCCTGTGATATTTCGATATTTGCCCGGCTTGATCTTCGCCTTGCCGACTTTGTACGAAGTAGTGAAAATTTCCGTCGTATCGGCGTAATTGTAGCCCGCCTTGAGGGCCATGACATTGGCCTCTGCAATTGCGGGCTTGTTGCCGAACTTCTCTTCGACCCATTTCAGCGTCGGCTCCATCGGACGGTCGTAAAGCCAGTACATCAAACCAAGCGCATAAAAGTTCTTGCAGCGCTCCTGCTGCTTGAACGGCAGGCTTGACGTCTCAAGCGCTTTCATCGTGTTCGAGGTGATCGGCAGTTGGAAAAGCCTGTAGCCGTGCAGTGAATCGTCTGCGAGCGGATTGACGGTATATCCCGCCTTCTTCAGATTGTTGTCAGTGAATTCGTCTGTATTCAGGACAAGGATGCCGCCCGGTTCCAGATCCTCGAGGTTGACTTTCAACGCGGCAGGATTCATCGCCACCAGCACGTTGGGCTCATCCCCGGGCGTGTGAATTTCCCGGCTGCTGAAATTCAACTGGTACCCCGAAACGCCGGGAAGGCTCCCGGCCGGAGCACGGATCTCGGCCGGAAAATCGGGCAGAGTCGAAATGTCGTTTCCTATGATTGCAGAGGTCGAGGTGAACTGGGTTCCGGTGATCTGCATGCCATCTCCCGAATCCCCGGCGAAACGTATCGTCACCGTTTCAACCTCTTCAAACTGCGGCTCTATTGATCTGGGGTCTTCTGTCGTTGTTGCTGACATCGTATTTGTACCAACTCCATTGTGTTTTATGGCGATCTTTTTCCCTGTCCCACTGCTTCTCTACTAATCACCTGGCGCCACATCCTGATGGCCTCACCTGGTCCGGGTCACCTGATACCTTAAAGGCGGACCGGATCAGTGATCGCTCGCTAAACGGATAGGGGTTCGATTCGCTGGGCAAAGTCCTATTAGATCAAACCGAAATATAACATGGCAATTGTTAAAGCGCACGTCTCAGAAAAAATTATTTAAAAAACCGAAAAGTTGACAAAATACCTCCCGGTGAATATCATCGGAATGTGTCAGTAGCATCAGTAGAAAACATATTAAAGGAGTCGCGGAGTTCGATCGTCGATTTATTGAAGACGAACGGAGCGATGAGTGTCGAGCAGCTAGCGCAGGAGCTTGCCGTTTCGAAGGTCTGCGTCCGCCGCCATTTGAGTCTGCTCGAGAGCGATGGGCTGATCAGTTATGTGGAGGAGCGTCATGAGAGAGGGCGCCCGAGATTCATCTACAAGCTGACAGACAAAGCCCGGTGCTTTTTCCCGCAGAATTACGACGAGTTCGCCAGGGATCTGCTGCTGCAGATTCAGCGGCAGTTCGGAGACGAGGGGCTCGAAAACGTGATAGCCGCCCGGACAAACGAACTGATCGAGCGCATCAGAAAAGATCTGGATGGGGCCAGTTTTGATGAGAGCGTGAAGATTCTCACCAAAACGATCAATTCGAACGGTTATCTGGCCGATGCCCGGCGTTTGAAAGACGGATCATACCGGCTGAGGCATCGCAACTGCCCGACGGAAAACGTGGCCGCGCGGTACCCGATAGTCTGCGAAGAGGAGATGAGGGTTTACCAGGAGACTCTGGGCTGCGAAGTCGTGCGCGAATGCAGGATCGTTGACGGCGCGCGGATGTGCGAATTCAGAATCATGCCCACGGCGCTGACTCAGATTACATCAAGAAAGAGCAGTGATTAAAGCATTCAGGGCATTCAGAGCATTAAGAGCATGGAGAAGAGATGACAGAGTTGACAGAGATGACAGAGACAATAGAAATAACCGAGGAGATGGTTCTCGGTGCGCTGCGCGCGGTAAAAGACCCGGATCTGCATAAGGACATCGTGACGCTCAATATGATCCGGGACATCAAGATTTGCGGAGGCGTCATCGGTTTCAGGTTCGTCCTGACAACGCCGGCCTGCCCGGTTCGGGATCAGCTCAAATTCGAGGCGGAAAAGACGGTCATGGCGATCGCGGGCGTCGAGCGAGTTGAGGTTAAGATGGATGCCGAGGTTCCAAAGGCTCGCGGCGTCATCGACAAGGCGGATATTGAGGGGATCAAGCACATCATCGCGGTCAGTTCGGGCAAGGGCGGGGTTGGCAAATCAACGGTTGCAGTCAATCTCGCCTGTTCGCTTTCCCAGATGGGAGCCCGGGTCGGAATTCTGGACACGGATGTTTACGGTCCCAACGTGCCGATCATGATGGGCGGCAATGACATGCCTATGGCAAAGGGGAATTTGATCATTCCTCCGGTCTATCACGGGGTCAAAACCATGTCGATCGGGCTGCTCAATCCGGGCGACAAGGCGGTGGTCTGGCGCGGTCCGATGCTCCATTCGGCCGTCAACCAGTTCCTGCGACAGGTCGAATGGGGAGAGCTCGATTATCTGGTAGTCGACATGCCTCCAGGCACTGGCGACGTTCAGTTGAGCCTGGCCCAGATGGTATCTATTGCAGGCGCGGTTCTGGTGACCACTCCTCAGGAGGTTGCGCTTGGCGACGTCCGCAAGGCATATAACATGTTCGATCAGCTCCACGTGCCCATTCTTGGCATTGTCGAGAACATGAGTTATTTCGAATGCCCGAACGACGGTGAGAAATTCTATATTTTCGGCAATGGCGGCGGAGAAGCCCTCGCGGAACGCTACGAGGTTCCCTTCCTCGGCGCCGTCCCGATTGCCATCAGCATTCGTGAAGGCGGCGATCTGGGCGTCCCGATAGTCATCGGACAACCCGAGAGCGCACAGGCCAAAGCTTTCGTAAACGTTGCCCAGAATGTAGCCGCGCAGGTGAGCATCGCAGCGATCAAGGCCAACAAGGCCCTGCCCGTGCTCAACCTGAAGAAATAAAATTATCCCGGCGGCGCGCTCAGGCGTGCGCTGGCGTTGACGCTCTTTTTTACGACCGCTATCATCAGGATTATCAACAGGCTTGATGGCCGCAGGATGGCCTTTTGATGGCAATCAATAATATTCAGCAGATACAATAAAGGAGAATCTGAAGATGAATCTGACAGTAACCGAATCAGCGGCCGTTGAGGTCCAGAAATTCCTCGAAGCGGAAAATATCAACAACGAAGGCGGGCTGCGCGTCCGTGTCGTTCCGGGCGGATGCTCGGGTTTCCAGTATGCTATGAACATTGAAGAAGCCCCTCAGGCCACCGACGAGGTTGTCGAGGCCGGCAACCTGCGGCTCTTCGTGGATATGTTCAGCGCCCAGTACCTGGATGGCGTTCAGATCGATTATGTGAACAGCGTCATGGGCTCGGGCTTCACTTTCAACAACCCGAATTCAAGCGGCGGCTGCGGCTGCGGCACTTCGTTCTCCGCTTAGTTCAGGGTTCAAGACACAACCAGTGTTTGTCATGCCAAAGACACAAAGTCCTGATTGTTTCACCTCAGGGTGATTTTATGGACTTGTGTCTTTGTCTTTTTGATGGACCTGGATCATAATCTCGATGGTAGAGTCAGCTTATAATTTTAAAACAAATCTCTAAGGAGGAAGTACATGCCTAATCTTGCCGGAAGTAAAACTCACGAAAATTTGAAACATGCCTTTGCTGGAGAATCGCAGGCCAACCGTCGTTATCTTTATTTCGCACGCCAGGCTGATGTCGAAGGATTTCCCGACATAGCCGGTCTGTTCCGCGACACCGCCGAAGGTGAAACGGGTCATGCTCACGGCCATCTCGATTACATCAAAGAGGTAGGCGATCCCGCCACAGGCGAGCCCATCGGAGCGACCAGCGTCAATCTCAAGGCGGCAATTGCAGGTGAGACCTATGAGTACACCGAGATGTATCCGGCATTTGCCAGAACCGCCCGCGAGGAAGGTTTTGAGGAGATCTCCGAGTGGTTCGAGACCCTTGCCCGCGCCGAGAAATCACACGCCGGCCGCTTCCAGAAGGGCCTTGATTCAATTTCATAAAACATAGATTACGAAACAGCCGGAATAAATAAACGAAACAAACGAAAATAAAGCTTAATATAGTATGGTCAGTGAATCTCAATTATCTTGTCTGACGAGCAATTATGGTGATCTTGCATAATGATCGTGATCACATTAATATTTTCGTTTGTTTCGTTTATTCCGTCTGTTTCGTAATCTTATCTTCTTCCATCCGTGAACCATCATGCTTGAACAAGGCGATCTGACATCTGCCGCGGTTGAATGGGATAAGCCCGAATACTGGGATTCCCGGGCGCTGGACAAGGAGCTTCGACGTCAGTACGACGTCTGCAACTCCTGCCGCCTCTGCTTCAACCTTTGCCCCGGCTTTCCGAAACTCTTTGAGCACTTCGACAGCGATGAGGTCGACACCGATCCGGACAAGCTGACGAAAGCCCAGGTCGGGGAGTTCGTCGATCTCTGCTACAACTGCAAGCTCTGCTTCATCAAATGCCCATATACTCCGCCGCACAAGTTTCTGATAGACATTCCCAAGGTGGTCATGCGAGCGCGGGCGATAGAAGTTAAAGAAGAGGGACTGGAGTTGCGTGACAGGATGCTTGGCAGCCCGGACCAGATCGGTCCGCTGGCGAGCACTTTCGCTCCGCTCATCAATTTCGCCAACAAAAACAGCCTGAACCGGGTGCTCATGGAGAAGACCATCGGCGTTCATCGCGACAAGATTCTGCCCAATTTCCACGCTCAGACCTTCGAAAGGTGGTTCAGGAAGAACGTTTCGGACGCCTCATTCACGGCAAGGACCGATCTCAAGGTGGCGCTCTTCCATACCTGCGTCGTCAATTACAACGAACCGCAGATAGGCAAAGCGGCAGTCAGGGTTCTACAGAAGAACGGCGTCGAAGTCGAGGATCCGGCTGGTCAGCGCTGCTGCGGCATGCCTTATCTTGACAGCGGCCGCGTGGATCTTGCGCTCGATCACTTCCGCGACAACGTCAAACTGCTGCTGCCCTACGTCCGCAAAGGATACGACATAGTCATCCCCGAGCCCACCTGCGGGATGATGCTCAAAAAAGAGTACATCGATTACCTCAAGGGCGAAGAGCGCGAGCAGGCCATCGAAATTTCAAAGCGTGTCTTCGATCTTTCGGAATATCTGGTTAAACTCAACAGCGAAGGAAAGCTGGTCAAAGACTTTTCCGTAAAACTCGGCAAAGTGGCTTATCACCAGCCCTGCCACTTGAGATACCAGGCGATTGGAGCGAAGACGATCGAGGCGCTCCGGCTGGCCGGCGCTGAAGTGACGTTCATTGACAAGGGCTGCTCCGGTCATGACGGAACATGGGCGATGAAGAAGGAATATTTCGATCTCTCGCAGAAGGTCGCGCGGGGGCTTCATCGCGGAGTCAACGAATCGGGCGCCGATACAGTGTTGACCGACTGCTCGCTTGCGGGACTCCAGATCGAACAGGGCACCGGCAAAAAGACCATTCATCCAATCGAAGCAATTGCCAAAGCTTACGGCATCGACATTGAGAAGTGAGGTTATGAACAAAGTATCAGAGTCCGAGATTCTCGATATCGCACAGTATGAAAAGATACGCAGCGATTTCCGCAGAAGAATAATCGAGCTCAAAAAAAGACGCCGCATCGGCATCGGGCCGACCATCACGCTGGTCTTTGAGAATCACGACACGGTTCTCAATCAGGTCCAGGAGATGATGCGGTCTGAGCGACTGGTCGATGAAACGGCGATCAGACACGAAATAGACACCTACAACAAGCTCCTCCCTGAAGAGAACGAGATTGCCGCGACCATGTTTATAGAGATCCTTGATCCGGCCAGAATCCGCCAAGAGATAACCGGGTTTCATGGAGTAAACTCCGGCGAGCATGTCTTTCTGCAGCTTGGTGATGAACGGCTGCCTGCCATCTTCGAAGAGGGGCAGAGCGACGACCGCCGCATCAGCGCGGTTCAATACCTCCGTTTCAGATTCACCGACGCCCAGCGCGAGGCATTCACGAGTGGCAGGGCCCAGGCAAAACTGGTCATCGAGCACCCGAACTACAACCATTCCGCCCTGATAGACGGCGTTATCCTCAAAGAGCTTATTGACGATTTAAACAAATAAACAAATGAAGCAGATTACAAAACTTCTCCCCTTTTTCTTTTTGTTTGTTTCGTTTATTTCGTAATCTTTCTTTTCTCATCGTGAAATACATACTTAGATGACTCAAACGGTCTTGCAGAATGAATCCGGTAAAACGAGAGAGGGGTATTCCGCGATCAGAAATGGCGTGGGTATGATCGACTTCTCTGCGGCCGGAAAGCTGGAGTTGAGAGGCAAAAACTCCGTCCAGTTTCTCAACGGCCTGGTGAGCAACGACGTCAAAACTCTGGAACCGGGCCACGGAGTTCTTGCGGCCTTCCCCACACTTCAGGGTAAGCTTTCTGCTCTGGCCCGCATCTACAATACCGGCGAACATCTGCTGATCGAACTCGACCAGATCAATCGCGAAAAGGTCTTCAAAAATCTGAGCCGTTTCGTTCCTGCCGGAGAGTTCTTCGTCAAGGATGTGAGCGACGAGATTTCCCTTCTCTCGCTTCAGGGACCGCAATCAGCGGGGCTGTTGGAGGCTCTGACAGACAAATCATTTTCAGGCACGGTTAGTTATGATTTGGCCAAAGCATCGATCACAGGAATGAGTGTGACGATTACCCGCCACAGCCGCTGCGGTGAAACCGGCTTTGATCTTTTCGTTGAATCATCGCGAAAGGTCGAGCTGATTGATCAGTTACTAATGGGCGGCAGTAATTTTGGGGTCCGGATGGCAAGTGCCGAGGCATTTGAAACGGCTCGCATCGAGGCGGGTGTGCCTCGCGAGGGTGTCGATGCCGGCGAGAATTACATCATCCTCGAATCGGAACTGAACGAAGCCGTCAGCTATACCAAGGGCTGCTATCTGGGTCAGGAAGTGATCGCCCGCATCCACTGGCGCGGCCAGCCTGCCAAACGCCTCAGGGGCTTTCTCATCGATGCCGAATCTCCACCCTCAGCCGGAACTGAACTTTTTGCCGCTGATGGAAAGAAGGTCGGCGAGATCACCAGCAGCACTCACAGCATTGCACTTGATCGCCCAATCGCACTTGGTTATGTGCATCGCTACTACCTTGAGGCCGGAACGGAATTCACGCTTAAATCGGGCGAGATTGAAACGGGGCGAGCCCGGCTTGTCGAGCCGCCATTCATCGGAAAATAAGCCATGGAAGATCCTCTCAACACGGAAGAACAAACGAAGGTCGATCTGGAGTGGAATCGCGACTCCGCCGAACTGGCCTACAGTGTCATCGCTCGTTACGTCGAGCACACACAGGTTTCTGGCATCATCATCGCTCTGATGGCCAGCGCCGTCGGCGAAGAAAAAATCAAACCCATTGCCGACAGCCAATACTGGCAGAGTTATATGGCCAGCAAACGCTCGATTACCGAGGCAAAGCTCGATGTCGATAGATTGACCGAGATGATCGAGCGTTTACGCCTTCAATCCGAATAGTACTCATATTACCTGTTTTTAAAACGCAAAATGGGAATCCGGAAGATCTTCATCTTTCCGGATTCCCATTTTGTCATTCAGACTGAAAATCTGAAATCTGCCCTTTACTGAACGATCTGCTGATAAGCCAGTCTCAGCATGTTATAGGCATCTTTATACTGACCAGCGTTGATCAAAGTGTCGGCCACACCCAGATATGCATTTGCCTGATCGACAGGAACACCTGCGGTAGTGGCTTTGGCGATCGAATCAGCAACTATTGTACGGGTCAGTGTCAGGTGACCACCTTGAGCCGTTGGAATGTAGAATAACAAAACCGGCAAGCCAAGGCCGGCAAGGTTGGCCTCGATCTTCAATCTCAATTGCAGATCGAAAGCTGCAAGGACTTTCCCCTCGAATATGTCGGCCTTGCAATTTTGGTCGATATCATAGACGGCCTGGATCGCTATCTGCGCTACTTGTGCTGCAGTAAAAGCAATTACCGCAACTTCGCGAGCAACAATTGATAGAAAATCAGTCGGCAAGGCCTCCATGATACCCTGTGCTGCAGCAGTAACAACGGAGAGAACCGCAATATTGGTGACGGATGGCACACCGGACTGAGCAGGGCAGATATCCGGAGAGATAACGGTTGTACCGGATGTCACATTGATGTTTCCTGAGCCATCATTGCTTTTTCGGGTTGATTTAATCCACTCTTCAGCCCTGTCAGCAGCCGACAAAGAATCTCTCAGTTGGCCGTTGGTCCTGATTGAGTGCAGGTTGGAGGCCGCCTCACGAAGCACATCGGCGTTTGCAGATGACGACCTGAGGATCATGATTTCCGTACCCGACATGGTGGTGATGCGGTCCTGTTCTGCAAGGATTCGCTCAACAATGCCTGCGCCCGGCTGTGATGCCTTGTTGACAATGGCACGAGTCACCTGGTATTCATTGAAAATCTTCAAAGTCAGAACCGCTTCGCTGTAATAATTCTTCAGCTCGCGGCGGAAGATCTCGTTTTCGGCTTCGACTGAGACCGTACGCTGAGAGTTTCCTCTATCGATCGATCCCTGCTGACCAACCTGTCTCGCCTGTGCTAAGGATGTCGAGGCGAAGAGACCCAAAGTCAGCAGAATTGTTGCAGCCAAATAGAACAAAGTTTTTATTTTCATATTTGTGTGTGAGGCAAATGGCTGGGGGTGAACTTCAGATCCCAACTACCGCCTATTCTCCTTTCAGTTCGCTTGTGTGGATATGGGTTTGTTTTTCTAAAAATAATCGCGTCAATTTAGTATGAAGAATAAAATTGCCGGCCAGTTGATTATGATTCAAACTCGTTCAAGATGTCAGGTAGAACATTGATCTGTTTTTTTTGATCAAGCCAATGTTATGAGGTCCCAACACGATCCTGAAAACTGCTCTAAATATGTGAAGTAAGCTAGAATGCGCCAGTGACCGAAGAACAATATATGAGACTGTATTTAAAGTCAATTGCATTAATTATCTGCTCCATTGCGGGAAGTTTAAAGATGAACCGATGATACGTGGATCATTGAAAACAGGCGGATCCATGAGGCGGCGACTTGTCGCCCTTTGGTAGTGTGGCCACTCAAATATTGAGAAAAATCTAATCCACCGCAAACAGCACACCGATTTAACAGGACTTCTGGAACAATACCAGCGGCGACAAGTCGCCGCACTCCATGGAGGTCGCATATTTGATGCGATTTGGGAAAAGCGCTGCTACAAACTTTTAACTAACAGGGCCTTTCCGCAACGGAGATTATCTGCTCCACATCGGGATGTTTGAAATTTAGCAAGCCCTTTGAATTCTGTGGGTGCCAGGGCTCCTCATGCCTATCTTCAAATGAGAAATTTAGCTATATTTAGTCTTGATAGATGCCGATTTCATATTTTCATTTTGGAGCTATTTTTATGCCGCAATATGGAGCAATAACAGTTGAAGAACTGAAGAGCAAAATCGAAGCCGGAGAGAAATTCCGCCTGATCGACGTCCGGGAACAGATGGAATTTCATACTGCCAGGATGGAAGGCGCCGAGCTCAAACCGCTCGGACAGATCGGGAGATGGATGTACGAGTTAGAGGACAAGGATGAGGACATCGTCATTCACTGTCATCACGGGATGAGGTCCGACAGAGCGTGCCAGATGCTTGCCGCCAATGGATTCACCAATTTAAAGAATCTGCTCGGGGGTATCGACGAATGGTCCTTGAAGATCGATCCCACGATCCCTCGGTATTGATGGCCCACGGTATTGATGGCCCAAGGTATGGATGGACTGCACGAAAACTATCTGAAGGGGATCGAGCTGTTCAACGCCGGAGATTTTACGAGTGCCACGAGGTGCTCGAAGAGATATGGTTGAGGGCTGAAGGCACTGAGCGCGAATTCCTTCACGCCCTGATTCAGGCAGCCGCCGCACTTCACCACGACCAGAGAGGCAATCTTAAAGGCGCTGAGGGTGTCTTTACACGGGCGAAACGGAATTTCGATTCCCTGCCCCGGATTGTCATGAGATTAGATATCCCGGGATTCGTTTGCCTGCTCGAAGATTATCTGGCCGGAACTCGAAGATCCGATTCGATCGTCAACCCTCCCTTAATTCAACTTACAGACAAAAATCATGATTGACAGAACAAGACTGACATTATTGGGTATCTGGCTGGGAGTGATGTGCTATTTCAGCTTCGTCGTGGCGCCATCGGCGTTTTCGGTGCTGCCTAGTCCTGTGCTCGCGGGCAGCGTGGTTTCGAGGACGCTCGGAATTGCCGAGCTGATCGGGATCATTCTGGGTTTGATTCTCATCGCGCTTTATGCGTTTTCGAAAGATGTGCGCGGAAAATCCTACTGGTTCGAGTCATTACTGATAGCGGCAATGACGCTGTCGATGATCGTCTCGCGATTCGTCGTCTCAAAGCTGCTGCACACCATGCGAGTGGAGCATGGAGAAATCTCGGCTCTGCCTGCAGGCGACTCCATTCGTATCGCCTTCGATCGGCTGCATCAATACTCCGTCTGGTTAATGGGGTTCGATATGCTTGTGGCCTTGATACTGATAGTCGTCATTATCCGCCGTGGAGACCCAAAAAAAGCAAATGCCTGAAGCCGAACGCCTGAGTTTTGAATTTGAAGTTGGCGAGGGCAGGCCGCGCCTCGATCATTTCGTCGCGGCCCAGCTTCCCAAAGTCAGCCTCACACGCATCAGAAGCCTGATTACGGATGGCGAAGTGCTGGTCAACGGGAACCGCGCCACCAAAGGTTTCAAGCCCCAGAAGGGCGATCGGATAACCGTTGGAATGTTCAGTGCGGACAAATCCGCGGCCACTCCCGAAAACATCCCGCTCGATATTCTCTTCGAGGATGAGCACCTGATTGTGGTCAACAAACCGGTGGGGTTGCTGACGCACCCTTCGCACAGGGAGAAGTCCGGGACTCTCACCAATGCCCTTGCCTTTCATTTCTGGGAGACCAGCAGGGAGCCGATTCGGCCCGGCCTAGTCCATCGACTCGATCGGAACACCTCCGGAGTGATTGTCATCGCAAAGACGCTCAAGGCACATCGGACGCTTTCCAAGCATTTCCGTGAGCGCAAGGTGAGGAAGCTTTACCTAGCGATCGTCAGCGGCGTGGTCGAGAAAAATGCAGGCGAGATAGATGCGCCCATCGGATGCGATCCCGCGCTATGGCCTCACTGGCGAGTGATGGATGAGGGCAGGCACGCACTGACAAAATACATGGTCAAGCGCAGGTTCCGCGAGCACACGCTGCTCGAACTCGAACCTCTGACCGGGCGAACGCATCAGTTGAGAATCCACTGCAATCTGATCGGCCATCCGATTCTGGGCGACCCGTTCTACGCTTCGAAAACCGATCCTCATTCGGCTGAATTGAATATGAAGCATCATCAACTTCACGCTGAAAGGCTGATCTTCAACCATCCGGCAACAGGAAAAGTCCTTGATCTGAAAGCTCCGATGCCCGAGTCGATGCTGGCTTTGATCGAGCGAGTCAACCATATTCAATGAAAGATTACGACGTCATCATTATCGGAGGCGGCCCTGCCGGAATGAGCGCTCTCATCTGGTGCCACTCGACGGGATTGCGTGCGATTCTGCTGGAAAAGTCTCCTGAGCTGGGAGGCCAGATGCTGCAGATGTACCATCGCATCCTCGACTACCCCGGACTGATCACAGAGAACGGCCGCGAGATGCGGGATCATTTTCTGGCGCATCTCAATGAACTGCAACTCTCGTGGAAGACCGGGTGCGTTATCAATCAGCTTGATCTCAGTGCAAAAACTCTGACCTGCGATGGGGAAAGATTGAGAGCCCGGGCGATGATCATCGCCACCGGAGCCGGTAAACGCAGGCTCGGAATCCCCGGGGAAAGTAAATTCGAGACAAGTGGCGTCAGTTTCTCCGCGACACGAGACCACTCCCTCTATGCCGGCAGGAATGTCGTGGTCATCGGCGGCGGTGATTCCGCAGTCGAGAATTCCCTGATCCTCGCACGGGTATGCCCCAGGGTCACACTGATTCACCGGTCAGACAATTTCCGCGCAAGAGATGAATGGATCAAAGAAGCCAGAGAAAATCCCCGGATAGAATTCCTTGAAGGATACATCCCTCTGGCAATTGAAGGGACTGATCGGGTGGAGAGAATCCTGCTCAAATCCATGAGGACCGGAGCAGAGACTCATCTTGAAACCTCGGGAGTCTTCATCAAGATCGGCATCGCTCCACATACCAAAGAGTTTAGAAACCTGGTCGAAATGGACTCAGACGGTTACCTCATCACAGACCGGCGGCAGAGAACCTCTGTCGATATGGTCTATGCCGCCGGCGATGTCTGCGCACCCGCCTGTCTGAGCGTTGCGACGGCGGTCGGCCACGGAGCCATCGCAGTCAAGGATATTGCTCTGACCTTGAACTTCAAACCTTAACTTTATTGATACTAATGGATTTTGTGTTCCGCACGGAATATTCTGATTTGACTAGCCCCACCGGGGGTGAGAGCGGAGGGGGACCTGGCCCCGTGAAACGGGCGACAGAAAGCCGCTAGGCCTTCGCTTGCCGCTCAGTTCGTGGGCTGTTATTCAGGTGTTCCGCTGGCCTTCGCTCCAGGCAGGTCTTTTTGTTACCAAAGACGACCGATCAGGAATCTTATTTGGGTAATCGAGATTAGCCAACAGGTTTTTTATCTTGTCTGGCCCTCTGGCGTTCTTGGCGATAAAAACCCTGGCAACCACGTAATCCGTTAGCATCAGAAAAATTGAACCCTGAACTCTCAAATCATCATGAAGTAGGTTTATCCGGAACCGGCATCGTCGCATAAAATCGCATGAAGCGCTGTGAATAGGACTCCAGGAGTTCCTGAACTCTTTCAGGAGTCTCAGCCGCGACGATCAGGCCGGCGTGGTGCTCCTTGTTCATGCGCCAGACGATCTCAGGATCGTTGTATGCCGATGTATCCGTCCACTGCTGGCGGGACAGCGATATGATCACCCCTGAATAAAGATTGTTCGATTTCTTAAGCTTGTATGGGTGTTCTTCCGTGGAGGTTTCAATCCTGGCCCACTCAGACCAGAGGTTGAGGCCCGTCGCGGCCTCAATCGTCTCCGCGATATTGGCTCCGCCGACCCTTGAAGCAATTTCCAGAAAATACAATTCTCCGTCCTCTTTGCCTTTGATGAATTCGGCGTGGGTCACACCCCTGACTAATCCGAGGGCTTTGATGACGTCTTTGTTTATTTCCTGAAGCGCCTTCTCTTCCTTCGATTTCCTGGGAAGGAGTCGTGAAGTGAAGATCCCTCCGTCATGAGACACGTTGATTGGAGGAGCCCCGTATTTGCTGGCCGCCGCGAAGACAACCTTCTTTTCTGAAACAATAGAATCGACGTGATAGACCTCTCCAGGCACGAACTTTTCCAGCAGGTGATGGGACTGCTGATCGCCCAGCATCTCGAGTATCGGCCAGAGCTGATCGGACGAATGTATCTTTTTGATGCCGATTGCCGATGCCGATGAACGCGGTTTGAGCATCCACGGACCCGGGACACGATTCATGTATTCACGCAGCCTGTCGTAATTCAAAACCTGGCAGAAAGGAGGCACCCGGACACCCTTCTCCAGGGCCCGCATCCTCATCGCCAGCTTGTCGCGAAAATAACGGCTCGTCGTCTCACCCATCCCCGGCACTCGCATATGCTCGCGCAAACTCGCCGCCATCTCGATGTCGAATTCATCAAGCGCAACTATCCGGTCAATATTGATGCCTCGGGCCAGATAACAGACAGCGTTGACCATATGCTCGCGATTTGTCAGGTCCGGCATGAGAAAGAGTTCGTCGATGCTTTCGCGCGGCCAGCTCGCATCTTTCAGCTTCTCGCTGGTCAGCAGCAGCACTCTCCATCCCTGCCGCTTCGCTTCACGAATGAACTCCTGCCCCTTTTCATAACTGGAAATGCATAAAACAGTCATTTCAGACATTTTCGAAGTGCTCCATCTAAAGAAGTTTGACGGCATAGTTTAACCGTCAATGGCCCGGACAAGCAAAGCCACGGTTAAGATCCAACATGAAATTTTCCCCTTCGACCCGGACAAATGAAAAGGGCCAGGACATTACATCCTGACCCTGTAAAAACCCTTTCGGGGAAGGTTACTACTTGTAAATCAGCGTGAATTAGAACAATAAATCCGGCCTGCTTAAGCAGTGAGGGAGAGAACCGGACAATGACAACTCACTTGCATCGCTTACGTTGGAAGTAAATCTAAAAAATAAACGAATTCAATTCTGCGATTGATATCAAATCCGACCGTGCAGGCTGTCCGTCGGTAAACGGACAGCCTGACTGGTCATCAATTCATCAATTGCAGGTCGGCAGTATCACCGGGATCCTGACTGTAATCTGCCTTTCGGTCACGGTCAGGGTATGGAGGTTGTGGCCCTGGTTGAATGCGCCCGTGTTCGACTGCGAATCCGGGTTGTAATTGATTGTCGCACCAAACAGCGCCTTTTCATCCGTTCCAGCGTTGTAGATCTTCATCCAGCCCGTGCGGCCGGCCGGTATGACGCGGCTGAACGGAGTGAATGTACGCGGGAACGTATTTGAAAGAACCTCTCTCAACTGGCAGCTGCCGATCGATCTGGTGTAGCTGTGGCTATTTCCTGATCGTCGTAGACCAGTCCGGTGATGTTACCGATGGTCGCGGCGCTCGACGTAAAGTCGCCGGCAACGCGGTTGAGAATGAGCATCGTCGAGTTCTTGTCGCCGACGCTCGGGATGTTATCGGCTGCCACTACTCTTGGCAGTCTGTTGTAGAACATATCGTCGAACTTCAGATCGACAGTCAACTGGTTCGGATCGACTCCGCCGGGGAACATCATCACCGACTGGATAGCCTCGGCGCCGAGATTGGCGGCGTGACCTGACGTGAACTTGACGTACTCATCACCGATCAGGCAGTTGAAAGCTCTCGGCAGTCCGGTCTGGTAATCCACTGCAACAGCCATAATGTAACCACTGTTGCCCGGATCGAAGTCGGAAGCGAGATAGGTCCAGGTCTGATTCGGAGTCAGACAGATGAAGTAGTCGAGAACCGAACAGCTCGATCCATCAACCGCAAAGATGTGGACGCTGACCGATTCTGTCGTCGATACGTTCGTCATATTGATTCGCGTATTCTGCTTGTTCGGGTTCGCGATGTCAGAGGTGTAGATCGGATAGAAGAGAATCGATCCGGCCTGCATGTCGCTGACCTCGGTCCTTGCCGGATAGCTCGTCTGAGCGGTCTGACCCGGCATGGTGATGAACGTCGTCACAGAAGACGTGTTGTTGGCAAGATTTGGATCGGCCAGACAGTTGGTCGTCGAGATCGTTGCCGTGTTGGTTACGTTGATGACCGGATGCTTGATCGGCACCTTGGCCCTGATCGTGATCGTTCCGCCAGTCGCGAATGTCGTCGTGCACTGGATGGCTCCCGAAGGATTACCCGCAACAGGCCCGAGAATACCGAGGGCAAACGACAATGTGGTAGTGCCGTTCACCGTATTCTGACTGAGCGTCGTGCCGGCCACGGTTGAAGTCCAGCTTTCGAGCGTGAAGCCCTTCGGCAGAACATCGACGATGGCGGTGCCCGCCGAATTCGACGGACCGTTGTTCTGGAACGTCAGCGTGTAGGTGATGATCGACGGGACCGGTGTCGTGCTGTAAGGAGCCGATGCCGGACCACCCTTCGCAAGCTGCAGATCGGACTGAGCCTGAACCGTCGTTGTCGCAACACCGTTGTTGTTGGCCGGGTTCGGATCTGTCGTATCCGAGCTGCCGGTGGCAGTGTTGGTGATGACCGTGTTGCAGAGGACCTCTGAACAGACGCGGACTCTGAAGATCAGCGTCCTTGTTACTCCGACATCCGTCAGACCTGCCCAGGTTGCCGTGACAACGCCATTGGTGTTCTGAGCCGGTGTGACAACAGTCGTTGCCCCGCCGTTATTGACGATATCCCAGAAGACCGTTCCCGCCGGAAGCGGATCGGTGATCTTCAGGTTGAGCGCGGCGCTCGGACCATTGTTGGTCACGTTGACCGTGTAGGTCAGCAGCGTTCCGGCAATGACCGGATCGGGAGAATCCGTCTTGGTCGTCGCCAGGTCAGCGCGGAAGATCACGTTGACATTGTCGCAGACACTGACGTTCTCGAAGAGGCCTGCTCCGTCAGGCGTGTTGTCGGGCGGCAAAGCCGGAAAGGTCGATCCGTCGCCCCCTCGCGTCGGATCGAACGACATCGAGGTCACCGTCAGACAGTTCTGATAGACGGTCTGGTTCGGATTGCCCGCTGAGAGCGATCCCTGTTTGACGCGGATCTTGAAGACCACTGAACCCGACGGATTGATCGTTCCATCCGGTTTCTTGTTCGGCGGCAGTTCAGTCGACGTACAAGTGAAGGATGAAGGTGTCGTGCGGTTATCGACATTCGCATCACCAGCCGGAGTGCAACTGAATGCCGGTTTGACGTTGCCGTCGTTGACCTGTGTGATCTGGATATCCTTGATCTGCTGGAAAGCAGGAACGATATCGGCGAGCGTCACCATCTGCGCGGCGCTCGGGCCGTTGTTGGTCATGGTGATCGTGTAATCGAACTCCGTGCCGGCGATGACCGGGTCGGGAGCATGCGATTTGATGACAATCAGGTTCGAATTCGGAGCAACCGGCGTCGTCAGGGTCGTTGATCCTGAAACCGGACGGTTGAAGTTGTTGAGCGTGGCATCGAAGGTCGCGGTATTGACCAGACTGGCCTTGGTGGCAGGGTCAATGAAGACCGTGATGTCGATCGCAGCCACGTTGTTCGGCGCATTGGCCGAGAGCAGCGGAGCGGTACAGACGAGTGAACCACCGTTGCCCTGGGGGTTGTTCGACGGGTTGACGCCTGTCGGCGCCGCACAGGTGAAGGTGGCTCCCGAAGGCAGCACCGGATTCACCGAGATGTACTTGACTCCAAGCACACGGCCCGGAGGAGTCTCAAGACCCGAAGGCAACACATCGGTCACTCGGATGTTGGACACATCCGACGGGCCGTTGTTTGTCACCGTCACTCGATAAGTCAGGTAGGTTCCCGGCAGGACTGCCGTGCCGGTCAGTCCTGGACCGTTTTGAGCCGTCGCCGGGCCGATCGGACCGGTCTGATTCGGGTTGCTCGCCGTCGTCACAGCCGACTGAACGATCTTGCTGATCGACAGGTTCGACGAGGCAATAACCACAGTCTGCGTCGGCAGGCTGGTGTTGTTGCCCGGGTTCGGATCCGCCGTTCCCGGCGTCAAACCGATCGGAGTTGACGTGATGTTGGCCGGATTGGCCACAATCGTGCCGCCCTGGACCGACTCGTTGACCTTGACGAAGAAAGTCAACTGTCCGGTATATCCGGCAGGTAAATTCCCGTCTGGATACGAGGGGACCAACATCGCGTTCCAGAATGGCGTACAGGTGATCGCCTGGCTTCCTGGCGCACCTGCGACCGTGCAGGTCAGATTGACATTTGGACCAAGCGGAGCGATTCCATCCGTATCCGTCGCCTGTATTGTAAAGGTGAATGGAAATAACGGGGGCTGGGTTGCCGGAACAAAGGCTCCACCCGTAGCCAGCGCACCCACAAAGGCTGTATTGGCGGGAATCACATCCGTCAAAACGACCCTGACAGCGTCGGAAGGACCGGCGTTGCCGAACGGCACGTCGTAGCGGATGTAACCACCTGCATTGACCGCTCCCGGAGGAACGTTCGGACCGGGGATCGGCAGCGCCACCGGCGCAAGTGGGCCTGCGCCGTCCGGATCAACCACTGCGGTCGCCGTCTTGGCGACTCCAAGGTCGGCGCTGCAGACAACCGATGTCAGCACAGTGGAAGAATTGTTGCTCAGGTTCGGATCGAAGACGTTAACTCCAACCGTGGCAACCGTAGCGGTATTGGTGACGAATGCACCAGGCAGGCAATCATTGAAGTTGCTGTTGACCTTGACCGTGAAGGTGAAGGTCACTGAAGCCCCCACAGGCAGCGATGCGGTCGTGTTAGTGCAGGGGAAGGTCGTGGCACTTGCGCATGTCCAACCTGCGGGCGCCGAAATTGTCCCGACCAGAGTCGTCCCCGCCGGCGGGAACGTTGTGTCGTTGACTGTAACCTCTCCGGGAGCCAGATCACTGATACCCAGATTCTTGACCTTGATCGTGTAGACCAGATTGGTTCCCGCGATAACAGGATTTGGTTGAGCGGTCTTTTCAATCTCAAGATCGGATTTATGTCTAACCGTCGCGGTCGTCGTCGATGTGGGTTCGATGATGGTTCCGGTACCGGCACCTGTAATCGTCGCTGTATTGGGAAGTGGGCCAGTCGGCGCATTGGGAGCCAGTTTCAAGGTGATGTTCAGATCGTGGGTCCCGCTGCTGACGTCAACTGACGCACAGGTGATCGTGCCGGGGACTAAGCCATCGTGAGAGCACTTCCCGAAAAGATCATTTGTCGCGTTGAGCGAATCAAATGTCGTATTGGGAGGCAGAATGTCCTGGATTGAGACATTGAGCGCCGTGCTGTTTCCGCCATTGAGAAGAGTTATCTTATAGGTATATAACTCACCGGCATTGATCGTCGCCGGGCCGGTCTTCAAAATCGCCAGCAGAGCGTCAACCTGAATGTTCTGCTGGATGCTCGCCGCGTTCGGAAACACATTCGGATTGGGTTCCTGTGTATCAGAAGCTACAGTAGCTGTGTTGGTACGCACACCGGAAGCAACATTCGGCACGACCTGCGCCACGATCGTAATCGTCGGGTAGAGACCCCCATCACGTTGGAATCAGACCCCGCTTGTGCAACAGGTGACTACCCCATTGGTGCCGACGGGTGGTCCGGCGCAGGTCAATGCACCCGCGACATGGGGTTTGACACAGAAAAGTTCTGGAATATGACGCCTGGCGGTAGCGGATCGTTGACGACAATGTTCTTCGCATCACTAGCCCCTGATTTGTCACGGTCAGTGTATAACTAAATGCGGCGCCGCCCGCGGTAGGCGTTGGATTGCTCGTAACCTTGGTGATGCCAAGATCTGCAAGCGTATTGACCAGCGTATTGACTGGCGTCGAATAATTATTTCCGGTATTCGGATCGGCAGTCAGCGTCCCCGGACCGGGATTGGTCGGAGTCGAGCTGATCCTCGCCTCATTCTGGATGATCGTTCCCTGCGCCACATCGCCCGGCACACGCACTCTGTATCTCATGCGTGCCGAGAATCCACTGGGGAGAACATCATTGGTCCATCCAGCGTTCAGGCCCGAATTGTCTCCCGGACGGCATTCCACGAATCTACCGGGAAAAATCCCACAATTGATTACGAAGCCGGGGATTGGTACGCCATTGACGGCAACTGTGGCTGTGGCTAATGCCGGAGCAGAGACAAGAACCGTGTTATTTGGTAATGAATCCTGAATGATTACGTTAGTGGCATTGTTCGGCCCGGCGTTGGCGATTAACAGCTCATAATCAATATCACTGGTTCCGCCGGCCGGCGCACCGCTTCCAGGTGTGCCGAATGGGACCGATGTGCCTCCCGCAATAACTGCAGATGGACTGGAGAATTTTGAGATTCCAAGATCGGCCGGAGCTGCAACTTCGTGGCTTATCGTGCTCGATGTCACAGTGGCGGGCCCGCCATCATTGACATATGTCGCGGTATTGTTGAGCACCGTCCCGATGGCGGCGGTGACCGTCACCTTATACTGAAACTTGAAGGTTGCGAAATTGTCGAATGTCGATATGGTGGACGTCTTGTTCGCCGTGCAGGAAGGTGTCCCGGCCTGACAGGCAAATGTATTGCCGCCCTGGGGCTGTTGCAGCACGATGACGGAACCTGGAATCAGCGCGGTTCCAGTCGGAACCAGAGCGGAGACAGTTAGATTAAGACCTGCGCCGACTGCCGTGTCGGTAACATCGTCATTGGTCAGCGTGACCACGTAGGTGATCGTCTGTCCGACGGCTACCGGCGTTCCCGCCGGCGGATTGGCCTCAACCGATACGCTCGATGTGAACATCCCACCCAACCCTAAAAGCCGATTCGCGGCCAGGGAATTGAATGAAAATGAATTCGTGGTTGCCTTGTTGATGACCGGGCCCAGGTTCGTCTGGTTGCTCGCTTTTGGCTGCGAAGCCGCCGAAGAATTATTCTGCCCGAAGGCAATCAGCAGCCCAACCAAAGCGATAATCATACCGGTCATAACCAATGCCCGGCGCCGCGTGGTGTTGAGTGAAGGTGAAGTTCGCATCGGATCTCTCCTGTTTCAGTGGTTAAAGCGTAATCTCGTGAGGATCTGTCCTTCGGTCAATTCGTGAAGTTGTGAAGGGAATTTTCCCGAAGATCCAAAACCGCTATTAATCTTAGAGCTTTTTCAAATACTTGAAGAACTTTCTCATAAAATTCTTCTAAATCATTGACCGGGATGAGCATTCATCTGTCAGGCTTAATTGGGGTTTCTATAAAGACAAAAAGGCATCGACACAAATATCGATGCCTTTCAAAACATTATTATTTACAACGAGGCTGTTTTTCGATTCGGAGGCGGCTCTAACTTTGCCTGCATTGCCGACTTCCGTATGACAGCCTGCGTCTGAAGTGTGTGTAATCTTGTGTGAGTGTTGCATCTCAACCACAGGTTCATTATTTCTATTTCAATCAGTCGTATCAAAAAACCAGATATCCAGATATCCAGCTTGAAACTACCTTGAGCTTCCGACCGTTATCTGGCCGATTCGCTGGTTTCCAACACCTTCTGATCTTTATTTACAGCTATACAGTTATACAGTTTTGATAAAACTGAAAACCGATCAGAATTTCAAGTATTCCTGCTCAGCATCCTCAAAATCGGCTAACCAAAGATTGAGTCTGGTGAATAAATAAACCCGGTAAATATGTACGTCAGCCTTTATAGGCTTTTATGATTGCGATTAAATTTATGTTGTGACGTTTGAGTGGATGGTGGTGATGCATTATTCCCTTCCACTTCAGTTCGCATTGATCTTTCGATCAGTTGATCTTTCGATCTTTCGATCAGTCCAGTAATCACAGAGGGCATTTGGCTTGCTATATGATAATGAGGACAGCAGACCCAAATGCGGGCGAAGTATACTTCAGCATGCAAAAACATGCAATACATGATTTTCATTGATTTAGCTTCAGGAAGATTAAATTAATGACGTGGCACAAAATCCGGGCGGATATCGGAAAGAATTGGGAAATTATTGCGATATTCAAGAAGTTGATCGAGGTCCAGAGTGGAGAATATATAATTTTCAAGGTCAGCGGCATCCTCAAGAACCACGCCGCGGGGGTCGATAATCATGGATCGACCGGGATATTTAAGTTCCGGATCATTTCCGCACCTGTTGACGCCGACGACAAAGGCCTGATTTTCGATGGCGCGGGCTCTGAGCAGCGTAATCCAGTGATCGACACGAGCGACGGGCCAGTTGGCGATGACGGTAAAGAGATTGGCTCCCCTTGCGGCAGCGCTTCTGAATAGTTCAGGAAACCTCAGGTCATAGCAGATAAACGGCTCCAGTTTGAATTCGCCGCAATCTGTCACGACGACATCATTGCCTGCGACATAATGGTTAGTCTCGCCGGCAATCGAGAATGGCTGAATTTTGCTGTAGCGTGCGATCTCATTGCCGCGAGGATCAAATAAGACAGAATCATTTCTTCCCCGCCCCGAGATGTCTCTGACGACGACTCCGCCATTCAGGTAAACCCGGTAATCGGCAGCGAGGTGAGACATGAACTCATGTGTTTCGAGAGTGTCGCTGTCGTGAATTGCGGCAACGTTCATACTGAAGCCGGTGGCGAACATCTCGGGCAGGACGACCAGAGAGCCTTTTTCGGGCCGGGCATGATCGAGCATCCACCTCACTTTGTCGTGGTTGGGCCGCTTGTTCTCCCAGACGATATCGAATTGTAAGGCACAGACTTTCATTTTTTTCTTTTGTTTCGTCTATTTCGTATTTTTCGTAATCACCTTTTTTAAACCGTCAACCAGGCGGCCGATTCCTTCAGAGACCGTCTCTGGTTGCAGAGCTCCGTAGGCCACGCGGAGGTAGCAGCCGTCATTAATGCCGAAAGCGTTTCCGGGTATGGCTGCGACTTTGTGGTCTCGAACCAGCATCCGGACCAGTTCCAGTGAATCCATGCCGGTTTTGAGCCTGATCAAAAAGTAGAAGGCGCCATCGGCCGGTGGGACAGTGCAAAGATCGCCGATCGCTTTGAGCCTGTCGATCACCATCTGCCTGACGGCGGCGAGTTTTTTGACATGATCATCGCAATAGCTTCTGCCGATCTCCAAGGCGCCTGTTGCAGCATATTGAGAGATAACCGTCGGACAGATCAGTATCGTATCCTGAATCTTGTTGACTGATTCGAACAGATCTTCGGGGATAACCATATAACCGATCCGCCAGCTCGCAAAGCCATAGGCTTTTGACAGCGAATAGAGCGAGATCGTATGACGGCTGGAGTCCTCAATCGACCCCGGTGAGAAGTGGCTCACCGGACCATAGGTGAAGTATTCATAAGCCTCATCGCTGATGTGATAAATGCCGCGCTCCCGGCAGATCTCGTTGACCCGGCGAAGTTCGGATTCAGTATAAACGGCGCCAGTGGGATTATTCGGTGAGATTGTGACAACCGCGCGAGTCTTGCTCGTTATGGCTTTCTCGATCAGATCAGGCTGCAGCATGAAATTTTCATCTGTCGGAACCAGGACCGGGCGACAACTGGCCATGGTAATGGCCATCTCGTGGTTGAAGTAATACGGGACGTTCAGGATTACTTCATCACCCGGATCGGCAATCGCCAGCAGCGCGTTGACGAAGGCCATGTTCCCACCTGCCGTGACGACAATTCGGCTTCCCTGCCGGCAGTCGATCCCGTTTTCGATTTTCAATTTTTCTTCGATCAGGCTGAGAAGCTGCGGGATCCCGTAAACTGCCTGATATTTATGATTTTCGGCATTTGAGAGAAACTCGGCGATCTTGTCAATGGCCGCTTGCGGCGGGCCGTATGAGACGACTCCCTGCCCGAGCGAGATCGTTCCAGGATGCTGGCGAATCAACTCGCCGACAACCGGAATGATCGGCGACTGCACGGATTGAAGCCGGAGAGAATTCATAAAAAATCGAGTTCAAAGTTTCTGATGCTATGATTTGAGGCGCCAGCTCGTAAGGCGAATGTCGCAATTGTTTTTGAATATCTCATGTTACGCACGGAATATTCTTTATTTTGATTTGACTAGCCCACAAGTGCGCGAAGCGGGTGGCAGATCAGCCGGCTGTTTGAATTACTTCAAAAGAACGTGTCAAACCAATTCATAAATACTCTCCGTTGCGGAAAGTTTAAAGCATGAACCGATGATACGTGGATCATTGAAAACAGGCGGACTCCATGGAGTGCGGCGACCTGTCGCCGCTTTGGTAGTCCTGTGGCCACTCAAATATTGAGAAAAAATCTAATCCACCGCAAACAGCACACCGATTTAACAGGACTTCTGGAACAATACCAAAGCGGCGACAAGTCGCCGCACCCGGAGGTCGCAATTTGATGCGATTTGGAAAAGCGCTGCTACAAACTTTAACTAACAGGGCCTTTCCGCAACGGAGATAAATACTTATTTGCGTAACATGACTGAATATTTCTACTTCTGTTGTAATCCCTTCCATGCCTGTAGATATCGGGCCGTCTTCGGATTAGCCTCATTCCATTTGGGAGCGTCGGTGTTATCACCGATAGTCAGAAGCGAGAGTCCCACCATTTGATTGACGCGGGCCATGTTTTCGTAATCGATCTTCTCCCAGTGATCGCCGGCCTGGTGATAATCGGGATAAACGAAGGCGACGCAAAGAGTGTGAGCCGGGATTCCGGCGTCGGCCAGCGCCTGGTTATCGCTTCGGCCGAAGAAGGGATCGCTGTTCTTTTCGTGCTTGTAGACGGTGATGCCGGTCTTTTCACCTGCGGCCTTGAAGATCGGTCCCATATCGGTGAAATCGAATCCGGTCATCGAGGCATTGTTGAGCTGCGGGCCTTCTGAGCTGTCGGTCCTGCCCACCTGTTCGAGGTTGACCATGGCAACGGTCTGATCGAGCGGGAATGCGGGGTGCTTGCCGTAGAATCGAGAGCCGAGCAGGCCCTTCTCCTCGCCAAACCAGGTGATGAAAACGATGCTGCGTTTGGGACGCTGCTTAATGGTTGCCAGGGCCGAAGCGAGTTCGATGACAGAGACTGTTCCGCTGCCGTCGTCATTGGCCCCGTTGCAGATGTTGTCATCGCCGATGGGTGCGCAGCCGGCGCCGGGGCCGCCTCCAACGTGATCGTAATGTGCCGAGACAATCACATAGGTGTCTTTCAATACCGGGTCGGAACCGCGGAGCACTCCGATGACATTCCTGATCTTTGCCGGTTTCTGAAGCGGCGGTCCTGTTTTCAGGGAGATCGAACCTTTCGAGTCGCCGGCAGCCATTGAGTCGAACATCTTGATAACCTGCTTGTTGACGACCGTCAGAAATTGAGGCGCCGGCGCCCCGGACGCTTGCGCTGCCCGATCAGGATCGATCAATCGCCCTCCGCCAAGACCGGTTCCAAACTGTGCAACCCGATCGACTGAGATAATAAAGGCCGGATTGAGCCCACGAATCTTCGATAAAAATTCAGTCCTGGCGCGGGACATTTCCATCCAGAGCGAACGGTCCTCACGTCTGAAATCGGGGATCTCGGTGATGACAACCTTGCCGGCAATCAGTTCGGGCTTGAGTGCAGCCAGAGCAGCGGCATTTGAATAGTCTACTTTGACCAGAGGAACGGATTTCAAATCTATCTTCAGCTCGCCTGATAAGCTCACCTGTCCAGGTTTGACATTAGCTATCTCCGATCCATCATTGATTGTCAGTTCGAAAGAATCGATGTCCGCCTCGGTGACCTTCCAATCGGCAGTTTGAAAGTATCCCTTCTCGCCGCTGCTTCCGGCGTCTCCGCCTGGCTCGAGTCCCGCACGACGGAATTGAGCGGCGATATACTCCGACGCAATCTCAAGCCCCGGTGATGGCGTATTCCTGCCGGCAAGCATATCCGAAGCAATGAACGACAGGTGACCGCGCATGGAATTTGCCGAAATGTGATCCAGGGCCATCCGGATCTCGGGGCTGATGCCGGTTGCGGGCTGCGGGGCTTTCTGCTGCGATGAGGGCCGTTTTGCAGGGGCAGGTTTGGCCGGCTTTCGCTGCTGCGATTGTGCCGTTGTGAATCCAAGCAAAACCACGGCAAATCCAGTCAATAGATATCTCATTGTCGGCTTGCGGCATGAAACTCTGATCATGATTTATTCTTTCTTTTTCTGTTTTTTTATGCGTCTTCGATTGTTTGATTTCCTGTCAATTCAATCAACTGGTCAATCTACCGGTCAAGCAACCGGTTCCGAGTCAGACAGTAAAACTGTCGCTGTAGACATAGGCATCGATAACAGCCTTCTCGCCGTCTTTGCCTGGTTTTGAATTTCCGTGTTCCATGCCGACGACTCCGGTGAAGCCTTTGGAATGAATATGCCTGAAGATGCCGCGATAGTTCATCTCGCCTGTCGTCGGTTCTTTTCTGCCCGGGTTATCGCCGACCTGGAAATAAGCGACCTCGCTCCAGGCCTGATCGATATTGGGGATGATGTTCCCCTCGGTGATCTGCTGGTGATACATGTCATAGAGGATCTTGACTGACGGGCTGTTGACACCCCGACAAATGAGATACGCCTGAGCAATCCTGTTGAGAAAGAGCTTAGGGTGATCCCTGCGGGTGTTCAACGGTTCCATGACCATGATCAGACCCGATTTTTCGCAGATCTCGGCGCAGCGCCTGAAATTATCGATAACATTGGCCGTTTGATAATCCCAGTCCAGTCTCTCATCGTGGCAGCCTGGAACTACGGTGCACCACTTTGCATTGACGCGCTTTGCAACCTCTACCGCATTTCGGATATCCGCCAGAAACTTGTCGCGAACATCCTGTTTGTTGATGACAAAAGTTGGATTGTTGAAATCCTTGGTGGCGACAAATACGCCCATCTCCATTCCGAGTTTTGACATCGCACCGGCAATCTTTTCCTGATCCGCTACCGGTCGAGCAGCCATGTCATTGTCCTCAAACGCGGTAAACCCCTGGTCACGCATGAATTTCAACTGATCAACGAGATCTTCTCCCGAGTGGTTTTTAAACATCCCGAAATGCGGGGCATATTTCAATTTGAACTGCCGGGCCGGCTCTGCAGTGCCGGCTTCCAATGGACCGGTGTTGATCAAAACCGCGGCACTTGATGCAACTCCTGCCTTGATGAATTTTCGCCTGTTCATATATTCTCCATTTTCTGTGTCCCCTCTTGAGGAGGTTAGTATTCGTATCTCCAAGTCTTTGCCGCCTGAAGATACAAAGCGGCGCTCCATGCGGTTTTCAAAACTTATAAAACTTCCAACTGGTTTTGTAATCTTTCGTCAGCTTCTGTTTTGTCAGAATAGCTCTGACCATTTCAACCGGGATGCGGTTCTCCATAAGTATAGCGTCATGAAAATCACGATTCTTCATCTTCCCGGAATCGACAAGTTCACGGTGGAGCGAATAGAACTGCAATCCGCCGAGCATGTACGCCGCCTGATAAAGCGGGCCGTAGTTCCCTGCAAACGACCTTCGGACTTCAGCCGTGGCATTGTCGACCTCGTGACCGACGCGATTGACCAGCAGATCGATGCATTGCTGCGGCGTCATCTTCTCGAGGTGGAAGCTGAGCGAAAAGATGATTCTCGCGCAGCGATGGGAGCGCCAGAAGAGAAAGCCGATGCGGTCCTCGGGAGTCTGCGGGAATTTCATGTCCCAGAGCAGGAACTCCCAGTAAAGCGACCAGCCTTCGCCCCAGAACGGAGTCCCGAACAGCGAGCGATAGCTGCGATAACGCCGGGTCATGTAGGCCTGCAGCCCGTGGCCGGGGAAGAGTTCGTGATGCACCGTAGCGCGTGAGAAATGCGGGTTGTTGCCTCGCATGCTCATCATCTTGGCTTCGTGCGACATGGTGTTGGTCGGATAGGAAACCTGAATGTACTCGCCTCCGAGGAAGAACGGCGAGACGAGCTGCTGTCGCGGAGAGAGCATCTCCATGCGCCAGGTCTCGCGGGCAAGCTCGGGAACCGTAACCAGATCGTTCTTGTCGAGGAATGTCAGAGCTTCCTCAGCCAGCATCCTCACCAGTTCCGGCTGTTTGCCGGGCTCGACATATTTGTTTTTGACGAACTCGAGCGCCTTTTTCCAGTCATCGCCAAAACCGAGTTCGCGCGAAGCTTTTTTCATCTCGGCTTCGCACCATGCGAATTCCTTGTCGGCGATTGCCAGAATCTCTTCCGGATTGTACGGGATCATCTCGTAGGCCAGCTCGCTCAACAGCCCGTCACGACCGATCGGATCGCCAATGATTGCAGTATCCTCGGTGACTTTCACTCCGACGACTTTTTCGCGGAGGAAAGTTGCGTAATTCTGCAATGACTGATCGACTGCCTTGTATGTCTGTTCATTCCACCAGGTGAAGAGCGGGTCATATCCGTTGTAATAATCGAACCATCTCTTGAGCGTTTCGCGAAGGTTGCTGGTTACGACAAATGCCCGGTTGGCCACCGGCTTCTTCGTCCTGATAGCAGGCAATTTCGGATCCGCCTTCCCTTCAGGCAACAGCCCGGCCTCCACGGCTTTCTGCAGTGCCGCAATCTGCTTGTTGAGATCGTTGAGCTGAGCGGCAATCTTCCCCGGATCGATCTTCTCCATCCGCTTGCGCGATTCTTCGTACTCGGCAATCTGTTTTGAGAACGGAATCAGCGGGGCCATCTCATCAAGGGCTCTGCCTCGCAAATCCAGTTCCCTCACTTCATGCTCGATGTAGTTCCGAAAAAGAATGTAGTCAATCTGTTCGTCCTGGCGGAGCGAATCGAAATTCATACCGGCAAGAATCTTCTGCCACTCACCATAGAACCCCTGCAGTTTGGCCCGTCTCACCGGAGAACTTTCGACGACATAATATCGCTGCAGAGTGGTCAGATCGGCCATGTAACGATCGATTACCGGTCGCAGCCGGCTGTCAGCCGCTGCCAGTTTTGCCGGATCCGCATCTTCATTTTTGATTGAATACGGCGGGGGGCTTTGTGCCCCGACGCTCTTGATGCCGGTCACTGATGGCGAGATCGTTGCGATCAGTAGAATTATTGCGGCAAGCGGCAAGCGATATCTGGACATGAACCAATCTCCATGTGTAAAAAGAATTTTTTCAGGGTTCAAGCTACGGCTTTAACTTCCTGAAATTTCACGACAGGGCGTGCCAGTTGCCGGCCCTAACGCTGAACAAATAACTTTGTTGACTGATAATTTGACAGTAAAAACGGCCTGAATCCTTGATCGAGATCCAGGCCATTCATTCGAATCCACAACTTGAATAAAAGTGTAGTTACTGCTTTGCGGAAGCGGCGATCAACATCAGACCGGCAATCAGCCCTATCAGGAAAAGCCCCCAGAGAGTCGTCATACCCGGGCCCTGAGCCAGATTCTCATTGCGTGCCACCGCCCTCACGAAAAGGGCGATGCCTGAGGCGCCTCCAAGCAGCACCAGGCCGATTCCAACCACATAGAGGACAAAGCTGACACCAAACATCTAGATTCTCCTTTGACAGACGTAATCGAAGTCCGAACCGGACGGCATCAGCCCTGATGCTCCGGATGCGTGCATCCTTTGAATTCCTTGAGGTAGGTGTTCCCTTTGTATTTCAACTCCTGATGAATGCCTATTTTCGAAGTGTAGTATCCGTCAATGGTCATATTCTTGATGGTTTTGAAGAATTTCTCTTCCGCCGTCTGCGGCTTCGATTCGTTCCTGCTCACTTCGGTGAGCATCGCCACCTGCTGCTGGTTCGTCGCCTTGTTGAAGTCAACCTGGTGCCTGTCCCGGCTCAGTTTGTTCATCGAGACCAGGCCATCAGTCCACGTCTTCTTCGCCTCGGCCGGCGACTCGCTGACCATGAGATCGATGAATTGCGGCACTTCGGCGGCGATCGCTCCCGGCGAACTGTCATCTGTCGGAATGATGATCTCACTGATCGTCGCGATCAGGGCCATCTGCTCGGCATTAAAGAATTTGGCCTTAGACGGCTTGGTCGTCTCCGTTTTTGCACCCGCCTGGCCATGCTTATGTGCATCCTGGGCTGCGCCTGATTGGGCTATGGCGGCATTCGAATTGAGCACCGGCAGACTTGCGCCAAGACCTGCGGCAATCCCTTTTAACGCATCGCGTCGTGTTACGCTGTCATTTTGATCCGATTGATCCGACATGGTTACGCTTCCTTTTTGGGTGGGATTAATAAGAAGTTTAAAGTTTAAAAGTTCAAAGTTTAAACTTGATTGACCGTTTTCAGGGTTTTTCCTTCTTTTCTTTACCGGCTTCGGGCTTGTCGCCTTCTTTTTTTTCCGGCTTTTCAGCCTTTTCAGGCTCCTTGTATTCACTGAGCCAGGCAGGATCGATGCTTTCGGCCTTGCGACGTTCCTTCTCGGCAATGAGCCATTGGCCGCGCTCGTTCCATCCTTCTCCGCCTTCAGCGTTCTTATGGCAGAAGAGGCAGTTCTTGGCGCCATACTTTGCAGCCTGGCGAAGGAAGGCCGGGTAGGCCTGTGTCCTGTTTATCGAAGAACCGAGAAGACCGGCAAAAAGAATCAGTGCAATTGAAATCTTGATTACTTTCCTGGACATCTGTTAGTCACCCCTCAATGATGTAATTGATAACTTAATCGTGCCCGTCACGAGCCAGCAGTTTTCTAAAGAGCAGCCTTCGTCCGGGATCAAGCGGTGCGAATTTTACTTCGCAAAAACACTGAGCGGCAACGCGCTTGAGATCATCGATCCAGTCTTCATGCGCGAGAAGAAATCCTGATGATTCCACCTCGAGTTTTCGATCAGGAAATTGATAATCCCACTCGACATGGACTGCATTTTGCCAGAACTCGTTCCTGCCTGTGATCTCGACCCGAATTCGACTTTTCATCAACAACTGTTGGTTTTAAATAAATACGAGCGATAAAGACCGTTTGCCAGTTAAGTCGAAAAGGGGATTCGACCCACTTGAAACGCAACCGAATCTTAATAGCGCTTCAAGCGAGATGCAAGTTTAAGCTGTTAATCTTTTTGAGTCTTTTGTCTTTTTGTGGTGAATCGATCTGGGGGGGGAATAGGCGCGTTCTTCACTTACCTGACCGACCGGAAAACACCTGATCTGGATATTCTGGTTCTGGCGCCGATGTAGGGCACCTGTCGTGTGAGTGAAGTGGCTCGAACCGGCCCCCAGATGCCGTCTGTATTCCGTGCCCTGACAAAGATCAGCTTCTCTTTTGCGACGGGGCCAATCAGAGCGTCTGCGTTCTCGAACGGGCTGTCGAAGTTCCCATCCGAAGGGTTCAACACAGCGGGAGCGCCGCCGCGCCATGGCGGCAGACCGATGTAATATTCCGCATTGGCAATGGCCCGGTTGCCGTTGCTGCGTCCATCGAAGATGGCCTTGAGAGTGATGGAGCCGGGGCTGCCTTCAAAGGCGATGACCGATTCGGGAGTCGGCCCCTGCGAGAGTTGATAGGGCGCCCTGGCAATCCTTGCGGCGTAGAGTAATGCCTGTAGATTCCCGGCCCAGAACGACCCGCCTTCGCCTTCATCGAGACAAGAGTATGACGGGAAGAAACCGGAACATGGTCCACTATCAGGTCCGATCTCAAAGGTGTATGAGGCAATACCAAGCTCGCCATATGACCAATCATCGGTGGATCCGGAGACGGGATAAAGTTCGATCGCCTGACTGGCCTGATATTGGTTGTAAGAAGCAAGCTTTTTGCCGACTGCCTCAAGCTCGACGCTGTTTGGAGCGGTGTTTCTGGTGGTTCCCCAGGGCCAGAGGACCAGATTACCGTATGAATGCAGAGTAATCAGAATCCCTGTCGCATCCGAAGGAGCCTTGTCGCCGTTAGCCGGCCCTCGCTGGTCGGGAAACAGGGATCTGACCAGGTCCTGCAGGCTGCTGGTTTCAGGCTCCGATGCGGCAACAGGCCCGGGGTAGGTCAAGCCGCAGGCCGGCTCGGTGGGTCTGTTGACCAATCCCCACATGAAACTGAAATTACGATTGAGATCGACACCGTATTGGCTGGCGCTGTTTGGAGGATTGCTGCATCCGGTCGCATAACTCCTGTTGGTATTTTTTCGCTGCGACCACCCCAGTTCGGCCAATACCCTGCCGTCGGGATTGGAGACGGGCACGACCACAATTGCGTGCTCATCGAGCAGCCATCTGACATCCCCGTCAGACTGATAGCCATTCAACAGATAGTCGATGAATCGCGTCGCTATCTCGGCGGTAACCAGTTCTCGCGCATGTATCGCCGCCATCAGAAATAAAGTCGGCTTTGGGCCAGCCGTCAATCTATTGGTCAAGCGGATACCGTAGAGCGGATGTCCGCCCTGATCGCCGGTATTGATCTTCTCCCAGCTCTTGCCGTAGCTGAACAACTCTATCAGGTTCGGATAGGCCGCCGCCTGCGATTCCAGGCGCTGGCGGATCTCCGTCGCCGTGCTGTAGCCGTCCCTGAAAAGCGCTGCGGCAGAAGCTTCTGAAATGACGTTCAGTCTGGTCGCCTCATCATCGATCCTGACATCCCAACCATCGCCACGCAGTTTCTCCAGTTGTTCATTCGTCGTCAGAATGAAAAGATCCCGGCCCTGGCGCATTTCAAGCAGATCGAGACCCGAGGTGACAAGCCGGTTAAGCTCTTCCTCATCCCTCACCTTGATGCGCGCTATGACCGGTTGTTCGCCGGCCGCCCTGACCCGTACCACCCTCTCGCCGTCTGGAATCAGCAGACTGGCAATCAATAGTACCGGCAAAGACAAGGAAACGAAGATCAGCGTTCTATATTTCATTTTAAAACTGAATTTATGAGGTTGAGTCACACGTTGCGCCACGGTGAATATTTACCGGTCAAATAGTGGGAAGTAGAGAGTAATTGATAACGCTTGATCTTTTCAAGATATCTTTTCTGGTTTGCCTCAAAAAATGTGTCCGGTTCCGAACGATAAAATGTGCGGCACCGGACAGCAGAAGGCAGCGGGAGAGCGCTAATCGATTTAAAATCAGTAATTTTGGTCTGGTCCGGGGATTGCAGACTCGGATCGGGTATTACAAAAAAAAAGAAGAGGGCATATGGATCGCGAACTTGACGCTTCATTCAGACGGAAGAGGATAACAAAAAGAGTGGCAGCCGGGCTGACGATAGTTACTATCGCGGCAGTGGTGCTGATCTGGGGGCCGCGACTGCTCAAGCCGTCGATTGCCCGTGCGCGTTTCAGGACGACGCGTGTCGATACGGGGCCTGTTGAATCGACGGTTACGGCTACCGGCACCGTCATTCCTGAATTCGAACAGGTGCTCTCTTCCCCTCTCAACGCCCGGGTATTGAAGATTCTCAAGAGACCCGGGGCCATTCTCAAGAAAGGCGAACCGATCATCGAGCTGGATCTCAACGAATCCGTGCTGGCGCTGGAAAAGATAAACCAGCAGATCGAATTGAAGCAGAACCAGCAGGCAAAAGCCCGGCTTGATCTTGAAAACACACTCAACAGCCTGCAAAACCAGTGGGAGATCAAGAACCTCGACTATAAATCGGCGAAGGCGGCGACCTCGCGTACCAGGGCTCTCTTCGAGCAGGGACTGCTTTCAGATGAGAAGATGAAGGAAGTGGAGATCGCAGAGGAAAAGACCCGCTTCGAGCTCAAGCAGCTCGAAGCGTCGCGACGAACTTCTCAGTTGCTCACCAAAACTCAGATCGAGGGACTCCTCCTTGAGATGAGGACGCTCGAACAGGAAAAGACCGAATCTCGCCGCCAGCTCGAACTGGCGACGACCAAATCCGACAGGGACGGAGTGCTGACCTGGGTGATCAACGAGGAGGGTGCAACTGTTCAGAAAGGCGCGCTGCTTGCCAGAATCGCCGATCTTGGCTCATTCCGCGTCGAGGCCGGAGTTTCGGATGTGCATACAAACAGGCTATCTGCCGGGTTGCCGGCTTCGGTCAAAGTCAACGAAACGACGACCCTCACCGGCAGCATCACTCGAATCAACCCGACTGTGAACAACGGCGTGATCACACTGGTTATCGGCCTGGACGAGAAATCCAGCCAGACGCTCAGGCCGAATCTGCGGGTGGATGTCCAGTTGTCCGCAGAACGCAAAGAAAATGTTCTCAGGCTGAAGAAAGGCCCATTTGCCGGCGGCGACGGATCCCGCGAAGTGTTTGTCGTTCGCGGACAGACAGCCGTCAGAACCCCTGTCAGATTCGGCATCTCCAGCGCCGAGTATTTCGAAATTCTCTCCGGCCTGCTTGAAGGCGATGAAGTGATTATTTCGGATATGACCGACTACCTCTATGCAAAAGAACTGAACATTAAATAAATAAATAAATAGTGAAGGAGCTTGAACTATGGTAACCAGCGAAGAAATTTCGAGAACGGCAAAACAATCTATCGCGCATGGCTCCCCGGATGCCTCCGACATGATCAGAATGGAAGGTGTTGAGAAAGTTTACCGGACGGACCGGATCGAGACCGTCGCGCTGAGCAATATCAATCTGGCGATCCGAAAAGGTGAATTCATCTCGATCATGGGACCGTCGGGTTCCGGCAAAAGCACGCTGCTCAACATCATCGGCCTGCTTGACGCGCCGAGCGGCGGCAAGGTGACCATCAACGGCAAACACATCAGTTCATACAGCGACAGAAATCTGGCCCGGGTGCGCAACGAAGAACTCGGATTCATCTTTCAGACATTCCATCTGATCAACGACCTGAGTGTCATCGACAATGTCGAGATCCCTCTGCTCTACCGCAAAGGCAGTTCCGGCTCCGAGCGACGGTCGCTTGCACTGCAGGCTCTCGAAAGAGTGGGCTTGAGCGCCCGAGTTCATCACTTCCCTTCCCAGCTTTCGGGAGGCCAGCAGCAGCGCGTGGCCATCGCCCGCGCTATTGTCGGCAATCCTAAAATCCTGCTCGCTGATGAGCCTACCGGAAATCTCGACAGCCAGATGGGCGACGAAATCATGGACGTTCTTAAAAGTCTGAACCAAACCGAAGGCACCACCATTGTCATGGTCACTCACGATCCAAGACAGGCCGACAAGACCGAACGGATCATCAGACTCTTTGACGGAAGACAGGTGGATTAAAAAAGAAGTATGCTGAAAAACTACATCAAAATCTCGCTGAAAGTTCTCACCAGGCGGAAATTTTTCACCTTCATCAGCCTGTTTGCGATCAGTTTCACGCTGATCATACTGATGGTTGTGACGGCCGTCTTCGATCACATATTCGGCCCGCATTCGCCGGAAACAAAGACCGACAGAGCCCTGGGAGTTTATGCCGTCAAGTATGAGGGGCCGGATGCCATATCGACAGGACCGGCCGGCTACGGTTTTCTCAACCGCTATGTTAAGACGCTTCCAGGTGTCGAGAATGTTACGATCTTCTCCGTCTTTGAAACGACATACACCTTCAGGGAAGGCGAGAAGGTGAAGCTCTTTCTCAAGCGAACCGACGGCAATTTCTGGGATATTTTCGACTTCAGGTTTCTAGAAGGGGCCCCTTACACCGCGGACGATGAGAAGAACGGAAATTTCGTCGCCGTCATCAATCAGGCGACGCGAGACAAGGTCTTCGGCGGAGAGTCCGCGGTCGGGAAAACCCTTGAAATCGACGGGCAGAGATTCAGGATTGCCGGAGTGGTTGCGAATGTCCCGTTCCTCAGGTTTGCTTCGTTCTCGGATGTCTGGGCGCCGATCAGCACGAACAAGACTGCGTCCTATCGGAATCAGAACCTGAGAGGAGAGTTTCAGGCTCTGGTTCTGGCAAAGAACAAATCCGATCTTCCCGCGATCAGGGAAGAGTTTAAGACGAGGCTCGCCAACGTTGAATTCCCCGACACAAAACAGTTTAACAAGGCTTTTGGAGGACTCGATACAACCTTCGAACAGGCTTCGAGGAATATCATTCCATCGTCGAACTTTGAGAGTCAACCCGGCAAACTGCTGGCTGTAATCGTTCTTTTCATGGTGCTTTTTATGATACTTCCAACCATCAATCTGGTGAACATCAATGTCAGCCGCATTCTTGAAAGAGCCGGCGAGATCGGGGTCCGCAAGGCATTCGGCGCTTCTTCGTGGACTCTGGTCGGGCAGTTCATCGTTGAAAATGTCGTGCTCACGCTGCTCGGAGGCCTGCTGGGATTGATTGGCTCGTTGCTTGTCCTCGACGCAATCAGCCGCAGCAATCTCATCCCCTATTCCGAATTTCAAATGAACTACCGGATCTTCACATACGGGTTGACACTCGCTCTCTTTTTTGGGGTCTTCTCCGGGGTCTATCCCGCCTGGAAGATGTCAAGGCTTCATCCAGTCGATGCGCTCAAGGGAGGTGTCCGATGATCAAACATATGATCAAACTGGTCTGGAACCGCAAGCGCGTGAATATTCTCATCATGATCGAGATTTTCTTTTCTTTCATCGTGCTTTTCGCGGCGATTCTCGGTGGAGTGTTTTACATCGACAACTACCTCAAACCAATCGGTTTCGAATATCAAAACGTCTGGAGAATCGGGATATCCGACAACCAGAACAGAGAAGAATCGGTGGCCAGCGAAACGAGTAGAAACAACGAACCGGCTCAGCCCGGGTCTCCACAGGCAGTCAACAGCAAAGCCGAGACCGTCAGGCAGTTGGCCATAGCGGTCAGGGAATTCCCGGAAGTGGAGGAGGTGAGTTTTGCCACGATCGCTCCGTATTCCAACTCGACCATGGAATCCGCTATGGACGGGGATGGAGTGCCTATCCGTTTTGGCGTTGATATCGTCTCCGATGACTTCCAGAAAGCTCTGGGATTGCAGGTAGTCCTGGGCCGCTGGTTCAGCAGGGAGGATGACGGGCAGCAATATCAGCCCGTGGTCATCAATCAGCTCATGGCCAGGGAACTCTTCGGCGACTCCGATCCCATCGGGAAAGAACCACGGCGGCCAAAAAAAGGCCCCGATAAAGAACAATCGAATGAACCGCCTCGGCGCATTGTCGGCGTCATCTCGGATTTCAGAAAAGACGGCGAATATGCGGCTTCCGAAAACTTCATGTTCAGGCGCATCACCATTGACGACAAGATGGAAAAAACCCCGAATAATATGCTCATCAAAGTTCGACCTGGCGCAACGGCAGCTCTTGAAGAGCGCCTGATCAAGCGTTTGCAGAACAGCGCCAGAAATTTCTCGTTCGAAATTGAACCTCTCTCCAAAATGCGCGAAGAGATGAATTTGATCAGACTCGCTCCGGTTATCGCGGGCGGACTTATCGCCGCATTTCTGATGATCATGGTAGCGATGGGGCTGACAGGGGTTTTGTGGCAGAATGTCACGCAGAGAACCCGTGAGATAGGGTTGCGCCGCGCCAAAGGGGCAACCAAAAACAAAATCTATCAGCAGATTCTGGGCGAACTGGTCATCATCTCCACCTTCGGGCTCGCGATTGGTATTATCATCGTCTCTCAATTCCAGATTCTGAAGGTGATCGATTTCATAAGTTTGAGAGTTTATGTCATGAGCATGATAATTTCTGTTATTCTTATTTACGCTCTGACGGTGCTTTGCGGGTTGTATCCCAGCCGGATGGCCACGAAAATTCATCCGGCCGAAGCGCTTCATTACGAGTGAAGAAGAAGAAGGAGATTACGAAACAAACGGAATAACCGAAAAAGCCGAAAAATCAGCAGGGGCTGAGCAGTTGCTTGTTTTTTCGTCTGTTTCGTAATCCATTCTTCTTCTCTTCTTCTTCTACCCGGGTATTCAATGATACTGATTATTGACGACGATCCATCGGTGACTGCGTCGCTGGCGTTGCTGTTGAAGCAATCCGGTTTGCAGTCGATCTCCGTCTCATCGCCTACGGAAGCTCTGGTTGAGCTTGAAAAAGGGGAGATCAAGCTGGTGCTTCAGGACATGAATTTTTCGAGGCAGACGAGCGGGGAGGAGGGGCTGGATCTGTTGCGTCGGATCAGGACATCATATACAGAGCTTCCGGTCATATTGATCACAGCCTGGGGGTCGATCGAGCTGGCGGTTGCCGGCATCCGTGCCGGGGCTTCGGATTTCGTCACCAAGCCATGGACGCATCAGCAGATTCTGCAGGCAGTCGGGACGGCGCTCGAACTGGCGGCGGCAAAAGCGAAAGAGCCCAAACGACGGGCCGCGACCAGAGAAGAGCTCGACGCCGGATATGACTTCAGCTCGGTGATTGGCAAGGACCCCAAGATCGTCAGAGTTCTCGAACTGATCGGCCGGATCGCTTCGACAGACGCCTCGGTTCTGATCACCGGCGAAAGCGGCACGGGCAAGGAGATGATCGCGGATGCGATCCACCGCAACAGCCACCGCAAAGCCGCGCCTTTCGTTAAAGTGAACCTTGGAGGCATCCCGCCGGCACTATTCGAGAGTGAGATGTTTGGACATGTTCGCGGGGCATTCACAGATGCCCGGTCAGATCGCAAGGGCAGGTTTGTTATGGCCGACGCCGGAACCATCTTTCTCGACGAGATTGGAGATCTCGATCCTGGCTCGCAGGTCAAGCTGCTGCGAGTGCTGCAGGACCGGACTTATGAAGTGCTCGGTTCAAGCACAACCAGAACGGTTGATGTCAGGGTGATTTCAGCAACCAACCGCAACCTGCCCGACCTTGTCGCAACCGGACAGTTCAGAGAAGACCTGCTCTATCGGCTCAACCTGATCACAATACACCTGCCGCCGCTCAGAGATCGGGCTTCCGACATACCGGCCATCGCCGCACACTTTGTAAAAAACATGGAGAGAGTCTATCGCCGCGATCATCTCTCGATCGGTAAAGCCGCTCTGATCTGGCTTCAGAACCAGAGCTGGCCCGGCAATATCCGTCAGCTCAAACACCTGATCGAGCGCGCGGTGCTCATCACCGGGAAAGATTCCTTGAAGTGGACGATTTCAAACTGACCATGGATATGGATGTCAGCGACGATCAACGTGACGCCCTCCCTCATGTTGGAAGCATGACTATTGACGACATCGAAAAAGCAATGATCATCAAGGCCTTGCGGTTTTACGACAACAATATCAGCCGGGTGGCTGAAGCGCTCGGATTAAGCAGGGCCGCGCTCTATCGCAGATTTGAAAAGCACGACATTAAAGTCGAGGATTGATTGGCGGAGACAAGTTGATCAACCGAAACACTCTAAAACTGACTGGGCGAATCAGCCTCAGAAGCAGGCTGATCGGCTACATTCTCGTTCTGCATCTGATCTTCGCCTCTCTGTCGATCTATCTGCTCATCGGCAACCGTTCATGGCGCATCTGGCTGATCGCGCTGGAAGCGGCATTCGTCATTTCGTTCTACACTGGATTGAAGCTTGTCCGGGCAATTTTCGGCACACTCTAACTGATCAGCACCGGCGCGGAATTCATGATGATAACGATTTCACCTCTCGGTTCAGGGGAAGTCGGCCATCCGGAGATGGATAAACTCGTAGGCATATACAACCGCATGATCGACAACCTGCGCGATGAGCGGACGAGGCTGCAGGAGCAGAATTTCTTCATGGAAAAAATCATGCAGGGATCTCCTTCCGGCATTCTGACTCTCGATTTCGACAGGCGCATTTCGACGGCCAATCCGGCGGCTTTGCAGATACTGCAGATTGAGGCTGATTACCTCATCTGCAGAAGGCTCTCTGAAATTGACCGGCCGATCACCGCCGCTCTCGAAGAATTGATAATCGGCGAATCTCGCATCATCTCGACTGCCGGCAGCAGGAGACTCAGATGCTTCAGGTCCAGTTTTCTCGACAGGGGATTCTCAAGGGACTTTTACCTGATTGAAGAACTGACCGAAGAACTGCGGCAGGCTGAAAAGAATGCCTACGAAAAAGTGATCCGTCTGATGTCGCACGAAGTGAACAACTCGATCGGCTCGGCTAATTCCCTGCTCCATTCAAGCCTTCATTACTCGGCCCAACTCAATCCGGAGGATCGAAAGGATTTCGAAATGGCGATGAATGTGGTCATCAACCGAACGGATCACCTCAACCAGTTCATGAAAAATTTCGCCGATGTTTTCCGCCTGCCCCCGCCGGATCTTCAACCTCGGAATCTGAAGGATTTGGTTCAAGAGACGGCCTGGCTTTTCAAATCGGATTTTGAAAATCGGAGAATTAAAATCGAAATGGAATGGAAGCAGTGTGATCCGATTGTCAGACTTGATCGGAATCAATTCGGCCAGGCGCTGGTGAACATCGTCAAAAACGCCATTGAGGCAATTGGTGAAAACGGAACGATCAGCATCAGAATGGGAGAATTATCGAACCGCAGATACCTGATCATCGAGGATACGGGCAGCGGCATACCGCAGAAAGTCCGTGAAAACCTCTTTACCCCGTTCTTCAGCACCAGGGAGAAAGGTCAGGGCATCGGCCTGACACTGGTCCAGGAGATTCTTGACCAGCATGGGTTCGAGTTTTCACTCATCAGCCTTCAAAACGAGCCGACCCGCTTTACCATCTATTTCGACAAGTGAAGTTTGTTTGAATTATCCGGTCCGACAAGGAAGAGCAGGGAGTGCGGGACGATGTGGATCGCGGCCGGAGTGAACCCTGCCGACTCGCCGTCGATATCAACTCTGAGAGGACGCTCGGTTACAACCCTCAAGTCCCTGACTTTGAGCTCACTGACTCCGGGGTTGAGCAGGTGACGGCCCATTCTGATGCCCGGCAGTTCGAGCAGGATATCCATCCGGCTCAAACCATCAGTGAGGATCAGGTCGAAGCAGCCGTCATCGGACTTTGCGTTTGGCGCGAATTTCATGCCGCCACCGGCATAGATTCCATTTGCGGCCAGAAAGAGGTTGCTCTCGATCGTTATTTCCTTTTGCCCGTCGATCATAAGAGAGACTCTCGTGTTCTGATGATTTCTGAGTGCCGTCAAAGCCGCCGCCACAAATCTGGGGAACCCGCCGATCCAGGAAGGGAGGCTATCCCGCCAGGAATTAACGATCCTCACCGTATCGCCTCCAAGCCCGAAAGAGACGACGTTGATTGAATACCTGGTGACAGGCAGGCCTGCGGAATCGACATAGCTGACCTTCATAACATCCAGGCTCCGGGTCGTCATTGATATCATTGCCCGGCCGGCATCCCGCCGATTGTTAAGACCAATAGTTCTGCGAAAATCCGATCCGGTTCCGCTAGGGATCAACCCGATTGCGGCCAGAGGATTGACCGGCTTCCCGGATGGATCAAAGTAACCGTTGACGACTTCGTTGAGCGTCCCGTCTCCGCCGACTGCAATAACCGCATCTTCACCCGAACTCAAGGCCTTGCGGGTTGCTTCGATGGCATCCCCTGGTTGAGACGTCAGGTGCTCCGTGAATTTCAACCCGGCTGCGATCAGATCGGGACGCATTTTCTCCCACTCTGAGCGCGTGCCGCCCCGCGCCGCAGTGGGATTGATAATCATGTGCATTGTGTATCCCGGTTTTAAGAATTACCCTGATCACCAGATTCGCCCGAATCATAAACAAAGTAACTGATACTGTTGGCGATGTCTGTTGGGGTTTTTTTCGGCCGGGGCGGGCGCGGCCGCAGTCACACCCCCCTGGCGTCATTGTGTGAGTCTTGTATTAATTATTTGATCGGAACAACAGTTTTGGACAAAGCGATAATTTTCGTCACCGGAATGGATCCCATCAAAGGGTCCGGCGGTGGTTCAAGTTATATCAGAAGCCATGGACGTGCGGCTCAAGCTGCCGGGTACGAACCGCATATTTTCTGCCTGAGTGACCGGGATGAAGTCGTGAGCGCCGATTTCGGATTCGTCCACAGAACTTATACTCCCTTCAGATCGAGAGGCATTCTCAGAATCAGGCCGGACAGTCAGGGATCTTTCATAAAAAACTGGGTGGGCTCTCTCGTTTACACAGGTCATTTCATCCCGTTCAATGAATCGAGACTCGCAAAGTCAATCATCAATTATCTCAAGGGCAACCCGGGCCCGCATTTAATCCACGGCTTCCATAACTGGGGCTGCGTCGGGTTGAAAGTAAGAGAACAACTCAACGGAAGCGGCATAGTTGTAAAGGTCATCAACAGCTTTTATACGACAGGTGAAAACGAGGCCAGGCTCAAACTCATCGGGACATTCAAATCGGGCACGCGTTTACAGATGACATTTCAATCCGTCGAGTGGCTCTGGATCGCAACTGTTGCAGCATTCTATGAACGCCGGGCTTATAAAAATTCAGATCTGGTTCTTGTCAATTACGAATCCGTTCGCCGGCTTTTCAGGCAGAAACACGGAGCGGGAGCCGAGACAAGAAAATGCCCTTACGCCTCTGAAATCGCATTGACCGGAATTGCCGGTCCTGAAGGTGCCGATCTGGAATCCGCGCCAGTATCAGCCGTTCCTCTGATTCTGACTGTATCCAGACACGATCCACGCAAGGGGCTCGATGTCCTGATCCGTGCGCTTGCAGATTTGAAGCAGCGTGGAGTGGCGTACAGGGCCTGCCTGACGAGCGGAGGGTCGATGCTGGAGTCTCATAAAAAACTGGCGGACCTCTCCAGGCTGACAGATTTGCATTTTACCGGGTGGGTCGAAAAGGTTGCGCCCTATTTCAAAAATGCCGACATCTTCGTTTTACCTTCAATTCAGGAAGGAAGCGGATCGGTCTCCATGCTCGAAGCCATGCAGCATGGTCTGGCGATAGTTGCCTCAGATATCGACGGCATCCCCGAAGACGTGACCAATGAAGAGAGTGCCCTGCTGATCCCTCCCGGTGATCCCGCCGAATTGAGCAAAGCGCTTGAACGCCTGATCAGCGATGCCGGCCTCAGAACCCGGCTCGGGCAGGCAGCCAGAAAAAGGTACCTCGAAAACCATTCCCCGCAGGTCTTTATTGAATCCTTGCGCGGGATTTACGGCAAATTTTTCTGAATCTGCTTTTTTTTTTTTTTTTTTTTTTTTTTTTTTTTTTTTTTTTTGTTTTTTTTTTTTTTTTTTGGGGGGCCCGTGGCCGAGTTTGCGGGGGGCGTTTTTTTATCCGGGGGGGGGGGGGGGGGGCCCCCCGGGGGGGGGCGGGGGGGGGGGGCCCCCGGGGGGGGGGGGCCCCCGCCCCCCGGGGAGGGGGGGCGGGGGGGGGGGGTGGGGGGGGGGGACCCGCGCCGCCCCCCCCCGCCGGGGGGGGGGGGGGGGGGGGGGGGGGGGGGGGCGGGCCGGGGGGGGCGGGGGGGGGGGGGGGGGGGGGGGGGGGGGGGGGGGGGGGGGCCGGCCCGCGGGGGCGCGCGCGGGGGGGGGGGGGGGGGGGAACCCCCCAAAACCCTTTTTCCCCCCGGGGATGGGCCGGGGGAAAAGGGGACCATCGCCCGGACCAAACCTCGATAAAAAAGAAGGAGGCACCATAAACAAGTCCCTGGCGATCCTGGTGAATTAATCGAACAGATCAGGCTGTTCTTTTGTGATGCGATCAAAGAGAGGCTGGAACTGGAACCAGCCTGCCATGTTCGAACCGACCTGAGTCGATGTCAGTTTCGCATTTTCATGCGAAATCAGATGCGGCTCACCCGCGGCCGTCGCCAGCAATTGAGCCTGACAGGTTCGCTCCATGGTGATAAACCACCACGCTGCTTCATCGACCGATTTACCGACCGTCAGCAACCCGTGGTTGCGCAGGATGACGGCCTTGCAGTTTCCGAGCGCATCGGCTATCCGCCGGCCTTCTGAAGTATCGAGCACGACCCCTGTGAAATCGTCAAACAAGGAATGGTCTTCGTAAAAGGCGCAGGAGTCCTGGGTGATCGGGTCGAGCAGGCGGCCGAGTGCCGACCACGATTTGCCGTTCATTGAATGCGCATGCGCCGCGGCGATGCAGTCAGGACGGGCCGCATGGACTGAGGAATGTATCGCAAAAGCGGCTCCATTGACCGGATGCTCACCTTCAACCACTTCTCCCTTGTCGTTGACCAGAATCAGGTCCGAGACCTTGATCTGACTGAAATCCATCCCGAATGGATTGACCCAGAAACAGTCTGTCCGCTCAGGATCCCTCGCCGTGATGTGCCCCGCTACCCCCTCATCAAAACCGAATTTGGAAAAGAGCCTGAAAGCCGCCGCCAGCCGCTGCTTTCGATGAACCCGCTCTTCTTCCACCGTCTTGAATACCGGCGGCTGTGGAAATTTGAACGAACTCTTCGGCGCAATCATCGCCCCTTCAACCATCTGATTTTCCATTAGTGATCATCCTCCTCAACACTCTGCACTCTGCCATTTGGTTGTTTAAGCTGGAAATTAATTTCTTATCGGTGCCGCCTCAAAATTACCACAGGAATATTAAATTATGAACCAAAACGAAATTTCCTTTAAAAAAACTGCCTTCCCATGCTAGTATTCGCCCTGTTTTCAGGTTGGATTGAGAGTCGATTCTGAAAACATATCTTGGAGACAAGTGGTCTAAAGCCGATCATCAAATCAATTAATAAACCCCGATCCCTGTTGTGCTTCCAGAATGAACTTAATTCAAGCCCGTAAACCGGGAAGCGGAAGCCGAAGACTGATCGTTGTCCTGGAAGATTTGGTCGCACAAGACAGTCCTGGAGTAAGGTGTCCCTTCCTTGAATTTTTTTTATTTCCCCCATTTCAAACTGCAAATAAATTGAAGACCAACATACAAGACACTGGGAGGATATTATGCCCAATGACGGCGTAAAGACGAATAAGATGAGCAGGATTGCCAAGCAAGCCATAACACTTCTGTTTTTGCTGGTGATTCCTGGATTGGCATTGAACTGGGGTGGAATCAGTCTCGGATCTCTATCGACGATCGCCGAAGCGCAACAGCGCCAGTCGATGAACAACGATGCCTTGAGATCCGACTGCAGTTTTCTCAAAGACCCTGAAGAAATCACCGATAAGCAGGCGAGGCATCGTCAGGATGTGTCTCAAACGACTGAGGGGGTCAGCGGGTTTATGGATCTGCAGGCAGCAAGCCTGGTCGATCCGGCGAACATACCCAGAAAGAACCTGATTGATTTCATTCTGTTCGACTCGATGTCTAAAGCAGGAGTGGCGTCGGCTCCGATTTGCACGGATGCGGAGTATATCCGCAGGGTGACACTGGATCTGACGGGCCGAATTCCAACGGCCGACGAGGTCATCAACTTTCTCAACGACAAGGCTGTTTTCAAGAGAGACGCTCTGGTCGACAAGCTGATAGCCTCACCGGAGTTCATCGACAAGTGGGCACAATTCTTCGGAGATCTGTACAAGAACACTGCTTTCTCGACCAACATCAATCGCTACATCAGCGGACGTGAATCCTTCGATCAGTGGATCAGAACCTCGATTCAGACCAACAAGAGCTACAACCAGATGGCGGCTGAGTTGATCTCGGCCAGCGGCGACAATTACACCAACGGCGCCGTCAATTTCATCGTCGGCGGAAACGTGCCGATGGGGCCGGCCCAGGACACGATGGACGGGCTTGCGGTTGCGACTGCAACGACATTCCTTGGTCTGGGTTCGATGGACTGCCTGCTTTGCCACGATGGCTCGGGCCATCTCGATGCGGTAAACCTCTGGGGATCACAAATCACACGCGCACAGGCATGGGGGATGTCCGCCTTTTTCGCGCGTACCGGCAGGCGCTTCCAGGCGGCAGGAACGGGGCTGAATTACGGCACCTACACTGTGACCGAGGCCGCAACCGGCGAATATCAGCTCAACACAAATTCCGGCAACAGGCAGACACGGGCGCCGATTAACGGCAAGAACACAGTCGATCCCAAATACCTCTTCAGCGGCACGATTAACACCGGCGAGAACCGGCGTCAGGGGCTGGCGCGCCTGATCACCGCAGATCCTCAATTCTCCCGTGCAATCGTCAACTACATCTGGGAAGAGTTCATGATTGAGGCGCTGGTCTCTCCATCCTCGACATTCGATCTTGCGCGGCTCAGCATGGAAGTCCCGCAGGGGTGGACACCGCAGCCGGCAAATCCGGCGCTGCTCGACGCGCTTTCGAAAGATTTCTCGAACAACAACTTCAATCTGCGATACATCATCGGCCTGATCGCCAAATCGAGCGCCTACCAGCTCTCGTCTCAGTATGCGGGAGAATGGAAACTGGATTATGTCCCGCTTTATGCCCGCAAGTATGCGCGCAGGCTTGACGCTGAAGAGGTTCACGATGCCGTCATCGTTGCCACAGGAATGCCGCCGGTAACGACCTACCGCGAGACCGGAAGCACCACGAATGTGATCATTCTTGGATATCCGATCATGGGCGACAACGGTCTCAAGCTTCGCGAGGTTCAGTGGGCAAGGCAGTTCCCTGAGCCGTTTGAACCTCGGCAAAGGGGCGACGTCGGCACGTTCCTCAATTCATTCCTGCGCGGGGATCGTGACGCCAATGCCCGGAAATACGATTCCTCGATCCTGCAATCTCTCAATCTGATGAACAACAGATTCATCACGGACCGAATCAAGATGACCAGCAGGGTCAATACAGTCCCTAATGTTGCGGAGATTCCCTCAACCGTGAGGAAACTTCTGAGCGACACAACTCTCACGAATGATCAGATCATCACCCAGCTTTATCTCACCACGCTGTCACGCTATCCGACTGATGCTGAAAAGGCGAAGATCACTCCCTATTTCACATCGATGGGCAAGCAGGCAGCCGTTGAGAATCTGCAATGGGTGCTGTTGAACAAGGTTGATTTTATTTTCAATTACTAAGCCGGCCGTTAATGGCTGAGATTTTGAAACAGAGAGGTATAGAAATATGTCAGACCATACTCGTCCTGATCATTCCTGTGAAGTTTGCAAACCGTTACGCCCGGCAAATTCAGGTCTCTTCGGAGGCCCGTCTCTTGGCAGACGCGACTTCTTTAAAATTGCCGGAACCGGAGTCGCGGGTTCTTTTTGGTGCCGGCACTGACTCCAGATACTCTTGCCGGCAGCACTGTCTCCACTGGGGCTCATTTGGTCGGCAGGGCTCGAAATTGCATTTTCATACACATGCAGGGAGCGCCAAGCCATGTCGATACATTCGATCTCAAGGTGGGCGCCTGGACTCCCGTCAATTTCACGCCTGAAACGATCAACGGGATACTCTTTCCCAAAGGCTTGATGCCAACGATCGCCACTCATCTTGACAAGGTCGGAATAGTCCGCAGTCTGAGGGCGCCGGCTCTCGTCCATTCACTTCAACAAGTCTGGACGCAGATTTCGAGAAACCCGACGGCAGCGCTGGGCAAGATCGCGCCAAACATCGGGAGTGTCGCGGCACTGGAGTTCGAATCCCAGCGCCAGCCGAATCAGAAGCTTCCGGGATTTCTTTCGCTCAATGGAGGCAACACCATCGGTTCCGTTACTTTAATGCAAAGTATTCTCCGTTTGCAGTGACTGCTGCGGCCGGGGGGCTTTCGAATCTTGCGAACCCTGACGGCCAGACGACTTTCGAAAAACGCTACCAGATGCTGCTCGACCTGGATAACGGTCTGCGCGCCAATTCTCCTCTCGGAGAAAGCATTGTCGATATGGACGGTTTCTACCAGCAGAGCAAGTCGATGATGTACAACCCGGAGATCGATGCGGTATTCAAGTTCACCACCGCCGATCAACAGAGATTCGGCAACAGCGGATTCGGCAATTCCTGTATCACCGCGCGAAATCTGGTCAAGGCCAATCTCGGCACAAGATATATTCAGATCAATATCGGCGGCTGGGATAACCATACTAATATCTATGCCGCAAACGGCGGAATCTATGGACCCGCCGGCCAGTTCGACAAAGGTCTTGGAAACCTGATGATGGACCTGGCTTCCCTGCCTGGAGTCAATGGAGGTACGCTGCTCGATGAAACCCTGATTGTCGCCATGGGCGAATTCGGCAGAACCGTGAGAAACGGATCCACCCCGGGACTCAACAATACGCAGGGGCGTGACCATTACTTCCAGCACTTCACTTTTTTTGCGGGCGGCGGCATCTCAGGCGGGCGAGTCATCGGCTCAACCACGGCCGATGGATTTGCAGTACTCGATCCGGGCTGGTCGCAAAACAGACCCGTGGCAAATGAAGATATTGCGGCAACCATCTATTCCGCTCTGGGAATCGATTACACCACCAAACGGCTCGATGATCCGTTCCGCCGTGGCTTCGAATATGTCCCGTTCGCTTCAGAAGGCGCCTGGTATCCGGTGCTCGAACTCTTTACCAGAGATCTGAAACCGAGACCGAGGTCTACCCCTCGCGGCTCGAACAGAACGATCGGCAGATAGGCTTCACGTCGGATCGATCCTGAATTAACCCAGGGAAGGCAGAGAAAAACAGGGAGAATTGAGTTGCTTACATAAGCTCAATTCTCCCTGTTTTTCTCTGCCTTCCCTGGGTTGTCGTTTTATCTACCGATACTGTTGGCGAATTCATCCTTTGGTAGATTGTCAGAAATTACAGAATCAAAATACGAGCGGGAGCGCAGGCGTCCCGCCTGCTTGTATTGAAATATCTGCACATTCATATCAGATTTGCGTTAATCGAATTGACGCAGGCGCGCCCCGCCTGCTCTCCCGCTCGTATTTCGACCATTCCAAAATATCAATAAACCAGGGAAACAGGGGGAACCATGCTATGAATTCAATTCGCCAACCGTATCAGTTATTGCCTTAAAACCTCCGCGTAACTTCGAGGTAGGCGAATGCAGCATTTCGGCCGTCAGGATAGATTCTGCCCGGGACATCTCCGCCTTTGACTCCGCTGATATAAAACGTGAGTACTGTTTGAGGGTTGATGTTGTAGTCGACGCTGAAATCGATCATCGTTCCGAGCGAGTCCTTACCATTGGACGGTCTGCCGGCATAGCCGAATGTTCCGTTCTGATAAGCCCCGCCGCCGAGATACCATTGATCATTTGTATTGCTCAGTCTCAGATGATGGATATCAGCGCGCAGGCCGAGTTTCGAGTGAGGCTTGAGCCTGAACTCGGCAAATACATCTTCATTATTGACCAGATCGTAAAACGGGAATCTGGCATAGATGCGTGGAGTAGGCAGGACTTGAAAGAACGTATTATGGTTGGCGTCAGCGGGATTACCGTCACCCGAACTTCGGAAATAGCCGGCGCGCAGCCATGGTTTGAGCTTGTCTGCCCACCCTCCGGAAAACTGATAACCCCCTTCAAGCGCTATCGCCCCGGCTCTGTGGGCAAGCCTGCCCCAGTCCCCGAACTGGCCCGCTCCCCACAGAAGCAGATCCGCTTTGCCAGGGCCGGCTTTGTAGACGCCAATATAATGGCCTCCAAATGTGCTGACACGTATCTTTTCGGTATCCGCAGATCTTGCAGCGAGAGGGCGGTTATCGGTCTTAAGGACGCGGCGGCCGTCGTGATAGTACAGGCCGAAAACCCTGAAGTCGCTCTCTGTGTTTTTTGTTTTAACCGGCCTGGTGGGAAGGCGCCATAGTAAAAATCCACATCGAGTTCCTTCCAGCCGCGCAGTTGAAAGACTCCCTCTGTGGGCCGGGCTCCGACAAAAGTAAAATTACCCTGCTTTGAAGTACGTGAGTAATGGACTCCGTCAAAGCTCCGGCCTACGTGAGTGAACGCGAATGTGCCGATCAGCCTCTGAGAAATGTGATCCCGCTTGAGCACAGCCAATGATGGATCCTTTGGGGTTGTCTCCTGCCCGTCATTGAAATCGAATCGGCCGATCTTCAGGCTGCTCGCTTTATCCCCGCCAAGCCCTTTGATCCTGATAAAGGCCTGCTTGATAAAGGCGCCGCCATCCTGGCGGCCATTGGCGGCGAAATACTGCGCACCCAAACCCAACTGGCCTTGAGGTGCAGGCGCAATGGAATTCTCAGGCAGCCCGAAAAGCATCGGAAATGCGCCTTCCACCTGCCATTCATATCTTTCTTTCTGCTGACCAAGGGACAACCTGACAAGTGCAGCTCCGAAAGTGTACCGGTTATCTGCTGCATTGGTCTCAAACCAGTCCCAGCTTTCCAGCCGGAATCTGATACTTCCTGAGAATGTCAGACCGCCGATCTTGATCGGCGCTGGAGACGAGCGCGAGGCCTTGGGCACAGATTGAGTCGCTTCTTTTTTCTGTGGCGACTGAGCCACGACATTCGCCGGGAAATAAATGAAGCATGCGAGAATTAAAGATGAACTCAGGAGACAAAAGCCCCTGTAGAATAGGGTTTGAGTGATCATGATCAACTCCGGCTGTGGTACAGCTATCTTATTTTCAATGAAGCCCTTTGTGTCTGAGCCATAGAAAATGCTCTTCCCTTTTCCTCTTATTATTCCGTTTATATCTTATTTTATAGCCTGGTCTTTATTGCGAAGGATGACCCTTGCAGCCGAACTCCTTTCCGGCCAGCTCTATTTCCGGAGCGTTTTTCGACTCCATTTCAAGAGCCCTTGGGAAAAAGATATTATTCTCCAGATGGATGTGCTGGTGAATGTCCGCCTCAAATTCAGTCATCGCCTGATAGGGCTCTGGTAGCTGATGCAGAGCATCATCCGGAATTGCATAATCAGTGGTTGCTTTTCTCAGTTCGCGCAGCAGATCTCCGACCGTATCGTGTTCCATCATCATCATTCGCACAGGATTACCGACAGTTCCGAAGAATGGCTGCGGCACCGGCATGTTGTTGGCGATCGCCTCTTCCATCGTTCGACGAGGAAAACAACACCTGTTCCTCCTTGGCGAGCTCGTGGTATCAAATCCGGCCTTCAGCTTGAAAACAGACTTTGAGCCTCCAGTAATTCAGGGTGTCTTGTGCCGTGCACACCGCAGACCCTGGCCAGAAGCTTCTCAATGCGGCCAAGCTCATCGCGCGTGAAGACGTGGTGTTTATCGACAATGGATAGCGGGCGAAATCGGTCAGCGATTCCACGCTCCAGTCAGGCCCGGATTGATCCCGGGCCGCGTTCTGCTCCGACAATTCAAGCTGATGCAGAAGGTCGTCAAAAGCCAGATTGGATGAACGACAGGCCTCATCGAGAGTGCGCTTCCCTCCACAACAGTAATCGATCCCGAATTTCTCCAAATACTCTGGTGGCTCCAGGGATCGCGACAGCCAGATTCCAACGGTGCTCAAACGTTTGTCTTCATAATTTCTCCTGACTTGATGGATTTCTATATTTTCCTTTGATCATCTTTCATTTCAGTAGCATTCTAGGCAGACTTATCCCCGCACGCAGTGACATAAGTCATCGAGAGCGTATTTCCCTGTGATTTTTTTAAGTTTGGGCTGGCAGGGACGAGATCTTATATGAAATGCAAGTCACGGCTGCTCCGCCACTGACAATGTTTCAGATAGTGGCGCAGCGGGAAAAGTAAAAACAGGTTTTTAGTTCAGAGTACCCCGGACTACTCGGTGCGTAATCAGGATGAAGATCTTTTTGGAATCTTCTGTTTGAGGGCTTTTTTCTGGATTCTCAAGAAACCGCGGCGCTGGGTTGACGGAGTCGAAAGTGATGAGCCGTTAGATCAAGGCCATTGGTTTGCGCTTATCGCTGTGTCTCTGGCCGAAAGTCGGGTCATGAGGTCCCGGTTCATCGCGAAAGATCGAGGAGTTCCCTTTTCTTTTCGCCGGTCTTCAACTGGGCATCGATTATGGCGAGCAGTAGTTTATATGCCAGCCTGGAGTTCGACCGGCTGCCGAGAATATTTTCTCGAGCTTCAGTCTGAGCAATATGATCTTCGCGCATAATCCCTGACTTTTGGAATCAGATCGTTGTTGTCATCAAAAGCCGGTACACTCTGAAGCTCAAGATCCTTGAAAAGGTCCTAACCTCCTTGTCATCCGCAAAGAGCCCTTCGATCAATGGCCTTTTGAAGGATCAGGGCAAATCCGGCTGTATTTATCCAGATCTTCTTTTCTCCAAAAAGGCGAAGGTGCTCAGCGCCCTTTTTTTCCGCTATGGTCTTGAGACTTGGGCGCTCTCTGACAGAACCTCCTCCGGTGTCGCCGAATCCGGAGACTGAAATATTATCTCTTTCGACGGGTATTATGTTTTTTCTTCAGTTGATATTCCTCAAG
>JADJLO010000014.1 GCA_016710075.1 Acidobacteriota bacterium | reverse complement strand
TTCCGAAAGTTTATTGCAGCACGCGGTTTGAGAACTCATACCTACGGGGCGAGCTCCCGGAGATGCTAGACATTTCACGCGGGCTGGACACCGCAGTATCAGTTTCTGGTAACCCAACCCCGTCATGCGAGAAGTGATGATTGCAATCTATAAGGGCGTTTGATGCGCGTGTCATCGGGTTTTACAACCCAACCGGAGGGCTGATCTGAGACCTGGCTGCCGGGAGTCAAATCCCGCGACCCGGTCCCAAGTGAGCGGAACCTGGTTATTTGGCGAAAGTAACGCCTGCATTATCAACTAATCGAATAGCGTGATTAATAAATGACAAGTTATCATTACTCGCAGCCGCGCTGCCTGCGTGTTTATTGCGGTTCTGGTGTTGACTCCGTGCGTTGACCGGTTTTCCGGTCGCGCAGGGAACCAAAACTTATACAATCGTTTTCCATGGAGGCACGGTCGTTGATGGGTCCGGTGTTGTTCGATTCCGCGCCGATGTTGCGTCCAGTGGAGATCGGATAGCGCGCGTCGAGCGAGAGCGGGGATCGCTCAGGGTGAAGCTGTAAGGATATTGACGGGTCCGGATTGATCATCGCTCCGGGTTTTATCGATAGCCACGCTCATGCTAATGACGATTCACGAATACCCGCTGGCAGAAAATTTTCTGCGACAGGGAATCACCACGATCGTTGCCTCTCGCTGCACAGCCTCGCATCGCAGTGGGCTGATTGATGTTTATGCGGCATCACTGAAATGGCGCGAATATCAGTTTTTGTAGGGCATACCTGGATCTGCAAGGAGGTGCTTGGTCAGTGGAGAATCTCGCCCCCACAGCAGAACTCGAACGAATGAAGTCGCTGGTGGTGGGTGGGATGAAGAGGAGCCATTGGTCTTTCGACAGGTTTGGAGTATGTCCCCGCAAATTATGCCGATACCGAAGAGATCATCGAATTGGCAAAAGTCGCCGCACGTTACGGCGGGATATAAGTGTCACGCATCTGCGCGATGAAGGACCGGGACCGGTCAAAGCAGTTGAAGAGACGATTCGTATAGCGCGCGAGGCAAAGATCCTCGCACAGATCAATCATGCAAAGGGCGGCGGGGGCGGCTCAGTTCGGTTGGAGCCGCCGCACGCTTGCCTTGATTGATCAAGCGCGTGCATCGGGGCTCGATATAACTCACGATCTTTATCCTACACTGCATTCAGCACCAAGTCAGAGGTCCTCTTTCCTGCCTGGTGTTTGGCGGAGGGCCGCAGGATTTGGCGAAACGCATCACCGACCTCTGCATCGCGGGCAAAGATTGAGCGTGAAGTGCTGACGATTTTTCCACAGCAGGCAGGGCGCGGCCCGGCGAGTATTCAATCTCCGCGAACTCGGATTCAAGTCCAAAATACAATGGACGAAACGCTGGCCGATTACCTGCGCCGATCGCAAACATCCGGTGACAGTGAGTGCGGAGTGAGGGCCTTGATTGAGCTGCAGCTTGCCGGCGGATTCATAGCCATCTTTCGCTGCGATGGATGAGGCTGATGTGGTGCGGATCCTTCGACATCCGTGGGCTATGATCGAAAACGGATTACGATCTTGTCGGATTCGGTGGGCCACCCCTCACCCGCGAAGCTATGGATCGTTTCTGCGTGTGCTATCCTGGGCTACGTGCGCGAAAAGAAGGTGCTGACTCTTGAAGACGCGATTCGCAAGATGACCTAGCTGCCGCCGCGCAGATCGGCCACAGTGAGCGAGGGATGGTAAAGGAAGGGAAGATTGCCGCATCTCGTAATCTTTGATTTCGAGAAAAATTCAGATCTTGCGACCTATACCGATCCGCACTGTTGGCCCTGCCGGCATAGTGCACTTGTAGTCAACGGGATGCCGCAGATTCTCAACGGCGCGCTGACCGAGAGAAGCCTGGCCGGGTACTCAACAACGCACGCACCATAAAACAATAAAAGTCCATGATGAATAAACAATGTCAAGCAATCAGCCGTGTCGCCGGTTCTTCTGAGCTACCGCGTGCTGAATTTTCTTTTGCAATTGCGCAGAGGGCAGGAGTAAAAGCCGCCGGTGGTCTCACGCTCAAACCGGCACGCAAGGTCGAGTTCTCGACAAGCGAAGGGACCTGGATGTCGCTCGATATATCACCGGATGGAAGGACGATACTCTTCGATCTTCTCGGCGACATCTACACATTGCCGATTACAGGCGGTGAAGCGAAGCCGCTGCTGACCGGCATGGCATTTGACTCGCAGCCACGCTACTCGCCCGACGGCAGGCTGATAGCTTTCATCAAAGGACGCGACGGGGCGGACAACCCCTGGATTGCCAATGCGGATGGAAGCGGGCTGCAGCAGCTCTCGTGATGAAACATGCCAGATAAGTTCTCTCCAAGAGCGGCAGTTGATGGCGGGCAGGTGATCGTTTCGCGTGTGACGCGGCAAGAACCGGCACCTTATTATCCAAAAACCGGGGCGGCAGGTGGGACAGGAAACAGAATCGGCAAGCCCATCAATGCACAGCCGGCTCTGCTGGTCTCCGCGCCGCCGCCGGGCGCTTACGGCCCGCAGCCGACCGCCGATGGCCGCTGGCTGCTCTACAGTTCGGTTACTCCACGCGCTTACCGCAGCACGGAATGGGCACGAGCTCAGGTCATAAGGATCGATCTGACAACGGGCGCCGAAGAACCGCTCACTCTCTGTCGTGAGAATGCCTTCCGTCCGGTGATCTCACCGGATGGGAAACTGATGGTTCATGCCACTCGTTACGAATCTCAGACTACTTCTGCGAGTGCGCGAGATGGCGAACGGGGAAGAGCGATGGGCTGAAATGGCCGATTCAGCGCGATGATATCGAAGACGACGCATCGCGCGATCTATTGCCGAATTATACATCTACACCCGACGGCAAAGATTTGCTGATCTCATACGGAGGAAAGATCATCGCTTTGAGGTCTCCCTGGCAAAGAGACCGACATCCCATTCACAGCGAAAATGGGGCTTGATATCGGACCGAAGCTGGACTTTCCAAGTTAAAGCTTGGATCAGGGGGCTCGTGCGGGCGCGGATTGCGCAACTACCGGTTCTTTCACCCGACGGCAGAAGACTGGCCTTTCAGCATTGGCTGAGTTGTACGTCATGGAGATGTCCAGCGGAAAGCCTTCGTCGTCTGACAGGCGTGGAGCACGCGCGGGAGTTTCATCCCGCGTGGTCACCGGACGGCCAATGGATTGCTTTTGTGACGTGGTCGAGTCAGGGCGGGCACGTCTGAAAGTGCGAGCGACAGTTCTGCGGTACCGCAGCAATTCGACGCGTGTCCCTGCATTTTATCGCGATCCGGTCTGGAGCCCTGATGGAAAGCGGATCGTCGCGATACGCGCTCCACGCCAATCGAGACTTGAGAATCCATCCCACAAGACGCTGAAATTATCTCAATACCTGCAGAAGGCGGCATTGCCAGGCTGATTGCACCCGCGCGCGGTCTTGGCCACCGCATTTCGGTAGTGATCCGGATCGCATCTTCTTTTCATCATTCCAGGGACTTGTCTCAGTGCGCGTTGATGAGGAGCCGATAGGCGCATACATTTACAGGTGACGGAGGCTGCCCCGGCGGCCTGTCCGAATCCCTGCACAGGATATTCAACTCAGCCCGGATGGCAGCCGCGTGCTGGCGTTGGTGGCGAACCAGCTCCACCTGTTGAATGCCCCGGCGCTCGCCGGCGAAACGCAGACGATCAGTGTGTAATACGTCGCCGGCTCTGCACAGAAACCGACCCGCGTGGGAGCGGATTCATTTGCCTGCGATGGCGGCAAACGATCACCTGGACAGTTGTAGCCTCTTACCATCGACTGCCTTGCAAGGGTTTCTTCGAGAACCGACGAATCGATTGAGATCGCGGTCGAAAAGCGCCGCGAGACACCTCAGGGGAGCATCGTGTTGCGTAGCCCAGGGTCGTGACTATGCACGGTGTGAGGTTATCGAAGATGCGGAACTGGTCATAACGGGCATCCGCATAGCGGCCGCCGGCAAGCGCGGCACTGTCAAGATCCCGTCAAAATGCGCGGATTCTTGATTTTGAAAGGCCGGATCAATCATTCCCGGGCTTATTGACATTCACGCGCATTGGGACTTGAGCCGCTCTGTGCTCGATACTGAAATGTATATAGTTCCTATGCCAATCTTGCCTACGGCGTGACCAGCGTGCGCGATCCGCAATCGATGACAAACGACATCTTCGCTTACAGCGATCTGGTCGAAGCAGGGCGAGATGACGGGCCGCGCATCTTCTCTACCGGTCCCGGCGTCTTCACCGATACAAACTTTTCATCGTATGAAGAAGCGCGGGATGTCATAGGGCGTTACAGGAACCATTACCGCACGCACCTGATCAAAGCTTATCTGAACGGCAATCCGCAGCGCCAGTGGGTTGTGGAAGCCTGTCGCGAACTGCAGATGATGCCGGACGACCGAAGGCGGCGCCGATTTCAAGATGGACCTGACTCACGCGATCGACGGCTTCAGCGGCAACGAACACGGGCTGCCCAACGTGCCGATCTACAACGACGTCGTGAAGTTGGTGTTCGCTCAGAGCGAGACCACCTACACACCCACTCTGATGGTTGCTTTCGGCGGGCCCATTCGCCCTGTATCAATACTTTGCACGTGAAAACTTCACCGAGGATCCAAAAGTACGCCGGTTTACACCGCAAAACGTATTTCGCCGGCAAGGTGGGCACGGGATGCTCTGGTTTCCGCAAAAGATTATATCTTCCAGCAGATTGCAGCAGGAGCTGCCGCCATTCTCAAAGCGGGCGGCAACGTCGGTCTTGGCGGGCACGGTGAATTGCAGGGGTTGGGCACTCACTGGGAGATGTGGTTGCTGGCATCGGGCGGGATGAGCAACCACGACGTGCTGCTGCGCGTCGCAACCATTAACAGTGCGCGTGCCATCGCCTGCGCTCAGGATCTAGGCAGCATCGAAACCGGCAAGATGGCCGACCTGATCGTCCTCGACAAGAATCCGCTGATCGACATCCGAAACACGAATTCGATTCGTTGCGTGATGAAAAACGGCGAATTGATCGATGGAGAAACCCTCGATCAGATGTGGCCTCAGAAGAAAGCGCTGCCCGCTCCGTGGTGGTTAAGTGACAAGCCGGCCCCGCGTAAGTAAAATGCGTTTTCAATGTGGGCCTTAAAATTATTCCTGCCCGCTTCATCCAGCTTCAGCCTATCTGGTTGCCCGGCAATCAGAAAGCTCAATCGCCTGCGACTTTCGGTAACGTGGGGGATGATGAGTCGAATGCCAATCCCTGACGCGCTGGCCAAACTCAACGACCTCGGCTATGACGCGCTGGAATACGGTCCGACAATTCCGCTCACGCTCGATCTGATCAACGAACGTAATCTGACAATCTTCGATTGACACCTCCCCCACTAAACCGGATGACCGGCTATAGTGGGGATTCTTCTCGGTTCACACGGGCTTCGTAGCCCCATCCCCGGAAGCACGTGCCCCGCGCTTTTGAATGTTAATGGCGGCATTATGATCACGATGCGCAACAAAACCGCAGTTGATACAACGGTGCTCTCTTACCGCAAGAGACTTGCGCACGCGACTGCCGCACTGGGAGCAGTCTTGCGACGTATAGGCTGGGTTCACCAGAATCACTTCACGGCCAGCATTCGCAGCTTTGCTTGTGAGGATCCTGGCGAATTGGTTCCAGCCCGCGTCACTGATGCTTTTGGCGAGATGGTGATTCCTGACCATCCCGCACACGTTCAAATCTTCGATGGTGATGTGATCGTAACGTCGAATCACATCAAGCGCCGTCTTGTGGTGAAAGTCGGCACGCTGCCTTTGATATGCAGGTGCTTCCTCGCCAGAATATTGATTGCCTTCCGGCGCCGGTTGCTGCGCTTGTTCTTTCGGCGCGCAACGGTGCGCTGTGCTCTCTTGAGTTCACTTTCGGCGGCGCGGTAATGTTTCGGGTTTTCAACTCGCTCGCCATTGGAGACGGCGGCAAAGCACTCTATCCCGAGGTCTATCCCCGTCGCCTTCCCAGTCTTCGGGATGAAGCGGGATTGATTGCATTCAACGGCAAACACGACATACCAGCCATCGGCTTCTCGTTTGATTGTGCAGGTTTTGATCGTGCCTTCAATCGGACGGGATAGACGGACAGGCAAGAAAGCCGATCTTGCTCAGGTGCAGTTTGTCGCCTTCGAGACGGAAACCACTCTGAGGATAGACAAACGAATCAAAGAACGCCTTGCCCTTGAATCTTGGGTAGCCCGGTTCTTTGACCTGCCTTGACGCGGCGAAAGAAGTTGTCGAACGCCTTCTGAGATCGGCGCAGAACGTCTTGAAGCACCTGACTGTGGACGGCGGCAACGTCCGGGCGGAGGCTTTGATGCCAGGAAGCTGCGCCGATTGGGAATTGTAGTTGAGCGAGACGTGATTGATTTGATAGGCGTCCCGGCGCTCTTGAAGGCTGGCGTTATAGAGTTCACGGCAAGTATCGAGCGTGAAAACGCAGGCTTGCTCAAAGGCGGGATTGGTTTTTAACTTTAACTTGTATGCTTTCACTCCCGGCATTATACTTAGTTCATTATGGCAAAACAATCTCTTTCGACTCTCAATCACTGCGCTTACTCGCTTCAGTATCGCTTGGTTCTGGTTACCAAATACCGCCGCAAGGTAATCAGTCCGGCGATGATGAAGCGGTTGCGCGAGATATTTGAAGACACGCTTGGCAAATGGGAGTGCGGCTTGATCGAATTCAACGGCGAACAGGATCACGTTCACTTGTTGTTTGCGGCAACGCCGGTCATCGAACTGAGCAAGCTGGTCAACAACCTCAAGACGGTTTCCTCCAGGCTGATCCGCAGGGATTTCAGCGTGGAGATTCGGAAGACATATTGGGAGCCTGTTTTCTGGCATCGCTCTTACTGTGTTCTGACCTGCGGCGGCGCTCCGTTGGAGGTCATCAAGCGTTACATTGAAAATCAAGGTAAAGACGATCCATCGGGCTAAGTCGCCCGATGCGAAAATTCATCACCACCCAAGCGCCCAGGATGGCGGCTATGGATGGAGTATTCTTTTCGCAAAGAGAGATAAACCGATTATTCCTTGAGGCGGGCGATTTCTGCTTCAAGCCTGGCGATATGTTCGTAGAGAGGCTCGTTCATCTCGCGGACTTCCTCGATGGTGTAACGCTGCGTGATGTGCTGAGGGCAATTCCAGTCGAAAGCCTCGAGATGCAGCAACATCGCTCTTTCCGGGTGCGCCTCGTAAGCGGGATCATGCAATTGAGCGATCAGGTCGGGCGCCTCCCCGGCCTCGATCACTTGATGCGCGCATAGATCTTCAGCCGCCGCCGGTTAGCGTAATCCATGAGGATCAATGCCGCCTTGTCATTGTGACTCAAATTGCCGACGCTGATGTATTGCGTGTTGCCGCGAAAATCCGCATATGCCAGCGTCCGTTGATCCAGTACTTTCAAAAAACCTTTCACTCCGCCACGATACTGAACATACGGATAGTCGTTTTCACCTACCGTGGCCAGATAGAAGCCGTCGCGTTCTGCTATGAAATCTGCTTCAGCGGAACTGATCTCCGTGCCGCGTTCCATCGCTTCCATGCGGGCATATGACCGGCGCGAGCCGTATTTTTCCTGCATGGCCTTGACGCTCCTGGTAAAGGCTATCTCTCCGAAATTTTTTGCCATAATCCTATTCTACTAACAATGTAACTGCTGTGCCCCTGCTCTAAAGAATTTGATGGAGCTAGAGGAGTAATTGCTGGTAAGGTTGAACAGGTGAGGGGAAAGGGCGCTTTTACAGAGTAATCTTGGGAGTAATTCGCTTCAACTCGGTGAAAATATTGTCATTACAGGGAAACCGAGGTAACGAGAGGCATCTGATCTTACTCGATCTCGCCCTCTGATTTTTCATCCTTGACTGAAGCCTCGCGTTTTTCGGCCATTTCGACAAGTTTGGAATTCACGCGGTGATTGATGCTGCCGATGGGGAATTCGCCGGAAGCGTCTTTTTCTCCTCCGGGCATGCCGGTAAGAATCTCCATGCACTCATCGACGGTGGTGACGGGCCAGATACTGAATTTTCCCTCTCGCACTGCCTGAACGACATCCTGGCGGAGCATGAGATGCCTGACATTTGCCGCGGGAATGATCACGCCTTGTTCACCGGTTAAATTTCTTGATGGCATATATCGAAGAAGCCTTCGATCTTTTCATTGACTCCGCCGATGGCCTGTACCTGACCCATCTGATTGATCGATCCGGTGACGGCGAGAGATTGTTTGATGGGGATTTCAGCCAGAGCCGAGAGCAGAGCGCAGAGTGCTGCAAGAGAGGCGCTGTCGCCTTCTGTTCCGCCATAAGACTGTTCGAAGACCAGGCTCGCCGACAACGAGAGCGGTCGATCGGCGGCATACCGCGAACCGAGAAAGCCCGATAGGATCAGCACGCCTTTGGAATGAATTGGTCCTCCCAGTTCGACCTCGCGCTCGATGTCTATGACCTGGCCTTCGCCCAGACGAACGCGGGCGGTGATGCGGACCGGTCGTCCGAATGAGAAGTTGTCCAACTGGATCACCGAAAGCCCGTTTATCTGGCCGATCTGTTCGCCCCGGGTATCGATCAGAAGCAGACCGCTTTGAATGTCCTGATAAAGCTGCTCGCGAAAGCGATCCGACCGGCGGGTCTGTGCGTCAATCGCTCGCTGGATATGCGAGGCAGTCAGGGTCTGGTGTTGATCTGATTTGGCATAGTAATCCGCCTCGTGGAGCAGATCGGAAAGTGTCCTCAGATGTGTTGAGAGCTTCTTTCCATCATCGGCAACACGTGAGCTATGTTCGATGACCCTCGATACTGCCTGACGATCCAGCGGCAGAAGCTCTTCCCTGCGGGCGATCGTTCCGATCAGCCGGGCATACATCTGATAATTTTCGGGAGTGCGCTCAATATCCTCTTCGAAATCCGCTGCGACCTTGAACAGTTCAGAAAATTCGTCATCGTAATGGCAAAGCCAGTAGTAGAGCCACCTGTCGCCGATCAGGACGACCTTGATCTCGAGCGGAATCGGTTTTGGTTCGAGCGAAACCGTGCTTGTCAGCCCCATCATCTCACCGAGAGATTCGATCCGGATTTCGCCTGACCGCAGAGCTCGTTTGAGCCCTTCCCAGACATAAGGCTGCCAAAGAACCTTGTGAGCATCGAGTATCAGGTAGCCGCCATTGGCGCGGTGCAGCGCACCCGCGCGTATCAGGTTGAAATCGGTGACGAGGGCGCCGAGCTGGGCCATATATTCGACCTGACCAATCAGGTTTCTCAAAGTCGGGTGATCCTCATAGATCACAGGAGCTCCATTACAGGTCTCGTTGTCGACCAGAACGTTGACCTGATAACGGCGGAGGAACATCGCGGATCTCGAAGCTTGTGATTGCGCCACGCCCGGCATCATACCGGCAGGCGATTCCTGCTGATTGAGAAAGTCGCCAACGTTTGCGATCACATCCTGCTGCAGTGCGTCCAGAAAGCTCATTACTTCAGCCAGAGACTTGTATTTTTCACGCAGTTCGTCAATCAGATGGTCGACCGCAAATGTCGTCACTTCACGGTCAAGCTGTTTGAGCTTTTCGCGGCCCTCCTTCATCGCCCGCGGAATTTCGCGAATGATCGTCTGAAGCTTCTCCTGAAATAGAGTGCTGTCTGTTTCGAAGCTATTCTTCTCTTGATCGGTCAGCTTCTCGAATGCCTCGGCATTGATCACGTCCCCATCTTTTATCGGAGCAAAAATGAAACCCGTGGGAGTCTGAAGCAGTGCGATATTCTTCTTCTCGGCCTCGACCCTTAGTGCTTCAAGCGAGGTCTCTGTCTTCGCCCCGGTTTCAGTTTCGTTCTTCTGTTTCTTTGCCCTGTAATCGTCGCTTTCGAAGACGGCCGGAATGGCCGCGCGAAGCTCTTCGAGAAGCTGCTCGATGTCCTGGCGCAGAATGTTGCCCTGACCGGAGGGCAGGCACAGAGCCAGCGGCCGTTGCGGCTGCGCAAAGTTGTTGACATAGCACCAGTCGCAGGGAGCAGGCTCACCCGCCGCCCGCTGTTCGATGAACTGCCGCACGAAGGTATGCCGGCCAAGACCTGCCGGGCCGAGGGCGTACAGGTTGTATCCCTTGTGGCGCATCCCGGTTCCGAATTCAACCGCCTCGACGGCTCTGGATTGCCCAATCAGCTCTGTCAGATCGCGGATCTCGGCGGTCGTCTCGAATTCGCACTGCTCAGGCTTGCAAGAGTTGTATAACGCCTCAGGCGCGAGCGGTCTGACGGGGCTCACGTTTTCGTTGTTGTTCTGGTCCATATTTCGATTAGTTTCTAATTCAGATACCGGGTGAATACAAGAGTTGGGAGAATTATATAAGCAGTGGTCGTAATCAGGGACATGAAATTCACCACAAAAAGCACAAAAGGACAAAAAACACAAAACTAGATATTTGCGTAACATCACTAATGATACTGCTGGCGAATTGAATTTATAGCCTGTTCCCCTGTTTCCCATGTTTCATGAATATTTTGGAATGGTCGAAATACGAGCGGGAGCGCAGGCGTCCCGCCTGCGTGTATTGAAATATCTGCACATTCATATAAGATTTGCGTTAATCGAACTACGCAGGCGGGACGCCCGCGCTCCCGCTCGTATTTTGATTCTGTAATTTCTGACAATCTACCAAAGGATGAATTCGCCAACAGTATCAGTAATTAAGAAATCCTGTAAGTTGATAACTTGGAAGCTTGTGGGAGCTTTGCAACACGCATAGAATGCTGCGGACATTTCAATCGAACGACAAAAGGAACTCGCAAACAATGAATGCTGAGCAGCCAACCGACGGGCACTCGACCGTCGACTCATCCGTTGAAACAATCGTATCAGTCGAAGCACTGGAGAAGCAGTATCCCAAAAGCCCGGTTAAGGCCGTCAATGGAATCAGCTTTACAGTCAGACGCGGCGAGGTCTTCGGGCTACTCGGGCCAAACGGTGCAGGGAAGACTACGACGATTGGGGTGCTGACGACGCGGGTTCTGCCCACGGGTGGGCGCGCAACCATCGCCGGCGTCGATGTGGTTGCCGATCCGGTTGGAGCCAAGCCGCATATCGCGGTCGTCCCGCAGCGCAACAATCTTGACCGTTCGCTGACCGCGATCGAGAACCTGACATTTCATGCCGCTTATTTTGGTGTTGGTCGTGCCGAACGTACGAGCCGGGCAATTGAACTGCTCAAGCAGTTCGGCCTGGGCGAGCGCGCCAATGACAAAGTCGATAAATACAGCGGCGGCATGGCTCAAAGACTGCTGATTGCGCGCGCCCTGATGCATTCGCCGCGAATCCTGTTTCTTGACGAGCCGACCACAGGCCTCGATCCGCAGGCAAGGTTATTTCTCTGGGAGATGATCCAGACGCTCAACCGGCACGGATTGACTGTGTTTCTTACCACGCATGACATGGAAGAGGCCGAAAAACTTTGCCATCGCATAGCGATCATGGATCACGGCCGGATTCTGGCGCTCGACACTCCTTCAAATCTGAGCAAGCTCGTTCCCGCTGGGACCAGAGTCGAGCTGCGCATACATCGCAATGCCGCACTGACTGAAGAAAAGAAGGCCGGGATCCTGGCCGATGTTCGGGCACTGGAGAGCGTCAGTGAAGCGGAATGGACGACTGCGAAAGCCCAGGCCGCCGATAACCAGGCCGCGCCACCGCCATGGGTCATGGCGATGATGGGAGGCGGGCAGGGGAGACCTGCGATGCCCCTAGCCCAGGCGGTTGAGGAAGATCCAATGATGCGGCTTTATGCCGAGCGCGGAGGAGAAGTGGCGCTCAAGGCCGGCCAGATCATCGTCAATGCAGGGCTCGAACTGGCCGATCTGCACCTGGCTCAGCCGAGCCTTGAAGACGTATTCATTCACCTGACAGGAAAGGGGCTGCGAGATTGAACTCCTCTACAACGATAACCGCTCAATTTTCGACACCGAACCGAACGCGCATATGATTGCGACTGCGTTTCTCCAACTGCTCTGGCGCGATCTTTGGGTGACCCTGAGAACATGGCAGACGTTTCTGGCGATGACCCTGATTCAGCCGATCTTCTTTCTGTTCATATTTGGCAGACTGTTGCCGATGCTTGGGCAGGCGAATGCCGGATACGGCGTGCTCTTCCTGCCCGGCATCATCTCGCTGACTACGGTGCTCACAGCAATGCAGGCCGTGTCGATGCCGCTGGTCATTGAATTCGGCTACACGAAGGAGATCGAAGATCGTCTGCTTTCGCCGATGCCCGTCTGGATGGTTGGAATTCAGAAGATGGTTTTCGCCTCCATTCGCGGCCTGATTGCCGGGGCGATGATCGTTCCACTGGGACGCCTCATCCTTGGCAGCGGCTTTTCGATCAGCCTCGAATACTGGTGGCTGCTGATCATCGTCGCCGTGCTTGCCTCGCTGGTTGGAGCCGGCCTTGGTCTGACGCTTGGAACTATCGTTCAACCTTCCCAGATCGGGCTCATGTTCTCGGTCATCCTGACGCCGATGCTCTTTACCGGCTGCATCTATTTCCCATGGGCCATGCTCGATAAGCTGCGCTGGTTTCAGGTCGTCACCTGCATCAATCCGATCACTTATGCAAGCGAGGGCTTTCGTGCTTCGCTGGTTCCAAACATGCCTCACATGCCCGTCTGGTTCATCATCGTCGGACTATTCGTTTTCCTGTCATTCTTCACCTATCTGGGTGTCAGGGGATTTCTTCGCAAGGCGCTCGATTGAAATCGGTAATCCATTGGGGCAAAGGCCGGCGATGTCTTGCCTGCATGCCTACCGGCCGGTTAGTATGCCGTAAGTCTAATTGCTTTGAGTTCACGTCAGGAGGGTAAGCAGATGTCATCCATATCGCGCACAGGCCGGCTGATCGCCGTGGTTATTCTGGTTGCAGCAGTTGTATTTCTGATACAGCAGGGGCAGTTGATGAGGGCGCAGAAGAAGGACTACCTCAGCCGGGAGCTTCGCGGGCGGGTTGAAAAGCTGAAGGTGGAAGCTGCGGCGCCTTCGGAAACGCCGGCGGTGCTGGTGGGGCGCCTGCAGACGTTGTGGGAATGGGTCAATGCATGGGCGCTCACGGGTGGGAAGGTTCCGGTAGACATACCTGCGGGGATTGCCACATGGTTCCGCCTGCTACGCAATGCCGAGCCGAATATAGCGGCTGCGCAATTCAGGCCGATATCCGATCAAATCACGCGCTACACTCACGAATTCAAGCTGCTCGATGAGACGGTGGACGCGCTGGGTAAACTGGCTCTGTCGAAGCCTGGACCTTATCGATCGGGTGATTACGTCACATTTGATCAGACATGGACGGTCGGCGGACTTCCGATGGCTGAAGGCGGCGGACTGCTTCTGACTGTGGGCAGGGGATCATCTCCGCAGGTGACGGACGCCGCAGGTGACGATTTCGTCACGATTCGAAGTTCCAATCCGGCTGCCCGTTTTGAAGTCGAAAAGGACTGGGGGCAATGGACGGGCTTCATCACGCGCCAGACCCTGAATTTCAGGCTTCGCGGGACATCGCTCAAAAAGGGCGATACGGTGACGATCAGGTATGGTGACACGTCGAAAGGGTCAAAGGGCGTCAAGCTGCAACCGGCTTCGAACGACCAGGTCTTCTTTCCGATTCACCTGGACATGGAAGGGAAAGGGTTTCCGATGACGCCGCCCTGGCCTTCGGTCGTAGTGCTTGGCGCGGCCGAGATTCAATACGTCAACGCGGTTGCGCCTTCAGTGGTCAGAACCGGCGAGAGTTTTGCACTGGCCGTGCGGAGTGAAGATCGTGTCAAGAATCCTGTCCAGCGCGACCACGCCCGAATATCAGGTCCTGCTCAACAATCAACCATTGAAGAACATTTCCGCCGGCAGCCCGGCAATGAACGTGCTTGCCGGTCTGAAGATCGACAAGCCTGGGGTTTATCGGTTTCAGATCCGATCCGCTGACGGGAAGCTGTCGGGCCAGAGCAACCCGATCCTGGTCGAAGACAGTCCTTCGAACAGGATTTACTGGGAGAGACGCATGGTCATTCTGGTTTCTCTGAAGGCTGGATCGGCCGATGGCTACTTCCGGTTTGGCCGGGACGTCGCGCGGCTCGATTTCCTGACTCTCTCCGCATGACCTGTGGATGGATGACTTTGAATGGAAGACGATGCAGGAGGCTACGAGGCGTTATTTGTCGCCCGGCAAGTTCACGACGATTCTTGGATATGAATGGACCGGATCCAATCCGATAGGCGGGCATCACAATGTCTTCTTTTCTTCGACGGAGGCGCGCCGCGCACCGTTGCAGGAGACTGTCGATCTGGACGAGCTTTATAAAAAACTGCGTTCTCTGCACGACCCGAAAGAGGTGCTGATCATTCCGCACGCTCACCAGTCGGGTGACTGGAATCGCAACGATGCCGACATGGAACGGCTGGCCGAGATACAGTCAGGTCATGGAACCTTCGAATATTTCGGCAACAAGTATCTGCAGAACGGATTCGAGGTGGGATTCGTCGGAGCTTCGGACAATCACAACGGGCATCCCGGATATTCGAATGGGCAATCGCCAGCTTGGCGGGCTGCACGCATCTGGCGGGGCTCGATTGAAGTCAAAGGGGCAAGGCTGGTCGGCTTCAAAGAGCCGTGGTTTGCCCAGCCGCAAAGCTATCGTTTTGCGCGGAACGCTCAAAATCCGAACCGGCTCGATTACCAGCTCAATACGCGCGGTCGCAGGAGCTGGAAGGACCGACATTGCCACGGAACTGACGGTTCAATCGGCGGCCACACGCGAACCCGACCCGACAGACGGGACAACTCCCGATATGATGGAGCGTCCCGTCGCCGACATCCCCGCTGTTCGCCATGTTGTCAGACTCGCTGAACTCTAGCAGGGGATGATCACCTTCGAACAGACCATCGTTCAGAATATTGACACGATTCAGATTCAACTGATGCAGGGCGACGGCGCGCTGGATCTGAATTCACCTGGGCGGATCTCAATCAGCCGGGACGGTGATATTATTATCTCCGCGTCACACAGGTGGATGGCTCCATGGCATGGACATCCCCGTTCTGGATCGGATTGGGCAGGCCAGAAGATACACCCCGCCGGCAAAATGATCAGGTGATCGGGCAGGGCTAATTACTGATACTGTTGGCGAATTCGCCAACAGTATCAAGGTGTTTCCTAAGCGTCCATCCCTCACAATTAACGAAAGACCCTGGCGAAGACGTCGCTGATCGAATTGTTGAGTGGATCAGGAAGAAAAATCGATGACGAAACAGACGAAATAAACGAAACAGACGAAAAATATCCAGACGGCGAACTGTCCAGAATTCCCAAAGTACGTAAGTTGGGGATTAATCAGAATTCACTGCCCGGATTTTTTTCGTCTGTTTCGTTTGTTTCGTCTGTTTCGTCATCTTCTTTTTTGCTTGGCGAATCTCGCCTTTGGCTGCCATATCGCGCAGCAACTTCGGAGGCGTGAAGCGCGGTCCATATTTTTGCGCCCATCCGGTCGCACTCTTCGACAATTTCGCCGTTCCGATAGTGTCTATCAGCGAAAAAAAGCGGTCCGCCGGTGTATGGAGGGGAATCCAAGACCGAGCATGCGCCGCCGACGTCGCCGTCCGCCAGGTCCATGGCACTTTCTGTTCCATCGTTGAGCGGCATCGAGCCTGAGCGTAGAGCAATCGCTTCTTTACTTCTTCGACCGGTGGTTGTTCGGCTGCGGCAGGGAAGTGCCTGGTCAGATCAGGCCACAAAACTTCTTCCCGCCTTCCGGGTATTCGTACATTCCGCGACCTGATTTTTGCCGACGCGTTCCAGTTTTGCAAAGAAAGGGTGATCACCCATCGCCCGTGCCGCTTTGTAGGCTCATCCGAGATCCTTTTTCGTCTGTTCCCGAATGTGATAACTGAGATCGATGCTTACTTCATCCCGCATCGCCAGCAACCTACCGGCATCCGGCAATCCGGGCGCCGTTTTCGATCCAGCGCCGGTGTGGTGGCGTCGAGCAGCATGGTAGTGCCTTCGTTGATATACGCTCCGCTGAAAGCGGCAGGTATAGAACCCCCGGCTCTCATTGACGACAATTGGAGTCTTTTTGATCTGCTGGACAAAATCCATCGGCTTTAGCCAGTGTTTCGTCAGAGGTCAGTTTGCCGCGGGATATTTCGACCGGCGGCATCCTGTCAACAGGTGAGAAGAAATGAAGCCCGATGAATTGCGCGGGTCTGCTGCTTGCCTCAGCCAGACCGGTGATCGGCGAAGTCGATGTGTTCGATGCATAGATCGCCGTCGCCGGGATAACCGCTTCTTTTGCGCGTCACGTCCGCCTTGATTTCGCGGTTTTCAAAAACGGCTTCGATGATCAGGTCGCAGTTGGCAAGATCGGCGTAATCCGCCGTAGGTTTTGATCAGCGACAGGACGGCGCGGCTTTCTCCTCGTCGTCGGCCCTTTTTGATGCGGTTTGCCAGAAGGCTTTCGCTGAAGCCTTGCCCTTTCGGCGAAGCTCAATTCACGGTCCCGCAGCACGACTTCGATGCCGACCAGCGCCACTACATACGCCAGTCCGGCGCCCATCATTCCGGCGCCGAGCACTCCCAGTTTTTAACCTGCAATTTGTCGTAACCTTTAGGGCGACGTGCCAGCTTGTCCGCCGCGCCCTTGTTGACGAAGACCGTGCGGATCATGTTTCGTGCGACCGGATCGAGAAGCAGTTTGGTGAAATATCGCTGTTCGATTCTCAGACCGGCATCAATCGGGACCTGCAGCCCTTCGTAAACGCAGGACATGATCGCCTGCGGCGCGGAGTTGTTGTGAAAGGTCTCTTTCTGCATGGGGGGATGCTCCGACCATGAACGTTTCGATGAAGCGTGGATCGAACTGACCAGCGCCTCCCGGCACTTTGAATCCTTTCTTGTCCCGGGTTGCTCCGGGTCGGGCGATTCCAGAAGCCAGCGTTTGGCCTCGGCCAGAAGTTCGCCCGTCGCAAGACCTTGTGGATGATGCCTTTTTCGAGAGCCTGCTGCGGCATCCGATGGTACCCTGCATCATCAACTGCGGCGCTTCGCGCGCCCGCAAAGGCGCGGCAATCGCTGTCGTCACCGCCGCCCGGAAAAAGGCCGACAAGCACTTCCGGTAACCCGGTGAACTGCCCGGTACATCGGCCGCCACTCGGTAATGGCGGGGACCAGACAGATCTCCAGACCTCCACCCAAAGCAGTACCGTTGATCGCCGCCACAAATGGCATGCCGCAGGTCTCCATCTTCCGCGTCAAAAAGCCCGACAAAACTCATCACCGTTTTGTACAACGCCTCGGCATCGTGCGCTCACAGCTCGCTGACACCCTTCAAATCCGGCTCCGGCCATAAATGACGGTTTGCCGGACGTCAGGATCGCACGCTGACCGCCGGATCGCTTGACCTTTTCAACCGATGCTGCAAGGTCTTCCAGAAACTGGCGCGTGATGACATTCATCGGCAGGTCTTTCAAATCTATGGTCAAAGTGGCAATGCCGTCGCCGTCAACATGGTAATTAGTCCTCTCCAGTCATCTCTATTTCTCCATATCTCCAAATAACTTTAATGAGTTTAAAGTTTATGAGTTTTAAAGTTTAAAGGTCGTGTAACATGGTATTTGAGGTGAAAAGAACCATCGAGGAGCAGATCTTTTCTTTAAACTTTCAACCTTGGACTTTAAACTCTTTTTAGATCAGTTCGACGATTGTCGCGGGTTCCCATCACCGCCGCCGACGCACAGAGTGGCCAGACCAGTGGCCGCGCCGCTCGTTCCATTTCGTCGATCAGCGTGCCCAGAATCATAAGCTCCGGTTGCGCAAGGGGATGCCTCATGGCAATGGCGTCTACGTTGACGTTGATCTTGTCGTGAGGAATGCCCCAGAGCCTGCATGTAGCGCAGCACCACGGCCGCAGATACCTCGTTCAGCTCGTAGAGTTCGATATCCCTTTGTCGTCATTCCCGCGCGCTTCAACGCTTTCAGTCGCCGGTGCAGGGCCGGTCAACATAGTTGTCGGTTCCGATCAATTGAGGCGAAGGCGCGGATCCTCGCGCGGGCTTTGAGGCCCAGCTTCTCGCCAGTCTCCCTGCTGCCAAGCCAGCACGGCTGCCGCATCATCTACGATTCCACTCGAATTGCCTGCGTGATGAACGTGGTTGATGCGTTCGACTTCGGGGGTAGCGCTGAATGGCGACGGCGTCAAAACCCGCCTGTTCGCCGGGAAGTGGTGAACGCCGGATTGAGCTTCGCCAGATCTTCCATCGTCGTCCCTGGTCGCATATTCGTCATTATCGAGCACCGTCCGCCCTATCTGATCCTCGGCCGGCACGATCGAACGTTTGAAATAGGCTGTCCCATACATGTTTTGCGCGGCGCTGGCTTTCGACCGAGTAAGCGTCGTCTTCGCGCGAAAGCCGTACTTCGTTGCCACCAGATCGGCGCGCTGATTCCCTGAGGAATAAAATACATCTTCGCGGCGATTGCCGGATCCCATCATCCTCGCGCCTCCGTCATGCACCATCGGCACACGCGACATCGGTTCGACTCCTCCGCCGATAGCCAGATCAGATTGCCCTGACATCACCTGTGCGGCGGCAGTGTTGACCGCCTCAAGCCCTGATGCGCAAAACCGGTTGGGCTGCTTGCCGGGACATTTTCTGAATAGTCGGCATTGAGTGCCGCCGTTCGCGCAATGTCGGCGCCCTGCTCGCCGACTGCAGCACCTTGCCCAACCACGTCGTCTACATAACTGGTGTCGAGATTATTGCGGTCGCGAGATGGCTTGCCGGGACCTGTGTCGCCAGTTCGATCGGGCGAACTTCGTGAAGACTCCGTTCGATCGTCCCCGCCCTCGCGGCGTGCACTTGCACGTCGTATATATGCTTCAGTCATTGATGATTTCCTTGTTCTTGTATTCATTGTTGCTACGGCATCCCGGGTAATGCGGATTCCAACCGGTGACGAGTCACCGAAAACTGTTCCGAATTCTCTCCAGCGCCCCGGCAGAGAGCGCCGGGTGTTATTGCAACGGCCCTGTCTCTTCGAAATTTAAACCCCAGTCGCGCAGCAGATCGTGGTGTCTTCCTGCTGCCTGAAATCTCAGGCGAAGTGCGGCTGAAACGCAGTGCAGGCGCCGGCTGCACGACACCGTCAATCTCGATAAATGTGCGAGCGACGTTGTGCGGGTGTCGCGGAGCTTCGTCAGATCAAGCACCGGAGCAAAACCAGATATCAGTCCCTCCATCCAGCGCTGCACCATTCGTCGCGCGTTTTGGTTTAATGACGGCAGTCAGGCGCTCTTTCAACTCCGGCCAGCGCGCCTTGTCAAGTAGGTGCCGGGCGACTGATCGTCAAAGGCCGGTCTTTTCGACCGGCATCGCGTGGAACACGAGGCTCGATCGGGCCGATCGAGACATATTTGCCGTCAGAGCATTCGCAGGTGTCGTAAAAATGAGCGCCGCCGTCCAGCATATTGGTTCCGCGCTCATTGCTCCAGGTACCCATCGCCTTGAGACCATAGATGATCGCCATCAGCGTCGCCAGACCATCGGTCCTAGTGGCATCGACGACTTGTCCTTTGCCGGACTGCCTGGCTTCAAGCGGCGCGCAGACGATGCCAAATGCCAGCATCATGCCGCCACCGCCGAAATCCCCAACCAGATTGAGCGGAGGCACAGGCTTGCCATTGCGATTGCCGATCGCGTGTAATACGCCGCTCAGACTGATGTAGTTGATGTCGTGCCCTGCAGCCTGAGCCATCGGCCCTGCCTGACCCCAGCCTGTCATTCGACCATAGACCAGTCGCGGATGGCGCGCGAAGCATACCTCAGGCCCCAGTCAACACCCATGACTCCGGGTCGAAATCCCTCGATCAACGCATCGGCCTTTCCAGTAAGTTTGAGCACCGTTTCAACACCGCCCGGCGTTTTCAAATCAACCCCGATCGACAGAGCGCCCTCGCAGCAGTACATTGTATTTGCCGCGCGGATCACTTCGCCCCTTGCGATCCACCCGAATGATCTCGGCTCCCATATCCGCAAGCATCATCGCTAAAACGTTCTAGGGCCTATCCCTGCGGCTCGACGATTCGAATTCCTTTGAGTGGTCCCAACGGTTGCTCCTTTTCTGTTCCGGTTAGTCTAACTAACTGCTCAATTGAAAATATAAGTCCTGCATGAATGAAAGTATCCGTCAGATCGCAATCAACAATCAAGAATGAATCTTTATTGAACTTTATTGCCGTGCGTTGCGGGCAAAGCAGCTTGACAGTCTGTTTACTGCTGCCTTATAAGTTTAACCGGCCGGCCGGTTATCCAGGTTGGCCGTTTCCTTCCCAAATAATCAGAGAAAAAATATATATCAGGCAGGCAATTGCGGCGGTGACACAGATCTGATTTGGAAGAATAATGGCGGACAATTGCCAGGTATGCGCACCCACATGTTAAAGGAGGAATTACCATGTTGAAGTTGCGGCAATTGTTGAACGCTCAACGTTGGCAAACAGTCATTGTGCTTCTGCTGGCAGGTCTGGTTGCAGGTTCGCTTCTCGCCACTGCTCGTTCAGCCGGCTCAATCGGCGAATGGCCGGCATATGGCGGAGATAATCGCTCAGGCAAATATTCGCGGCTCGATCAAATCAATCAGCAGAATGTGCAGCGTTTGCAGGTCGCGTGGAAATGGGAATCGCCCGATGGCACCAGTTCTCAAAGCAATATCCTGATTTGCGTCCGGGTGAATTCCAGGTGACGCCCTTGATGATTGGCGGCGTGCTTTACACCAGCACGGCGATGTCGCAGGTGGCGGCGATCAGAGGCTGCGACTGGTGCGCAAATAGATTCGCTTCGATCCGGAGACGTGGCGCGTCAAATTCATAACCATCAAAGGCTTCATCACATCGCGGGGTAGCTTATTGGAGCGCGGAAGAAGCCAGGATCATTCATCGCAACCGGCGACAGTCGACGCTGATCGCCATGGATGCCGAGACCGGGAAGAAGCTCGCGCAGTTTGGCGAAAATGGTGAAGTCAATCTGCTTAAGAATTGGCCTCTATCGAGAGATCTGCGGGGCCTGCGGATCTCTACGGTCACACATCAACACGCCGCTGGTGTGTCGCGATGTAGTCATCGTCGGCAGTTACATCAAAGATCGCAGCAAAACGCGCGAGATGCCGCCGGGCGATGTGCGCGGCTTCGACGCGCGCGCCGGCAAGTTGCTCTGGACATTTCATACGGTGCACCGCAAGGGGCGAGTTCGGCGAATGAGACCTGGCTCAAAGATTCGTGGAAGTACACCGGCAGCGCGAATGTACTGGGCTCGGATGAGCGCCGATGATGAACTCCGGTTATGTTTACCTGCCGGTCGAGCGCCGACCAACAACTTTTTGGCGGCGGACGACACGGGCGACGGCTTATTCGGCGACAGCCTGGTCTGTCCGGAAGATGCCAAGACCGGCAAGCGCATTTGGCATTTCAAATGGTCCATCACGGCATTTGAGATTATGACCACCCCGCAGCGCCGAACTTGACTCGACATCAAGGTCAATGGCCGCCCGTCAAGGCCGTCGCGCAAGTCACAAAACAGGGGTTTCTTCTTTGTCTTTGATCGCGTTACCGGCAATCTCGTCTGGCCGATTGTAGAACGCTCTGTGCCACAGTCTCAAATTGACCGTGAACGACGTCGCCCACTGCAACCCTTCCAACGAAGCTGCCGCCGTTTGACCGCCAAAGGCGACGGTTGACGACCTGATTGATTTTACGCCGGGCACTGCGCGCAGAGGCTCTCGACGACGTGAAGAAATTCGATCAGGGACCGCTCTTCACGCCGATTGAAGACAACCCCAGTGATCTTCATGCCGGCGTGCTGGGTGGCGCGAACTGGAATGGCGCGGCATCTTGACCCCGAAACCGGAATGCTCTACGTGCCGTCGCCACGCTGCCGCTGGCGCTCGGCCTTGGGCGAGTGCTGGCAGTGAATCGATTTTTCCGCTGAAATCGCGGGTGGCGGACTCATCTCGAACCGCGCGGGTTGCCGTTATTCAAGCACTCCTACGGACGCATCACAGCCATTGATCTCAATCGGAGGCGAAATTCGCTGGATGACGCCGGTGGGTAGAGGAGCCGCGAAATAATGCGGCGATCAAACATCTCAACCTCGGCCCGCTGGGTTCGATGGGGCGCATCGCTACGCTATTGACCAAAACGTTGCTCTTCGCGGGC
>JADJLO010000013.1 GCA_016710075.1 Acidobacteriota bacterium | reverse complement strand
CCGGAATTCATCAACCGGCCTGAGGAGATCATTGTCTTTGCGCCCCGGACCGATGAGGACCTGCTCCGATCGTCGCACCTGTTGATCAAATCCAGATCAACCATACCGCCTCCTGCGCAATCGCAGTAAGCTGGAGGTCCGCATCAGCGAAGATGCCAAAACGATGGATCGTCAATCAGACCTGCAATCGATCGTGCTACGGTGCCAGGACCCCTGCGTCGTAATTCCAGAAATTTGTCGAAGACCCGCTTTCCGAGGCTCTCATCCAGGGTCGTTTCTGTTTTTGCCACCGCCGTTGAGGTCTTTTCTCGACGGTAACTCCCTGAATTACCGGCCATTACTGGGCGAAAATTCAACGAACCGACGAGGTGCCTGGTTGGCCAGGCAGGGGAATAAACGGGGAATATAAGCAGGAAAGATTCGGACTGTTTCTTGATCTGACACGGCTGGGGCTATTCATTCCGGACTCCCACTTCGTATAATACGTTGATCTTAAATTAGCACTGCAATCCTGGGCAATGTAGATCGTTCTAAGGGACGGAGTCGTATTCATTTAGATTGCTGGAGACGCCTGAGCCGCCGCGCACGGAAGTGCGGTATTATGAAGTTCGTTACCTGTCACCAATGTTCAGCGGGAGAAGTCCATGGAATAAGCGATTACCTTTTGTGCGAAGCGCGTTTTACACTGCAGTAATTTTACTCTTCTTATTATTACTTGGGGTCCCGGCGTCGGCGCAGGTTACGCAGCCGGGTCAGGAATCATTTGTTGAGGACGTGGAGATCCGCGGGAACCGGCGTATTCCCCGGAGTCGATTCTCTACTACGTGCAGAGCAGCAGGACTGTTTCGATCTGAGCCTTGCGCAGCGCGATCTTCAATCGATCATTCAGATGGGGCTGTTCGACCCTCTCGCGACCAAACTCTTCATAGAAGACGGGCCAAGAGGCGGAAAGATCATCATTTTCCAGGTCAAGGAATATCCCATCATCCGCGACATTCAATACCGGGGTTTGAAGTCGGCGACCGAGAGCGAGATTCTGACGCGATTCAAGGAGCGGCGGGTTCAGGTGAGCAAGGAATCTCAGTTCGATCCGGCCAAAACCAACGGTGCCCGGCTGGTCTTGCGCGAGCTGCTCGCTGAAAAGGCCATCCCGACGCAAAGGTTGAGGTCGAGGTTGAAGACATCTCGGCAACCACGGTCGCGCTCATATTTGGAAAACCGGAAGGCCCTCGGGTTCGCGTCAAGGATATAGAGTTCACCGGCGACAAGGACGGATTCTCAGAGACGACGCGCGGGGCGATGAAACTGGTCAAAGAGGCCGGGCTGATCTCCACCTTCACGTCGAAAGACATCTATTTCAAGGAAAACTTAGGACGACCTCGAGCGGGTCAGGTTCTTCCTGGGAACGAAGGGCTACCTGCAGGCCAAGATAGGCCAGCCCGAAAATTGCAAAGGCAGGAAAGGTCAGCGGCGGCATCCCTTCCCAGGGTTGCGCAAATCCGGGCCGGGGCTCAAGGTCCGATTCCGATCGAAGTCGGTCGGACGCTACAGGATCTAAAGGTCGAAGAGAAGGGCGTGACCATCTTCCAGCCCGGCATCGTCGGGGCTGTTTCGGGATTGAGGGAAGGCGAATGGGTTGACGCCAAGAAGATCCAGGAGAACGTCTTCAAGGGAATCAAGGACATCTACGGAACCCAGGGATATATTCAGGCTGACGTCAATTTCATCCCCTGAATTCAAGGACAGGACAGACACCGAAGGCGATGTCACCATCACGCTTGAAGTCGAGGAAGGCCGGCAGTTCACGATGCGTCGGCTGGAGTTCATCGGCAACACCAACACACGAGATGTGGTGCTTCGCCGCGAAGTGCTGCTCAATGAGGGCGACCCGTACAATAAACGCTTGGGATCTGTCGATTCTGGAGGTTGAACCAGCTCGGCCTTTTTGATGAGGTCATGACAAGGACGCGATCACGCGCACCAACGACCGTGATCAGACCGTCGATATCGACCTTCAGGTCAAGGAGAAAGGCCGGCAGCAGATTCAGCTCAACGGCGGAGTCTCGGGATTCGCTGGAAGCTTTTTCGGTCTTGAGTATTCGACCAACAACCTCCTCGGATACGGGGAGAGCCTGAGCTTTGCCCTCTCGGGCGGCAACCGTCAGCTCTTCGCCTCTGTCGGATTCACCGAACCTTATCTGTTCGGCAAGCCGATCAGCCTCGGGGTGCAGTTGTTCGCGCAAAGAGCCCAGTTTGTCGGACAGGGTTTCAATTTTTCGAACGCTTCGCAGATTCTACAGGCGAGTTTCTTCGGATTATCGTCGATCAATGCCGATACGTTGTTCTCGCAGAAAACGATAGGAGGAACGGTCAGCCTGTCAGGTCCGCTGCAGCTGTTCACCAAACGGTTCCGAAAGTTCTCGCAGTTCGCAAGGCTCGGCCTGTCCTATTCTCTGACGGCCAACAGCATTGAGGACCCCAAGGTGAACCGCGACGCCGATCCAAAAAACGACATTCCGGTGACCTTTACACAACCGCGGATCATCACCAGCCGAGTCGTTCCGTCGCTTTTTTACAATACTCTGAATGCGGCGATCGATCCGACGCGCGGCCAGAGCATATTCATAGGCCTCTCGCTTGCGGAGGAATCCTGGGTGGAGACGTCAACACTTTCGCGCCGTCGCTTGAGTACAAATACTTCATCCCTGTGCTCAGGCGCAGGACTGATAAGCCGCACGTCATTGCCATGAGATTCCGGGCTGATCACATTCGCACTTTCGGCACGCCCTTTGATACCAGGTCGCTCTCATTCGTCGGCGGCATTCCGATCTTCGAAAGATTCTACCTTGGCGGCGAATATGACATCCGCGGCTACAACTTCCGCTCGATTTCGCCGGTGGTACCCTCTGATTCTTCCTTTCGACCAGGAACGTCAAGGCGAAAATTCCGGATCCCGCCGACCCGAACAAGCTGATCGACGCACCGGCGGGGCTGGTAAGTCCGAGCGTGATTCGCAACTATACTTTTGAGGCTCCAGAAGGCGCTTGCGCAGGGCTGACGTCTCCCGATTCGAGCAGGGGCTGCAACACGCTTCAGGCGCGCAGGTTCTTCACTCCCATTGGCGGCGACACTCAGTTCATCTATAACCTCGAGTACCGCGTCCCTGTTTTCAGTGTGCTTTCGATCGCGGCTTTTGCCGATGTGGGATCCAGCTTTAATGCCCGCAGGTACAAAGATCAGGTGACGAACACCAATTTCATTGAGCAGAACATCACGACCAGCGGCATCAGGTTGAATCCCGCCGGGCGAGTCGCAACCCAGGAAGAGGTTGCCAGCGCTCCCAAGGATTTCCTGGGAAACCCCGTCGGTTTCCGCAATATTTTCCTGACAGGCGAATCGAGGAACTACGATTTCGTGCGCACTTCTCAGCAGAACGTCAAATTCCTTTCGGACCTGCGGTCTTCATTGGGACTTGAATTCCGCATCCAGATGCCGGTGATCAACGTTCCGTTCCGCTTGATCTTCGCCTACAACCCTCAGGCGAAAACAGATATTACCGATCCGACCGTGCTCTTTCTCGAGCGCCGCACAGTCATGCGCTTCACAGTCGGCCGAACATTTTAACGAGAATTGGAGATTTATTCAGACATGAAGATTAGACTTTTTATGACACTCGCATTCCTGGTATTTGCCGGAACGGGTGTTCTCGCTCAGACAGGAGGTGCGGCCGCAGGTCAGGTGCCCAAGATGAAGGTGGCCATCATCGACGTGCTTTCGTTCCGCGACCAGCTGACCGAGCTGAAGGCGAAATATGACAAGCTTCAGACGGAGTTTGCGCCCCGCTACCAGCAGCTTGAATCCATGCAATCCAAGCTGGCCGCCCAGGAAAAGACGCTCAACGCGAACACCTCGCTGTCTCCGCAACAGGCCGCCAAACTGACAGAGGATTTCGAAGCCGGCAAGAAGGAATACCAGCGAATGCTTGAGGATTCCCAGGTGACTGCCCGCAAACGCGAGCAGGAAGAGACTGAGGCGATCTACGACAAGCTGAGCAAATTCCTCGATCAATACTGCATCAAGTATGGAATCACCAGTGTTTTCGATGCGCGCCAAATGCAAGAAACCGACCTCATCGTTTTCGCCGGTGAGAAAGCAAATATCACCGACGATTTCATCAAGGAATATAACAAGGCCAATACCGCGCCTGCCGGTGTTTATGACGTTGAGACCTTTAATACATATCAGACGATAAACGCAATTTTAAAAAATCGATTATTTTCAAGGAGCTAGAAGAAATGAAGAAACTGTTAATTGCAGCCGCCATCTGCGCAATGATGGCAGTTGCTGCGTTTGCGCAGACCCCGACACCTCCCACTCGCCCGTCAACTGCCGGTGCGGGTCAATCCGGCGCCGCCCAGACCCAGGGCGGAGGCACCGGCGCCGAAGGCAAAGTCGCCTACATCAACACAGCCGCCTTCAGACAGGGAATCAATGATCTCAAGGCAAAACTCGATGTACTCAACGGCGAGTTCGAGCCTAAGAAGAAAGAGATTCAGGCCCTTGAAGAGGAGCTCAACAACCTCAAGAACAAGATTCAGACCCAGGGCAGCACGGTCAGTCCCCAGGTCCGCAATCAGTGGGTGGAAGAGGCGACCGAGAAGGAGAAGGGTCTCAAGCGCAAGGCTGAGGATTACGATGCCCTTGGACAGAAGCGTCTGGCCGAAGTCTCGCAGCCGGTTTATGAAAAAGTCGGCAAACTGCTCGAGCAATATTGCCAGCAGCGCGGCATCGTGCTGGTGCTTGAGGGCGGCGCCGCCCAACAGGCCGGAGTCCTGATCTACGCTTCGCCGGCGACCGACATCACCGAGGACTTCGTCAAGGAATACAACAAGGCCAATCCGGGCGGAGCGGCCCCTGCCGCCGCCAAAAAGCCCTAGGCCGGAATAACTGAGTCGCATCATACAGGCAAAAGGCAAAAGTAAGGAAGTAATTCTCCTTTTGACTTTTGCCTTTTGTTTTGATGCATAGGCTTTAGACACGTATGAAACTGTCGGAATTAGCGCAATTTATTGTACAAGCCGAAATTCGGGGCGATGGAGCCGTGGAGATCACCGGCATCTCATCGCTGGAGGGAGCACTGCCGGCAACCGTGACACTGATTGCTGATGCAGCGAGGCTGCGGGAGGTCGCCGGCTGCGCGGCTTCGGCACTGATCGTACCGCCGCAAATTGCAGATTCACCGGCGCTCGAAGGCCGCAACCTGATCGTCAGTCGGAACCCCAAACTCGCATTTGCCCGAGCGATTGCTGCTTTTTACGCAAAGCCGTACGAATCACTGGGGGTCAGCCAGGATCTGGCAATCGGGAAGGGTTCCACCTTCGGAGCCGACTGCTCGATTCACCCGCGGGTTACGATAGGCAGAAACAGCCTTATCGGGGACCGCGTGACGCTTCACCCGGGCGTCGTCATCGGAGACAACGTGACGATCGGAGACGGGACCACGATCTTTCCCAACGTCTCGATCTACGGTGACACGTCTATCGGCGCACGATGCCGCATCCACAGCGGAACGGTGATTGGAGCCGACGGCTTCAGCTTCACTCCGGACGAGAGCGGCAAACAGTTCAAATTACTTCAGGTAGGAAAAGTGGTCATCGAAGACGATGTCGAGATCGGAGCGAACTGCTGTGTGGATCGCGGGGGATTTGGTCAAACCAGAATCCGGCGAGGCGCTAAATTCGACAACCTGATTCAGATCGGCCACAATGTCGAAATCGGCGAGGATACCGTAATCGCCGCTCTCGCAGGCTTCTCAGGGGGGACGAAGGTCGGGCGCGGCTGCATCATTGCCGGGCAGATCGGCACGAATCAACATATCACCATTGGCGACGGAGCCATCATCACCGCAAGAACCGGCGTGACCAAAAGCGTCGAGGCAGGCAAGCTTGTCGGCGGGATGATGCCCGCTCAGGATTACCAGCAATGGCGCAAATCTCAGGTGCTCTATTCGCGCCTGCCTGAACTCTTCGACCGGCTGAAGAAACTCGAGAAGAAAATGGAGACACCATAGTAGGAGAAAGAAGAAAAATTACGAAACAAACGAAACAAACGAAAAGTTTTGGACGGGCAATGCGCCAAATCAGCCTCTTTCTCTCGACATGTGAAAGCAAATGAGATTCAATTGTCGTACTGCCCTAAGCTCATTTTTCGTCTGTTTAGTTTATTCCGTCTGTTTCGTAATCTTTCTTCTTCCTCCTCCTCTGACACTCAATATGAATATCAACGAAATACAATCGATCATTCCGCATCGCTATCCGATGCTTCTCATCGACCGCATTATCGAGATTGAGCCGCTCAAGAGAATCGTGGCGATCAAGAATGTGACGATCAATGAGCAGGTTTTCAGGGCCACTTTCCCGGCGCGCCCGTCTTTCCCGGAGTCTTCATCATCGAAGCGATGGCTCAGGCAGGCGCGGTGCTGCTTTTTCGCGAGGTGCCTGATCGGGACAGCAAGCTTCTCTATTTCACGGGAATTGAGGAAGCGAGATTCCGCAAGCCTGTAATTCCAGGAGACCAGCTTCGCATCGAGATAACCGTCATCAGATACAAGATGGGTTTTGCCAAGCTTCGCGCAGAAGCCTTCGTTGACGGACAGCTTGTCGCCGAAGCCGTCATTTCATCCGCTCTTGCGCCGAAACCTCAATAGCAAGCCCCAAAAGCGTTTATGATACATTCAACTGCAATCATCCATACCGGAGCCCGCATCGGCTCAGGCGTTGCAATCGGCGCCTATTCGATCGTCGGGGACAAGGTGACGATTCACGATGATGTCGAGATTGCGGGCCATGTCAGCATTGAAGGCCCCTGCGAGATTGGCAGCGGCACCAGGATCTTCCCGTTCGCATCGCTTGGCCAGGCACCACAGGATCTCAAATACAGAGGTGAAGAGACCCGGCTTGTCATCGGCCGGAGAAATGTGATTCGCGAATACGTCACCATGAATCGCGGCACTTCAGGGGGAGGGGGGCTGACATCTGTCGGCGACGATAATCTCTTCATGACGCAGACTCACGTTGCGCACGACAGCATAGTCGGTTCCGACAACATCTTCGCAAACTGCGCCTCCCTTGCCGGCCACGTGACGATCGGAGATCACATCACACTCGGCGCTTTCGTCGGCGTCCATCAGTTCTGCCGCGTTGGAAACCACGCATTCGTCGGAGCCATGTCAAAGATCGTCAAGGATGCTCTTCCCTACGCCAGAACCGACGGCAATGACGCCAAATGTTACGGGGCGAATTCGATCGGACTCCGGCGCAAAGGCTTTTCAAATGAAGCGATCAGAAACATACAGCATGCCTTCCACCTGCTGCTGAGTTCGAAGCTCAACACATCGCAGGCGCTCGATCGGATCAGGGCTGAGATGTCCGGTCTGCCCGAGATCGATTACATGATCGAATTCATCGAGACAGCCGCTCGCGGAGTGACCAAATAGAGAATTCCTCGAGGTTTTCTCAATCGATGCCGAATCCTGAGAATAAAAAATATGGCCTGATTGCCGGCAACGGGCGGTTCCCTTTTCTGGTGCTCGATGGCGCCCGTGCAGAGGGCGTTGAAATGGCGGTCGCCGCAATCAAGGAGGAGACCGATCCGAAGATCGAATCTTCCGGCGGGGTAGTCGAGTGGATCAGTGTCGGCCATCTCAACAAGCTGATAAAATTCTTCAAACGCGAAGGCGTCACGCTTGTGATCATGGCCGGCCAGGTGAAGCACGTTCAGATCTTCAAACTCAACGCGCTGCCTGACCTGCGGATGGCCAGAATGCTGGCGAGATTGAAAAGACGAAACACAGACGCCCTGATCGGCGGAATCGCCGATGAACTTCAATCCGAAGGCATCACCCTCGTCGATTCAACCACCTTCCTGCAGCCGATGGTCGCCCGTTCCGGCGTTCTGACCAAACGCTCCCCGAACAAACACGAAGCCGAGGATATCGAATACGGCTCCACGTCGCCCTGGAACTGGCCCGACTCGATCTCGGACAGACCATTGCGGTCAAGAATCAGGCGGTCGTGGCCATTGAAGTGTGGAGGGAACCGATGCGACAATCCGGCGCGCATCCGAACTTGTCCGAGGCCGCCCGTTGACCGTCATCAAAGCGGCCCAAGCCAAACCAGGATATGCGGTTCGATGTTCCCGTCATCGGAATGAACACGATCGACACTTTGCGGGCCTGCAATGTCACCGCCATGTCGCTCACCGCCGACAAAACCCCTGATCTTCGATCGCGAAGAGACTCTCTCCGCCGCCAATCGCCATAAACAGCCATCATCGCCAGATGAGCTAAAGGCAGGCTTCAGCCGCCTCTTGACCCCTCCAAAAGAACGTGTCAAAATTCAGGAACTACTTATTTGCGTAACAGGACTTAGTAACTGCAAGCGCCTGGTCTTTAGTATTTGATGGATTAAGTGGGAATAAAGGTATTTTTCATCGCCAAGAACGCCAAGATTGATTGCCGGGATTTGGCCTGACCTCTTGATTTCAGCTGCTTAAAACCGGCTATGAATCAGGCCCTGGCCAATCCTCTTGGCGTTCTTGGCTCTCTTGGCGTTCTTGGCGATGAAAAATACCTTTATTTTTACGAAATCCGGACTTGGGAAGAACTTTCCGTCAAGAACCGTTAAGGGCTGAGCAATTACGAAATTTAAACTATTTACCTTGCCGTTCCGGATCAAACTGGAATACCATGCATCGTAATTCGAAGAAGAAATCAGTTACTGAATCAGGTTGAAAGGCGTTGTATTTCTGCGCCATCGATCAATAACAATTAATTCCATTTAAAAACCTATGTTTCGAGCCTGGATAATCTGGTTGATCATCGCCGGCGTCTTTGCCGTCGCAGAAGTATTCACACCGGGATTTGTACTGTTGTGGTTTGGCGTTGGAGCCCTGCTGGCGGGGCTGCTTGCGCTGCTCGGTGTCGAGAGCCTCGTCTTTCAGGTGGTGGCCTTCCTGGTCTCATCGGTGGCGATGGTGGTCGCATCCAGAACGATACTCGAGCGATTTTTGCCTCTTTCAACGGATAAACCCAAACTGAGGGCAGGAGCTGAAACGATGCTCGGTCAGATTGGTACCGTGGTCGAATCGAGCCACGGGCAACTCAATGAGGGAGCTGTCAAGGTATACGGAGCCGTCTGGACTGCCTATCCGTCAGATGGTGAATGGCCGCTGAAAGAGGGTGATTCAGTCTCGGTCGAAAGAATTGAAGGCAACTCGATCCATGTCAGGCGAACGGGGCCACCATGCGCGCTCTTTCGCCGAGATTTCCAAAGAATCCTGATCCTTGCAGAATGTGAATTCCAACAGCCTTTAACCGAAATATTATTGGAGGAGAAGTATGGAGTTTTTAATACCACTGTCAATCATCACAGTAATCGTGCTCGTTATCGCAGCCAAGACAATCCGGATTGTTCCGCAGGCAACGGTAATGCTGATCGAGCGGCTGGGCAAGTTCGATCGAGTCGCCTCGAGCGGCCTGAACATCATTACGCCATTTCTCGATCGACCAAGATCCGTTTACTGGAGCGGGATGCGCCCGGGTCATACTCAGATAGACCTTCGGGAACAATTCAACGATCTGGCGCCACAACCCGTGATCACGCGGGACAACGTGACCATACTCGTCGATTCCATTATTTACTGGCAGGTCACCGACCCGATCAAAGCGATGTATGAAATCAACGATCTGGTAGGCAGCATCATCCAGTTGACCATCACTGCGATGAGAAACGTGATCGGAGAACTTGACCTCGATCACGCCCTGACATCGCGAGATACCATCAACACACGTTTACGCATCACACTCGACGAAGCGACACACAAATGGGGCGTCAAGGTCACCCGCGTCGAATTGAAGAATATCAATCCGCCCGAGGATGTGCGAATAGTGATGGAGAAGCAGATGACGGCCGAACGCAACCGGCGCGCCATTGTGCTGCAGGCGGAGGGCGAAAAACAGGCGGCGATCACCAGAGCGGAAGGCGAGAAACAGGCTGCAATCACCAGAGCGGAGGGTGAGAAAGAATCGAACATTCTGCAGGCGGAAGGTCAGGCGAAGGCAAGATTGACGGCAGCCACCGCTGAAGCCGAATCTATCCGCCAGATCGCCGATGGCATCATCGGCGGCCAGGGAAATCCGGCTCAATACCTGATCACGATGAAATATATCGATTCGCTCAAGGAGATGTCCCGGTCGAATAATTCCAAAGTCGTCTTCCATGCCTGTCGAGACCAGCAGCGTGCTCAAGCATCGGCGCGTTCAAGGAAGTCTTCGGTGGAGAGACTGCCCCGGTGAGCCGATCCCGGTTCCACGCCAGAGGCAGAGAACTGAATAAGGTCGCGGAGCGTATGGAGTGCGGCTCGACGCCGTACTCCATACGCTCCTTGAATTCAAATAAATTTAAATTGTACCGGCCTCAATTAATTGGTCAATCAGAGTGTTCATCCTACTTCGTTTGATCTTTCGTCATTTCCCTCTTTTGCCTTTCCGGCGCCTCCATGAACTCCGCATATTTTGGCGGGAAGGAGCGAGCCCGGCCCTGAGAGTTGACGACTATGTGTGAGTCTCCCTTCGGGCAGAGGGTATTGTCCGCTTCCTGAATCTCATAGGCAATCAGCCGAGCGGCTGCGCAGGTCGGTGAGCCTGGTCCGCGCAATAATCTCATCATCATATTTCGCTTACTGATGAGATAAGTCGCCTTGACTGGTTACGGGCAGGCGCGCGTCGGCTTCGGCCTCCATTTCGCGATAATTGAATCCGTGATCGCGGCAAAGCTCGACCCTGCCCACCTCAAACCAGATCAGATAGTTTGAATGATAAACGACGCCGGCCTGATCGGTTTCGGCGTAGCGGACCCGCAAGCGGGTCTCCGACCAATTGTGATTTTCAATGTTGAACATAGTTTTATTTCATCTTTTCAGTGTTAAATTCTGTGCTGACAGAGTTGTTTAACCCGAATGAGAAGTGATGTCAAAACCATCGGGGATGAATCAGGTCATCAGGTGAATAAATGATAAGCATTGAATTGCTGATCAAGTTGGAGCCCGATCGTTGTGGCGACGCTGCACGGATATGCCGCCGCGTGGCTTGCAGCGAAGATGCTTTTTCGCCCGCGCAATCCCGTTTATATTTTCGGAATGAAAGTGCCGCTGACTCCCGGCATGTTGCCCAAGGAGCGGGATCAATTCATCATAGCGCTTTCAACGGTGATCGGTGAAAAGCTGCTCGATGTCGAAACCATCACCGACGAGACCATGCAGCCTCAACCTTTGAGCCCGAGATCACCTCGATCGCCAAACGGGAATACCCGGCACCATTCGCAGAGGAATCGACAATTCAACTGATTGTCGAGCATATCAAAGAGAAGCTTTATCACCCGCGATTCCGCCGAGGCACGATCCGATATTGCGCGTTCATTGCGGCGCATTGTCGAGACCGAGATAGATCGCCGGTTCAGCCTGCTCAGACGCTTCGTCACGGATTTCTTCCCGGACGAGGCCGCCCTCAACCGCATTGTCGGAGACTCGATCACTCAGCTTGCTGATCAGATCGCCGAGAGCCTCTATCTCAGATCGAGCATCACACAGGCTATGGCGCAGATCCCTGGAAACAATTTTTCGAATCCGAATCAACCAAAAAAATCGGCGATCAATAATTTCCGTCTCCATTTAAGCCATCGGCTGATGTTCGCGGAATTCTTATCAAAAGACTGAATGCGCTATCGAATGAAGCGATCGAAGAGCTTATTATGGAGACCGCCGGCCGCGAAATAGCCGCGATTGTCTGGTTCGGCGCCTAACAGGCTTCATCGTCGGAATAATTCGGACTCTCATCAATTTCATATGAAACGTTCAACCATGGAACAACCGGTAGGGCAATCCCAAATTGGATCCATTTCGGAAGAGCTCTTGGGTGAGCGTGCGGAAACTGAAGAAAAGCTGATGCTCGGCGGAGGGAGCGACAAGATCGAATCGCCAGCACCAGCAGGCAAATCGACGGCGCGTGAAAGGTTGCCTGCTTCTGGATTCCAAGCCTGGTTTCCAGGAGGTCGGACTGCTCTGTGTCCTATGACGAATACGAAGCTGGGCTCCTGCAGCCGGAGTCGTCACTGGGTTTTGGAGTCGTCTCGGGCCGTGAAGCGGTATTGTCGCCAGCGATGCGACTGTCAAAGCCGGGTCGTGGTGGCCGGAGACGGTCAAAAGATGCTCTAGGCGCAGGAGATCGCCATGCGCTGCCGCGTGCCGATCATCTACCTTGGAACTCCGCAGGAGTCAATCCCCCTATCAGGGAGGCGTTTTTCCGGGGCAGTATGGCGCGGCGAGGATCTTCTACTACAGATTCGGTCATGCGCTGGTATCTGAAAGTTCCAGATCGCCGCGGTCATCGGACAATGCGGCCGGCGGAGCGTATTTGCCTACGCTCTCGGATGTGATTCTGATGGTCGGCTGAACGTCTTTATGGGCCTCGGCGGACCTCTGGTCAAGGGCGCCACTGGTCAGAAGGTCGACAGCGAAACTCTGGGCGGCGCGAAGATGCACAATGCAATCGTCTCCGGCGTGGCATTATCGATCGAAAGACGACAAGGAATTCATCGGCAAGATACGAGAAATGGTCTCCGAACTTCCGGCCAAAGAATTGACCCGCGTCAGCATCATCGATCGGCAGGAGCCCCGCCCGCCCGACAACTGATCTCACGATATCCTGCCTGCCGATCACCGCGCACCGTACGACGCCAAAGAGAGATGCTTGGCTGCACCCGAGTCGCGACAGCTTCGACGAATTCCTGGGCCGATTGTGCAAGGGAGATGATCACCGCACGCCCGTTATGCGGCATCAATGTCGGTATCATCGCCAATAATCGAGGGCTTATTCCGCAAGGTCGGGGAAGCCACCGAAGTTCGGCGGGATCATCTATACCGAGAGTGCCGAGAAGACCGCATATTTCATCGGGACCTGCAACCGGCAGGAAACGCCGCACTCTTCATCCGGGACGTTTCCGGTTTTATGGTCGGCGTCGAAGCCGAGCAATCCGGCATCATCCGCAGGTGCGCGTTTCGTTGAAGCCATTACCAACCACAGTTCCAAAATCGTGCTGACCCTCAACCATCCCGGCGGCGCAGGGTATTACGCCATGCCCGGTCAGGGCTTCGATCCCGATTTCATCTTCACACTGCCGACCCACAGAATGGGGGTCATGGAAGGCGAATCGGCCGTCATAGCTTTGTTCGCTTCGCAACTGGAAAACTCAGGGCTCAGGGGATGGAACCGGACGAAAAACTCTCCGCGCCGAAATGAACAGAGTGCGCAGATTACGAACGACAACTCGACGCCGATTCGCCGCCGCGCGGCTCAGGTCGATGCCGTCTGACACCGGATGAGGTCAGGCCTGCGCTTGAACTGGCTCTGCGCTCATCCCCCTGAACAAACCCGGCCCGCACGTCGGACAATTCGTACTATGAATCAAGACCAACTGAAAACCCTGCTGGATCGGCTCGATTATCTCGAATTTGCCCTGAGAGAAGATCTCGCGAATCTATGCTCTTGGAAAAACAAACTTCAGATCACCCGCCCCGATATATCGCTAAAACAGCCGGAACCATTTCATCCCCGGCGCCTCATTCAATTCAGGCAGAAGTGGCCGCTCCGGAATTCCTTCCTGAGCAGCCGATGATGATTGAAGAACCGGATGCGGCTGCAATAGAGCCCAAACCACTTCAGCCACCCCTTGAGGTTGAAACTGAAGAAGAAGTCTCCGGGATTATCCCCGAAAGCGTGATCTTGGAATCGCTCATCGGAGGGACGTGGTTCAATCGGATAGGCATCTTCGCGGATTGTGCTTGGCGCCGGATATTTTCGCGTGAAGCCTTCCGGCGGATGGATCGGCCTGCAGGGACGGGCTTGGCGGATCGGAATTGCGGCCGGACTCGACTGCTCTTTGCCGCAGAGAAGATCCGTTCGCGCGATAGCGAATTATGCTCTACGGATTATCCGGGGCGGGATATCGATACCTACCCGACATTTTTGCGGCATACGACCGTTATCAACTGATAAGTCAACTGATGGCATTTCTGCTGATGTCGCTGGTGACGGCTGCCGCGGTCCTGCTGGCGGCGAAGTATGATGCGCTGGTGATAGCGACAAGCTACCGTTTCGAAAGGTTTTCTGACGCCGCAGTGGCGATGGTCTCGAGCGGAGCGCATAATCAATCGGGGCTTTTCACCTACATTGCCCTGCCTGATGCTTAAGGTGTTGGTGGTAGGTTGCCTATTTCAAAACAATGGCGGACCCCGAATTATCTGGCTTTCATCGGAACGATACCAATCTCGGGAGGCTGGATGGATGAACATTACGCGCCGGAGAAGCTCTGGACGACAATCTTTTCTTCACCCTGTTGTTCCTGATTTTCGCCGTGCTCGCGGTCTTTCACAATATCACAGGCGCAAACCGACGATCGCCCCGGATCTTGGCCTGATCTTTTCGAATGCCGGTTTTTATTTCGGGACCAGCTATTTTCTGCTCGAAAACAAGTACCAATTTCTATCTCGGATTATTCGCGATCGCCGCGTCTGCTTTTATCTGGGCCTCTCGGTTATCGATGAAATACACGCGAGACCGCGAAGACAAGTACCTGATTATGACCTTTATCGGTCTGGCGGCGAGCTTCCTGACGCTGGCCGTACCGATACAGCCTGGGATCAGCACTGGGTGACGATGAGCTGGGCGCTTGAAGGTCTGGTGCCGATGTGGATCGGGTTGGAAATCGCGCAGCCTGCAGTTGAGAGCCGTTTCCGCGATTATCTTTTTTCTATTTCCGTTCTCTCATTGGCTGATGTTCGATCTGGCGGAATCGAGTTTTGGATACAACCAGTCGTTCAATCCGAACGGCAACAAACGCGCGTTATCGGCGGTGATACTGGGGCGGGTTCCCTTGTGATTGCCGCGATCCTCTATCAAAATTCAAAGAGCAAGTTGAGTTGCGCGAGCGGCAGTTCTTCCGTTGGATTGATCGTCGTCGCGAATCTGGTAACCCTCATCTGGCTGGAGTTCGGATGTCATCGATCTATTCAATAAACTCAGGATGGGAATCCCAGAGGGCGATGTGAATGCCGTCGAATACCTGCGGGGCAGATATAACAATTTCTGGAGGCGTTGTCGCTCACAGCTCTCTGGACGACTTTTGGGCTGTCGGGGCTGCTGATTGTCGGGGCCAGACGCCGGGTATGGGGCGCGAGAATCGGCGGCCCGTTTTCTGCTGGGGCTGACAATCCTCGAAGGTCCTCGCCGTCGATTCGGGCCATTTTGAGGACAAGGTGGCACAGATTGATCCTCAACCCGACTTTTGCGTCTTTCTGATAGTCATTGGGCTGCGATGGCCGTGACGATGCGGCTATACTTCCACAACGAAAATGTTCATAAAGACGAGCATCACCGTATTCAACGGCTCTAAGGATCCTACTCAATGTTATAGCTGGATAGCCCTGAGCGCCGAATCGGTTTCCTATTTCCAGAAACAGATCGATTACGCAAAGCTACATGAGGAGCAGCGTGAGCTCAGTCTGGCAAAACAGTTTACGCTTTCTGTGATCTGGACGCTCTATTGGCGGAATCATAAGCCTCTTTTCTTTGCATCTGACGGGTCAATCGCCTGCTGAGGTGGATGGGACTGGGTCTGCTGGCAATCAGCATCCTAAGGTATTTCTTGTGGATCTTTCGAGTCTCGATACGATATACAG
>JADJLO010000012.1 GCA_016710075.1 Acidobacteriota bacterium | reverse complement strand
GGCCTTCGGCCCTTATGAACTGTTTTGTGAATTCACCAACAGTATCAGTTATTTATCAGTCTAGCGATGTTAAAAGTCGCTATACCGATAACTGATAACTGATAACTCTTCTTGCAGTTCGCATATTTAAAAGAGAAAATAGGGTTTCCCGAAATCTCTTTTAACTGGAGCCCCAAGATGACCAAGTTCTGTACCCAATGCGGAGAAACAATCAGTGAGACGGCGAGGTTTCAGCAACAAGGGAGCGAAACTGGCAGCCACCAGCCGGCACAGCCGGATCAGGTTCCGACAACGACCTACCAGGAATCCACAGGGCTACCAGCACCAGTCCGGTTTCGAGAAAGAACCGCTTCAGACGCCTTATCGCGCTGCATTACCAGTCGCCTGCGGCAGGTGCGGACCTGCAGCCCAATGTGGCAGCCATGTTCTGCTACCCGCTGATATTCGTCACCGGCATACCTTCCTTATCCTCTGACCCCACATAACAAAGACCGGGCGATAAGGTTTCACGCATACCAGTCGATATTTTTTCACCGCGGCACTGATCGTGAGTATCATTACATATCAACGTCTTATCGATCATCCTGCCGGAATTTTCTGGAATCTATAGTTTCATAGGTCATTCAACTACTTGCGATTGGCGGAATCGAGCGGTTGATGTACCAGGCGTATCAAGTGGATAATGTTCAAGCTTTCCGATCATAGGCGATATGGCGAGAATCCAGGCAAACAAGCCCTGACGAACTGAACTGATGACGGCCCGATGACGAGTGATTAAAACTTATGATTGTGCTGATCAAAACCTGCATTCTGATTTTCCTTTGATGACGCCGGGATATTCAACAGCGGCAGGATTGTCAGGATAATAATTTTGACTGTAAGTTCGATCGGTCACCTGATCAGGCAACAGATCCGCTGCTGCCTGACGAACTGAGCGAGACTGAAGCAGCACAATCCATCACCAGTCAGGGCAATCCCAAATCGCGCGCATCGGCGGGCTCAAGATCTCGAAAACAGGATCAATCTGGCATACAGGCTGTCGTCGGCAGCCAGTAGCAAATGGCAGCGCAGAGGTGGATGTCTTTAGCGCGCTGGTCAGATACGCCGATAATTACACCGCCAGCTGCCCGGTTCGGAGTAAAGAAGGATCGCAACAACTGTTTCAAAGTCATCGAGCAATCGATATTCAAAACACACGGACTTTGAAGCCATCCTCCGCGATCTGCCTTTAAACTACCGCGAACCGGCCGAGATCCATCGAAGAAATCAGAACATCCGATGCGCGCCATCAACGATCTTCCCGGAGGCGGCAAATTCATCAATTCATCCAATGTTGATATTCTCGTACTTGCATCGCACATCGAAGAATTTCACACGCATCAGCGATCCCAATCTGATCAAGAGAACTGCGCTACGCAAAACAACGTCGTTGAGTTGACGTCTCGGGTCCCGAGGGGCCGGACTTCGAGCAATTGGCCCTCAATTGGGCTTTCACCCGCTGGCGATAGAAGACAGCCAGCACGGTCACCAGCGTCCCAAAATAGAGGAGGATTGAGGGTTATACTACATCGTGCTTTACGAAGCGGAGACGACAGTGAACATCATCTGGAGCTTCGCGGGATTAAGCCTTTTTCATCGGTCAGAACTATCTGGTGACGGTACACACCCCAGCCGACTGGCAAGGCGCTGGTTTTGGCGGAAAAGGTTGTGGAGAGATGGAGCGATCTGGCCGAGCGCGGCACAGGGCTGCTGACGTATCTCATGATCGACGCGATCGTCGATGATTACATGCCGCTGCTCGACACCATCTCGGACCGGATGGACGACTGAGCAGCAGATCTTCGAGGATTTTCAGCAGGAATCGCTGCAGGAGATTTTCCGGGTCAAGAAGCAGTTGCTCTTCCTGCGGCGCGCCGTCGTCCCATTGCGCGATGTCTTCAATATTCTGCTCAGACGTGAAAAAGACTCTCTTCACCCGCGACACGATGATCTATTTCCAGGCGTTTACGATCATCTGATACGTGTTGCCGATATGATCGACACTCTGCGCGAAATCGTGGGATCGACCATGGACGCCTACCTCTCTCGGTTTCCAGGCAATCGCATGAACTTCGTCATGGTTGCTGACCTCCATCTCGGCCATTCTCATGTCGGTGACTCTGGTCGCGGGCATCTACGGAATAATTTTCAATATATGCGGAACTCTTATGGCGCTACGGTTATGTCAGCGCACTTTCCGCATATCTGCTGATCGCACTCGTCCTCTCTTTTCTATTTTCAAGAAGATCAAATGGCTGTGAAATTCAACAAACTTCCGCAAAGATTGAAGCGCCGCGCAGAAAGCCGTCATAGTGGAACGACGAGGCTGAGAAAAGCCCCGGAGGTCGAACATCCGATTGCCTACAGCAAGCCCTCCGGAATCATCCGTCCCGACACCAGAAATCTCACTCTGCCGAACTCCCTCGTGGAAGCAAGCGATAATCGCCCGAAAAGAACGATGCCCTGGCCCGATCGTCATCATGCTAACGGCAATTGCCCTGGCTTCATCCTGCTCATTGCTGGTTTGCGTCTCAGATGCCCGCAAAATAGCTGTATCGAGTACACGCTTGCAATCTTCCGAGACGAAGTTCTTCCGATGGGTAATCGCTGGCGCGCCACGGGACGGCCGCGATCGAGAGCGTGCAGTTCTTTTCGGGCAGGAGACAAACGATGCCCCGTCAACGACAAAGAGATTTTTAACGTCGTGTGCCTGGTTGAACTTGATTGAGTACTGAAGTTTTGGGATCGTCGCCCATGCGTGCGGTGCCGACTTCGTGAGTAGCGTCTCCCGGCGGAGGCGGAGTGTTGCGCGTGTACGGACTGACCTCGGCGCCGGCGGCGCGCAGGATCTCTTCCGCGCTGTCATACATCAGGTCAGCCATCTTCTTTTCGTTGTCATGCCACTGAGCATGAAAGCGCAACTGAGGTATGCCGTAGCGGTCTTTCAGGCCATCCGGATCGATCTCGCAGTAATTGTCGAAATAGGGCAGGCATTCGCCGAACCCGGCCAGCGAGATGCGCGCCGGATTAAGTTCCCTTACCTCTTTTTTGAAACCCGACCCGAAGCCTTCGAGGCGTTTGGAGTAGCCCGGGAATGAACCCGACCCGCTGCCCGGCTGAAACTGCCAGCCGCGCAGAACCGAAGATTTCCTCCCGCCCTTGAAATTGGTGTGGCGTGGAATGTAGACGTGACCTCCGCCGGCTCCGTCGTCGTTCAATATTTCAGTCGCTTTCAACGAAGGCAGCCATCCGCTGACGAATCCCGATTTGAAATTATCCATGACGTAATGACCGAGCACGCCGGACGAATTGGCCAGCCCCGACGGCCACTCACGGATTTCGAATTGAGCAGGATGCGCGTGGACTCCATCGCGCCGGCCCCAGCACCACAACCCGGGCTCGGGCTTCATAGGTCAGATTGTTTCGGGTGTCGATGAATTCGACACCACGCGCTTTCCCGGTCTTCGGATCGAGCAGGACACGATGCACGGCTGCCTGAGTGCGCAACGTGAAATTCTTACGCCCGAGCAGTTGCGGAATGATCGCGTCAAGCGAAGAGAAGCGTGATCCGGTCGCGCAGCCGTAATCGCAGTTGCCGCAATAATGGCAGGCCGACCGGTTATCGCGATTTTTCAAGAGGATCGCTTTGCGAACGGGGATAACGGGGATGCCGATCTTCCGGCCACCCTTCATCAATGATGACTTCACCGCAGCGGGCTGGAGGCGTCGGAGCATGGTAGTTTCCGTCGGGCAGCACTGCCAGCCCTTCGCGGGTTCCGAATACCCGAGCATATCCTCTGCCTTGTCGTAGTACGGAGCCAGATCCGAGTACGAAATCGGCCAGTCCTCGCCGGCTCCGTCCTGCATCGATTTCGGCTTGAGATCCCATTCGGCCATGCGCAGCGAGACGCGAGCCCAGGTGTTTGTCCGGCCCCCGACTGCGTGTATGCGAGTCCAGTGAAAATCGGTTCCGGGCGCCGTGGCGTATCGATCTATGCGGGGATGAACATATAGATGCTCGGTGTAGGCATTGACCTTCCACAGGCCATCATATTGTCCCGGACGGCCAAGCCCGTGATAGGGCATCTCGTAAGGCCAGGAATGCTCCGTGCGAAAGATCGTGTTGCGATCCCATTTCGGACCGATCTCGAGCAGCAGAACGTTGAGTCCCTTGTTGACCAGCACGTGCGCGGCAATTCCACCCGCGCGCCTGATCCGACGATGATGGCGTCGTAAATCCGCGATGTCTTTCTGTTTTGCATGAGTTAACCTGTCGAAAAAGCGGAGGCACAGCAGATCACCTGCCGCGCCTCCGCTGAAGGAAGTAACCTTCTTTACCGGAAGGTATTAGAAGGTCAACTGCAACCCGAGTTGCACGTTTCGTCGGGCGCTGCGCCGCTGATCTGGCCGAACGCATTGCTGTTGAAACTGACAGTGAGTTGTTCCACATGACCTGGTTGAAGGCGTTGAACAGGTCTCCTTGGAACTGCAGTTTGAAGCGTTCGGTGATCGAAAACTTCTTGCGCAGCGAGAGATCGGTCAGGAATCGTCCCGGCCCCACAACCATGACTCCGGAGGTACCGCGGCGGGTGTCCGGAACCTGAGCGAAGACAGCGGTATTGAACCATCTCGAAGCATCAGGTTCGTAATTGCCATCGTTCTTAATCTCGCCGCCGATGTAATCCGCACGGCGGGTGCCGATCGAACTGTTGCTTGTGACTGTCAGATATTGTCCAGTCTGCCAGCGCGTGATGCCGCTCGCCTCCCAGCCGCCCAGCGCATTGCGCAAGATGGCATTGGATTTACTGAAGAACGGCACGCGGTAAACATAGCTCGCCACAAAAATGTGACGGCGGTCGTAATCCGCAGGACCATAATTGGCGCTTCGGTTGCCGGGATCTTCTCCGGTGTCCACACCCGAACCGATACCGCCGCCCGGCGTATCTGTCAGAACTTTCGACCAGGTATAGCCGAGGTTGAAGGTCGATTGTCCTTTACGCTTGGTCACATAAATCTGCAAAGCGTTGTATCTCGAATTCGCGTCCGACAGGTGGTGTATTGATCGTCGAGAATCCCTTGTATGGACGCAGGGCGTTGAGGTTTTTGCGCTGCGCGGTCGGCAGCGCAGCATTGGCCGCCTGATCGGCGAACGATGGAACATTGATATCAGGACGTCGAATCAGGTGGCGCCCCTGGTTGCCGACATAGCCGACTTCAAGGAAAATGCCGTTCTGCAGCTCTCGCTGAATCGTCAGGCTGTAATTGTACGAGCGGGGCAGCACCATATTTGGATCGATCGACTCGATCGGGCCGAACGGAGCCAGCGCCGCTGCCGTGCCTCCCCTGATGTTGCTGAGATTGCCGTTCTGGTACTGAGCACTGTCAAGGAACGGCGGCACGTTGACCAGCGAGAAGACGATGTTGCCTTCAGGCTTTTCGTAAAACATCACCGGAAACCGCCGCGAATCGCAGTCTTGTTGTCGTTGAACGGAGCATAAGCAAAGCTGAGCGCGGCGCGAACAGATGCTGACTTTCATAAAGCCCTCTCGGAGCGGTTGCCGGCACTCCCAGCACCTCGCCGAGTTACCGAGCGCACACACGGCCCAACTGGTCTTCAGGCACACCACCTCCGGAACGCCACAGCCCGTTGAATCGACTGCCGCCTTTTGTGGTGTCGATCAGGCCGTTGTTGAGCAATGTGACGGCTTTCGATGGGTCGTAAGCGCAGGATTGAAGCTCGCCATGTTGTTCTGCTGAGTGTGGGTCGGCTGCACCCACTGATAGCGAACGCCGAATTCGATGCTCAACTTTCGGTTGATCTTCCACGCATCGAGGCCATATCCCTCCACAGAACTGAAGCGGAAGAATCCGACCGGGTCGTCTTCCGTTTCATTGTAGTTGAAGAAGTTCCCGAGCAGTGCGTCGGCGAAAGACTGATTTGTCGTGTTGGGATTTCCGGTGTTCTGGAACCCGATGGCACCTGTGTATACCGGACGCCCGTTCTGATCCTTGCGATTGCGAATCACCAGAACTCCGGCTTTCAGGGTGTGTGAGCGCTTCACCCAGGTCAGGTTGTCGGCGAGCGCAATGTCTGTTGTCGGCGAAAGCAGCGATGCGTTCGGTCCCCGGAACGACGAAAATCCTGCGATGTCGATATTCGCTATGCCCTCTTCGTAACGCCCGAAGGGGAAGAGCTGTGGGTACACGAAGCCGTAGGTCGAACGCTTCCAGTTCTCACCCACCGGAGGAATGCGCTGCCGTTCGATACGTGTTGGCTTTGGCTTCATTGATCAGCGTCGGGCTGATCATCCAGGTAGATAGGAGACCTGATAACTGAAGCCTGGCCGCCGCCTCTCGGTCGGGATCGTCGGCAACTGTGAATCGATGAAGGTTCCGTATGGCGCGGTCAACACGTAATCATCGTGCAGGAACCGGCCATATATGCTGTGTCGATCGTTGAAACGATAGTCCAGGCGGATGAATTCCTGCCTGACTTCGAAGGGATTCGGCCTGACATACGTTGCATTGTTGGCAGCCGTCGTGTCGTTGTAGAAAAATGCCAGCGTCTCCATAACATCGTAGACTTTGGCGATCGCCTTGCCGTCGGTTGTCAGACGGTTGGGCAATATCTTGTTGCCGGGAAAACAGCCGTCCCGGACTGCCGCGACAGTTGCCGTAGCCGCCGTGCAGGGCAGCGTGCTGAGCGGGTCGCGAAGCACTCCGTCATCAGCAGTCCCGACTATGCCGTCCGTACCACGCAACCTGACGCTGAAATCACCGGTACGCTCCAATCTGGTCGGCAAAGTCCGCAGGGTTGCATCAGTCGAACGACGTATCAGCTTCCATTCCATTCCGGCAAAGAAGAATTTGTCCTTCTTGATCGGCATCGGCCCGCCGAGACTCCATCCGAAATTGTTGTAGCGAAGCGGAGGACGCGGCTGTTCCGTAAGCCCTGCTGTTCTCTGGGCAGTCGAAAGCGGCGTGCGGTTGATGTAGAAGTTATTGGCATCGAGCTTCTCATTGCGGAAAAATTCCCAGGCGCTTCCATGATACTTATTGCCGCCGTTCTGCGTGACGACGTTGATCGCCGCACCGGACATGCGCCCGTACTCGGCAGAAAAATTCGAGGTCTTGATGTTGACCTCTTTGATGAAATTGAGGCCCACATTGTTGATCTGGGAACCGTTGCTCCCTGAATCGAGGTTGAATCCGCCGTCGACGGTGAGCGAATTGGCGTTTCCGCGCTGGCCGTTAATCGGTTGCGATACCGACAGCGAAGTCATCAGATCGAGTTGGTTGTCGTTAAGCAGCGGAGCGCCAGGAATCAGCGTCGTGAGCTGCATGTAATTGCGGCCGTTGAGCGCCAGATCCTGCACCTGGCCTCCGTCAATCACACGGGCAACCTCGCCTGAAGTCGTGTTGACCGTCTCGCCGACGGCTGCTACAACTTCGACACTTTCAGTTACTGCTCCGGTTTCGAGTCTGAAATCGACGGTCAATCGACCGTCCGCTACAAGAACGTTGCCGGTCCTGTTTGATTTCTTGAATCCCTGCTGCTCAACCATAACTGAATATGAGGTGGGGAGCAGGTTTGTGACGACGTAATTTCCATTCGAGTCGGACGTTGCCGTCCTGCTCTCCTGTGGGCTTCATTGACTATTTTTACTGATGCCCCGGCGACAATCGCACCGTTTGCATCGTAAATAGTGCCGGAGATACGCCCGGTGATGGCTTGCGCTGACACTAAGCTGAAACAGCCGGAAGCAATCGCCAGCAGCAGTACAGCGATAGTGATGGCTCTGAATTTCATATAGTTCCTCCAGTATTGAGAAAGATAACCTCTGCCGGACGGGTTTTGTTAAAGTCCCCGGCCACGAGAGACGAATCATCCCAGCAAAGCCTGTTTTATATTTCGTAATATTCAGTAACTGATGTTACGCACGCAACATTCTCTATCTTGATTTGACTAGTCCACAACCCGCGAAGCGGGTGGCAGCATGTAGCCCAGGGTGAAGCGAGGCCGGAGGCCGAGCGAACCCTGGGTATCGTAATTAACATCATCCAGAGCCCGTGAAACGGGCGAAAGAAAAACAGCCGCTGGACCTTGGCACTGAATCTGTCGCCCACTTCGTGGGCTTGGTTATATTTTTTATTACTGTACCCAGGGTTTCGCTCGGCCTTCGGCCTCGCTTCTACCGGGCTAAATCGCGCAAGCGGCTTCGCCGGCTGTTTGAATTACTTTAAAAAGAACGTGTCAAACCGATTCAGGAATACTTATTTGCGCAACATCAGTTAGTAAATAAATCTGATTTCACGGCTGATCATGCTCTTGAAATAACGATCGGAAAATTCTCAAGAGGCCATGGCGGCGCGCGAAGCCCGGTGTTGTGCAAGTTCTCGGCACGGGCGTGCTGCGTCATTTCGGCGCGATAGGCAGCCGCAAGCGCGGCAAACCAGGGCACCGCCTGCCAGCAAATATCCAAAACCATCGAGACGGGGCTCAATGGATCATTGAGACCCGGCGACATCAAACGAAAATAATGCCTGCATCAGCACGAGGACACCGCGCATCAGCGTGTAGAGGGTAAGGAAGCGAAGCGTCAAAAGCCAGCTTGCCACCTCCCATCTGGTTAGCGATCCTGTCAGGATGAGACTGACCGCCGCGGCGAACGAGGCATAATCAAGGCCGCTCTGCTGCAAAATCCTCGCCGCCACGAATGGTGATCGAGCCTCAGAAAGTCCCTGTCGAAACCAGAGCAACGCCGCCAGCAGCGCAAAAATCCCGGCAATGGCAAGGTAATCGCGCCATTTGATTGTGAATCCGAGTCCGAGCTGATGATAAGCCCACAACATCGAGAGCAGCCCCAGCAGCAGAAACGCGTTGGCCGGAACGATGGCCAGATGCTGCAGCAATCCTGCCAGCGGAGAACCCGGATAGCCCGGATAAATATTTAGCAGCAGTGTGCTTTCGATGATCATTCTCACTATCGAAAACACAGCATTTCCGGCAAGCGCCAGCCAGGCCAGTCTCAGCCAGGGCGCGTTGAGGTATTCGCGGGCGACCTCCAGATTGAGCACCAGCGCCAGCGCATAGGCAATCGAGAGCGCCGCCGTGCGCAATCCTCCCTCGGCCTGCAAATAATGCGGGATCAGGCCAAGATACGCCGGCAAATGAAGCATCAGCCACAGGCCCAGGTTGAGCACCATGCCCGTCCAGATCCATTTCGGTGTGATGCGCCCTGCAATCATAAAGCTATATCTGTCCGCTCTCCCATACCAGATGAGCGCCGGTCTCTCCGCAAACCACCGTCGCAATCGATCTGAGATTTTTCAAAAAAGATGTCCAGTTATCGGCGTTGAGGTGATCGAGTGAGCGCCGGAGACTCAAGCGCCGCCGCGCGCAGAGCCTTGATGGCGGTTTGAGATCCGCACATCGGCGCCATGACATCGGTGAGCGCCCCCAGCTTCTGCTGAATCGAGAGTTGATAAGTACCGAAATCCGCCGCTCTCAGCTTCTCAAAAACACGCTGCAGACCGCTGTAAAGTGCGCGATCCGACATGTTGAAGCTACCGCGAAGGCTCTCCCCGGCAGATGCCAGCGATTCATTGGCGCGAGCCAGTTGCTCATTAATTTCCCCAGCATCTCCAGACATCCGATCAGATGGGCTTCTATCCGGGCGCAACGCCTCATCCGCCTGCCCTTCGATGTAATCGTTCCACTCCCCCTCGTTGAATACGTTATGTCTTTCTCCGTTTACTGTCAATGAACGCGTCTATGTCTTCCCGTCGAACTATTATTGATGATCGGCGCCAGCTTCTTTGACGTTGAAGAGCCGCCACTTGACCGTCCCCACGGGTATCCCCCAGCGCAAGGGCCAGTTCCTCGTAGCTGAGACCCTCGACGAAGCGAAGGATGAGCAGTTCGCGTTCCAGCGCATCCAAATGGCTCATCCATTCAGAGAAATTGTTGTTGCCATCTTCGGAAGTTTCGGCTACCAGCGTCGCAGTCAGAAGGTCGCTCAAAGGCTCCATCCCGGCGATCCGTTCTCTCGTCTGACGCTGCCGCCAGTAGCGGGCCAGCTCATTCTTCGCCACCTTGAAGATCCAGCCCTGAAACAACAGCTCATCCCGCACATCACCCGCATGCCTGTGGATCACAATCATTACGTTCTGCGAAAGATCCTCTGCCTCCGCAATCTCCATCCCTCTTAGTAAAAAAAGTAGCGGCGAAGTCGCGGATAGACGACCTCAAAGAGCGCACAAAACGCCTCCTCGGTTCGGCTTAGCCAGAATTGTTCGATCACATATTTGACGTCCACGTGTCTCTCGTTTTTGATTTTATGAATTGCCGCCCGGCACTCTCCCAACAAGGCTTCTGCCGGTACTGCCTGCCTGTATTGTTAGTGAAGATGCATCGAGCTTCAATGTTTGTTTGAAGATTGAAAAAATTTCACGCTCTATTTTTCAGGCTCTGATAATACTATTTCATATTCCAATTTCAATTTCGTGGATGTAATCTGGAATCAATACGGACATTAAAATAATTGTCTTTTTCATTCGCCATTGCAGGCGGAGGCTTCATATGACCGGCAGATTAATCCTCAAGAGTTCCCAATTGTTTATGATTATTTCCATAACCTTGAGCCTGGCTGTATTGAACGCCGGCGCTCAGGACAAACCCGATCTCGGCAAACTTGCAGTTCAGCTGAAAGACAAGGATCCGGGCATGAGACTCTCGGCCATCGACGAGCTCGGGCAGATGGAGAGCCCTCAGGCGGTCGATCTTCTGATAGGGATGCTGGTGGATACGGATCAAGGCGTGAGGGCGGCGGCGGCGCTTGCGCTGGGTCAGATGAACTCCGCCAAGGCGTCCGATGCACTGATCAAACTGCTCAAGAGCGAGCATCCCAGGGACCGAAGAAGCGCGGCTGTGGCGTTGGGCATGATCGGCGGCGACAAGGCGAGCGAAGCGCTGACGGTCGCGCTCGAATCCGCGCTCAATGAGGATCGTGAAAGCGCAGTCGCCGCTCTCGGCAACATCGGAGATCCAAAAGCTTACGATGCCGTCTCGCGAATGCTCAAAGACATTCACACATTCGTTCGTTCGAGCGCAGCCGTGGCTCTGGGCAGGCTTGGAGACAAGCGCGCCATCGAGTCGCTCACCGGCCTGCTCGCCGATCCAGACCCGGCCGTCCGCATTGGCGCCGCTCTCTCCCTTGGAGAACTCGGCGAAAAACGCTCGATCGAGCCGCTGGAAAGGCTTCTGACCACTGAAAAGAACGAAAATGTCCGGCAGCAGGTCGAGACCGCCCTGAAACTGCTGCGCGCCAAACCGTAGAAGAACATGTTAGGGATGCCCCACAGGGTACCGCACAGAGTATCGCATGGAGTACCGCCTTCAGGCGGTACTCTCTGAAGTTTGGACATTGGTAACGGCTCAACTCCATCCGGGAGAGGCCGCCAAGGATTGAACATAATAATGCGATTGCCCTCTCACGAACAACGGATCTTTTTCATCTCCGTTGCGGTAAGGCCCTGTTAGTTAAAAGTTTGTAGCAGCGCTTTTCCCAAATCGCATCAAATTTGCGACCTCCATGGAGTGCGGCGACTTGTGATACCGCTGGCGAATTCTAAGTCCTTTGTTTTTAATCAAGCTACCTCCACCTCTCTGTTGAGATTGGTTATCAAGAAGTAAAGTGATGTCAGCTTTAGTCTGAATCAAGAACCATCTTTTGATGACAAGAATTGAACATAAAAGGAGCCTTGCGATGTCTCTTCAGATCCAACCGATCCCTGAAATTCCGGAAGAAACCCGCCGTGTTGCGCGCGCGGCTTTTGCCAAAGGTAATCACTGGATGTCGCTGCGCGATGAGTTGGGTTCGATTTATACCGATGAAGACTTTGCCGACTTGTTTCCATCGAGCGGCCAACCAGCGGCCGCGCCGTGGCGCTTGGCGCTGATTCTGATCATGCAGTACGCCGAAAATCTTTCTGATGAGCAGGCCGAAGTCGCTTTGCGCAGCCGGATCGACTGGAAGTATGCGCTGAGTTTGCCGCTCGATGATGCCGGTCTGGATGCTTCGGTCTTCAGTGAATTCCGTACGCGGTTGGTGGCCGGAGGAGCCGAAGCGCGCGTGCTCGATAAATTGCTGTTGTTGTGCGGGAGCGAAATTGTTGAAAGAGCGGGGTCGTCAACGGACTGATTCGACGCACATCATCGCCGCCGTTCGTCAGCTCAGTCGTGTGGAGAATGTCGGGGAAACGATGCGCCAGGCACTCAACATCCTGGCCACGGTTGAGCCCGAGTGGTTGCGCGGGCAAGCTCAGCCGGAGTGGGTCGAGCGCTACAAGGATCGAATGGATCAATATCGCTTGCCCAAGAGCGAAACCGAGCGGTTGTCGTTGGCTCAAACAATTGGGCGGGATGGTGAGCAATTGCTCAGGGCGATCGATGACCCGGCGGCGCCTGTGTGGTTGCGCCAAATTCCAGCTGTCATCACGCTGCGACAGGTCTGGATTCAACAATATTTCCCGGGCGCGCAGGGGCCGGTCTGGCGCACGGCCAAAGAGCATGGTTTTTCCGCTGCGCCCGTCGGCATTCATTCGCCGTACGATCCGCAAGCGCGTTACTCGGAGAAACGCGCTCGCAGTTGGGTCGGATATAAAGTCCATTTGACGGAAACCTGTGACCAAGAACTGCCGCGTTTGATCACACAAGTCGAAACGACCATTGCGCCAGTGCCTGACAGCGAAGCCTTGCCTGTGATTCAAGCCGATTTGGCGCAACGCCAGTTGCTGCCGGCCGAGCAATTGGCCGACGCCGGTTATGTGACTGCACGGCGGCTGGTGAGCAGCAGCCAACAACAGATTGATCTGTGTGGCCCGCCGCGCTCGGACAGCGCCTGGCAAGCCCGCGCTGGAACAGGCTTCGCCGCCGCCGATTTCCTTTTTGACTTCCAACAACAGCAAGCACGCTGTCCGGCTGGAGAGTTCAGCAGCAGTTGGGAAAACACCACCGATCGCTATGGTAAAGAACAGGTCAAGATCAAATTTGCGGTGACCACTTGTCGCCCCTGTCAGCAGCGCGAGCAATGTACCAAGATTGATCGGCGCATCCTGACCATTCAACCCAAAGCCGAAACACGCGCCTTGGAAGAGGCCCGGCAACGAGCCCAGACCAAGCAATACGCCATGCTCTACGCCCAACGTGCGGGCGTCGAAGGCGCAATCTCTCAAACAGTCCGGCGAAGCGGCTTGCGTCAAGCACGTTATCTTGGTTTGGCAAAAACGCATTTGCAACATCTGCTGACAGCAACGGCAATCAATATTATTCGGCTCGTTAATTGGCTGACTGACGTCCCCTTGGCGAAGACGCGTCAGTCGGCATTCGTTAAGTTAATGAAACCGGTGCCTTTAACATGCTGACGGGCATTCGCCAGCGGTATCACTTGTCGCCGCTTTGGTATTGTTCCAGAAGTCCTGTTAAATCGGTGGGCGGTTTGCGGTGGAGTAGATTTTTCTCAATATTTGAGTGGCCACAGGACTACCAAAGCGGCGACAGGTCGCCGCACTCCATGGAGTCCGCCTGTTTTCAATGATCCACGTATCATCGGTTCATGCTTTAAACTTTCCGCAACGGAGCTTTTTCATTATTTTCATTGCTAATCAAATCGCGGAATTGTATTATGCGAAGCGTTATCAGTGGTTTCGATCACTGGCAACCTCACAGTTTATTAGAGTTTTATCTGAAAATCGCCTGCAATGAAGACTCTCACGCGACGAAAAATATTTGAGGTCGATTCAGATCAAATTTTTAAACGAGACTTAAAACTCAAACCCAGGAGATCTCAATATGAAACCTCACTCAGGCTTACCGCCATTTTCATGGTGCTGTTCGTTCTTTTATTGTCCGCTTCGGCGACAATGGCTGCCGATCCCGGTTTAGCATATCCGCCCAATTCGGAAGCTACCGACACCAAGGCAGGCTCACTGTTGTATTACAACGCATACACATCGGTTCCAGCAGGTGACACGGCGAATACCAAGATCAACGTCACCAACACGAATGATCAGTCGGGTGTGGCCATCCACGTATTCTTTGTGGACGGGCAGCTGCTCCGTGGCGGATTACTACATCTGCCTGACCGCCAATCAGACCTATTCATTTTACGCATCGGACTACGATCCGGGCTTCAGCGGCTATATCGTAATGGTTGCAGTTGACAGACAGGGGATTCCCCGCAACTTTAATTTCCTGACTGGCGACGAATTTATCAGGTATGATAGCGGTTTTATCGCCAATCTGGGCGATCGCCTTCTCGAAACTCACAGATACCAACGTTGTCAGTACCGATGGATCTCAGGCAGCCATCTTCTTCGATGGAGCTGCATTAGCCGGAAGTTACAACCGCGCGCCGCGCGTTGTCGAGCTCGACAGCATTGCTTCAAAGGCCGACGGCAACGATACGCTTCTGATTCTCAACCGCGTTGGCGGCAATCTGGGAACAGGCGCATCCACTCTCAGCTCCTTGTTCGGCCTGCTCTATGATGACGTAGAGAACTCCTATAGCTTCTCCATTTCAGGCGGCTGCCAATTGCGAACGGTGCTCTCAGACACCAGTCCGCGTACGGCTCCGAGATTCGGCTCCATCATTCCAACGGGTCGCACCGGCTGGATGAAGCTCTGGTCGAACAGCGAGATCGGCATTCTCGGGGCGATGATCAACAAGAACCCGAACCAGGCTTCACGGACGGCTTTCAACGGCGGGCACAATCTGCATGCCTTGAAACTGACCGCAGCCCCCACTTTGACCATCCCTGTCTTCGAGCCGAGCTGTATCGTTAATGAGCCTAACCCCTGTCCAGTAAGGCAGCCTATTAATCAAGGGAAGCAATATCAAAAAGGGCCGGTTCCTATGGATCCGGCCCTTTTTGATTTATATTTGGAGTGATTACCGCTAAGGAGATTATCCAAATGACATCTCAAGACGAAGATAAATACCCGGATCAGGATTTGACGCCGGTGACAGGGGCGGCCACCGATGTGGCGCCGCTTGGAAGGCATCACAAACCCGCTCTACGAATTGACCGCCGATGAAGACGCTGACGTCGCCGATTGGGATCGGGTTGGCGCCATGATTGAGTTCCGCGAACTGGTCGCAGCCAAACGCAGGTTTATCATCCCGGCGACTGTCTTTTATCGCCTACTATTTTGCTCTGCCGGTTCTGGTCGGCTATGCGCCACAGTTTATGGCCCGTCGGGTCTTCGGTGTCGTCAACATAGCCTACCTCTTCGCCCTCTCGCAATTTTTCATGGCGTGGGCAATTGCGGCGCTCTATGTTCGGGCTGCCGGTCGTTTCGATAAGATGGGAAAGAATATTCTCAACCGCTTGAAAGGAGATCGCTGAGCGATGAACACTTCACTGCTGATGTTTCTCGCCTTCATAGCGATCACGCTCCTGATCACCTGGTGGGCTGCGAACAAAACACCGGGTCGAATGCCTACTTTGCCGCCGGACGTTCTTTGAAAGCCTGGCAAAACGGCATTGCGGTCGCGGGCGATTATATGAGCGCAGCCTCGTTCCTTGGCATCGCCGACTCATAGCGTTTCAGGGCTACGACGGATTTATGTACTCGGTCGGCTGGCTGGTGGCATATCTGACGGTGCTGATCGTCGCCGAACCCTGCGCAATGCCGGCAAATATACGCTGGCCGATGTGCTGGCTTACCGCCTCAGCCCGCGTCCGGTGCGCGGCATGGGAGCCTTGAGCACTCTCACGGTCAGCACTTTTTACATGATCGCGCAGATGGTCGGAGCCGGCGCGCTGGTCTCGCTGCTGCTCAAAGACACCGGCATCAGCTACAGCACGGCCGTTATCGCCATCGGCATTCTGATGATCGTCTATGTAGTCTTCGGCGGAATGCTGGCGACAACATGGGTGCAGATCATCAAGGCGATTCTTTTGATGAGCGGAACAATTCTGCTGAGCTTTCTGGTACCTAGACATTTCAACTTCAGCTTCAGCGCATTCTTTGACGCCATCTCTCACGTGAGCTATCACGATGCGAAGGGGAATCTCGTTACTCAGGATTTTCTGACGCCGGGTTTGCGTTATTATCCCCCTATGGCGCGCTGGGATCTGATCTCGCTCGGTCTGGCGCTGATCTTCGGCACCGCAGGGTTGCCGGATATTCTCGTCCGCTTACACCGTACCCGATGCTCAGACTGCCCGCAAAGCGTGGTCTGGGCCATACGGTCATCCGGCCTTTCTCTACATTATGACGACCTTTCTCGGCTTTGGCGCGGCAACAATCGTCGGGCGCGACTTCATAGCCAAAAACGGCGGGACAAATATGAGCGCCCCTCTGCTGGCTCAAGCACTGGCCGGCGATCTCTTCTTCGCCTTCATCTCGGCGATCGCCTTTGCCACGATTCTGGCGGTCGTCGCCGGTCTGACAATCTCTGCCTCGACTTCGTTCGCGCACGATTTCTGGAGCAATGTCCTCCATCACGGCAAAGAGCGCGCTCCCGGTGAAGAAGTCCGCGTAGCCCGAGTCACCGCCTTCGTCGTCGGCGCCATCTCGATCACCATCGCCATCCTGCTCGGACCAAACGCCAACGTGGCATTTCTCGTCGCCCTCGCATTCGCTGTAGCCGCTTCTGCAAATCTGCCTGTCATAGTCCTCTCGCTCTTCTGGAAAAGATTCAACACGAGAGGCGCTGTCGCGGGCCTCGCTTCGGGGCTGATCTCTTCGCTGGTCCTGATCCTGATCAGCCCCAGCATCATGAAATCCAATCCCATCTTCCCCCTCGAAAATCCCGGCATCATCAGTATCCCCCTGGGTTTTATCGGTGCCCTCATCGGGACCCTCTCAGCTCGCGAACCCCACGCCGAGCAGATGTTCACCGAACTCAACGTCCGCGCTACCACCGGCCTCGGCGCCGAAAAAGCCTCGGACCATTGAAAATATGAAGGAAATCTATTTTCTTAAAAAGTCTATTGACATAATCCTAATTTAGAACTATTCTAAATCGCGTTGCCTGGATGACGCAATTACCCTTATTAAAACGGTTTATATGACTAACTCGCGGTCATTTTCAACACTGCAATTAGACTGATTCTAAAGATGAATGTAATCTAACCACTAAATCACACAAAGCATTTGAAATTTGAATAATTAGTATGACAAATCATAAAGCGTCCTTTGGGGGACGGGGGATATCAGATGGGGGAGAAAACCGCTGGTGTCTCTTAAAGCTGAACTGATCTTCCGTTCGAACAAGGAGAAATCAATGAACAAAAAGAAGCTGATGATGACGCTCGCGGCTGTCGCGGTTGCTGCGCTAACGTTGGTATCAACGTACGCAGTGAGTGCGCAGGGTGAGCAGATGCGAAACCAGTTCTGGTGGCCTGACCAACTGGATCTCTCGCCGCTGCGGCAGCACGCCGCCGAGTCCAACCCGCTGGGTGAAAAGTTCGATTACGCCAAAGCGTTTGCAAGCCTCGACCTCAACGTAGTCAAGCAGGACATCAAGAAGGTATTGACGACGTCGCAGGATTGTGGCCGGCAGATTACGGAAACTACGGACCGTTCTTCATCCGTATGGCCTGGCACAGTGCCGGAACATACCGGGTAGCTGACGGGCGCGGCGGCGCCGGCGGCGGTCAACAGCGGTTCGCGCCGCTCAACAGTTGGCCGGACAACGCCAACCTCGACAAGGCGCGGCGACTGCTGTGGCCGGTCAAGCAGAAATACGGTCAGAAGCTCTCCTGGGCAGATCTGATGGTTTTGACCGGGAATGTCTCGCTGGAGGCTATGGGCTTCAAGACCTTCGGCTTTGCCGGTGGGCGCAAGGACGACTGGGAGCCGGATCTTGTCTACTGGGGAGCCGAGAAGAAGTGGCTTGCTGATGAGCGCTACAGCGGCAACCGAAAACTTGAGAACCCGCTTGCGGCTGTGCAGATGGGTTTGATCTACGTCAATCCCGAGGGGCCGAACGGCAATCCGGATCCGCTGGCCGCCGCAAAGGACATCCGTGAAACTTTTGGTCGATGGCAATGAACGACGAGGAGACGGTTGCGCTCATCGCCGGCGGCCACACACTGGGTAAGGCGCATGGCGCCTACAATCCTGGCAATTGCGTGGGACCCGAGCCCGCGGCCGCCAGTATTGAGAAGCAGGGATTCGGCTGGGAAAACAAGTGCGGCAAGGGAAATGCTGTCGACACGGTGACCAGCGGTCTGGAGGGCGCGTGGACCCCTACGCCGACTGCCTGGAGCTCGCAATATCTGGCCAACCTGTTTGCCTATGATTGGGTCAAGACCAAGAGCCCCGCCGGAGCGACGCAGTGGATTCCAGCGAATGGTCAGGGAGCGAACATGGTGCCGGACGCGCACGATCCGTCAAAGCGGCATGCGCCGATCATATTCACAACAGACCTCGCGCTGAAATTCGACCCGAGCTACCAGAAGATATCCAAACGCTTCCTGGAGAATCAGAGGAATTCAATCTCGCATTCGCCAAGGCGTGGTTCAAGCTGACTCACCGCGACCTGGGTCCGCGTTCCGCCTTATGTCGGTTCGGAAGTACCGAAAGAAGACCTGATTTGGCAGGATCCGCTCCCGCGTGTCGATCACAAGCTGGTCGATGCGAAGGATATTGCGGTACTTAAATCAAGGATTCTCGCTTCGGGCCTGACCGTTCCGGAACTGGTCAGGACAGCCTGGGCCTCGGCGGCGACGTTCCGCGGCACAGACATGCGCGGTGGAGCCAATGGAGCGCGTATTCGCCTCTCGCCACAGAAGGATTGGGATGTCAACAATCCGGGTGAGCTGGCCAAAGTGCAGCAAGCGGCTTGAGGGAATCCAGAAGGACTTCAACCGCGCGCAGTCCGTTATGAAGAAGAAGGTATCGCTCGCCGACCTGATCGTGCTGGGTGGCGCCGCCGCTATCGAGCAGGCTGCAAAGAGTGCCGGGTCCAACGTCATGGTTCCCTTCACTCCTGGGCGTACGGACGCGTCGGAAGCGCAAACCGACGTGGCGTCCTTTGCCCCGCTTGAACCGTCCGCGGACGGTTTCCGGAACTATTTCCGCACTGGTCAGCGCCTGTCGCCGGCTGAGATGCTGGTAGACCGGGCGAGCCTGCTGACGCTGACCGTTCCCGGAAATGACCGTTCTGGTTGGCGGCATGCGGGCCCTGAATGCCAATACCGGACAGGCTGCACACGGGGTGTTCACCGATCGGCCCGGCACCTTGAGCAATGACTTCTTCGTGAACCTGCTCGACATGTCCACCAAGTGGAGCAAGTCCTCCAAATCCGAGGGCATCTACGAAGGTCTCGATCGCAAGACCGGCAAGGGCAAGTGGACGGCCACACCCGTCGACCTCGCTTTCGGATCGAACTCCGAGCTGCGCGCCCTGGCGGAGGTCTATGCCTCGGCCGATGGAAAAGAGAAGTTCGTCAAGGACTTTGTCAAGGCGTGGACCAGGGTTGCGAACCTCGATCGCTTCGATCTATACTAGCGTGGAGATGGACGCGCTTCAATCATTGAAACGCATCCCACTTCTGAGGATCTGATCGGGCCACCAAAAGGACAGTTCGTTCTTTTGTCGACCCGATCACAAAAATAAAAAACGGCGGCGTTCGATACGCTGCCGTTTTTTTATTTTCAGGCGCTCCCGGCCGGGTGCGCCAAATTGAAACCCCATCCCTCATGCCGGTCACTCTCCCGCAGCCGGCGATAGTAAAGTCGTAGCAGTGACAGCGCTGTGCGCCACTGCCACGACAATTTTCCATTCGTTGTTACTACCATGAAGGATGTATGTGAATCCGAACCTGGCCAGCTCTGCCTGAGATTCTCCGTAGCGGATGAACACACCATTGAGCTCTATGAGTTCCGGCGCCAGTGTACGCATGGCGATCTCACAGACCTCTGTCTTACGATACCCCTGCCCCTTCGCATGATCGATGAGATGATTAGCAAGAACCAGAGCAGTCGCCTCATCCTGCACTACCCAGACTCCATCAGGGCGTATGAATGTACACGGCAACTCGTAAAAAGATATCACCTCACCGGCACGCAGTGACTCAAAAGCGCGGACATAAGCCAGAGCATCTCTAATGGTGTCTGATTCATAATCTCTCGTCTCTAACGCCTGAAGTAAGCGGCTTGCCGAAGGCAAGTCTGATTGATTGAATTGTCAGGAAGCAGCGAGTGCGCTGATCATGACGTAGTACCCGTCAGGATCACGGAGTGCGAACTCTTGGTTCCAGTGTTGGTTCACGTTGGGCTCCTCTTCGAGTCCTGTGACTAGAGCGCGGGCACTCTCGTCAGCACCTCGTCAAAATCATCCACACGAAAGAATAAGGTAGTCCGTTGCCAGGCTCTGAGCGGCTGGGACTGGCCAGGATGGATGCTCGTGTGCACCCCACTGATGAAGGCAAAGCAGGACCGTTCCATCCGTGTCGAGGATTTGCCCGAAGTCGCTTATGGGCGGGAGGTGTTTCCGGTTGACCAAACAGAGACTGATACCACTTGAAGCTGCGGGCAACGTCGGCAACTCCAATGATTGTCCAGGTGCGTTTCATCGGCTTCTCCTGCGGCTTAATGAAAGAAGTTAAGTGACCCGACACAGTCGTGTACGCTTTTCGAGGAGATAGCACGGTAACACCCCGACAAGCGTCTCGCCTGCGATTATTTATACTCCACTTTAATCAATAAGATCCAATGGATGTAAGCGTCAATTTGAGCTTTAGTTTCAATGGCCTGGAATTATTTCCAGTCCATTGCTTTTGCTGAGTGGAGTTGACCCGGTTTCTTAGACACTTCCTCGTTTGAGTAGGAGTCGCCTAATAAACCCGATCAACTCGAAAACATAAATAGTGACCGACAGTAAAAAGGCCGCCCTGCAGGCGGCCTTTTTCTTTGATTTTAAAAATCGGGGCGAGAGGATTCGAACCTCCGACCTCTCGGTCCCAAACCGAGCGCACTACCAGGCTGTGCTACGCCCCGACAAGAAGAGCAATTATACACATCAATCGAGTTTCTACAACTGGGCCATTCAAAAGGCCTCGATTCACGGCATTCAGAATTCGCGGCCGGCGCCGAAAGCAAGGGACCTGATCGGCGGTGAGTCTCGGTTTTGCAGGGCGAGTTGCCGGGGCGGGATAGCCAACGGTGAGCAGCATCGCCGGGACATAGCGGTCCGGGATCTTGAACTCGCGTTTGACGGCTTCGGCATCGAAGCCGATCATCGGGCCGGAGACGAACCTTTGGCCTGGGCGGCGAGCGAGAGTCATTGCGATATGCTCGCGGATCTGATGGCCTCATCGCGGGCGAAGCGATCGTTATTGATGTAGTTTTTGGAAGATGACGTCGCCCATTTATCGACGGGCCTCCTGCGACATCTGACCTGATTCGACCAGAGGAGCGAGAATCTCAGGAGTTTTTCATATCCTTGCAGAGATCGCCGAGGACGATGAAGGTGACGGAGGCATCGACAACTTTCTGCTGTTTGTAGGCCAGGCTTTGAGGCGCTCCCTTGTCTCGTGTTTGACGAGCGCGATGAAACGCCAGTGCTGGATGTTGTAAGCGGATGGTGATTGCGTGGCGTAGCTCACCAGTTCCTTATCTCATCTTCCGATAATGATTTTGTCGTATCGAATTTATTTATGGAAATTCCTGCCTGATCAATTCAAGAGTTTGATTCATATTGATTGAGATTCCGGCTTTATTGATTCCTTATTTGACGTTGCATTGTAACGGGGCAGCCGGCATAAGAGCGGCCTCGGGAGCAGGACTTCGCGTTTCATCACGACGCTGTGCCGAGGCACGTAGGTATTGGCTCCACATCGGCTCCCTAAAGACAGACGGCATTGCCGGCGACTGTAGCGCCTTGGTGGATCCGACGATCGATCTTAAGGACTTTGTCTCCCGGAAGGTGTGGGCCCGGAAATGGCAGGTCACCGTAGAACCTTCTTGAAGTTGGAGCATGTCGGATCGACGACCTGGGCAAATCCTCCGCCGAGGACTACGTTACGGCTGATTCGGCGAAACCCATGGCCCGCGAGATACCAGTTGAGCAGGAGCGTTCCCTTCTAAAAGGGTCAGCGGGTCTGGCGTAGATTCCCACGCGACGTACAGGAAATCCCAGCGGCTGCACCAGCAGGACCATAAAGGATGGATTCCGGCCTGACGCGACCGAGCATCCATTTCAATGCCACCAGAAGCAGGCAGAAAAAAAGACGGTCACACTTCGAGGTTCATCAGCGGAACATCGACCAACAGGAAGACCGAAACGAATAGTCGCGCCTTCGGCCATCGAGAGCAATTTTAACCAGGCTGAAAGACCAGCACCGGAATCACGGTCAGAGTAAACCGAGCAGCTCCCAGAAGACTTGTTGGATGTAGCGTATCGTCGATGGATTGTGGGTCAGGCTCCGATCGGACTTGATCACCACGCCGCGGGAGTTGGAATGGAGGTTGTCCGAACCGATGATGTTCCCGGTCGGATAATCGTATTGTCGGCGACAGTGTTGACCCGATCGGAACGTCGTCGGGAAGCTTCTGGCCCAACGGAATTACCGCGTGATCGCTGAGGAAGGTATTGCTGCCGAGCCGCGTCAGTTCGAGTTTGATAGTCCCGCGATGAACGCGAGGGCCGCTGAGATAAAGCCGTCGGCGAAGAATGTTTCCGGCCCGATCTCGATCAGTTCCGGTACGACATCGATGATCGTGCTGATTTCGCAGTCGCGCCCGAACTTCATTCCAGCCATCCCAGCCAGACGGCCAGAACAGAGTTCCGCTCGCCAACGCCTCCCGCTGATTGACCATCCAGCTTTCAGCCAGACGCGCAGCGTGGAGATTCCCCAGCGGTTGATGACACCGGGCGAACCTCCTACCGCCTGACGGTGAAAGCTTCGATGGCCAGCGCCAGCGGCAGGGGCAACGTCACGTGAGCAATGAAGATGCGATCAGAAAGCTGCCGCCGAGATTCGGTGAATCTATCCAGTTGAGCGCGCTTTGAGAACGAGGCCATAAAGAATCGCCAGCAAGACCGTGGGAAGCTCGAGCGGTACAGAAGAAACCAGGCCGAGAATGAATCTTGCCGCAATAAGCATCACCCTATGCTGCATCAGGAGCAGCTGCGCCTGCCGGATCGAGATCAGGTTTTTGAGGCGCAGAGCCGGTTTTTTTTCGCGGGTATGCCGTCCCATTTTTCCACGGGGAATGCGCCCACCTTCGGGAAAGCGAGGATAAAGCCGTGGCAGATACGAGGCCTGGCCTCCATTACGGTATTGCCGCCAAGTCCGGCTCTGATGTCGAGCGTGGCGTCGTCTCAAGATAGAGATTGAACCGGCAACCATCTGACCGCCTTCCAGGTCGATCAGCCTTAAAGCAGCCCCTGGCTGATCGTGACATCGTCGCTCATTTCCAGAAGATCCCATCCACCTCTGCAGCAGGTTGACCCTGCGATGAATGTGAACCCGGCGTCCGATGTGTGGCCCATATTCTCAGGGCCATCTGCTGAAAGACAGTTCCTTCGAGCAGGCCAGGGGAATGATTCGAACCGTTTTCTGCACCATCCAGTTCCGTATCGTGAAGCTTCCCAGACTGGCGCGCGCAGCGGGCGATAGCGACCTCGATCAGCGGCTTCTTTGATCGAGGCCGCAAATATCACCCATAAGGGCGCGTAAACAACCAGTCCGGCGAAGACCGAATATCGGACTCAGCAG